>NZ_JBIRRE010000003.1:0-740179 GCF_044333555.1 Streptomyces sp. NPDC020965
TTCGCCTTTCGGCTGCTCCGACTTTATCAGATCCTTTCGGGCCTGACTCCCGGTCGAAATCGGGTTGTCTTTCCGGCTGTTGGGCCGTTCCGACGAGTGAGACTTTAGCGGAATCGTTCACCCTGACGCCAATCGGGGCTGCGCTCCTTCGAGCGCGGATTCCTCATTCCGCAAAACGAACACCACGGACATGTGACATGACGTCACCCGGCCGTAATGGATCTTGCGGAATCGCTGTCCGGGGACCAACCGTAGTCGGCGCTCACGTCGGACAACTCGGAGAACACTACGGATGACGGCAAGTCGCTGTCAACCTGGGGCTCCAGCCCGTACTGTCGTCCTCGTGACTACGCGTACGTGCTCCCTCCAGTGGTGGCCCGCCTGACGGCGGCCGGCACCTGCGCGCACATTCAACGGCCGCCGCTTCGGCGGCCTTTTTCGTTCTCCGACCTCGGGGGCCGGGCCGCTGGACGCGGCGGCTTCGACCGAGAGACGGACGGAGAACGGGATGACTCGGATCTTCAGCGGTATCAAGCCCACGGGACATATGACGCTGGGCAACTACCTCGGCGCCCTGCGTCGCTGGGTGGAGACCGACCAGCACCGGGCGGACGCATTGTTCAGCGTGGTCGATCTGCACGCGCTGACGGTGGAGCACGATCCGGCCCGGGTGCGCAGGCTCAGTCGGCAGGCGGCGACGCTGATGCTTGCCGCGGGGCTCGACCCGGAGCGGTGCACATTGTTCGTCCAGAGCCATGTGGACGAGCATGCCCGGCTGTCGTATCTGCTGGAGTGCACGGCCGCGGACGGCGAGCTGCGGCGCATGATCCAGTACAAGGAGAAGAGCACGCGGGCGCAGGCGGCCGGGGAAGGGGTGCGGCTGTCGCTGCTGACCTATCCGGTGCTGATGGCGGCGGACATCCTGGCTTACGGGACCGATGAGGTGCCGGTGGGCGACGACCAGACGCAGCACGTGGAGCTGACCCGGGATCTCGCGGTGCGGTTCAACCAGCGGTACGGGCACACCTTCACCGTGCCGAAGGCGACGCGGCCGCCGGTGGCGGCACGGGTCATGGACCTACAGGATCCGGACTCGAAGATGGGGAAGTCCCACGAGTCGGGGGCGGGGATCGTCTATCTGCTCGACGAGGCGGACCTGGTGCGCAAGAAGATCATGCGGGCCGTCACGGACAGCGGACGTGAGGTCGAGTACGACCCCGAGGGCCGTCCCGGTCTCGCGAATCTGCTGGAGATCCTCGCCGCCTGCACGGAAGGGAACCCCGTCGAGCTGGCCGGTGTATATGAGTCGTACGGGGCCTTGAAGAGGGATACGGCCGACGCGGTGGTGGAGCTGCTGAAACCGGTGCGGGCGCGACATGCGGCGCTGGCGGCGGACGCGGGATACGTCGACGAGGTGTTGAGGAAGGGGGCCGACCGGGCGAGGGGGATGGCCCGGCCAAGGGTCGATGCCGCCTATGCGGCGATCGGGCTGCTGCCCAGGTAGCGGACCGGCGGCCCTGCTCCTCTCTTTCACCGTGGCGCCGCGGTGAAAGAGAGGAGTGGAGGTCAGCCGTTGCCGGAGGCGAGCTCACGACTGCGGTCGCGGGCGGCTTCGAGGGCGGCGATGAGAGCGGCGCGTACACCGTGGTTCTCAAGTTCGCGGATGGCGCTGATCGTGGTGCCCGCGGGGGAGGTGACGGCTTCGCGGAGCTTGACCGGATGTTCGCCGCTGTCGCGGAGCATCACCGCGGCGCCGATGGCGGCCTGGACGATGAGGTCGTGGGCCTGGGCGCGGGGCAGGCCCAGGAGGATGCCCGCGTCGGTCATGGCCTCGACCAGGAAGTAGAAGTACGCGGGTCCGGAGCCGGACAGGGCGGTGGCCGCGTCCTGCTGTGACTCGGGGACCCGGAGGGTCTTGCCGACGCTGCCGAAGATTCCCTCGGTGTGGGCGAGGTGCTCGGCGGTGGCGTGGCTTCCGCCCGAGATCACGGACATGCCTTCGTCGACGAGTACGGGGGTGTTGGGCATGACACGAACCACAGGGGTGCCGGAGGTCAGGCGCTCCTCGATGAAGGAGGTGGGGATACCGGCCGCGGCGCTGACGACCAGGCGGTCGGCGGTGATGTGCGGCGCCAGCTCGTCAAGGAGTCTGCCCATGTCCTGGGGCTTGACGGCCAGGATGAGGATGTCGGCGCGCTTGGCCGCCTCGGCGTTGGTGACCGATTCGACCCCGTAGCGGTCGCGCAGCTCGTCGGCGCGTTCCGTGCGGCGGGTGGTGACCAGCAGATCGACGGATCGCCAGCCGGCACGGATCATGCCGCTGAGGAGGGCCTCGCCGATCTTGCCCGTGCCGAGGACTGCGACTGTCTGGGTCATGGTTCTGTTCACCTCGCCGGTGGGGGATGTGCGCACATCCTTGCACCGGGGACGTGGTGGTGCCGTCGTGTCCGAGGGGCGGTACGGGTGCTGGTGCGGCCTCAGTGATTCGAGGCCGGGCCCGGATCATGCTCACGGTCGTGGGCGGGAGCGGGGTGTACGCCCGGAGTCCCGCACTCATCTCCGCCTGCACCCGGCCGGTTGGTGGGGCTTCCGCTAGGCGGTGCGGCGGCGGAGGGTGGCCGCGCCGAGGGCGAGCACCAGGGCCGCGCAGGCGGCGACGATCAGGATGTCGCGGATGAAGGTGCCGGTGGCGTCGGGCTGGCGCAGGACCTCGGTCATGGCGTCCACCGCGTAGGACATGGGCAGGACGTTCGAGATCCCCTCCAGGACGGGCTGCATGTCCTCGCGGGGAGTGAACAGGCCGCAGAGGACGAGCTGCGGAAAGATCACGGCCGGCATGAACTGGACCGCCTGGAACTCCGAGGCGGCGAAGGCCGAGACGAAGAGGCCGAGGGCGGTGCCGAGCAGGGCATCGAGGAGGGCGACGAGGAGAAGGAGCCAGGGGGAGCCGATGACATCCAGGCCGAGGACCCAGAGCGCGAGGCCGGTGGCGAGGAGGGACTGAACGACCGCGACGAGGCCGAAGGCCAGCGCGTATCCGGTGATGAGGTCGCCCTTGGCGAGGGGCATGGCGAGCAGTCGTTCCAGGGTGCCGGAGGTGCGCTCGCGCAGGGTGGCGATGGAGGCCACGAGGAACATCGTGATCAGCGGAAAGATGCCGAGGAGGGAGGCGCCGATGGAGTTGAAGGTCTCCGGGCTGCCGTCGAAGACATAGCGCAGCAGGAAGAGCATCACGCAGGGGACGAGGACCATCAGCCCGATGGACCGGGGGTCGTGGCGGAGTTGGCGCAGGACTCGGGCGGCGGTGGCGAGGGTGCGGGAAGCGGTCATCGGACGTCCTCCTGAACCGTGTCGGCCGGCGGGTGGGTGCCGGTTGCTGTGGAGCGGCGGTCGGGGCCGGGGGTGGTGGCGCCCATGACGGGGCCGCTGTCGGTGGCGGTGGGGCGGGCGTCGGCCTCGTCGACGAGGTGGAGGAAGGCCGCCTCGACCGTCTGTGAGCCGGTGCGGAAGCGGAGGTCGTCGGGGGTGTCCTCGGCGAGGATCTCGCCTTCGCGCATCAGTAGGAGGCGGTGGCAGCGCTCGGCCTCGTCCATCACATGGGAGGAGATGAGGATGGTCACGCCGCGTTCGTCGGCGAGGCGGTGGAAGAGGTCCCACAGGTCGCGGCGGAGTACGGGGTCGAGGCCGACGGTCGGTTCGTCGAGGACGAGTAGTTCCGGGGTGCCGAGCAGGGCGACGGCGAGGGAGACGCGGCTGCGCTGTCCCCCGGAGAGGCGGCCGGCGAGGGCTTCCGCGTGGCTGGTGAGGTCCACGTCGGACAGGGCGCGGGTGACGTGTTCGTGCCGGGCCTCGCGCCGGTGGCGGCCGGGGTGGAGGACGGAGGCGAAGTACTCCAGGTTCTGGCGGACGGTCAGGTCGTCGTAGACCGAGGGGGCCTGGGTGACATAGCCGATACGGGAGCGGAGGGAGGCGTCGCCCGCGGGCTTGCCGAGGATGTCGAGGGTGCCGGTGACATGGGCCTGAGTGCCGACGACCGAGCGCATCAGGGTGGATTTGCCGCAGCCGGAGGGGCCGAGAAGGCCGGTGATCCGGCCGGGATGGACGGTGAAGTCGATGGCGTGCAGCACGGTGCGGTCGCCTCGTACGACGGAGAGCCCACGGGCCAGAACGGCGGCTCCAGAGAAATTCATCATGTGATGAATAATCCTCCTGGAGGTGTGGGGCGTCAAGGCCGGAGGGATCGGACGGGGAGGGATCAGGCGGGGGGCAGGGGACTCCGGTGCCCCCCTGCCTCGGGGGCAGGGGGCACTGGTCGCCGAAGGCGGCTCGGCGGGGGTGCCTCCCCGGCTGGCGGACGTCGGGGAGGCAGAGACGGGGAGGTGCGGAGACGGGGAGGTGGAGAGATAGGGGGCGGGGAGACAAGGAGGTGGGGCGGGCCGAGGTTCAGGGGTGCGGGCGGCGCAGGCCGGGAGGAAGGGGAGGTGTTAGCCCAGGCCGGGAAGGAAGGGGATCGCGGTGGGGTGGCGGCGGGCCAGGCGGAGGGTCAGCACGGTGGAGCGGACGACGCGCTCCTTGATGAAGGCCGCTCGACGGCCGGTGAGGATGCGGTCGCGAGGGGTGTCGTCCGGGCGGACGAGCTGGATCAGTCCGTCGTGGCGGCCGAGGCTCACACACTGGATCACATAGCCGAAGCTCAGCGGTTTCGGTGCCTGGCCGCGGGTCTCGGCGATGATCGAGGTCGCCGCCGCGGCGCCGGTGGGGAGTGCGGCGGCGCAGCCCATGCGCATCGGGCCGGCCAGGGGTGAGTGAGCGGCGGCGGCATCGCCCACCGCGTAGATCTCGGGGTGGGCGATCGAGCGGAGGGTGTCGTCCACCGTGATCCTGCCCGTCCGGGGGTCGAGCGGCAGGCCGGCGTCGGCGGCGAGGGAGGTGTTGGGGACCATCGAGGCCGCCCAGACCACCGCGTCCGCGTCCACGGCGGCCGGGTCGGCGATCCGGTGGCCCTCATCGACCTGAACCCCGAGCGCCGTGAGGACGGCGAGGACATGTGCCCGGCCCCGAGCGGAGTGGCCAGCCGCCACCGGGCCGGCGGAGAGGAGGCGGACCGTCCAGCGGGGGTGGGCCTCGGCCAGTTCGGCCGCCAGCTCGATTCCGGTCAGTCCGCCGCCGACGACCGCCACCGAGCCCGTGCCGTCCCGCATCCGCTGGCGCAGGCGGTCGGTGGACTCGGCGGTGTAGACGCGTTCGTCGGCGGTGCCGGCGGTGCGGTCGGTGGTGGGATTGGCGAGGGCGGTGCGGCTGCCGAGTGCGTACACCAGCCGGTCGTAGGCGAGGTGCTGTCCGTCGTCCGTGGTGACCAGGCGCGCGATCGGGTCGAGGGTGGTGGCGCGCCGGGGCAGATGCCGTACGCCGGTGCCGCACAGGAGGTCCCGGAGCGGATGGGTCACCTCGCGGGGGTGGGCGGCGCGTTCGTGCAGGCGTACGCGTTCGGTGAAGCGGTCGCTGGGGTCGATCAGCGTCACCTGGGCGTGGGGGGCGAGTCGCAGGGCGGCGAGCAGTCCCGCATACCCGGCCCCCACCACGGTGACCTGCTGTTTCGCTGACTTCTTCGGCTTCGGTCGGTTGGTCATGCCAGGGAGACGACGCAGCGCACCAGACTGTGACGGTGGTGGCCGTCGCAGTTCAGCGGAGGGCGGTGAAATCGAGGTGGGTGAGCTTGTCGGGGTTGAGGGTGGCGCCGATCTCGGTGATGCGGCCGGCGTCGACCGTGAACGCGTACACCGCGGTCATGCCAGTCCCGGGGTCCGCCATGATCAGGCCGGGGGCGCCGTTGACCTCCCGTACCGCCAGCCAGGTGCGGCCCGGGACGAAGCCGCGCATCAGGCCCTCGATGAAACGGGCGACCTTGGTGTTGCCGAGCACCGGCAGCCGGGCCGCGGTGACCTTACCGCCGCCGTCCGAGCGCCACACCACCTCGGGGTCGAGGATCTCCAGGAGCCCCTCGAAGTCCCCGCCCGTCACGGCCGTGAGGAACGCGTCGACCGCCCTGCGGTGTTCCGCCCGGTCCACCGAGCGGCGCGGCGCCTCGGCGCGGACGCGACGGCGGGCGCGGGACGCCAACTGCCGGACGGAGTCGGGGGTGCGGCCCACGACCTCGGCGATCTCCGGGAACGGCACGGTGAACACGTCGTGGAGGATGAAGGCCGTGCGTTCGGCGGGGGTGAGCCGTTCCAGCACGGTCAGCAGGGCGACGCCCACAGACTCGTCCAGGGTGACCCGGTCCTCCGGGCTGTCGCGGGTGACCACTGGTTCCGGCAGCCAGGGGCCGGCGTAGGTCTCCCGGCGGGCGCGGGCGGAGGTGAGCTGGTCGTAGCAGAGCCGGCTGACCACCGTCGTCAGATACGCCCGCGGGTCGTCGGCCGTCCCGTCCGGCAGTCGCTGCCAGCGCAGCCAGGTCTCCTGGACGGCGTCCTCCGCGTCCGCGACCGATCCGGTGATTCGGTAGGCGATGCCCCACAGTCGGCTGCGCTGCTTCTCGAATTCGGCCAGCTCGGCCATGGTTCCCGGCCCCTCTCTCCGCTCTCTCCGCCGGCTCGCGGGCGTCACCCGGTGGACGGGGCGGCCTGGCGGAGTGTGACAGTCGGCCCGGTCGCGTACTCCTCGCGCACCGGGCCGGCTGGAGGACGGCGAGCGGCGTCCTCCCCGTGGTGCCTGCCGTTATGCGCGCTTGCGCTTGCCACTCTTCGTCCGCTTGGCCGCCGGGTTGCCCGTGCGGGTGCCACGGCGCTTCTCGTACCGCGCGCGGGCCGTCTCGTACTCCTCGCGGTGCAGCTTCTCGCCCGGCGCCTCCAGCAGCGCGCGGAACGAGTAGGCGAGGAACACTCCGACGAAGCCCACCAGCCGGAGGCTGCGCAGCGCGTCCGGTGTCGCCGCTCCGCCCGGGCGACGGCCGAAGCCTTCCCAGGTCTTCCGGAAGGCGATGGCGCTGGACACCGCGAACATGACGATGACCAGCATGTTGACGAACCCGCCGACCTCCGCGATCACCAGCCCCTGGTACGCGAAGCGCAGGACGAGGCAGCCCGCGACGGCGGCGGCCAGCGCGCCGACGGCGACGCCGGCCCGCCGTGGCCCATACCCCCCGTCGTGGTCGACCCAGGTCGTACCGAAGAAACGGATGGGTTCGGGCTGCGGGCCTTCGCCGCCGCCGGTGTGCTCGATGGTGCTTCTCTGCTCGCTCACAGGGTCGATTATCCCCGGGAGCGTCCCCCGGTCAGGTGCAGCGGATGGTCACATATCCGTCGCTGCCGGTCTGGACGTAGGCGTCGGAGACGAACTGCCCGTTGGCGATGCAGTCCCAGACGTTGGTGGTGCCGTACGGACCGCTGACCCGCTCCCCCGGCTTCTGGCAGTTGATCGGGACCCGGGCCCCGACCGCCAGCACCTTGACCAGCCGGTAATTGGTGCCCGGTCCGCTGCGGACGTTGACGCGGTGACCCGGTGCGACCGGGTACCGCTTGACCGAATCGGCCGTAATGGTTTGCGTGGATATGCCCCCGACGTCCTCGGCACCACTGATGCCCTCGACGCCATCACCAGCGTCGGTTTCTGGACGTAGTTCTTCAAGTGCCATCTAAATCGCCCCCGTTGTTGTATGTGCGTATACGCACCGTACGTGGCACGCAGGCTAGCAAGCCACCCCTGGATCGCACGCACCATCGACTAGGCTCGACGCGTCGCATGTGCGCACTGAAACCACGGGGGTACGACATGCCACCGCTGCGCGATACCGGACAGTCTCCGGAAGCGGAGCGTCCGGAATATGCCGGGCAGTACCGCCTAGAGGGATGCCTGGGTACGGGCGGCATGGGGGTGGTGCATCTGGCCACCTCCGCCTCCGGACTACGGCTCGCGGTCAAGGTCATTCACACCGAGCACGCCTCGGACCCGGAGTTCAGGGCGCGCTTCCGACAGGAGATCGCGGCTGCCCGCCGGGTCAGCGGCGCCTTCACGGCGTCCGTCGTCGACGCCGACCCGACGGCGGACCGCCCCTGGATGGCCACCCTCTTCATCGACGGCCCCACCCTCTCCGAGCGGGTCAAGCGGAATCCACTGGACCAGATGGAGCTGCGCCGTATCGGCGCCGGGCTCGCGGAGGCGCTGCGCGATATCCACCGGGCCGGTGTCGTCCACCGCGATCTGAAACCCAGCAATGTGCTGCTGGCTCCGGACGGGCCGAAGGTCATCGACTTCGGAATCTCCAGACCTACGGACAGTGATCTACGTACGGAGACCGGGAAACTGATCGGGACACCGCCGTTCATGGCGCCCGAGCAGTTCCAGCGACCTCGGGAGGTCGGGCCGGCCGCGGATGTGTTCGCCATGGGGTCGGTGCTGGTGCACGCCGCGACCGGGCGCGGCCCGTTCGACTCGGACAGCCCGTACATCGTGGCGTACCAGGTGGTGCACGACGAGCCCGATCTGACGGGGGTCCCCACCGATCTCGTACCCCTGCTCCGACGCTGTCTCGCGAAGGATCCGGTCGAGCGGCCGACGCCGTACGAGGTGATGGTCGCCCTGCGGGAGTCGACGCCCTCCTCGTCGTACGACACCCAGGCGTACATCCCCGTACCCCGGACGCCGGATCCGCGGGAGAGCGCGCCCGTCATCGACTTCGCCCGCGCCGTCCGGGAGGAGGAAACGAAGACAAGGGAGACAAGGAAGACAAGGGAGGAGGGGAAAAAGGGGGAGGAGGGGCGAAAGGGAAGGGAAAAGGAAGAGGGGCTGGCGAGGAAGAAGCGGCGACGGCTGTGGGTGTGGGGGGCCGTCGGCGCGGCGCTGGTGGTTCTTGTGACCGCCGGGGGCGTCGCCCTGCACGGGGCGGGACAACCCGACGCCCCGGCCACACCCGCCCACCCGGCGCGGGACTTCCGCGGCTGGAGCGTCGCCCTGCACAAGGGTGGCGCGGAGAACAAGACACCCGGCTGTGTGGCCGGGCCCAAGCTCACCGCCCTGTACTGCGCCGCGCCAGGGATCACCGCCGCCCGGCTCGACCCCGATGACGGGAAACTCCTCTGGTCGCTGGCGGCCAAAGGCGACGCCGTCGCCCGGAGCGACCTGGGCATGATCCCGGTGCCCGCGGGCGGGCTCCTGCATGTCGTACCCGTCGGCGCCGGCCGGCTGGATGCGCTCGACCCGGTGTCGGGCGCCGTGCGCTGGACCGCCGACACCTCGTCGTACGCGACCGTGCGGCACGTCGGCGACACCGTCCTGCTGGTCGGCGACAGCGGGCGGGTACGGGCCCTCGACGCGGCGACCGGCGCCAAGCGCTGGGAACGCCGTCACGGCGGGGTCGGAACCCAGTGGCTCGCGACCCCCGGGGGCACCGGGCCGGCCCTCGGTGCGACCCCGTCCGCGGACGGCGGCTCGACCCGGATCACCGCGGTCGATCCGGTGAGCGGCGAAAAGCTGTGGGAGAAGCGGCACAAGGGGTCACTGCGGCCGGTGGGGGCCTCAGGGAACGCGCTGTATCTGGTCACCGAGGACAAGGACGGGTTCACGGGCGCGGTCGTCCGGCTGGACCTGGCGGCCGAGGGACGGACCGTACGGACTCTCGCGCTCGGCGCGCCCGTGGATCAGGCGCAGGGGACGGTCGTGGGCGACATCGTCTATCTGAGCGGTTCGGGGGGCTCGGTGCTCGCCCTCGACGTCCAGCGGAAGGCCGAACTGTGGCGGCTGGAGACCGCGGTGACCAATCTGTCCCGGCCGGCCGCCGACACCCGTGCGGTGTACGTGACCGCCGGGGACGGGCGGCTGCTGGCGATCGACGCCCGGCGCGGCGTCCTGACCCGGCAGACGCCGCCGCGGATGGACGACGGTCGGCACACCTACGTCCCGTCGCTGCCGGCGCCGGTGGCGGAGGCGGGGCGGGTGTACGGGGCGGCGCCGGACGGATCGGTGTTCGCGGTGAACGCCAAGGCCAAGGGACGCTGGGACGGCTGACGGCTGACGGCTGACGGCCTGGGGCGCGGGCGGGCTGGTGGCTGGTGGCTGGTGGCTGGTGGCGGACAGTCGCGCGGCGGGCTCGCGTCCGGGGCCGGCCGCGACCGTCGGCCCGAGACCGGTGGCTGGATCTCCCCGGCGCCCTCGGCGCCCCCGGCGCACAGGAGAGAGCCGGAGACCGGGCCTAGGTCTTCGGCTCAGGTCTCCGGCTCAGGTCTCCGGCTGGAAGCTGACTCCAGGAAGCAGCTCAGGCCGCTTCCGGCGTGGGGTCGGGGTTCAGGAGAGCAGGGAGACGTCCCTGACCGCTCCCTTGTCCGCGCTCGTCGCCATCGCCGCGTACGCCCGCAGTGCCGCCGAGACCTTGCGGTCACGGTTCTTCGGCGCGTAGACCCCGGCCAGGGCCTCCCGGCGCCGATCGAGTTCCGGCTCGGCGACCAGCAGCTCAATGGAGCGGTTCGGGATGTCGATACGGATCCGGTCGCCGTCCTCCACCAGGGCGATCGTGCCCCCGGAGGCCGCCTCGGGGGACGCGTGGCCGATCGACAGGCCCGACGTACCGCCCGAGAAGCGGCCGTCCGTCACCAGCGCGCACGCCTTGCCCAGGCCCCGGCCCTTCAGGAAGGACGTCGGGTAGAGCATCTCCTGCATACCGGGGCCACCACGGGGGCCCTCGTAACGGATGACGACGACATCGCCCTCCTTGATCTCCTTGCGGAGGATTTTGTCGACCGCCTCGTCCTGTGACTCGCAGACCACCGCCGGGCCCTCGAAGGTCCAGATCGACTCGTCGACGCCCGCCGTCTTCACCACGCAGCCGTCGACCGCGAGATTGCCCTTGAGGACCGCCAGGCCACCGTCCTGGCTGTAGGCGTGGGCGGCGTCCCGGATGCAGCCTCCGGACGCGTCGGTGTCCAGCGTCTCCCAGCGCTCGGACTGCGAGAACGCCTCGGCGGAGCGGCGGCAGCCGGGGGCCGCGTGCCACATCTCGACCGCCTCGGGCGACGGGGAGCCGCCCCGGACGTCCCAGGTGTCCAGCCACTGCTTGATCGACGGGGAGTGGACGGTGTGCACGTCCTCGTCCAGCAGGCCCGCCCGGTACAGCTCGCCGAGGATCGCCGGGACGCCACCGGCCCGGTGCACGTCCTCCATGTAGTACGTGCCGCCGGGGGCGACGTTCGGGGCGACCTTCGCCAGACACGGCACCCGCCGCGACACCGCGTCGATGTCGGCCAGGTCGTAGTCCAGCTCGGCCTCCTGCGCGGCGGCGAGCAGGTGCAGGATCGTATTGGTCGAGCCGCCCATGGCGATGTCCAGCGCCATGGCGTTGTCGAACGAGGCCCGGGTGGCGATATTGCGCGGCAGGACACTCGCGTCGTCGTCCTGGTAGTACCGCTTGGTGATCTCGACGACCGTACGGCCGGCGTTCTCGTACAGCGCGCGGCGTGCGGTGTGGGTGGCGAGCACCGAGCCGTTGCCCGGGAGGGCGAGGCCCATCGCCTCGGTCAGGCAGTTCATCGAATTGGCGGTGAACATGCCGGAACAGGAGCCGCAGGTCGGACAGGCGTTCTCCTCGATGCGGAGGATGTCCTCATCCGAGATGTTCTCGTTGACCGCGTCCGAGATGGCGTTGATCAGGTCCAGCTTGCGGACCGTGCCGTCGACGAGCGTCGCCTGGCCGGCCTCCATGGGCCCGCCGGAGACGAAGACGGTGGGGATATTGAGGCGGAGCGCCGCGTTGAGCATCCCGGGGGTGATCTTGTCGCAGTTGGAGATGCAGATGAGGGCGTCCGCGCAGTGCGCCTCGACCATGTACTCCACGCTGTCCGCGATCAGGTCGCGGGAGGGCAGGGAGTAGAGCATTCCGCCGTGGCCCATCGCGATGCCGTCGTCCACGGCGATCGTGTTGAACTCGCGGGGGATGGCGCCGGCCGCCTTGATGGCCTCGCTCACGATCCGGCCGACGGGCTGGAGGTGGGTGTGGCCGGGCACGAACTCGGTGAAGGAGTTGGCGACCGCGATGATCGGCTTGCCGATGTCCGCGCTCGCTACGCCCGATGCGCGCATCAGCGCGCGCGCACCTGCCATATTCCGGCCGTGGGTGACTGTGCGGGACCTCAGCTCGGGCATCGTCGCTCGCTCCTCGGTAGAAGGTCGGTCTGGAAAGCGTACGCCCGACGACCAAGATCTGGACACAATGTCCGAAATATGGGACGACTGGCTCAGGGCTCGGACAGTAATTCAGGAACCGGTTCGGGAATCGGTTCAGGAATCGGTTCAGGAATCGGTCAGATAGCGCTGGAGCGTCGGGGCCACCATGGTCACGATCTCCTCGGGGTCCGCCGACGCCAGCGGCTCCACCTGGATCACATAGCGCATGATCGCGATGCCGATCATGTGCGCGGCCGCCAGCTCCGCCCGGAACTGCGGGTTCGGGACCGCCAGGTCGGCCGCGATCCGCTCCAGCAGCCGGCGCAGCACGAAGCCCCGCAGGACCTTCGCCGCCTCCTCGTGGGTGAGCGCGGACCGGATGATCGCGAGCATCGGCGCCCGGGAGTCCGGGTTCTCCCACACCCCGATGAAGTAGCGGGCGAGCCGTTCGCCGATGCCGTCGGGCCCCTGCCCGAGGATCACCGGGACGACCAGTGCCGGTTCGAAGGAGACCTCGATGGCAGCCGCGAAGACCTCGTCCTTCGTACCGAAGTAGTGGTGGACGAGGGCCGGGTCCACTCCTGCGGCCCGGGCGACTCCTCGCATGCTCGTCCGGTCGTAACCACGCTCGGCGAACTCCGTACGGGCCGCGTCCAGGATGCGCTCCCGAGCCCCGGGACCTTCGTCCGCCGCCGTACGGGACGGGCGTCCGCGCCGCCGCGGGGTCGTCGCGCCGGTCATGAGCCGCGGACCCCCCGGACCCCCGCGTCGGCGGCGGTCACGGCGGCCAGGTGTCGCCGGGTGAAGGCCAGTGCCTCGGCGAGATCCGCCTCCCGCTCCGCCGACGACATCGCCCGCCGGGTGTTGACCTCGATCACCACGTGGCCGTCGTAGCCACTGCGGGCCAGCCGCTCCAGCAGCTCCGCGCACGGCTGGTCACCGCGCCCCGGAACCAGGTGCTCGTCCTTCGCGGAACCCTTGCCGTCGGCGAGGTGCACATGGCCGAGGCGGTCGCCCATCCGGTCCACCATCGCCAGGGCGTCGACGCGGGAGGTCGCGGTGTGCGAGAGATCGATCGTGAAGTGGCGGTAGTCGTCCTTGGTGACGTCCCACTCGGGGGCGTACGCGAGCATCTCGCGGTCCCGGTACCGCCACGGGTACATGTTCTCCACCGCGAACCGCACATCCGTCTCGTCCGCCATCCGCCAGATGCCGCTGACGAAGTCCCGCGCGTACTGGCGCTGCCAACGGAACGGCGGATGGACGACCACGGTCGATGCGCCCAGCTCCTCGGCCGCCGCCTTGGCGCGCTGGAGTTTGGTCCACGGATCGGTGGACCAGACCCGCTGGGTGATCAGCAGACACGGCGCGTGCACCGCGTGGATCGGCATCCGGTGGTAGTCGGAGAGCCGGCGCAGCGCCTCGACATCCTGGCTGACCGGGTCGGTCCAGACCATGACCTCGACACCGTCGTACCCCAGACGCGCGGCGGTCTCGAAGGCTGTCGCCGTCGACTCCGGGTAGACGGAGGCGGTCGACAGGACAACCTTCGCATCGGGGACACGCGTCACTGGTTCTGCCACGGGACATAGGGTACGGGCCCGTGGCGGACGACGTGGGCCGCGCGCCCCGGCGGGGGGACCTAGGGCACCGGGAGGTGGTCCAGGCGCCGCAGGATCACGCCCTCGCGCAGCGCCCAGGGGCAGATCTCCAGCTCCTGCGCGCCGAACAGATCCATCGCGCCCTCCGCGACCAGGGCTCCCGCCAGCAGTTGGCGGGCCCGACCGGCCGAGACCCCGGGCAGGGCCGTCCGCTCCTCGACCGTCATCGCGGCGAGCTTGGGGACCCACTCCTGGAGTGACTTACGACTCAGTTCCCGCTGGACGTGGGCCCCGTCGGTGGAGCGCGCGGCGCCGGTGATCCTGGCCAGTTGCTTGAAGGTCTTGGAGGTCGCCACGATATGGTCCGGCCTGCCGAAACGGCTGAACTCGCCCACCGTACGAGCGATCTCGGCCCGGATGTGCCGGCGCAGCGCCCGTACGTCCTCCGGGGTCGGCGGGTCGCCCGGCAGCGCCGCCGCCGTCAGCCGGCCGGCGCCGAGCGGCAGCGAAACGGCCTTGTCGGGGTCTTCGTCGATTCCGTACGCGATCTCAAGCGAGCCACCGCCGATGTCGATGACCAGCAGCTTCCCGGCCGACCAGCCGAACCAGCGGCGGGCCGCGAGGAAGGTGAGGCGGGCCTCCTCCTCACCGGTGAGCACTTCGAGGTGGACCTCGGTCTCGGCGTGGACCCGGGCCAGCACCTGGTCGGCGTTGGTGGCCTCGCGGATCGCCGAGGTCGCGAAGCTCAGCACCTGCTCGCAGCCCTGGTCCTCGGCGGCCTGGAGGGCCCTGGCGACGATGCCGATGAGGCGGTCCACGCCCTCGGGGCCGATCGCGCCCTTCTCGTCCAGCAGCTCGGCGAGACGCAGTTCCGCCTTGTGGGAATGGGCGGGCAGCGGGCGGGCGCCGGGGTGGGCGTCCACCACCAGCAGATGCACTGTGTTCGAACCGACGTCGAGGACTCCGAGTCTCATGCACCGAACGCTACTGCGGTCGCGGACATACGCTTGACCCGTGCCAAAGACGAAAAAGGCGAAGCAGGGCAAAGTTCAGCCCGCGCACCCGAAGAACACGCAGGGCGACGAGAAGGGTCTCGACTTTCCCCGGGCCTGGGTGGAGTTCCCGGACCCCGCCGACGACGAACAGGTCTTCCGCTGCGATATGACCTGGCTGACCTCCCGCTGGAGCTGTGTCTTCGGCAGCGGCTGCCAGGGCATCCAGGCGGGCCGGGCCGATGACGGCTGTTGCACGCTGGGCGCGCACTTCTCCGACGAGGACGACGAGAAGCGGGTGGCCGAGCATGTCGAGCGGCTCACTCCGGAGGTGTGGCAGTTCCACGACGTCGGTACGGAGTCGGGGTGGACCGAGGAGGACGAGGACGGTGAGCGGCAGACGCGGCGCTGGAAGGGGTCGTGTGTCTTCCAGAACCGGCCGGGATTCGCCGGGGGCGCGGGCTGTTCGCTGCACATCCTGGCGCTGAACGAGGGGCGGGAGCCGCTGGAGACCAAGCCGGACGTCTGCTGGCAGCTTCCGGTGCGGCGGACCTACGACTGGATCGAGCGCCCGGACGACACCAAGGTGCTGCAGATCTCGATCGGGGAGTACGACCGGCGCGGGTGGGGCCCTGGCGGTCACGACCTGCACTGGTGGTGCACCTCGGCGACCTCGGCGCACGGGGCCGGGGACCCGGTCTATGTGACCTACCGGCCGGAGCTGGTGGAGCTGATGGGGCAGGAGGCGTACGACGTGCTGGTGGGGCTGTGCGAGGCGCGGCTCTCCTCGCTGCTGCCGCTGGTGGCGCCGCACCCCGCGGACGCGTAGCCGGTCGGGGGGCCCGCGGCGGGTGGTGCCGGCGCCCGGAACGGTCAGGGCGACGGGGTCAGGGCGACGGGGTCGGGGCCTCCGACAGGGAGGGGGACGGCGGCGGCGATGTCGGCGCGCCCTCCGGTTCGGTCGGCGACGGTGACGGGTCCGACGGGCTCGGCGTGGGGGAAGGCGGTGACGGGCTCGGCGTCGGTGACGTCGGGGGGCGCGGCGACGGCGGTCGGGGCGGGCCGTGCGGCCCCTGCCCGACGATCTCCACCAGCGCGCCCGAGGGATCGACGCCGACCCGCGCCCGCCACGCCCCCGCTGGTTGCCGCGCGGCGTCCACCACGAAACGGACCGCGATCGCCGCGCCGGGCAGCAGCACCCCCGAGGTCCGGCTCGGGCGCAGCCAGGACGCGTCCGCCCACACGGCCCACCGCACCGCGCTGCCACCGGACGCCCTGAGCGTGATCCGGCTCGTACCGTCTGACGGCTCCGCCCGCACCGTGAGCCGACCTGGCCCCCGGTGGCCGGGGAGCGTCGGCGGCGCGGGCCGGCCCGTGCTGACGACCTCCACCGAGACCTCCGGGGCGCCGGAGCCCGCCGCGAAGCGCCCGCCGGGTCCTGGCTCCGCGTTGCCCGTGCTCTCGTGGCGGTCGTACGGGTCATAGGGATCGTGCGGGTCGTACGGGTCACGCGGGTCACGCCGGGGCTCCTCGCGGATCTCCGAATCGGTGGCGCTGACCGAGGCGCCGTGCCGCCCCTCCCCCGCCGTCGGGCCGCTCCGGTAGGCCGCCCACAGCGCGAGTACCGGGGCGGCCACGACCGTCGCCACGACCGTGGTCGTCAGGGCACGGGTGCGCAGCCGGTCGCGGCGGGCCGCGTGGTCCTTGGGGTCCAGGGGAAATCCGTCGGGGCCGAAGCGGGGCGCGGCGACCCGGCCGCGGCGGCGGGCCCGGCGTGGCGCATGGGGCGAGGGCGCGGCGGGTGCCGGGACGAGGGGCAGGGCGGCGGGAGTGACGGCCGATCCCGGCCACGGGCCCCGCGCGCCCTCCCGCTCGGCGGCGCGGCGGCAGCGGGGGCAGTCGTCGACATGGCGGACGAGTTCGGCACGGAGCGCCGGGGAGAGCGGGGCCCGGTGGTCCTCGGCGAGACGGGCGACGGAGGGGCAGTCTCCGGTCTCGGCGACGGCGAGGGCGGCGCGGGTGCGCTCGACCTCGCAGGCCGCGGTGGCCAGCAGTTCCTGGGCGGCGAGGGGGGCCAGACCGAGGACGGCGGCGACCTGGCGGGGGGCGAGCCCGTGACGGACGGCCAGCTCCAGGGCTTCCCGCTGTCGGGGGGAGATGCCGGTCGCCTCCGGCCAGGCCAGCAGGGCCAGCTCGACGGTCTGGGCGGTCTGGACGGTCTGGGCGATCCCGGCCTGACGGCGGGGGGCGGACGCGGCGGGTTGGGTGGGGCCTGCGGGCTTCGTGGGCTGGGTGGGCTGGGTGGGTTCTGCGGGCGGGGTGGGGCCTGCGGGCTTCGTGGCGGGCACGGCGGGTTCCCAGGGCTGGGTGGGCTCCACGGGCACGGGTCGCTCCGTGCTGTGCGATCCCTTGTGGGTGCTTCGCTCCTGGGCCAGTCGGCGCAGACAGGCCCATCGCGCCAGCGCGTACAGCCACGCCACGCTCTCGGGCTCGGTGGTGGGACGGCGCCCCCGGTGTCGGTCGGCCACGGCGAGCGTGTCGCCGAGGACCAGCGCGGCGGTGTCGTGGTCGCGGAGCATGGAGAGGCAGTAGGTGAACAGCCCGTCGAGATGGGGCTCGTGGCGCGCTCGCGCCTGCCGGACGGCCGACCACGACGCGCGCCGGTGCGCCTGGTGTGCGCCGGTGGTGTGCGTCGGTGGTTCCCGCCTGCTGCTCATCACGCCGTGACGGTAGGCGTAGGACGAGATCCGGTTCGCACCTCTTGAATGCTTTTAATCCTTACGGGTGAACAGTTCGCTCAAAGGGGGACACCAATCCGTCGCGCCACCCTCTTGGCCGCTCCGGAGAGCGCCCGGGGGCTCCGGAGAGCGCGCCAGGCGCCCGGAGCGCGCCGGTGCGCGGGGGTGTGCTGAGGGGTGTGCTGGGAGTTGTGCGGGCGCGGGGCGATCGGGAGATGGGACGAGGGTGGTGAGAGGGGTGAGGGGTGGTGGGGGGGGTGTCCAGCGGGACGGGGCGCGGGTGAGTTGGTGCGGGTGTCAGCGGGTGCGGGCAGGGGTGGGTGCGAGCGGGGGTGGCGGGGATGTCAGTGGGGGCCGCTACGGTCTGCGTATGGCTGCCCGTACGAAATCCGCGAAGGACCGGCCGTCCTACCGCTGCACCGAGTGCGGCTGGACCACCGCCAAGTGGCTCGGCCGATGCCCCGAGTGCCAGGCATGGGGGACCGTCGAGGAGTACGGCGCGCCCGCCGTGCGCACCACCGCGGCCGGGCGGGTGTCCACCGCGGCCGTGCCCATCGGACAGATCGACGGACGGCAGGCCACCGCACGCTCCACCGGTGTGGACGAGTTGGACCGGGTCCTCGGCGGCGGGCTGGTGCCCGGGGCCGTGGTGCTGCTCGCCGGGGAGCCCGGCGTCGGCAAGTCCACCCTGCTCCTCGATGTGGCCGCCAAGGCCGCGAGCGAGACCCACCGCACGCTCTATGTCACCGGCGAGGAGTCCGCCAGTCAGGTCCGTCTCCGCGCCGACCGGATCAACGCCCTGCACGACCATCTCTATCTCGCCGCCGAGACCGATCTCTCCGCCGTCCTCGGTCATTTGGACGCGGTCAAGCCGTCCCTGCTGATCCTCGACTCCGTGCAGACCGTCGCCTCCCCCGAGATCGACGGCGCCCCCGGCGGCATGGCCCAGGTCCGGGAGGTCGCCGGGGCCCTGATCCGCGCATCCAAGGAGCGCGGTATGTCGACCCTGCTCGTCGGCCATGTCACCAAGGACGGCGCCATCGCGGGACCGCGACTGCTGGAGCATCTCGTCGATGTCGTCCTCAGCTTCGAGGGCGACCGGCACGCCCGCCTCCGTCTCGTGCGCGGCATCAAGAACCGCTACGGGGCGACCGACGAGGTCGGCTGCTTCGAGTTGCACGACGAGGGCATCACCGGGCTCGCCGACCCCTCGGGCCTCTTCCTCACCCGCAGGGACGCTCCCGTGCCCGGCACCTGTCTGACCGTCACGCTGGAGGGCAAGCGGCCCCTCGTCGCCGAGGTGCAGGCGCTCACCGTCGACTCCCAGATCCCGTCGCCCCGGCGCACCACATCGGGTCTGGAGACCTCCCGGGTCTCGATGATGCTCGCGGTGCTGGAGCAGCGCGGCCGGATCACCGCCCTCGGCAAGCGCGATATCTACAGCGCCACCGTCGGCGGGGTGAAGCTCTCCGAGCCCGCCGCCGACCTGGCCATCGCCCTCGCGTTGGCGTCGGCGGCCAGCGACACCCCGCTGCCGAAGAATCTGGTGGCGATCGGCGAGGTCGGCCTGGCGGGCGAGGTCCGACGGGTCACGGGTGTCCAGCGCAGGCTCTCGGAGGCCCATCGGCTCGGGTTCACCCACGCTCTCGTGCCCTCCGATCCCGGCCGGGTGCCCGCGGGGATGAAGGTCACGGAAGTGGCCGATATGGGCGACGCCCTGAGGGTGCTGCCGCGCGGCCGGGCCCGGGGCGCCGGAGCCGGAGCGGGTGCGGCGGGAGGCGCGGCACGCGGCGAGGGTTAGGAGGGCGGCGGCGGGAGACAGGTCCTGGCGGCACGCGCGGCCGGGGGCGGGGGCCCGGCCCCGGCCCGGGGCTCCGTAAGGTGCTACCCGGCGGACCTCCCGCGCCGAGTGCGCGCGGACGCCCCACGGGACGACGAGACTCGCCGGTAGACTTTGCCCTGGTCTCGCCCATCCGTACGAGCCGGAGGAGTGCAGTGGCAGCCAACGACCGGGCATCAGCACCCGGAAAGTCGGGCGCGGGCTCCGGCAACGAAGCACTGATCCGCGCCGCCCTCAGCGCGGTCGCCCCCGGCACCGCGCTGCGCGACGGACTGGAGCGCATCCTCCGGGGAAACACCGGCGGCCTGATCGTCCTCGGCATGGACAAGATCGTGGAGTCGATGTGCTCCGGCGGATTCGTCCTGGACGTGGAGTTCACCGCCACCCGGCTGCGTGAGCTGTGCAAGTTGGACGGCGCGCTCATCCTCGACAAGGACATCGGGAAAATCCTCCGGGCGGGTGTGCAGCTCGTCCCGGACGCGTCCATTCCCACCGAGGAGACCGGCACCCGGCACCGTACGGCGGACCGGGTCTCCCGGCAGTGCGGGTTCCCCGTGGTCTCCGTCTCCCAGTCGATGCGGCTGATCGCGCTCTACGTGGCCGGGGAGCGCCGGGTGCTGGAGGAGTCGGCCGCGATCCTGTCGCGCGCCAATCAGGCACTCGCCACCCTGGAGCGGTACAAGCTCCGGCTGGACGAGGTCGCCGGCACGCTCTCCGCGCTGGAGATCGAGGACCTCGTGACGGTCCGGGACGTCACCGCCGTGGCCCAGCGGCTGGAGATGGTCCGCCGCATCGCCACCGAGATCGCCGAGTACGTGGTGGAGTTGGGCACCGACGGCCGTCTCCTCTCCCTCCAGCTGGACGAGTTGATCGCGGGCGTGGAGCCCGAGCGCGAGCTGGTCGTACGCGACTATGTGCCCGAGCCCACCGCGAAGCGGTCCCGCACGGTCGGTGAGGCACTCGCCGAACTGGACGCCCTCACCCACACCGAGCTGCTGGAGCTGCCCATAGTGGCCAGGGCGCTGGGTCACAGCGGCTCCCCGGAGACGCTGGACTCCGCGGTCTCCCCGCGCGGCTACCGGCTGCTGGCGAAGGTGCCGCGGCTGCCCGGCACGATCATCGAGCGGCTGGTGGAGCACTTCGGCGGGCTGCAGAAGCTACTGGCCGCGAGTGTGGACGATCTACAGACGGTGGACGGGGTGGGCGAGGCGCGGGCCCGTAGCGTGCGGGAGGGGCTCTCCCGGCTCGCCGAGTCGTCCATCCTGGAGCGGTACGTCTGACCGCCCGGTTCTTCGAAGGCGGAAGTTTCGAAGGCGGAAGTGAGAGGGGCCCGGGGCTTTCGCCCCGGGCCCCTCCTCTGTCTGCGGGGGTCTAGTTCTTTTCCAGGCGGAACGAGGCGGGCAGCACCGTCTCGCCGGGGAAGCGTGCCTCCACCAGATACGTCCCCGCCGTCACGGGCGCGGCCGGCGGAGTCGCGCACCGCGGCTCGCTCTGCCTGCGGTCCCACTCGACGGTGTGGGTGACCGAACCGCCACCGGGGACCTTCAGCAGCAGGCTCGCGGCCGGCCGGGGGCAGTCCTTGGAGGACCAGACCTCGTCGTCACCGTCGCCCGTGACCGTGAGCACCGCGGCCGTCGGGCCGAAGTCGGCCTTGCAGGTGGTCGTCGACGCGTTGGACGCGGTGAGCTGGAAGGAGGGCTTCTCGCCCGGACCGTACGAGACCTTGGCGGTGCGCAGGGTCAAGGTCAGCGCGCCCGAGGGGCAGTTGGGGAGGGCCGAGCCGGCCGGGACCCGCTCGGGCGCCGAACCGCCGCTTCCCGTGCCGCCGTCGGAGCCACTGCCGGAACCGGTGCCGGAACTGGTGCCCCCGGTGCCGGTGTTCGACCCGGAGCCCGTGCTGCCGCCGGTGCCGGCGTCACCGCTGCCGCTGCCACTGCCGCTGCTCTCGGCGGGGCCGGAACCGGTGCCGCCGGAGTCGTCGCGCCCGCCCGGCTGTTCGTCGATGGCGGGCCCGGACCGCGACGGGCCCGGCGCGATGGTCGAAGGCGCCGACGACGACTCGCCGTTGGCGTTGTCGTCCTTGCCCCCGTCCCCTCCGCTGGAACTGACGGCCCATACGGCCAGCACCGCGAGCAGCGCGACCAGCGATGCTGCGATCGCCCTCCGGCGCCAGTAGATGGAGGAGGGGAGCGGCCCGATCGGATTGCGCATAGATCCCACGACTCAAACTCTACGAGAGAACGCGGCCAACTCCGGTCCCACCCGCCGCCCAGTTCGCAAGTTCTCCGGATCATCATCCCGGACGGGGGGCCGGCCGGCCCCGTCCTCCGCCGGAATGGGCCCCTGTCGACCGCCGCGGATACCCCGTGCGGCCCAACCGGTACGGTCCCTGATCATGGACAGCAGCATCACCCGCGGCCTCTACCGCGATATCACCGATTTCGCCCATTCCACCCCCACCTGGTTCCAGCATTCCTTCGAACTCTTCACCGAGGCGGGGCTGCTGATCTTCGGAGCGCTCTTCGTCGTCGTCTGGTGGCGGGCGAGAAGCGGGAGTTCGGCCGCGATAGCCGTGGCCGTGCTCGCGCCGCTCGCGACCGCGACCGGCTACGTCGTCAGCGAGTCCTTCAAATCGATCGTCGATGAGGAACGGCCCTGTCGCACGGTCACGGAGGCGGCCACCTCGCTCGCCGCCTGCCCGCCGGTCGGTGACTGGTCCTTCCCGAGCAACCACTCCACGATCGCCGGGGCCGCGGCGGTGGCGCTCGCGCTGGCCTGGCCGAAGATCGCGCTGTTCACCGTGCCGATGGCGCTGCTGATGGCGTTCTCCCGGGTGTTCGTGGGGGTGCACTATCCGCACGACGTGGTGGTGGGGCTGGTGCTGGGGGCGGTGGTGACGGTGCTGTTCGTGAAGGTGCTGACGAAACCGGCCGGGGCGGTGCTGATGACGATGCGGGGGAGTGGGACGGGGGTGCTGGCATGGTTCGCCGGGCCGGGGCGGCGGGTGGGGGCGCATCGGAAGGTCTGAGGGGGCTCTGTCCTCAAGCGCCGGACGGGCTGTTCGCGCGGCCTCCGGGCCGGGGGGTCCCGGACGCCCCAGCGACCTGGGAGCGAGGGTCCGTCCTCAAACGCCGGACGGGCTGAATGGCGGGCCCCGGCTGAATCGGGCGGGCCCCGGCTGAATGGCGGGCGCCGGCTGGATGGGCCGCACCTCCGGGACCGAGGGACTCGGACACCCCAGCGACCTGGGGACGAGGGTCCGTCCTCAAACGCCGGACGGGCTGGATGGCGGGCCCCGGCTGGATCGGCGGACCCGGGCTGAATCAGCGGGCCCCGGCTGGATCGGCGGGCGCCGGCTGGATCGGCGGGCCCGGGCTGGGGCGGGGAGGCTGGGAGGGGGGTGGGGGATGCGCCGCTTAGCCCATGGGGCGGGGCGGATGCGCACCCCGCTCGCCCGGACGTGCCAGGATCGGAGGTGCCATGACTGACACCAGCACAGATCTCTCTCCCACCGATGCCGCGTCCCTCCACTCCCCCGTCATCGCCTGGTTCGACGAGCACGCCCGTGACCTGCCCTGGCGGCGCCCCGATGCGGGCGCCTGGGGTGTGATGGTCAGCGAGTTCATGCTGCAGCAGACTCCCGTGAGCCGAGTGCTCCCCGTATACGAGCAGTGGGTGGCCCGCTGGCCCCGGCCGGCCGATCTCGCGGCCGAGGCTCCGGGCGAGGCCGTCCGCGCCTGGGGCCGGCTCGGGTATCCGCGCCGTGCGCTGCGGCTGCACGGAGCGGCGCAGGCGATAGCGGAGCGCCACGGCGGCGACGTGCCGCGCGAACACGCGCAGCTCCTCGCGCTGCCCGGGATCGGTGAGTACACGGCGGCGGCCGTGGCCTCCTTCGCGTACGGGCAGCGTCATGCCGTCCTCGACACCAATGTGCGGCGGGTCTTCGCCCGCGCGGCCAGTGGTGTGCAGTACCCGCCGACGGCGACGACCGCCGCCGAGCGCAAGCTGGCGCGGGCGCTGCTCCCCGACGACGAGGAGATCGCGGCCCGCTGGGCGGCGGCCTCCATGGAGCTGGGCGCGCTGGTGTGCACCGCGCGGAACGAGGACTGCGCGCGCTGCCCGATCGCGGCCGCCTGCGCCTGGCGGCTGGCCGGGAAGCCCGCCCACCAGGGCGCCGCACGGCGTGGTCAGACCTATGCGGGTACCGATCGCCAGGTGCGGGGCAAGCTGCTCGCCGTGTTGCGGGAGTCGTCGGCTCCGGTGCCGCGGTCCGCGCTGGACGCGGTCTGGCACGAACCGCTCCAGCGGGCCCGGGCGCTGGACGGTCTGGTCGCGGACGGTCTGGTGGAGCCGTGGGAGGACGGCACCTACCGACTGCCCGGCTGAGCAGGCGTCTTTCCCCTCACAACCAGCTCCGAAACATCCGCTGTTACACAACCGATGGATGGCCGTGCGCCCTTCGACGGCTGCCCCGCACAGGCCCGTGACAACCGCTCCGTAGCTTCTGAGACGTAACGGAACGCGGTGCTTTTCACGGGGCGGAGGCGGTTGGAATGGCGCACGGCGAGGTGCTTGAGTTCGAAGAGTACGTACGCACCCGGCAGGAGGCCCTGCTGCGCAGTGCCCGGCGCCTCGTCCCCGACCCCATCGACGCCCAGGACCTGTTGCAGACCGCGCTGGTCCGCACGTACCGCCGCTGGGAAGGCATAGCCGACAAGTCGCTCGCCGACGCCTACCTCCGCCGCGTGATGATCAATACGCGTACGGAGTGGTGGCGGGCGCGGAAGCTCGAAGAGGTCCCCACCGATGAGCTGCCCGACGCGAGCGTGGAGGACGGCAGCGACCAGCGCGCGGACCGCGCCCTGCTGATGGACGTGTTGAAGGTGCTGGCGCCCAAGCAGCGCAGTGTCGTGGTGCTGCGCCACTGGGAGCAGATGAGCACCGAGGAGACCGCTGCCGCACTGGGGATGTCTGCGGGTACGGTGAAGAGCACACTGCACCGGGCACTGGCCCGGCTCCGCCAGGAGCTGGAGAGCAGAGCCGCGGACGCGAGCGCTCCCGACTACGACGAGGTCCACGGCGCCGTGCGTGACGTGCGTGAGGTGGGCGGGGTCCGCGACGTATGGCGTGGCCGTAGGGACGACGAGCGGGGGCGGGAGCGGTGCGCGGCCTGAAGGGCCTGAGGAAGAGACGCGACAGGGCTGCACTGGCGGCGAGCACCACGGCGATGGCCGGGCTCGCCGCCATAGGCATGTTCACCGTGGCCTGTTCCACCGGCGGCACCGGAGTGCAGGACGAGGGATCGGCCCATGCCGAGGCGAGCCCCAAGAGCACCCCCGCGCCCTCCCCGAGCGACGCGGCGAAGGCGCGGGTGCGGGTCGATGTCGTCCAGTTGATCAAGAACGATCCGAAGGTCAACAAACGGCTCCGGGCCGATCTCAAACCGTGCGAGGGCAGCACCTACCCGGTGGACACCTCGTACGGGAACCTCACCGGCGGCGGTGCGCCCGATGTCGTCGTCAACGTGGTGAGCTGCGACGAGAAGGTCGGTGTCGGTACCTATGTGTACCGTGCGAACGGCGTGCGGTACGAGAACGTCTTCGCCTCCGAGGAGCCCGCGGTCTACTCCGCGATCGACCGGAGCGAGCTGGTGGTGACCCGGCAGGTGTGGGACGACGGGGAGGACCCGTTCGCCGGTCCTTCCGCCGAGGAAGTGACCACGTACCGCTGGGCCGGGGGCAAGTTCACCCAGCTCCACTGGGTGCGGAACGATTTCAGCGGGGCGGGTGGGGGCGGCGGCGAATGGGTGCCCCCCTCCCTGACCACGACCGTACCGACCGAGGACTAAGAGCACCGGATGGCCGAGATCCATGTCCTGTTCGTCGAGGACGACGATGTCATTCGCGAGGCGACCCAGCTCGCGCTGGAGCGTCACGGCTTCGTGGTCACCGCCCAGCCCGACGGGCTCCAGGGCCTGGAGTCGTTCCGGGCCGACCAGCCGGACATCGCGCTGCTCGATGTGATGGTCCCCGGGCTGGACGGGGTGAGCCTGTGCCGGCGCATCCGGGATGAGTCGACCGTGCCGGTGATCATGCTGTCGGCGCGCGCGGACTCGATCGATGTGGTGCTCGGCCTGGAGGCCGGCGCGGATGACTACGTCACCAAGCCCTTCGACGGGGCCGTGCTGGTCGCCCGCATCCGTGCGGTGCTGCGCCGTTTCGGCCATGCGGGCGGCGGCGAGCGGGCGCCGGGGCAGGGCGCCGGGGCGGGCGCGCTGCTGACCTTCGGTGAGCTGGAGGTCGATACGGAGGGCATGGAGGTACGGAAGGGGGGCGAGCCGGTGGCGCTGACGCCGACGGAGATGCGGCTGCTGCTGGAGTTCTCCTCCGCGCCGGGCACGGTGCTCTCCCGCGACAAGCTGCTGGAGCGGGTCTGGGACTACGGCTGGGGCGGCGACACCCGGGTGGTGGACGTCCATGTCCAGCGGCTGCGCACCAAGATCGGCCAAGACCGGATCGAGACGGTCCGCGGCTTCGGCTACAAGCTCAAGGGATGAACCGGACCGGATCCCTGATCGACGCCGGATACGCACGGAGCGGCACACGGCGCGGACCGGACGGACAGGACGGACGGGACGGACGGGACGGACGGGACGACGGCCGAGGGCGCGCACGGAACGGCACCCCATGCGTACGGAGCGGCGCGGGATACGTATGGCGCCCCGCGGGACGCGTGCGGAGTGACGCCGGGAGCGCGGTATGAAGCGGTTCGCGCTGCGGACCGGTGTCCGCTGGAAGATCAGTATCGCCATCGCGGCCGTCGGTGCCCTGATCGCGCTGACCCTCAGCCTGGTCGTACACAACGCCGCCCGGGTGTCGATGCTCGACAGCGCCCGTGATGTGCAACTGGAGCGGATCGGACTCGCCCAGCGCCTGTACGAGACCTCCACCAACAAGGACCCCCGCTTCAGCGCCAAGGTCAACGATCCGGCACTCCCCCGGGACCTCCAGAAGCTGATGAAGGAGAAGCGGCGCGCCACCTACATCCGGGACCGTGACGACGGCCCCCCGGAGATCTGGGCCGCCGTACCGCTCGCCGACGGGGGCGTGCTCTCGATCCGTACCCGGTTCGCCGGGCGCAGTGCGGACATCCTGAACGATCTCAACCGGGCGCTGATCATCGGCTCGGTCTCGGTGGTCTTCGGCGGCTGCGCGCTGGGCGTGCTGATCGGCGGCCAGCTCTCCCGGCGGCTGCGGAAGGCGGCGACCGCCGCCGCCACGGTCGCCGAGGGCAATACGGAGGTACGGGTACGGGACGCCATCGGCGGGGTCGTCCGGGACGAGACGGATGAGCTGGCCCGCGCGGTGGACGCGCTCACGGACGCGCTGAACGCGCGCATCCAGGCCGAGCGCCGGGTGACCGCGGATATCGCGCACGAGCTGCGCACTCCGGTCACCGGGCTGCTGACGGCCGCCGAGCTGCTGCCGCCCGGCCGGCCGACCGAGCTGGTGCGGGACCGGGCGCAGGCGATGCGGACGCTGGTGGAGGACGTACTGGAGGTCGCCAGGCTCGACAGCGCGTCCGAGCGGGCGGAGCTCCAGGAGATCGCGCTCGGTGAGTTCGTCACCCGGCGGGTCATGGCCCTGAACCCGGAGGTGATCGTCCAGGTGGTGCACGAGTCCTGGGTGAGCACCGATCCGCGGCGGCTGGAGCGCATCCTGCTGAATCTGCTGACCAATGCCGGGAAATACGGCAGGTCGCCGATCCAGGTCACGGTGGAGGGCCGGGTGGTACGGGTGCGGGATCACGGCCCCGGTTTCCCGGAGGCGCTGCTGCGTGAGGGGCCGAGCAGGTTCCGTACCGGCGCGAGCGACCGGGCGGGGACGGGGCACGGACTGGGGCTGACCATCGCGGCGGGGCAGGCGCGGGTGCTCGGCGCCCGGCTCACCTTCCGTAACGCGGCTCCGGAGGGCACGGACCCGCTGGGCGAGTCGGGGGGCGCCATCGCGGTGCTCTGGCTGCCCGAACACGCGCCGACCACCACCGGTAGCTTCCCGATCCTGGCGATCGACGACTGACCGGCCACCGAAAGCGGCCCATGAGCGGGACCTGAGCGGCTGCTGTGACCGGCCGCTGACCGGCCGCACAGTGCCGGTCAGCAGCCGCTGGGTGGCCGGTGAGGGGTGCCTGACCCGCTGCCGGGTGCTGCTGCTGACCGACCTGGACCGGACCGGACCGGACCGGACTGGACCGGACCGGACCGGACCAGCAAGCACGGGCCCAGCTACTGACCGTGACGGCCCCAGCCACCTCGGACAGGCAGCCACCCGGACAGACGGTCACCCCGGACAGGCAGCCACCCGGACAGACGGCCGACGGCCCCCGGCGCATCTCGCGCCGGGGGCCGTCGGTGGTCAGTGCCGGAGACCCCTGAGGGTCCCCAGGGGGATCAGGCCCGTGGGACCGGGCCGGATTCCGGAGGGTGTCAGATGGTGACGCCCTCGGAGCGCAGGTGGCTCACGGGGTTGATGGCACTGCCGTAGTTCGGGGTGGTACGGATCTCGAAGTGCAGGTGGGGACCGCTGGAGTTACCGGTGTTGCCGGACAGGGCGATGGTCTGACCACCCTTGACCTGCTGGCCGACCTGCACGTTCACCTGCGAGAGGTGCGCGTACTGGGAGTAGGTGTCGGAGTCGTGCTTGATCACGACGGCGTTGCCGTACGCGGAGCCGTCACCGGCGCCGTTCGGGCCGGCCTTCACCACGGTGCCGGGACCGACGGACTTGACCGTGGTACCGGTGGGGACGGCGAAGTCCTGGCCGGAGTGGTTGCTGGCCCACATGTTGCCGCCCTTGCCATAGGTGGCACTGACGACGTAGTTGCTGACCGGCTTGGTCCAGCCCGAGGCGGACTTCGCGGCGGCGACCGGCTTGGCGGTCACGGACTGCTTCGCGGCGGCGGCCTGAGCCTTGGCCTGCGCGGCGACGGCGCTCGCGGTGGTCATCTTGACGGGGACGCCGGTGGGCGTACCGGTCTCGGCTGCGAACGCGGCTCCCGTACCGAGCACCGTGGCCGCTCCCAGACCTGCGGCGACCAGCACGGCCGTGCGGGTACGGATGGCGGACGGGCGGGGGGTGGAAGAAACGCGCGACATACAGAAGCCTCCGGCAATAAGGGAACCCGGCACGGGGACTGTGTCGGGTGGTGGTGCCATCCCTTGGTAACCGAACCCCCCACTTCACCTCAAACACCCCAACTACGACATTACGTCGTAGCCAATACGCCCGTGATCCACACCCTTGACACCTTTTGACCATGCTCGGGGCCGCACCGGAAAACAGCCGAGATCTCCGTACCGGAAGAGGTTTGACCGCAGGTACGGCCCGGTGGAATCGGCCCCCCGCCGCCACCCGGTACCCGTCGACGACCCGCGGGACCAAAGTCCCGCCGGGGCGCCGGGTACCGGAACCACCGGCGGACCCGGTCGGGCGTGAACAACGCTCCTATTCCGGCTCGTAGGTCCGGATGGGCCTGTGTGCCTTGTCACCGGGCCGAGGCCCCGGTTGTGGCCCGCGCCACTGCCGAAAGGGCGGATCGGGGCCGGTCACGGCCGACCGGGAGCGGTACGCGGAACAGCGGGCGGCGGAGCGCCGACAGCAGGGGGCGCCGGGGTGCCACCCCCGCCCGTAGCCCCTCTGACCTGCCCTTATGGCCTGGGGGCGGAGAATCCGGGAGGTGCGGGGCCTGGACGCACCCCCCGCCCGACCCCCGCCCGGCCCCCGAACCGGTCAGGACCCGGCCGTCCGCCTCCTTCCCGCCCACCCCCCGGTACGGGATCCTCCTGTGCCATGACCAGACCCGCGCACCCCACCGACCGACGCGCCCGCCGCGGCGGGCGCCGCGTCCGCCCTCTGCTCATCGGACTCGTATGCGTCCTCACCACCACGCTGAGCTGGAGCGCCCCGGCCGGCGCCGGCCCCTCCGACAGCGGGCTGAAGGGCGCCATCGACACGATCCTCACCGACCCCCGGCTGGACGGCGGCAGCGCGAGTGTCGTCGTCGCGGACGCCACCACCGGGCAGCGCCTCTACCAGCGCGACGGCGACGAGCGGGCGATGCCCGCCTCCAACGCCAAACTCACCACGTCCGCCGCCGCGCTGGCGATCCTCGGCCCGGGCCACCGCTTCACCACCGATGTCCTCTCCCCCGGCAGCCGCAAGGGATCCACCCTCGACGGCGACCTCTACCTGCGCGGCGACGGCGACCCCACCACCCTCGCCAAGGACTACGACCGGCTCGCCGCCGACCTCGCCGCCACCGGCGTCCGCCGCGTCACCGGCCGGCTGATCGCCGACGACACCCGCTTCGACACCCAGCGCCTCGGCCGCGGCTGGGCGGGCGACGACGAGTCGTCGTACTACTCCGCGCAGATCTCCGCGCTCACGGTCGCCCCCGACACCGACTACGACTCCGGCACCGTCATCGTCGAGGCCCTCCCCGGCGCGAAGGCGGGCGACCGGCCCCGGGTGACGGTGACGCCGAAGACCGCCTACGTACGGCTGGACATCCAGGGCACCACCGTCGCGGCCGGACAGCCCGACACCCTCGCCATCGAACGGCGCCACGGCGGCAACACCATCGCCGTCACCGGCACCGTCCCGGTCGGCGGCGCCGCGACCAAGGAGTGGGTGACCGTCTGGGAGCCCACCGGCTACGCCGCCGCCGTCTTCACCGACGCGCTCACCCGCCACGGCGTACGGATCGACGGCGGCGCCCCACGTCTCGGAGTGGCCACCCCGCCGGGCGCCCGCGCCCTCGCCACCCACCGCTCCATGCCCCTGCGGGAGCTGGTGCTCCCGTTCATGAAGCTCTCCAACAACATGCACGCCGAGGCGCTGACCAAGGCCATCGGACACGCGACCGCCGGGCGCGGCACCTGGGCGGCGGGGCTCGCCGGCATCGACGGCTTCCTGCGGAAGGAGGGCGTCACCACCAGCACGCTGCGCCAGGTCGACGGCTCGGGGCTGTCCCGGATGAACCTCTTCCCGGCCGAGCAGTTCGTCCGGCTGCTGTTGTCGGCCCGGGACGCACCCTGGTACGCGGACTGGTACGCCTCCCTCCCGGTGGCCTGCGCCCCGGACCGGGCCGTCGGCGGCACCCTCCGCACCCGGCTCTGCGGCACGCCCGCCGCCCTCAACGCCCGCGCCAAGACCGGCTCCCTGACGGGCGCTTCGGCACTGTCCGGATACGTCACGGACGCGGGCGGCCGGGAACTCGTCTACAGCATCGTCCTGAACGATTACCTCGCGCCGTCGGTGAAGAGCGTCGAGGACGCGATCGTGGTCACGCTGGCCCGCTCGAACACCGCGGGGGGCGCGATCACGACCACCACACCGCGCCGTGTACCCACCCCGAACGCGCCCACTGATCACGAATGCTCCTGGCGGAAGCCGGCGATCTGCTGAACGGCCCCCGGCCCGGACCGTGCCTCGGTACGGTCCGGGCCATGACCGACTCCACCGCCAGCCCCTCCGCCGACCGCCCCGCCCCCACCCGTACCCCCGCAGCCCCCGCTTCCGCCTCCGGCGCCGCTATCGAGCTGGCCGACGCCATCGCATCGCTCCGGGACCAGCTCGTCGACGCCGCGACCCGGGCCACGGACCGGCCCGTCGTCTTCGACGTGGGCGATATCGAGATGGAGTTCACCATCGAGATGCGGCGGGAGACCACCGGCGAGGGGAAGGTACGGGCCTGGGTGCTGGACGCGGGCGCGGGGGTCGTCCACGGCACCGGGCGGGCCCATCGGATCGCGCTCACCCTCACCCCGCGGAACGCACGGACCGGCGCGGGTTGGCTGGTCGGCTCCCCCGGCGGCGGCGACACGGGAGACTTCGGCGGAACCCGCCCGAGCCTGCCGTGATCCGGCCCCAGGACGCCCCGCTGGCCCGCCGCACCGTCGCCGTACTCGGGGAACAGCAGGGCAGCGGCACCCTCTTCACCCCCAGCACCGTCCTCACCTGCGCCCATGTGATCGGCTCCGCCCACACCGCGCGGGTGGCGCTGCCCGGCACCAACGAACAAGTGCCCTGTCAGGTCGTCTGGTCGGACACCCGGCTGGACGCGGCCCTGCTGCACGCCCCCATACGGCATCTCGCCTCCTTCAAGGAGATGCTCGTCCGGGCGAGCAGTGTCACCACCGCCCTGCCGATCCCGAACTGTCTGATCGTCGGCTTCCCCGAGATCCAGCGGTACGACGGCCGGAAGCTCGACGTCGACCAGTTCTCGGGGACCGTGCTCCCGCTCGCGAGCCTCATCCGCCGCACGATGGTCTTCGAGTTCGACCGCCCGCCGGCCACCGAACGCGCCGACGGCAGCTCACCCCTGGCCGGGCTCTCCGGCGCCCCGGTGTACGCGGGGGAGACGCTGCTCGCCATCGTCCGAGGGGTCCCCAGTGGGCGCGGCCACCGCCGGGTGGAGTGCGTGCCGATCGATCTGATGCTCTGCCACCCCGGCTTCCGCGACTGGTTCGACCGGCCCGGTGCCCCCGGCCGGCTGCCGCCGCTGGAGCAGCTCACCCATATCCACCCCCAGGATCCGCACTACGAGGAGGAGTACGCGGAGGCGCTCGGCGCCGAGTACCGCAAGACCCGGATCTTCGGGCTGAACGAGCTGAGCAAACGCGACTGCGAATGGGACCTCAACACGGCCTATCTGAGCCTGGAGGCCATGCCCAGGGAACGGCCGCACCGCCCCGACGCCTCGACCACCGCGCATCCTGCCCCGTACCCGGCCGGGCACTCCTCCCCGCACTCCGCCGCGCACCCTTCGCTGCCCTCCGCCGTGCACTCCGAGAGCGCCTGCCGGCGCATCGAGGCGCTGCTCCCCAGCCGCCCCCGCGTCCTGCTGCGCGGTGACGCCGGGGCCGGGAAGACCACCCTGCTCTGGTGGCTCGCCGCCCAGGCGTCGGCCGGCACCCTCGACTCCCGGCTCGCCGAGCTCAACGGACTGGTGCCGTTCGTGGTCCCGCTGCGCACCCTGCGCGCCCGGGGCGCGAGCTACCCGGGACTCGACGAACTGCCCGGCGCGTCCCGGCTGGTGATCGACCGGGCGCCGGAGGGCTGGGCCGGCCGGGTGCTCGGCTCCGGGCGGGCCCTGCTGCTCGTCGACGGCCTGGACGAGGTGCCGTACGACGACCGGGAGGAGGCCCACCGCTGGCTCTCCTCCCTCCTGCGGCGCTACCCCCGGACGCGGTGCGTGGCGACCGTACGCCCCCTCGCGGTCCCCCCGGACTGGCTGGAGTCGGAGGGCTTCGAGGAGCTGAGCCTGCTCCCCATGCGCGAGGGCGACATCCAGGCATTCATCGCCGCCTGGTACGCGGCTGCCCGGCTGGACGACGACGACCACGAGACGCTGCGGGAACGGCAGCGGGACCTCGTCCAGCAGTTCGCGCTCAGCCCGGCCCTGCGGGACCTGGCCCGCACACCCCTGCTCTGCGCGGTCATCTGCGCACTGCACCGGCGCCGCGAGGGCCTGCTCCCGGAGACCCGCTGGGCGCTGTACCGCTCGGCGCTGGAGATGCTGCTGGGCGAGCGGGACCAGCACTGCCGGGTCAACCGGCCGGAGGGCATCACGCTGACCGTGGAGGAGCACAAGCAACTCCTCCAGCGGATCGCCATCTGGCTGGTCCGCGGCGGACAGAGCGAGTTCACCCGGGAGCAGGCGCTCTACCAGCTCACCCGGGCCCTCACCGGGATGCCCCAGATCAGGGAACAGGGCGAACCCGAGCAGATCCTGAGCCATCTGCTCAACCGCAGCGGGCTGTTGCAGGAGCGGACCAAGGACGTCTTCCAGTTCGCCCACCGCACCTTCCAGGACTTCCTGGCGGCGAAGGAGTTCATCGAGGGCGACGAACTCAATGAACTCCTCCAGCACGCGACCGAGCAGCAGTGGCACGACGTACTGCTGCTGTCGGCCGGCCACTGCTCACGGCGCGAGATGTCGGTGCTGGTCAGCGGCCTGCTCGGGGCGGGCCACTCGGTGCGCGGCCATGAGCACCACTGCACCACCCTGTATGTCCTGGCGGCGCTCTGCGCGCAGCACGCGGCCTGGATGGAGGACCATGTGCACCGCCGGGTACGGGGGGCCATCGCCTCGGTCCTGCCCCCGCGCACCGCCACCGAACTCCACATACTCGCCCGGCTCGGCCCCTCGGTGCTGCCGCTGCTGCCCTCCGCCGATGAACTGCTCGACCCCGAGCTGAAGCAGACCGCCGCACTGATCTGCGCCATCGGCGGCGAGGCGGCGATCCCCTACGCGCGCCGACTGGCGGGGGCCACGCACCGCTCGGCGCAGCTCGCCGACTCCTTCGCCCGGTCCTGGGCCGCGTTCCCGACCGAGGAGTACGCCGACGGGGTGCTGCGGGGGCTCGATCTGAGCCGGTCGTCGCTGGTCATCACCCGCCAGGACCAACTGAACCGGCTCGGACTGCTGCCGCACGCACGGCGGATCGAGATCGCGGGTGACTTCACCCCCACGGCCCTGACGGCCGGACTCGCCGGACATCCACCGGCCGACCCCGGCCCCCTCCCCGACCCCGGGACTGGGACTGGGACTGGGACTGGCCGGCGCCTCAGCCATCTCTCCCTCGCCCACAATCGGCATCTCACCGATCTCTCGCTGCTGCCCGCCCTCGGCGCCCCACTGACATCCCTGCTGATCCAGGGTTGCCCCGCGCTGGAGGACCTCACCGCGCTAACCGGCCTCGGTGAGCTGGAAGTCCTCACCCTGATCCGGCTGCGCCTGTCGTCGGCCGATCTGCGGATCCTCGCGGAGATCCCCCGGCTGCGCCGGCTCACCGTCGTCCATCCGCTGTTGGCGGGCGGACGGCTCGATCTGCTGCCGCTGTCCGCCGTGCCGGAGCTGACGCTGAGCGTCGTCGGCCCCTCCCGGAGCAAGCTCGTCGGCCGGGAGGCGTTCGGCGACCGCCTCACGGTGGGCTCGGTGGGCGGCTGAGGACACGACGAAGGGGCTGCCCCGGCCCGTACCTCTCGGTACGGTCCGGGGCAGCCCCTTCGTCGGACTGCGGGGCCCCTGGCGGAGCCGGAGGCAGGGCCTCCGGACTGCCGGTTCGGAGCCGGGGCCTACGCCTCCTTGGAGAGGTTCGGCCCGGCGCCGCCGGCCGCCTGCTCGATCGGCGGGGCGTCCGGCAGGGCCGCCTTCTCCTCGCCGCGGAAGGTGAACTTCTTCTCCGTGCCTTCGCCCTCGGCGTCCACGACCACGATGTGACCGGGGCGCAGCTCGCCGAAGAGGATCTTCTCGGAGAGGATGTCCTCGATCTCGCGCTGAATGGTCCGGCGCAGCGGCCGGGCGCCCAGCACGGGGTCGTAACCCTTCTTCGCGAGCAGCGACTTGGCGTTGGGGCTCAGCTCCAGGCCCATGTCGCGGTCCTTCAGGCGCTCATCCACCTTGTCGACCATGAGGTCGACGATCTGGATGATGTCTTCTTCCGTGAGCTGGTGGAAGACGACGGTGTCGTCGACACGGTTCAGGAACTCGGGCCTGAAGTGCTGCTTGAGCTCTTCATTGACCTTGACCTTCATCCGGTCGTAGTTCGACTTGACGTCGCCCTGCGCCGCGAAGCCCAGGTTGAATCCCTTGGAGATGTCCCGGGTCCCGAGGTTGGTCGTCATGATGATGACCGTGTTCTTGAAGTCCACGACGCGGCCCTGGGAGTCGGTCAGCCGACCGTCCTCCAGGATCTGCAGAAGGGAATTGAAGATATCGGGGTGGGCCTTCTCGACCTCGTCGAACAGGACGACGGAGAACGGCTTCCGGCGCACCTTCTCGGTGAGCTGGCCGCCCTCCTCGTATCCGACGTATCCCGGAGGGGAACCGAAGAGGCGGGAAACCGTGTGCTTCTCGCTGAACTCCGACATGTCGAGGGAGATCAGCGCGTCCTCGTCGCCGAAGAGGAATTCGGCGAGCGTCTTGGACAGCTCGGTCTTACCGACACCGGACGGACCGGCGAAGATGAACGAGCCACCGGGACGCTTCGGGTCCTTCAGACCCGCCCGCGTACGACGAATCGCCTGCGAGAGCGCCTTGATGGCGTCCTTCTGGCCGATGACGCGCTTGTGCAGCTCGTCTTCCATGCGCAGCAGACGGGAGGACTCCTCCTCCGTCAGCTTGAAGACGGGAATGCCGGTCGCCGTGGCGAGGACTTCGGCGATCAGCTCGCCGTCGACCTCGGCGACGACGTCCATGTCGCCGGCCTTCCATTCCTTCTCGCGCTTGGCCTTCGCGGCGAGGAGTTGCTTCTCCTTGTCGCGGAGCGAGGCCGCCTTCTCGAAGTCCTGGGAGTCGATGGCCGACTCCTTGTCCCGGCGGACGCCCGCGATCTTCTCGTCGAACTCGCGGAGGTCCGGCGGTGCGGTCATCCGGCGGATGCGCATCCGGGAGCCGGCCTCGTCGATCAGGTCGATCGCCTTGTCCGGCAGGAAGCGGTCCGAGATGTAGCGGTCCGCGAGGGTGGCGGCCTGGACGAGTGCCTCGTCCGTGATGGAGACCCGGTGGTGGGCCTCGTACCGGTCGCGCAGACCCTTGAGGATCTCGATGGTGTGCGGCAGCGACGGCTCCGCGACCTGGATGGGCTGGAAGCGGCGCTCAAGGGCCGCGTCCTTCTCCAGGTGCTTGCGGTACTCGTCCAGCGTGGTGGCACCGATCGTCTGGAGCTCGCCGCGGGCGAGCATCGGCTTCAGGATGCTGGCCGCGTCGATCGCGCCCTCGGCGGCACCCGCGCCGACGAGCGTGTGCAGCTCGTCGATGAACAGGATGATGTCGCCGCGGGTGCGGATCTCCTTGAGGACCTTCTTCAGGCGCTCCTCAAAGTCACCGCGGTAGCGGGAGCCGGCGACCAGGGCGCCGAGGTCCAGGGTGTAGAGGTGCTTGTCCTTGAGGGTCTCGGGCACCTCACCCTTGACGATGGCCTGCGCCAGTCCCTCGACGACCGCCGTCTTGCCGACGCCGGGCTCGCCGATGAGCACGGGGTTGTTCTTGGTGCGGCGGGACAGCACCTGCATGACCCGCTCGATCTCCTTCTCGCGCCCGATGACCGGGTCGAGCTTGGACTCACGGGCGGCCTGGGTGAGATTCCGGCCGAACTGGTCCAGGACGAGGGAGGTCGAGGGCGTGCCCTCGGCGGGGCCGCCGGCGGTGGCGGCCTCCTTGCCTCCCGAGTATCCGGAGAGGAGCTGGATGACCTGCTGCCGCACCCGGTTCAGGTCGGCGCCCAGTTTCACGAGGACCTGGGCGGCGACGCCCTCGCCCTCGCGGATCAGGCCGAGCAGGATGTGCTCCGTGCCGATGTAGTTGTGGCCGAGCTGAAGGGCCTCGCGGAGCGACAGCTCCAGGACCTTCTTGGCACGGGGGGTGAAGGGGATGTGACCGGACGGGGCCTGCTGGCCCTGACCGATGATCTCCTCCACCTGCTGGCGGACCGCCTCGAGCGAAATCCCGAGGCTCTCCAGGGCCTTAGCGGCGACACCTTCACCCTCGTGGATGAGGCCCAGGAGGATGTGCTCGGTGCCGATGTAGTTGTGGTTGAGCATCCGGGCTTCTTCCTGAGCCAGGACGACAACCCGCCGCGCGCGGTCGGTGAACCTCTCGAACATCGTTAATCGCTCCTCAGAGCGGTCAGGCAGTAAGGGGTCGGTCCCCTCCCTGTCCTTCCGCAGCTTAGTCCCGCAAGCAGGGACCGCTCATTCCAACTGCCGACACCCGTCCGTGGCCTCCTGACCCCTGAACGCCGACAACTGCTCCAACCCGATGGTGCTGGGCGATGTTCCCGCAGGCCAGACAGATACCCTCACCATCACTACGCCGATGGCGAACGTAAGGCCGCCTCGCGAGCGTGTCGCCCCTCCCCACTAGGAATGTCTTACCCGCAAGCACTGACAGAACATGCGGCGCGCCCGGGTTCCCTCCGCTACGGGCGAACAACTTCGCGCCGTCGAATGCTCCCGAACGCCGTGAATCCCGACACGCACCGCATTCGATTCAGCACTCTGCGTAACCCGGGTGTCAGCGGGGGCGTTCCCGGGGGTATGGCTCGGACCGTTCCGCTCCCCCGCACCCCACTCGCCGAGGAGTGCGTCCCCCAGCTCGCCCGAATCGCCACGGAGTGCCTCCCACGCGCCTCCCACGTCCCGTGCGCACCCTCGGCCTCCTGCGCGCCCTGCGTCTCGTGGGCCCGGTGGTACGAGTCCGTCCTCGGCTGGGCGGTCGCGGACGGCTGCCCGGTGCGACTGCGGACCGGGCTGCGCTTCGACGTCCTGGAGCTGCCGGCCGGGGCCGGGGCCGCCGCGCTGCGGCGACTGGACGCGAGCGGCTGTGCCACGGGGCCCGTGGCGCTCGCCGGGCGCACGATGCGCCTGCTGGTGGCCGCGGGAACCGCCGACGAGCTGCCGGGGCTGCTCGACTGGCTGGAGTGGGGCGGGCTCGACCTGAGTCTGACCGCCCTCGGCCCGGGAGGGGTGACGACCGCCCCACCGCCGCCCGGACGGGCGGCCGGGTGGCACGGCGGACGGACCGGCTCGCGGGAGGCCGCCGGATGGCTGCGGCCCCCCGTGCCGGGGCGCGAGGTGGAGCCCACGCTGCCCGCGCTGGCCCCCTTCGGGTCCGGCGCGGGAGGGAACCGGGGCGGGGGCCCCGATCTCGTACGACTCCTGGACGCGGTGGCCACTGAGTGCCACCGGACCCGTTTGCCGCGTACGAATGCGCGGGCGCATGGATGTGCGAACGCGGACGAATACGCGGCCTGCGAATACTCGGCCGACTAAGAGTTCGCTGAGCCTGCCGCTCAGCCGTTCGCCTTCTCGTATGCCTCGCGGACCGTCGCGGGGACACGACCGCGGTCGTTGACCTCGTAACCGTTCGCCTTCGCCCACGCGCGGATTTCCGCGGTGTCCTTGTTGCCGCTCGCCGCCGCGCGACCCTTGCCGCGACCCGAAGCCGCCCGACCACCCGTGCGCCGGCCGTTCTTGGCATACGGCTCAAGGAGGCCACGGAGCTTGTCCGCATTGGCAGTGGTGAGATCGATCTCGTAGGTCTTGCCGTCCAGCGCGAACGTCACCGTCTCGTCCGCCTCGCCGCCGTCGAGGTCATCGACAAGAAGGACCTGAACCTTCTGTGCCACCGGATTTCCTTTCATCGAAAATGCAGTACGCGGAAAGGAAACCGCTTTTCCTTGAAAAACACAAACCCTTGGGAGAGGTTCAGAACCTCAAGAACGCGGGAAACGTGCGCGATTCGGACATAGGGATCTGCATCCGGATCGCCAGCGGATGGTCTCCGCTTGACCTCTGCTTGGTCTCTGGTTCGCCTCTACTGGTGATCACAGGTTCAGAAGCATCCGGCTGTTGCCCAAGGTGTTCGGCTTCACGCGTTCGAGCCCGAGGAACTCGGCAACACCCTCGTCATACGAACGCAGCAGCTCGGCGTAGACATCTCCGTCGACCGGTGTCTCACCGATCTCCACGAAGCCGTGCTTGACGAAGAAGTCGACTTCGAAGGTGAGACAGAAAACCCGCTGTACGCCGAGCACGCGCGCGGTGTCCAAGAGCTTGTCGAGCACCTGATGGCCGATGCCGGTTCCGCGGAAGAGCGGGTCCACGGCGAGAGTGCGCACTTCCGCGAGGTCTTCCCACATCACATGGAGAGCACCACAGGCGACGACCGTACCGTCGTCGTCGCGTTCCGCGACCCAGAACTCCTGGATGGCTTCGTAAAGTGTGACCGTCGCTTTGTCGAGCAGGATGCCTTCACTGACGTACGGATCGACCAGCCGGCGTACGGCGGGTACATCACCGGTCCTGGCCCGTCGGACGGTGACGGCATTTGCTGCGGCATAAGGCATACGGTGACGTTATCGCCCCGGAGACGACTCTTCACCGGCACCCTCGGCGCCCTCGACCGGCTCACCCTGATCCGGCGCATCGCCCGTCGCATCCGCCGCCACATCGCCCGGCTGGCCTTCCGCCTGGCCTTCTGGCCGCCCTTCCGCCGGATCGTCCTGGACCACGTCCTGGACCATACGCACAGCGGCTTGCAGTGACTCACGCTGCTCCGGCGACATCATGCCGAAGAAGGCGACCAGAGCGGCGGCGGGGTTGTCACTCCGGGACCAGGCTTCGTTCATCAGAGCGGCCGAGTAGGCGGCGCGGGTGGAGACCGCCGTATATCGATAGGCGCGGCCCTCGACTTCCCTGCGGACCCAGCCCTTCTGATGGAGATTGTCCATTACCGTCATGACGGTCGTGTAGGCGATGGACCGTTCCTGCTGAAGGTCTTCCAGGACTTCCCGCACGGTTACCGGACGGTTCCATTGCCAGACGCGGGTCATGACGGCGTCTTCCAGCTCTCCCAATTGGCGAGGCACATTGCCACCATAGTGGGAGAAGTCGGAATACTCGGTAATGACATAACAAAAGGGACGCACGGCCGATCTCCCAGGTCAGCCGTGAGGCGACCCGAGAGATGCCCCGAAGGGCTGCCGTACGTCCCTGCGGCGATGCGCCGCGACAACCGCGATAACCGCGCCAACACAGCCCGGGTGGGCTGGGGGACTAGCTGTCCCGGACGGGCTGGCGGGACGCCTCGACGCGGGCGATGGCGGCATCCGCCGCCGCGTCCTCCTTGGCCTTGTTCGGGCCACCCTGGCTCTTGACGATCGTCACGATCAGGGCGGTGAAGAGGCCGGCCATCACCACGGGCGGAACGAGCGCGGATACGTAGTCCATGAGGCCCAGGGTAACCAGGTCCCGTCCGGGCGATCCTGTCGGGCCCGCGACGATCGCCCGGACGGGGCCTAGCCGGCGGCGAGTCGCTCCGCCGGGGGCTGGGGGCGGCGGCGCGGCGGGAAGACCTCGGACGGCTTGGGCACCGGGCGCTCACCGGGTACCGGTTCCTTGGGGTGCGGCTGCGCGGGCTCCGGTTTCGGCTTCGGCTGGGGCCGGGGTTCATCGGCGGCGCGGCCACCCGGGAGGGCCAGGAGCCTGGTGCGGGGCGCGGGGGCGGTGCGCAGGGCCAGCCTGGCCCGTACAGACCGCTCGGCGAGGTCCTGACACCGCGCGAGGACGGCCGGGCCGGCCGGATGCCCGCGCAGGGTGCGCAGCGCGGCGAGATCCTCGGGCCGGGGGTCGTAGCCGACCGCCAGGACGTCCTGGAGCAGCTCCAGATAGCCCGTCGCGGAGCCGGGGAGGGCGTCGCGGTACCGGACGAGGTCGGCGAGGAGAAAGGCGCGCAGGCGCCCGGCCTCGTGGGTGGCCTCGTCGAGGGAGTCCGCCAGGCGGTGACAGTCCTGGATGTCCTCGTCGGCGAGGGGCGTCGGATGGAGGGCGATGGCGAGGGCGCGTCGGAGCACACGCAGCTCGTCCGCGCTGAAGGCCATGCCGCCGCGGGATCCGTATGGCGTGGGCATGTCCCGACGATACGTGCGACGCGGGCTAAATCTACTTAATACGGGCACCTCGGGCGCGGCGTGTGACGGGCGGCCGGGCGCGCAGGGCGTCAGGCGCGGCGTGCGCCATACGGCATCCCCGGTGTCCCCGCATCCCGGCATCCCGGCATCCCGGCAGGTGACATGCGGGCATCCCGGCGCGTGACGTGCAGCGCACGGCCTCGGGTACGGCGGGCGGCCCGGCGCACCGCCTCAGGTACGGCGCGTGACGTGCAGCGCACGGCCTCAGGTACGGCGGGTGGCCCGGCGCGCGGCCTCGGGCGCTGTGAGCGACTCCGGGGCCGGGCCGGGCCGGGCGGCGGGAGCTACATACGGGCGATATTGCGTTCGTAGACCAGCCGGAGGCCGATCAGGGTGAGCCACGGCTCGTGCTCGTCGATCTCCGACGACTCGCCCAGCACCATCGGCGCCAGGCCCCCCGTCGCGATCACCGTCACGTCATCCGGGTCGTCCGTCAGCTCCTGCTTCATACGGCGGACGACACCGTCCACCTGGCCGGCGAACCCGTAGACGATCCCCGACTGCATCGCCTCGACCGTGTTCTTGCCGATCACGCTCCGCGGCCGGGCGAGTTCAATCTTGCGGAGCTGGGCGCCCTTCACTCCGAGCGCCTCGACGGAGATCTCGATGCCGGGGGCGATCACACCGCCCGCGTACTCCCCCCGGGCGGAGACCGCGTCGAAGGTGGTGGCCGTGCCGAAGTCGACGACGATCGCCGGGCCCCCGTACAGCTCCACCGCCGCCACCGCGTTGATGATGCGGTCGGCGCCGACCTCCTTGGGGTTGTCCATCAGGATCGGCACACCGGTCTTGATGCCCGGTTCGACCAGTACGGACGGCACATCGCCGTAGTAGCGGCGGGTGACCTCGCGCAGTTCGTGCAGGACGGAGGGGACGGTCGAGCAGATGGAGATGCCCTCGATGCCGTCACCCAGTTCGACGCCGAGCAGCGGATGCATCCCCATCAGGCCCTGGAGCAGGACGGCCAGCTCGTCGGCGGTGCGGCGGGCGTCGGTGGAGATGCGCCAGTGCTCGACGATCTCCTCGCCGTCGAAGAGGCCGAGGACGGTGTGGGTGTTGCCTACGTCGATGGTGAGCAGCATCAGAGGTCCGCCTCACGGAGGTCGAGACCGATGTCGAGGATCGGGGACGAGTGGGTCAGCGCGCCCACCGCGAGGTAGTCCACACCGGTCTCCGCGTAGGCGCGGGCGTTGTCCAGGGTGAGGCGACCGGAGGATTCGAGGACGGCCCGCCCGGCGACGAGCGCCACGGCCTCGGCGGTCTCCGCCGGTGTGAAGTTGTCCAGCAGGATCAGGTCGGCGCCCGCGTCGAGCACCTCCCGGACCTGGTGCAGCGTGTCGACCTCGACCTCGATCGGCAGGTCGGGGTAGGCGTGCCGGACCGCCTTGAAGGCCGCCGCGACACCGCCCGCTGCGACGACGTGGTTGTCCTTGACGAGCGCCGCGTCCGACAGGGACATCCGGTGGTTGACGCCGCCGCCGCAGCGCACCGCGTACTTCTCCAGGGCGCGCAGGCCCGGCGTGGTCTTCCGGGTGTCGCGGACCCGGGCCCCGGTGCCCTCCAGGGTGTCGGCCCAGGCGCGGGTGGCGGTGGCGATGCCGGAGAGCCGGCACAGCAGGTTCAGCGCGCTGCGTTCGCCGGTCAGCAGTTCGCGGGTGCTGGTGGTGACGGAGAGCAGCTTCTGGCCCGCCTCGACGCGGTCGCCGTCGGCGACGTGCCGTTCGACCGCGAACTCGCGGGTGGCCACCACCGAGAGCACGGCCTCGGCGATCTGGATGCCGGCGACGGTGCCCGCCTCCCGGGCGGTGAAGTCCCCGGTGGCGACGGCGTCCTCGGGCACGGTCGCCAGGCTGGTCACGTCGGAGCCGCCGTCGAGGTCCTCGCTGAGCGCGACATGGGCGACGTCCTCGACCTGTACGGGGTCGAGCCCGGCCCCGGCCAGCAGGGCGGCGAGCGCGGGGTCGAGTCCGCACTCGTACTCCTCCGCGTCGGCCGAACAGCCGCAGGAGTCCCCGCAGCCGATCTGGATCAGCGGTACGTCCACGGGGAGCGGACGTTCTTCGGGCGTGCTCACAGCTACGACTCCCTCATGCCTGTCGGGGGAAATGCGGTGCTCTCCGTGCGGGTGACGAGGAGCGAACGGTCGGGGGCGAGGCGGACGACCAGATGGCGCCGCCCGGCCGGGTCGTCGCGGTCGGGGTGGTCCTCGCGCCAGTGGCAGCCGCGGGTCTCCTCGCGGCGCAGGGCGGCGGCGGTGAGCACCCGCGCGACACAGAGCAGATTGGTGGTCTCCCAAGAATCCACGCCGGGCACGGCGGTCTTGCCGTCCGTGGTCCCGTCGCCGTCCGTGGTCCCGTCGCCGTCCGTGGCCCCGTCGGCGTCCCTGAGCCCGTTGCCGATCGTGGTCGGGGCGGTCGTGGTCGCGTCGGGGGCGGGGGGCGTGGTCGGGGCGGTGTCGGGTGCCGTGGCCGGGGCGGTTTCGGCGGCCTCGCGGCGTACCTCGTCCAGTGCCAGCGCCGCCGCCGTCAGACTGTCGGCGGACCGCAGCACCCCCACGCCGTGCGACATGATCCGCTGGATGGTGGCGCGCGCATCGGGGGCGATCAGCGGCAGTCCGGAGGGGGTCGCCGGGGCCGCGGGCGCGCCGGCCGCCAGCAGTCCGTTGTCGGCGATGCCGGCGATGTCGGCGGCGATGCGCTCGGCGAAGACCAGCCCCTCCAGGAGGGAGTTGGAGGCCAGCCGGTTGGCGCCGTGCACACCCGTACAGGCGACCTCGCCGCAGGCCCAGAGGCCCGGGACGGTGGACCGGCCGTGCAGATCGGTCCGTACGCCACCGGAGGCGTAGTGCGCGGCGGGGGCGACCGGGACCGGCTCGGTGACCGGGTCGATGCCGTGGGCGCGGCAGGCCGCCAGGATGGTGGGGAAACGGCGCTCCCACATCTCCGCGCCGAAGTGCCGGGCGTCGAGGTACATATGGTCCACGCCCTGCTCGCGCATCCGGCGCATGATGGCCTTGGCCACGATGTCGCGCGGGGCGAGTTCGGCGAGTTCGTGCTGACCGAGCATGAAACGGGTGCCGGCCGCGTCGACGAGATGGGCGCCCTCACCCCGTACGGCCTCCGAGACCAGCGGCTGCTGGCCCTCCGACTCGGTGCCGAGGAAGAGCACCGTCGGATGGAACTGGACGAATTCGAGGTCGGAGACCTCGGCACCGGCGCGCAGTGCGAGCGCCACGCCGTCGCCGGTGGAGACGGCGGGGTTGGTGGTGGCGGAGAAGATCTGGCCCATGCCGCCGGTGGCGAGCACGACGGCCGGGGCGTGGACCGCTCCGACTCCGTCGTGCTGGCCCTCGCCCATGACATGGAGGCTGACCCCCGCCGTGCGGCCTTCGGCATCGGTCAGCAGGTCCAGGACCAGCGCGTTCTCCACGGTGCGGAGACCGGCGTCGCGGACCGCCTCGACCAGGGCGCGGGAGATCTCGGCGCCGGTCGCGTCGCCGCCCGCGTGGGCGATGCGGCGGCGGTGGTGCCCGCCTTCGCGGGTGAGCGCTATCTCGCCCGCTTCGGAGGTGTCGAAGTGGGCGCCGGTGGCGATCAGCCGGTGGACGGCGCCGGGGCCCTCGGTGACCAGGGTGCGTACGGCGTCCTCGTCGCAGAGCCCGGCGCCCGCGACCAGGGTGTCCGCGAGGTGCTGGTCGGGGGTGTCACCGTCGCCGATGGCGGCCGCGATACCGCCCTGGGCCCAGCGGGTGGAGCCGTCGTCGAGGCGGGCCTTGGTGACCACGACGGTGACGAGCCCGGCCGCCGCGCAGCGGAGCGCCGTGGTCAGACCGGCGACGCCGGAGCCGACGACGACGACATCGGCGGCGATGGACCAGCCGGGGGCGGGGGCGGTCAGTCGTATCCCGGTGCCGGGGGCGCCGCCTGGGCCGGTGCCGGCCGCGCCGGAGTCCGTGGCGGAACCCGCGCCGGGGTCGCTGAGGGCGTCGGGGTGGGCGCCGGTCGTGCGGGGCGTGCTCACGAGGCGGCTCCGAACCTGAGGGGGATGTTGTCGATCAGCCGGGTCGCGCCGACCTTCGCGGCGACGGCGAGGATCGCGTCCCCCGTGTGGTCGTCGGGGACCTCGGTGAAGTCGGCCGGGTCGACCAGGGCCAGATAGTCCAGGGCCAGGGGCGGGGTGGCGTGGGCGGCCTCGTCGATGACCGCGCGGGCGGCGGCCCGCACCGCCGCGGCGCCACCGGAGGCGGCCTGGGCGACGGCGGCGGCGTCCGCGGCGGCGCGCGCCTCCCCTATGGCGGAGAGCGCGGCGGCGCGGGCGAGGGTGCCCGGGGTGGCCTCCGCCCTGGCCAGCAGCGCCTGCTGGGCGGCGAGGCGGTCGCGGGCCGCGAACAGGGCGCGGGAGAGCGACAGGGCGGTGTCCCGCTCGGCGGGCGAGAGGAAGCGGTTACGGCTGGACCGGGCCAGACCGTCGTCCTCGCGGACGGTCTCCACCCCGACGATGTCCACCGGGAAGTTCAGATCGCGGACCATCCGACGGATCAGCGCGAGCTGCTGGGCGTCCTTCTGTCCGAAGAAGGCCAGGTCGGGGCGGGTGAGATGGAGCAGCTTGGCGACGACGGTGAGCATTCCGTCGAAGTGGCCGGGGCGGCTGGCGCCTTCGAGCCGCGCACCGATCCCGCCGGCACTGATCCGGACCAGGGGCTCGCCGCCGGGGTAGACCTCGGCGGCGGCGGGGGCGAAGACGAGATCGGCGCCGGACCGCTCGGCGGTGGCGAGATCGGCGTCGAGGGTACGGGGGTACCGGTCCAGGTCCTCGCCGGCGCCGAACTGGAGCGGGTTGACGAAGACGGTGACGGTGACGAGGCCCGCGGCGCCGACCCGCTCCCGGGCGGCGCGGATCAGGGCGGCATGGCCCTGGTGGAGCGCACCCATGGTCATGACGACAGCGGTACGGGGGGCGGCGGCGCGAGCGGGGGTACGGGGGGCCTGGTCGGCGCTCCGGTCCTGTTCCGTACCGCGGTGCGGGTCGGCACTTCGGCTCCCGGTGGCGCTCTGGTCCAAGTCGGCGCTCTGGTCCAGGTCGGCGCTTCGGCTCCGGTGCCGGTCGATGGCGTCGTGCAGTTCGGCGACGGTCGGCACGAGCGCGAAGCCGGTGTCCGGGCCGGTGTCCGGGCCGGTGTCCGCCACCGCTTGAGTGCCGGAGGTGCCGGAGGCGCCAGAGAGATCGGCGGTGCCGGACGTGCCAGCGGTACCAGAGGTACCGGAGGGATCGGAGGTGCCGGAGGGATCGGTGGCATGGGTGCTCATCGTGGATCGTCCTCCGCCAGCACGCCCAGCAGGTCTTCGGCCAGCTCCGCCTTGAGCAGTCCATGCGCCAGCGCCCGGTCGGCCGTGGCGCGGGCCATCGCGAGATACCCGGCGACCATGCCCGGCGCGTGTGCGCGCAACTCCGCGACATGGGCCGCGACGGTGCCGGCGTCACCCCGGGCGACGGGACCGGTCAGGGCCGCGTCCCCCGCCCGCAGGGTGTTGTCGAGGGCCGCGCCGAGGAGCGGGCCGAGCATCCGGTCGGGCGCCGAGACCCCCGCCGTACGCAGCAGCTCCATCGACTGGGCCACCAGCGTCACCAGATGATTCGCGCCGAGGGCGAGGGCCGCGTGGTAGAGCGGACGGGACTCCTCCGCGATCCATTCGGGCTCCCCGCCCATCTCGATGACCAGCGCCTCGGCGGCCAGCCGCAGCTCATCGGGCGCAGTGACGCCGAACGAGCAGCCGGCCAGTCGCTGGACGTCCACGCCGGTGCCGGTGAACGTCATCGCCGGGTGCAGTGCGAGCGGCAGCGCCCCCGCGCGGGTGGCGGGATCCAGCACCCGCGCGCCGTACCGGCCGGAGGTGTGCGCCAGCAACTGCCCCGGGCGCACGGCACCGGTCTCCACGAGGCCGTCGACCAGCGCGGGGAGCGCGTCGTCCGGCACGGTCAGCAGCACCAGCTCGGCGCGGGCGAGGACCTCAGCCGGCGGGACGACCGGGACGTCGGGCAGCAGCGCCGCCGCGCGCTGTCGGGACGCGTCGGAGACGCCGGAGACGGCGACGGGCCGGTGCCCGGCGAGCTGGAGCGAGGCGGCGAGGGCCGGGCCGACCCGGCCCGCGCCGACGACGCCCACGGTGAGGCGGGCGGGCCGGTCCCGGGCGTCGAGCGGCTCGTGTGGTGCTGTGGGGTTCACGCGGTACGGCCTTCCGTTCCAGTCCGCGGGGGGTACCGGACGATGTGCCCGTCATGCTACGCCAGCGCCACGTCCCTCCCCCGAGTTGTCCACAGCCTGTGGGCGATGATCGGCGGATGACGGAGACGAGCGAGCAGGAACAGCGGCGGCGCAGGCTGGCCGCCTGGCGCGGGTCGGACCGGGTGCTGTGGCGGGGCTCGGCGGAGCACCGGATCGGCGACCGGCTCACCGCCCTCGTGGCGGACGCGGGGCAGGTGTACGACCTGGACCAGCCCGCCGACATCTACGGCGACGGTGTCGTCGAGAAGGTGGAGAGCCGGGTGGCGGCGCTGCTCGGACACCCGGACGCGGTGTTCTTCCCGACCGGGACGATGGCACAGCAGGTGGCGCTCCGCTGCTGGGCCGGGCGGACGGGGAACGCGACCGTGGCGCTGCATCCGCTGGGCCATCCCGAGGTGCACGAGCGGGGTGCGTTCGGGGTGGTGAGCGGCTTGCGAACGGTCCATCCGACGAGTGAGCCCCGGCTGCCGACGGCGGCGGAGGTGGCGGAGTTCGAGGAACCCTTCGGGACGCTGATGCTGGAGCTGCCGCTGCGGGACGCCGGTTTCGTGCTCCCCTCCTGGGACGAACTGGTGGCGGTGGTGGCGGCGGCGCGGGAGCGGGACGCGGTGGTCCACTTCGACGGCGCCCGGCTCTGGGAGTGCGCGGCGCATTTCGGCAGGGGTCTCGCCGAGATCGGCTCGCTGGCGGACAGCGTGTACGTGTCGTTCTACAAGTCCCTCAACGCGCTGGCCGGGGCCGCACTGGCGGGCCCGGCCGAGGTGATGGCGGAGGCCCGCGCCTGGCGCCACCGCTACGGCGGCCTGATGTTCCAGCAGTACCCGACGGCGCTGTCGGCACTGCTGGGCCTGGAGCGGGAGCTGCCCCGGCTGCCGTCGTACGTGGCGCACGCGGGGCGGATGGCGGCGGCGCTGACGGAGGCACTCCGGGCGGGGGGCGTGCCCTGGTTCCAGGTGCATCCGACGCCTCCGCGGACCCATCAGTTCCAGGTCTGGCTGCCGTACGGGCCCGAGGTGCTGGACGAGGCGTCGGTGCGGCAGGCGGAGGAGACGGGGGTGACGCTGTTCCGGAGGTGGTTCGCGACGGGGCGGCCGCCGGGGGTGTCGGTGACGGAGATGACCGTGGCGGCGGAGGGGCTGGCGTGGGAGGAGGAGGACATCCACACGGCGGTGGCGGAGTTCCTACGGCGGATAGCGCAGGTGGAGCGCGCCGGGCTGAGTGAGTGAGAAGGCCACGGGGGCGGTTCAGCCGCACCATCGCGTCCCGAGGGCGGTTCAGGCCACACCATCACATCCTCAGGGCGGTTCAGGCCACACCATCACATCCCCAGGGGCGGTTCAGCCGCGCCGTCGCGTCCGGTCACGGCGGCGGAGTCGTCTCCACACCCCTCTGAGCCCGCCCGCCCCGGCCCCTTCGGCGGCGGCGCGCCCCGCCCGGGAGCGGGCGGGCCGCGCCGCCGCCGAAGGGGATGTGCTCGCGAACCCCTCACCCAGCTCCCGCAGCACCTGCCAGTCGTTCAGCCCCGGCTGCGGCGGCAGCCGGTCCCCGCGCCGGGTCGCCCGATAGGTGTCCAGCATGTACTGATGCATCGCGTTCATGGCCCCAACGCTGCGCCCGCCCGTCCCGCCCGTCACGTCGATTGACGAGCCCCGTCAACCGACACCCCGCAGGTCACGCGCGCCCGGCACCATGGAGGGGTGAGCGTGACCATCGACATCAGCGGGCTCCCCCCGGAGCGCATCGTCTTCGACATCTCCCCCCTCGCCGAGCTGGGTGTGGCCCTGCACGCCCTCTCCGAGCCGGGACACCACCCCGGGCTGCACGGCTGGGCCACCGCCACCAGTGCCTCACTCAAGCCCGATCTCGCCGATCGACTGCACGAGGCGGACTTCCTCTGGCGGTCGACCTTCTCGGACGTGTTCATGGCGTTCGCCGGGCTCCCCGCTGACCGCGTCCGGCCGAGCGCGACCCTCGCCGACGATCTGGACCTGCTCGACCGCCTGGACGACGAGCGGTTCGTCTCCGCCGCCCTGGAGTTCACCTGCGCGAGCAGTTACACCAGCGGCCGGCCCTCCGCCCTCAGTAACTCCGTCACCCGGGCCCGCGCCCTCGATCTCGCCGCCACCCGCGGTCCGCAGGCGCTCGACTTCACCCAACGGCTGCTGCGGGACCCGGCCGCCGTACGGGCCTGGGTCCGCAGGCTCTTCGAGGACTGCGAGCAGGCGTTCTTCGGGGACACCTGGCGCCGGGTCGCTCCCCAGCTCGCCGCCGACGCCCGCCACAAGACCGAGCTGCTGCGCCGCAAGGGGCTCGCGGAGGCGCTGCACGACGTCTCCGCCGCCATCACGGTGGACGAGGACCGGTCCCGCATCACCGTCGACAAACTCGCCACGGCCGGGACGACGGCCGTCGACCCCACCGTCGGTGCGGGGCTCACCCTCCTCCCGTCCAGCTACGGCTGGCCGCATCTGATGGTGCTGAACGCACCCGGCTGGCGGCCGGTGATCCACTATCCGATCGGCTCACCGTCGCTCCCAGGACCCGCCCCGGTCGAGGTGCTGATGCTGCGCATGGAGGCCCTGGCGCACCCCATGCGGATGCGGCTCTGCCGGAACCTCGCCCGTACCCCGTACACGACCGGCGAATTGGCCGAGGCGTACGACATCACCGCGCCCGAGGTCTCCCGGCATCTCGCCGTCCTCAAGAAGGCCGGGCTGATCACCACCCGCAGGCGCGGCCGGTACGTCCTGCACCAGCTCGACGTCTCCGCCGTCGCTCGCATCGGCAGCGACTTCCTGGAGACCGTGCTGCGCTGACCGGCCCGGAGGGGCCGGAGGGGGTGGAGGGGCCGGAGGGGGTGGAGGGGCCGGAGGGGGTGTCAGGCGGCCGGGCCGCCGCCCGCCCGGACCAGACCCGTCTCGTACGCCAGCACGACCACCTGCACCCGGTCCCGCAGGTTCAGCTTGGTCAGGATGCGGCCCACATGGGTCTTCACCGTGGCCTCGGAGAGCACCAGCCGCGCCGCGATCTCGCCGTTCGACAGGCCCTGGGCGACCAGCAGCATCACCTCGCGCTCGCGGTCGGTCAGCCGGTCGACGTCCTTGTTGCCCGGCTCCGAACCGGCGCTCGGCAGCATCGGGGAGAAACGGTCCAGCAGACGGCGGGTGGTGGACGGCGCGACGACCGCGTCGCCGCTGTGGACCGAGCGGATCGCGCCCAGCAGCTCGGCGGGCGGCACGTCCTTGAGCATGAAGCCGCTGGCGCCCGCCTTCAGCCCGGAGAACGCGTACTCGTCCAGGTCGAAGGTGGTCAGGATCAGTACCTTCGGGGGATTCGGCGCGGCGCAGATACGCCGGGTCGCCTCGACGCCGTCGAGCCTCGGCATCCGCACGTCCATCAGGACGACGTCCACGGCCGTGGAGCGCAGGATCTCGATCGCCTCCGCGCCGTCGCCCGCCTCCGCGACGACGTCCATGTCCGGCTGGGCGGCGAGCACCATCCGGAAGCCGGTGCGCAGCAGTACCTGGTCGTCCACGAGCATCACACGGATGGACATGTCAGCGGGGTCCTCGTTCTCTCGTCATTCTCGGGCCAAGCGGTACGGGCGGGAGCGGTACGGGCGGGAGCAGTACGGGCGGGAGCAGTACGGGCGGGTAAAGACCTGCAAGCGCTGCAAGGGGCGGTCGGGATCAGCAGGCGGGGGGGCAGGCGAATCGGTGGATCAGGGGGGTCACGCGGGCTTGAGGGGCAGCAGGGCGCTGATCCGGAAGCCGCCGCCCGGTCTCGGCCCGGCGTCCAGCGTGCCGCCGACCATACCGATCCGCTCGCGCATCCCGATGAGCCCGTGTCCCTGGCCGTCGGCGCCCCCGTCCTCGTAGAGCTCGTGCGACGCACCCCGGCCGTCGTCCTCGACCAGCAGCCCGAGCCCGTCGTCGAAGTAGACCAGCCGTACGCTGGCGCCGACCTCGGGGCCACCGTGCTTGCGGGAGTTGGTGAGCGCCTCCTGGACGATGCGGTACGCCGTCAGCTCGACACCGCTCGGCAGCGGCCTCGGCGTCCCCTCGATCTTGAAGTCCACGGTCAGGCCCGACCTGCGCACCTGCTCGACCAGGTCCTCGATCTGCCCCACATCGGGCTGCGGGACGTACTCACCGCTCTCCGGGGCGTCACCGGTGCGCAGCACCCCCAGCAGCCGGCGCATCTCGGCGAGCGCCTGCCGGCCGGTGGTGGAGATGGTCTCCAGCGCCTGCTTCGCCTGGTCGGGCGCCGCGTCCAGCACATAGGCCGCGCCGTCCGCCTGCACCACCATCACCGAGACGTTGTGCGCGACGACATCGTGCAGCTCGCGGGCGATCCTGGCCCGCTCGGCCGCGACCGCGACCTTCGACTGCGCCTCGCGTTCCTTCTCCAGCCGCATCGCACGCTCCTCCAACTGGGCGAAGTACGCCCGACGGGTACGTATCGAATCCCCGAGTACCCAGGCGAGGGCGAACGGCACGGTCAGTACGACGGTGAAGAAGATCCTTCCCAGCGTGCTGACCTCCTCCACCGGCCAGCGGAGCTGGGACAGCGGGGCCGCGGCGAGACCACCGACGAACGCCAGCCGGGATGCCCAGCGGGACGAGTCCTGCGCGGCGACCGTGTAGATGATCACCAGCATCGCGAAGTCACCCGGCGCGGTCGGGACGTCCAGCACGAGCTGGGCGACGCCCGCCAGCACCGCGAGCACCAACATCTTCTCGGGCATGCGTCGGCGCAGCGCGACCACCAGACTCAGCGCCAGTACTACTGGCACCGAGACCCAGGCGGGGCTGTCGTTCACTGAGTCCGTCGCCAGCCCGAGGACGGAGAACAGCAGGAGGACGACGGCCCAGAAGGTGTCGACGCCCGTCGGATGTCCGCGGAGGAAGTCATAGACGCGCTGCACGTAACCCAGAGTAGGGAAGGCTGACAGGTGTAGGGGTCAACCGCCAGAGCGATCCGAAGGACGTGGGCGTACTCCGCAAGGTGGAGACTTATGCCCGTGACGGACGAGCCGGCGGGCGAGACGTGTCGATGGCGGGGCTGGCGGGAAGCGGCGGAGGCCGCTCTGTACGGGCCGGACGGGTTCTATCTGCGGCCCGAGGGGCCGGCAGGACACTTCCGGACGTCGGTGCACGCCTCGCCCCTCTTCGCGATGGCGGTCGCCCAGCTACTGCTGACCACGGCGGACGAGCTGGGACCGGTCCCCGAACTCAGCATCGTGGACATGGGCGCGGGCCGGGGAGAGCTGCTGACGGGGGTGCTGGCGGCGCTCCCGCCAGAGTTCGCGGTACGGGCGTACGCGGTGGAGCGCGCGGCGCGCCCCGCCGGCCTCGACCCGCGCATCGAGTGGGTCCGGGAGCCGCCGCGGGGGATCACCGGACTTCTCTTCGCCAATGAGTGGCTGGACAACGTGCCCGTCGACGTCGCCGAGGTGGACGAGGACGGAGTGGTGCGGCGGGTGCTCGTCTGCCCCGACGGCACCGAACGCCTTGGCGCCCCGGTGACCGGGGCGGACGCGGAGTGGCTGGCCCGCTGGTGGCCGCTGACCGAGCCCGGGACCCGGGCGGAGATCGGGCTGCCGCGCGACGAGGCGTGGGCGGACGCGGTGGCCACCGTACGGGCCGGTCTCGCGGTCGCCGTCGACTACGGGCACCGGGCGGCCGCGCGACCCCCCTTCGGCACGCTGACCGGGTTCCGCGCGGGCCGGGAGGCGCCACCGGTGCCCGACGGCACCCGCGACCTCACCGCGCACGTGGCGCTGGACGCGTGCGCCCTGCCCGGCGCGACCCTCACCTCCCAGCGCGACGCGCTCCGGGCGCTGGGCGTCTCCGCCGCCCGGCCGCCGCTGACGCTGGCGTCGACGGATCCCGCGGCCTACGTACGGGCCCTCGCCGCGGCTTCCGAGGCCGCGGAGCTGACGGCACAGGGCGGTCTCGGCGACTTCCTCTGGCTCCAGCAGCGAAGGCCCGTCCCGGGCCCCGGGGGGCCCGGGCGCTGAGGAGGGGGAGGCCCGGGTCCTGGGCGGTGCCGGGCGGGAGATACTGAGGCCATGACGGAGACCACGTTCGGCATCGGCGGCGCCGCGGAAAGCACCGACATGGTGCTCAACATCGGCCCCCAGCACCCCTCCACCCACGGCGTCCTCCGCCTCCGCCTCATCCTCGACGGCGAGGTCATCCAGCACGCCGAACCGGTCGTCGGCTATATGCACCGCGGCGCGGAGAAGCTCTTCGAGGCCCGGGACTACCGCCAGATCGTCATGCTCGCCAACCGCCACGACTGGCTCTCCGCGTTCTCCAATGAACTCGGTGTCGTCATGGGGGTCGAGCGGATGCTCGGCATGGAGGTGCCCGAGCGCGCCGTCTGGACCCGGACCCTGCTCGCCGAGCTGAACCGGGTGCTCAACCATCTGATGTTCCTCGGTTCCTACCCGCTGGAGCTGGGCGGCATCACCGCCGTCTTCCACGCCTTCCGCGAGCGCGAAGAGCTCCAGAACGTCATGGAGGAGGTCTCCGGCGGCCGGATGCACTACATGTTCAACCGGGTCGGCGGCCTCAAGGAGGATCTCCCGGCCGGCTGGCTCGGACGAGTCCGGCACGCCGTCTCCGAGGTGCGGTCACGCATGGACGTGTACGACCGGCTGGTGCTCGGGAACGAGATCTTCCGGGGCCGTACCCGCGATGTGGGCGTCCTGTCCGCCGCGTCCGTGCACGCGTACGGCGTCAGCGGGCCGATCGCCCGTGCCTCCGGTGTCGACTTCGACCTCCGCCGCGACGAGCCGTACCTCGCCTACGGGGAACTGCGGGACACCCTCAAGGTGGTCACGCGGGAGGAGGGCGACTGTCTCGCCCGGTTCGAGGTGCTGCTCGATCAGACGCACAACGCCCTGGAGCTGGCGGAGGCGTGTCTGGACCGGATCGCCGAGCTGCCGCCCGGTCCGATCAACCAGCGGCTGCCGAAGGTGCTGAAGGCCCCGGAGGGCCACACGTACACCTGGACGGAGAACCCGCTCGGGATCAACGGCTACTACCTGGTCTCCAAGGGCGAGAAGACCCCGTACCGGCTGAAGCTGCGCTCGGCGTCGTACAACAACATCCAGGCGATCACCGAGCTGCTGCCGGGCACCCTGGTCGCGGACATGGTGGCGATCCTGGGGTCGCTCTTCTTCGTCGTCGGCGATATCGACAAGTAGCCCGACCGGCGGTCCGCCCCAGGTCCTGTCCGGAGGGACAGGACCTGGGGCGGACCTATGAGGTGGACCTGGGGCGGATCTGACGTTCAGGAACCGACCGCGTTCCTCAGCTGTCCGAGGTCCAACTGCTCCGTCTCGTCGTGGGCGGTCAGATCGATGACGTCGCCGGCCGCGCGGGCCTCACCGGAACGGCTCTCGGCCAGTGCCTCCTCGCCGACCACATCGGCAAGGTCCTCCTCCTGCACGGCCTCGATCGCCTTCGCCGGGTGACCGGCCGCCGTCTGGGTGCCGAAGAAGTCGAAGCCGTTGTCGGGGCGGTGGCGGACGGGGGCACGGCGCGGTCCGTACGGGACGATCGCGGCGGCGAGCGCGGAGTGTCGGGCCGGGGCGAGCGCGGGGGCGGCGGTCGTCGGGCGGGTGTGCTGCTCTCCCCCGGCGCCCGCCGAGGGCTTCCCCTGCGGTTCGTCCGCCTCTCCGGTCCGCGCGGTGGGCGCGGCCGTGTCCCCGGCTGCCGCGGCACCGGCCGCACCGGCCGCGGTCCTGGAGAGGTTGTCCAACGCCCGCGCGGCGCGCAGGAAGGTGGCGGCGGTGGGGGTGGCGGACCGGGCCGGGGGCAGTGCCTTGGGGCCGGTCGGCTTGTCCGGGGCCGTGCCCACGGCCCCGGTGGCTTCGGTCGAGTCGGTGGCCGCGGTGGATGCGGTGGCCTCGGTCGAGGTGGCGGGGCCGCTCGCCTCGATCGCGAGCTGACGGCGGCCCTCCAGCGCGGTGGCCCGCTCCGTCTCGGCGGTCGCGTAGCGGCGGAGCAGCGCGGCGTGCTCACCGCGCAGTGCCGCCAGTTCGACCCGCTTGGCCCGCAGCTTGGCGTCGAGCTTGGCCCGCAACTCGCGCGAACCCTCGGCGTCGGCCTCCAGCTCGGCTATGCGTTCCTCGGTCTGCCAGGCGTCGCTGGCGCGCCCCCGGGTGAGGTCGGCGACCTGGCGGCCGGCCGCCCGGTCCCAACTGCGCATGATGACCGCGCCGGTGACGGCCGCTGCCGCCGCCGCCGCGACCAGCGCCCGGAGCATGACGGGTTCGGTCAGCAGCCACGCGCCGGCGGCGCACAGCACCGCCGCGCCGGCGACCGCTGACGGCGGCAGCAGCCTGTGAAGGGGAGGGGAATGGCGGTGGCGTCCACGTGGCATGGCCTGAAATTTACCGTGCGGAGAAGCCGCGGGGGATAGCGGCCCGGCAAATCTCTCGCACGGCCTCTCCCGGGGCGCGCTTTTGACGGTTTCTTACTTCTTGAGCAGGCCCTTGGACTTCAGATACTCCGCCGCCGCATCCTGGGGTTTGGCGCGCTCCGCATCGACCTTGCGGTTCAACTCCGCGAGATCTTCCGTCGTCAGCACCTTGGTGAGCGCGCCGAGCGCATCGGCGATCCCGGCGTCTCCCGCGTCCTTCGCATTGACCACCGGAAGGACGTTGTCCGCGTTCTGCAACTTCTTGTCGTCGGCGAGGAAGACCAGTCCGTCCAGGACCGCGTCGGTGGTCGTGGTGAGCACCAACTGGTCGACGCCGTCCCTGACGGCCTGCTTGGACTGCGGGGTGCCGACGCCCTTGGGGTCGACGCCGGTGACCGCGATGCCGTAGACCGACTTCAGACCGGGTGCGCAGAACGGCCGCACCTCGCACTCGTCACCCGCCGCGATCTTGACCTTGAGCTTCGATTTTCCAAGATCACTAAGAGTCTTGAGCTTGTTCTTCTCGGCGAATTCCTCGCTCACCGCGAACGCGTTCTGATCAACGGCGGGACCGGCCGGAAGGATCTTCAACCCGCGCGGTTCGGCGAGCTTGGTGAGCGCGGCGACGGTGGTGTTCACATCACTGGTGGCGACGGGCTTCTCATCGGGCGCCTTCGGGCCGTTCACCTTCGCGTTGAGGAATTCGGCGAGGGTCGCGGCATATTCGGGTACGACATCGATCTCCCCCTTCTCCAGCGAGGGTTCGTACAGCTCACGGTTCTTCACCGTGGTCACCGACGTGTCGTAGCCGGCGTCGGCCAGGACGCGTGCGTACAGCTCGGCGAGCACCTTGGACTCGGTGAAGGACGCGGAGCCCACGACGAGCGAGCCCTTCTTGCCGGAGCCGCCGCCCGCGCCGTCCTTCGACTTCTCCAGGCTGTCACCGTCGCCGCAGGCGGCGAGAGAGCCCGCCAGGGCCAGCACCGCCAGCACGGCTCCCGCGGTACGAGAGGGCTTTCTCATCAGCTTCTCCATCCAAGGATTCTCATGGTTCACACGGCCGTCTTCCGGTCCCGCGGCGAACCCGCCGGGGGGTTCGGGGACACAGCGGGCCCCGAGGACGCAGTGGGCGCCGGGACCTTCGGGGACGCGGATGCCGACGCCGACCGCGCCGACGCCCTGCGACGGGGGTCGATCAGCCGGTCCGCGGCCACCAGCACCCCCTCCACCAGCAGCGCCAGCAGCGCCGCGAGCAGCGCACCAGCCACGACCTGTGGTGTGTCATAGGTGTTGAAACCCGCGGTGATGATGCGGCCGAGACCGCCCTGCCCGACCATCGAGGCGATGGTGGCGGTGGCGACGACCTGGACGGCGGCCGACCGCAGCCCGGTCATCAGCAGCGGATAGGCCAGTGGCAGTTCGACCCGGCGGAAGAGCTGACCGCCCGACATCCCCATCCCCCGCGCGGCCTCCACCACCGCACGGTCCACTTCCCGCATCCCGACATAGGCGTTGGTCAGCAGCGGTGGCACTGCGAAGAGCACCAGCGCGATGATCGTCGGCGCATAACCGGCGCTCCGCAGCGGGGTGAGCATGAAGAGGGCGAGGACCGCGAAGACGGGGATCGCCCGGCCCGCGTTGGAGATGTTGACCGCGAGCGCGCCGCCCCTGCCGATGTGCCCGAGCCAGAACGCGATCGGCAGGGCAATGGCACAGGCCAGCAGCAGGGCGACCCCGCTGACATACACATGCTCGCCCAGCCGGTGCCAGGCACCGCTCTCCCCCGACCAGTTGGAACCGGTGGTGAGCCAGGTCCAGGCGTCCGCCAGCACTCCCATCAGACCACCCCTCCGGCCGTGCGTATGCGGGTCCAGGGCGTCAGCAGCCGCTGGACCCCCAGCAACAGCAGATCCGCCACCGCCGCCAGCAGCACACAGAGCACCGAAGCGGCCAGCACCTGCGCCTTGAACGTGGTCTGCACGCCGTCGTCGATGAGGTTGCCGAGACCGCCCTTGCCGACCAGCGCGCCGATCGTGGTGAGCGCGATCGTGGAGACCGTGGCCATCCGCAGACCGGCCATCACGGCGGGCAGCGCGAGCGGCAGCTCGACCTCCCAGAGCAGGCGCCCCGGTCCGTAACCCATCCCGCGGGCGGCCTCACGGGCCTCGGCGGGCACGGAGTCGAGGCCGGCCAGTATGTTCCGGACCAGGATGGTGAGGGAGTAGAGCACCAGACCGGTCACGACCAGCGCCGCCGAGAGTCCGAAGACCGGTAGCAGCAGCGAGAACATCGCCAGCGACGGGATCGTGTAGAGCAGGGTCGTCAGGCCCAGCACCGGACCGGCGAAGGCGGGTCGCGCACGGGCCAGCAGCGCCAGCGGGAACGCCACCGCCAGCCCGATCAGCACCGACACCACGGTGATCCCGACGTGCTGGAGCGTCGCGTCGGTCAACTCCTGGCTCCGGGTGCGGAGGTACTCCCCGCAGATCCAGTCATTGGCCGCCAGACAGCTCTGTGCCGCGAGTCCCGAACTCATGCTCCCCCACCTCCCCGCCCCTTGAAGAACGTATGTCTGACAACTGCCCGGAAACCCTAACCCCGACCACTGACAATCGTCGGAGACCACCACAGGCCGGCAACACTGCCTTCACACAGCACCCGCCTGACACCGTCAAAATGGGGAACCATGATTCGCTTCGAGCACGTCACCAAGCGCTATCCGGACGGAACGACAGCCGTCGACGATCTGTCGTTCGAGGTGGCCGAGGGCGAACTGGTCACGCTCGTCGGTCCGTCCGGCTGCGGCAAGACCACCACCATGAAGATGGTCAACCGGCTCATCGAGCCCAGTTCCGGCCGGATACTCGTGGACGGCGACGACATCTCCACCGTCGACCCGGTCCAGTTGCGCCGGCGGATCGGCTACGTCATCCAGCAGGTGGGGCTCTTCCCGCACAAGACGGTCCTGGAGAACACCGCCACCGTCCCCCATCTCCTCGGCTGGCAGCGCACCAAGGCACGCGCCCGCGCCACCGAGCTGCTCGATCTGGTGGGGCTCGACCCGTCCACGTACGGCGACCGCTATCCCGAGCAGCTCTCCGGCGGTCAGCGCCAGCGGGTCGGGGTGGCCCGCGCGCTGGCGGCCGATCCCCCGGTGCTGCTGATGGACGAGCCGTTCGGCGCCGTCGACCCGGTGGTCCGCGAACACCTCCAGAACGAGTTCCTCAAGCTCCAGTCGCAGGTCCGCAAGACCGTGCTGTTCGTCACACACGACATCGAGGAAGCGGTACGCCTCGGCGACCGGATCGCCGTCTACGGACAGGGTCGGATCGAGCAGTTCGACGCCCCGGCCGCCGTGCTCGGCACCCCCGCGACGCCGTACGTGGCCGATTTCGTCGGCGCCGACCGGGGCCTCAAGCGGCTCTCGGTCACCCCCATCGAGGAGAGCGACCTCATCCAGCCGCCCGTCGTCCGGCTGGACGACGCGCTGCCCCGGGAGCTGGGCGCGCGCTGGGCGGTCGTCCTGGACGGTGCGGGCGATCTGCACGGCTGGATCTCCGCCGAGCGGGCGCGGCTGGCCGGTTCCGTGGGCGAGCACGCCCGCCGCATGGACGCCTGGCTGCCGCTCGGCGCCTCCCTGAAGCAGGCGTTCGCCACGATGCTCCAGCACGACGCCGGCTGGATCGCGGTGATCGACAAGGAGGGGACCGGGCGCTTCCTGGGGGTGCTGACCCCGGCCGGGCTGCACGAGGCACTGCGACGCTCGATCGACGCGGACGCCCAGGACGTTCCCCGTACCGCCGTCGCGCTGGAGTCCATCGCGACGGTGACGGACGCGATCAAGCCACCGATCCCGGACCCGACACCGACGCCGACGCCGACCCCGGACCCGACACCGACACCGGGCACGGACGCCCGGCCCACCGAGGACTGAGTCGGGCTCGCCCCGGGAAGGGCTCCGGCCCGGGCGCCCTTCCCGGGCCGGCCGGATGGTCATGGGCGCAGGCGGATCGCACGGTGGCCGCCGCGGAGCCCGGAACGGCTACCGGCACGGCCACCGGCACGGCCACGCCGGGACTTCGCCACCGCTCGGACGCATGGGCCCCGGTGCGCCGCCGTTCCCGAATTTACGGTGCGGAGAGGAACCCGCCCCCCGGAACTTCCGTCCTAGACAGCGCAAATCGTCCGGAGCCGCCCCGACCCGCGGCTCATGGACCCAAACCTCTCGCGAAGCCACGGGAAGCGATGTCTGCAGCGATGGATGGGGATAAATCAGGACCGGTTCCGCAACGCGCGCGGGGGATGCGGCGCGCCCGCCGGATGGTGCGCGGCCCGCGCCCGGAGACGGTCCCCTCGATCGTCGGCACGGCCTGTGTCCTCGTCGGCCTGATCGACATCGCGGCCGGGGTCGTCCCGACCTTCCGACCCAGCGGGACGACCGCCCCCACCGAGGTACTCCCCGGCGCCACCGGCCCCTTCTCCGCCGCCCTCTCCCTGAGCGCCGGCGTCCTCCTCCTTCTGCTCGCGCACGGGCTCAAACACCACCAGCGCCGGGCCTGGCGAGCCGCCGTACTCCTACTGCCCCTCGGGGCGGCCGGACAGTTCGTCTACCGGAACTCGATCGCCGGCGCGGTCGTCTCCCTGGCCGTCCTGGCACTGCTCCTCGTCCACCGCCAGGAGTTCGCAGCCCTGCCGGACCCGCGCAGTCGCTGGCGGGCGCTCACCAACTTCGTCCTCATGGGCGCGGCCTCGCTCGGCCTCGGCCTGATCGTCGTCAGCGCCCACCCGGACGAGGTCGACGGCAACCCCGGGCTCGCCGACCGGCTGGAGCACACCCTGTACGGGCTCCTCGGCTTCGAGGGGCCCGTCGGCTACGGCGGCGACGTCTCCTGGACCGTCGGGTACTCCCTGGGCGCGCTCGGCCTGCTGACCGCCGTCACCACCGGCTACCTCGCCTTCCGGCCCGAGCACCGGACCGCGCGCCTCACCGAGGACGACGCACGGCGGCTCCGCGCGCTGCTCGCCCGGCACGGCGGCCGGGACTCCCCCGGCCACTGCGCACTCCGCCGCGACAACGGCGTGGTGTTCTCCCCCAGCGGCAAGGCCGCCGTCCGCTACCGAGTGGTCTCCGGGGTGATGCTCGCCAATGGCGACCCGATCGGCGATGTGGCGGCCTGGCCGGGCGCCATCGAGCGCTTCATGGACAAGGCCAGGGCCCACTCCTGGACCCCCGCCGTCATGGGCTGCTCCGAGACCGGGGGCGAGGTCTGGACCCGGGAGACCGGCCTGAACGCCCTGGAACCGGGCGACGAGGCGGTGGTGGACAGCGCGGATTTCCCTCTCGGCGGGCGCGCCAGGTGCGACGCCCGCCGGATGGTGAAGCGCATCGCCCGCCCCGGCCGCACGACCCGGGTCCGGGGGGTCCGTGACCTCGCGCATGAGCCGCTGACACGGAGAGGTCCCACGGCGATCCGGCCAGATGACCCCATGAACCCGGCCCTCCCCCCGCTCCGCGCCGACCCCCGCGCACCCCGCCCGTACGCCCACATCCAGCGGCTCTCCGAGGAGAGCACCGCCCGGGCTGACGGGCAGGGGTGGGCAGGGGCCGCGGGTGTCGGCGCGGGAGCCTAGGCTGGACGCATGAGTACGTTGCGCGGGTTGCCGGAGTGGGATCGCTGTGCCGTCATGGGGGTCGTCAATGTGACACCCGATTCCTTCTCGGACGGCGGACGCTGGTTCGACACCACCGCCGCCGTCAAGCGCGGTCTCGACCTCGTCGCGGACGGCGCCGACCTGGTGGACGTCGGCGGCGAGTCCACCCGGCCCGGCGCCAGCCGGGTCGACGAGGAGGAGGAGCTGCGCCGGGTCGTCCCCGTCGTCCGGGGGCTGACCGCCGAGGGCGTCACCGTCTCCGTCGACACCATGCGCGCCGCCGTCGCCGACCGGGCCGTCGCCGCCGGAGCCGTGCTCGTCAACGATGTCAGCGGTGGTCTCGCCGACCCCGCGATGATCCCGGCGGTCGCCTCCGCCGGGGTGCCCTTCGTCGTCATGCACTGGCGCGGTTTCAGCCAGGACATGAACAGCCGCGCGGTGTACGAGGACGTCGTCGCCGAGGTAGTCGCCGAACTGCGCACCCGGATGACCGCCGCCGTCGACGGCGGGATCGATCCCGAGCACATCGTCCTCGATCCCGGCCTCGGCTTCGCCAAGGAGGCCCGGCACGACCTCGCCCTGGTGGCCCATATCCGCGATCTCCACACCCTGGGGCGCCCGCTGCTGGTGGCCGCATCCCGGAAGCGCTTCCTCGGCCATGTCCTCGCCAAGGACGGCACCCCACCGCGCGCCAGAGAGCGGGACGCGGCCACCGCCGCGATCTCCGCCATCGCCGCGCACGAGGGCGCGTGGGCCGTCCGCGTGCACGAGGTGCGGGCCACCGCCGACGCCGTCCGGGTCGCCCAGGCAGTCGAGGCCGCCCGGTGAGCCGTACCGACATCGAACTGGTGGAGGAAGCCAACACCACGTTCTACGAGACCATGGAGCGCGGCGATTTCGACGCGCTCTCCGACCTCTGGCTGGACGACGAGATCTCCTGCGTCCACCCCGGGTGGCCGGTGCTCTCCGGGCGGGGCGAGGTACTGCGCTCGTACGCCCTGATCATGGCGAACACCGAGTACATCCAGTTCTTCCTGACCGATGTGAAGGTGAGCCTCACCGGTGACACGGCGCTGGTGACCTGCACGGAGAACATCCTCAGCGGCGGGCCGGCCGAGGAGGGCGGCGAGCTGGGGCCCCTGGTGGGACAGCTCGTGGTCGCCACCAATGTGTTCCGCCGCACACCGGAGGGTTGGCGGATCTGGTCGCACCACGGTTCACCCGTCCTGACGGAGACCGACCCCGATGCGGACCCGGACACGGAAGACGATTCGCCTTCGTGACCACGCCCGCCACCCGCATCTGGCGGTACGGGCCTGGCGCCGCGGTTCCCGGGTAGACGCGGCTACCAGCCTCCCGGGCGACCGGGGACCGCACCCCGTGGGCGAGCGGTGTCGGTGACCGCGGGTAGATTCGCATGGGCACACGAGCCGCGCGCACGTGGCCGTACGCCCATCAGACCTACGAGAGCAGGAGTGATTCGCGTGGATCGTGTCGCGCTGCGCGGCCTCAAGGCCCGCGGGCACCATGGCGTCTTCCCCCGGGAGCGCGAGGAAGGGCAGACCTTCATCGTGGACCTCTCACTCGGCCTCGACACCCGCCCCGCGGCCACCGACGACGACCTGGCGAAGACCGTGCACTACGGCATCGTGGCGGAGGAGGTCGTCGCGGTCGTCGAGGGCGACCCCGTCGACCTGATCGAGACGCTCGCGGAGCGGATCGCCCAGACCTGTCTCAAGCACCAGGGCGTCCAAGAGGTCGAGGTGGTCGTGCACAAGCCCGACGCGCCGATCACCGTGCCCTTCGACGATGTGACCATCACGATCACCCGGAGCCGAGTATGAGCGACCCGACGGTGCAGCCCGTTCCCGCGTCGGTGGTGGAGCAGGTCGACGCGGCCGATGTCACCCTCTCCAACCCCAACCGGGCCGTCATCTCCCTCGGATCGAATCTGGGCAACCGCCTGGAGACGATCCAGGGCGCGATCGACGCCCTGGAGGACACCCCCGGACTGCGGGTCAAAGCGGTCTCCCCGGTGTACGAGACGGAGCCGTGGGGTGTGGACCCGGACTCCCAGCCGTCGTACTTCAACGCGGTGGTCGTGGTGAAGACGACCCTGCCGCCGTCGTCGCTGCTGGAGCGCGGGCAGGCGATCGAGGAGGCATTCGAGCGGGTCCGCGAGGAGCGCTGGGGCCCGCGCACGATCGATGTCGACATCGTGGCCTACGCGGACCTCGTCTCGGACGATCCGGCGCTCACGCTGCCGCATCCGCGGGCCCATGAGCGCGCCTTCGTCCTCGCGCCGTGGCACGACGTGGACCCCGCCGCACAGCTTCCCGGCCGTGGTCCGGTGGCGGATCTGCTGGATTCGATCGGCCAGAAGGGCGTACACGCCCGCGCCGACCTGGAACTCCGGCTGCCGGAGTAGTCGTTAGGCTCGTGCGTCGGTGGTCCACACCGGCGGACGGCCTGCTGTTCAGTCAGGTTCGGCACAGTTCGAAAGGGCGGCTCTCTCGGTGAAGCAACTACGGCTCGGTGTCCTGGCCGGTCTCTTCGTCGCGGCCGGGGTGCTGTCCTGGGCGGGCGCGCGCCTGTGGGAGTCGTTCGGCACGCTGCCGAGCGTGCCCATCGCGGCGCCCATCGTGCTCGCCGCCATCGCGGCGATCCTGACGGCGACGGCGCTCTCCCTGCGCTCCCGGCTGAAGGCCCAGCGGGAGCGCCGCCCCGGCGCGAAGGGCGTGGAGCCGCTGATGGCCGCCCGAGCGGTGGTCTTCGGACAGGCGAGCGCGCTGGTGGCGGCACTGGTGAGTGGGATGTACGGCGGCACGGGCGCGTTCCTGCTGGGGTCGCTGGACATCCCGTCCCGGCGCGACCAGGCGATCTACGCGGGCTTCTCGGTGCTGGCCGGGGTGGCGGTGATCGCGGCAGCGTTCTTCCTGGAGCGCGTCTGCAAGCTCCCCGACGACAGCGACAGCCCCCAGGGCGGCGGGACGGGCACGGCGCACGCGTAGCGCCTCCCGCCGGCCGGGGTCCGTACCGGCCGCGCGCACTCCCCGGCGTGATCAGCTCCTGTCACGCGAGGGAGTGGGCGCGGCCGACCGGGTGACCAGGTCCGGTCCGGGCGATCTTCGAGGATCAGCCCGCGGAGCTAGGGACTCCCGAAAGACCCTAGCGCGCGAGTATCAGGCTCATCGCTTCCGCACGCGTCGTCGCGTCGCGGAGCTGCCCCCGCACCGCGGAGGTCGTGGTCTTCGCCCCGGGCTTGCGGATGCCTCGGACGGACATGCACATGTGCTCGGCCTCGATCACGACGATCGCCCCCCGTGCTTCCAGGATGCGGGTCAGGGAGTCCGCGATCTGAGTGGTGAGCCTCTCCTGCACCTGCGGGCGGCGGGCGTACACCTCGACCAGCCGGGCGAGCTTGGACAGCCCCGTGATCTTGCCGGTCTCCGCCGGGATGTAGCCGACGTGCGCGACCCCGTGGAACGGAAGGAGATGGTGTTCGCAGAGGCTGACGATCTCGATGTCCTTCACCAGGACCATCTCGTCGTGCCCCAGGTCGAACGTCGTCGTCAGCACGTCCTCGGGCTCCTGCCGCAGACCCGCGAAGAGCTCCTTGTACGCCCGCGCCACCCGCCCCGGCGTCTCCTTGAGGCCCTCCCGGTCCGGGTCCTCCCCAACGGCGATGAGAAGCTCGCGCACCGCCGCCGCGGCCCGCTTCTCGTCGAATTCGCCGATCGTGCCTTCACCGTCCAGCGTCACCGGATCGGTCATCTGTGCCTCGTTCCTCTTGCTCTGGACCGCGGTCACACAAACGCCGCGTCCCCCCAGGCTAAAACCTGGGGGGACGCGGCACGCATTCCGGGGCCCGTGTGACGGGTGCCTCGGGTGTCAGCTCTCCGGGCGCTCCTCGGGAGTCTTCTCCGGAGCCTTGTCGATGCTCGGGACCTTGTCCGTGGACGTCGCTCCGTTGGCTCCGGCCGCGCCGTTCGTCAGGGCCAGTTCCTTCGGCGAGAGCACCGGGGGACGGGTCGACGGCGTGCGGCGGGAGGAACCCGTCCACGCGGGACGGGCCGGGCGCTTCACGATCGTGGCGAAGATCTCCGCGATCTGCTCCTTGCCCAGTGTCTCCTTCTCCAGGAGTTGGAGCACCAGGTTGTCGAGCACATCGCGGTTCTCGACGAGAATCTCCCACGCCTCGTTGTGCGCGGTCTCGATGAGCTTCTTGACCTCTTCGTCGACCAGCGCGGCGACTTCTTCCGAGTAGTCCCGCTGGTGGCCCATCTCGCGGCCCAGGAACGGCTCGGTGTTGTCGCCGCCGAACTTGATGGCGCCCAGTCGCTCGGTCATGCCGTACTGCGTGACCATCGCGCGGGCCGTCGTCGTCGCCTTCTCGATGTCGTTCGCGGCGCCGGTGGTCGGGTCGTGGAAGACCAGCTCCTCCGCCGCGCGCCCGCCCATCATGTAGCCGAGCTGGTCCAGCATCTCGTTACGCGTGGTCGAGTACTTGTCCTCGTCCGGGAGGACCATCGTGTAACCGAGGGCCCGGCCGCGGGAAAGGATCGTGATCTTGTGGACCGGGTCGGAGTTCGGCAGAGCCGCCGCGACCAGGGCGTGTCCGCCCTCGTGGTACGCGGTGATCTTCTTTTCCTTGTCCGACATGATCCGGGTCCGCTTCTGCGGGCCCGCGACCACCCGGTCGATCGCCTCGTCCAGCGAGTCGTTGTCGATCAGCTTCTTGTCGCTGCGCGCGGTGAGCAGCGCGGCTTCGTTCAGCACATTCGACAGGTCGGCGCCGGTGAAGCCCGGCGTCCTGCGGGCGACCGCGCCGAGGTCGACGTCCGGCGCGACCGGCTTGCCCTTCTGGTGCACCTTGAGGATCGCCAGCCGGCCCTGCATGTCCGGGCGGTCGACCGCGATCTGCCGGTCGAAGCGTCCCGGGCGCAGCAGCGCCGGGTCGAGGATGTCCGGCCGGTTGGTGGCGGCGATCAGGATGACCCCGCCCTTCACATCGAAGCCGTCCATCTCGACGAGGAGCTGGTTGAGCGTCTGCTCGCGCTCGTCGTGACCGCCGCCGAGGCCGGCGCCACGGTGGCGGCCGACGGCGTCGATCTCGTCGACGAAGACGATCGCCGGGGCGTTCGCCTTGGCCTGCTCGAAGAGGTCACGGACTCGCGAGGCACCGACACCGACGAACATCTCGACGAAGTCGGAACCGGAGATCGAGTAGAACGGGACCCCCGCCTCACCGGCGACGGCGCGTGCGAGCAGCGTCTTGCCGGTGCCGGGCGGGCCGTAGAGCAGCACACCCTTGGGGATCTTGGCGCCGACGGCCTGGAACTTCGCCGGCTCCTGGAGGAACTCCTTGATCTCGTGGAGCTCCTCGACGGCCTCGTCGGACCCCGCCACATCGGCGAAGGTCGTCTTCGGGGTGTCCTTGGTGATCAGCTTGGCCTTGGACTTCCCGAAGTTCATGACTCGGGAGCCGCCGCCCTGCATCTGGTTCATCAGGAACAGGAAGACCACGACGATCAGCACGAACGGCAGCAGCGAGAGCAGCACCGAGATGAACGGGCTCTGCTTCGACGGCGAGATGGTGTAACCCTTCTCGATGTCGCCGGCCTCGTACTTCGCCTGAAGCTTCGCGGCGAGGTCGGAACCCTGGGTCCCGATGTAGCTCGCCTGGATCTTGTCGCTGCCCTTGACCTTCTGGCCGTCCTTCAGATCGGCCTTGATGATCTGTTCGTCGCCAGTGGTCAGCTTGACCTGGTCGACCTGGTTCTTGTCGATCGCCTGGACGACCTGACCGGTGTCCACCGTCTTGTAGCCGCCCGACGAGCCGACGACCTGCATCAACACGACCACGGCGAGGACGGCCAGCACGATCCACATGACCGGCCCACGGAAGTATCGCTTCACGTCCATCCATACGGAGCGAAAACGCCCCGTCCCTCCTGCCCGTAGGTAAATGCTGCTGTGAGAAAAGACTGTTCTTCGGACGGTACCCCAGCATCGTCACCGTGACCGCACGGTACGGCTGACAAACCAGCCCTCCCATGCTTCAACGGCGGGAGTGGGGCCTTGGTTCCCGTCGTGCCGGCCGCTGTTCGCCCCCGCCCCGCGATCGCTGTCGCGGGAGGTGTGCGGGGGGAGGTGTCACGGCCGGATGGCGGTCTCACCGGTGACGGCCACCTGCAACGGTCACAGGTGGCGGTGCCCCCGGTGCCGGCGGAGGGGGTCAGCCGCCGTAGACGTGCGGTGCGAGGGTGCCGACGAACGGCAGGTTGCGGTACTTCTCGGCGTAGTCGAGTCCGTAGCCGACCACGAACTCGTTCGGGATGTCGAAGCCGATCCACTTCACGTCGATCGCGACCTTTGCGGCATCCGGCTTACGGAGCAGGGTGCACACCTCGATGGAGGCCGGCTCGCGCGATCCCAGGTTCGAGAGCAGCCACGACAGCGTCAGCCCGGAGTCGATGATGTCCTCGACGATCAGGACGTGCTTGCCCTTGATGTCGGTGTCGAGGTCCTTCAGGATCCGTACGACACCGGAGGACTGGGTGCCCGCGCCGTACGACGACACCGCCATCCAGTCCATGGTCACGGTGCTCGACAGCGCTCGCGCCAGGTCCGCCATGACCATCACGGCGCCCTTGAGGACACCGACGAGGAGCAGGTCCTTGCCCGCGTACTCCGCGTCGACCTTCGCGGCGAGCTCCGCGAGCTTCGCGTCGATCTCTTCCTTGGTGATGAGCACCGACTGGAGGTCGGTGCCCATGTCCTTTTCGTTCACGCGGTGGGTATCTCCTTGCCGGGGGCCCGGGGGCCGGGGGTCCGGGTGCCTGGAAGCAGGCTCCCGGGTGACCTCAGCCGCCACGCTCTCGCCGCGACTGCGTCAGCCTTGCCGGATGACAAGTCTGCCACTCTGCCGCCGCGCCTCGACGCGGCCCGGCAGATTGATGGCTCCCTGGCCGCGCCAGCCGGTGATCAGCCGGTCGACTTCCTCCACGTGACGGGCGAAGAGCGAGCCCGCCGGCGAGCCCGCCTCGATCACCGCGCGGCGCAGTACCCGGCGCCGTACGGCCGGGGGCAGCGCGTACAGCTTGGCGCACTCCAGCTCGCCGGACTCGTCGCGCACGGAGGCGTCCGCGTCGGCGGCCCAGGTGTCCAGGGCGTCGGCGTCGTCGCGGGAGAGCTGCGCGGTACGCGCCAGGGCCTCGACCACTCCCTTGCCGAGCGCCTTCTCCAGGGCGGGCAGCCCTTCGTGGCGCAGTCGGGAGCGGGTGTAGGCGGGGTCGGCGTTGTGTGGGTCGTCCCAGACGGGCAGCGACTGGACCAGGCACGCCTTGCGGGCGGTCTGCCGGTCGAGCTGGAGGAAGGGGCGGCGGTAGCGGCGGGACGCGCCCGAGACGGCGGCCATCCCGGAGAGCGAGCGGATGCCCGAGCCGCGGGCGAGCCCCAGCAGGACGGTCTCCGCCTGGTCGTCGCGGGTGTGGCCGAGGAGTACGGCGACGGCGCCGTGGCGCTCGGCGGCCTCGTCCAGCGCCGCGTAGCGGGCGTCACGGGCCGCGGCCTCGGGTCCGCCGTCGCGGCCGACCCGGACGGTGATGGCCTCGACGGGTTCGAGCCCCAGCGCGGTGAGCCGCCCGGCGACCTCGGCGGCGCGGAGGTCGGAGCCGTCCTGCAGGCCGTGGTCGACGGTGATGCCCCCGGCCCGGATGGAGAGCTTGCGGGCCTCGAAGGCGAGTGCGGAGGCGAGGGCCATGGAGTCGGCGCCCCCGGAGCAGGCCACCAGGACGAGGGGGGCGGGGCGCGAGGAGGGGGTGGGGCGCTGTGCGGGGGTGGTGCGCGCGGCGACTGTGGGGCGCACGCCCGCCACCGGGCGCGCGACGGGCGCGGAGCGCGTCGCGTGCGTCGTGATGTGTGCGGTGTGGGTGGCGTGCGCGGCGTGGGTGGCGGCGGCGCAGGCCGAGGTGGTCGCATGGCTGAGACGCGCGACCGGTTCCGTCTGTTCGATGTACTCGGTGAGTACATCGTGGAGTACGCGGCGGACCGCCAGGCGTATCGCCGCGACCGCAGGATGGGGACCCATGTCCGGTGCCCTTCGTGGAGTTTGGGGGGTGCCTCGGTGGGGGAGTTGCAGCCGGGGCTCAGTCACTCAGAGTGCGTTGATGGTGACAGAACCGAGCCGTTCCCCGAGCATTGCACGCCTACCTACGCCCTACGGTCCCTCGGATGGGTGATGCTGAGCCCTCCGGGGGGCGTCTCCCGCCCCCCGGAGGGCGTACGGCCGGAATCGCGCTCACGAATCCGCTGTGCGGTGCACCCGCGCGACCCAATCCGCTGGTTTGGCGATCTCCGCCTTGGTGGGGAGGGTGTTGGGCGAGGTCCAGACCCGGTTGAAGCCGTCCATACCGACCTCGTTCACCACAGCACGCACAAAACGCTCGCCGTCACGGTACTGACGGAGCTTCGCGTCGAGTCCGAGGAGTTTGCGCAACGCCAGATCCAGCCGGCTCGCGCCGCGCGCCCTGCGCTGCTGGAACTTCTCCCGGATCTCGGCGACCGACGGCACGACGTCGGGTCCCACACCGTCCATGACGAAGTCCGCGTGCCCCTCCAGGAGGGACATCACGGCGGTCAGCCGGCTGAGGATCTCGCGCTGTGCGGGGGTCTGCACCAGTTCGACGATCGAACGTCCGCTGTCGTCGTCCTCACCCTCCGGCCGGGCTCCGGCCAGCGACTGGGCGGCCTCCCTGAGGCGCTCCAGCACCGTCATCGGGTCGACGTCGGTCTCCCCCAGAAATGACTGGATCTCGCCCTCAAGGTGGTCCTTGAGCCACGGCACCCCGGTGAACTGGGTGCGGTGGGTCTCCTCGTGCAGACAGACCCAGAGGCGGAAGTCGTGCGGGTCGACCTCCAGCTCCCGCTCCACATGGACGATGTTGGGCGCGACCAGGAGGAGCCGCCCGCCGCCGTTCGTCCCGGCCGGCAGCTCGCGGCTGGCCGGCGCGAAGGTCTCGTACTGCCCGAGGACCCGCGAGGACAGGAAGGACAGCAGCATCCCCAGCTCGACGCCGGTGACCTTGCCGCCGACGGCGCCCAGCACGGCGCCCGTGGGGCCACCCGAGCGGCGCTCCTGCATCTTGTCCAGCAGGGGTTTCAGCAGTTCGCGGAAGCCCGCCACATTGGCCTTCACCCAGCCCGCCCGGTCCACGACGAGGACAGGGGTGTCCTCCGGCCGGTGGCTCTCGGGAATCATCCGCGTGAAGGCCCGTACGTGTTCCTCGGAAGCCTTGGCGTGCCGCCGCAACTCCGCGACGACGGCACGGGCCTCGTCCTTGCTCACTTCGGGCCCTGGCCGCACCAAGCGGGTCGCGGTCGCCACCGCGAGATTCCAGTCGACCATCCCTGCACCACCGATGCTCGTCATGCGTCAACCGTACGTGGTGGGCCCGCGCGGCGGTGTGGCGTCGCGGAGCACTGCTTCAACCGGTTACGGGGCCGGGCGCGGCCGTACGGGAACGGGCGGGGGGTGTACGGACCGGGCGGGGGCGGTACGGGGCCGGGGGCGCCGGTGGGGCGCGGTCCTACGACACCAGTGCGCCCGCCAGCCGGTCCAGGGCGGACTGCGCCTCGTCCCGGGACGGGGTCCGCCCCGCCAGGAACGCGAAGCCCAGCAGCCGCCCATCGGACGCGACCACCGTCCCCGACAGCGAGTTGACCCCGGTCAGGGTGCCCGTCTTGGCGCGGATCAGACCAGTCCCCGGCGAGCTGCCGGTGTGCCGGGACCGGAGGGTCCCGCTGAAGCCGGCGACCGGCAGCCCGGTGAGGACCGGGCGGAGTTCCGGGCGGTCCGGGCCGGCGGCGCGGGCGAGCAGCGCCGTGAGCAGCGTGGCGGAGACCCGGTCGGCACGGTCGAGCCCGCTGCCGTCGGCGAAGCGCGCGCCGGCCAACGGGAGCTTCAACCGGGCCAGTTCCGCGCGCACGGCCCGTCCGGCGCCGGCGAAGCTCGCCTCCTCGCCCGCCTTGACGGCGGTCTGCCGGGCGAGCGACTCGGCGATGTCGTTGTCGCTCTCGGTCAGGGTCCGCTCGACGAGTGTGGAGAGCGGGGGCGAGAGCACCTTCGCGAGCTGCTGGGGACCCTTGCCCGGCCGGCCCGGCACGGCCGGCGCGGTCAGTTTGATCCCCTCGGCGGTCAGCATCCCGCCGAAGGCGCGGGCCGCGTCCCCGGCCGGGTCGTCGGTGCGCGGGGAGTCCCCGGTGGCGGCGGGGTCGAGCCTGCCCTGGTCGACCATGAGCGCGGTGACGGGTGCGATATTGCCGTTGATCCCGATGGGGTGGAGCACGGGCCCCCCGTAGCGGGAGGTGTCATAGACGAGGCGTACGGAGGCGACGCCGCGCTCACGCAGGGCGCGGGCCGTCCGCTCGGCGAGGGTCCGCAGCCGGGCCGTGGTGAGGCTCGCGTCGCCGCCGCCGACGAGGGCGACCCGGCCGTCGGCCGTCAGGGCGGTGGTGGTGGGGATCCGGTGGTCGGGGCCGAGGGCGGACAGGGCCGCGACGGTGGTCGCGATCTTTATGGTGGAGGCCGGGGTCATCGGGTTCGCCGCCCCGCTCCCGTACAACTGCCGTCCGGTCGCGAGGTCGACCACGGAGGCCGTACGGAGGGGTCCGAGGCCGGCGTCGCCGAGGAGGGCGCCCAGCTCCCTGCCGAGGTCCTGGCCGACCTTGCCGTCGGCGGGGGCGGGGGTCCGCGCGGCGCCGACTGCGGCGAGGACGGTGGGCGCGCTGGGCGCGGGGGCGGGTCGTCCGGGTCCGGTCCGGGGTGTCAGGTCCTGGGCCGCGGCCCGCTGGATCTCGGCCGTTCGGCGGCCCGATTCCCAGGGCCCGGCAGCCGTCACCACCCCGGCCGCGAGGGCCAGACCCACCACGGCCGCGCCGGCCGTGAGCTGCCACGTCCTGACCACTGGCACCTCGCACCAGCCCCTTTCGCGATCACACACGTGCGTGAGAGACACTTAACCACCAGAACTGCGTCTTGCCGTGTGCACGGCACCCCGGTCACCACCCGGTCGGCATCAGCCAACGGGCGGCTCGGGGGTCCGGGGACTGCCCCCGGACGGGCACAGCATCACCAGACGTATGTGTTGATCATGGAGGAGCCACCCGTGGAGTTCGACGTCACCATCGAGATCCCGAAGGGTTCGCGGAACAAGTACGAGGTGGACCACGAGACGGGCCGGATCCGCCTTGACCGTCGACTCTTCACCTCGACCAGCTACCCCGCGGACTACGGTTTTGTCGAGAACACCCTCGGCGAGGACGGCGACCCGCTGGACGCCCTGGTCATTCTCGACGAGCCGACCTTCCCCGGCTGCCTGATCAAGTGCCGTGCCATCGGCATGTTCCGGATGACCGACGAGGCGGGCGGCGACGACAAGCTGCTCTGCGTGCCCGCGTCCGACCCCCGGGTGGAGCACCTGCGGGACATCCACCACGTCTCCGAGTTCGACCGCCTGGAGATCCAGCACTTCTTCGAGGTCTACAAGGACCTGGAGCCCGGCAAGTCCGTCGAGGGCGCGAACTGGGTCGGCCGCACCGAGGCCGAGGCCGAGATCGAGGCGTCCTACAAGCGCCTGGAGGCGCAGGGCGGCGCGCACTGAACGGGTAGCACCGGGGCCGGAGCGCGCGCGCTGAGCGCGTGACACCGGACCTCACTGCGGGCGGGACACCCCGAAGGGTGTCCCGCCCGCAGTCATGTCCGCTGCCATGTCGGTGTGTCGTGTGTCCGTGTGTCGCGTGTCCCGTGTGGCATGGCCGGCCGGGGCCGGCACGGCGGTCCCCGGCCAGAGTCCCCCGCCGAAGGGAACCTCCGCCGGCCCGTGCGTGGACGGGCGCCCCGGAGCGGGCAGAAGATCCCGGAGTCGTCCGTCGGCATGTCCACGCACATACTGAGCGTGAGCCGGCGACACAAGAGGGAGCGAGGGCAGCAGGTGGTGGCGGAGCCGGAGGGTCACAGGGATCCCGGGCAGCGGGGGCCGGAGGACCGGAAACCCGCGCCCGACGACGCGCACAGCGCCTTCACGCCACCCCCGGGGGTCGGACTGCCCGACGCTCCCGAGGAGGACCAGCCGACCTCGGAGTTCGCCCTGCCGCCGGGGGCCGCCACCGAGACACCACCGGCCGAGCCGGAGGGTTCCGCGTTCGCCACGCCCCGCACGTACAGCGCCAAGCACTCACCGCCCGCCTTCACCCCCGCACAGGGCCTCCCCCGGGTCAGCCTGACCAAGGACGGGCCCTGGCAGGACCGGATGCGGGCCATGCTGCGGATGCCGGTGGGCGAGCGGCCGGTGCCGGAGACGGCGCAGCGGCAGGAGGAGGGCGGCCCGGCCGTGCCGCGCGTCCTCGACCTGACGCTCAGGATCGGGGAGCTGCTGCTCGCGGGCGGTGAGGGCGCCGAGGACGTCGAGGCGGCGATGTTCGCCATCTCCCACTCGTACGGGCTCGACCGCTGCGAACCGACGGTGACCTTCACCCTGCTGTCGATCACCTACCAGCCGTCGCTGGTGGACGATCCGGTCACGGCGAACCGGACCGTACGGCGCCGGGGCACCGACTACAACCGGCTGTCGGCGGTCTACCGGCTGGTCCACGACATCAGCGACCCGGAGAGCGAGATCACGCTGGAGGAGGCGTACCGCCGGCTCGCGGAGATCCGCCGCAACCGGCACCCCTTCCCCGGCTGGGCGCTCACCGTCGCCGGGGGGCTGCTGGCGGGTTCGGCGTCCGTGTTGGTCGGCGGCAACCTCCTGGTGTTCCTGGCGGCGGCGGTCAGCGCGATGCTCGGGGACCGGCTGGCCTGGGTGTGCGCGGGGCGCGGGCTGCCGGAGTTCTACCAGTTCGTGGCGGCGGCCATGCCTCCGGGCGCGATGGGGGTGGCGCTGACGCTCTCCCCACTGGACGTGCGGGCGTCGGCCGTCATCACCGGTGGGCTGTTCGCGCTGATCCCGGGGCGGGCGCTGGTCGCCGGCGTCCAGGACGGACTGACCGGTTTCTACATCACGGCCGCCGCCCGGCTGCTGGAGGTCGGCTACCTGATCGTCGGCATCGTCGTCGGGGTGCTGAGCGCGCTCTATCTGGGCCTGGCGCTGGGCGCGGCCCTCACCCCGGAGACCGCGCTGCACGCCGTGGAACGGCCGGAGGTACAACTGCTGGCGGCGATGGGGCTCTCGCTCTGTTTCGCCGTCCTGCTCCAGCAGGAGCGGAGCACAGTACTGCTGGTGACGTTGAACGGCGGGGTCGCCTGGTCGGTCTACGGCGCCCTCGCGGACACGGCCGACGTGCCCCCGGTGGCGGCGACGGCCGCGGCGGCGGGGCTGGTGGGGCTGTTCGGGCAACTCCTGGCGCGCTATCGGTTCGCGTCGGCGCTGCCGTATGTGACGGCGGCCATCGGGCCGCTGCTGCCGGGCAGCGCGACCTACTTCGGGCTGCTGGCCATCGCGCGGGGGGAGCTGAACACCGGGCTCGCCTCCCTGTCGAAGGCGGCGGCGCTGGCGCTGGCGATCGCGATAGGGGTGAACCTAGGCAGCGAGATCTCCCGGCTCTTCCTGCGGGTGCCGGGCGCCACGATCCCGTCCGAACCGCGCCGCGCGGCGAAGCGGACGCGCGGCTTCTGACGGCGCGGGCCGGTCGGGGGCGGGGGCTGGGCTGCCGGGGCGAGCGGGGCTTCTGGGGCGAGGCCGGTCCGGGGCGTGGCGCTCAGGTCCGCGCGCCTGGAGCGCCTGGCGCACCCAGGGAAGCGCGAAGACCCGGAAGGCCCGGAGAAGCGCCGCTGCCCCCTCCCGGGGCTCGGGAAGGGGCAGGAGCGGGAGTTACGGGATGTCCCCCGGTGCACGGGCCATACGGGGCCGGGCGGGGTGTACGGGGGCGGGCCGGGGTGTACGGGGCCGGAGGACGAGATGTACGGGGCCGGACGGCGGCGGCAGGGCCACGGAGCCGGTGCCCGGCGCCCGGCGTGCCGGACGGGCTCAGCGCTTGGCGTGCCGGCCGCGCTGGGCCGGGGCCGGGCCGTCGTCGGGGCCGGCCCCCGGCACCTCACGCGCCACCGCTTCCTTCTTGCCCTTGGACCGGGCCCTGAGCACCTCGATGACGATCGGCAGCACCGAGAGCAGCACGATCAGGATGAGGATCTTCTCGATGTGCTGATGCACGAAGTCGATCTTGCCGAGGCCGGCGCCCAGCAGGGTGACCCCGGCACCCCAGAGGACACCACCGATGATGTTGTAGGTGATGAACGAGCGGTAGTTCATCCGGCTCACACCAGCGATGATCGGCGTGAACGTCCGCACGATGGGCACGAAGCGGGCCAGGACCAGCGACTTGGGACCGTACTTCTCGAAGAAGACGTGCGCTTTCTCCACGTTCTCCTGTTTGAAGAGGCGGGAGTCGGGGCGCTTGAAGAGCGCGGGGCCCACCTTGCGGCCGAAGAGATAGCCGACCTGGTCACCGACGACCGCGGCGATCACGATCAGTGTGCAGACGCCCCACAGCGGCAGATCGTCGAGCTTGCCGGTGGTCACCAGCAGGCCGGTGGTGAACAGCAGCGAGTCGCCCGGCAGGAAGAAGCCGATGAGCAGGCCGGATTCGGCGAAGACGATGACGAGAACCCCGATGAGACCGAAGGTCCCGATCAGATAGTCCGGGTCCAGCCAGCTCGGTCCGAGAGCGAGGGTAGTCACGAGGTCCGGGCTCCAAGAGTCATAGATCTGCGAGAGACATCCGCGAGGGACATGGGCGAGAGGCAGAGATCCGCGGCGTGGCTCTGCGTCAAAGATCGGGTGGATCGGCGAGAAGCGACGTCGGCCGTCGGCCAACGCTATCAACGCATCGGCAGTGCTCCGCGTCCCTGCGGCCCCCTCAGGATGCACTGTGCCCGCGCCGGGACAAAGCTGTCGGTCAAAGACTCCCTGAGGAACCAGCAGGAAGGCAGACGAAGATGGGCATCGAGGACTTCGGCGGCGGACAGGGCCCACAGCCGGACGTACTGGTCGTCACGACCAATGATGTGCCGGGGTATCAGGTGCGGCAGACCATCGGCGAGGTCTTCGGTCTGACAGTCCGCTCCCGCCACCTGGGCAGTCAGATCGGCGCCGGGCTGAAGTCGATCGTCGGTGGGGAGTTGAAGGGGCTCACCAAGACGCTGGTGGAGACGCGCAACCAGGCGATGGACCGGCTGATCGAACAGGCGCGGGCGCGGGGGGCGAACGCGGTGTTGATGTTCCGGTTCGATGTGACGGAGGCGGCGGACGTCGGTACGGAGGTCTGCGCGTACGGCACGGCGGCGGTGATCGACCCACTGCCCTGACCACCGCCCGGCCCGAGCTGGAGCACGGTCCGGCCGGCTAGGAGCCCGGTCCGGCCCGGTCCGCGCGGCGCCCGGGACCGTGCGGACGCCTCGCATTGCGGCCGGCCCGCGCCCGTACCAGCCTGAGATCCGTACGGGTCCGAGATCCGAGCCGTACGGCGAGCGGAAGGCGGCGGGCGGATGCCACTCCACAGAGGCGCGGACAGTTCCCACGACCGGGAGTCCGACGCGGCGCGCGAGCGGCGCAGGCTCTCCATGAACCCCTTCTACGGGGAGGCCGACCCGGTCAGCGGTATGACCTCGGCCCCGCCCACCCACCGGCTGCCCGACGGACCGCTGCCACCCAGCACCGCGTACCGGCTCGTCCACGACGAGCTGATGCTCGACGGGAACTCACGGCTTAACCTCGCCACCTTCGTCACCACCTGGATGGAGCCCCAGGCCGATGTCCTGATGGGTGAGTGCCGGGACAAGAACATGATCGACAAGGACGAGTACCCCCGGACGGCCGAACTGGAGCGGCGCTGTGTCGCCATGCTCGCGGACCTGTGGCACGCCCCGGATCCCGGGGCCGCCGTCGGCTGCTCCACCACCGGCTCCAGCGAGGCGTGCATGCTGGCCGGAATGGCCCTCAAACGGCGCTGGGCCCACCGGAACGCCGACCGCTATCCCGCGCGTGCCCGCCCGAACCTGGTCATGGGCGTCAACGTCCAGGTCTGCTGGGACAAGTTCTGCGAGTTCTGGGAGGTGGAGGCCCGTCTGGTGCCGATGGAGGGCGACCGCTTCCATCTCGACCCGGAGGCCGCCGCCGCGCTCTGCGACGAGAACACCATCGGGGTCGTCGCCGTCCTCGGTTCGACCTTCGACGGGTCGTACGAACCGGTCGCCGAGGTCTGCGCCGCGCTGGACGCGCTCCAGGAGCGGACCGGGCTCGATATCCCCGTCCATGTGGACGGGGCGTCCGGGGCGATGGTCGCGCCCTTCCTGGACGATGAACTGGTCTGGGACTTCCGGCTGCCGAGGGTCTCCTCGATCAATACCTCCGGGCACAAGTACGGACTGGTCTACCCGGGGGTCGGGTGGGCGCTGTGGCGGTCATCGGCGGAGCTGCCGGAGGAACTGGTCTTCCGCGTCAACTACCTGGGTGGCGACATGCCCACCTTCGCCCTCAACTTCTCCCGCCCCGGCGCCCAGGTGGTGGCGCAGTACTACACCTTCCTGCGGTTGGGCCGGGACGGATACCGGGCGGTCCAGCAGGCGTCCCGGGACGTCGCCCGCGGGCTCGCCGAACGGTTCGAGGCCGTCGAGGACTTCCGACTCCTCACCCGGGGCGACCAACTGCCCGTCTTCGCCCTCACCACCGCGCCCGGTGTCACGGCGTTCGACGTCTTCGACGTCTCGCGGCGGCTGCGGGAACACGGCTGGCTGGTGCCCGCGTACACCTTCCCCAAGAACCGGGAGGACCTCTCCGTGCTCCGGGTGGTCTGCCGGAACGGTTTCTCCGCCGATCTGGCCGCACTGCTGGTGCAGGATCTGGAATTGCTGCTACCGGAACTGCGCCGCCAACCAGGCCCCTTGAGCAAGGACGCCTCGGCGGCCACGTCGTTCCACCACTGAGCCCACCGGCCCACCGGCCCACCGGCCCACCGCGCCAGCACTCCTGTGCGCGCCAGTACTCCTGTGCGCGCCGGGCACTGCCACAGGCGCCATGCCGCGCGCCAGTACTACTGAGGCCGTTGACACAACTTCCGCCACCACCAACCCCGTTATGCCGGGGGCGGCAGGTGGATGGACCGGCGGGGGGCCTACTCCCGGTCGCCCGGATGCGATTCGGTCGTGGCGTACGGGTTCTCCTCGCCCGCACCGAGGACCAGCACCTGCCGCTCCCCCTCTCCGGCGAAGGTGTACGCACCGCCCTCGATGCGCCGGATCAGGCCACGGGTCCACTCCGCCCCGAAGTCCGCCGACGCGACCCAGAGATTCATGATCTCGCCGATGTGTCCGAGCGATTCGGGTCCGGCCTCGGGGGTGTAGTAGCCGGTCACCGACGCCCGCCACTCCTCCAGTCCGCGCACCCGCTCCGTCAGCAGCGCCACGGCCTCGGCCCGGGGCAGGTCGACGATGAAGCCGATGCCCGACGAGAGCGCGTCCAGCCGCTGGTCGTAGGCGGTCAGCGACTCTCTGAGCAGCCGGAAGAACTCGGCGGTCCCGTCGTCGGTGACCTCGTACTCCGTCCGGGGCGGCCCGCCCACCGTGGACGGTGCGATCTCATGGGCGTGCAGGAGTCCCTGCTTCGCCATCTGCTTGAGCGCGTGGTAGATCGACCCCGGCTTGGCGTTGGACCACTCGTGGGCGCCCCAGAACTCCAGGTCGTTGCGGACCTGGTAGCCGTGCGCCCGCCCGTGCTGACGGACGGCGCCGAGGACCAGCAGACGGATCGCTGACATTGGCCGAAATTCCTTCCTATTCAACTTTGACTAGAGTATTCAACTTTGACTACGCTCCCCAGTATGACCGAGAAGACCGCGCCACTCCTCCCCTGCAAGACACAGTTGATCCCGTCGGTGGTCGACTTCTACACCGCGCTGGGCTTCGAGACGACGTTCCTACAGACCAGCCCGTACGCCTACGCGGTCGTCGCACGCGGTGACGTGGAACTCCAGTTCTTCGGCATGAAGGAGTACGACCCCGCCGATTCCTACTCCGGCTTCTACCTCTACTCCGACGACGTCGACGGAGTGCACGACGCCTTCCGCCGCGGGCTCAAGGCCGCCTACGGGAAGATCCCGACCCGGGGGCTGCCACGGATCGGGCCCATCAAGGACATGTCGTACGGGGTGCGGCAGTTTCTGCTGACCGACCCGACCGGCACCAGCGTCCGCGTCGGTCAGCCGATCAGCGAGGACCAGCACCACCGGCCCGCGCCCAAGGAGGCGTTCGCCCGGGCGCTGCACATGGCCGACCTCTTCGTGGATTCCAAGGAGGACCTGTCGGGCGCCGCGAAGATCATCGACAGGGCGCTGAGGCTGACGGACCCCTCCCCCACCCCCGTACAACTGCTGCGGCTGCTGGTGCTGCGGGGTGACATCGCGCAGCGGCTGGGCGATGACGGAGCGGCCGGGGAGCTGCTGGCGCGGGCCGCTGCCGTACGGCTCTCCGACGAGGAACGGGATTCGGCGCGGGACCCGCTGGCCAGGCTGGCGGAACTGCTCACGGACGGGCCCGACCCGCTTCCCGGGCGGCCCGCAGCCGAGACCGGGGCCGGGAGCGAATCCGGGGCAGGGGCGGGAGCGGGGAGCGAATCCGGGGCCGGGGCCGGGGCAGGCGTTTGACGCGGAGCCGGGACGCGGCGGGGCCGGGCCCGGCAGTCGGAGAACTCCCGGATGAATCCGTCAGCGCGCTTCGCGTATCCCGAGGATGTAGGCGGCGGTGAGCGCGACGGCACGGTCCTCGTCATAGGACAGTTCGGTGAGCGCACGCGATGTGGTGATTCCCGGGATATCCGCGAGCGCCTGGGTCAGCCGTCGGCGTACGGACGATTCAACGGTGCCGTGGGCCAGGCGAGCGATGAGCCCGTCGGCGATCCGATCCGCCACCGCCGGATCACTCGCCAGCGCACTCAGCGCATCGGCCGCATCGACGTCATTCGTCTCCCCGACGACCATATCGATGAGCGCTGGAACGGCCTCGGCCACTCCGCGCGCCCCGAGCGCCAGCGCCGCATATCCGCGGACCACGGGGTCGGAATGGGTGAGAGCCTCCCGCAGCAGTGCGGTCGCCGCACCCGTCGGAATCTCCACGATCGATTGGACAGCACGGTTCCGCACTTCGGCCACTGGCGAGCCGAGGCCCTCCGCCAGGAGCGCCAATCCGCCGTCGCCCAGGTGCGCAAGCGCCCATCGAAGGGCCCCGGCGACACTCGGGTCCGTCTCCCTCAGCACCGCCTCGACCAGCGCTTCCACCGGCACCGGAACCTCTTCGACCGAGGACAGGGCCGCGCGCTGACGCGTGCCGGGGCTCTTTGACCCCAGGGCCTGGAGGAGTGCGACGGTCTGGAGGACGTCCTCCCAGCCGGCGGGTTCCGCGGCACCGATCCGGCTGAGTCGGGTGAGCAGCTCCGTCTCACTCGCGATGCGCTCCCGGGTCTGCCGGATGAGGCCGTCGACCAGCTCCGCCGGCCGGAAGCCGGAATCATCCAGCGCGCGCCCGACGTCACGCAGGGAAAGCCCCAATGACCGCAGGCTCTCGATGTGGAAGATCCGCCGGATGTCGTCGCTGGAGTACTCCCGATAGCCGCCGTCGGTACGGCCCGTGGGGCGCACCAGGCCCAGCGACTCGTAGTGCCTGAGCATGCGAGCGCTGACCCCGGACCGCCGTGCCACCTCACCGATCAACACTGCCCATCACCCCTCCTGGCTGTTCGTGCCGAGGACCACGATGCGCTTCGCCTCCTCGATCGCGAACTCGAATCCGGCATCCGGGTCACGCCACAACCGTTCCGTGGCGATGGCGTGCTCACGGACGCGGGGGTCGGGGTCCGTCATGGTGGCGCGCAGGGTCGGCGTGATCACTTCACCGAGCGCGATCAGCGCCCGGCTGAGGCTCAACCGTGTCTCCCGGTCACCCCGCCCGAGCTGTGTCGCCAGTGCTCCGGCCAACCCGGCCGCCTCGCCTTCGGGCACGAGTACCACCGCCGCCCGCCAGGCGCTCCGTGCCACGTCGTCGTCGGCATCGGTCAGCAGCGGCCGGGTGATCGCCGGCCATGCCCGCCGGTCCCCGATCTTGGACAGCGTGTGCAACGCCTGGCTCCGCGCCTGGGCGCGCCCCGAACCCAACTCGGCGATGAGCCTGGGGACCGTCAGCGCCGGTGAGTGGCGGATGAGCGCCCAGGTGAGCATTTCGCGCACGGAGAATTCGGGCTCGATCGCGCATCGTTCGATGAGCTTGTCGACGAACCGCGGGTCCGGGGTCGTGCCGATCGCCAGCGCCGCCTGTAGCCGGACTGACGAGCTGCTGTTCTCCAGCCCGCGGAGCGCGCGCGCCGCCCTCGTGGCCTCTGTCGCCAGGGCCTCTGTCGCCTTGGCCCCTGTCGGCATGGTCATCGGAACCACCTCCTTGGCCGCAGTGAACTCGTTGTCACCGTGTCAAGGTCAAGCGGGACAGCCCTGAGGTCCCGGCCGGGCGGCGGGGTGGGACGACCGGGTGCCGGGCGGTACCCACGGCCGGCAGGCGGGGCGCCGGCCCCGGGGCCCGCGGACGGCACCGGGCAACGCCACGGGCCCTTACGGACGGGGGTCGTCCGCAAGGGCCCGGAGTGGCGCATCCCGTGAACCGGGAGGGAGCGGCGGCTCAGAACGGGAAGACCGAGCGGCCGTACTGCACCGAGATCCACTTCTGGGTGGTGAACGCCTCGATCATCGATTCGCCGTTCAGCCGCCCGCTGCCGGAGTGCTTCTCCCCGCCGAAGGGGACGATCGGCTCGTCGTGGACCGTGCTGTCATTGATGTGGATCATGCCGGTCTCGATCCGCTTGGCGATCCGCACACCCCGCTCGATATCGGCGGTGTGCACGGCCCCGCTCAGCCCGTACGGAGTGTCGTTGGCGATCCTGACCGCCTCGTCCTCCCCGTCGAACGGCACGATCAGCGCCACCGGGCCGAAGATCTCCTGACCCAGGATCGGCGAGTCGGTGGCGATGCCGGTCAGCACCGACGGCTCCACGAGATTGCCGGTGGAGCCCCCGCGCAGTAGCGCGGTCGCGCCCGCCGCCACCGTCTGTTCGACGAGCGCGTTGACGGCGTCCGCCTGCTGGGAGTTGATGAGCGGGCCGATATGGGTGGTGGGGTCGGCCGGATCGCCCACCTTCAGCGTGCGGACCTTGGCAACGAACTTCTCGGTGAACTCCTGCTCGATCGAGCGGTCCACCAGCACCCGGTTGGCCGCCATACAGACCTGCCCCTGATGCACATAGCGGCTGAAGACCGCCGCGTCCACGGCGTAGTCGATATCCGCGTCGTCCAGGACGATCAGCGCGCTGTTTCCGCCGAGCTCCAGAATGGCCCGCTTGAAGTTGGCCGCGCAGACCATGGCGACATGCTGCCCCACCTTGTCGGAGCCGGTGAAGGAGATCGCCCTGGGGACCGGATGGTCGATCAGCGCGTCGCCGATTTCCGCTATGTCGGTGATGACGACATTCAGCAGACCGGGCGGCAGACCCGCGTCCTCGAAGACCTTGCCGACGAGTGCACCACCGCAGATGGGGGTGTTCTGATGCGGTTTGAGAACGACACCATTGCCGAGCGCCAGCGAGGGCGCGACCGATTTGAGCGACAGCAGGAAGGGGAAGTTGAACGGGCTGATGACACCGACGACGCCGACGGGCAGCCGATAGACCCGATTCTCCTTGCCGTCCACCGGCGAGGGGAGAATCCGGCCCTCCGGGCGCAGTGCGAGCTGAATCGCCTCCCGGAGGAATTCCTTGGCCAGGTGGAGTTCGAAGCCGGCCTTGATATGCGTACCGCCGAGCTCCGCGATGATCGCCTCGGTGATCTCCTGCTCACGGTCCTCGATGATGCGCAGCGCGTTCTCGAAGACGGCACGGCGGGCGTACGGGCTGGTCTCGCCCCAGGCGACCTGAGCCCGCTCGGCGGCGCGATACGCCTGGTCCACCTCGCTCACCGTGGCGATGGTGATCGAGGCCAGCTTCTCTCCGTCGTACGGATTGAAATCGATGATGTCCCAGGAACCGCTCCCAGGTCTCCACTCGCCATCGATGTACTGGTACGCCAGCTCGGTGAACAAGGACATATGAACCGATTCCTTACCCGTCAGAACCTCGCAAACAGCTTTCCTGATAGCACGTCACTATACGTGCGGCTTACGTGAGTTGGAGTAGACCACGCAGAACATCTCGACTCTCAGCCGGATCGGGGCTGTCTTCCGCGAGGCGCGTCATCACCCTTTCGTACTGGGCGACTTCCTCCCGCTTGTCCAGATACAGCGCACTGGTGAGCTGTTCCAGATAGACGATGTCGGACAGGTCCGACTCCGGGAATCGCAGCATGGCGAAGGCGCCGCTCTCACCGGCGTGTCCGCCGAAGCTGAAGGGCATCACCTGGAGCGTCACATGGGACTGCTCGGAGACCTCGATGAGATGACGCAACTGGCCCTGCATCACCGAGCGATCCCCGTACGGGCGGCGGAGCGCCGCCTCGTCGAGGATCGCGTGCAGATGGGGCGTGCGCTCCGAGACCAGGACCTTCTGTCTCTCCAGACGCAGGGCGACCCGGCGATCGATCTCGGCCTGGGCGGCGCCGGGCATCCCCCGGGTGACGACGGCGTGCGCGTACGCCTCGGTCTGGAGCAGTCCGTGCACGAACTGGACCTCATAGAGGCGGATGTGGGATGCCGCCGCCTCCAGTCCCACATATGTCTGGAACCAGCCGGGCAGAACATCCCCGAAGCTGTGCCACCAGCCGGCGACATTGGCCTCCTTGGCGAGGCCGAGCAGGGCGCCGCGCTCGGTGTCGTCGGCGACGCCGTAGAGCGTCAACAGGTCCTCGACGTCCCTGGCCTTGAAGCTCACCCGACCCAACTCCATACGGCTGATCTTTGACTCCGATGCGCGGATCGAGTAGCCGGCCGCCTCCCGGGTGATGCCGCGCGACTCGCGCAATCTCCTCAGCTGCGAGCCCAACAGGATGCGCCGCACCACGGAACCGCCACTCGGCCCTTCGGCCCACGACTCGTCTGCGGTCACGACTCCGACCCTCCCCATCCCTCGTCGTCCATCTCGTTCGGTCCCCTACAGCGTGGGGCACCCCCGAACCCCAAGTGCGGGATTCTGCCACCAAAACACTTCAGCGCGTACTCGTTCGGTTACGGAAATGGGAAGCGCTTGGGGAGACCGTGAAAGAGTCACGAGGAAGATATGACCTGTTAACGGCACGCTCTTGGGCATCGCGGTCGCGTGCACGTGCATCTGCCCTTGCATCTGCCTGACGCATTCGGAACCATGGTCTTGCCGCACCTGCGTACTCGTTCGTGTCGTAACGCCACAGCCGCGATTCCCGGGAGTGCCTCGCATGGGGATGAATGGATCGACCATGCTAGAGCCGTTACGGCGGGGGCTTCCGCCGAGCGACCCGGCGCGGGCGTCGAACTCGGCCTCGTGCTCGCTGCCTCCCCGCTATGAAGCGGTGCGCGGCGCACGGCACTTCACCCGTTCGACCCTGGGTAGCTGGGAACTCGCCGAGCGCTTCGACGATGTGGCGCTGGTCGTCTCCGAACTCGTCACCAACGCGCTGCGGCACGCCCTGCCCGACGAGCCGGCCGCCGACTTCCAGGACCCGCCCGTACGGCTGCACCTGATGCGCTGGCCGGGACGGCTGGTGTGCGCGGTGCGCGATCCCAGCCCGGAGAGCCCCGGGCCGTCCTTCGACGGCGACGGATCGCCGTTCCCCGACCCGCGCGGCACGGCCGAGTCGGGCCGGGGGCTGTTCCTGGTGGACTCCTTCAGCGACACCTGGGGCTGGCACCCGCTCGCCGGCGCGCTGCACGGCAAGGTCGTGTGGGCGCTGTTCCGGCTCGGATAGGGCGCCAAGGGGGGCCGGGCCGACGAGCCGGGGAGCGGGCCCGGCTTCGGGGGGCGGGCCCGCTCCTCCTTATTCCTCTTCCGGTGGTGCCGGAGGCTTCTTCCGGTGGTGCCGGAGGCTTCTTCCTCTGGTACCGGAGGACTACTTCTGGCACCGGAGGCCGAACGCTCGGGATCCCACGCCCCCCGGCGGCCAGGCGCTGGGAATCAGACGCCGGGGATCAGATGGTCGAACTCGCCGTCCTTGACACCCAGGATCATGGCTTCGATCTCGGCGGGCGTATAGACGAGCGCGGGCCCGTCGGGATGCCGTGAATTGCGCATCGCGACATTCCCGCCCGGCAGCTTGGCGAACTCCACACACGCGCCCTGGGAGTTACTGTGCCGGCTCTTCTGCCAGACCACCCCATGGAGCTCTGTGGCCGCCATGCCGTTGTACGCGTGGTGCACGAGTCGCTCCCAGAGGTACAAGGTGCATGTGTCAACTGTCCCGGATCATAGCCCTGTTTCAGGTGCGGATGCATGAGCGTTAGCACGGGCAGATGCACGTGCACGAGGGGTATTCCCTCGGTTACAGCTTTGACCCCTGTACGGCGTCCACCATCACCGATCCGGGGGGGCCGACTTGCCATCGGCGCCGTCTCCGACGCGTGTTGGCCCCTCGCGGTGGCGGGTGCCAGCGGCCGGCCGAACCCACCGAAGAGAGAGACGCTTTTCGCACCGTCAAGGATCCATTGTTGGGCCAACCGGCCGCGCAATTCTTCCAACGGCCCCGGTCCGGCGCCCGTCACCATGGGTGCGGACGATTGTCGTCCGCGTTCCGGATATCCCCGGGATTCCTGCTGGGGCGGGGTGCGGGAGCCGTCCTGGTAGCTTGGCGCGGACTTCCAACCGACTCAGGGGGACAGTGACGTGCGCGTACGTACTTCGGTGACCGCGGCAGGACTTATCACCGTAGCGGCTCTCGTACTGACGGGATGCGGCAGCGATGACGACGGCGGTGACACGGCCAAGGACAAGGGCAAGGACACGGCCCCGACCGCGCCGGCCGAGAAGACGGACGGCGCCGACGGCGGTGCCACGGACGGCGAACTGACCGGCGCCTGGAAGGGCACGACCGACGGCAAGTCCGTCGATCTGGTGGTCACCGGCACCAAGGCCGCGCTGGTCGCGGCCGGTGATGCCTGTGCCGGAGAGGTGGCCGACCACGGCAAGCCGATGCTGTCGCTGAAGTGCGTCGGCGGGAAGAAGGACCGGGTGATGGGGACGATCGAGTCCAACGACGGCAAGACGCTCGTCGTGGCGTGGGACAGCGGTAAGAAGGACACCCTCGCGAAGGCGGCGGCGGGCGCGGAGCTGCCGTCGGGGCTGCCCACCGGCGCGCTGGACCAGCTCCCGAAGATGCCCTGACCCGAGCTGCCGGGCCGCGCCCGACCGGTGCCGTGCCCGCCCCGTCGAGGGCGCGCGGCCCCGGCCCGACGGCTTCCCGCACGCGGCCGGTCGGGCCCTGGTGCGCCGGGCGTCGGAGCCCCCGGCTGGGTGGTTCGCGCCGGCCGCTATCACGTGATGGGACCCGCGCATCCTGTAACTGGCCCCGGCCGGACGGCTCAAGGCGATCGCCCGTCATCCGCCCCTGACCCGGTCGTCGCCCCGGTCGTCGAGGGCGTCCGCCAGTTCGTCGAGCGCCTCGGCGAGGAGTGCGCCCCCGCTCCGCAGCACCGGGTGGTCGTCCTCCCACGCGGCGAGGGCCCGCTCCACCCGGTCCCAGCGCAGCGGCCGGTGGTCCCGTACCGCCTTGGCCGCCCGCTCGGTGTCCTGGCGCAGCGCGTCGGCGAGCGCACCGGCCTCCGGTACCGGATTCGCCGCGTGTACGGGGAGATGGGCCTCCATCAGCATGGCGCTGCGGCCGAGTTGGGCGAGCGCGTGCTCGGCGTGCTCGGCCCCGGCCCGGGTCAGTCCCCGGCTCCGTACCGGCTCGTGAATCGCCCGCGCCAGCGCGTCCTGCCAGGCGATACGGGCGTCCCGCGCGGCGAGCAGCGCGGTGCGGACCTCCTCCTGGCGGGCGGGGTGGCCGGGGTGGGCGTAGTGGTCGACCACGGCCGCCGCGTACCGGCCGTCGGCGGTCAACCAGTCGGCGAGGCGGTTGCGGAGCCGGGGCGTCTCCCAGGCCGGGTAGAGGGCGTACGAGATCATCCCGAGGATGCCGCCGAGGAGGGTGAGCAGGATGCGCTCGGGCACGGTCTGCCCGGCGTCCTCGCCGCCCATGCCGAGCAGGAAGACGACATAGGCGCTGACGCAGATGTTGGCGGCGACATAGCCGGTGCGCATCACGAGATACATGCCGAAGGCGCAGAGGACGGCGAGCGCGCCCGAGAGATAGGTGCCGGGGGTGGCCGTCTCCACCACGGCGGTGGCGACCCCGACGCCGACGACGGTCCCGCCGAGTCGGGCCACGGACCGGGCGTACGTCTGCGAGAAGTCCGGGCGCATCACCATGGCCGAGGTCAGCGGGACCCAGTAGCCGTGTCCCAGGGGGAGCGCGGAGCCGAGGAGATAGCCGACGGTCACCACGGCGGAGACCCGGACGGCGTGCCGCAGGATCGGTGAGCCCCGGCGCAGTTCGGCCCGGATCGAGCGGATGGCGCCGGGGATGAGCTTGTGGAGCGCCGGCCGGTCCCGGTGCGGGCCCTCGCCGGTGCTCTCGCCCTCCGCCTCCTCCACCACGTCGTCCAGGAGGGCGACGAGCCGGATCGCGGCGCGCCGGGGCGGGCCGCTGAGGACGGTGACGGTGTCGGGCGATCTGAGCGTGGCGGCGGCCTCCGGGGGGATGCGCACGGATTTCCCGTGCCGGATGGCGTGCGCGGCGCGGTCGAGCACGGTCGCGGCGGCGGCGAGGATCTCCCGGCACCGTTCCCGTTCCGGGCCCTCGGCGGGCACGCCCACGGCGGGGTCGGCGAGGGAGGCGAGCACGGGTCTGATGCGTTCGGCGACCCCGCGCGTCCCGTGCAGTTCAGCGGGGCGGCGGCGGGCCTGCCGGGGCGTGACGGCGGCGGCGCTGCGGGCGAGCATCAGCGGTTCGGGGTCGAAGGACGCGGTGGGGTCGTGCCGCAGCCGGCGGGCGTAGTCGGCCTCGGCGGCGAGGGCATCGGCGAGCGCGTCGCGCTGGGCGCCCCAGCGGCGTACGGGGAAGAGCACGATGAGCGCGGCCTGCACCAACCCGCCGGCAGCGATGACGGCGGCGTGCCCGGCCGCGGTGGCGACGGAGGTCGGCAGCGTGATCGTCACCAGCATGATGGCGACATTGGACGCGGCGATGATCCCGACGGTGGGGCCGACGGCCCAGGCGAGCCCGGCGACGAAGGTCCAGAGCGCGAGGAGCGCCAGGAAGAGCGGCAGTTCGAAGGCGGTGACGTAGCCGAGGAAGGTGGAGACGGCGAGGCTGCCACCGGAGGCGAGCGCGAGGACGGGTCGGGGGCGCCAACTCCGCTGGAAGGTGGCGATGGCGGCCTGGAACGCGCCGAAGGCGGAACTGACGGCGACGACGGGCCCGAAGAGGACGAGCGCGACACCGACGACGAGGGCGAGCCCGGCCGCACCGCGCAGGGCGACGAGGGGTTCGAGCCGCCGGCGTTCGAGGGTGAGGCCGGAGCGGGCGGTCTCCTTCAGCGCCCGGAGCCAGATCATGGGCTGAGATTAGCCCCGTTGATGACCTTTTCGGGCGATGTGTGGATGGTCGGGCGTGGGGGTGTCAGCGGGCCGGGGGCCTACCCCGGGCGCCCCGGGCCGCCCAGCCGCTTCCGGCCGCCCGCGACCTCCGCCCCGTCCGCCGCCGCGCGCCCCTGCTCCCAGCCGGCCTCGTCCGACCCGCCCCGGACCCGGGACGTGCGGGTCTCGGGGAACAGTTCGTCGGTACGGGCCGCCACCGCGACCTCCCGGGTGGCCAGGACGGGCAGCAGGTCGGGCTCGACCGCCACGCTCTCCGTGGCCGCCGTGAGCCGTTCGCCCAGTCTGGCCGCGTACGCCAACAGGAAGGACTGGCGGAACGTCTTCGTGCGCCTGCGCCCGCCCGCCCGCTGGGCCGCCTCCGCCCGGGTCATCGCCGTCGTGCCCTGGACCAGCAGCGATGTGTAGAGGAGTTCCACCGACTCCAGGTCCGCCTCGAAACCGACCACCGTCGAGAAGCCGAATCCGCTGTTCCACACCGCTCGGCAGCGGTTCGCGGACGCCACCGCGTCCAGCAGGATCGCCTTCGCCGTCTCGTACGGCGCGTCCACGCCGATCCGGCAGGCGGCGGGGGCGCTCGCCCGGTGAGGCAGCGCCGCGTCGTCCACGGCGTGCCGGGCCATCAGCTCCTGCGCCTTCGCCGACAGCGCCTCCGCCTCGTCCGGGTAGGTCGTCGCCTCGGCCTTCGCGAGCAGGGCGCGGATCCGGGCGAGCATCCGGGGTTCGTACCCGGTCATCACCACGAAGGGCGAGCCCGGGGCCGGCGCCACCGGTTCGATCGACGGGAGCCGGACCAGCAGCCGGTACAGCTCCAGCACCGCCGTCGCGTGGGAGAAGCGGTCGACGCGCCCGGCCGGTCCCGGCAGCTCCGTGAGCTGCGCCGTCCAGCGCGGCGCCAGTGCCTCGTACCGCCGCGACTCGGCGCGGATCAGCTCCGCCACCAGCCGTACGTGGTGCTCGTCCAGGTCTCTCCGTACGAGCCGGACGACATCGGCGGGCTGCCAGCCCCGCTCCCATGCCGTCCGCAGTAGTTCCTCACCGCGCCGGGCGAGTTCGGCGTCGGCCGACGGGGCGGCGGCGAGCAGGGAGGCCGCCGCGTCCAGGGGGGCGTCGCCCGATTCGTACAGCGCGGCCCTGAGCGCGTCGTCCACCGTGGTCATCACACCATCATCCCAGGTGGGGCGAGCGGCGCCGGTTCACTCCGGCCGGGGTCGCCGGGGAGACGGGGCGCGTGATTGACGTCCCGCGCCCTCCTCCGGGCGGGCGTGGCCGATGCTGGGATGGCATCAGTGGCGAGTGATCCGACACCCAGGAGGAACGGGCAGATGGGCACGAACAAGGACCGGATGCTGGCGGGCGAGTGGTATCTCCCGGACGACCCCGAACTGACGGCGGACAATCAGCGCCGCTTCGAGTTGTGCGCCGCGTACAACGCGAACGGGGGCGCTCCCGTCGAGGAGCGGGACGGCATCCTGACAGCACTACTGGGCTCGGTCGGCCGGGATGTGAACATCCGGCCGCCGTTCCAGTGCGACTACGGGAGCTACATCTCCATCGGCGACAACACGTTCGTGAACTACAACGCGGTCTTCCTGGACGTGGCTCCGATCACGGTCGGAGCGTCGGTCCAGATCGGGCCGAACGTACAACTCCTCACGCCCAGCCACGAGCTGGACACCGAACGGCGCCGGGCGGGGTGGGAGCGGGGCGAGCCGATCACGATCGGCGACAACGTCTGGCTGGGCGGCGGGGTGATCGTCTGCCCGGGGGTGACGATCGGGGAGAACACGGTGGTGGGGGCGGGGGCCGTGGTCACCAAGGACCTGCCACCGGGGGTGCTGGCGGTGGGCAACCCGGCGCGGGTGGTGCGCATCCTGGCCTGACTGGGGGCTGGGGGTGGCGGGTGGCGGGTGGCGCGGTTACGGGGCGGGGCGCGGTCGCGGGAGCCGGGCGGCGGGGGGGCTTGGCCGTGGGCGGTGGGGCCGGGGTGCGGTGCGGTCCGGTCCGGTCCAGTCCGGTGCGGTGCGGTGCGGTGCGGTCCGGTGCGGTGCGGAGCATCGAGTGCCGTGTCGCCGGCCGGTCCTCCCGGGCGTTGTCAGACCCTGCTGCAAGACTCGAACCCATGGGCGAACGGTGGGCTCTGGCAGTGGCGGAGGGGGACGGGGCGCGGCTCGTCCCCCTCCGCCCCGACGGGATGCCCGGGGGCCCGGTGCTGACCGCACCCGACCTGGTCGAGGCGGTCCGCTCGCGACCGGAGGTGGAGCGGTGGGTGTGGCGGTCCACCGCCGAGATCTATCCACGGCTGCTGGCGGCCGGTGTCCGGGTCGAGCGGTGTTACGACATCGAGAGCGCGGAGCAGCTCCTCCTCGGCCACGAGGGGCGGTTCGGCGAGCCCCGGTCGGCCGCGGCGGCCCTCGCACGGCTCCACGACCGGCCCGTACCACCCGATCCACCGCAGCGGTCGGCCGAGCCGGGCGCGCAGTCCTCACTCTTCGAACCACAGCGCGTCCCCGTCCCCCTGGAATCCCTCCTGGAGGTGTACGGGGCACAGCTCCGCCGCCACGACGCCGCCGAGCACCCCGGGCGGATGCGGCTGCTGACGGCGGCGGAGTCGGCCGGGGCGCTGGTGGCGGCGGAGATGAACCGCGCGGGACTGCCCTGGCGGGCGGATGTCCACCGTGAGGTGCTGCGCGAACTCCTCGGCGAGCGGTATGCGGGCGGGGGCGAGCCCCGGCGGCTGGCGGAGCTGGCGGACGAGGTGTCGGCGGCGTTCGGGCGGCGGGTTCGGCCCGACCTGCCGGCCGATGTGGTGAAGGCGTTCGCCGGGGCCGGGGTGAAGGTGCGTTCGACGCGCCGCTGGGAGCTGGAAGAGATCGACCATCCCGCCGTGCCACCGCTGATCCAGTACAAGAAGCTGTATCGGATCTGGGTGGCGCACGGCTGGAGCTGGCTCCAGGACTGGGTGCGGGACGGCCGCTTCCGCCCCGAGTTCCTGCCGGGCGGCACGGTCTCGGGCCGCTGGACGACCCATGGGGGCGGGGGCCTCCAGATTCCGAAGGTGATCCGCCGGGCGGTGGTCGCCGACGAGGGCTGGCGGCTGGTGGTCGCCGACGCCGACCAGATGGAGCCCCGGGTGCTGGCGGCGATCTCCCGGGACCCCGGGCTGATGGAGGTCGCGGGCGATGGGGGCGACCTGTACTCGACCCTGTCCGACCGGGCCTTCTCGGGCGACCGGGAGCACGCCAAGCTGGCGCTGCTCGGCGCGGTCTACGGCCAGACCTCGGGCGACGGACTGAAGAACCTGGCGGCGCTGCGGCGCAGGTTCCCGGCCGCGGTGGCGTATGTCGACGACGCGGCGCGGGCGGGTGAGGAGGGCCGACTCGTACGGACATGGCTGGGCCGCACCAGCCCGCGAGCGGTCAGCGCGGGAGAGGACGAGGAGGCGGGCATCCCCCAGGAGGGCCCGTCACCGGAGGCACCGGACGGCTCCGGAGGGGCGGGCCCGGGGGAGTTCACGCCGGGATACGCATCGTCGGACAAGCGGGCGCGGGGTCGGTTCACCCGGAACTTCGTGGTGCAGGGCAGCGCGGCGGACTGGGCGCTGCTGCTGCTCGCGGCGTTGCGGCGGGCGACCGCCGGGATGCGTGCCGAGCTGGTCTTCTTCCAGCACGACGAAGTGATCGTGCACTGTCCGGCGGAGGAGGCGGAAGCGGTGGTGACGGCGATCCGGGAGGCGGGGGAGCTGGCGGGGCGGATCACGTTCGGGGAGACACCGGTGAGGTTCCCGTTCACGACGGCGGTGGTGGAGTGTTACGCGGACGCGAAGTAGGGCCTTCCCGGCCTGCCCCGATGCGCCGTCACCCGGGGGCGCCGCCCCCCGGATCGCCGTGCCCGGCACCGGGAGCGCGAAAGCGACCCGAGTGCCCCCGGCAGTGCGGCGCACACCGTTACGGACGCTAGATCAACGGCGTTGGCCTGGCGCCGTACGGAGGCAGACGACGACGGGGGGCTCGGATGACACAGCACATCAGGATCACGGCGGACTCGGCACGGACGGGGGCGGGGACAGGGACAGGGGCGGAAACCACGGCGGCAGCGAAGGCGGGCGCCGGGACCGGGGCGGATCCGGGGGCGGAGGCCGGGACCGGCTCGGGGGCAGCGGCGGGGGCGGAGGGGGCCGGGCAGGCGGAGCGGCCCGCGAGCCCCGACGGCGCGGGAACCACCGAGGGCGGGGCGGGCACCGGCGACACCAGCGGCGCCCATGACGAGAGTGGTGCCCGTGGCGAGAGTGGCGACAGCGACAACAACGGCGACGACCGGGATGTCTCCGAGTCCGAGCAGCTCCTCTTCGGCGGCCCCCTCCGCTATGACCGCGGCTGGGACCAACACAGCGGCTCCTTCCTCGAACTGAACCTCCGCTCCATGCTCGCGCGGACCCCCCGGCTGATCGCCTACACGGTCCGGCTGGCCCACCGCGCCGACCCCCGGGCCCTGCGCCAGGTCGCGGGCGCGGAGCTGGGCGGCGGTATCGCCCAGGCCGTGGGACTGATCGCGGTCAATCAGGTCCTCATCCACCTCCTGGGCACGGGTGCCACCGGCGACCGGATCCGCGCCGCCGTACCCGCGCTGGTCGCCATGGCGGTCACCGCGCTGATCGGCGCCCTGTTACGGTCCGCCTCCACGTCCGGTACGGGACGGCTGGAGCCCAAGGTGTTCCGGGTGGCGACCGAGGAGTATCTGGAGCGGGTGGCCCGCGTCGAGCTAGCGGCCGTCGAGGACGAGGAGTTCCACAAGCTGCTGGAGTCCGCGCAGTGGGGCGCGGAGTCGGCGCGCCGGATGATCCGGTTCTGTACGTCGGTGATCACCGCCACGATCTCGCTGATCGCGGCGGCGGGCGTGCTGACCGTGCTGCACCCGGCCCTACTGCCGCTGCTCGCGCTGATGACGCTGCCCAGCGCCTGGAGTTCGCTGACGATCGCCCGGCGCCGCTATGTCTCCTTCCACACCTGGATCCAGCACGCCCGCGCGGGCCAGTTGCTGAGCCGTCTCCTCATCGACGCGCAGGCCGCGCCCGAGGTGCGGGTGCACAACATCGGCCCGTTCCTGCTGCGGCACTTCCGCACGATGGCCGAGACGGGCGAGCAGGAGCAGACCCGGCTGGCCCGGCTCGCGGCCCGTACCGGACTCATCGCCTCCGGCTGGACCGGGCTCATGGCCGCCGCCACCTACGGCACCCTCGGTCTGCTGCTGTGGACGGAAACCATGAATCTGGCCGTCGCCGGTACGGCCGTCATCGCCATCCGGACCGGGTCCGCCAACCTCGAAGCACTCGTGGTCCAGCTCAACTACCTCTACGAGGAGAGCCTGTTCGTCGCGGATCTGGACCGGCTCTGCCAGGAGGCCGACCGCCGTCTGATCCCCACGACCGGCAAGCCCCTCCCGGATGACGTGGCGGCCATCCGCTTCGAGAACGTCTCCTTCACCTACCCCGGCGTCGCCGAGGAGCCCGCCCTCGACCGGGTGAGCATCACCATCCCCACCGGCCGGACCATCGCCCTCGTCGGCAGCAACGGCAGCGGCAAGTCCACCCTGGCCAAACTGCTCTGCGGGCTGTACGCGCCGGACTCCGGCCGCATCCTGTGGGACGGGGTCGACGCGACGGAGGCCGATCGCACCGAGCTGTTCGACCGGGTCGCGGTCGTGCCCCAGGACTTCTACCGCTGGCCGTTCACCGCCCGTATCAATGTCGCCATCGGCCGCCCCGAGGCGCCGTACGACGACGCCCGGCTGAACGCGGCGGCGGAGTACGCCGGTGCCGACGAGACGATCGCCTCGCTTCCGCGCGGCTGGAACACCCTCCTCGGCCGGGGCTACAAGGGCGGCCACCAGATCTCGGGCGGCCAGTGGCAGCGCCTCGGGGTGGCGCGCGCCCGTCACCGGGACGCCCGCGTCCTCGTCGTGGACGAGCCGACGAGCGCGCTGGACGCCGAGGCGGAGCAGCGGGTCTTCGACCAGATCCGGGCGCTCGCGGACGAGGGCCAGACGGTCGTCCTGATCACCCACCGGCTGCACAGCGTCCGGCACGCGGACGAGATCTGCGTACTGGAGCGGGGGCGGGTGACCGAGCGGGGTTCGTTCGATGAGCTGATGGGCGTGGCGGACGGCACGTTCCGCCGGATGTATCTGGTCCAGTCGCGCCAGTACGCGCACGACGTCGCCGCCCCACCGCCGCAGCGGGACGGCGAACCGGAGTGACCGGGGCCACCCCCACGGCCGACGGCCGTGGGGGGCGGGCGCGCGGATAGGGTCGTACGGCACGTACGGCACAGGGCGTACCGCACCGCATCCGGAGTACGAGATTGTTCGAGACCGCACCAGACCCGACCGGGCGCCCTTCCGAGACCGCACCACACCCGACCGGGAGTCGTCCAGGGGCCGCACCGGACCCGACCGGGCGCCCCTCGGAGGTCCTCCGGGAGATCGGCCCGCAGGCTCCGGGCGAGTCCGGGGTCCGGGCCCGGATCCGGTTCCACCAGTCCTGGTACCGACGGCACATACTCGGCCTGCCACGGTACGGAAGCACCGAACCGCACTCCGGCGGCCGGGCGATGGGCAGCATCCTGCACCCCGACGACGCGGCGGCCGGCCGGAACTTCACCACCCCCGCCGCCGAACGGCTCTATCTGGACCGGCGGCGGGCCGGGTGGGGGGTCGACCCGGTGCGCTGCACCGGATATCTGACGTCGAGCCAGGCGCTGACCATCAATCTGCTGGCCCCGCTGAAGGAGGATCCCGCCTGGGCGGCCCGTGTTCTCAGCGGGCTCCTCGACCGGGAGATCACGGCGGTGAGTGGGCTGGAGATCGAGTACGCGCCACGGCGGCGCAGCCTGCACCTCGGGGACATGACCCGGCTGGACGCCTGGATACGGCTGGAGACCGGGAGCGGGCCGCAGGGGCTCGCGCTGGAGATCAAGTACGCCGACCGTTTCAGCTCCCGGCATCTGCGGGTGGCCGAGAACCCCCGGTACCGGGAGTTGGCCCGTACCACCGGGCTCTGGGACCTCGATGACGAGCGGACCCGGTCCCGTCCGGTCAACCAGTTGCTCCGCTGCCACGCACTGGCCACCCACCTCTGGCTCGACCCGTCGTCGGCGGAGGCGTGGCTGGCAGAGCAGCTTGCGGAGCGGCCCACGAACGGGCCCATGAACGGGCCGGCGGATCGGCGGACGGAGCGGGCGGTTGACCGGACGGTTGACCGGACGGCTGACCGGGCGGGGAGCGATGACGGGCCGAAGACCCCGCCCACCGTCCTCGTACTGCACCACCCCGATGACCGGTCGGCGCCCAAGACCGTGGGTCTGTACCGGGACGTGCTCACGCGGCCGGAGCTGCTGAAGGTGTCCGGTCTGGACGGGCTGGTCTCCCGGATGGCGGCCACGGCGGACTCCGCGTACCAGCGAACCGTCGCCCAGGACCTGAGGATCCGCTATCTGGATCACGGGCCCAGCGACGAGTCCTGGGAGGAACACCGGATCACCGATTCATAAAATCTCCACGGCGCCGCGCAACCCTTCACCCGTCTCCCCTGTCTGGACTTTGCGAGTCAGCAGACTCCACAGGCACTCCGGGCACCCGGGCCACGTACGTCACACGGACTGGTGCCCCTTTCGAACAGGGAAATACATGCGCATTCGTGCATCTGTCGCTGTTGTCACCGGCACTCTGGCTCTCACCGCACTGGTCGTCCCCGCCGCACAGGCCGACGACTCGTACGGCAACACGACCGTCTCCAATGTCGTGATCAACGATGGCAAGCCGCTCGTGTTCGGCCCGACCGGCAAGAAGACGTTCACGCTGACCTTCACGGCGTCCGACAGCTCCGGCATCTCGGCGGCCGACGCGTACCTGTGGCGCGGCAAGAACATCAACGCGGCGGCCGACATCATGCTGGCCAACGAGATAAAGGGCGCCAAGTGCGGCACCGGCGCCAAGCCGACCTGCAAGCTGACGTTCACCATCAACCCGGCCGAGGACCTGTTCAACGACGACGCCGGCGCCTGGAAGACCTGGGTCTGGGCCTTGGCCAAGGACGTCAACTTCGTCGAGAAGGACAACGCCAAGTCGCTCACCATCAAGCGCGCTTCGGCCCTCACCGCCGACGCCACCCCGGAGCCGGTCACGGCGGGCAAGACGATCACCGTCTCGGGCGCGCTCACCCGGGCGAACTGGGAGCACTACGGCGACGGCAACACCTACACGGGCTACGCCAACCAGTCCGTGCAGCTCCAGTTCCGTAAGGCCGGCGCCACCTCGTACACCACCGTGAAGACGGTGAAGTCCGGTAGCAAGGGCAAGCTGACGACCACGGTGAAGGCGACCACGGACGGCCACTACCGCTACAGCTTCGCCGGTACGACCACCACCGCCCCGCTGAACTCCACCGGCGACCTCGTCGACGTGCGCTGACCCGCTCAATCGAAAGGTCCCGTCAGCCCGCTCGGCCCCGGCACACACCTCAGGCCGGCGCCGGTTGATCCGGACGGTGGATCCGGAGAGTTGATCCGCGCAGGAGATCCGGCCGGGGGGCCGCTGACGAGCCCCTCGGCCGACCTCCCGCCGGCAGGGCCGCTACGCCTCGTCCGCCGTCCGGCCCTGCCGCTCCGCCAGGGCGGCGAACGGCGGTCCGGGTTCCGCGAGTTCCTCCGGTGCCAGCGCCAGCAGCTCCGTCAGCCAGCTCTCGACGTGCCCCGTGTTCCCGGGGAGGAACGGCAGCGCCCCCACGCCCAGCGTGTCGAGCGCCTCCCGCAGCCGCGACTGCGGGAAATCCGCCGAAGCGGCGGCGGACAGCGGGAAGAGCGCGGCCCCCTTCACCACCGGCCGGACCCGGCCCCCCGGCGGACCGGTCACGATCGCGTCCCGGTAGCGGTGCAGGGCGTTGATGGCGTCCGCCGGCGGGCCCGGGCACCCGAACTGGCGCCGGTAGCCGTCGGACGCGTCCAGCCGGTACTTCGCGTCGAGCACCACGGCCATGTCCGGCCAGCCCTCATGGCGGAAGCGGAGCACGATATCGGGCCGCTGGTCGCCGGTCGGCCCCCGGTAGTGATCGTTGTACGAGACCTCGACCGTGCCGCCACCAGGGGCACCGCAGCGCACCGCCGCCCGCCGCCCCTTGGCCAGCCGGATCCGGATACCGCTCTCCTCCACGCGCACCAGGGAGGACAGTTCGGCCGTACCGCCGGTGCACGCCAGCACGATCCGCAGCACCTCCAGATAGCACCAGGTCTCGTACACCCCGTGCACATCCATGACCGAGAGGTCGAACGCCTCCCCCTGGAGCGACAGTCCCAGCCGCAGCACCATGATGACGCGGTGCGCCTCGCCGTACCCGGTGCCGCTCAGCAGCGTGAGCGAGGAGAAACCCGACGGCGGCGGTTCGGTTATCCCGTCGAAGAGCGGGAGCGCCAGCAGCTCGGAGACCGTCCGCGCGAACCCGGCGACCTCCCGCTCCTCCGCCAGCAGTCGCGCCGGGGTCCGCCGCCCGCCGCGCCCGATCCGCTCCAGCTCCGTGGCGATCTCCCTCCGGATGCCGGCGAGCCGGTCACGGATCAGCAGCAGGTGCAGGCGCAGCCAGCGGTGCTCGGCGGTGTCCAGCGTCTCCTTGCCGCAGGAGACCGGGAGGACGCTCCTGACCGGGCCGATGCCCGGCACCTGGGTCCAGGGGCCCCGGCCGCGCCCCCGGATGACCGCCTTCCTGGTGGTCGAGTCGGCCCGGCGGATCCGGTCGGCGCGGACCTGGTCGATCTCCCGGCTCAGCGCGCGGTGCGGACGCTGATCGATATGGCGGACCGAGCGCTCCAGCAGGGTCATCTCATTGCGCAGCAGGGTCAGCCAGTCGAGGTCGGTCGCGTCCTGGACCTCCTCGGCGCGGCCGGTCCGGTAGGTGGCCCGCAGATACTCCAGCGCGAGGGCGCGGGACGCGGCGGTGACATCGGAGAGGAGGGCCTGGTAGTCGGTGGCGTAGTCGATCTTCGCCGGGAAGATCTCGACGGTCAGCCGGAGCGTCTCGTGGCCGACCCCGACCTCCAGTGCGCACCGGCCGACCTGGCGGCCGAAATTCACCGGGCCGGCACACATCAGGACGTCCGGGTAGGAGTCGACGGCCTGGAGGAGCAGGGGGTCGCGGTGGGTCAGCACCGGGAGCTGTCCCGGGACGAGGGAGGTGACCCGGATCCGGTAGGCGGTGTCCTCGAAGAAGCGCGGCAGCCCACCGAGAACCGCCACTCCGGCCGTCCCCGCCCCGACCCCGACCCCGGTGCCGACGCCGATACCGGGGCCGGCCTCGGTATCGGCGCCCGCGCCCAGCCCAGCACCCGCCCCCGTACCCGAGCCGGCGTCGACGCCCAGCACCCGTACACCGGCGGTCCCGGTCGACGACTCGACCGACAGCAGGGGCGGTACGTCCGAGGGATCGGCGGTCACCGCCCAGCGGGCCCGCCGGGGGCCATGGATCTCCAGCGTCACGAAGGGGGTGGTGATCTTCAGCAGACGAGTGTCGGCCATCAGCTAGAGCCAGAAGGTCGTGAAGCCGGTCTCCTGGAGCCGCCGCAGCATGAGCGCCAGCCGGTCCGCGCAGAACGGGTACTGCGCGCCCTGTCCCGCGTCCTGCTGCCCGCCCCCGGCTCCCGGCGCCGCAGCGGAACCCGGCTGTCCGTCCTCCTCCGTCGAGACCGACGGCCCCGCTTCTCCCGTCGAGCCCGGCTGTCCGTCTTCTGCGGCCGCACCCTGCGGCCCGCCGACCGTGCCGGAGCCACCCGCCGCCCACCGCTGAAGGCCCTCCAGAACGCCCCGGACCGTGGCCCCGCCGCCCTGCACCCTCGGCAGCACCTTCATGGCGATGGCGAGATCGAGCGGATCGACCGTCCCGGAGCCGGGCGTGGTGAACAGCTCCGCGCAGTCCTTCGCCGTGAGGCAGAACATGGTGATCTCGTCGCGTACGCGATAGCCGAACTGGAGCTGGCCCTGCGTCAGGATCTCATTGACCGGAGCCAGGATCTCGATGATCGACGTGACCTGCTGGGTCCCCGCGGCCGGATGACCGCCCAGGGCGAGAGCGGGCACCCGCCACTCGGCGCTCCCCCACGCGACGGGCGCCACCGAGCCCGTGTCGACCGGCTTCACCTGGAACAGGTCGACCGTGGAGAACTCGATCACAAAGGCCCGGTCGAGGACCTTCTTGGAGAACCCGAAGGTGGTCTCGTCCATATTGACCGAGCCGACGAGACAGAGATTCGCCGGCAGCCCCACCGTCGCCCACTCGTCATGGGCGGACCCGGCGAGATGCGGCGCCAGCGGCCCGGAGACGACCCGTCCGTCCGCGTCCGGGGCGCGGCTCTCCAACTGGCTCAGCACCTCGGCCAGGTAGTACTCGACCCGCGCGATGTTCATCTCGTCGAGCACGAAGAAGAACTGCCGGTCCGGGTTCTGCCACGCCTCGCGCGCCACCCGGAGCAGCTCGCCCGGCTGGAAGGAGCCGTCGAGCCGCTCGTACCCCAGCAGCTCGCTGCTGTCGGTCCAGTCGGGCCGTACGGGGACGGTGACGCACTCCGCTCCGGTCGCCTCGGCCACCAGCCGGGGCAGCTTGGTCTTCCCGGTCCCCGATATCCCCGCCAGGATCACGAACGGCTTGGTCCGTACGGCGGTGATGAAGGCGGCTATCTGCCAGGGCTCGAAGACGAAGCCCCGGGCCGCCACATACGCGGCGACATGCTCGATCTGGCCACCGAGGTCGGCCGGAGGCTGGACAGGGGGCTGCTGGACGGGGGGATCGGCCGGGGGCGGCGTTGGGCTCTGCGCGGTCTCCGGAGTGATCACCGGGTGCTGCTGTGGCGCCGGGGGCAGATACTGCGCCGGATCGGCGGGCGTGTCGGCGTAGATCGGTGTCACGTGAACTCCCCGTCGAACAGATCCTCGGGTCCTGGGCCGCTGAACAGACCCTCCAGCTCCGCCGGCGTCAGGCCGAGATCGGCGACGGCCGCCGCGACCAACTCCTCATCGCTCGGCTGCCCGGGGAACCTCTCCGCGAGATCGGTGGAGCGGAACCACCACACGGCCGTGTCGAGGATGGACGGCCGTTTCCCGGAGAAATTGTGCTGAGCCTTCTTGACGGCGAAGAACAGCTCCAACTGCTGGGCGCTGCGCGCCACGAACCGGTACGCCTTGGGCTTGGAGTCGGGTATCAGTTGGAACGGTGTCGTACCACGCGCCTGCCACCGGCTGATGGTGTCGGAGGAGCCGTTCGACGGGAACTTGTGGGATCGATAGCCACGCGTCGTCTCCCGCTTGGCCCCGAAGGGAAGGAAGAAGGGGGGAGTCCCGTCCGCCAGCTCCGGGCCGGGAGGCGTGGAGCCGGATACCGCCCCGATGAGCGCCATCTCTCTGATCGCCTGCACGTAGTACGTCGACCGCGTGCCCGTGACGATGCCCAGCGCCTCCCCATCTCCGTCGGGAGCGGGGTCGGCCGCCTCGGACTTTCTGTTCTCCAGAGCCCTCTTGAAGATCAGATAGTCCCCAAGACTGGCATTCGTCGAGGAGACACCCAGCCGCTCGACAGCCGCTTTCACCACGGATGACGCCAGATACAACGGCACTCACAGCTCCAAGTCGAGTTGACTGTCCATGTTCTTCAGTTCATCGACGACATGACCGCAGTAGTCGTCACTGAGGTCGATCCCGATCGAGCGGAATCCGTGCGAGCGGGCGAACAGCATCGAGGTGCCCGAGCCGTTGAACGGGTCGAGGACGATGCCCTCGGGGGGAGTGGTCGCCAGGACCGGGATACGGACCAGCTCGTCGGAGAAGGCTGCGCGGTGCTTGCCGTTCCCGGCGGAGGGGCGGGCGTCCCAGGTGTCGAGCGGCGGCAGGACGCTGCCGGTCTTCTCGTGCTTCCGGCCCACCGCGAGCCGGTCGAAGTAGTACCAGCGGCTCTTGGTGAAGTGGAAGACGTACTCGTGGGAGATCGAGCAGCGGTCCCGCACCTGGTCGGGCACGGGATTCGGCTTCACCCAGACGTTGTCGTTCCGCACGAGCCAGCCGGAGTCCTGGAGCGCGATGGCCAACCGGTGCGGAATGAGGAGGAGCTGCTTGGGGCGGGCCCACTTGCCGTCGCCCGGCTTGTCCTGCGGTCGAATGCCGAAGCGCCGTGCGCCCTGCTTGGCCTCACCGCTCTTATGGGCGCCCTTGCCGCTCCAGTAGGTGTCGCCGATGTTGATCCAGAGGGAACCGGTGTCGCTCAGGACCTCCCAGCACAGCTGGAAGACCTCGACCAGATGGTCGATGAACTCCTGGGGCCGCTCTTCGAGGCCGAGCTGGCCCTCGTACCCGTAATCGCGCTGGCCGTAGTAGGGCGGGGAGGTGACGATGCAGTCGACCTTGATCTTCGCGTCAATCAGCTTCTGGAGACCGGTCCGGACGTCGTCACGGAGCACGATCGTCTTCTCGTCGGCGTAAAAGCTGTGGTCGACCAGCTCGGAGTCGGTGAACCGCTCCTGCGGGGTGACCTGGGGGTGCAGGGCCCGATTCGCCGGGGTGTCCTTCAACTTGCCGTTCTCGACCGAGGCGCGGCCGGGGGGCAGGGGCATCGGGCGCGCGGGGACGCCGTCCGCCGCGGCCGCGGCCTCCCGCTCGGCCGCTGTGTCCAGTCGCTCCATGTCCCCATCCACCGTCCAGCCCAACAGGCACCGCGGGCCGCCGCCGCGTCGCGCGTCCTTCTCCACCTGGCCACCACTCCGAGCGGCGAAGCCACTCTACCGGCGACGATCCGCCTACCCCCCAGCCTGTGGATAACAGTGCCGGACCGCTGGTCCGAAGCCCGCGGCCCGGCCCACTGCCCCGACCAACGGAGCCCATGGACCGGGGTCACGACCCCCGACCACCGGCAGGACACGGGCCCGGGGCCACGCCACCCACCGGCAAGAGCCCCGGGCCCGGGGTCACAACCCCCCACCGGCAGGACACCGGACCGGGCCTCGCCCCCCACCGGCAAGAGCCCCGGGCCCGAGGTCACAACCCCCCACCGGCAGGACACCGGACCGGGCCTCGCCCCCCACCGGCAGGAGCCCGTGGGTCGGGTCACGAGCTGCCGCCCGGCTCAGCCCGTGGGCGGGTCACGGCCCCGCCCGGGTCACCGCCACCGCCGCCTTCAGATCGGCCCGGAATTCGGGACGGGCGGCGATCCCGATACCCCAGCCGGTGAACGGCCGCCCGCGCCCGGCCACGGACCAGCCGCCGGGGGGGCCTCGGTCAGCCCCGGGCGCGCCGGCAGGATCTCCTCGAGCCACCGGATCGATCGCGGTGTGACATGGGCCTCATGCAGATCGAGCCGTACGGGAGCGTCCACGCCGCGACCCGGTGCAGTGGGCCCTTCACCGTGGCGATGGCCCAGGGCCGCCCAGGACGCCCAGGCTCCCCGGGCCGTCGGAGAAAGCCGCCAGCCCCACAGCCGCCCCTTCGCCCGTCGCGGCGTCGTACGCGGAGGGCTCCAGTACCGCCCGTACACGGGAGGCGACCCGGTCGACGTCGGCGCGTTCGCCGGACGGAAGGGGAGCGCCCGCCGCCGCGCGGACCGCGGTCGCGGCCCCCAGCAGCCGGGCCCCGGCGCGGGCGTCACCGGCCAGCGACCACGCCCCGGCCAGGCCCTCGAAGGCCAGCGCGACCGCGCGCGGATCGCCGCCACCACGGGCGGCGAGCAGGCCGTCGTGGTGCAGCTCCCACGCCGCCTCCGCGTCCCCGCGCTGTTCGGCGACGAAGCCGAGTTCGGCGAGCAGCAGCGCGGGGCCCGGGTCGAAGGCCGCCCGGCGGTGCCACTCCAGCGCCCACCGCAGCTCCCGCTCGGCCACCTCCAACAGGCCCTGGCGCCGCGCCCCGAGACCGAGACCGATCCGAGCGTGCACCTCGCCCGCCTCGTAGCCGTGCTCGGCGGCCAGCCGGCCGGCCCGCTCGTGGAGTTCGCGCGACCGCGCGAAGTCGCCCGTGAGCAGCGCGATCCGGCCGAGCCCGGTGAGCCGGTCGGCGGCCTCGTGCCACAGGCCCAGCTCCTCGGCCGCCCGCTGCCCGTCCGCGTGCAGCCGACGGGCGTCCGCGTACTCCCCAGCCACCTCGGCCAGCGACGCCAGCGGATAGGCGGTCTGCAACCGGCCCCAGCCGTCGCCCAGCTCCTCGAAGATCGCCCGGCTGTCCTCGGCGTCCGCGCGGGGGGCCAGGAGATCGCCACGCGCCATGGCCTGCTTGGCGCGGGTGCTCAGCGCCGCCGCCGTCCCCCACCGGTCGCCGGCCGCGCGCAGCTCCGCGAGCGCGGAGCCGACGAGCGCCTCGCTCCGGGCGAGGTCGCCACCGGTGGCGTACAGGGCGTATCCGAGGAACCACCGGGCCCGGGGCTCCCCGGGTGGAGTGGCTTCCCCGGTCCGGCCACCCGTCAGTACGGTGAACCCCGCGAGCCATGCGGCGGCGCGCTCCCGAGCCGGTGCGAGGCCCGGATCGTGACCGACGCCCGCACCACCGACGGCCAGGGCCGCGTGCAGGGACCGCCCCGCCTCCCCGGTCCGGCCCCGCAGGAACCAGTACCAGACCAGCGCGGCGCACAGCCGTAGCGCACCGGCCGCGTCTCCCCGCCGTACCGCGCCGTCCAGGGCGACCCGCAGATTGCCCGACTCTCGGTCGAGCAGCTCCAACGAACGCCGCTGACCGTCCCCGTACAGCCGGGTCGACGCGTCCTCGGCCAGTGCGGCGAAGTAACCGAAGTGCCGCCGCCGTACGGTGTCCTCTTCGCCGGACCCGGTGAGCCGTTCCCGCCCGTACGCCGCCACCGTCTCCAGCAGTCGGTAGCGCGGCCCGTCCGCCACCACCACGAGCGAACGGTCCACGAGCCGTATCAACGGAGCGAGCACCTCCCCACCAACCACTCCCGCACCGTCCGCACCACCCACATCGCCCGCATCCCCCTCCCCCGTACCGCCCGCACCGTCCGCACCACCCACATCGCCGTCGCCACACACCGCCTCCGCCGCCGCCAGCGAGCAGCCGTCGGCGTGTACGGCCAATCGGCGCAGGACCGCGCGTTCGTCGTCGGCGAGCAGCTCCCAGCTCCAGTCGATCACCGCCCGCAGGGTCCGCTGGCGCTCCGGGGCGCCGCGCCGCCCGCCGCCCAGTACCCGGAACCGATCGTCCAGCCGGTCCGCCAACTCCGCCACGCCCAGGGCCCGTATCCGGGTGGCGGCCAGTTCCAACGCGAGGGGGAGCCCGTCCAGCCGACGGCAGATCGTGGCGACCGCGTCCGCCTCCCCGGGACCCACGGCGAACCCCGGTGCCGCCTCGGCGGCGCGCACCGCAAACAGATGCTCGGCGTCGGAGCGCGAGAGCGGCGGCACGGCGTACACCGCCTCACCGGGCAGCCCGAGCGGTTCCCGGCTGGTCGCCAGGATCCGCAGTCCTGGCGCCGCGCCCAGGAGGTCGGCGACCAGTTCGGCCGCCGCGTCGACGACATGCTCGCAGTTGTCCAGTACGAGCAGGGTCGGCCGGGCCCGCAGGGCGTCGCGCAGCGCGGGCATCCCGTCCTCGCGGAGGCCGAGGGCTGCGCTCAGGCGCTCGGCGGGCAGTCCGGGACCGGTCAGCTCGACCATCCGTACGTCGACGGAACGAACGCCACCGCCCGCCGCACCGTACGTCCCCGCCCCCGCCCCCGTCCCCAGCCCCTCGCCCGTACCCGTACCCTCGCCCTCGCCCGTACCCTCGCCCTCACCTGCCGCCGTCGCGAGGCGGGTCTTGCCCACCCCGCCCGGCCCGGTCAGGGTCACCAGCCGGTGCGTGGCGAGCAGTTCCCGTACCTCGGCCAGTGCTTCCGCCCGGCCGACGAGATCCGTCAGAGGGGCGGGCAGTGCGGCCGGTGCCCGTCGTGCGGGCGGGCCGGCCAACGCCGGATCCTGTCGCAGGATCGCCTGCCACAGCGCGACCAGTTCCGGCCCGGGGTCCACCCCCAACTCGTCGGCGAGACGCCCGCGCAGCTCGGCGAAGCACGCGAGGGCCTCACCCTGCCGGCCCGCCCGGTACAGCGCACGCATCAGGACGGCCAGCGCCCGCTCGCGCGCGGGATGCCGCTCGACCAGTTCCCGCAGTTCGGGGATGAGTTCCGCGTGCTCACCGAGTTCGAGGCGGGCCTCCGCACGGGCTTCGACCGCGGTCAACCGCTGCTCGTCCAACCGGTCCCGCGCGCCACGGGTGAACTCCGCGTCGGCGAAGTCCGCGTACGCGGGCCCCCGCCACAGCGCGAGCGCATCGGTCAGGAGCGCGGCCCGCGACCGGGCATCGTCCGTGGCGTACGCCGTGTCCGTCAGTTCCGCGAACCGTGCCGCATCGACGGCGGCATCGGCCCGGAGCAGATAGCCGGGCGCCCGGGACACCACGAGCGCCCGCGCCCCCGGCTCCGCGGCGTCCAGCGCACGGCGCAGCCGGGACACCTTCGTCTGGAGCGCCCCCGCCGGACGGGCGGGCGCGTCGGCGCCCCATACGTCGTCCACCAGCCGGTCGGCCGACACCACCTTTCCGGCGTGTACGAGCAGATCCGCGAGCAGCGCCCGGACCTTCGCCTCGGGGACGTCCACGGGCGCCCCGTCCGTGGTGGATACGGTCAGCGGTCCCAGCACGGCGAAGTACACCCGGTCACGCTATCCGACCCCCCGTACCCGATCCCCGTATCACCTGATCCCCGCACCCGGCCCCCTCTCCCCCTTTCGCCCTTTCGCCCTTTCGCCCTTTCGCCCTTTCGCCAGTGAACCGACAGGGTTCCGCCAGCGCCGCTCGGCACTGTGGTGGCACGACCGAACGGCGGGGCGACGGGCCCGGCCGGAGGACACCGAAGGAGACCGGCCATGTCACCGCACCCCTCCCCGCACGGGGCCCCCGCCCCCGGGACCGTCACCGTGCTCGGACTCGGACAGCTGGGAACCGTCGTGGCCCGCGCGTTCATCACGGCGGGCCACCGCACCACCGTCTGGAACCGCACCCCCGGAAAGGCGGACGAACTGGTCGCGGCGGGCGCGGTCCCCGCGGTGAGCCTCACCGACGCGATCACCGCGAGCGCGGTGGTGGTGGTCGTCCTCCCCGACGACGCCACCACACGCGAACTGCTCGAACCGGTCGCCGGTGCACTGCGCGGACGCGTCCTGGTCAATCTGACGTCCGGCACCCCGGAAACCGCCCGCGACACCGCGCGGTGGGCGCGGACGGCCGGCGCCGCCTACCTGGACGGCGCCGCGATGAGCGGTACCCGGCTGGTCGGCCGGCCCGAGGCGCTGTTCGTGCTGAGCGGCTCGGCCACCGCGTACGCCACCCACGCGCCGCTGCTGGCCGCGCTGGGCAACGCCGTACACCTGGGCAACGATCCGGGCCACGCCTCGCTCTACGACACCGCCCTGTTCGGCACCGTATGGGGCGCCGTCGCCGGGTTCCACCACGCGCTGGCGCTGACCGGCACGGAGGGCGTGGCGGCGCCCGAGTTCGCCGCCGTGGCCACCGACTATCTGCCCTTCGTGGCGACCCTGTTCACCGAGCACGCCCGCCAGATAGCGGCGGGCGACTACCCGGACGACGACGGAACGGTCGACGTGCACACCGCCGCGATGGAGCACCTCGTGCACACCAGCCGGGCCCGGGGCATCGGCACGGAGGTCCCCGACCTGCTCGTCACACTGCTGCGCCGCACGGGCGCGGCGGGCCACGGAGCCGAGGGCATCGCCCGGGTCGCCACGGTCGTCGCGAAGGGTCCGGACCATGGCTGAGCAGCGGATCGGTACGGAGGTGAGCGTCATCGGCCTGGGCCGGATGGGCGCCCCGATCGCGGCGGCGCTGCTGGCCGCCGGACATCGTACGACGGTGTGGAACCGTACGCCGGAGAAGGCCGCCCCCCTGGTCCGCGCGGGCGCCGTCCACGCCCCGACGGTCGCGGCGGCCGTCGCCGCGAGCCCACTGGTGATCGTCCCGCTGCTGGACTACGCCTCGGTGTACGAGGCGCTCGGCGGCGCGGCACCGGAACTGGCGGGCCGGGCCGTGGTCAACCTGACCAACGGTTCGCCGACGCAGGCGCGCGAGTTCGCCGACTGGGCGGCCGGTCACGGCGCCGCGTATGTGGACGGCGCGATGATGGGCCTGCCCAGCACGGTCGGCAGCCGGGACGCCTTCTTCCTCTACAGCGGCTCGCAGCCCGCCTTCGACGCCCACCGCCCGACCCTCGAAGTGCTGGCCACCGCCCACTGGTTCGGCCCGGACCCCGGCCTCGCCGAGATCCAGGACCTCGCCCTGCTCGGCACCGGCTACGCCGCCCTGGCCGGTTTCCTGCACTCCGCCGCCCTGCTGCGCGAGGTGGGCGTACCACCCGGCACCTTCGCCCCGCTCGCGGCGTCCTGGCTGCGCGGCATGGCCGCCTTCCTGCCGGAACTCGCGGCGGAGGCCGAGTCGGGCCACTACACGGAGGGCGTCTCGACGGTCGACCTGAACCGCGCCGCACTCGGCGACCTCATCCACCTGACCCGCACCCTGGGCCTGGACACCGCCGTCCACGAACCCCTGAAGTCCCTCCTCGACCGCCGCGCCGGGGCGGGTCACGGGTCCGACAGCTTCGCGTCACTCTTCGAGGAGCTGCGGATCCGACCGGGCGATCGACCGGATCGCCCGACTGGGTGATGGCCTCAGGACCGGGACCGCATGGACACGGAGCGGGCCGGGCCAGGAGCACGACGTGGCCCGCGACGGAGTCGATCGCGGCCAGCACGGAGAGAAACGATATCGCCACCAGCGCACAGATGATATCGTTTACCCAACCGCTACGACTGTCCGGGAGGTACCTCCGTGGCCCGTACCGTGATCGACCTCGACGAAGACATGGTCAGCGAAGCCATGCGCATCTTCGGCACCAAGACCAAGGCCAAAGCCGTCCGCCTCGCGATGGAGGACGCCGTCAAACGGCATCTGCGGCAGGAGGGCTTCGACGCCATGGATGCCGGCGAGTTCGACTTCAGCGAGATCATCGAGAGCACCGGCCCGCGCAACGCCGACGGAACCCTCAGGCGCGACGGCGGCCAGGCCGCCTGATGCAGGGCCGCTACCTGATCGACAAGTCCGCTCTCGCCCGCTGGACGAAACCCGCGGTCCGAGAGGTGCTGAAACCGCTCCACGAGCGGTACCTACTCGCCGTCTGCCAGCCCACCGAGTACGAGATGATCCACTCGGCCCGGGACAGCGCGGAGGCGACGCGCATCAGCACCTGGCTCCACGCCTTCGACTATCTGCACACCGGGGACGACGCCTTCACCCGCGCACTGGAGGTACAGCGTCACGCGCTCAACGCGGGCTTCCACCGCGCCCTGTCACTCCCCGACCTCCTCATCGCCGCCACCGCCGAGCTGAATCGCGTGCCGGTCCTCCACTACGACGGCGACTTCGACATGATCGCCTCCCTCACCAGTCAACCCACCGAATGGGTCACCTCGCCCGGCACCGCCGACCACTGACCGCGCCTGGCGGCCGCCACCGCCTCGCCCGACCCCACTCAACTACTCAGCAGTCTCAACCGAGTCAGCGAGGTAGCTTCCTCTACGCATCACGACTCTCGCCGTATGCCACCGCCCGCATGAAGGGCGCCGTTCTCAATGTCATCGACATGAACGACGGCGTCCGGAATGTCCTTGAAATGCATGAGGGCCCTGACGGAGACCTTATAGCTCCGCCCCGCCCTTGCCACAGGGAAAGGGAATTCCCCTGCCCTGATGAGTCGGTGTGCAGCGGATTCCGCAATCCCCATCACGTCTGCGGCTTCTCGAAGCCCAATGAATGAGGGGTAAAGGTCTGAGGCATAGTAGTAAAGGTTCGGGTTGGAAACCCTGTATCGAGAAAGCCTCGAAGCCTTCACTGCATGACTGACAGACCCCGAACGGCGACCGGCCCGAATTTCATCGTGAAAACCCCGCACGGTATCGAAGCAACCCAGCCCCTGAAGCAGCGCCCCCAGCCGCTCACCTCTGATCTGCTCTGCGACATCCACGTCACGGATGGTGTTGATATCGATGATCGATGACGCCCTCAGCGAGGAGCTCTGGGAATGCCTGTCCGGCCGGAAAAATATGTCGACGTCGTCCGTCGAGCACTCCGATGAGGCGCACTTCCCCCGCCTGAAGGCCACCTCAAATGCCGCCTTCACCATCCGGTCCCTGACGTGACGCGGAGGAACGCCCATGACGGTGTCCGCCCACACCTCCAACGCGGTCGCCACCATGGCCGCACGAATTTCTTCCCGCTCGACTTGGAAATCACGAGATATTCGCGTTGACAGTGAACGGAAACAGGGAACGATACAGTCGAGGACAACCAGCCGCCACGTATCGTCGCCATCCAGGTCACACAACCTCCCCATGGCAATTAAGGATTCCCACAGGCGGGAACTCGGAGCTGACTGCACCCCGGCCAGGATCGCCTCAGTGCGAAACTTCGAGTAAGAAGGGTGCCGCTTAATCTCACACTCCTCAACATTTCCTACATGAACACAAACCGGCCCTTCACCGAAAACTTTCCGAGCACCCAATTCGATTCGGTCGAAAACATCCGGCATGACTCATACTCCAATCTTCGCCGACCATCCGCGACCGATTATGGCGGGCCCAGGATGAATCCAATTAACCTTCCCGGAGCAGGTCACCCAATCGTGTAATTTTTTCGTATTTTCCAGCGAGGCGGCCAAGGTTGCTCGATGTCCCCATCGCCACCCTCGACGTTTCAGCGCACCCATCGAACGACCGCGCGCCCGTGACGTCGCGTTACTCCCTGACCGCGAGGGGGTCTGGCCGGATTCACGTACCGGTGACGAACGGATGCAGCGGGCTGCTGTGATACCGCCCCCAGGCAGTCCTCCCTCGACAACCTCGCCGCGCGAAGCAGCGGTAGTCGGAGTCGCCACCCCGGGCCGGCAGGCAATCCGCTCATCCATCACAGCGGGAGACCCGGACGACGAGCACAATCGAGTGCCCGCCCGACTGCGTCCGCACCGGCTCCAACCCTGCCCTCCAGCCGGAAGATCCGGCGCAAGGCCAGAGAGACACTCCGGGACTCGCCGCCCCGCACGCCCCGCTCAGTGTCGGCTACACCTATGTACTCCCCGTGCCGGCCGGCACGGAACGCACGGAACAGGAACCCTCAACAACCAGGAAACCGCCCCCGAACAGCGAAAAACCCCAGGTCACGGCGAGTGAGTCCTGAGGTTCTTCAGAGCCGCCTTCGGGATTCGAACCCGAGACCTACGCATTACGAGTGCGTTGCTCTGGCCAGCTGAGCTAAGGCGGCAAGCCACGGATACATGTGCCCTCGCGGGACACGTTCGCACCAGCAGCGGCGCTAAGTCTACAGGGTTGTTCCGGGTGCCCCGAACCAGCCCGGTGGGTGCCCCGGAGGGGCAAAGGGCCACCTCAGGGGCGCGCGGGCGCGGTCCGGAGGTGGCGTCGATTTGCACATGGCGCAACACGCACCGCCATAATTGCTCAAAGGTAGTCAATACGACATACAGCCACGCAGACCCTCCGCGTCATCGCCCCGCCCCGAAGCCCAGCAGGCAACGCCCCCGAAGGGATGAGATCACCCGTGGCCCGAGCCGTGCCCCCCACCGGCACCGTCGCGGAGCGACCCGCGGCCCCCGGCCCGGAGCGCTGGGCCATGCTCGCCGTGCTCTGCGCCAGTCTGCTGCTGGTGGCCATGGACGCCACCATCCTCAATGTCGCCCTCCCCTCCCTCATCGACGATCTACAGCCGAACGCCCTCGAACAACTGTGGATCATCGACATCTACGGGCTGGTCCTCGGCGGCCTGCTCATCACCACCGGTGCCATCGGGGACCGCTACGGCCGCAAGCGGCTCTTCCTCTGCGGAATCGTCCTCTTCGGGATCGCCTCCGTCGTCGCCGCGACCTCCACCACCACCTGGCAGCTGATCGGCGGGCGGGTGCTGCTCGGCATCGGCGGGGCGATGGTCATGCCGTCGACGCTCTCGCTCATCCGGAACATCTTCACGGACGCCCGCGAGCGGACCCGTGCCATCGGGATCTGGGCCGCCGTCGCCGGGGCCGGGGCCGCCATCGGGCCGCTCGTCGGCGGGGTGCTCATCGAGCAGTTCGGCTGGGCCGCCGCGTTCTGGGTCAATGTGCCCGTCGTCGTGGTGACCTTGTTCGCGGGGCTCTGGCTGCTGCCCGAGTTCAAGGACGCCGGGCACGGCCGCCTCGACTACTTCGGGGCCGTCCTCTCCGTCATCGGCATCGTCGCCCTCGCCTGGGGCATCAAGCACGTCGCCAAGGGCACGCCCGCCGCCGAGGACATCGCCGCGCTCGTCGCTGGCGTCCTCGTCCTGGCGCTCTTCGCCCGCCGGCAGCTCCGGCTGCCCGACCCGCTGCTCGATGTCCGGCTCTTCAAGAACCGCGCCTTCACCGCCGCCGCCCTGGCCATCCTCATGGCCATGCTCGCCATCGGCGCCGCCCTGTTCCTGGTGTCGCTCTGGCTCCAGTACGTCCACGGGTACTCGCCGTCCGAGGCCGGTCTGCGCACCCTGCCCGTCGCGCTCGCGATGCTCGTCGGGTCGCTGCTCGCACCCGGACTGATGGAACGGATCGGGGTACGGGCCCTGATGGCGCTGGGGCTCGGCGGGGTCGTCGTCGGATTCCTGGTGCTGGCGCTGTCGCCCGAACCCACCACGTACGGCTATGTCGCCGTCGTCCTCGTCACGCTCGGCCTCGGCGACGGGCTGGCGATCACCACCGCGTCGTCCGTCCTGGTCTCGGCCGTGCCCGCCGAACGCGCCGGACAGGCAGGGGCGGTCTCCGAGACCAACTACGAGCTGGGCGTCGGCCTCGGAGTGGCCCTCCTCGGGTCGATCCACGGCGCGGTGTACGCGGACCGCATGGCCGGTCAGGCGCAGCAGGCCCGGGAGTCGATCGGCGGGGCGTACGACCTGTCGCGGACCGAGGGCGACCAGGTGCTGGCGGCGGCGCGGGCCGCCTTCGACAGCGCGCTGACGACGACGGCGTTCGTCTCGGTCGGGATCGTGGCGACCGTCACCCTGCTGGTGGTCTGGCTGATGCCGCGCGATTTCACCGTCACGTCGTCCGGCCACTGACCGGTGCGGGGCCCGCCCCCGCACCGGCCGCAGTCCGTTCGGGGACCGCGCGGGCCGTCAGCCGCAGCGCGTGCCGTTCGCCGGGACCGTGCCCTCCAGCAGATAGGCGTTGATAGCGGTGTCCACGCAGTCGCTGCCCCGGCCGTACGCGGTGTGACCGTCGCCGTCGTACGTCAGCAGCGTGCCCGACGCCAGTTGGTCAGCGAGCCCCCGTGACCAGGCGTACGGGGTGGCCGGGTCCCGGGTGGTGCCCACGACCAGGATCGGCGCCGCGCCCTTCGCCTCGATCCGGTGCGGCTCACCGGTGGCCGGGGTCGGCCAGTAGGCGCAGTTCAGCGCCGCCCACGCGAAGCCCCGGCCGAACACCGGCGACGCCTTCTCGAACTCCGGGACCGCGGCCTCCACGGCGGCCGGGCCGGCGAAGGCGGGGGGCAGGTCCAGACAGTTCACGGCCGCGTTGGCGTACATCAGGTTCGCGTACGTGCCGTCGCTGTCGCGCTCGTAGTAACTGTCGGCGAGGGCGAGCAGCGGGGCACCGTCGCCGTTCATGGCGCTCGTCAGACCCTCGCGGAGCTGCGGCCACGCACCCTCGTCGTACATCGCCGCGAGCACACCCGTGGTGGCCAGCGACTCGCCCAGCTCACGGCTCTCACCGGTCGGCACCGGACGGGCGTCCAGCGTCGCGAAGAACGCCTTGAGGCGGGTGGCCGCATCCGCCACCGTCGTACTGCCCAGCGGGCACTCCGGCTGCCGCACGCAGTCCGCCGCGAAGGACCGGAACGCAGTCTCGAACCCCGCCGTCTGATCCAGATTCACCCGGCGGGCGGGGAGGGACGGATCGAGCGCGCCGTCGAGGACCAGCCGGCCGGTGCGCCCCGGGAACAGCTCGGCGTAGGTGGCGCCGAGGAAGGTGCCGTACGAGGCGCCGACATAGGTCAGCTTCGGATCGCCCAGCACCGCCCGGACCACATCCATGTCCCGGGCCGCGTCCACGGTCGAGACATGCGGCAGAACCGTGCCCGAACGCTTCTGGCAGCCCGCCGCGAACCCCTTGAACGCCGATGTCAGACGCGCGGCCTCGGCGGCGTCGTCGGGAGTCTGGTCGATCTGGGTGTAGGCGTCCATCTGCCGGCCGGTGAGGCATTCGACGGGCTCACTGCGGGCGACACCGCGCGGATCGACGGCGACCATGTCGTAGCGGGCGCGGACCGGGGCGGGGTAGCCGACCCCTGCGTACGCCTGGAGATAGCCGACGGCCGAACCCCCGGGGCCGCCCGGGTTGACGAGCAGCGAACCGATCCGCTTCCCGGGGCCGGTGGCCTTGATCCGGGCCACCGCCAGCTTGACGGAGTCGCCGGCCGGCTTGTCGTAGTCCAGCGGCACCTTCACCGTGGCGCACTGGAACTCCGGTACACCACATGCGCGCCAGGCCGGCTTCTGCCCGTAGTACGGGTCCAGCTCGGGGGGCGGGACGGTGGCGGCCGGGGTGGAAGCGGCGGCGCCGGAGTCCGGCCCCGAACCGGAACCGCGCGCCGAGCCCCCTCCGCCGCAACCGGATACCAGCAGGCCGGCAGCGGCCACCGCGAGGACGGAATGGCGGAAGAGGTGCCTTGGATGCATCCCCGGAGCGTAGGCGAAGGCGGCGAATGATGCCTATCCGTACTCGTATGGGTGAACTGGTGCCGTAGCGAAGACTGTCAGGCCGGCGCGGGATGGAGACGATTCGGGCGGTGGCGGCACGGGCGGTGTCCGTACGGGCGGTGGCGGCACGGGCGGTGACCAGACCAGAGCGACAGCGGTACGGGGCTCAGCTCGACCGGCGCGACCACCCCGACCGGCCCGGCAGCGACGGCGGTACGAGTACGGAGCATGTACGGGTACGGAGCGTGTACGGATACCGGTACGAGTACGGCTCAGCCCGCGCGCAGCGCCATCGTCATCGACTCGACCGCCAGCAGCGGAGCCACATTCGCCTCCAGCGCCGCCCGGCACGCCACCACCGCCTCTATCCGGCGCAGGGTGCGCTCGGGGGTGGAGGACCGGACGATCCGGTCGAGTGCGTCCCGTACGTCCTCATTGGCAATGGCGATCTCCGAGCCCAACTGAAGGGCGAGCACATCGCGGTAGAAGCCGGTCAGATCGCTGAGCGCGAGATCCAGGCTGTCCCGCTGCGTACGCGTCTTGCGGCGCTTCTGTCTGTCCTCCAGATCCTTCATCGCCCCGGCCGTCCCGCGCGGCATCCGGCCGCCCTGCGAGGCGCCGAGCGCCGCCTTCAGCTCGTCCGTCTCCTTCACATCCGTCTCGTCCGCGACCTGCTTGGCGTCCTCCGCAGCCGCGTCGATCAGCTCCTGCGCGGCCTTGAGGCAACCGCCGACGTCGTCGACGCGCAGCGGCAGCTTCAGCACGGTGGCCCGACGGGCGCGGGCCCGCTCGTCGGTGGCCAGCCGGCGGGCCCGGCCGATATGCCCCTGGGTGGCCCGCGCGGCGGCGGCGGCGACGGCGGGCTCGATGCCGTCGCGCCGGATCAGCACATCGGCGACGGCCGCCACCGGGGGCGTGCGGAGCGTGAGATGACGGCAGCGGGAGCGGATCGTCGGCAGCACGTCCTCCAGCGAGGGTGCGCACAGCATCCACACGGTGCGGGGCGCGGGCTCCTCGACCGCCTTCAGGATGACGTTCCCCGCGCCCTCGGTCAGCCGGTCGGCGTCCTCCACGATGATCACTTGCCAGCGGCCCACGGCCGGGGAGAGCTGGGCGCGGCGGACCAGCTCCCGGGTCTGCTTGACGCCGATGGAGAGCAGATCCGTGCGGATGACCTGGACGTCCGCGTGCGTACCGATGAGCGCGGTGTGGCAGCCGTCGCAGAAGCCGCAGCCCGGCTCCCCGCCGAGGGCCCGGTCGGGACTGACGCACTGGAGCGCGGCGGCGAAGGCGCGGGCCGCCGTGGGCCCACCGGACCCCGGGGGGCCGGTGAACAACCACGCGTGCGTCATCTTGGAGGCGTCGGGGCTCCGCTCACCGAGGGAGTCGGAGGTGACCAGGGCGTCGGCGTCGCGGGCCGCGGCGGCGAGCTGCGCCCGCACCCGCTCCTGACCGACGAGGTCGTCCCATACGGTCATCCGCCGTCACCTGCCCTCCGCGTGGCCGCTGTGTGGCCGTGGACCCGGGAGGTCCTCCCGGGGTCTCCATTGTGGGGCAGGGGTCTGACAACGAAATCCCACCCGGCCCCTTCAGCGCCTCCGGCCCCGGCCGTCGCCGCCGTCCGTGCCTTCGTCGTGGGGGCCGAGCAGTTCGTCCGCGAGGGACGGCAGATCGTCCAGGGGAGTCTCCTCCGCCCAGTCGGAGCGCCGGCGCGGACGGCCCGTCTCCGGGTCGATCTGCGGGAGCTCCCGCGTGCGGTCGTTGTCCCCGCTCGATCCGTCCGGCCCGGAAGATCCTGCCGCGGAGTCCCTGGAGCCGGCAGCCCCCGACGTGGCGGCCCCAGCGGAACGGGAAGATCCGCTACGGCCCTGCTCATCACGGAAGATGCCCGGCGGCACCCGGTCCACCGGCCGTTCGTCCCGTACGGGGGGAAGTACGGCGGTCTCGTCCATCGGCGCCGCGTCGCGCACCGGCGGGAGCACGGCCGTCTCCTCCATCGCCGATTCCCGGTCCGCCCGCGAGCGGTCCGCAGCGGCTCCCGACGGGCCGCCCGACGGCCGCTTCCCGTCCGCGGTGATCCTCGGCACCTGCTGGGTCTCGTCGTCCGGTCGCACCACCGGCGTCGGAACCGTGATCTCGTTGGCGGAAGGATCCGGGAGGTCGTCCGGTCGCACCACCGGCGTCGGCACGGTGATCTCGTTGGCGGAAGGGTCGGAAGGATGCGAAGGATGCGAAGGAGCTGAGGGGGTGTCCGGCCGGACGACGGGCGTCGGCACCGTCACCTCGGTGGGCGAGACCGACTCGGCGGCTGAAGCGGCTGAAGCGGCTGAAGCGGCTGAAGCGAGCCTGGCAGCCTCCGCCGCCTTCGCGGCCTTCGCGGCTTCAGCGGCAGCGGCCTGCGCCGCGGCGGCCTTGACCGCCGCGGCCTTCGCGACCGCCTCCTCCTCGGCCCGTCGCCGTACGGCATCCGCCTTCGCGACCGCTTCGGCCTCCGCCCTGCGCACCGCCTCCGCCCGCGCGGCGGCCTCCGCCTCCACCCGGCGCGCCTCCTCGGCGCGCAGCAGCGCCTCCTCGGCCCTGCGCTGCTTCTCCAGCCGGCGCTCCTCGGCCTCGGCCCGCAGCCGGGCCTGCTCCTCCGCCAGCTTGCGCAGCCGCTCCTGCTCGTCCCGGCGGGCCTTCTCCTCGGCCTCGCGCCGACGGCGCTCCTCGTCCGCGAGCCGGCGTGCCTCCTCGGCGCGCTGCCGCGCCTCCTCGGCCTGCCGCTCCACCTCGCGCTGCCGCGCAGCTTCCTCCTCCGCCTTGCGGCGGGCCTCCTCCTCGGCGCGCAGCCTGGCGAGCGTCTCCTGCCGCTCCCGCTCCAGGCGCTCCTCCTCGGCCTTGCGCGCGGCCTCTTCCTCCGCCTTGCGGCGTACTTCCTCCTCGGCCTTGCGACGCGCCTCGGCCAGCGCCGCCACCTCGGCATCGGAGAGTGGCAGCAGCCGGTCGAGCCGGTGCCGTACGACGGTGGTGACCGCCTCCGGCTCCTGGCCCGCGTCTACCACCAGATAGCGCGTGGGGTCGGCCGCGGCCAGCGTCAGGAAGCCGGCCCGGACCCGCTGGTGGAACTCGGCGGGCTCCGACTCCAGCCGGTCCGGCGCCTCGGTGAAGCGCTCCCGCGCGGTCTCGGGCGAGACGTCGAGCAGCACGGTCAGATGCGGTACGAGGCCGTCGGTGGCCCAGCGCGACATCCGGGCGATCTCGGTCGGCGACAGATCGCGCCCGGCGCCCTGGTAGGCGACGGACGAGTCGATGTACCGGTCGGAGATCACGATCGCGCCGCGCTCCAGCGCGGGCCGTACGACCGAACCGACGTGCTCGGCGCGGTCCGCCGCGTACAGCAGTGCTTCGGCGCGGTTGGACAGTCCGGCCGACGCCACATCCAGGAGGATCGAGCGCAGCCGCTTGCCGACCGGGGTCGCGCCGGGCTCCCGGGTGACGACGACCTCATGGCCCTTGGCCCGGATCCACTCTGCGAGGGCGTCGACCTGGGTGGACTTGCCGGCTCCGTCGCCGCCCTCCAGGGCGATGAAGAACCCGGTGGGCGCGGGCGCCTGCGCCGGGTCGGCGCCGCGGCGCAGCGCTTCGCCGAGATCGCGGCGCAGCGGCACTCCGGAACGGTCGTCCGTCTTGGCCAGGACGACCGCGGCGACCGGCAGCAGCAGCGCGCCGACCAGCATCAGGGTGAAGGCGGCGCCGCCGTAGACGAGGTCTTCGTTGGCGATCCGGTGCGGGCCGACGACGGCCGCGAGCAGCGGGGCGGCGAGCGCGCCGATGCCGATGGCGACCCGGACGACGGCTTGGAGGTGGCTGGTCATCCGGGCCTGCCGGGGCTCCTCCGACTCCTGGTCGATCAGGGCGTGGCCGGTGTTCGCCGCGACTCCGGCCGCGACTCCGGCGAGGAGGGCGAGGAACAGGACGGTCGCCAGATCGGGCACCAGGCCCATCGCCAGGAGGGCGATCCCGGTGACCGTGAGCGCGAGGGCGAGCAGCCGTCGGCGCGACAGGGTGGGCAGTACGGATCCGGCGGCACGGACACCGAGCACGGTGCCGCCCGTCAGCGCGAGCACGAGGAGGGCGAAGCCGGCGGGGCCGCCGCCGAGGTCCACGGCGTGCAGGACGGAGACGGCGACGGCCGCCGCGACGGCGCCCGCGACGGCGGCGCAGCCCAGCAGGAGGAACGGGACGGCCCCGGTGCGGCCCTTGTCGGGGCCCGCGTCCGTGGCGGGACGGCGCAGCCCTTCGAGCGGGGAGCGCGGCCGGGGGGTCGCCGACCCGGAGAGCCGGGCGAAGTACAGGATCACGACGGACGCCGCGAAGAGCCCGGCCGCGACGTAGGAGGCGAGGGCTGCCGGGTGGCGCGCGAACCAGTCGATCCCGGTGCCGAGGACTCGGCTGACCAGGGTGACCACGAGCAGGACGGCGGCGGCGGCCGGGATCGCCACGACGCTGGTGCGCAGCCAGAGCCGGCGCAGCGCGCCGAGGTGGTCCGGCAGCGGTCGTACCGCCGCGCCCTCCAGGGGCGGGGCGGGCAGCAGCGCGGGCGCCGCGCCGTCGCGGGCGACGGTCCAGAAGCGTTCGGCGATCCCGCCGACGAACACGGTGATCAGCAGGAGGAGGGCCGCGTGGGCCGGGGTCCAGTCGATCCACAGGGGCGCGACGATGAGCAGCGCGAGCCGCGTGCCATCGGCGCCGATCATGGTCCAGCGGCGGTCGAAGGGGCCCTTCGGCGAGGTGAGCGTCGTCAGCGGGCCGAGGAGTACGGCGCCGAAGAGCACGGTCGCGAGGACCCGGGCGCCGAGTACGGCGGCCACCGAGAGGGCGGCCCCGCGGTATCCGTCGCCGAACGTGCCCTCGGCCACCGCCGCCTGAAGGGTCAGCAGGAGCAGGACGAGAAGGGCGAGGGCGTCGCCGACGCCTCCGGCCGCCTGGGCGTTCCAGAGCCTTCTGAGCGACGGGACGCGCAGCAGGGCGCGGGGCGCCCGCTCACGGGAGTCGGCGGCGAGGGCGTCGGAGGCGTCGGAGCCCTGAGAGGTCTCTGAGACGGTGCTCACGACCACCGGCTGCTCGGCTGGCTGCTCGGATCGCGTCATCCGCCCAGCCTATCCGGACCGCCCTGGTCCCTGGCGGTTCCGTCCGAACATACGGACGTTCTACACAAAGCGCGGGGGTGGCTCCGCCGGGGGGCCCTCCCTCGCCCACGACCCTTGGGGCGCAAGGGATGCACCGGGTCCGTACGCGTCGGGCGCCGCCCCCGTGGCTGGGGGCGGCGCCCGGGGCGCGAAAGGGGCGCCTTCTCCTGGACCGGTCCGGGCCGTGAGGCTCCGACCGGGAATCCGGAGAAGGGCTCTCCGCCGGATCGAGTCCGGCCATGAGCCTCCGGAGAAGGGCTCTCCGCTGGATCGGGTCCGGCCATGAGCCTCCGGAGAGGGGGCTCTACTCGTCCGTGGCCGTGGCCTTCGCCGATGCCGCGGTCTTCTTCACCGCGGTCTTCTTGGCCGGGGCCTTCTTCGCGGCCGTCTTCTTGGCTGCGGTCGTCTTCGCCGCCGTGGTCTTCTTCACGGCCGTCTTCTTCGCGGGCGCCTTCTTGGCCGGTGCCTTCTTCGCCGTCTTCTTGGCGGGGCCCTTGGCGCGCTTCTCGGCGAGCAGTTCGTAACCGCGCTCCGGCGTGATGGTCTCCACGCTGTCGTCGGTCCGCAGGGTCGCGTTGGTCTCGCCGTCGGTGACGTACGCACCGAAGCGGCCGTCCTTCACGACCACCGGACGCTCGCTCACCGGGTCGGTGCCCAGCTCCTTCAGCGGCGGCTTGGCGGCGGCCCGCCCGCGCTGCTTGGGCTGGGCGTAGATCGCGAGCGCCTGCTCCAGGGTGATGTCGAAGAGCTGGTCCTCGGTCTCCAGGGAGCGCGAGTCGGTGCCCTTCTTCAGATACGGGCCGTACCGGCCGTTCTGCGCGGTGATCTCCACACCATCGGCGTCGGTGCCGACGACCCGGGGCAGCGACATCAGCTTGAGCGCGTCCGCCAGTGTGACGGTGTCCAGCGCCATCGACTTGAAGAGGGAGGCGGTCCGCGGCTTGACCGCGTTCTTGCCGGTCTTGGGGGTGCCCTCGGGCAGGATCTCCGTGACGTACGGGCCGTACCGGCCGTCCTTCGCCACGATCTCGTTGCCCGACTCCGGGTCGGTGCCCAGCGCGAAGTCACCGCTCGGCTTGGCCAGCAGCTCCTCCGCGTGCTCCACGGTCAGCTCGTCGGGGGCCAGGTCCTCCGGCACATCGGCGCGCTGGTGGCCCTCGGAGTCCTTCTCACCGCGCTCGACGTACGGGCCGTACCGGCCGACGCGCAGCACGATCCCGCTGCCGACCGGGAAGCTGGAGATCTCCCGGGCGTCGATCGCGCCCAGGTCGGTGACCAGGGCCTTCAGACCGCCGAGGTGGTCGCCGTCGCCATTGCCGGCGGCGGACGCGGTACCCGCCTCCGGGCCGCTGCCTGCACCGAAGTAGAAGCGCTTCAACCACGGCACCGCCTGGGCCTCGCCCCGCGCGATGCAGTCGAGGTCGTCCTCCATCTTGGCGGTGAAGTCGTAGTCGACGAGCCGGCCGAAGTGCGTCTCCAGCAGATTGACCACGGCGAAGCTCAGGAACGACGGCACCAGCGCCGTCCCCTTCTTGAACACATAGCCCCGGTCGAGGATGGTGCCGATGATCGAGGCGTACGTCGACGGGCGGCCGATCTCGCGCTCTTCCAACTCCTTGACCAGCGACGCCTCGGTGTAGCGGGCGGGCGGCTTGGTGGCGTGGCCGTCGACCGAGATCTCGTCGGCGGCGAGCGCGTCACCCTCGGCGACCTGGGGCAGCCTGCGCTCCCGGTCGTCCAGCTCGGCGTTGGGGTCGTCGGCCCCCTCCACGTACGCCTTCATGAAGCCGTGGAAGGTGATGGTCTTGCCGGAGGCACTGAACTCGGCGTCCCGGCCGTCGGCGGCCCTGCCGGCGATCTTCACGGTGACCGAGTTGCCGACGGCGTCCTTCATCTGGGAGGCGACGGTCCGCTTCCAGATCAGTTCGTACAGTCGGAACTGGTCGCCGGTCAGACCGGTCTCGGCGGGGGTGCGGAAACGGTCGCCCGACGGACGGATCGCCTCGTGCGCCTCCTGCGCGTTCTTGACCTTGCCGGCGTAGACCCGCGGCTTCTCGGGCAGATAGTTGGCGCCGTACAACTGGGTCACCTGCGCCCTGGCCGCCGCGATGGCGGTGTCGGACAGCGTGGTGGAGTCCGTACGCATATAGGTGATGAAGCCGTTCTCGTACAGCTTCTGCGCGACCTGCATGGTGGCCTTCGCTCCGAAGCCCAGCTTGCGGGATGCCTCCTGCTGCAGCGTCGTCGTACGGAACGGGGCGTACGGGGAGCGGCGGTACGGCTTCGACTCGACCGAGCGCACGGCGAACGAAGCGTTCTCCAGCGCGGCGGCGAGGGCGCGGGCGTTCGCCTCGTCCAGGTGGAGCACCTGGTCGGACTTGAGCCGGCCGTCGGAACCGAAGTCGCGGCCCTGGGCCACCCGACGGCCGTCGACCGAGTTCAGCCGGGCCGTGAGGGTGGACGGGTCGGAGGCGTCACCGGTGCGGCCGGTGGCGAAGGTGCCGGTCAGATCCCAGTACTCGGCGGAACGGAACGCGATCCGCTCCCGCTCCCGCTCGACCACGAGCCGGGTGGCGACGGACTGCACCCGGCCGGCCGACAGCCGGGGCATGACCTTCTTCCACAGGACCGGCGAGACCTCGTAGCCGTAGAGACGGTCGAGGATGCGGCGGGTCTCCTGGGCGTCGACCATGCGCTTGTTCAGCTCGCGCGGATTGGCCACGGCGTCCCGGATCGCGTCCTTGGTGATCTCGTGGAAGACCATCCGGTGGACGGGGACCTTGGGCTTGAGGACTTCGAGGAGGTGCCAGGCGATGGCCTCGCCCTCGCGGTCCTCATCGGTGGCGAGATAGAGCTCGTCGGACTCGGCCAGCTGCTCCTTGAGCTTTCTGACCTGGGCCTTCTTATCGGCGTTGACGACATAGACCGGCTGGAAGTCATGCTCGACATCGACACCGAGACGGCGCACCTCGCCGGTGTACTTCTCGGGCACCTCGGCCGCGCCGTTCGGGAGGTCGCGGATGTGCCCGACGCTCGCCTCGACGACATAACCGGGGCCGAGGTAGCCCTTGATCGTCTTCGCCTTGGCAGGCGACTCGACGATCACGAGTCGGCGGCCGCCGTGTGCGGTCTCGCTGGTCGGGGACAACTTCGCTCTTCTCTCCGGTCGACGCTCGGTGGGCAGTCGCGGCGGGTACGGCGCGCTGAGGCGCGTCGCTGTCGCACTGCTGTGGTGCTGCTGCCGCTGCGGAGTGTGACGGTACAACCCGCCCCCGTGTCAAACGGTGAAAGCCCGCAACGGCCACTCGAACGGTAACCCGAGTCCGGCCATTCCTGCCGCCCGGACCGGCACGACGCTGGCCGGGCGTCGCTCAGACCCGTCCGAAGCACCATGTCCCGAGGGCGAGGCAGATCACACCGAAAGCCGTGGTGAGTGCGGCGGCCGTGCCGGGACTCACCCCGTACGCGACCGGTGCGCGCTGGGTCATCCGCACCCCCGTCCACACCAGCAGCCCGGCCCCGAACAGCGCGAACGACACTCCGGCGAAGATGGCCGGCCCACTCTCCATACCCGTACCCCGTCCTGCTGCCCTGCCGAGGTGATGCGGGGGATCTCCCCCGGCGCCGAGGCTGACACCTCCGGACGTCGTGGGCGCGAATTGCGGGTGAACGGCGCGGGGGTTCACCCGGGCGGCGGTGGAACGCCCGGCTCGGCTGTTGTGCGGCTTCCGCCGTGGGCGGTCGTACGGGGCGCTGGGCGGGGGCGCGCCGGGCGGGTTGCTGTACGGGGCGATCGGCGGGTTGTCGTACGGGTTGGTCGGCAGGGCGCCGGGCGGGGGCGCGCCGGGCGGGTATCGGCTGGCACCGCAGCCGGGCGGGGGGCACCGGGCCGGCTGCGGCGGGTGGGGGCACCGGCCGGACGCACCGGGGCGCGGGCTGGCGGAACATTGGCCGATTGAGCCCCCTGCGCGGCGTGATTGCCCCCGTTCGCGGTGGGGAGGGCGCCGCACGGTGGCCACCGGGGGCGCCCTCCCCACCGGCTGCGGAGCAGGGCCCACCGGCCCGTCAACGCCCACCGGCGGACGGGGGAGCCGCTCAGCTTGAGGGCCGAGCGGGGGGGGCCGTTCAGGTTCGGGCCCGAGCGGGGAAGCCGTTCAGGCTGAGGGCCCGGCTCAGGCTGAGGGCCCGGCTCAGGCTGAGGGCCCGGCTCGGTGGCGCGGGCTCAGCCTTGGGTTCGGCTCAGTCGGTGGCCACCTGGTCGTGGTCGTGGGCGTCCGTCGGTACCGGCTCCAGGAACCCTTCCTCCACCAGTCGCCGGATGGCGTCGGGGGTGCGGTCCCGCAGCAGGACCGGGTCCTCGTCGATGAGCTGCGCGATGGCGTCCAGCAGCCGCCCGGCGGTCAGCGTCCCGTCACACGCTCCGGCGAATCCGGCGCCCACCGTGTCGACCTCGGTGGCCCGCCGCATCCCCCGGTTCTGCCGCAGCACCACATGCTCGGGGTGCTCCTCGCCCGGCAGCCCCACCTGCTCCTGCGACACCTCGGGCACCAGGGTGAAGCGGTCGGCGAGCAGGGCCGCGTCATCGCGCGTCCGCAGATAGTCCTGGCGCGCGAAATGGGCCCGGACGGCGTCGCCGAGCGGCTGCTCCACGGGGTGCGGCCACTCCTCGACGAGGATCGACGGCCGGTCGGCACCGGACTTCCGCAGGGTGATCCAGCCGAAGCCGACGGCCGTGGTCCTGCGCGACTCGAACTCGTCCAGCCACTCCTCGTACCGCCGGGCGTACCGCACCGGGTCACCGTGGTGGTCGCCGCTGTCCCGCAACCACAGCTCGGCGTACTGCGTCACGTCCTGGACCTCGCGCTGCACGATCCAGGCATCGCAGCCGCGCGGCACCCAGGAGCGCAACCGCTCCTGCCACTCCTCCCCCTCCACATGCTGCCAATTGGCGAGGAACTGGGCGTATCCCCCGTCGTTCAGCCGCTCTCCCGCTTGCTGAACGAGTGAGCGACAGAGATCGTCCCCACCCATCCCGCCGTCGCGGTAGGTCAGCCGGGCGCCCGGCGAGATCACGAACGGCGGGTTCGAGACGATCAGGTCGTAGGTGTCGTCACCCACCGGCTCGAACAGCGAGCCCTCCCGCAGATCGGCCTCCGGGGCCCCGGAGAGCGCGAGCGTGAGCCGGGTGAACCGCAGCGCGCGGGGGTTCAGATCGGTGGCCGTGACCCGGACGGCGTGCTGGGCCGCGTGCAGCGCCTGGATGCCCGAGCCGGTGCCGAGGTCGAGCGCGGTGGCGACCGGCGTGCGCACGGTGATTCCGGCGAGGGTGGTGGAGGCGCCGCCGACCCCGAGGACGACCTCCTCGGTCTGGCCGCCGGCACCTCCCGCGCCGCCGACCGCACAGCCGAGGTCGGAGACGATGAACCAGTCCTGCTCCTCGGGCCCGCCGAACGGCCGTACGTCCACCGTGGCGCGGACGCCGCCGTCGGCGTCGTCCCGCACCACCCAGCCGTCGGCCAGGCACTCCTCCAGCAGCGGCAGGGCGGCCAGCGCGCGCTCGTACGCCACGGGTCGCTGGAGCAGGAAGAGCCGTACGAGCGTGTCCAGGACGCCGTCCCCCGCGGTGGCGCGCAGGGCGGGCACGGTCTCGCCGCGGGCGAGCGCCGCGTACGCCGGGGCACCGAGGCGTTCGAGCAGGCCGTCGGCGGTGAAGGCGCCCGCGAGCAGCGCGTCGCGCAGCCGGGGGGCGAGGGCGGGCGAGGGAAGTCCTGGGGTGACGCCGGTCGTACTCACCCGCCCATTGTGGCCTCCGCCACCGACAGCCGCCGCCCCGGCCCACGGCGCCCCCGGGGGTGGCGCGGACTCAGGAGGACGAGCCTCCGGAGGGGCTCGGGGTCACCGGCTTGCAGCCCGGCTGCTTCGCCATGGCGTTGCCCGTCTCGCCCGACCGCAGCTTGTTCCGCGCGCTCTGGTTCTGCTCGATCTTCGCGAGCCCGTCCGCGACCGGCTGGAGCCCGTCCGCGAACTTCTGCTGGTCCGCGGTGTCCAACGCGTCGATCTGCTTCTTCAGATCCAGGTACGAGGCGGAGTTGGTGTCCAACTCCGCCGCCGCGTCCGTCACCAACTGCTCGCCGTTGTCGACGGGCGGGGTGCCGGAGTCTCTGAAGGCGGTCGCGAGCGCCTTGTTCACGTCGGAGAGATCCTGGAACGCCTTGGAGTCGGCGGCCTGGATGGCGGCCGGCTTGCCGTCCGACGCGGTCGAGCGGATGAGCTGCTCCGCGTCGGCCTGCTTCTTGATCTGTGGCTTCGCGGCGTCACAGTACTTCTTGGCCCAGTCGTCGACCGTGAATTTGTCCTCGTCGCCGCCACAGCCCGACAGGGCCAGTACCAGTACCGCACCACCGGACAGTGCGACCGCAAGCTTCTTGTTCACCGGATCGGTCCCTTCCAAGGCTCTCGGCCCCGGAACATACACGCCAAGTGGGCGACAACCGCGTGTCGTGCACCCGGTTCATCAGCTATTGAAGCCATTTGCACCAAGGGAGAGAAGGCTCACCACACGAGAAACGGGCGGGCGGCACGCCAATACGCGCCGCCCACCCGCCTTTTGAACGGTTGTCACAGATGTTCCGGATGAACGTTTTTTACGAGACCACCGCTGGATCCGGTGACTTCGTGTTCCGCTCGGCCGCGCCGGGCTCGTCGGCTCCCACCGCGATGCCCCGCCGCTTGGAGATGTACACCGATCCGACGATGACGGCGATGGCCAGCACCGCCACCACCGCCCGGGTGCCCGCGCTCGCGTCCTCCCCGTAACTGAACTGGATCACCGCGGGCGCGATGAGCAGCGCGACCAGGTTCATCACCTTCAGCAGCGGATTGATGGCCGGGCCCGCCGTGTCCTTGAACGGGTCGCCGACCGTGTCGCCGATGACGGTCGCGGCATGGGCCTCGCTGCCCTTGCCGCCGTAGTGGCCGTCCTCGACGAGCTTCTTGGCGTTGTCCCAGGCGCCCCCGGAGTTGGCGAGGAAGACGGCCATCAGGGTTCCGGTGCCGATCGCGCCCGCGAGGAACGAGCCGAGCGCCCCGACGCCGAGGGAGAATCCGACCGCGATCGGGGTCAGCACGGCCAGCAGACCGGGCGTCGCGAGTTCGCGGAGGGCGTCCTTGGTGCAGATGTCGACAACTCGCCCGTACTCCGGCTTCTCGGTGTAGTCCATGATCCCGGGGTGTTCGCGGAACTGCCGCCGCACCTCGTAGACCACCGCCCCGGCCGACCGGGCGACCGCGTTGATGGCGAGTCCCGAGAAGAGGAAGACGACGGCCGCGCCGAGGACCAGACCCACCAGATTGTTGGGCTGCGAGATGTCCATGACGAGATTCATGGGCGCACCGTCGCCGACTTTCTCGCCGACGTCCTTGGCCGCCGTCGCGATGGCGTCGCGGTACGAGCCGAAGAGCGCCGCCGCAGCCAGTACCGCGGTGGCGATGGCGATGCCCTTGGTGATCGCTTTCGTGGTGTTGCCGACGGCGTCCAGGTCGGTGAGGACCTGCGCGCCCGCGCCCTGGACGTCACCGGACATCTCGGCGATGCCCTGCGCGTTGTCGGAGACGGGTCCGAAGGTGTCCATGGCGACGATGACACCGACCGTGGTGAGCAGTCCGGTACCGGCGAGGGCCACGGCGAACAGGGCGAGCATGATCGACGTACCGCCGAGGAGGAACGCCCCGTACACCCCCAGACCGATCAGCAGCGCGGTGTAGACGGCGGACTCCAGGCCGATGGAGATACCGGCGAGGATGACCGTGGCCGGACCGGTCAGCGAGGACTTGCCGATGTCCTGCACGGGACGCCGGGTGGTCTCGGTGAAGTACCCGGTGAGCTGCTGGATGAGGGCGGCCAGCACGATGCCGATGGTGACGGCGACGAGCGCGAGGATCCGCGGGTCCCCACCGTGCGAGCTGATGGCGGCCTCGGTGACTCCTTCCAGTTCGGCGTACGAGGACGGGAGGTAGGTGTAGACCGCCACCGCGACCATGACGAGTGAGATCGCGGCCGAGATGAAGAATCCGCGGTTGATGGCGGTCATCCCGCTGCGGTCGGCGCGCCGCGGGGCGACCGCGAAGATGCCGATCATCGCGGTGACCACGCCGATCGCCGGAACGATCAGTGGGAAGGCCAGTCCGGCGTCGCCGAAGGCGGCCTTGCCGAGGATGAGCGCCGCCACCAGGGTGACGGCGTAGGACTCGAAGAGGTCGGCGGCCATGCCCGCGCAGTCGCCGACGTTGTCGCCCACATTGTCCGCAATGGTCGCGGCATTGCGCGGGTCGTCCTCCGGGATGCCCTGTTCGACCTTGCCGACCAGGTCGGCGCCGACATCGGCGGCCTTGGTGAAGATGCCGCCGCCGACTCGCATGAACATGGCGATGAGTGCGGCGCCGAGTCCGAATCCCTCCAGGACCTTGGGCGCGTCGGCCGCGTAGACGAGAACGACGCAGGAGGCACCCAGCAGGCCGAGGCCCACCGTGAACATGCCGACCACGCCGCCCGTACGGAAAGCGATCTTCATGGCTTTGTGCGCGACGGCCGTCAGATCCTTTTCCGGCTCGCCCTCCGCAGGTGTCGCCTCACGCGCGGCCGCGGCCACGCGCACATTCGCCCGTACGGCGAGCCGCATACCGATGTAACCGGTGGCCGCCGAGAAAAGCGCACCCACCAGGAAGAACACCGAACGACCGGCGCGTTGGGCCCAGTCGTCGGCGGGAAGAAGCAACAACAGGAAGAACACCACAACGGCGAACACGCCGAGGGTGCGCAACTGCCGCGCCAGATAGGCATTGGCGCCTTCCTGCACCGCCGCAGCGATCTCCTTCATGGAATCGGTGCCCTCGTCGGCCGCCAGCACCTGGCGCACCAGCACCTGGGCCACGACGAGCGCCGCCAGCGCCACCACGGCGATGGCGACGACGATCAAGCGATTGTCATCTGTCAGTACCGCGCCCGCTAGAGAAGTGGGGTGATCGATCAGTTCCGAGGTGAACAGCCCCGCCATTCGTCCTCCTTGACGTCGTCTCAGATCAAGATGTGGACGGATTGTAGGGAGCGGAACCTGATCAAAACAGGGCGCGGCAAACGCGATTGACCTTGAATGGCTACTCAGCAAATGATCGAGTACCGAAATCCTGCCCGAAAGAAGTAATGGGGCCAACGCGTTGACGCTTGATCAATGATCTAGATAAAAGGAAAGAGGCCCTGCTCAGCAGGGCCTCTTTAAAAAGACAATCATGGAGCCGAAGCTCCTGGTCGATCTTCTTCGATCCTATGGATCTTCCTGGGTCAGGGCAGAACGCCAACGGGAGCCGTCGGCCAACTCATCCGGATCACGCCGCCCTCGTCGCTGGAACCGACCTCCATGTCGTCGACGAGACCGCTGATGACCGCGAGGCTCATATCGTCCTCGCCGTCGTCGTCATCCGGAACGCCGGGCGAGCCGGAGCCCACCCCCTTGGCGGTCGTGCCCGCGGGCGGGACCCGGTCCCCGACCTCGATGGAGAAGGTCTTGTCCTCGTCGCTCAGCACGACCTGGACGGGGTCGGTGATCCCATGGCCGCGGTGCAGCCCGACGGCGCGACTGCACGCCTCACCGACCGCGAGCCGGACCTCGTCCAGCACGGCCTCGTCCACCCCGGCCCGACGCGCCACGGCAGCGGCCACCAGACGGGCGGTCCTGACGTGCTCGGGCTGGGCACTGAAGCGAAGTTCGACGGTGGCCATGACATCCCCCTCGGACGTACGGGCGCGTGCTTCTCAGGGGCCGGGCTGGATGCCCGGTACCCCGTGTTCTTCCGGCTGTCTGCGAAAGCCCCCGACCGACGTCAGTCGGTGGCCGCGACGGCTTCCTCGACCGTGGTGTGAATCGGGAACACCTTGGTCAGACCTGTGATCCGGAAGATCTTGAGAATGCGCTCCTGGTTGCAGACGAGACGCAGCGAGCCCTCATGCGCGCGCACGCGCTTCAGGCCGCCCACCAGCACACCCAGGCCGGTGGAGTCGAGGAAGTCCACGCCCTCCATGTCGACAACCAGGTGGTAGCTGCCGTCGTTCACCAACTCGACCAACTGCTCGCGCAGCTTGGGCGCGGTATACACATCAATCTCGCCACCGACCTCGACGACCGTACGGTCGCCACCAGGTCCGGACACATTGCGAGTCGACAGGGACAGGTCCACGGATCCTCCAGCACCTTGCTATCGAGCGGCCGCCCCCAACAGGTCTCCCCGGCGGAGCCGGGGGACGGTCGCCAGCCGCGATGGCATTCAATCACTTACCAGCAGGCATGCACGACGCCTTGAGACCATTGTCCGTCACGCCGGTGACACACTCGGTGCCGATGGCCAAGAATTTCCGTCCCAGACGACCGCCCGAGAGCGGGGAAACCCGCCCCTCCCCAGGTGCGATCCTCGATCGGCTCGCCGCAGGGGCCCAGCGGGCTACGCGCATCACTCATACGGAGCACTTGCCCCCCAGGCCGGGCCGCCATGCCGACTGGCCCGATCGCATCCGCCCAGAAGTGATCAACGCCATTCGGCTGATCGGTGTGGAGCGCCCCTGGGTCCACCAGGCGACCGCGGCCGCGCACGCCCTCGACGGCGAGTCGGTGGTGATCGCCACCGGAACCGCGTCGGGCAAGTCGCTCGCCTATCTCGCGCCCGTGCTCACCACCCTCCTGGACGGTTCCGAGGCTCCGAACGGCCGCGGCGCGACCGCCCTGTACATCGCGCCCACCAAGGCCCTCGCCGCCGACCAGTGCCGTTCGGTCCGGAATCTGGCCGCGCCCCTGGGCAACCGGGTGCGCCCCGCCGTCTACGACGGCGACACCCCGGTCGAGGAACGCGAATGGATCCGGCAGTACGCCACCTACGTCCTGACCAATCCGGACATGCTCCACCGCGGGATCCTGCCCTCGCACCCCCGCTGGTCCTCCTTCCTGCGCGCCCTGCGCTATGTCGTCATCGACGAGTGCCACACCTACCGGGGCGTCTTCGGCTCCCATGTCGCCCAGGTGCTGCGCCGCCTCCGCCGGATATGCGACCGCTACGGCGCGAACCCGGTCTTCCTGCTCGCATCGGCCACCGCGGCGGAGCCGTCCGTCGCGGCCGGACGGCTCACCGGCCTGCCCGTCCGGGAGGTGTCCGACGACGCCTCGCCCCGCGGTGAACTCGTCTTCGCCCTCTGGGAACCCCCACTCACCGAGCTGCACGGCGAGAAGGGCGCCCCCGTCCGCCGCACCGCCACCGCCGAAACCGCCGACCTCCTCACCGATCTGACCGTGCAGGGCGTCCGCACGGTGGCCTTCGTACGCTCCCGGCGCGCCGCCGAGCTGATCTCGGTGATCGCCAAGGAACGCCTCGCCGAGGTGGACAGCGCCCTGCCCCGGCGAGTCGCCGCCTACCGGGGCGGCTATCTCCCCGAGGAACGCCGGGCCCTGGAACGCGCCCTGCACTCCGGCGAACTCCTCGGCCTCGCCGCCACCACGGCCCTGGAACTGGGCATCGACGTCTCCGGGCTGGACGCGGTCCTCATCGCCGGCTACCCGGGGACCCGGGCCTCCCTGTGGCAGCAGGCGGGCCGCGCCGGGCGCGCGGGACAGGGCGCGCTGGCCGTCCTGATCGCCCGCGACGACCCACTGGACACCTTCCTCGTCCACCACCCCGAGGCGCTGTTCGACCAGCCGGTGGAGTCCACCGTCCTCGACCCCGACAATCCGTATGTCCTCGCCCCCCATCTGTGCGCCGCCGCCGCCGAGCTGCCGCTCACCGAGGCCGGACTGGAGCTGTTCGGCCCGGCGACCCGCGATCTCATGCCCCAGTTGGAGACCGCCGGACTGCTGCGCCGCCGCGCCTCGGGGTGGCACTGGACCCGGCGCGAACGGGCCGCCGATCTGACCGACATCCGCGGCGAGGGCGGCCGGCCGGTCCAGATCGTCGAGGAGGGCACCGGACGGCTGCTGGGGACGGTCGACGAGTCGGCCGCCCACACCGCGGTCCACGAGGGGGCCGTCCATCTGCACCAGGGCCGCACCTATCTGGTCCGGCGGCTCGATCTGGCGGACTCCGCCGCCCTGGTGGAGGAGGCCGTCCCGCCGTACTCCACCACCGCCCGTGACACCACCTCCGTCTCCGTGCTCGCGACCGATATCGAGATCCCATGGGGCGAGGGCCGCCTCTGCTACGGCTCCGTCGAGGTCACCAACCAGGTCGTCTCCTTCCTGCGCCGCAAACTCATCACCGGCGAGGTGCTCGGCGAGACCAAACTCGACCTCCCGCCGCGCACCCTGCGCACCCGGGCCGTGTGGTGGACGGTCACCGAGGACCAGTTGGACGCCGCCCGGGTCAATCCGGAACAGCTCGGCGGTGCCCTGCACGCCGCCGAACACGCCTCCATCGGGATGCTCCCGCTCTTCGCCACCTGCGACCGCTGGGACATCGGCGGCGTCTCCGTACCGCTCCACCCGGACACTCTGCTGCCGACGGTCTTCGTGTACGACGGCCACCCCGGTGGGGCGGGCTTCGCGGAACGGGCCTTCCACACGGCGCGCGAGTGGCTCACCGCGACCCGCGAGGCCATCGCGGCCTGCGAGTGCGAGGCGGGCTGTCCGTCCTGCATCCAGTCCCCCAAGTGCGGCAACGGCAACGAGCCCCTGCACAAGCGCGGCGCGGTCCGCCTCCTGACGGAACTGCTGAAGAACGCACCACCGGCGGCGGGACGACCTCCGACGACGGAAGGGTGAGCGGCACCTGGGGCGAGGGCATCAGGGGCGGCGGCGGGGGCGGCACGACGGTCGGCAGCGGCACACCGGCGGCGGGCCCGCCGTCAGAAGCACGGCGGTCAGACGGCCAGCGGCACCGCCGCCGGCAACCGAGCCGCCCGAGGTACCGGGGTGGGTGGGTAGGCGGGGCGGCCCGGGCGCCCAGGCCCGGGGAGCCGGGGAGACCGGGCGGCCCAGGGCCGGGGGGTCAGGTAGCCCGGGGGCGGGTAGCCCAAGGCCGGGGGCGGGTAGCCCGGGGTGGTCGGCGCGACCGGGGTAGCCGGCCGGCCCGCCCTGGCCGCCGCCACCCGAGCCACCGTCACCCGGGGGGCCGGGGCGCCGAACCGGCCGAGCCCGCCCGAGTCACCGGGTCACGGGTTACCGGGTAGCCGGGGCCATGAGGGTCACCAGGCGCCCGATCACGTCACCGGAGCCGCCGCCCGAGCAGCACAGCGACGAGGCCGGGATCGCCGGACCCCTACAGGGCCGATCCGGTCGCCCCGGCACGACCCAGACCAACCGCGCCGGCCAGGTCGGATCGATCAGCCCGGCCGGGTCGGAGGCTTCCCGCTGACAGGGGGCCTGATGCCCTTCCACGGCCCCGGGGAGTCGCCCACCCCGACAACCCGCCCCCGGGGGCCCTCCAGCGCTCCCGTCGCCCCAGACGGCCACGAGCGGCCGGGATGGACGGCGGACCCACGCGGTGCACTCACCCGGCGCCCCCGGGCGGCGCGGCGGGCCCACCCCCACCCGGCGCACCGGGTGGCCCCCGCTCGGCCGCGGGACCCGCCCGGGAGCGGACCACCGGCTTGTACGGCCCGAACCGGGCCCGCGCACTCACCTCGGCGATCTCGCCCCGGATGGCGCAGCTCACCACCTCCGCGTCCTGCGCTCCGGCCACCTCGGCAGCCTTGGCACAAGCGGGTGCCCGGCCCAGCAGGGCGTGGTCGGCCGCCGCCAGCGCGGCCAGGTCGGCGGCCGAACCCGCCCGATGCCGGGCCGCCACCGCCTGCCCCATCGCCAAGACCGCGGCGAACACCACGCAGAGCACGGTCGCCGCCATGGCCGTCCACACGGTCGCCGAGCCCCGGTCCCGGTCCCGGCGTGGATCATGGCGCATCACCGGCCTCCCCCGTCGGCCGAGCGGCCCGGGACCACCCCGCCCACCGTGTCCCCGCCCACCGTGTCCTCCGCGAGGGCAGCCGCCTCGGCGCTCAGGGTCAGCGCCGACACCCCGGGCCCCGGCAGTGGCGCCTCCACCCGCACCCGCCAGAGATCCCCCACCCGCCTCAGCGTGACCGTGGCTCCGGCCGGGGCGGCCGAGCGGGCCGCGGCCACCGCGACGGCACCCGGTTCGGAGCGCGCGGCGGCCCGCGCCCCCGCCCGTGCCGCGTCCACACACTGGATCTGCGCCGAGGCCGCCACCAGCCCCCACACCAGCGTCATGGCGAAGAGCACCAGGGCGGGCATGGCCACCGCCGCCTCCGCCGTCACCGACCCACGGTCGCCCGGCCGGGGTCGCGTCCCGGGACTCCGTCTGGACGCCCGCCGCTCAGGACCACACCCCCGGGCACCTGGCCTCAGGTCCCGCTCAGAACTTCGCATCGAGCGCCTTCCCGATCAACGCCCCCAGCGCGTCCGCGACGGCGGCGCTGGAGACGATCTTGTACAGAACCGCCGCGAAGGCACAGGCGGCGATCGTGCCCATGGCGTACTCGGAGGTGGTCATGCCGCCGTCCCCGAACCGGGCGCCCCATCTCCTCCGCAACGCGCGCAGACCACGCGCCACCTGCACCACGCGCACCACCCACACGGCCCGCACCGGCCCGCGCGACAGCCTCCGTGACCGCCCCCGAACCGCGCTCACTCCCGGACTTCCCATCCCGCTCAACCCCCTGTAGACGTCGTTCAATCGCCGTTCAACAACCCGCCCGCTAGCCCGATCACGACCGGTGCCACCCCGACCGCGAGGAACGCGGGCAGAAAGCACAGCCCCACCGGAGCCGTGATCAGGACCTGGGCCCGGCGGCTCCGCGCCGCGGCCGTACGCGCCCGGTCCGCCCGCAACCGCTCGGCCAGCCGCGACACCGGCTCCGCGACCGGCGCGCCCGTGGAGTCGGCCCGCTCCAGACAGCGGGCCAGCTCCGCCGCGCCCGGTATCTCGCCGAACCAGCGCCATGCCCGCGACGGCTCACCCCCGAGCCGCAACTCGGCCGCCGCCCGTACCAACCGATCGCCGATGGGGCCGCCCAGGGAGTCGCCGACCGCCTCCGCCGCCTCACGCGGTCCCGCGCCCGCCGAGACGCACGCCGCCAGCAGATCGGCCGCGAGCGGCAGCCGGTGATCGTCACCACCACCGACCGCCCCACCGCTAACCGCACCGCCGCCCGAACTGACCGCCGCACCTGGACCGACGGCGGTGGGGCCCGGCCGCCCGACAAGAGCCCGCCAGCCGCCGCGTCGGTGCTGGAGCGCGCCGGCCGCCGCCAGCCCGATCAGACCGCCCAGAACCCCTTCCACCAGGACGTATCCCGTGACGACCGCCCCCAGCGGCGGCGCCAGACGCCGTGTCCACAACCCATAGGCGGGCCGTCGGCGGGGGCGTTCCGGCTCCTGTCCGAGCAGCGCGTCGGCACGGCGGCGGCCCGTCCGCCCACGGTGTCGCGCGATGAGCGCGTGGCCCAGCCAGGCCGCCACCGCCAGCGCGAGCAGCACCGCCCACGGGCCGTGCGGAACATCGCCGGTCATCCCACACCCCCGCGCCGCGCGTCCCCCACGATCCGGGCGGCCCAGTAGACCCCGGCGGCCTCCAACGCTCCTCCGGTCAGCAGACACAGCAGACCCCCGGGGGTGTGCAGCAGCACCCGCAGCGGATCGGCGCCCAGTGCCCACCCCATGGCCAGACCCACCACAGGGAGCAGCGCCAGCAGCCCGATCGTCGACCGGGCCCCCGCCAACTGGGCCCGCAGATCTTCCCGCTGGTCCCGCTCTGCCCGCAGTGCGGCCTCCAGCCGGTCGAGCCCCGCGGCCAGCCCCGCCCCACTGTCCACCGCCACCCGCCAGCACACCGCGACTCCGGCCAACCCGTCCGCACCCGGCTGCCGGGCCGCCTCTCTCAGCGCGCCGGGCACATCGCCACCGAACCGGGCCGCCGCCACCACCGCCGACTCCGCCGTGCCCAGCCCGTCCGTGGCCCCGGCCGCGAAGATCAGTGCCCGCCCCGGCTGGAGCCCGGCTCTCAGCTCACCGGCGACCGCGCCACACAGGGCGATCACCTCGTCCGCCCGGCGCGCCCGCGCGCTGGCACGCTCCGCGGCCCGCAGCCTGCGCCGCTCCAGCGGCACCGCCAACACCCCGGCGATCAGCGGCAGCACCGACTCCCCCAACACGGCGACGACCAGCCCCACCACCGCGCACAGCCATTCCCGCCGCGCCCGCAGCAGCACCGGCAGCCGCTGCCACGGTCGGTGCGGCGGCTCCCGCACCACCCCACCACCGGCCGGCGACAGCATCGCCCGTAGGTGCCCCTGATCCCGGCCGGCCGTCAGCCAGGCCGCCGCGCCGGCGCACAGCGCCGCCGCGTACATCGGCTCCCGCACGATCACAGCGATCCCCCGATCAGTGCCCGCAGCCGCTCCCAGCCCCGGTCGTGGACAAAGCCCTCGGCGTGCCAGCGCAGCGCGGGCACCGTGACCACCAACCCCGCCGCGTCCCGCTCCAGCACGCGCACCTCGGCGATCCGCCGCCGGCCGGCGTGGTCCCGGACGACATGGATCACCACCGAGAGGGCCGCCGCGAGCTGACTGTGGAGCGCGGCCCGGTCGAGGCCGGCCGTGGTGCCGAGCGCCTCCAGCCGCGCCGGAACGTCCTCGGCGGCGTTGGCATGGACGGTGCCGCAACCTCCTTCGTGCCCGGTGTTGAGCGCCGCGAGCATTTCGGTCACCTCCTCGCCACGGACCTCCCCGACCACCAGCCGGTCCGGCCGCATCCGCAGGGCCTGTCTCACCAAATCCCGCAGCGTGACCCGGCCCGCGCCCTCCTGGTTGGCCGTGCGCGACTCCAGCCGGACCACATGGGGGTGCTCGGGGCGCAGCTCCGCCGAGTCCTCGGCCAGCACGATCCGCTCCCGCTCCCCGACGAGCCCCAGCAGACTGGAGAGCAGCGTCGTCTTACCCGAGCCGGTGCCGCCGCTGACGAGGAACGACAGCCGCGCGTCAATCAGCGCCCGAAGTGGACGGTCGCCCGCTGGCGGCACCGTCCCGGCCGCCACCAGCTCCTCCATCGAGAACGCCCGCGACCGCACCACCCGCAGCGACAGACAGGTCGAGCCGACCGCCACCGGGGGAATCACCGCGTGCATCCGGGTCCCGTCCGGCAGTCGCGCATCCACCCACGGGCGGGCGTCGTCCAGCCGCCGCTCGGCCACCGCCGCGAGCCGCTGTGCCAGCCGGCGCACCGACGCGGCGTCCGTGAAGGTCACATCGGTCAGCTCCAGACCGCCACCCCGGTCCACCCACACTCGGTCAGGCGCGGACACCAGCACATCCGTCACGGCCGGGTCGGCGAGGAGTGGCTCCAGCGGCCCGGTGCCCACCAGCTCGCAGCGGAGCCGCTCGGTGCCGCCCAGCACCTCGGCGTCCCCCAACAGCCGGCCCTGGGCCCGCAGGGCGGCGGCCACCCTGGCAGGCGTGGGCTCCGCCCCGCTCTCCGCGAGCCGCTGCCGCACGGCTTCCAGCAGCGTCACGCTCATGAGGTGCCGCCGCCCGGCAGCACCCGGTCCCAGAAGGCCGTACAGAAACTGGTTAGCGGCCCGCGCGCGATGCCCGGCACGACCACCTTGTCCGGAGCGGGCGGCGGTCCGGGCTCCCAGGGCAGTTCACCGACGAGCGGCAGTCCCAGCGAGGCCGCGACCCACTGCTCGTCCAGCCGGGCGGTGTAGGGGCCGCGCGCCACCACCCGCAGATCCTGCAGAACCAGGCCGATCACGGACGCCACCCGGTTCGCCGCGGCGACCGCCCGCAGCTCGCCCGGCACAACCAGCAGCCCGAGGTCGAGCTGGGCGAGCGCCTCAGCCGCGCCCGCATCCACCCGGCGCGGCAGATCGATCACGACCACGCCGCCACGCCTGCGCGCGGCGGCCAGCACCGACCGCATCGCCTCCGGCGGGACGACCACTGCGTCTCCCCGGTCCCAGCTGAGCACCCGGAGCTGATGGAGTTCGGGCAGCGACTCCTCCAGCGCCCCACCGGCGACCCGCCCCTTGGAGGCGGCGAAATCCGGCCACCGTCTTCCCTCGACCCGCTCGCCGCCCAACAGGACGTCGATCCCACCGCCGAGGGGGTCGCCGTCGACCAGCATGGTGCGGTGGCCGGAGCGGGCGGCGGTGACCGCGAGGGCGCAGGCGAGCGTCGACGCGCCGGCACCTCCGCTGCCCCCGATCACCCCGACGGTCAGCGCCGGGCGGCCGACCCCCTCGACCACATCGGCGATCCGATCGAGGAGCCAACCCTCCGCCTCGGGCAGCCGAAGCACGCTGTCGGCCCCGATCTCCACGGCCCACCGCCAGACGTCCGGCTCGTCCTGGTCGTGCCCGACGAGCAGGACGCCCGATCGACGGGTGACGTCCCGGCAGCGCGCCGCCGCATCGTCGCCGACGAGGACCAGCGGGGCGCTCTCCCAACTCCCCCGCCGCTCCGGCACCGAGTGATGGACCTCGGGCTCGGCTCCCGCCGCCGCGCACAGCCGCAGCAGATCGTCCAACAGGTCCGCGTCCTCGGTGACGATCAGGGGCCGGTTCCGCCGCTCTTCCCCGACCGGCGTGCCCCTGGAAGTGATAGATCCAGCCACGACTCCACCCCTCGCATACAGCGATCTCGCTTCGATACGAGATCGGTGATTCCTGGTGTCCGCGAACTACGCGGGTGGAATCACGGTGCGGCGCACTGGGAAATCGTGTGGATCTTGCTGGAAAACTGTGGACAACTAGCCACTTGTGAATATCTCGGTACCCCATACCGGTGACTCCCGCGAGCAGCCCTTCCGCTACGCACGGTGACGATGCAGAGTGATGGAAGGCCGTCGTCGGCGGAACCGGAGAAACCCGAGAAAAGGGGAGGGCGAAGAGAATGGATCTCGTCCAGGGGGCAAAAACACGTCCGGACATGCGACGACCCCCGCCGGGGGGGAGAGCGGGGGTCGTCTCTCCGGCCGACTCGGGGGGGGAGGAGCCGGACCGGGTTAGCACGGTCGCGAACGATCCGTGACTTCCATGGTGTACCCGAGAGCCTTCTCAAGCAAACCCACACGCCCGAGCGTACGCCGAATGGCGGGCACCTATGCTCTGCTCGTGGAAAACCACTCCTTGCCTCGCGCAGCCGCGTTCTTTGACCTGGACAAGACGGTCATTGCGAAGTCTTCGACGCTGACCTTCAGCAAGTCCTTCTACCAAGGCGGCCTGATCAACCGGCGAGCCGTACTGCGGACCGCCTATGCCCAGTTCGTGTTTCTCGCGGGCGGTGCCGACCACGACCAGATGGAGCGGATGAGGGAGTACCTCTCCGCCCTCTGTAAGGGCTGGAACGTCCAACAGGTGAAAGAGATCGTCGCCGAGACCCTGCACGATCTGATCGACCCGATCATCTACGACGAAGCCGCGTCCCTCATCGAGGAGCACCACACCGCGGGCCGTGACGTGGTCATCGTCTCCACCTCGGGTGCAGAGGTGGTCGAGCCGATCGGTGAGCTGCTGGGCGCGGACCGGGTGGTGGCCACCCGCATGGTGGTCGGCGCCGACGGCTGCTTCACCGGTGAAGTCGAGTACTACGCCTACGGGCCGACAAAAGCAGAGGCCATCAGAGAACTGGCCGAGTCCGAGGGATATGACCTTTCCCGCTGCTACGCCTACAGCGATTCCGCCACCGATGTGCCGATGCTGGAGTCAGTCGGCCATCCCTACGCCGTGAATCCCGACCGTGCACTGCGCCGCGAGGCGACCGCGCGCGACTGGCCGATTCTCGTCTTCAACCGGCCGGTCCGGCTGAAGCAGCGGCTGCCCGCATTCTCCCTGCCGCCGCGCCCCGCACTGGTGGCCGCCGCCGCGGTGGGCGCCGCCGCAGCGACCGCGGGTCTCGTCTGGTACGCCAGCCGACGCCGCAGCGCGGCGGCCCAGATCGCCGCGACTGCCACCGTGAAGGAGGTCGTGAACCGCTTCGCCCGTATTTGAACCCAAAAGTAAAGAACTCGGGCCAGGGGTTCCGCTTCCCCGCGCGCTGGAGTACAAAGGAGTCAACGGCCCGCGAGACCATGGATATCCGAGAGGATCACCTAGAAACGCATAAAGGCCCCACGGACCGAGCATGGAAGCTAGGCACCCACGCGACGTCGACCCGTCGAATACGGGCCAGCCGCACCAGGTGACGGGCAGAAGTTCCCGACCTGATGGGCAATTTTCGAGGACGCTTGGTAACCCGGTGGACATGCCAGCGGCGGTACCGATCCGGTGCCGCCGCAACCCTGTCCGGGGCCGGTACCTCGCCAGGCGCCACCCGAACCCCGCTCGGAATCGCCCCACCCGGAGCGGCCGCAACCCCGCCCGGAGCGGCCACTCCGCCCGAGGCCGCATCCCTGCCCGGTAGCACCGCACCCCCGCCCGGAGCGGCATCCTCCCCGAGGCGGGAACCCTGCCCGGGGCAGCTCTCCTCAGGCCGGCGGCGAACCGCAGAGCGCTCCCCCGCCCACCTTTCGGACGCGGTTCAGGCGGCGCCGCGCTGAAGCGCCTCACAGACCGCCGTCGACTCCCTGACACCCAACTCCACCGCGCGCCCGCAGTGCGCGATCCAGGCCGCCATGCCCTCAGGCGTCCCGGACAGATAACCGTCCAGAGCCGCCACGTACGCCGCCCGCCCCTGTTCCGCGTGGCCGACCTCGGCGGGGCAGATGGACTTGGGGTCGAGTCCGCTGCCTACCAGCGCGACCCGCTCGGCGGCCCGTGCGACCAGTCCGTTGTGGGAGCCGAAGGGCCGTAGCGCCAGCAGTTCGCCGTGCACCACGGACGCGGTCACGAGCGCGGGAGCGGAGCCGCCCGCGATGATCAGTTCGGCCAGCCCGTCCAGCCGTCCCGCCACCTCGCCCGCACCCGGCAGGGGCGCCTCGATCAGCGGCTCGTCGACCGGTTCGCCGGCCAGTCGGGGACGGCCCACGGTCTCGTCCTCCGCGGCCCCGCCCGCCGCGATCAGATGCAGCCGCGCCAGCACCCGCAGCGGAGACTGACGCCAGACGGTGAGGAGTTGACCGGCCTCGGCCGTCAGCCGCAGCGCCGCACCGACCGTGCGGGCTTCGGGCTCACCCCTGAAGTCCGTCCGTCGGCGCACCTCTTCCAGCGCCCAGTCGGCCCCGGAGAGCGCGGCGGAGGCCCGCGCCCCGCGCAGAGCCGCTTCCGAGGTGATCTCGTTGCTTCGCCGCCGCATCACCCGGTGCCCGTAGCCACGGTCAACGGCCTTGCGTACGGAGTCCACGGATTCGGCGACGCCCGGCAACGCACCGAGGGCGGCGAGAGGATCGGCCGGCGAGGCATTCGTGCTCATGGGCAGCGAGGCTACGCGCCCTCGGCGCACGCCCTGCCATGGAGTGGTCTTCTTCACGCCGCTTGACAGCACCCCGCTGTCGAACCACTACCCTAGGTGAACATGAAGATCGCTTTCGTAGGGAAGGGCGGCAGCGGGAAGACCACGCTGTCCTCGCTCTTCATTCGCCATCTGGCCGCCAATGAGGCGCCCGTCGTCGCGGTGGACGCCGATATCAACCAGCATCTCGGGGCCGCGCTCGGTCTCGACGACGCGCAGACCGCCGCGCTGCCCGCCATGGGCGCGCAGTTGCCGCTGATCAAGGACTACCTCCGAGGCTCCAACCCCCGGATCACATCAGCCGAGACAATGATCAAAACCACCCCGCCCGGGGAGGGGTCACGGCTGCTGCGGGTCGACGAGGACAACCCGGTCTACGACGCCTGCGCCCGTACGGTCCCGCTCGACGACGGAGACATCCGGCTGATGGCGACCGGCCCCTTCAACGAGTCCGACCTCGGGGTGGCCTGCTACCACTCCAAGGTCGGGGCGGTGGAGTTGTGCCTCAACCATCTCGTCGACGGACGGGATGAATACGTGGTCGTTGACATGACGGCCGGGTCGGACTCATTCGCGTCCGGGATGTTCACCCGCTTCGACATGACGTTCCTGGTGGCCGAACCGACCCGTAAGGGTGTCTCCGTCTACCGTCAGTACAAGGAGTACGCACGGGACTTCGGCATCGCCCTGAAGGTCGTCGGGAACAAGGTGCAGGGCCAGGACGACGTGGACTTCCTGCGCGAGCAAGTGGGTGACGACCTACTCGTCGCCATGGGGCACTCCGACTGGGTACGAGCGATGGAGAAGGGCCGGCCGCACCCCTTCGAGCTGCTGGAGGCGGACAACCGGATGACCCTGCAGACCCTCCAGAACGCCGCCGAGGACTCGTACGAACAGCGCGACTGGGAGCGGTACACCCGCCAGATGGTGCACTTCCACCTGAAGAACGCGGAGAGCTGGGGGAACGCGAAGACCGGGACGGATCTGGCGGCGCAGGTCGACCCCGGCTTCGTACTCGGTGAGTGGACGACGGAGGTGAGTGCCGCACTGCCCGCCTGACCCCTGCCGAGCCCCCCGCCTAACCCCCGGCCGGGGATCCGCGGGAGCGATGAAGGCCGTGGGGCCGCGCCGCCCACTCATCCGGCGCGGCCCCACGGACCGGCCCGACTCCACGGACCACCGAACCCGGGCCGGCCGCGCCCACCGGACACCCAGGCCCACCGGCCAACCAAACGCGCCGGCCAACCAAACGCGCCGGGCGACCAGGCGCGCCGGGCGACCAGACCCGCCAGGACCTACAGCGTGGGTCGCACCGGCCCGCCCGCCACCACCCCACTCCGTACGGTCCCGTCCGCCGCACCCGCCCCATCGGCAGCCACCCCGCGCTTGGCGGGCTCGGCCCGTCCACCGGCCGGGGCCACGGACGGGGCCGCGAGGAAGTTCTCCCAGCCCCCCTTCGGCGCCTCGCCGACCTTCAGCGTCCGCATTTTCGCCAGCGCCCGAGGGTCCTGGGCATCGAGCCAGTCGGCGAGCTGCCGGAAGGACACGCACTGCACGTCCTTCTTCACACAGACCGTCGCGATCGTCTGTTCGATGGCACGCATATAGGTGCCGCCGTTCCAGGACTCGAAGTGGTTGCCGATGATCAGTGGGGCGCGGTTCCCCTGGTAGGCCCGGTCGAATCCCGCGATCAGGCCGTCCCGCATCTGATTGCCCCAGTAGGCGTGCGAGGCGGGGTCCCCCTTGACCGTGCCGGACTGGTTGATCATGAAGTTGTAGTCCATGGTCAGCGTCTCGAAGGACCGCCCCGGCACCGGGACCAACTGGAGCGAGAGGTCCCACACCCCGAGGTCCTTCTCGGGCCAGATCTGGTCGTTGACGCCACTGGTGTCGTAGCGCAGCCCCAGTTCGTGGGCGGCGCGTACGAAGTTGGTACGACCTTCCAGGCACGGGGTGCGGGCGCCGACCAGCTCCTTGTCGTAGTCGAACGGCAGCGGCGGCTCGTTCTTCAGCCCCGCGTTGGTCTTCCAGTTCTTCACGAAGGACTTGGCCTGGCTGATCTCGCTCTTCCACTCCTCGACCGACCAGGTGCCGACCCCGCCGTCCGCGCCACAGAAGTGGCCGTTGAAGTGGGTGCCCACCTCATTGCCCTCCTGCCAGGCGCCGCGCAGCTCGCGCACGGTGTCTTTGATCCCCTGAACGTCGTTGAAACCGATGTCGGAACGCCCGGCGGAGTGCTGTGGCGGCATGTACAGCGTCGACTTCTCCTCGGGGAGCAGGTACACGCCGCTGAGGAAGTAGGTCATCGTGGCGTCGTACTTCTTGCCGACCTTGCGGAAGTGGGAGAAGAGTTTCTGACTGTCCTCACCCGCGCCGTCCCAGGAGAAGACCACGAACTGCGGCGGCCGCTGACCGGGTTTCAGCCGCTGAGGTCTGAGCTGCCCCGGCTGGGTGCCGGTGAAGGCGGTGGAACCGTCGCCGATCAGCCGCGGCGCGACCTTGGGCGCACCGGCCTTCTTGGCTCCGGGCGCGCCCTCGTTCTGGCCGGCCCGGTCGGATCCGGAACAGCTCGCGAGTCCCGCGATCAGGGCCGTGGTGACGGCTCCCACGGCGACCCTCTGTGCGGCGGCCTTCATCCATCCACCTCTTTCGTATGACTTTGTGTTTTTCGTACTGGCGTCGATGGCGCCGACAAAGTCGCATCGAGGTGCTGGGAGGGCGGCCACGACGAGCCGCATTAACCGGATTAATCACTTGAAAGAGTGAAACGTTCCCCTATTTGCTCAAAAAATAATGCCGCACTCTTTACTCTCCATTACGATCCATTTACTGAGCGTTGAGAATCCCGCTGCTGCACGCCGTGACCCACGGCCGCGTCCCCCGCATTCCGCGACCGCGCTGCCCCGGAGGAGACGGGAACCATGTCTGCTTGCGTCCCCACCCGAAACACCGGAAACAACCACGACACCGGCATCGGCGCCCCCGAGGCCGATCCCCCCGGAGTCGACCCGCGACAGCTCCACGCCCCACCCCCGGGCGCCGGCCCGGGCCGCTTCCGTATCGCGGGCGCCGATTTCTCGGCCTCGATCTCCGTGTTCCTGATCGCGCTGCCGCTCTCGCTGGGCATCGCGCTCGCCACCGGTGCCCCCCTCCAGGCCGGGCTGGTGGCCGCCGCCGTCGGCGGTCTCGTCGTCGGCCGGTTCGGCGGGGCGCCGCTCCAGGTCAGCGGCCCGGCCGCCGGGCTGACCGTGGTCACCGCCGATCTGATCCAGCAGTACGGCTGGCGGATCACCTGCGCCATCACCGTGCTCGCCGGCTGCGCCCAACTCGGTCTGGCCGCGCTGCGGGTCGCCCGCTCGGCCCTCGCCGTCAGCCCGGCGATCGTGCACGGAATGCTCGCCGGTATCGGCCTCACGATCGCCCTGGCGCAGCTCCACATCGTGCTCGGCGGGACCCCCCAGAGCTCGGCGCCGGACAATCTCATCGCCCTGCCGGACCAGTTGACGGGCCTGCGGGCGGACACGCTCTCCGTGGGCGTGCTGTGCGTAGCCGTCCTGCTGGTGTGGCCGCGCATCCCCGGCCGGGCCGGGCGGGTGCTGCGGAGGATCCCGGCCACCCTCGCGGCCGTCGGGGCCGCCACGGCGCTCACCCTGATCGCCGGTGTGCGACTGCCCCGGGTCGACCTGCCGTCCTGGAGCAGTCACGCCCTGCCCTCGCTGCCCGAAGGACCGGTGCTCGGACTCATCGCCGCCGTCCTCACCATCACCCTGGTGGGCAGCGTGGAATCACTGCTGTCGGCGGTGGCGGTCGACAAGCTGGTGGCGGCGCGCAAGGCACCGGCCGTGCGCATCCCGCGCGCCCGGCTCGACCGGGAGCTGGCCGGGCAGGGCGCGGCCAATATGGTCTCCGGCGCGCTCGGCGGGCTGCCCATCACCGGCGTCGCCGTGCGCAGTTCGGCGAATGTGGCGGCCGGTGCGGTGAGCCGTCACTCCACCATGCTGCACGGCTTCTGGGTCGTGCTGGCCGCCCTGCTGCTGGTGCCGGTGCTCGATCTGATCCCGCTGGCCGCACTCGCCGCGCTGGTGATGTTCGTCGGCGTCAAGATGGTCAACATCGCCCATCTGCGCAGCGTCCGGCGCAACCGCGAACTCCTGGTGTATGCGGTGACCTCGGTCTCCGTCGTCGCCACCGGTGTGCTGGAAGGGGTGGTGATCGGGATCGGGGTCGCGGTCGCCGTCGCACTGCACCGCCTGACCAGGACCCGGATCACCGAGGAGCGGCGGGAGGGCTTCCACCGGGTCGGGGTGCGCGGCCAGTTGACGTTCCTCGCCGTACCCCGGCTGAGCAGGGCGCTCGGCCAGGTGCCCGCGGGCAGCGACTGCGTGGTCGAGTTGGACGGTTCCTTCATGGATCACGCGGCGTACGAGGCACTCCACGACTGGCAGGCGTCCCATGTGGCGCAGGGCGGTTCGGTGGAGTTCACCGGCCGGGCCGGGGGCCGGATCAGCGAGCCCGCCTCGGAGACCCACGGCTGCTGCCGCCCCTGGACCCCCTGGCGCAACCACCACTGCGAGGACCGCCCCCACCGAGCCACGGCGCACCGGCTGGCGGACGGCCTCAGCTCCTTCCAGCGCGATACGGCCCCGCTGGTACGGGACGAGTTGGCGCGGCTGGCGCGGGAGGGACAGCAACCCTCGCACGCCTTCCTCACCTGCTCGGACTCCCGCCTGGTCACGAGCATGATCACGGCCAGTGGCCCCGGCGACCTGTATACGGTGCGCAATATGGGCAATCTGGTGCCGTTGCCGGGCGCGGAGAGTGGTGACGACTCGGTGGCGGCGGCCATCGAGTACGCGGTCGACGTGCTGAAGGTGGACTCGATCACCGTCTGCGGGCACTCCGGGTGCAGTGCCATGCAGGCCCTGCTCGCCACCCCGCCGACCGGTGCGCAGACCCCGCTGCGGCGGTGGCTGCGGCACGGCAGGCCGAGTCTGGAGCGGATGCGCAGCCGGCACCGCTCCTGGGCGCGGATCTCCGGCAGGCTGCCCACCGACGCCCTGGAGCAGCTCTGTCTGACCAATGTGGTGCAGCAGTTGGAGCACCTGCGCGCCCATGAATCGGTCGCCCGGCGCCTGGCCGACGGCACGCTGAAGTTGCACGGCATGTACTTCCATGTCGGCGAGGCCCAGGCGTATCTGCTGGCCGGCAGCGACGAGCACGCGTTCGACGCGGTCTTCGACCGGGTCCGGCCCGCGTCCTCCGCACTGGTGCACGCGCGCGGCTGAACCAATCCCCGGCGCCATCCGTGGAAGTGTGTGGCCTCTCCTTCCCCCCGCCAGGGGAGGAGGGGCCACCGGCGCACCGCCAAGGGCTCGACCACCGGCGACTGACGGCACTGGTCAGGCCCTCGGCTGACGACCACCGACCGCGCACCGGCCGATGCGTCGATCAGCCGTGGTGACAGGTCTAAACCAATTATCGGAAGGCCCTTGTCACCCGGCCCTCCGGCTGGTGAGCTATGGCTTCGGACACATACGCACAGAGGACGCCCTGGGAAAGGGAGATGTCGTGAGCAACGAAAGCCTGGCCAACCTGGTCAAGGAGGAGATGGGAGCATGAGCGAGCAGTCTTCCCTTTCCAACCTGCTCAAGGAAGAGCGGCGGTTCGCGCCGCCCGCCGAGCTGGCCGCCAACGCCAATGTGACAGCAGAGGCGTATGAGCAGGCCGACGCGGACAGGCTTGGCTTCTGGGCCGAGCAGGCGCGGCGCCTCACCTGGGCCACGGAGCCGACCGAGACCCTCGACTGGAGCAATCCGCCCTTCGCAAAGTGGTTCGCGGACGGCGCGCTCAATGTCGCGTACAACTGCGTGGACCGCCATGTGGAGGCCGGTAACGGCGACCGGGTCGCGATCCACTTCGAAGGCGAGCCCGGCGACAGCCGCTCCCTCACCTACGCCCAGCTCAAGGACGAGGTCTCGCGCGCCGCGAACGCCCTCACCGAGCTGGGGGTCCACAAGGGCGACCGGGTCGCCGTCTATCTCCCGATGATCCCCGAGGCCGCCGTGGCCATGCTGGCGTGCGCCCGCGTCGGCGCCGCGCACTCGGTGGTCTTCGGCGGCTTCTCCGCCGACGCGGTCGCCTCCCGCATCCAGGACGCCGACGCCAAGCTCGTCATCACCGCTGACGGCGGCTACCGCCGAGGCAAGCCGAGCGCGCTCAAGCCCGCGATCGACGCGGCCGTCGCCAAGTGCCCGCAGGTCGAGCACGTGCTGGTGGTCCGACGCACCGGCCAGGAGACCGCCGTCACCGAGGGCCGCGACGTCTGGTGGCACGACATCGTCGACCGCCAGTCCAGCGAGCACACCCCGGAGGCGTTCGAGGCCGAGCACCCGCTCTTCATCCTCTACACCTCCGGCACCACCGGTAAGCCGAAGGGCATCCTGCACACCTCCGGCGGCTACCTCACCCAGGCCGCGTACACGCATCACGCCGTGTTCGACCTCAAGCCGGAGACCGACGTCTACTGGTGTACGGCCGACATCGGCTGGGTGACCGGCCACTCGTACATCGTCTACGGACCGCTGGCCAACGGCGCGACCCAGGTCATGTACGAGGGCACCCCCGACACCCCGGACCAGGGGCGGTTCTGGGAGATCGTGCAGAAGTACGGGGTGACCATCCTCTACACGGCGCCCACCGCGATCCGGACGTTCATGAAGTGGGGGGACGACATCCCCGCCAAGTTCGACCTGTCCAGCCTGCGCGTCCTCGGCTCGGTCGGTGAGCCGATCAACCCGGAGGCGTGGATCTGGTACCGGGAGCACATCGGCGCCGGGGTGACGCCGATCGTGGACACCTGGTGGCAGACCGAGACCGGCGCGATGATGATCTCGCCGCTGCCCGGCGTCACGGCGACCAAGCCCGGCTCGGCGCAGCGCGCGCTGCCCGGTATCGCCGCGACGGTCGTGGACGACGAGGCCCGGGAAGTGCCGGACGGCGGCGGGGGCTATCTGGTCCTCACCGAGCCGTGGCCGTCGATGCTGCGCACCATCTGGGGCGATGACCAGCGGTTCATCGACACGTACTGGTCGCGCTTCGAGGGCAAGTACTTCGCGGGCGACGGCGCCAAGAAGGACGACGACGGCGATATCTGGCTGCTCGGCCGGGTGGACGACGTCATGCTGGTCTCCGGCCACAACATCTCCACGACCGAGGTCGAGTCCGCGCTGGTCTCACACCCCAAGGTCGCCGAGGCCGCCGTGGTCGGCGCCAACGACGCGACGACCGGCCAGGCGATCGTCGCCTTCGTCATCCTGCGCGGTACGGCGTCGGAGGACGAGGGGCTGGTGGCGGAGTTGCGCAACCACGTCGGGGCGGTGCTCGGCCCGATCGCCAAGCCCCAGCGGATCCTGCCGGTGGCGGAGCTGCCGAAGACCCGTTCCGGCAAGATCATGCGCCGGCTGCTGCGCGATGTCGCGGAGAACCGCCAGCTCGGCGATGTCACCACGCTCACGGACTCCTCGGTGATGGACCTGATCCAGACCCGGCTGCCGGGCGCGTCCTCGGAGGACTGAGGAAGGCTGAGGAGGGCTGAGGAGGGACTGACCCTCCGGTGACCCTCGTACGGGCACCCGGCGCACCTCGCGCCGGGTGCCCGTCGCCATACCCGGCCGACGGGGGCTCCCCCGCCCGTACGGGACCCCCGCCCGTACGGGAAGAGAACAGGTCCCGCACCAGGCGAAACGGCCCCGCACCGCGGACAGCAGGGCCCGCACGGGCGGAAGCAGGACCCGACCCGCTGTCCGTGGGGCCCCACGGACACACGGCCCCACGGAAAGCGGGTCCGCGACGGCAGGCGGGGCCAGGACGGCAGCCACAGAGCGGGCGGCCGCATTCCCGCATAGGGTGAGAAACGGCAAAGATCACCAGATATGCACCGTACCTCTCACTCCCGCGCTCCCCGGGTGCCCCTCACACCTCTTACGCCTCTTGAGTGACTCGCGCGTTCCTTGGGTAGGGTGAGGACCGCGTCAAGAACGTGACAACAAATCAAAGGTGCGCCGGGAAGTCTGGTCGGCATGTGATCCGCCATGCCCGACCCACCGGAGGTTTCCCTGATGCCCGCGCCCAGTTCCCGTAAGTTCCTCGGCCGGCTGTCGCTGCCCGAGCGCACCTTCGTGACGAACGCCCTGCGGACCGAGACCGTCGGTGGCGTCCTCCTCCTCATCGCCGCCATCGCCGCGCTGATCTGGGCGAACACCCCCCTCTCCGACAGTTACGACGCGCTGCGCGACTTCCACATAGGCCCCGCGTCGCTCGGCCTGGACCTGTCGATACAGCACTGGGCCGCCGACGGACTGCTCGCCATCTTCTTCTTCGTCGCGGGCATCGAGCTGAAGCGCGAACTGGTCGCCGGCGAACTGCGCGACCCCAAGGCGGCCGCCCTCCCGGTGATCGCCGCGCTCTCCGGAATGGCCGCGCCCGCACTGGTCTACCTCGTGGTCACCACCGTCGGCGGCGGCTCCACCAGCGGCTGGGCCGTCCCCACCGCCACCGACATCGCCTTCGCGCTCGCCGTCCTCGCCGTCATCGGCACCTCACTGCCGTCCGCGCTCCGCGCCTTCCTGCTGACGCTCGCCGTCGTCGACGACCTCTTCGCGATCCTGATCATCGCGGTCTTCTTCACCAGCGAACTGAACTTCGCGGCCCTCGGCGGCGCCGTGCTCGGGCTCGTCGTCTTCTGGGTGCTGCTGCGCAAGAACGTACGGGGCTGGTACGTGTACGTCCCGCTGGCCCTCGTCATCTGGGGCCTGATGTACAACAGCGGCGTCCACGCCACCATCGCCGGTGTGGCCATGGGCCTGATGCTGCGCTGCACCCGCCGGGAGGGCGAGGAGCACTCCCCCGGCGAGCACATCGAACATCTCGTACGCCCCCTGTCGGCCGGGCTCGCCGTACCGCTGTTCGCCCTCTTCTCGGCCGGTGTCGCCATCTCCGGCGGAGCCGTCGGAAACGTCTTCACCCAGCCGGAGACCCTCGGTGTCGTCCTCGGTCTGGTGATCGGCAAGGCTCTCGGCATCTTCGGCGGCACCTGGCTGGCGGCCCGCTTCACCCGCGCCGAGCTGAACGAGGAGCTGGCCTGGCCGGACGTCTTCGCCGTCGCCACCCTCGCCGGCATCGGCTTCACCGTCTCACTCCTCATCGGCGAACTCGCCTTCGCCGACGATCCGGCCCTCACCGACGAGATCAAGGCCGCGGTCCTGATCGGTTCCCTGATAGCCGCCGTGTGCGCGGGGATTCTGCTCAAATTGCGGGTACGCAAGTACCGGGCGCTCGTCGAGAACGAGGACCGCGACGACGACCAGGACGGCATCCCCGACATCTATGAGCAGGAGAACCCGGACTACCACTTGCGGATGGCCGACATCTACGAGAAGAAGGCCGCCGAGCACCGTCGTCTCGCCGAAGTGGCGGGGGCGTCGCGCGCCGACGGCGACCGTCCGGCATGATCTGATGTCGGACCCCGGAAGTTTTCGGAGAAGTCCGGAAAAGTCTCGGACCGGGAGTCTCTGACCCCGGGTCCCGGACCCAGAAGCCTCGGACCCCAGGAGAGAGGGAGCAGCGATGAGCGACCCCGGCACCAGTGCCGAGCGCAGTCTCGGCCAGCTGGTGGCCTCGGCGACCGCCGAGATGTCCGCACTCGTGCACGATGAGATCGCGCTGGCGAAGGCGGAGATCCGACAGGACGTCAAGCGCGGGGCCATCGGTTCCGTGGCCATAATCATCGCGGGCGTGCTGGCGCTCTTCTCCCTGCCGGTGTTCAGCTTCGCGGCGGCGTACGGGATCCACAACCTGGGCCTCGGTCTCGCCTGGTCCTTCCTGATCGTGGGCGGGGCGTTCGTCGTCCTGGCCGCGCTGCTGGCGCTGCTGGCCGTCGCCAAGTTCAAGAAGGTCAAGCCGCCGGAGAAGTCGATCGCATCGACCAAGGAGACGGCCGCCGTACTCCAGAGCGTCAAGCCGCACACCCGGGAGTCGCGGGTGGAGATCTCGGCCTGAGCCCGAGCCTTCCCCCCCTGTCGCGCGGCGGCGGCGGGGCGCACGGCCCGCCCGGGGGACGCTTTCGGCCCCCCGCGCCCGCACCGGACGGACGCGACAACACGGAGTCCCCGGGTGTGGCACGCTCGTCCTCATGACGGCCCCTGATACCGGTACCGGTAGCCCCGTGCGCATCGAAGGTCCCTGGACCCATCGCGACGTGGCGGCCAACGGCGCCCGCTTCCACATCGCCGAGATGGGGGACGGGCCGCTGGTGCTCCTCCTCCACGGCTTTCCGCAGTTCTGGTGGACCTGGCGGCACCAGTTGACCGCGCTGGCCGACGCGGGCTACCGGGCGGTGGCGATGGATCTCCGCGGGGTCGGCGGCAGCGACCGTACGCCGCGCGGCTACGACCCCGCCAACCTCGCGCTCGACATCACCGGGGTGGTGCGCTCGCTCGGCGAGCCGGACGCGGCGCTGGTCGGACACGATCTCGGCGGCTATCTGGCCTGGACGGCGGCGGTGATGCGGCCGAAGCTGGTGCGTCGGCTGGTGGTGTCCTCGATGCCGCACCCCCGGCGCTGGCGCTCGGCGATGGTCTCCGACTTCTCGCAGAGCCGGGCCGGTTCGTACATCTGGGGATTCCAGCGGCCGTGGCTGCCGGAGCGCCGGCTGGTCGCGGACGACGCGGCCCTGGTCGGCGAGTTGATCCAGGAGTGGTCCGGTCCGAACCCGCCCGACGATGCGGAGCTGGCGGTCTATCGCCGGGCGATGTCCATCCCGTCGACGGCGCACTGCTCGATCGAGCCGTACCGGTGGATGGTGCGGTCGATGGCACGGCCGGACGGGATCCAGTTCAACCGCCGGATGAAGCGGCCGGTGCGGGTGCCGACGCTGCATCTGCACGGCTCGCTGGATCCGGCGATGCGGACCCGCAGCGCGGCGGGCTCCGGCGAGTACGTCGAAGCGCCCTACCGCTGGCGGCTGTTCGACGGCCTCGGGCACTTCCCGCACGAGGAGGACCCGGCCGCGTTCTCAGCGGAGCTGGTCAACTGGCTCCGGGACCCCGAGCCCGACCGGTAGCCGGGCGCCCCCCGGCGGGAGCGCCCGGAACGGGTGATCCGGCGCGCGCCACGGCTCTTCCCGTACCCACCGGAAACGCTTGTACGACGAACAGCCAATTGCCCGGCGCATACGCCAATTGGCCGCCCCTGACGCGGTTACCGACCTTGGGCCACGGGCAGACGTCCCGGTATGGGCTGGACGTACGACTACGGTGACGCGACAGGCAACCGTCGCTCGGCCAATGGGCCGAGCACCCACAACAGTGAGAGCCCGCAAGTCCGGGGCCATGACCACGCGGCGCAGGTGATCGGGATTCCTCGCATTCTGAGGCGTCGCGCGCGCTGGATGTCCGCCCGACTCCGGCATACCCGAAGCTGACACCCGCGGTGAGGCCGGGGGGAGCCCGGTCGGGGCCGGTGCGTCAGCAGGGATACGAGTCCTGGGGGAGCGGGCCATCGGCTCCGCCCGAGCACGATCGTCAGATCGCGCACCCCTGAGTGTCCACCTGCTGGTTGGCCGCCAGACCCGCCGAGATGTCACCGGCGATCTCGTCCACCGTCAGGGCGTAACCCGTGTCCGGGTCGTCCAGCGAGCGGGCGAAGATGACCCCGTACACCTCACCGTCGGTGGTCAGCAGCGGTCCGCCCGAATTCCCCTGACGGACCGTGGTGAACAGCGAGTAGACATCGCGGCTCACCGTGCCACGGCGGTAGATGTCGGGGCCGTCGGCGTTGATCCGGCCGCGGACACGGGCGGACCGGACGTCGTACGAGCCGTTCTCGGGGAAGCCGGCGACGATCGCGCTGTCCCCGGTGCGCGCGTCGTTGTCGGCGAACTGCAGCGGCTTGGCGCGGAGGTTCGGGACGTCCAGTACGGCGATGTCGCGCCGCCAGTCGTAGAGCACGACCTTCGCGTCGTACAGCCGGCCCTCGCCGCCTATCTGCACGGTCGGTTCATCGACGCCGCCGACGACATGCGCGTTGGTCATGACCCGGCGGTCGCCGAAGACGAAGCCGGTGCCTTCGAGGACCTTGCCGCAGCTCTCCGCCGTGCCCACGACCTTGACGATGGACTGCTTGGCGCGGGCGGCGACCGGGCTGCCCACCAGCGCCGGGTCCGGAGCCCGGACCTCCTTGATCGTCTCATTGGCGAACGGGCTGAAGACCTGGGGGAAACCGTTCTGCGCGAGGACGGAGGAGAAGTCCGTGAACCAGGTGGACGCCTGGGGGGGCATCACCCGGGCGACGCCCAGCAGGACCTTGGAGTTACGGACCTCCTTGCCCAGGGTGGGCAGCGTCGTGCCGGCCAGCGCGGACCCGATCAGCCAGGCCACCAGCAGCATCGCGACCACATTGACCAGCGCGCCCCCGGTGGCGTCCAGGGCCCGCGCGGGCGACCAGGTGATGTGCCTGCGCAGCTTGTTGCCGAGGTGGGTGGTGAACGCCTGGCCGACCGAGGCACAGACGATCACGATGATGACGGCGACGACCGCCGCGGTGGTGGACACCTCGGAGTCGTTGGTCAGCTCGTCCCAGAGGACGGGGAGGAGATAGACCGCGACCAGTCCGCCGCCGAGGAAGCCGATCACCGACAGGATGCCGACGACGAAGCCCTGTCGATAGCCCACGATCGCGAACCACACGGCCGCGACCAGCAACAGGATGTCGAGCACGTTCACCGTCATTAGCCTCGCAGTTTCATCGCCGGGGCGGTCCCGGAGGGTCAGCCTGTCATGCGCGCCAGTCGAGCGGGAGTCGTCTGGCCTGGTCCCAGGGGCGCTCCCAGCCGGCGAAGTGCAGGATGCGGTCGATCACACCGGCCGTGAAACCCCAGACCAGCGCTCCCCCGACGGTGAACGCCGGACCGGTGTGACCACTGGGGTGTACGGAGGTGGCGCGGTTGGCCGGGTCCGTGAGATCTGCCACGGGGACGGTGAAGACGCGGGCCGTCTCGGCGAGATCGACCGCGCCGACCGGGGTCGGTCGGTGCCACCAGCCCAGGACGGGTGTCACGACGAAACCGCTCACCGGGATGTAGAGCTTGGGCAGCACACCGAAGACCTGGACACCGGCAGGATCGAGCCCGGTCTCCTCCTCGGCCTCGCGCAGCGCCGCCCGCAGCGGACCGCTGGTCGCCGGGTCGCCGTCCTCTGGGTCCAGGGCGCCGCCGGGGAAGGCCGGCTGCCCCGCGTGCGAGCGCAGTGTCCCGGCCCGCTCCATCAGCAACAGCTCGGGGCCGGACCGGCCCTCGCCGAAGAGCACCAGGACGGCGGACTGACGGCCCCGGCCGCTCGCGGGCGGCAGGAACGCGCTGAGCTGCTCGGGCGCGACGGTGTCCGCGGCGCGCACCACCGGGTGGAGCCACCGGGGCAGCCCGTCGGCGGTGACGGTCACCTCGCCCACGGTGGGCCGCCGCTCCCCGTGGGCACCCGCCGAACGGCTCACGCCGGGACCGCCCGCGCCATCGACCCGAGCGGCACCGCGCGTCCTGACAGCGCCATCGGCTCTACCCGCACCACCCGCGCCATCGATTCTGTCCGCATCCCCATCCGCATCCGCTCCCGCGTATGTCTCTTCTCCTGTGCGCATGGGCACCCCCTCATTCACAACGCACCAGAGCGCACGGATCGTTCCGTCAGCCCGTCTCGTCGGCGGTCGTCGCCCCCAGCGGTGGGGCCGGCTTGCCCGGATAGTCCGGCGGCGGGCTGAGCCGCTGGCCGGGCTGCCCGCCCAACTCGTACTTCAGGAGCTTCTTCGCCTTCTCCGGGTCCGTCTCCCCCTCCCCATATGACGGGCAGAGGTGCGCGATCGGACAGGCCCCGCAGGCGGGCTTGCGCGAATGACAGATGCGGCGGCCGTGGAAGATCACCCGGTGCGAGAGCATCGTCCACTCGGACTTGGGGAAGATCGCGGCGATATCGGCCTCGACCTTCTCCGGCTCCTCCCGATCCGTCCACTTCCAGCGGCGGACCAGCCGGCCGAAGTGGGTGTCCACGGTGATCCCGGGGACCCCGAAGGCATTGCCGAGCACCACGAACGCCGTCTTGCGGCCCACCCCCGGCAGGCTCACCAGATCCTCCAGCCGGCCGGGCACCTCCCCGCCGAAGGTGTCCCGCAGGGCGGTGGAGAGGCCGAGCAGGGATCTGGCCTTGGCCCGGAAGAAGCCGGTGGGGCGGATGATCGCCTCCAACTCCTCGGGGGCCGCAGCCGCCATGTCCTCGGGCGTCGGGTACTTCGCGAAGAGCGCGGGGGTCGTCTGGTTGACCCTCAGGTCGGTCGTCTGGGCGGAGAGGACCGTGGCGACGAGCAGCTCGAAGGGGTCGCGGAAGTCCAGCTCGGGATGGGCGTACGGATAGACCTCGGCCAGCTCGCGATTGATCCGGCGCGCGCGGCGGACCATCGCCAGCCGGGTCTCGGGCTTGCGCGGCCGGTCAGGTCTGTTCGACCGGGGGACGGGCTTGTGCGAACCGGAACGGCCCGAGGGGCGCGCGGGACCCTCGGGACTAGTTTCTGCTTTAGGCTGTTTTGTGGCTTTTGTGCCACCCGTCGGGGACTGTTCGCCCACAGCGGAATCCTGCTTGGCGGACACTCTTTCAGCCCCCCTGGCCTGCGCTCTCACCGGCGAATTGGACACTCCGCAAGCCTACGGTCCACCACTGACATCCGCCCCGGTCACCGGCAATCAGGACCCAATCGGGCCCCTGCCGCACGAACAGGCGCTCCAGTGCGTCAGACTTGTTGTGATTGATCGCACGAATATTTACTTGCCAGGGGTCCACCAAGGCCAGACTGTCCTACGCGGTGTCCCCCGGACCGGCACAGTGCGGTCCGGCATCATGGGGGGCCACTGGTCCCTGAGCAGGTCGACAAGGAGAGAACTCGTGGACGACGTTCTGCGGCGCGCCCCGCTCTTCGCGGCGCTCGATGATGAGCAGGCAGCGGAGCTCCGCGGCTCGATGAGTGAGGTGACGCTCGCCCGCGGCGACGCTCTCTTCCACGAGGGCGACCCCGGCGACCGCCTCTATGTGGTGACCGAAGGCAAGGTCAAGCTGCACCGCACCTCACCCGACGGCCGCGAGAACATGCTCGCCGTCCTCGGCCCCGGCGAGCTGATCGGCGAGCTGTCCCTGTTCGACCCGGGCCCGCGCACCGCGACCGCCAGCGCGCTGACCGAGGTGAAGCTCCTGGGCCTCGGCCACGGAGACCTCCAGCCCTGGCTGAACGCCCGGCCCGAGGTGGCCACCGCGCTGCTGCGCGCCGTCGCCCGCCGGCTGCGCAAGACCAATGACCAGATGTCCGACCTGGTCTTCTCGGATGTGCCGGGCCGTGTCGCCCGCGCACTCCTCGATCTGTCGCGCCGCTTCGGCGTGCAGTCGGAGGAGGGCATCCACGTCGTTCACGATCTGACCCAGGAAGAGCTGGCCCAGCTCGTCGGCGCCTCCCGCGAGACGGTGAACAAGGCGCTCGCCGACTTCGCCCAGCGCGGCTGGCTGCGCCTGGAGGCGCGTGCGGTGATCCTGCTGGACGTGGAGCGGCTCGCCAAGCGTTCGCGCTAGGTCCTGTCCGGGCGATCTTCGAGGGTCAGCCCGCGGCGTCAGATGCATGGGGCCTCCCCGGGCCCGCAAGGGCCGAGGCATGGGGCCTCCCCAGGCCCCACGGGCCTAGGGGACGTGCCGTCGCAGTCCGTCGCGGGCCCGACAAGACCGCTCGACAGGGCCTAGCCGCACCGGCGTACGAACGCGGCGGCCACGGCGACGCGAGAGCTCAGCGACACCGCCAGCCACCCCCGCACAGTGCGACGACAAGCGACACACCGAAGGGCCGCCCCGGAAGGCATCGGGACGGCCCTTCGCCGTACCCGCCCGGGCGCCGCGCGGAAGGCCGCCCGGCCCCGTACCACTGGCCTTGCCCGCGCGGCCCCGTACGACCGGCCCGTACGACCTGCCTCGTACCGGCCCCGTACGCCCTGCCTCGTACCGGCCCCGTACGCCCGGCCCCGTACGACCTCAGAAGGCTCCGTACGCCCCGGAGGCTCCCGTACGGGCCTTCCCGGCCCCGGGGGAAGCGCGCGGAGCGCGGGATCGGGCAGGATCAGGCAGGGGCGCTCCGGGGTGCGGAGCCGGGTCGGATCAAGGGTGCGGGGCCGGGTCAGATCAGACCGTGCTCCCTCAGGTACTCCAGCTGCGCCCGCACCGACAGTTCCGCCGCGGGCCACAGCGAGCGGTCGACATCCGCGTACACCAGCGCCACCACGTCCGCCGCCGAGCGATGACCGTTCTCGACGGCGGTCTCCACCTGAGCCAGCCGGTGCGCGCGGTGCGCCAGATAGAACTCGATCGCGCCCTGCGCGTCATCCAGTACGGGCCCGTGGCCCGGCAGGACGGTACGCACCCCGTCGTCCACCGTCAGCGAGCGCAGCCGGCGCAGCGAATCGAGATACTCACCGAGCCGGCCGTCCGGATGCGCGACCATCGTCGTACCGCGCCCGAGGACGGTGTCCCCGGTCAGCACGGCGCGATCGGCGGGCAACTGGAAGCAGAGTGAGTCCGAGGTGTGGCCCGGCGTCGACACCACCCGCAGCTCCAGACCGCCCACCTCGATCACCTCGCCCGACGCGAGCCCCTCGTCGCCGAGGCGCAGCGCGGGGTCGAGCGCGCGGACCTTCGTACGGGTCAGTTCGGCGAAGCGCCCCGCGCCCTCGGCGTGGTCGGGGTGACCGTGGGTCAGCAGGGTGAGCGCGATCCGCTTCCCGGCCCGCTCGGCGGTGGCGACGACATGCCGGAGGTGCGCCTCGTCCAGGGGGCCGGGGTCGATGACGACCGCCGCCTCCGCATCGGGCTCGGAGACGATCCAGGTGTTGGTGCCGTCGAGCGTCATGGCCGACGGGTTGGGCGCGAGGACATTGGTCGCGCGGGCGGTGGCGGGGCCGGAGAGCACTCCGCCACGGGGCTGTCCGGGCAGTGCGGCGGCTTCGGTCATGTCCCGGCCACCGGGCCCGTCACGGCGGCTGTCACGGCGGCTGTCACGGCGGCTGTCACGGCGGCTGTCACGGCGGCTGTCACGGCGGCTGTCGACGTCGGCGTACCCGCCCCGGTGGGCGTACCCCGTACCCCACCGTCCCGCCGCGGATTCCTGATGTGCGCCCCACCGGGCCTCATCGTGGTCCGCCAGCCGGAATGCGCTTGGTGAACTCGTCGTGGCCGGGCCAGCTCAGCACCAGCTCGCCGGCCACGAGCCGCGCCGTGGCCAGTACGGGGGCGAGGTCCCGCCCGTCCGCCGCGCCGACCGCTTCGGCGGCGGTCGCGTACGGGGTGAGCGCGCGCAGCGTGGAGACCGTCGGCGGCATCATCAGTAGTTCTCCGCGCTCATAGCCCGCGACGGCGGCGGCCGGCAGCGTCCACACCGTACGGTCCGCCTCCGTGGAGGCGTTCCGGGTGCGCTGCCCCTCGGGAAGGGCGGCGGCGAAGAACCAGGTGTCGTAGCGGCGCGGTTCGAACTCGGGGGTGATCCAGCGCGCCCACGCGCCCAGCAGGTCCGAACGCAGCACCAGCCCGCGCCGGTCCAGGAAGTCCGCGAAGGACAGGGTCCGGTCGACCAGCGCCTGCCGGTCGGCCTCCCAGTCCTCGCCCGTCGTATCGCCGATCACCGTCTCCGGGGTGCGGCCCGCGAGGAGGACACCCGCCTCCTCGTACGTCTCCCGGACCGCCGCGCAGACCACGGCCTGCGCCGATGCCTCATCCACCCCGAGCCGGGCGGCCCAGACGGCGAGCGGGGGCCCCGCCCAGCGGACCGGCCGGGAGTCGCGATCGTCCACGCCACCGCCCGGATAGGCGTACGCGCCTCCGGCGAAGGCCATGGAGACGCGTCGGCGCAGCATATGGACGGCGGGGCCGTCCGCCGTGTCACGGAGCAGCATCACGGTGGCGGCCCGCTTCGGGGCGGCGGGCGTGAGATCGCCGCGCGCGAGTGCGCGGATCCGGTCCGGCCACTCGGGTGGGTACCACTGACCTTGGGACATGGGCGGATGGTAAACGGTCACCGGTGGATGTTCGAGAGGGCACAGCCCTCCACCGAGGGCCGCCCCCGCCGTGCCCCCGCCGCCGGCCGTGGGCGGGACAGCGGGAGCACCGGTCCCCCCGCCCCGGAAAGAGGCCGGCCCCGCCGCCACCGATCTGTCGGTGGCGGCGGGGCCGGCCGCTCCTGGTGCCGATGGCCCTTCCGGAGAAGGGCGGCCCACTCGCTCAGTCCTGCGGACGTGGCCTACTGGCTCAGTCCTGGACGAGTTCCACCTGGATCTCGACCTCGACGGGCGCGTCCAGCGGGAGGACCGCGACGCCCACCGCGCTGCGCGCGTGCACACCCTTGTCGCCGAGGACCTCGCCCAGCAGTTCGCTCGCCCCGTTGAGGACGGCGGGCTGGCCGGTGAAGTCGGAGGCGGACGCCACGAACCCGACGACCTTCACCACCCGGGCGATCCGGTCCAGATCACCAGCGACCGACTTCACGGCGGCCAGCGCGTTCAGCGCACAGGTGCGGGCCAGTTCCTTGGCCTCGTCGGGGGTGACCTCGGCGCCCACCTTGCCGGTGACCGGAAGCTTGCCCTCCACCATCGGTAGCTGGCCGGCCGTGTAGACGTACGGCCCCGAGATCACGGCCGGCTGATAGGCGGCCAGCGGCGGTACGACGTCGGGCAGCGTCAGGCCCAGCTCGGCGAGCCTGGCCTCGACGGCGCCGCTCACGACGCCCGCTCCCGCTTCAGATACGCCACGAGCTGCTCGGGGTTGTTCGGGCCGGGAACGACCTGGACGAGCTCCCAGCCGTCCTCGCCCCAGGTGTCCAGAATCTGCTTGGTCGCGTGCACGAGAAGGGGCACGGTCGCGTATTCCCACTTGGTCATGGAGGCGACTGTAGCCGGAGGCCGTGGCCGTTCCGCACCCACCGCCCACGGCGGCGACCGGGCGACGCGGGCCGGCCGGCGTGACGCAGCCCGCACCTTCCTCGTGCGTAGGGCGCGCCTCGACTGGTTAGGCTCGAATGTGTGAGCAGGCTCCAGGTCGTCAGTGGCAAGGGCGGCACCGGTAAGACCACGGTCGCCGCCGCCCTCGCGCTCGCCCTCGCGACCGAGGGAAAGCGGACTCTCCTCGTCGAGGTCGAGGGGAGGCAGGGCATCGCGCAGCTCTTCGAGACGGAAGCGCTTCCGTACGAGGAGCGGAAGATCGCCGTCGCCTCGGGCGGTGGCGAGGTGTTCGCCCTGGCCATCGATGCCGAGCGGGCACTCCTCGACTATCTCCAGATGTTCTACAAACTCGGCAGCGCGGGCCGCGCCCTCAAGAAGCTCGGCGCCATCGACTTCGCGACGACCATCGCGCCCGGGGTGCGGGACGTCCTGCTGACCGGCAAGGCGTGCGAAGCCGTCCGCCGCCGGACCAAGCAGGGCGGGTACGCGTACGACTACGTCATCATGGACGCCCCGCCCACCGGCCGGATCACCCGGTTCCTCAATGTGAACGACGAGGTGGCCGGGCTGGCGAAGTTCGGCCCGATATACAACCAGGCCCAGGCCGTGATGCGGGTGCTCAAGTCCCCGCAGACGGCGGTGCATCTGGTGACGCTGCTGGAAGAGATGCCGGTCCAGGAGACCGCGGACGGCGTCGCCGAGCTGCGTGCCGCCGATCTCCCGGTCGGCGGGGTGATCGTGAACATGGTCCGCCCGCACATCCTGGACGAGGAAGCGGTGCGCACCGCGGCGGGCGAGCGGCGCGCGGACATCGCCGAAGCACTGACGGCGGCCGGGGTGAGCGGCGCGGCGGGCCTCGTCACCCCCCTGCTCGACCAGGCGGTGGATCACGCGGAGCGCGTGGAGCTGGAGCGGGAGCAGCGGTCGGCGCTGAGCCGGCTGGAGCTGCCGTCGTACGAGCTGCCGCTGCTCAGCGAGGGCGTCGATCTCGCCGGGCTCTATCAACTGGCGAAGGAACTGCGGAAGCAAGGGACCGGTTCATGACCCTGGACTCGTCGGTGACACCGCTCGAAATCGACCCGCTCCTCGATGATCCGGCCACCCGCATCATCGTGTGCTGCGGCTCGGGCGGTGTCGGGAAGACGACGACGGCGGCGGCGCTCGGGGTACGGGCGGCGGAGCGCGGGCGCCGGGTCGTCGTGCTGACCATCGACCCGGCCCGGCGGCTGGCCCAGTCGCTGGGGATCGACTCGCTGGACAACACTCCGCGCCGGGTGAAGGGCATAGAGGACCGGGGCGCCACCACTGCCACCGCGCCAACGTCCGCGTCCATGTCCAAGCCCGCGTCCGACCCGGCCCCGGACGCCGGCACCGCCGCCGACGCCGACGCCTCGGACGTGCCCGATGGGCGGCCCGCCGGAGAACTGCACGCCATGATGCTCGATATGAAGCGGACCTTCGACGAGGTCGTCGAGGCGCACACCGACGCCGAACGGGCCCGCGCGATCCTGGAGAACCCCTTCTACCAGTCCCTGTCGGCCGGGTTCGCGGGCACGCAGGAGTACATGGCGATGGAGAAGCTGGGCCAGCTACGGGCCCGGGACGAGTGGGACCTCATCGTCGTCGACACTCCCCCGTCGCGCAGCGCGCTGGACTTCCTGGACGCGCCGAAGCGGCTGGGGTCGTTCCTGGACGGGAAGTTCATCAAGCTGCTGGTGGCACCGGCGAAGATGGGCGGCCGGGCGGGGATGAAGTTCCTCAATGTCGGCATGTCGATGATGACGGGAACCCTCGGCAAGCTGCTGGGGGGTCAGTTGCTGCGGGACGTCCAGACCTTCGTGACGGCCATGGACACGATGTTCGGCGGCTTCCGCACCCGGGCTGACGCCACCTACCGGCTGCTGCAGGCGCCCGGTACGGCGTTCCTGGTGGTGGCGGCTCCGGAGCGGGACGCGCTCCGGGAGGCGGCGTACTTCGTGGAGCGGCTGGCGGCGGAGGAGATGCCGCTCGCCGGGCTGGTGCTCAACCGGGTCCACGGCAGTGGTGCCGCGCGGTTGTCTGCCGAACGAGCACTCGCTGCGGCGGAAAATCTTGCCTCGGAAATTAGATCAGAAAATCTTGACGCCGATGGCATTGTCGATCAGGGGCACGGGAAGACTGGTGTCTGTGAGACCACGGGCGCCTCTCCCGAAACCCCGCCCGCGGACCACATCGCGCACCAGACCCCCGAGCATCGCGACACCCCACAGCAGCGCCTTGATCAAACCCAGCACGCGGCGGACGAGTCGGCAGTAGCGGACGAGCACGCGGCAGACCGGAGCGTACCCACGGAGCAGCCGGCGTCCGTCAGGCAGTACACCACCGAGCAATTGACGGCGGGCCTGCTCCGGCTCCACGCCGAAAGGATGCGGGTTCTCGCACGTGAGCAGCGGACGCGTGATCGCTTCACCGCGCTTCACCCCGAGGTGGCGGTGGCCCAGGTGGCCGCCCTGCCCGGTGACGTACACGATCTGGCAGGACTGCGGGCCATCGGCGACCAACTCGCCTCCGGCGCGGCCAGGTAGGCCACTTCACCGCCGTCAGCCACTTCACCGTCATCAGCGGGATCAGCGCGATCAGGGGGAAACGAGTGACCGCGGCCCGTCTCCCCACACCGTGACATCGACGACTTCGACGACGGCGGGGCGCGACAACACCCGCCGACCGCGTACGGACGCCCCGTACCCAGGACGCCGACACGCCGACACACGCCATTCCGACACACAGCTCGCCGATACGCAGCACCCCAGCACATTGCGCGCTGATACACCGCGCATCAACACACAGCTCGCCAACACACAGCACAGCAGCAGCACACAGTTGGGCACGCCCACTACGGTCTACGCACCGTGCGGCACCATCCATGAACCAGCGTCGCGGCAGCGCTCATGGAGTACGGACGCTCATGGGGCACGAGCGTTCATGGATCACGGGCCCACGCGAGGCGGGGCCCGGCATACGCGGGCGGGCGGACTACCCCACCGCCGCGTACGTCACATAGGTCTCGTCGCTGTCGAGGCCCACCGGCAGAATGCCCGCGCTGCGTTCGTACTCGGTGCGCGCGGTTTCGAGGAGTCTGCGCCAGGAGGTGACCGTGGGACGTCTACGCAACAGCGCGCGCCGCTCCCGCTCGGTCATCCCACCCCACACCCCGAACTCCACACGGTTGTCGAGGGCATCGGCCAGGCATTCGGTCCGCACCGGGCAACCGGTGCACACCGCCTTGGCCCTGTTCTGCGCTGCCCCTTGTACGAACAGTTCATCCGGATCGGTAGTGCGGCAGGCTGCCTGCGCACTCCAGTCGGTTACCCAGCCCATCCCGGCGCCGTCCTCTCCCGAATCGAGGCTCCCCCACGGCGGCAGCGGCATATTCAGCGCTGCCAGTTGAGGACGTTACGGAAGGTGGGCACAGCGCAACACCCCCTTCGGGCCCAATCTTGAATGGCCCGAACGGACTATGCGTACGCGGCAGATCACCCGGGGGAGTGACCTGCGGACATACAGGACATTCCCGATGAACCGGGATGCATCAGCCAGGTCCTGGGATGCTTCAGTCGTGTCACGGTGACCACCGGACGGAACATGAAGTCTATTTAGCTTGAATTCGGACGCCGACCGTCGGATTGCGCTTCCCTCGCGGCCGTCACCGTCATGACTAGGGCCGCGCCGGGGGCATGCCGCTGGATTCCGGGAATGCCGTGTTACGAACGTGATACAAAACCGCACTGCTGTGACAGTTGAGAGCAGCTTAGGCCAATGCCTATACGCGTGTCCGGCGAATGAGAACGTAGGCTGCCCCTATGCCAATGAAGCGCTCGGGCGGCGGTCTGACCGGGACCCAACAAGCCGCCAAGTTCCTCGGTGTCAGCGTGCTCGCCGGAGCCGTACTGGCGGGTATCGCCCTGCCCGCAGCCGGGGTGCTGGGGCTCGCGGCCAAGGGGAGCGTCAAGGAATTCGACGAGATTCCGTCCAACCTCAAGCGGCCCCCGCTCAGCGAGGTCACCACCATCCTGGACTCCAAGGGCGGACTGATCGCCACGGTCTTCTCCCGTGACCGGACGGTGGTGAAGCTCCCGGAGATCTCCCCGCACATGCAGAAGGCGATCATCGCGATCGAGGACTCGCGCTTCTACGAGCACGGCGCGATCGACCTCAAGGGCGTGCTGCGCGCGCTCAACAAGAACGCGACGAGCGGCGGGGTGGCCCAGGGCGCGTCCACACTGACCCAGCAGTATGTGAAGAACGTCTTCGTGGAGGCGGCCGGCGACGACCCCGAGAAGGTCGCCGCGGCCACCCAGCAGACCCTCGGCCGCAAGATCCAGGAGCTGAAGTACGCGATCCAGGTCGAGGAGGAGCTGGGGAAGAAGAAGATCCTGGAGAACTACCTCAACATCACCTTCTTCGGCCAGCAGGCGTACGGCGTCGAGGCGGCGTCCAAGCGCTACTTCTCCAAGTCGGCCAAGGATCTGAAGCTGGAGGAGGCGGCCATGCTCGCCGGCCTCGTCCAGTCCCCCAGCCGGTACGACCCCGTCAATGACGCGGAGGAGGCCACCAAGCGCCGCAACATCGTCTTGCAGCGCATGGCCGAGGTCGGCGACATCACCCAGGCCCAGGCCGCCCAGGCCAAGGCGACCCCGCTCAACCTCAAGGTGAGCAGGCCGAAGAACGGTTGCATCACCGCCGTCAACGGCGCGGGCTTCTTCTGCGACTACGTCGAGAAGGTGTTCAAGCAGGATCCGATCTTCGGCAAGACGAAGGAGGAGCGGGCCACGGTCTGGAACCAGGGCGGCCTGACGATCAAGACGACGCTGGACCCGAAGGCGCAGGAATCGGCGCAGGAGTCGATGAAGAAGCACGTCTACCAGTCGGACAAGGTGGCCACCGCGGTGACCATGGTCCAGCCGGGGACGGGCAAGATCGTGGCGATGGGCCAGTCCCGTCCGTACGGGTTCGGCAAGAACGAGACCCAGATGAACTACTCGGCCGACTCCAAGATGGGCGGGTCGAACTACGGCTTCCCGGTCGGTTCGACCTTCAAGCCGTTCGTCGCGGCGGCGGCCATAGAGCGGGGCAAGCCGGCGTCACAGTCCTACTCGGCGCCGTTCAGCATGCAGTATCCGGACCGGATCTCGACCTGCAGCGGCAAGGACTGGCTGAACCGCGGCTTCAAGCTGGAGAACGAGAACGAGTCCGAGGTCGGCCCGTACGCGCTCCGTGAAGCCATGGAGAAGTCCGTCAACACGTACTTCGTCCAGATGGTGCAGGACATAGGGCTCTGCCCCGTCGAGGAGATGACGGACAAGCTCGGGCTGGTGCAGGGCAACGGCACCAAGCTCCCGGCCTCGCCCTCGGCGATGACGCTGGGGTCCGACGGCATGTCCCCGGTCGTGATGGCCAGCGCGTACGCGGCCTTCGCCAACCGGGGCACGTACTGCACGCCGACGGCCATCGAGTCGATCAGCAAGGACGGCAAGAGCCTGGCCGTGCCGAAGAGCAACTGCAAGCGGGCGATGACCGAGCGGACCGCGGACACCATCAACACGCTGCTGCGTGGTGTGGTCGACTCCGGTACGGGCAAGGAGGCCGGTCTGAAGAGCCGCGACAACGCGGGTAAGACCGGTACGACGGACGAGCGGCGGAACGCCTGGTTCGTCGGGTACACCCCGAACCTCTCCGGCGCCGTCTGGGTGGGCAGCCCCACGCAGCAGGTGAAGATGGAGGGCATCACCATCGGCGGCAGGTACCACGACAAGGTCTTCGGTGGTCAGGTGCCCGGACCGATCTGGCGGGACGCCATGTCGGGGGCGCTGGAGGGCGAGGACGCCCCGCCGTTCAGCACGGTGACGATCCCGGACGCGCCGAAGCCCGAGGAGGGTGGCTCCGACGGTGGCGGCGACGGGGACGGTGACGGCGAGGGGAACGGCGACGGTGAGGGCAACCGGGACCGGGACCGGGACCGCGATCGTGGCCGCGACCGCGACCAGGAGGACGGCAGGTCCGGCGACGACCGCGGCGGCCGGAGCAACGGCGGCAGCGATGAGCCGTGGCCCGGCATGTCGGTACCGGCCGATCTGCTCGGCGGCGCCGAGAGCGAGGGCCAGGAGAGCGACACCGGCCAGGACTGATCCCGTGGCGGAGAGCGGGGCCGTGCTCCCGTAGCGGACAGACGGAGGGGAGGGCCCGGGTCGTATGACCCGGGCCCTCCCCTCCGTACATGATCGGCCGCGATCCCGCAGGCGCCCGCGTACCGGTCCCGGGCTCGCGCCGTCCCGCTCTGGCCCGCCCGGTCAGCCGGCGAGGAGTCGCTTCACCGCCGCGGCCACCCGGCCACCCTCGGCCCGACCGGTGACCTGCGGGTTCACGATCTTCATCACGGCGCCCATGGCCCGCGGCCCCTCGGCGCCCCCGGCCCTGGCCTCCGCGACGGCCCGCGTCACGATCTGCTCCAGCTCGTCGTCCGAGAGCTGCTGCGGCAGATAGGTGTCGAGGAGGACACCCTCCGCCTTCTCCCGCTCGGCCTGCTCCGGCCGACCGCCCTGGGCGAAGGCGTCGGCGGCCTCACGGCGCTTCTTCGCCTCCCGGGCGATCACCTTCTGCACCTCGTCGTCGGAGAGCTCGCGGGCGGTCTTGCCCGAAACCTCTTCCTTGGTGATGGCCGAGAGGGTCAGTCGGAGCGTGGCCGAGCGCAGTTCGTCGCGCGCCCTGATCGCTGCGGTGAGGTCTTCCTTGAGCTTGGACTTGAGCGTGGTCATACGGGTCAGTGTGGCAGGTGGGGGAACGCCCGCGCGTGGGCATTTGTCGGGGTGGGGGCGGGTACGTCGGCGCGACGCGCTCCCGAGAGGCCCACCCACCCCCGTACGAAGATCAAAAAGACGGCCCACCCGCACGGGCGTACCGGCAGGTCTGCAACGATGGAAGTATGCGCGCACGCTATGGAGTACCCCTGGGAATCACGGCGGTCGGCGTTGCCGGCATCGCCTACGCCGCACTCGAAGCCCGCTCCTTCCGCCTTCGACGGCTGACGGTCCCGGTGCTCCCCAGAGGCATGGGTCCGCTGCGCGTCCTCCATGTCGCGGACATCCACATGGTCAGCGGTCAGCGCAAGAAGCGCGCCTGGCTCCAGTCCCTCGCCGGCCTGCGTCCGGACTTCGTGGTGAACACGGGGGACAACCTGTCCGACCCGGAGGGCGTGCCCGAGGTGCTGGACGCACTGGGCCCGCTGATGGAGTTCCCGGGCGTCTACGTCTTCGGCTCGAACGACTACTACGGCCCCACGCTCCGCAACCCCGCCCGGTACCTGCTGGAGAGGTCCCAGGGCCGCCACGGCCTGAACGGCAACGCCCCCGCCACCGGCGTGGTCCACAACCCGTGGCAGGACCTGCGCGACGCCTTCGACGCGGCGGGCTGGGTGGGCCTGAACAACACCCGGGGCCGGCTGAAGCTGGAGGGGTACGAGCTGGCCTTCACCGGCCTCGACGACCCGCACATCAAGCGCGACCGCTACGACGATGTCGCGGGCGGCCCGGAACAGGACGCCGACCTCTCCGTCGCGGTCGTCCACGCCCCGTACCTGCGCGCCCTGGACGCGTTCACGGCGGACGGCTACCCCCTGATCCTGGCGGGCCACACCCACGGCGGCCAGCTATGCGTCCCCTTCTACGGCGCGCTGGTGACCAACTGCGACCTGGACGCGGCCCGGGTGAAGGGCCTCTCGACCCACGAGTCGGCGGGAAACATCTCCCACCTCCACGTCTCCGCCGGCTGCGGCGCCAGCCGCTACACCCCCCTGCGCTTCGCCTGCCCGCCGGAGGCGACCTTGCTGACGCTCGTGGGGCGTGAGTGACCGGACGACGGACCGCCCCGGGCCGTGCCCGGGGCGGTGAAAACCGGATTTCGCCTGGGAGCGTGGGTGGGCTAAAGTAATCGATGTCGCCGCCACGGTGGCGACAATCGGGGTGTAGCGCAGCTTGGCAGCGCGCTTCGTTCGGGACGAAGAGGTCGTGGGTTCAAATCCCGCCACCCCGACAGTTAAATAGCAGATCAGGGCCGGTTTTCCTTCGGGGAGACCGGCCCTGATCCGTTGTGCGTGACTAACTGCGTGACTACCGTTTCGGGGGCGGTGGCGTGCCGAAGATCCCGTCCATGGCGACGGCCCCGGTCTGGATCACCGGGCGGATCTGCTTCCGGTAGACCTGCTCCGTGACGGCCGTGCTGGAGTGGCCGACGAGCCGGGAGATCTCTTCGAGCGGGATGCCCCGGTCCGACAAGATCGAGACGAAGGACGTACGGGTCTCCCGCGTCGTCCACTCATGGGGCTTGATCTCGATTCCGGGGAGCTGCGCGGCCCGCACGAGCACCTTCCGGAACTCACGCCGGACGTTCGCGGCATCCAGCTCCGTACCCACGGCCGAGGTGAAGACGAGCCCGTTCTCCTGCCACTGATCACCGGCCGCGACACGCTGCCAGCCCTGGCGCTCCCATTGGATCTTCAGCGCGTCGACGGCGCGGCCGGGCAGGGCAAGGGTGCGGCGTGACTTCCTCGTCTTGGTCTCCCCCGTGCTGCGGACCGAGCGCCATACTGCGACGTGCGGCGGGATCTCGGGAACGGCGTGCGGATCTCCCGCAAGGTCAACGTGGTCCCATCGAAGGGGCCGCATCTCCTCCGTACGGCCGCCGGTGAGCAGCGACACCACGAAGTACGCGTACAGCGGTGAGTCCTCGGCCGCGACGAGCACGGCTTCCGCTTGCTTGAGCGTCAGGGACTTGGAGGGCCGACCAGGACGCCCGGCAGGCACCGAGCACAGTTCCACGACGTTCCGCTTCACCTTGTCCCGGGCCATGCCGCGCTTCACCGAGCGGTTCAGACACGAGCGGATCGCTTCCAGGGAGCGCGTACTCAGCACCTTGGCCTTGTCCGCAAGCCACCTGTCGACGTCGTCGGCACTGAGATCGCGGAGCTTCCGGGCGCCCAGAGCCGGAATGACGTGGGTGTTGCACAGGATCGTGTTCGTTTCGACCGTGCCGGAATCCCGACCCGCGAGGCCGTACGCGAGCCAGTCCGTCACCGCGTCCTTGACCGTGTAGCCGGTCGGAGCGATGGCAAGGCCGTCCTCGTAGTCCCGGAGAATCTCCTTCAGCTTGGTCTTGGCCGCCGTCTTGGTTGTCCCGCTCGCCCGCTTCACGATCCGCTTGCCGCGCGGATCGAACCCGAGGCTTGCCGTGGCGATCCAACGCTGACGCTTGTCGTCCCAGTGCAGACCGCCGTCACCCCGGCTGCGTCGTTTCGGCATCAGGCAGCCCCCCTCAGCTCAACGGCGATGAAGTCACGGACTGACTGGACCGGGACACGGCGGGCACGCCCGACGCGGATGGAGGCCAGCCGATGGGTGCGGATCAGGTCGTAGACGGTGGTCCGGCCGAGCTTGAGCCGGGCCATCACCTCCGGAACGGTGAGCAGTTCATCCGCCATCGGCCGCCTCCTTGCCCGTCTGGAGTACGTCGGTGAGCCAGCGTTCGCCGTCGGTGAGGCCGGTTCCGGCGTAGTCCCAGCGGGAGAGGACGAGGGTGGTGTCGTCGTCGCCCCGGGTGATGGCGGTCTGGAGGCGTCGCCATTCGGCGCGGGCGCGGCGGAGGGTTCCGAGGGTGGTCGAGTAGCGGCGGGTCTTGGTGGAGAAGTGGCCTCGGAAGCCGAGCATGTGGGCCCAGGCGCGGAGCCGGAGGTGTTCGAGGTCGCGGCGGGCGCCGAGGTCCCAGCAGGTCTGGATCAGGCGGCGGGCGTGGGTGGTGAGGTCGGTGTGGGCGAGTTCGGCGAGGAATCGGACGCGGTGGTCGAGGGTGCCGGTGGCGGTCTCCGCGCCCTTGGTGGCGTACTTGGCGATGTAGCCGGCGACCGCCCGGTCGGTGAGTTCCGTGCCGGTGTCGAAGTCGGCGGAGCGGATGGTGCGTACGTCGAGCTGGCGACCGAAGGCGAAGGTGTGGGTCCGGCCGCCGAGGGTCGGCCCGGTGACGGTCGCGGCGCGGGCGGCGGCGTGGATCGCGTCGGTGAGGAGTTCGGCGGTGGCCCAGGCCGGGGGTGCGGTCTGGTCGGGGCCGTCGAGGCGGATGACGGTGTGGAAGTGGACGGCGCCGCGCCGCTGGTACTCGGCGACCTTGGCGAAGGAGACCCGGGCGTGGCGGCGGAGGGTGCGTTGGGTGAGCCCGGCGCGCTTGGCGATCTCGCGGCGGAGGTAGATGGAGAACCGGCGCCAGAGGGCTCCGGCGTGGGCGTTCCAGAGCACCGCGGATTCGTAGTCGTACGAGTCGGGGTCCAGTGGGGTGCCGAGGGCCGGATCGTCGGTGGGGTGGGTGGTGCCGCAGCGGCAGGCGGGGCGGCCGGTGGGTCGGTTGTGGACGGGGCCGAAGCCGGGGGCGGTGAAGGTGGCGAAGACGCGGGGATGGGTGGCGATGCTCTCCGGGGTGCCCTTGCCGCCGCGCAGGCCGGCGGTGATCAGGTGGTAGGTGTCGCGGCGGTAGGTCTCGGCGCAGGTGGCGCATCGGGTGGTGCGGCGGTTGTTGCAGCGGACGAGGAGGTGTCCGGCCGGGAGGTTGGCCGAGTCGAGGTGGTGGGCGGTGGGGCCGATCTCGCCGGCGCGGGTGTCGAGGTGGTGTTCCGTGCGGTGGCCGGTGAGGCGGATGGGGCGGAGGCAGCCGCCGAGGGTGCTGAGCTGACGCAGAAGGCCGGGGAGTTGGCCGTAGGTGGCGAGGCGGCGGAGTTCGGCGAGCGGCGGTGCGGTGGGGGCGGTGCGGGGGAAGATGGTGCTTCTCCTTGCTCTGGAGTATGTCGGGCGAGGGGGTTGGGGCCTGCCGGGGCGGTGGATGCTTGGCGGTATCGAGGCCGCCCCGGTGGGCCGCTCAGCGGCGGTCGGTGCCGTTGACGATGTCGACACCGGTGCGGGTGCCGGAGTCGATCGCGGGTCCGATGAAGGTCTCGTTGAGGTAGAAGCCGAAGAGCGCGACGACGGCGACGACCCAGAGGCGGACGCCGAGGAACTTGATCGCGGCCCAGGCGACGACGCCCAGGACCAGGACGAGCGGCAGGGAGACGTTCACGTACGGACTCCTGTCAGGTGAGTCGTGATCTGTTGGGCGAGCGGGAGCGGGACGCCGAGGCGGGCGCGGAGGGTGTCGGCGTCGATGGGGGCGCCGGTCCGGTCCTGGTGGGCGGTGGCGACCTTGCGGGCGTGGGCGAGGAGCGCGGCGGGGACAGGGCTCACGGCCGGTTCAGGCTCGGGCTCCGATTCGGGCTCGGGCTCAGTCGGCGCCTGTTTCGGTGCGTGGACCAGGAGGGTTCCGCCGAGGAAGGCGATGGCGGGCCAGCCGGCCACAAGGATGCGGAGCCAGTCCGGCACGTCGTCCAGGTCGAGGAGTCCGGCGGTCGCGACATTGGCGCCGAGCGAGGCGACCAGCGCGGTCAGGAACCAACACCAGCCGGACGCGGTGGCCTGCCCGGAGCGCAGCCGCCGCCAGGAGGCGACGAGCAGCAGATCGACGGAGACGGGGTAGGCCCATGCCTTCCATCCGGTCTGTCCGGCCGCTGCGGCCAGGTCGTGCAGGTGGGCGAAGGACAGGGCACCGGCGATCACGGCTTGGATCAGTACGGCGTCGATCCGGGCCAGGTGTCGGCGCATGGCGGAGCCCTCCTCTCGGAGCGGGAACACAGCAGGGATCAGGCGGGGGTGAAGGGCTTGAGCGCGGGCACGTTCGGGACCAGCGCGGCGGTGTCGCGGCAGATGGCGGCGTCAGCGAGGGAGAGGTACGGGGTGCGGATACGGGTCCAGCCCCCGGAGGTGTCCCCGGCGACGGCGAGGCCGGGCCGTTCCGGCGCGATCGAGCACGCGGCGGTCACGGCGTCCGGCGCGATGTCCCCGAGCGCCATCTTGGCCGAGGATTCGTCGTTGACCCGGTGGCAGACCCGGCCGGTGAGCTGGGCCCGGAGCATGGTCGCGCCCTTGCCCAGCTCCGCCCCGAAGCGCTGCCCGCAGATCTCCAGATAGATACCGGCCGCGCGACCGAGCTGGGCAAGGCGGATGAGATGGGTGACCATCTCGTCGCGTCGTTCCTCGTCCTTGCGGGTGGCGGTGAGGAACAGCTCCGCGACCTCGTCCACGAACAGCACGATCGGTACCGGCCGTTCGCTCCCCGGCAAGCCCCAGATGTCCGAGGTGATCTCCTCGTCCGGGGTGCCGGGTCCGATGCTCTGCCGGGCGCGGATCAGGTCGTACCGGTCCTCCATCTCTCGTACGAGTACGGGGAGGAGTTCGGCGGCCTCGTCCGGGTCGGTGGCCAGCGCGGACAGCCGGGGCGCGAACGGGGCCAGCTCGACGCCGCGCTTGCAGTCGATGCCGACCAGGGCGACGGGCTGCCGGGCGAGGCCGGTGAGCAGGTGGCGGAGGTACATCGACTTGCCGGACAGAGTCGCGCCCAGGACAAGTTGGTGGGGGATGGCGCGGTAGTCCCGTACGAACGGCAACGCGTCCTCCCGCAGCGCGACCGGCACCCGCAGGTCATCGGCCACGGGCTTGGGCATCCGCACTTCTTTGAGGACGTCGACGCCGACCAGCCGGAGTTCGACCACCCCCGGCTTGACCGGCGATATGTACACGCCGTGCACGCCCCAGGCGTGGCGGAGTCGTTCGGCGGAGGAGGCGAGATCGGCCGGTTGCTGGCCGGGCGCGAGGCGGAGCCGGAAGCGCAGTCCGGTGGCGGTGGGACGGACGATCCCGCGTCGCGGCGGGACGCGTCGGACCTGCCGTCGCGTGGTCGCCCGTACGGCTAACGCCCGCAGCCGGGAGGGGGCGACAGCCAGGCCGCAGGAGTCCATGACCGCCCCGTACGAGATCAGCACCCGGACGGTGGCGAGTGGCAGCCCGACGAGGGACCAGCGCAGGGCCGGGTACCGGGTGGCCGCCAGCACGAGGAGCAGTCCACCCAGCACCAGCACCACCAGCAGTTCCGCCATGTCAGGCCACCGCGCCGGAGATGACGGCGGCGGCCCGGTAGGCGACGCCGTGGCGCTGCTGCCCGTTGAACACCGACTCCCACGGGCGGGCGACCAGCCCCGGCAGCGAGACCGGCGCCCCCAGCATCAGGCCGTCGGTGACACCGCTCTCCGGGACGGTGACGTGGATGAGCGAGGACTCGCCCTCATCGATGTAGACGACGCCGACCTTCATCAACGCCTCACCGCTCACGGTGTCCTTGGCGATCTCGCCGGTCTGCCGGTCGCGGATCTTCGGCGCGGCGGCCTCGGTCAGTAGAACGGTGGCGGTGGACGTGTCGACTCGGATGGAACGCACGGGAGGTCTCCTCGGGATCAGCCCCCGAACCAGCTAACACCTAGTCGTCTAGACAAGATGCAACCGAAGTCGGAGGTCTTGCAGGAACGCGGCCCACTCTGACACAGATCTTGCCCACTCGTCTATACGAGTAAGCGTGTTTGTGTGTACGAGTGAGCCTGACCCGAGGGTGCGTCAGCATCCGGCGTACTCCCGGCAGTTAGTTGGCGGGGAGGTGGTAGTTGAGGATGTATGCGTCGGCAGCCATGACGGTGTCGCAGACCTCGACCGCGCGGCCCTTGGTGTCGAACGCGGTACGGATGAGATGGATGACGGGCACGCCTGAGGCGAGTTGGAGCGTCTTGACCTCCAGCGGCGACGGCATCCGGGCGCGGATCTCCTCCTCGAAGTGGTCGAGCGTGTGGCCGAGTTCTTCGAGTCGGCCGTAGATACCGCCGGGGCCCGGGTTGGGCTGGGCGATCGGGGTGTCACGGGCGATGTCCAGCGGCAGGTACGAGGTGGCGAACTCCACCGGCCGACCGTCCAGCAGATACCGGCGCCGACGAGCCAGCACCCGACGCGGCGCACCGAGTCGGGCGGAGACGTCGGTGGACGGCCGCTCCTCCTTGACCTCCAGGTTGTCCACCTCGGGACGGCTGCCCGCCGCGTCCGCCTCGACGATGAAGGCCGACTTTCCCTGTTCGCGGTGGCGCCGGGCGAACCGGTCCGACGCGAGACGGCGTACGGGCGGTCGCGGCCGGACGAAGACGCCCTTGCCGTGCTCGGACGAGACCAGTCCTTCGCTCTGGAGGATGGAGAGCGCATTGCGCACGGTCATCCGGGAGACGCTGAAATGCTCGACCAACTCCGATTCCGAGGGCAGCTTGGCACCCTCCGCGAAACGACCCTTGTCGATCGCTTCTCGCAGGTGGTCGGCGATCTGCCGGAAGACGGCGCGGTCACTGGTGGGGTCCAGCGAGCCGAGCAGGCCGGATGCAAGAGCGGCCATGTGTACTCCTTTGGATATCTAGACAAGAAGCTGAGTCGTGTTGCTACGGTGAAGAGCGTAGCCAGCCCTCCGGGACGAGGAATGCCGAACGTGACCATTGCCGAGCGCCCCCACTCCGTGAGCGTCGCCGGGGTGATCGTGGACGACCACGGTCGCGCCCTGCTGATCAAGCGACGCGACAACGGGCACTGGGAGCCGCCCGGCGGCGTGGTCGAGGCCGGTGAGACCCTCCCCGACGCCCTCCAGCGCGAAGTCCTGGAGGAGACCGGCATCAAGATCGAGCTTCCGGCGACCCTGACCGGTGTCTACAAGAACATGACGGGCCTGATCGTCTCGCTCGTCTTCCGCTGCCGCGCCATCGAGGGCCAGCCGACCACGGGCGACGAGACCAGGGCACTGCGCTGGGTCACGCGTGACGAGGCCGCCGAACTCGCCGACGAGGCGTACGCGATCCGCGTCCAGGACGCCCTGGACGCGCTCTCTCCGCCAGCCGTCCGGGCCCATGACGGCGTGAAACTCATCTAGCACACACCAACGGTCCATGGCCGCCCACCAGCACGAAGGAACTTGTATGCACGAGTATACGAGCAGGGTTCGGGTTTGGGGCCTGATCTGCCCCGGTCTCCGGGAAGAGATCGGCCGAGCGCGGCGATGGACCCGCGACATCCTCAGCGACCACCCGAGCGCGGACGACGCGGTCGTCATCGTGAGTGAGCTGGGCACGAACGCTCTCCTGCACACGGCCAGCGGCCAGGAGGACGGCATCTTCCATGTCGCTCTCGCGCTCTCCGACCATGTGATCGTGGTGTCCGTCACCGACGCCGGGAAGAGCTGCACCGCCCCCGAGGTCACCTCCGCCGACGCGGCGGCGGTCCATGGCCGGGGCCTGGAGATGGTCAGCACCCTCGCCCACAAGGTCGCCATCCGGGACAACGGCCACGGGCACACCGTCACCGCGGAACTCCTCACCGACGCCCGGGGGCACCGGTGGTGAGGCCCGGCAGGCTGCCCATGCCCCTCCCGCGGTACTGGTGCGAAGCCACCGCCCACCCAAGTGCGGAGGAGGTCCGGGTCCATCTGCTCGGTTCCCGTACGACCAACACGTCGCGCCTCGCACTGCGGTGGCTTCGCGACCGCGCCCAGGACATCACCGACCAGATGGACGAGCCGTACGCGGAACAGGGCCGTCAGTGGCTGACCGACGAAGCGGAACACGAACGCGCGTTACGCACCCTCACGCAGGGCCAGTTGTACGAACTCACGCTCCATGACGACGCCACCCGCTACGTACTCTCCGCCCGCCGCACCGGATGCACCCGATGACCGCCCCCATAGTCAGTCCCGGCTACTGGTGCGAATGCCGGACCCGGAACACCACGACCGGCGACGCCCCGCTACTGATCGCCTCCATCGACGTCGAGACCGCCACCCAGGCGGTCCGCTGGATCAGAATCGCCTTACGCGCACTCATCCCCACGCTCGACGCCGAAGCCTTCGACACGGCATGGGACTGGCTCTCCCTGGAATACCGCAGCACCGTCCAAGCCCTCACGGCCGGCGAACCACGCACCTTCACCATCACCCAGGCCCAGACCGCCATCCAATGGACCGTCCGCCCGGTCCACTTCCTCAAACTGGCCACCCGCCAAGGCATCAACCTCCCACCCTGCGCCGAGCAGTACAACCAGCCCCCACAGCAACCCGAGTAACAACTTTCCCTACGCCTTCAAGGCGCCGCGCAAGCGCGGCGCGCGCCGCAGCCCCCGGCTGCGGGCCTGCCTCTGTCTTCGCCCGGCTGCCCCCAGCCGGGCGGCGGCGCACCGAGCGCGGACACCGACCGTCAGAGAAAGGCAGGTGGGGGCTGGGGCGTTCGGCTCCACGGCTTTACGCAGCCACCATGGGGCGAGCCTCGAAGATCGGGGGCCCACTTCGGGCTATTGCGGGCAGGTCCAGTGACTGCCCGAGTCGCGGAAGCTTACGGGCCCCCGACCTCTCGCCCCATGGCAGCTCCCGCCCAAAGCCGCTCCACCGACCTATCGATCACCGCATTGCAAGTCGCTGCTTGGCTATGTGATAAGCCCAGGCATGCGTAGCGACTTTCTTCTCCACGCCGAAGTGCTTCCCTGTCGCCGCGTCCAATACGCGATGGTATTCCTCGGTGAGATCCCACGAAGCTGCGGAAAAGTCGGAGTCCGGCCAACCGTAAAGAAGTCGAAGTTCGAACTTCACTCCAGCGAGAAATTCCAATTCTTCCCGTGACTTCATCTCGGTTGAGACTCCCTGTGCGTGTAGCCATTCCTTGAGGTCTTCCGGGGCGCGGACCCACTTGCTGCCAGAGTCTCGCAGTTCTGCGTAATCGACCCATGACCAGAACGCTTCAGCATCGGCTATGTCGGGCGCTTGCTTGTGGTGTGGGTCGCAGAGTAGTGCAAAGTTGCGAACATCCATCGAGCCGCCCAGTGAGGTAGGCACCACATGCGCACGCTCGGCGGGGACGCCCCAGCACACCAGGCATGACGCCTCACTCATGCCGAGGTAGTCAGCGATTGCCTGTCTTGATGGGGGCGTCTTCCGGCCAGTTGGGTTACTCTCGCGAGTGCGAAGGGGAAGCAGTTCCACGTCATACCAAAATCCCTTGTCGCCCTCAGGGTAAGAAAACTGGAGCTGGTCGGGCACCAAGTTGATCTGCTTTTCTGGATTTCGAGCCTCGTAAAGTGGTGTAGTGAGTTCCGTTAGGTGCGGCATGATTATTTCGGGCAGGAAATGTCGAATCATTTCCCATGAGTCGCGATCGTACCCTCCTTCGCTGTTTCTGTGTCCCTGCACCCTGAAGAGGAGTCGTCTCGGCGCCCCCGGCCTACTCTTCTGAGCTAGGTGTAGGACTTGCACAATCCTTTGAGCGCAACGTTCGAAATTCTCGTACACGGCCATGTCGTGGTAAAGTATGATGGGCTTGAGTGGGGAAGTTCGCCTGGTCTGGTCCTTACGGCTCTTGCGCTTCTTCTTGGGCAAACTTGCCTCCTGAGTGTGACTGCACGGGCCTCACTCAGGATGATGCCAGTCACCACTGACACTGACTCAGATCACTTGAGACAGCTATCGTTGACTCGCCTCAAGCACAATGCGGCATCAGCCGCTGCGAGCTCCCCGGGCAAGGGGCGTGACAAGTGACGGAGCGGTACAGCAGCGCGGTACCGCAACCCCAGTAACCGCATCCGTCCGTCAGCATCCCTCTGGGCCTCGGCGCGCCAGGTATGACCGTCGCTGACCGATCCCGCTAGAGCTACGGATCAGAAGGTGGTCGTGCCAGACCGACCGGCGAACCATGGTCAACGACGGATCGTAAGGATTGCTGATTCCCAAGCTCATGCCCACGTGATCCTTGCCCCAGCCCTGAGATGCTGGTCGGCTGGGCGCATGGCCACCGACCCAAGCGAGTACGACAAGTCCATGCCGATCGTTGCGGCACACCTCGCGAAGGTCGAGCGGGCGGTCGATGGCGTCCGCACCTCACATACCGGACGGCCGTACACGGAAGTGCACCAGGCACTGGTTGCAGCTCTACAAGCCGAAGACACCCAACGTGTCGTGCCCCAGGTCATCGAGAGATACGTGTGGCAGATCTCCGAGCAGCCGAAGAGCTGATGAAGCGGCAGCGGTGAGTGTCTAACTGCGTGACAACGCCGACGCACAGCAGCGGACGAGCATGAACTTCTGCGGACCATAAGCGCAGGTGAGAGCCGCACCAGCCCAAGGCAGCGTCCCCACCCGAGTTGCTTCGGGACGAAGAGGTCGTGGGTTCAAATCCCGCCACCCCGACAGCTGAAACACCAGGTCAGGGGCCTGATCCGCGAGAGCGGGTCAGGCCCCTGACTCGTTTGCTGGGTCTCTTGGGAGCCGTTTGGGAGCCGAGTCCAGAAAACCGGCTCCCGAAAGGACTCGCCCCGACTGTCAGTGCCTCCGGCTAGCTTCGACCCCGACAGGTTCCCTCGACCATGAGTGGTGAGGCAGACATGGCAGACGGTGTGGCCGAGGGCGGCGTAGACCCTCGCAAGGTGTTTGTGATCCACGGGCGCAACAGACTCGCCCGCAAAGCGCTCTTCGATTTCCTGCGGGCGCTTGGCCTCGATCCAATCGAGTGGTCGGAAGCCGTCCAGATGACTGGCAAAGGCTCGCCCTACGTCGGGGAGGTTCTCGACACAGTCTTCGCGAGCGCCCAAGCGGTCGTGGTCCTCCAGACGCCGGACGATGTCGCTTACCTGCATGAGAGCCTGGCACGTCCAGGCGACCCGGAGTGCAGTCCTCAGATGCAGCCCCGCCCAAACGTGCTCTTTGAAGCAGGCATGGCCATGGGTCGCCACCCAGATCGCACGATCATCGTGGAACTCGGGCAGGTGAAGGTATTCAGCGACATTCATGGTCGCCACGTCGTGCGACTCAACAACAGCCTTAAGAAGCGCCAAGAGCTCGCGACCCGACTCCAGACCGCAGGTTGTGCCACGAGAATGAGCAGGACAGACTGGCACGATGCTGGAGACCTGACCCCGCCTGCCCCGCCAGGCGGCGGGCTGCCGATGGGCCGCAAGCAGCCGTCATCGCAGACTTCGGGTATGCCGCGACTGAACGCTCGGTACATCGACCATGGGCGCGGCAAGATCGACGAGGTAGAGATCACCAACCACGGTCCGGGCGACGTGTACGACCTTGAAGTGGATGCGGATGCCGAGGTTGGGCTCGTCACGCGAAACGCTGATGAGTTCCCCGTACCGAAGCTACCCGCAGGCAAGTCCGTACGTGTAGGGCGCGTGTCATCGGACACTATGGCGTCTCGCTCAAACTCGTACTTCCACATCACGATCACCGCCAAGACCGCCGACGGGACACCGATCGCGCTCAACGAGTTCGTGAGCGGGACCTGACATGGACATCCAGTTGACCTTGCCTCTGGACCACGACGGGTTCCTCCGCCGGGAATGCCCGCACTGCATAAGCCAGTTCAAGTGGCACCACGGCCCAGCGAACGAGGAAGCCGAAGGGCAGCCCGTTCCGGCGTCCTACTACTGCCCTCTGTGCGGGCAGCCGGCAGGGATGGACTCCTGGTGGACTCAGGGACAGCTCGAATACGCCCAAGGCACGATTGCTCCTGGGGCAGTACGAGAGATCGGGCAGGGGCTGCAGGACGCCTTCAAAGGCTCCAGCAGCAAGCACATGAGATTTGATCTCAAAGACAGCATCGACACACCGGACGTACCGGCTTCTCTCACCGAGCCCGACGACATGGTCATCGTTGCGTCCCCTTGCCACTCGTACGAGCCAGTAAAGGTGCCCGAAAACGTGTCGGGCCCGTATCACTGCCTCGTATGTGGTCAAGTCTTCGCCGTATGAACTCAGATGATCGAAGCAGCAGCCATACGGAGGGAGCACCTGGGCCCCACACAATGATCGCGTGGGGCCCAGGTGCCGTACCTCAACCAGGCTTCATCAGGCTATGGACGCCTTGCGCACATGGAGGAGACCGTCAAGTACGGGCACGGGTGACGCGGGGTGCATCGCCAGCCGGGCGTCGAGTGCCGCCTCCCACTGCTCGGTGAGGCCAGCCATGAGGCGTCGGCGCATGCCCGGGGTGACGTGGGCATAGCGGGCCGAGACGGAGCCGTCGATGTGGCCCATGCGCTCGTCCATGAGGACCTTCTCGGTGCCGAGGTCCTCCATCATCGTCCGGTGGGTGTGGCGGAGGCCGTGGGGTGTGAGGCCCTTGGCGATCGGCAGCCAGCAGGCGTCGGCCCGGGTGGTGGCGCCGCGTCCCCGTGCCGGGACGCCGGGCCACGGCTCGCCGAGCAGAGGAACGGGCCGGGCCTCCTGCGGGGCCTTCTTCGGGTACCAGCCGGAGACCGCAGGGGTGAACAGCCAGGTCGCAAAACCGTTTCTGCGCCAGTGGGCAGCAGGTGCCGGCACCGCGCCGCCCCGAACGAACCCGAGGTCCGCGACAGCCTTCTCCACCCGTGCCCGCGTGGCTTCGGTGACACGGTCGGGGTGGTTGAGGACGTTGGAGACCGTCCCCGTGGAGACCCCGGCGAGACGGGCAACGTCGACGAGCTTCGCTCCCTGGTGGCCACCGGTGCGGGCCGCTCCCTGGCCACAGAAGACATACGTCCGTCCGTGGCAGGGGCAGGGCGTCGGCTTCGTACGGGCGATGTGGTTGAGGACCAGGGCCGACAGCCAGTCCATCGAGTCGATGGTGCGGTAGCTGTCGTCCTTGGGCGGGCAGCGGACCAGCTCGCCGGTGTCCAGCTCGTACAGCTGCCACTCGACGCGGAACGCGTGCGGCCGGACGAACTCCGTTTCCAGGCCGGCGATCTCGCCCCAGCGCTTGCCCGTGTAGCCCTTGAGGATCACGGCGACGAACTCGTCGTCGCGACCGGACAGCAGGGCGGCACGCTCGGCGGCCAGCAGGATGCCGAGTGCGTCGGTGACGACCTTCTCCGGGCCGCGGTCCCGGGACCGGCCGGCGCGCTTGCCGCGCCCTCGCCGCCGGGCGGCCGGGTTGGAGGTGATCAGCCCTTCGTCGATCGCGTCCTCGAAGATCAGGTGGAGCGTCGAACGCCATGTCTTCACGCTGGAGGCCGCGTACACGGCCCGCTCCTTCTTCTCCCACAGCTCGACGTCCGTGCGAAGGACACCGCTCAGTGCCTTGTCCTCAAAGTCGGGGAGCAGGTGCTCCTCGATGTGACGCTTGTAGTTCTGCATCGTCGATGCCGCCAGGTCCTGGGCGGCGTACCAACGGCCCGCGTACTCGCCGAAGGTCTCCAGGCCGAGCGCCGGGTCACGCCAGTCGCCGCGCCGGTACTTGTTCTCGGCCTCGCTCGCGGCGCGCTGGGCTTCGCCCTTGGTCGCGAACTTGATCGTCTTGCCGTTCTCGTCGACGACCGTGAGGTGTCTGCCGGGCTCGGTCTTGTACCGGCCGCGCCAGTAGTTTCCGCGCTTCTCCGCGAAACCCACGTTTCTTCTCCCTCCCCTCGTCGAGCTAGGCGGCGGTCCCGAAGCGGCTCTGGCGGGCTCGGCGAGGCAGCCGGGCGCGGAGCCGGGACGTGGGCACAGCAGCGGGCGAGGAGGAAGTGGGAGGACTGAGCGGCGATGCGGCCGACACCCGCTGCTGCGGAACAGCGGGGCGAGCCTCGTGCATACGGATCATCTCCGCGAGGTGCTCAGCGGTGAAGCGGTAGGCGCGGCCGACGCGGGTGAAGGGAATGAGCCGTCGACGGGCGCGATCCTTGACCCACCAGGCGGAGCAGCCGAGGAAGGCGGCGACCTCCTCCGGGAGGTAGAGACGCGGCAGAGCGGCGTCAGAGTTCAGGGCAGGGGGTATCGCCTGTCGGCGCAAAGGGGGTGTCCTGTTCTGGCCAGGTGGTGTGGGGCGGCAACCCCGGCCTGGCCGGTCGATCAACTAGGGATGGCGTTGTGTGCTGCCCGCGACTGGGGTTTGCGGAACCAGGCTGGGCGTTGAGGAGGGGCTACTCCTCGGGGGAACCGGCGTGGCCGGTGTCGGGCCTCGGGCCTCCGGGGGTGGGCCCGTGCGTGGCGAGGTTGGCCTGCATGAGCGCTTCGGCGATGGCGTTGGAGACCATGACTTCGGCCTCTTCGCTGATGTCGGGATGTTCGGCGATGTACGCGTCGAAGGCGTTGCGGGCCTGGGTGAAGGCGTGGTTCGCTCGCTGGGTCTCCCGGTGGGCGGCCACGACGTCGTCGATGAGCTCCATGGCGCGGGCCTTGGCCGCGAGCCTCGGGGGCCCGACGAGGTTGCGCAGGGAGACGCCGAAGACCTCGGCGAACCCGATGGCCTCGTCGAGGTTGATGCGGCGTTTGCGGTTCTCGATCCGCCAGACCGCGGACGGGTTCATGTCGAAGCCAGCCTCGTTGAGGCGGTCGGACAGGGCGTTGGTGCTCCACCCGCGGGCCTCGCGCTCCAGCTTGATCCGGACCGCGACGTTCTCCTCGCCACTGAGCAGAACGCCCTCCTGGCCGTCGTCCACCGTGAAACACCTCCTTCCATGCGTGCAGGGCTGATCGTTCCCGGCTACCCCACAACCGTAACATGGATTCTGCGAGATGCAGAACACTACTACAATTCGCAATTCCTGTGGCATGCTTGTAGGGCAGGACACGACCACACCAACGAAGAAGCCCCCTGATGCCATCGGCACCAGGGGGCTCAAGCGCAAACCTCTCAACCGCCATCCCTAGCGATCGACCCGCGAGGCCGGGATTGCCGTCCCATATGGCCCGCGAGCAGAGGAGCTGAAGCCCAGTATGACCGACCCCCAGCCGAACACGCCATCCCCGACCGAGGACACCACCACAAGGTCCGCGCCCTGGCCTCCGACCGCCGTCCCCGGTCAGCCGGGCAACACCACTCCGGCCGAGCCCACCCGTGGTGGGAAGGCCGAGGCGAACGGCCATGTCGAGCCGCTGTCCGAGGGCGCGCGGATCCTGTCTGACCTGCGGGGGCAGGTCAAGCGGTTCGTGATGCTTCCGAGTGAGGAGGCGGTGACCGCGGTGACCTTGTGGGTGGCGGCCACCCATCTGCAGACCGCGTGGCAGCACGCGCCTCGCCTCGCGGTGGTCGGCCCGGCGAAGCGGTGCGGGAAGTCGCGGCTCCTGGACGTGGTGACCGAGACCGTGCACTCACCGCTGATCACGGTCAACGCCAGCCCGGCGGCCATCTTCCGATCGATCACCGAGAACCCGCCGACCCTGCTGGTCGACGAAGCCGACACCCTCTTCGGCACCCTCAAGGCCGCCGAACGCAACGAGGACCTGCGCGGCCTCCTCAACGCCGGTCACCAGCGCAACCGCCCCACCCTGCGAGTGACCGGCCCCGAACACAAGCCGGTCAAGTTCCCCACCTTCGCCATGGCCGCCCTCGCCGGCATCGGCGACCTCCCCGACACGATCATGGACCGCTCGGTCGTCATACGGATGCGCCGCCGGGCCGCCGGTGAGACCGTCGCCGCCTTCCGCACCGGCCGCGACACCCCCGCCCTCAACGCGATACGCGACCGCCTCACCGCATGGCTCCACCCCCAGCACGCCGAAGCGATGGACATGGAACCGGCCATGCCGGTCGAAGACCGCGCCGCCGACACCTGGGAACCCCTGATCATCGTCGCCGAGCTCGCCCAGGGCGAATGGCCCACCCTCGCCCGTACGGCCTGCCGGACCATGACCGCCCACGAGGCCGGACAGGACGAGGACGGAGCCCTGCGGACCCGGATCCTGACCGACATCCGCCGCGTCTTCGCCGCCGAAGGCGACCCCGCCACCCTGCGCACCGGCCGCCTCATCGAACAGCTCAACGCCGACACCGAAGCCCCCTGGGCCGAATACGGCCCCCACGGGCTCACCCCGCGCGGGCTGCAACTGCTCCTCAAGGACTACGGGATCAGCTCGGCCAACCACCGCTTCCCCGGCGGAACCCAGGCCAAGGGCTTCGCCCGCCACCAGTTCACCGACGCCTGGGACCGCTACTGCCCCACCCCGGCCCCGCAGCCAGAACCCGCCGAGCCCGGCGCGTAACCCGTATCGACCCGTCCCACCCGTCCCTGCGCAGGTCAGCACGGGGACGGGTCCCGGGCCCGCAACGGGTCAACCCGACATCACCACCCCACCCGTACCTGCCCTGACCAGCAACGGGACGACTGGGACGAGTCCAGCCAGCCCCAGCCCGGACCACAACCACACCGGCTTGGTCCGCCGGACCTGACCGCGGACCAGATGTGTACGTACAAAAGTGGTCCGCACGGACCGGACCGGTCTGCGGACCACACATTCCGCAGGTCAGCGCGATGCACCTGCTCTTGGTCCGCGAGACCGCCGCTCTGGTCCGCAAGGCTGCGGTCCATCTCCGGCATCGCGGACCACACACCGGACCAAGACGACCAGCCACTGGACCACCTGCGGTCGTCCGCTCCGGCCGGCCCCCGAACCCGGTCTCCCACCCCTCACCGACGCCGCCTCCAACCGACCCGAGCTCCGGCCCGCCCCAGCCCTCCAATGACCGCCGCACGGAGAAGACCCACATGCACGTCCAGCACAGCGAGCGCACCATCGACCAGCAGGAGACGACCACACCCACAGCAACCAGCGCAGCAAGGTATGGCGTTGGACCGTCCAAGGGCCGGTCCAACGCGAACTCCTCCGCCCCGGGGGTGGCGAAGGTGATCGGGCACCAGGGGGTGCCCGAAGAGGAGAAGGCCGTCGACGACGGAGGTGCTGCCACCCTGCGGCGCGTCGCTCGACGACGTGACCGCGAGGAGGTCCAGCGCAAGGAACGGGTCGATGTCCGCTACAGCGCCGAGGAGAAAGCCCGGATCGTCGGCAAGGCTCGCGAGCTGGAGATAGCCGGCGCGCACTTCGTCGGTGCCGTGGTCATGGCCTACCTCGACGGAGAACTCGCCAGCGGCCTGCCCGGGCAGCGCACCAGCCTCGACGACCGCCTCGACCGGCTCGACGCCCTGCGTACCGAGGTGGCCCGTATCGGAAACAACGTCAACCAGATCGCCCGCCGGCTGAACACCGGAGGCGTTCCCCACCCTGGGGACACCGCCCTCCTCGACCGCGCCCAGCAGACACTCGGCACTGTGCGTGCCACTATCGCCGAGGTCGCCGGGGTCATGAACGAGACCGTCTCCGCGAAGGCGGCCGAATGATCGCGAGGGTCGGCAGTGGCAAGAGCACCGCTGGTCTCATCTGGTACCTGTTCGACACGAAGGAGGCCAAGGACCACACCGACCCGCACCTGGTCGCCTCCTGGGACGGCTTCGCCCCGGACCCCGGCCGGGCCGATGACTTCGACGCCACCAAGAAGCTCCTCGTCGCCGACTTGGACCTGCGGGTCAAGCAGGCCAGGCGGCTCGGTCGGGGACTCAAGCAGCATGTGTGGCACTGCTCGATCCGGGCCGCACCCGAGGATCGGATCCTCAGTGACGACGAGTGGGCGGACGTCGCCCGCCGTATCGTCCGCGCCACCGGCATTGCCCCCGAGGGAGACCCGGACGGATGCCGGTGGGTGGCGGTGCGGCACGCCCCCGACCACATCCACATCGCCGCCACCAAAGTCCGGGGCGACCTGAGCCCCGCCCGCCACTGGCACGACTACCTCAATGCCGACCGCGAGCTCGCCTCTGTCGAGAAGGAGTACGGCCTCCGGCAGCTCGTCCGCGGAGACCGTACCGCCGCCCAGCGCCCCACCCGCGCCGAGAAGGAGAAGGCGCTGCGGACCGGTCGGCGGACGACCACCCGCGAGCACCTGCGTACCACCGTCCGCACCGTGGTCGCCGCCTCCACCAGCCCGGAGGAGTTCATCCGCGTACTGACCGGTGTGGAGGGCGTCCTCGTCGATGTCCAGCACTTCCCGTCCGGCGACATACGCGGCTACAAGATCGCACTCAGCGGCGACACCAACGCTCAGGGCGAGCCCATCTGGTTCTCCGGCTCCAAGCTCGCCCCCGACCTCTCCTATCCCCAGATCCGCCAACGCCTCGACGCCACCGAAGCACTGCCGACCGACCCGACCGGAACCCGCCGAAGGACCGACCCTTGGCACCAGGCCACAGCCGCGACCGAACGCGTCCCGCACCACCTCGACCGAGCCGACGACGAAGCCGCCCAGGCCCACATCGCCGCCTTCGGAGAAGCACTCGACGCCCTGCCGCTGGTCGCCCCCGCCGATCTCCGTCCTCAGCTCCGCCAAGCCGCCACGGCCTTCGAACGAGCAACCCGCTCCCGGGTCCGGGCCCGGCACGAGCAGGCCCAAGCCCTGCGCGGAGCCGTCCGCACCCTGCGGACCGCCCCAGCTGGCGGTGACGGCAGTGGACTGGCGATGTTCCTGGACATGGCTCTCCTGGCCGTCATCGCCACCATCCGCTGGCACCGGCTCCGTCACCACGACCAGCAAGTCGCAGCCGCCCAACAGACCCTGGACCATCTCCGAGCCGCCTACGGTCAAGCAGCCGCCGCGCCCCTGGCCGCCCTCGCCGACCGCAAGCCGCCGACGGACAAGGTGGCACGGCTGGCCCAGCACATCCGAACGGTGGTCCCCGATCACGGGGAGACGGTCCTCACCGACCCCGCCTGGCCCGCCCTGGCCACCGCTCTCTCGGAGGCCGAAACCGATGGGCATGACCCACGACGACTCCTCCAGGTCGCGACCCACCAGCGCACCCTGGATGACGCCGTTTCCCCTGCGGAGGTCCTCACCTGGCGGATCCGCCGCCTCGCCCACCGGCCACCGCCAAGCGACCGCGCCCTCGCAGCTCAGGCACGCTCGACCAGGGCCGCAAGGCCGATGGCCGTGCACCGGAACGAGCCCGTCGCCGCCACGTCGTTGAGCCCGACGCCACGGCCCAGTCCACGCCGATAGTCCGACCGCTGACGGCCTCCTTCGCTGCGTCCGAAGGAGGCCGTCGCTGTTCCCGAATAGCGGGCATGAGGTACCCGCTCGCCCCTCTTGGCTCAGATGTCCCCGTAGCACCGTGGCCCGCTGCTACGGTCCCCGCATGACGCACTCGGTCTCCGCTGTCCGCTCTGTCGACCTCCGAGTCGAGCCGGTCGACAAGGTTCTTGACCGCGTCGAGCGGTCCCTTCAGACCCGACTGGACCCGAGCACGGTGGTACGCAAACGCCGATCCGTCGGCGCACGGACCGACCGCGACACCTGGGTACGGGTGGAACGTCGGCCGCTCGACAGAATCACCAACCAGGGGTGGAACGGTACGGAGAGCGCAGCGCGCCTTGAGGGCGTCGCCCAGCCCGCGTGGCGGGGATGTGTGGTCTGGCAGGACGCGGACGAGCCGGTGATGTGGCGTGCCGACGAGTCCGACCTTCTTCCCGGTACGCCGATCGGGACCGCCGTCCTAGCGGAGGAGCCGACGCTTTCGGAGGAGTGGTGGCGGGACTTCGGTTCTTCACTGGACGCGCTCGCACGGAACACGACCAAGCGCGTAGCCACTCCGGACACCGTCACGATCACACAGGAGCTGGTCAGTGAGTCGATCCGGGGCGTGTTCCCCGAGGTGACCGACACGACCGTCGAGCGGTGGGTTCCGGCCCACGCCGACCTGAACTGGGCCAACATGAGCGCGCCGGCCTTCTCCCTCTTCGACTGGGAGGACTGGGGAAACGCCCCCCGGGGCCTCGACTCCGCGACCCTCTGGGCCGCCTCGCTTGCCGTCCCCGCTCTGGCCGACCGCGTACGACGCGAGCGGCGGCACGACTTCGAGAGCCGGGACGGCAAGCTGATGACGCTCTTCGTGTGCGCGAAGATCCTGGGACCGGACGCGCACCCGCAGGACCCTCGGATCGAACCCGCCCGGCACCGGGCACGGCAGCTCATCGCGGAGCTTCAGGCCGGCTGACCCGTCGGCCGCTCCCGGAGGAGGGTGCGGTACTCGTGGATCGTCGGCTCATCGGGCTCGGCGGCCAGGGCGTCGAACAGTTCGCCCAGATGAGCCGGATCGTCCGTGCCCACGGCCATGGTCCCGACACGGGGGAGGCAGTAGGAGGCTCGAAAGGCCGCCTGGATACGGGAGAATCCGTCACCGCCCCGAAGGAAGACCCGGGGGTCGATCCGATCCCATACCGGGTCCCCCGTGTTTCCGCCGAAGGGGCTCATGCCCCACAACCGACTGCGGTCGAGGTCCCAGGCCACCGTGAGGGCTTCCACAGCGTCGAGCGTTCTGATCCCGACCAGCAGCCCGGCTCGCGCCATGAGGACCGACGGTTTCGGCGTGGTTGGATCGACCAGGCCGACCAACGGTGACGGGTCCCATGAGGAGACTCCCCAGGTACCACACAGCCCCTTCGATGTGGCGCCGTCCAGCGCCGCGCATGCCTGAGCCAGTGCGTCCCGGCCATGGCCGACGACGTCACCAAGGGAGTGTTCCGGGTTGTGCAGGAACACCAGGTCGGGCTCCCGTCCGAGATCCCGGGCGGCGTGTTCCACGGCCTCGTACAGCCGCACGGGGTCCAGGGAGTGTTCCACCCGCTCCCGTCCAGGGAAGTAGCCCACCTTCGTGGAGACCGTGAGCCTCAGCAGGAGATCACCGGCTGTCCGCGCCAGGACGGTGTGCGAGCGGAAGCCGAGGTAGTTGGTGCTGGTGTCGATCGAGGTGACGCCGAGATCCAGCGCTCCGGTCAGGAGGCGGCGTTCGTGACGAGACCGGTGTAGCCCGAGGACAACTCGGGGGTGAGCACCGCGCACAGCTCCTCCTTCACCAGGATCTCGGCGGTCTCCACCGCTTCGGACCCGACGACGGAGACCGCCCGGTCCAGCGGCACGGGCCTCCCGCTCAGCAGCAGCCGCAGCGAGGGCAGTGCCTTGGCCAGGAGGGTCAGCTTCTTCCCCGAGGCCAGGACGTCGACGGTCTCGCCGTTCTCCTCGATGCGAGGAGGGAAGTGGGTGGTGCACACCACGGCATCGAGCGTTCCGAAGACATCCAGGAAGGGGACCTGCCGGGGAAGCGGCATCGCCTGCTCGTACGCGGCCAGGAAGTCGGCCGGCGAGCGCTCGGCGACCAGCTGACCGGCGGCCTCCGTCAGGCCGTGGAACGCCTCTCCGTCACGACGGTCCAGGTCGTGACGGAAGATCTCCTGCTCCCGGCACCAGTCGCCCAGCCACGCCAGCCAGCTCGCGCCGGTGCGCTTGGTGATCCCGAAGGTGACGTGGAGGCTCTTTCCCGACCCGTGGCCGTTGCGGGTCGCCTGGTGCCAGTGGCCGCGAGGGATGTGCATTACATCGCCAGCTTTCAGCACCCCGGACCAGATGATCTCTTCGCTCGGAGTGTCGTTGGGGTCGGCGTCCCGGTACAGGGGCACGGACCGAGAGGTGCCGCGGACCTCCCAGCCCTTCTCGCCCGCCAGTTGGACGATCACCACGTCGTGGTCGTCCCAGTGCAGCGGGAAACCCGATGCCTCGTTCGTCGTCAGATACGCGTTGACCTGGACGCGCTCGTGCGACCACCACTGGAGTGCCCGGCAGGCGACCTCCATCGTCGGGTCGAAGACGTTGGCCTGGTCGAGGATCACCGTGGCCCCCTCCCCCAGCAGCCGGCCGAGGCTGTGCATGTTCACCATGGGGATGCTCTGGCCCCGCGGGCTGACGCTGTCGGTGAAGTAGATGGCCGGGTGCACTTCCTTGCTCTCCTGGAAGACCCGGAACTGCGGACGGTTCATGCTCCGGCGCATGACGATGTCGAGCAGGCGGTTCGGGGTGAGTACGCGTGAGATCAGGTCCGGGTCGCCGATGCTTCCGCGCGCGAAGTCCTTGCCGAGTTCGCCCGCGCCGTTCCACCCGAGCGCCGTCTCGATGGCGCTGATCAACCGGTGTTCCATCGTTTCCTCCTCGTGAGATCGGCTGATAGGGAGCGGTGGGGTCCGCGGGCTGAACCACGGACCCCACCGCCGCCCGCTACTCGCTGTCGTGCAGGTTGCCGTCGCCTCCGGGCCACGGCGAGTCGCCGGAGCTGCCGGCGTTGTCCGACCGGAGGCTGTCGTACCTGTCGTGGACGGACGTCAGCTCTTCGACCGCCACCAGGAGGCCGTTCCGGGCCGACGACGGTGTCGTGTTCTCTGCCACCTCGTTGTTCTCCTTCCTCTTGGGTTCCTCCCGCCGGTATTCCGGTGGAGGTTGGGGCCGCACCCCTGTTGGTGGTGCTGGGTGCGGATGACATAGGGCACGGGTAGCCGGAGGTTCGGAGACCTCGTCAGGGCGTCAGCGGGCGGGGCGGGCGTCCCAGCGGATGTTGGCGTCCAGGACCCGCTGATCAAGCTCGTACAGACAGGCCCGGCAGGCGTACAGGGAGGCGTGCATTCCGCTGGACCGGACCGGGCCGATCCACGTCACCTCGACGTTCTGCCGTCCGCACCACAGCCAGCACTCGCCGTACGGCTGCCACTCGTGGCGATCCCACAGGGCGTGGGCGGTGGGCTCCCCCGTGCTCGGGTCAATGTCTCGGCGGGTAGGCCGGAAGACGATGTCCGGGTCGGGAAGAGGCGACGGGCGAAGCGGATACATCAGACGGCCGGGCGAAGCTGGGGCTCACACGGCGTCCGAGGACCAACCGATCTCAGTCCTGAAAGTGCGACCTCGGCCCAGACCCGCTTGCCGCGCCCGAGCGGCTCCCATCCCGACCGCACCGCAAGGGCGTCCACCAGGGCAAGGCCCCGGCCATGCTCGTTCTCAGTACCGAAGCTCCCTGTCCGGGGAGCCTCGTGGTTGCCGTCTCTCACGTCGATCAGCAGGCCGCTGGGACGCCCGAGAACGGTGATCGTGACAGGGCCCTCACCGTGGACCACCGCGTTGCTGACCAGTTCAGAGATGATGAGACGGATCGTCTCGGTCGTCTCCTCGTCCATGAAGCCCCACGCGCGGACCCGCTCCACGACCGAGCGCCGGGCGATGGAGACCTCCTCTTCCCTGCCCATGAGGACGAGACGGGTGGCGAGCGAGGACATGGTGGATGCCTCCACAGAGTTGGAAGGCGGCTCCGCCAGGACAGGAACGCGAGCGAAGCCGTCGATCTGATGTCCGTCCGGGGCGAAGGTGCGAGCTCGGCCCGAGGACGACTGAGGTCCAGTCAACGGCCGGGCCCCTCGGGTACGGAACGTTTCTGGGGGGTTTCTCCAGGGGACGCCACCCTCGTACGTAGGGGTGGAATGCAGTGCCCGGCCGCCCTGTTGGGATACGACAGGAGTGATGACGTGCCCGGTGAGTCCTTAGCTGTCCACCCCTTGACCTTCGTCCGTCAGTCGCGCGGATGGGGGAAGGCCGAGTTCGCCCGCCTCATGCAGACGCGTGGCAAGCTGCTCGGCATCCCCCTGGCGACGAATCGCACGACGGTCTGGAAGTGGGAGCAAGGTCAGGAACCGGACGCGGACGCTCAGCGCGTGCTCAGTGACCTGCTGTCCGTTCCATACGAACGGGCGCAGGCGGAGGGCTGGCCTCGGTGGCTTCCGGTCTGGGAGGTGACGGGGCTCACCGCGCCTTGGACCGAGGCCGGCACCGTCGAGGCTTTGGCCGATCTCGTGGGGAGTGGACGGTTGGATCGACGAGGCTTTCTCACCATCACCGGCGCTACCTTGACAGGGCTCGCGTCGAGCTGGGTCGAAGCACCCTCCGCATTCGCCTCGGCGATCAACGGAGACCGCGTCACCGACGTGATGGTCTCGACGATCGAGCAGCGCGTCAGCACCCTTCGTACCCTCGATGATCAGTTGGGAGGGGCCCGGCTCCTGGAACAGGCCCGAGGTGACCTTTCCCTGGTCACGGGCCTGCTCAGCGGCGGCCGGTACACGGACGACATCCGGGTCCGCCTGTACGCGCTGGCCGCCCGGACCTCGCACCTGACAGGCTGGATGGCGTACGACGCTGGCCTGCGGTCCGCAGGCCAGCGGTACTACGTCGGCGCGCTGCGCAGCGCCCGTACCGGCGGAGACGACGCCTTCGGTGCCTTCATCCTGGCCGAGATGGGCGTCCACGTCTCCGAAGCCGGACGCACGGCCGAGCGAGTCGACTTGATCTCGACCGGCATCGACAACGCTCCCCGCGCGCTGTCTCCCTCTACTCGGTGCTTCCTCTACCTGCACAAGGCCGAGGCTCTGTCACGCGACGGTGATCACCAGAGGGCCGGCACAGCCCTCAACCGTGCCGCTTCCCTCTGGGAGCGCCAGACGGCGGGGGACGCGCCGGACTGGCTCGACTGGTTCGGCGAAGCGCAGGTGAAATCGACGGAGGGCAAGGTGCTGCTCCGCGCGGGGCATGTGGAGCGAGCGACGCGTTCGCTGGTGACCTCTGTCGAGCGGGCGGCGCCCCGGGACAAGGCCGTCCGTTCCAGCCGACTGGCAGAGGCCCGGCTGGCGGGTGGCGATCTGGACGGGGCACTGGACGCCGCGAACTACGGTGCGGCGCTTCTGGAGGACAAGGTCAGCTCGGTGCGGGCATTGGACCGGTTGAAGGAGTTCTCCTTGCAGCTCGAACCCCATCGGGCCGTCCCGTCCGTACGGGAATTCCGCGAGCGCCTCCAGGCGGTACCCGTGGCGGCCTGATCTTCCCTGCTCAGGAACTTGCCCCTCGGAGTGAGCGTCCGTGAGTGCCAGGATGGGCGGTATGACGGTGATCAACGGTGAGGTCGCGGCAGGGTTCGAACCGGTACTGGAGGCGTTCGCGGCGAACTTCGCCCGGCGCGAGGAGATCGGCGCGGCGGTCTGCGTCTACCAGGACGGCCGCCCCGTGGTGGACCTGTGGGCCGGGGTCGCCGATCCGGACACCGGCCGCCCGTGGAAACGGGACACCCTTCAACTCGTCTACTCGGCGACCAAGGGCGCGACCGCCACGGCAGCGCATCTGCTCGTCCAGCGCGGCGAGCTGGACCTGGACGCCCCGGTGGCCGAGTACTGGCCGGAGTTCGCCGCGAACGGCAAGGCGGAGATCCCGGTGCGCTGGCTGCTGTCCCACCAGGCCGGCCTGGTCGCCCTCGACCAGCCGGTACCGCTGGACGAGGCACTGGCCTGGCACCCCATGACGGCAGCCCTGGCCGCCCAGCGCCCCCAGTGGACACCGGGAACAGCACACGGATACCACGGCCGGACCTGGGGCTGGCTGGTCGGCGAGGTGATCCGCCGGGTGTCCGGCCGCACGCCGGGCCGCTTCTTCGCCGAGGAGATCGCCACACCACTCGGGCTCGACTTCTTCATCGGACTGCCAGCCGGTGAACGCGACCGGGTCAGCCGCATGGTGTACCGGAAGCCGGACGTCGACCTCACCACAGTGCCCGAAGAGTCGGTCCCCGAAGACCTCCGTGACCTCGTCGCCGCCTGGCGCGACCCGAACTCGCTCAGCAACACGGCGTACGCGGTCACCGACCCCGCGAACATCGACTTCGATTCCCCCGAGGTCCAGGCCGCGGAACTCCCCTCGTCCAACGGCATCGGCACTGCGCACGCGCTGGCACGCATGTACGCCGCGCTGATCGGTGAGGTGGACGGGGTCCGCCTGCTCACCCCGGAGACGCTGGCTTCGGCAACCGAGGAGCAGGCTGGCGGGCGGGACCAGGTGATGCTGGTACCCAGCCGGTTCAGTACCGGATTCATGCTTCCTGCCGAGGGCGTTCCCATGACCGGACCAGATGCCTTCGGCCACACGGGGCGAGGCGGCTCACTCGGCTTCGCCGATCTGGATCACGGCATCGCGTTCGGCTACGTCATGAACCACATCATCGGGGGCTCCGACGACGCACGGGCGACCACGCTGGTCGAGGCGGTAAGGAAGTCGCTGGCCTGAGGTCTTCGTGTGATCGGATTGAGCTCGGGAGACCTGCAAAGGACGACCTTGCATTCTCCAAGCGATGGTCAGACGCCATTGCCTCGCCCCACCTTGATCCGGCACCGCCAACCGTGTCAGACCGAGGATTCTCAGGCGCCACCACCAACGCCATCATCGCAGAAAATCTTATGCGATCAGGCAACAGCGATGCACAAAAAAAGAAGCGACAGCCCGTAGAGGACGATGGCAAGATGCAGGTACACCCAAAGCCGGTGAAGCCGAACACGATGTAGCCGCGGAAACCTTCGGTAATGCTCCGTGCGTGCCCGAATGAGTTCTTCGTCGGAGCCCAACACTCCCTGCTCTACCAAGTTTCTGGTCAAGGCCCGAGCCTGAAATAGGTGATAGGAAGCCCGCTCGTAGTACTTGGAGACGGCCACAGCGCCGTACACGCCAGCCAGAATCACAAAGAAGCACAGAGGCATGACATTCAGCGTGAACTTCTGCTGGACGATCAGCGCACTCAAGGCGGCCGTTACAACGATCAGAAGATTCGTCAACGTGGAGCGCTGAGTTTCGCATTGCCGTAACTGCTCCCGGTGCTCCTTCCAATAGGAACGTATCGCCTCTTCTGATACCTCGGCCATGGAAAACTCCCCCATCTCCACCCACTACGCCAGCCGTCCAGTTCGCCCAAGAAGCGAACCGTCAGCCCTGGAGACACCGTAGCGTGAAGATCTTCATCAGTAGTGCCCGCAGAGGACTCGAAGAGGAGCGCGACTCCCTGTATGGCCTGATCAGCGCATTGGGGCATACGCCAGTGCGATTCGAGGACTTCTCCGCACAGCCCACACCCAGCCGGGAGGCCTGCCTGGCAGCGTTGGCATCTGCGGACGTCTGCCTCTTCCTGCTAGGCCCGAAGTACGGCCACATCTTTCCCGAAACAGGGCAGTCCGCAACGCACGACGAATGGGTGGCCGCTCAAGCAGCAGGCATGACTCGGCTGGTCTACCGCAAGCTGAAGGTAGAATTCGAGCCCGCTCAGATCGATTTCACGCGGATCGTACAGGCCTATGCCACTGGAGTGTTCCGTGACTCCTTCGAGACCACCTCGGAGCTTCAGACCAAAGTCGTGCAGAAGATCAGAGAGCTAGAAGCTGGTACGTCTCCTCTGTCCTTTGCCAGGCTGGCGGAGCCCCCTGACCTGCGCTGGACCGTCGACGACACGGGTATCAATGCGTTGGCCGGCAACGATGTTCCCCTGCTGGAGCTGCACGTCCTGCCCCTGAACTTCGTCGGCCACTCGGATCGCGAGCTGGAGCAGCTCAGCGCATCGCTGGTGGACCGGATCCGGACCGCCGGACTGATCCGGGGCGACGTTGCCCTGACGCCCTCCAGATCCCAAGATCACGTAGCGGTAAGCGTCCCATCCGGACGGCCCCGATCATGGGACACCCCCCAACCTGGCGAAATCGCGGAAGTGCGCCTCTACAAGACAGGCCAAGTCTCCACCCGGGCCACGCTCCCCAAGGACGGATTGGGCTCGATCCTGGACCCTGAGGCCCTGCCTCAGCAGATCGCTGACCTGCTGAAATTCGTCGGCGCATTGAACATCGTCCAGCAAGACCGGATCGTCGTCGCGGCTGGCGTGTCGTGCAGCGCACGGACCAGCGTCGACAGGTTCGACCCCCATCAGTCACGGAGCAGTGCCCGGCTGTCCCACCGCTCGAACTTCACTCTTCGAACCGAAGCCGATGAGTCCGTCACTCTGGCCGCTCTGGGCACCGGGGCCGAGGAAGTCGCGGGGCCTCTCGCACGAGCCTTGGTCAGACAGCACCCTACTGCGCGCTAGCACTCCAGGAGCGGGAGCCGGTACGCTCCCCGAGCCCACCGCAGACCCCGCGAAACCAACCGGCGCAGCGGTCTTGACCTGCATAAATGCGATTCTCGCAGGCCAGGTCAGTAACCGAAACCCATTCGGGAAGAAGAGGTCGTGGGTTCAAATCCCGCCACCCCGACAGCTTAGATACCAGGTCAGGGGCCCGATCCGCGAGAGCGGGTCGGGCCCCTGAGTCGTTTCTGGGGCTTCCTGGGAGTCGAGTGCGGGAGACGGCACCCAAGCAAGCCCGAGAATCGCGAGCCAAGCAGGCCCGCCCAAGTCCGCTGGCTCGACGCCCGGCGCCATCCCCGAGGAGTTCGTGGACACCACCGCCAGTGCCCCCCGCTGCTATCTGACCAGCGGTCAGGAGGTGTCGCTCGATGACTGGCCTCAGTCGTGATCCATGACGGCAGTTGGGTCTTGGGGTAGGTCTGCACACTAGAATCTTGGGCGTCACATAGCGCCTACCACGGGGGGGTACATGGCCGAGTACAGGGTTGTGATCGAGGGCCGGTCCATAGGCGAAGACCTACGTCGTCTCACGCAGTGGTTGCGGGACGACGAGCTCGTGGGCGATGAAGCCCATGTTGCCCTGTCGTCAGCACCCTCATCGCCAGCGGACATGGGGACCGCGTTCGACGCGATCAAGCTGACAGTGGATAGCGGGTTCCAGATCGCGAACCTCGCACTAGCCATCGCAGTGTGGCGCGCCAGCAGGTCAAACCCACCGACTGTAGCGATCGAACGTAACGGCACACGAGTCACGATTGACAGTGACGACCCCGCGATCATTGCTCGTATTGCCGCCGCTTTGGCCGATGAATAACCTGGCGGATTCGCTGCCTGATCCCGCACGGACTCGTGCAGTATTGATCGGCGTCTCCTCCTATGATCACCTCGAAGACCTTCCCGCAGTACACAACAATATTAAGGCGCTACAGCGGTTCCTGACTCCAGCAGATGGCTGGGAACTACCGTCCAGCAACTGCTCATTTTTGGCGCACCCACGTACCCCATCAGACATCATGACCGTGCTACAGGAGGCGTCCTCAGAGGCACGAGATACGCTTCTTGTTTATTACGCCGGGCATGGCGTTCTCGACGATGAACTACGCTTCTACGTCTCCCTGGAAAATTCCAAGGCCGACGAGCCCTGGAGTTGCGTCTCATACGAATGGATAGGCCGGTCCCTGGCACACTCACCTGCTCCCCGTCGGATTGCAATATTGGACAGTTGTTTCAGTGGGAGAGTGCACCGCGGCACGATGTCGGCAGCCTCGGGCGCAGTACGGGCCCAGACAGCCGCTCGCGGCGCCGTGGTACTCACCTCTGCCAGGGACGATCGGGTTGCGCTGGCCCCGCCAGGCGAAAAATACACGGCTTTCACCGGTGAGCTACTGACAGTCCTCCGTGAGGGAATCCCGGAGGGGCCTCCCGTGATCTCCGTGGACAGAGCATATGAGCACGTGAAGAACGCACTTGCCGCGAGAGGAAGGCCCCGTCCGGACCGTACGGGGAGTGACACTGCAGGCAGGCTCATCCTGGCACGTAATCGCGCGTTCACTCTCGGTCGGGCCACTCCAACGCAAGTTCCATTCACGGAAGTGCTACGAAATTTGGCCCTGCGTCTGGGTATTGGCTCGGCAGCCGAACCGCCCATGCCGAAACCGCATGATCTCCTTGTGATCGGTGGCAGATATGCAGTAGACGGGTTAGTAGGTTCTGGAGGGATGGGGTCCGTCTACCGGGCGAAGGATCAATTGCTTGGGCGCGTCGTTGCCATTAAGTCACTTCGACGAGACCTCTCGGAGGATTCAACACTTCCACTAATTCTCCGTGACGAGGCTAGGGCCGTTGCGATGCTTAACCATCCCGCGATCGCCGGAGTACACGACTTCGTTGAGGGTGATGAAGGAAAATTCATCGTCATGGAGTACGTATATGGCGAGAATCTTATGGCCGTGCTCCGACGGGGGCGGATTAGCCCACTGGAAAGCGTCGCATTGCTGCGAGTGGTGCTCGACGCCTTGAAGCATGCACACGAGTCAGGGATCATCAACTGCGACATCAAGCCCGGCAACATTATGTTGACCCCTGACGGAAGAGTTAAGGTGCTCGATTTTGGCGTCGCGAGCCTCGCCGACAACCCGCGCCAGGGAGTACACAGCACAGAATGGTCCATCGTTGGCACGCCGAGCTACATGTCCCCCGAGGCCATCCGAGGCGAAGCGCCGACCTTGCACCGGGATCTATATGGAGCAGGTGTGACCCTCTACGAACTACTCACCGGGCGGCAGCCATTCCATGACACGGGCTCGGCGTACAAGATATTCCATGCAATAACTTCACTTCCGGTACCACCACCGTCATCCGTAAACCCACTGCTCGACCCCGCCTGCGATTCCGTATTGCTGAAATCTCTCGCACAGAATCCTGCAGACCGATTCCAGGATGCAGCGGGCATGAAAGCAGCACTGGAGGCGGTCTCGTGGTCACCTCATGTCTACGAGGATCCGACCGTTATGTCCGACGAAATCCAGCCGACTTCGGATTCCGAGCAGACGCGGAACTCTCGCACGAGCGATGCGTGAGGGGACGTGGCGCCGTGTTGGATCACACAAGCAGTCGCCACTATGGGTGACGTCTGCCGTCCGTGGCATGCGCTCCCTTGGGAGCCATTTGGGAGCCGACTTGCTCCCGACACCCCTTCCACACCACCCAAGACCAACTGATGCCACGCCCCTGACCAGGGCAGACGCCATCCGTGCAGGCCAGGCCAGCGCCCGAACCTCATTCGGGACGAAGAGGTCGTGGGTTCAAATCCCGCCACCCCGACAGCTGAAACACCAGGTCAAAGGCCCGGTTCCGCGAGGAGCCGGGCCTTTGCCGTTGCCCGGGTGTGCCAGTGCGTGACTACCCCATCCGGTGGTGGTGGCATATCGAGGATCCCCGTCGCGGCCTGATCGTCGCCACCCTTTATCGGGAGGGACTCGTCCCTCGGCGCGGGCGTCCTCGGGTGCCAGGATGGCTGGCATGACGGTGATCAACGGTGAGGTCGCGGCGGGCTTCGAGCCGGTACGTGAGGCGTTCGTGGCGAACTTCGTCGAGCGGGGGGACATCGGGGCGGCGGTCTGTGTCTACCTGCACGGACGGCCGGTGGTGGACCTGTGGGCCGGGGTCGCCGATCCGGACGCCGGGCGTCCCTGGGCACGGGACACACTTCAGCTGGTCTACTCGGCGACGAAGGGCGCGACCGCGACCGTGGCGCATCTGCTCGCCCAGCGTGGCGCGTTGGACCTGGACGCCCCGGTGGCCGCGTACTGGCCGGAGTTCGCGGCACACGGCAAGGCGGAGATCCCGGTGCGCCGGCTGCTGTCCCACCAGGCCGGTCTGGTGGCCCTCGACCGGCCGGTACCCCTGGATGAGGCGCTGACCTGGCACCCCATGACGGCGGCCCTGGCCGCCCAGCGCCCACAGTGGACTCCGGGAACGGCACACGGATACCACGGCCGGACCTGGGGCTGGCTGGTCGGCGAGGTGATCCGCCGGGTGTCGGGGCGATCGCCGGGCCGCTGCTACGCCGAGGAGATCGCCGCCCCTCTGGGCCTGGACTTCTTCATCGGGCTGCCGGCCGGTGAACGCGCGCGGCTCAGCCGGCTGGTGTACCGGATACCGGACGTCGAACTCACCGCCGCGCCAGAGGAGTCGGTGCCCGAAGCGCTCCGCGCGCTCGTGGCCGCCTGGCGCGACCCGGACTCGCTCAGCAACAGGGCCTTCGCGGTCACCGTCCCCGCGGACATCGACTTCAATGCCCCCGAGGTCCAGGCCGCGGAACTCCCCTCCTCCAACGGCATCGGCACGGCACACGGGCTGGCTCGCATGTACGCCGCGCTGATCGGCGATGTGGACGGCGTACGTCTGTTCACCCCCGAAACCTTGGCCTCGGCGACCAAGGAACAGACCAGCGGGCAGGACCGGGTGATGACGATGCCGAGCCGGTTCGGCTCCGGATACATGCTGCCCACCGAGGCCATACCCATGACCGGCCCAAGCGCCTTCGGCCACACAGGGCGAGGCGGCTCACTCGGCTTCGCCGACCCGGAGCAGGGTGTCGCCTTCGGGTACGTCATGAACCACATCATCGGAGGACCCGACGACATCCGAGCGACGGCGCTGACCGAAGCGCTACGGAAGTCACTGGCCTGACCTGCCGGTGGTCATCAGGTTGAGCCGGACCGGGCCGGACCTTCGCCGTACGGCTCCCCCGCTCCAGTCCGGGCCGGGCGGAACGGGAGGGCCTGCGAGGGAGAACGATCCGGGTCGCGAACCGATTCCGGGGCGGCTCAGTCGTCGGCCGGGCTCGCGGGATTCGTCGCCGGGTCCGGTGCGTAGAACGCGGTCGTGGCCGCCACCGCCGTTGCGGCCACCTCCGGGGGTGCCCCCGATGCCTCGTACGCCGCTCCCCACCGCTCGCTGCTTCGGGTGATGAACGCGCGCGCTTCGTCCGATAGCTGCCAGGCTGCCGGGTCCTCGATCGTGCCGCCGCGCAGATGCAGGCCGAGGCCGAGCACGGTCAGATCCCAGCCCACGCCGACCGCCCCGGGGCCGAACCGGTCCCACATCTCGGGTGGCGCGACCGCGATGTGTTCCAGCTCGAAGACGGTCCGCTCCGGGCCGTCGGGCGTGATGCGTAGCTCGACCTCGCTGAAGCCCGGGTCCGCGCCGAACAGCCAGCTCACCCTGAGCAGCTCGGGCGGCTCGCAGCGGAGGATCTCGCCGCTCGCGTTGCCCTCCAGGCGGTAGTGGCCGCCGAGGACGAGGTCGCCGCTCACCGGCAGGAACCAGCGGGCGATCCGCGCCGGGTCGGTGCAGGCGTCCCACACATCCTGGGCGGCGGCCTCGTAGGTGCGGCGCAGCAGCACCGTGTGTGCCTCGCCGGCCGCCACGGGCCGGGTGCCGACCTCGCGGTGGATGTCATTGACCTGGTCCACGATCTCGCTCATCGTCGCTCCTCGTTGGCTTTATTGGGTATTTTGCCCATTTTCGCCCTGCTGGGCACCCGGGCGTGATCCCGGCTCCCACCCCTGCCGCGCCCGTTCGCGACGGCCTCGCGCCAGTTCGGTGCCGAGCGCGTCCAGGCGCTGTCCCCAGAGGCCACGGAATCGGTCCAACCACTGATCGACCTCGCGCAGGGGGGTGGCGTCGACCGCGTAGAGCCGCCGGGTGCCCTGCGCCCGCACGGAGGCGAAGCCCGCTTCCCGCAGCACCCGCAGATGCTGCGAGACCGCGGGCTGCGAGATCCCGAACTCGCGCCGGATCACCGCGCCGATCTCTCCCGACGGCCGCTCACCCGTGGCGAGCAGCTCCAATATCCGGCGTCGCACCGGATCACCCAGAACATCGAATGCGTGCACCTCCCCCACCCTTCAGTTAGCACTTACATAAGCCAAAGCTTATATATATGTTTCTCGGGGTCCGGGAACCGGTGTGGGTGGCCGGTCGTTGGGTCGGTTGGGCAAGGAAACGTCAAGATGAGGCGCGGCCCGCGCCGGATTGCGCAGGGGATTTCCATGGGTGTCAGCCTGTCCAAGGGCGGCAATGTCTCGCTCAGCAAGGAGGCCCCGGGCCTGACTGCGGTAGTCGTCGGCCTGGGCTGGGACGTACGCAGCACCACCGGGACCGACTTCGACCTGGACGCCAGCGCCCTGCTGGTGGACGGCAGCGGCAAGGTGCTCTCCGACCAGCACTTCGTCTTCTTCAACAACCTGAAGAGCCCCGACGGCTCCGTCGAGCACACCGGTGACAACCTCACCGGTGAGGGCGAGGGCGACGACGAGCAGATCAAGGTCAACCTCGCGGGCGTGCCCGCCGAGGCCCAGAAGATCGTGTTCCCGGTCTCGATCCACGAGGGCGAGACCCGTCAGCAGTCCTTCGGCCAGGTGCGCAACGCGTTCATCCGCGTCGTCAACCAGGCCGACAACAACGAGCTGGCGCGCTACGACCTCAGCGAGGACGCCTCCACCGAGACCGCCATGGTCTTCGGTGAGCTGTACCGCAATGGCGCGGAGTGGAAGTTCCGTGCCGTCGGCCAGGGCTACGCCTCGGGCCTGCGCGGCATCGCGCAGGACTTCGGCGTCAACATCTGAGCCGACGCCACCGCGTCACACGCATCGGCACACTGAGGGCCTGATCCCCTTCCGGGAGGGGGTCGGGCCCTCGGCTCGTCCGTGCCTCCCGGCGTCCTTAGCGGGGGCCTGGCCGGGCCGTTCCCCGCAGGGCACCCGAGGAGTACAGAGGGAGAAGGGGCACCCCATGGCGACCGAGATACCCGTCGACCACGATTCGCCACCACCGCCTCCGGGCGTGGAGCGGCTCTGGCTCGGCCGCGTCTCCGAACACGCCACCGACGCTCTCGGCCACCGTCACCTTCTCGACGCCGAGGAGTCCACCCGTCTCGACTCGCTCCTCCGGCCCGGGGACCGGGACGCCTACGCGGTCGCGCACGTACACCTGCGCCGCCTGCTCGGCGAGCGGCTCGGGCAGCAGCCCGGGGCCGTCGCGCTGGAGCGCGAGCCGTGTGTTCACTGCGGTGGCCCTCATGGGCGGCCCGTCGTGCGCGGTGGCGCCGTTCACTTCTCGCTGTCGCACACCAAGGGCATGGTGTTGATCGCGCTGGCCCCGACCGCCGTCGGAGCGGATGTCGAGAATGTGCCCGGCGCCACGACGATCGCCGATATCGCCTCCCAGCTGCACCCCCGGGAGACCGCTGAACTGGCGGCGCTGTCCGAGGACGACCGCGCGCTCGCCTTCACTCGCTGCTGGACCCGCAAGGAGTCCGTGCTCAAGGCGACCGGCGTCGGGCTGAACGAGCAACTGTCCCTGACCTATGTGGGGGCCGGGCCGCAGCCGACCGGGGACGGGGACTGGTCGATCACCGATCTGCCGACCGACCCCGGGTATGCGGCAGCGGTCGCCGTCCGCCGAGCCGGAATCGACTGATCGCGGCCGTCTGGGACGTGTTTTCCCAGCTGGGCCGGGACGCGCCGACCGGGGACGGGTTGATCCGGGCCGCCTGCGCGTTCCGTACGTCCTGTGTTCCGTACATCCTGTGTTCCGTACGTTTTCTGTTTCGTACGGGCGGGCTCTGCCGGGGGACGCGCTCCCCGACGACGACTCGGGAGCTTCTCGGCACGGCTCGTCCCGTACCGCGGCTCACCGCTCGCACCTCATATGCCGATGCCCCTCCGAATCCTGGCCGATCCGGTCGGCCGCTCAGGAGACTGATCGTATGGAGTTCGTCGTCTTCATGACCCTCCCGGGGTTGGTGATCATCCTCGTCGCCATAGCCTTCGGCGACCAACTGCTGCGGATGACCGGCCGGGGGAAACGGCGTGGCCAGGTGTCGTCCACTGGTTTCGAGCAGTTGCACGCGTCGTTCTCGCCGGGCAAGCAGAACGAACTGAAGGAGCGCCAGAGCGCGCTGCTGATGCGGGACGACGAAGAGGACGGCGCGCCTCCGCACCGCTCCACCGTGGACCTGGACGGCGGCCGTGCGGTGGTACGACTGCCCCGGGCCGCTCAGGAGCGCTGACGCCCCCGACGCCGGGGGGAAACCGGCCGCCGCCCGGTCACGCCGTGGGCCGACGCCGGCGACCGGTGCCTCCGGCGCTCCGAGCGGGGAGGCCAGCCGTCGTCAGGCCGGGCGCACCGCCTTCAGGGAGTACATCAGTGGGATCCGGGGCCGGCCGTCCTGGAAGCGGTAGTAGCCGTTGTCGTCCGCCGTGAGCGTCTCGAACCGCGGGAAGAGCGAGACATCGTGCTCCCGCAGGAACTCCAGCCGCAGCCCGGCCGCGCACAGCGCGGAGACGACCTCGCCGATCGGGTGCTGCCACTCGACACTGCGGTTGTTGACGGTCCGGGCGCCGAGATCGGCGTAGGTCCCCGGTGTCTCGTCCACCCATGCGTCACGCGAGAAGTAGTCGTGGACGACACGCGACCCCGTCTCGTCATCGAGGACGTCGGTGAGGGGATGGAACTCCGCGAGATAGAGGAACCCGCCCGGCGCGACGAGCGAGGCGGCTGTCTCGGCCCAGCGGGTGATGTCCGGAAGCCAGGTCAGCGCGCCCGTGCCGGTGTAGACGATGTCGTACGAGCGGTCCGGGACGGCTTCCACGGCGTCGTACACATCGGCCGCGACGAACGCCGCGCGGTCCGGACCGAAACCCAGCTCGGTGGCGAGGGAGCGGGCGGTCTCGACGGCCGGTTCGGAGAAGTCGAGCCCGACGACCCGGGCGGCCCCCCGCCGGGCCCAGGACAGCGTGTCCTGGCCGAAGTGGCACTGGAGGTGGAGGAGGGTGCGGCCGGTGACATCGCCGACCTCCTCGACCTCGAAATCGCGCAGCGCGTCTTTGCCGGAACGGAATCCGGCCAGGTCGTAGAAGTCGCTGGCCACATGGATGGGCACGCGTTCGTCCCAGCTGGAACGGTTGGCTTCGCGCCAGTCCGCGGGGAACTCGGCAGGCAGGTGAGCAGGCATGAGAACGAAGTTATCCACAGGCTGCGGACGACGCGAACGGTTTATCGGAGGTCCGGCGCAGAATGGGGTCATGACTGAGATCACCGACTCGATGCCCGACTGGGAGAAGCGCTTCCGCGCGCCCCGCGTCTCCCTCCCCGACTGGGCGGAGGACGCGCCCGACCGTTCGCTCTTCGTCTCCAACGCGACGGGGACCTACGAGTTGTACGCCTGGGACAGGTCGACCGGCGAACAGCGGCAGGCCACCGACCGGCCGAGCGGCACGACGGACGGAGTGCTGTCGCCCGACGGCGCCTCGATCTGGTGGTCCTCGGACACGGACGGGGATGGATCTTGCCGCTACATATGAACGTCTGTCCAGTCCTGCCGGGCGGCCAGCGCTCTGCTCACACGCTGACACCCACCCCTCCGGTCCCCCGAAGGGGCTTCTTCACCGGTGCTTCAGTCCGGGGTGGTCGAGTACCGCTCGATGCTTGCGCGGGCGCTTGACCGATCGAGTAGGCGCAGTTCCCATGGCCCGGTGTTCATGTCGAAGTCCTTTCCGAACCCCACCCACTTGCCCGCCATGCGTCGGCCTGTCGGCTCGATCAGCATCTGGATGGCACCGTGATACCGCGCACCCTGGTAGTAGCCATCGGCCGCAGTCTGTTCCGTCCACGTGCCCGTGATGACGTTCCGGTCCACGGTGAGGTCCAGAGACAGTGGGCTGTCCGGGTTGGTCGACGCGCCAGGCAGGCTCTGGGCTGTCAGCCGGTTGCCGTACTGGACGATCACGACATGGTGCTTGCAGTCGAATGTCTCGTCACGACTGGATGAGTAGAACTCGTACCGGGACACCCAGATGCCCGCGTACTCGCCCTGAGTCTCCGGCTCCGGGCTCACGACGACATCGGTCGTGTCGACTTCCCCAGCTTCCATGTCGTGGCCTCCTGCGCGGTCTGAGTGAACGCGGGTCATGGGGATGGCGAACCCCAGCGACTCGGGAGCGCGGCCCGTGAACCGCCTCAGCGCCCGCGCGTACAGCGGACGGCATGTCCTGGTCTCCCCGGATTCCCAGCGTTGCACAAGCCGCTTGGAGGCGTCGTTGGGTTCACCCAGCTCCTCGCCCGCGCGCCGGAGTCCTTGGGCAAACTCGTCCTGGCTGAGGTTCATCGACTTGCGTACTGAGGTCAGCACGTCGTTAGGGGTGCGCTCACGCTCGGCCGTGGTCGTCATGATCCGAGGTTAGTCACGCCGCGCCTCCAATGACACCGGTTTGACGCCCTCGGCGTGACGCCGACATGACGCCCGAGGGACGCCTTGAACGTCGCCGCAATGGTGCCGGCTGATCCGGAACATGGTCGCCATGTCCCTCCGCATCAGCACCTACAAGGTGAGCGCAGACGGCACGCAGACCGTGCCGCAGACCCTGTACGAGGGTGAGGGCGGGGAACCCTCGCTACCGGCGTGATGCCCCCGCGCTTGTGCCCCGCGTGCCGAGGCGGACGACAGGACCGGAGCACGCTCGACACCCGATTACGTGGAGGTCAGCCAGGATGAGTACGGCAGTAGTGATCCGCGACCCGAAGGCGTACGTCACGCCGGACGTGTGGGAGCGGGAGGTGACGCTCCTCCTCCGGAACCCGCAGAACACCCGCGAACTGGCGGAGGCCAAGTTCGGGCAGGCAGTCGCCTACCTGGTCACATGCGGCGAGAACCCGGACCTGCTCATGGGTCCGTCCAAGCAGGTGGACGAAGCGTGGCACTCGTTCATGCTGGACTCGATCCCGTACCACCACTTCACGGACCGGCACTTCGGCCGGTATATCCATCACGTTCCCGAGCTGGGGGACCGACACGACTCGCAGGACGCCGGTCCGCTGGTCCTGGAGCGGACGGTCAAGGCCATCCGGACGGCCGGGTTCGAGATCGACCCCGACCTGTGGGGCATGGAGGATGCGGCCAAGTGCACGCAGTGCCACGCCGGGTGCACCGACTCACCCAACACATAGAACCATCCACCTGCAAGTGAGTGGGGGCTCATCCCATACGTTGGGGTGGGCCCCTTCCGCCATGAGAGGAACCGTCTGCATGTCGTCGACGCTGGCTGAGTCCTGGGAGCGCTACGCGGCCACCAGCAAGCCCCGTAGGGCCACCAACGGGCGCGGGGAATCGACCTGGCTCAACTGGACTCAGTACGCCGACCACGGCCCGGACGAGACTGTTCTCGGGCCTGTGGCGGGGCGGAAGGTACTGGAGCTGGGATCAGGCAGCGGTGACAACCTCGCTCACCTCGTCACCCTCGGGGCCAGCGGCGTGGGCATCGACGTCGCTCCGTCCCGCGAAGCCGTCGCGCGCAAGCGCTGGGGCGGTCTGCCTGGCGTGGAATTCCGTACGGCTGAAGCCGTCGCGTTCCTGGAGGGTGCGACGGAGGAGTTCGATGTCGTGCTCTCGATCTTCGGTGCCGTGTGGTTCACGGCACCCGATACGTTGATGCCGCTCGTACGAGGGCGCATGTCCCTCGGCGGGGTGCTGGCGTTCTCGCACCTTCCCCCGGGGAGTCAAGAGCTACAGCCCGGCAAGGCGGGGATGCGACACGACCACACCCCGGACGAGTGGAGGAGCCTTCTTGTGGGGCACGGCTTCTCCGATGTGCGTGTGTCGTTGATCGACCCACCCGAGGCCAAGACGGCGGGCACGATGCTGATTCGCGCCCAAGCAGCCTGACGAAGTGGCTGTGCGCCTTGCTCAGGCGCGCTCTCCCAAATGGCGGTAGAGGGTGGCCCGGTGGACTCCGAGAGTCTTGGCTATGGCGGTGACGCTCTCGTTCTTGGCGTACCGGGCGCGGGCCACGGCTAGCTTGTCGTCGTCCGGAGACTCCACCCCACGGGCGGTCAAGGCCGAAGCTGATAGCCACTGGTCGTGGCACCTTCCTGTGAGGCGCACACATGTACGCCGATGCCCCCCGCCGGGCGGCGGGACATGTGTCTCCTCTTCTTCGCGGGGGCGGACCGGCCACGGATGGCACGGTCTCTTCACAGGTGTGCCCCAGGGCGTAAGCCCGGACTCGGTCTCTTGCGGTCGGGAGGGACTGCGACGACCTGCCAGGCATGTCAGCTACCCGCGCGCGGCCTTCCCGGCAGGGCCGGACCCATCGCGTTCAGCGGCCCGGTGGGAAGCGAAAGGCCCCCGTCCTGGGAAAAATTTCCCGGTACGGGGGCTGCAAGGCCGCTCAGCGGCCGTTCTCGGCTATGCGGCGGTGGTCCATGTGGAGACGGTGACGGACGCTGCGCCGGGGAAGGTCCCTCTCGTCTTGGCCCTCACCTTGACCAGGCTCACAGGGAGTTCCGTGGTTCCGTAGGTCTCGATCACGGCGTCTCGCTGCTCCTCGTCGTACAGACGGGTCGAGTCCATCCAGTGGTCGGGCACGTTCCAACCGGCCTAGCCCCAGTCGGAGAGTTCCGAACCGCTCACTCCACCGGCAACCGCGAATTCCTTGAGGTTCCCGAAGCGGACGACGGCGCCACGCTTGACGCCGGGCATCGGGTCCTTCCACACGATGACCCTGACATTGCGCTCGCCCAGGAACTCCCGGCGATCCTGCGTTCCCATGCCTGCCCACTTGTCCGCCCACGTTCGCCCTGTCGGCTGGTAGGTCACCGTACGGGGACGCACAGGGCGCGACGAGAGTTCATCGATCTTCTTCGTCAGGTTTTCCAGCGTCCGCCAGTAGGACGCTTCCTTCGCGGGGGTTTCGTACTTCCCTTCCGCGTAGTCGCTCTCCAGCCTGTTCAGCCCCTGCCGCTTCCGCTCCAGTTCTGCCGTGTGGTCCTCCCCGGGATCAACGGACTTCACCATTTCCGGAGCATGACCAATGGACTCCATGAGCGCTTCGGTGAACACAGCTTCGAGTTCGGTTTCATTGATGCTGGCCAAGCCCTCACACAGAACCGAGCGATTCTTTGAGGTGCACCGATAGTCGCGGTAGGTCCGCGTCTCACCATTCTTCAAGGTCTTGGTCGAGTGGTGGCACACCATACGACTACCGCAGTTCCCGCAGATGGCATTGCCAGTGAGCAGGCACGCCGTCTCCCGACGCCGCACCTTCTTGAGCGGGGTTCGAGGGGCAAGGGCCCTGGTGGTGGCTTACCACTCCCCTGCTTGAGGATCGCCTTGTCGGCTATGGCGCTCGATTCGCCCTCCTCGGTCTCCCAGATATCCCCGTTGTGGGTCTGGCACCCCATGCAGACGGGGTTCTGGATGACGCGGGCGACCGTTGCCGCCGTCCAAAGAAATCCCTTGACCGGCTTCCCCTTGACGGTACGGAGATGATCCGATCACGTCATGATGGAGCGCCGGTTGCAGTCCTCGGCAATGGCGTAGGTCGAGTCCCCATTACGTATGCGCATCGCTATCTCCTGGAGCAGCTCCGCATACACCGGGTCCGGGGTGAGGACAGTCGAGCAGCTCGGAGAAGTATTCGAATGAATTCAGATTCAGATGACGGGCCGTGCAGCAGATGACCGGCATCGGGTTGGATGGGGGGCATGACTGACGCTGAGAACATGCCCGACTGGGAGAAGCGCTTCCGTGCGCCGCGCGTCTCCCTGCCCGACTGGGCGACGGACGCCCCCGACCGTTCCCTGTTCGTCTCGAACGCGACCGGCAAGTACGAGCTGTACGCCTGGGACCGGAAGACCGGTGAACAGCGACAGGTCACGAACCGGCCGGACGGAACGACGGACGGGGTACTCACCCCCGATGGCGAGTCGATCTGGTGGTTCGACGACGGGCACAGCTCCTCCGTTCCAGACTTGCCGTCGTACGGGGACGAGTTCGGGATATGGATGCGGCAGCCGTTCGGCGGTGGGACCGATGTGCCCGCGGCCCCCGGCCTCGACCCGTCCTACTCGGCCGGTCTCGCGATCGGGAGGCACGGCGCCTCGGTGGTCGGCCGGTCCACCGACGAGGACGGCACGGCGATCCATGTCGTACGGGACGGGGCCGAGCCGGTCGAGATCTACCGGCACCGGGAGTCGGCGGGGGTCGGCGATCTGTCGCACGACGGGACGCTGATCGCCATCGAGCACACCGAGCACGGCGACGCGATGCACTCGGCGCTGCGGATCGTGCGTCTCGACGGCAGCCCGGTGGCGGAGCTGGACGACACCAAGGGAGGTACGCAGGAGCTGGGGCTCGATGTGCTCGGGTTCGCTCCGGTGCCCGGGGACACCCGGCTGCTCGTCGGGCATCAGCGTGGTGGGCGCTGGGAGCCGATGATCTGGGACGTCGCGTCGGGTGCGGAGACCGATCTCGCGATCGGGCTGCCGGGCGATGTGACCGCCGAGTGGTATCCCGACGGCTCGGGTCTGCTGATCGCGCACAGCTTCGAGGCCCGTGGCGAGCTGTGGCGGTATGACCTGGCCACCCGCGAGCTGACGCGGATCGAGACGCCGGCCGGTTCGGTCTCGGGTGCGACGGCCCGGCCCGACGGAGAGGTGGAGTACCTCTGGTCGTCCGCGGCGCTGCCGCCCCGGGTGCGTTCGACGACGGGCCGTGTCGTCCTCGATCCGCCCGGTATGAAGGCGCCCGACTCCGTGCCGGTGGAGGACGTCTGGGTGGAGGGGCCCGGGGGCCGTATTCACGCCCTGGTGCAGCGGCCGGCCGGGGTGCCGGGACCGCTGCCGACGGTCTTCGAGATACACGGCGGCCCGACCTGGCACGACAGTGATGCCTTCGCGGCGGGACCCGCCGCCTGGATCGACCACGGCTATGCGGTCGTACGGGTCAACTACCGCGGCTCCACGGGGTACGGGCGGGCGTGGACGGACGCGCTCAAGCACCGGATCGGGCTGATCGAGCTGGAGGACATAGCGGCCGTCCGCGCGTGGGCGGTGGAGTCCGGGCTCGCCGATCCGGAGCGGCTGATCCTGGCGGGCGGCTCCTGGGGCGGCTATCTGACCCTCCTCGGTCTCGGCACCCAGCCCGAGAGCTGGGCGCTGGGGCTCGCGGCGGTGCCGGTCGCCGACTATGTCACGGCCTACCACGACGAGATGGAGGCGCTGAAGGCGATGGACCGCACCCTGCTCGGCGGCACGCCGGAGGAGGTACCGGAGAGGTTCGAAGCCTCGTCCCCACTGACCTACGTGGACGCGGTGCGGGCTCCGGTCTACATCTCGGCGGGTGTCAACGATCCGCGTTGCCCGATCCGCCAGGTGGAGAACTACGTGGAGCGCCTGGCGGCCCGGGGCGCGACCCATGAGGTGTACCGGTACGACGCGGGTCATGGCTCCCTGGTGGTGGAAGAGCGGATCAAGCAGGTGGGGATGGAGATGGCGTTCGCCGCGGCGCATCTGACGGGCCGGGAAGTCGGCGGATCTGACGACCGGACGGAGCCGGTAGGTCGATAGGCCGGCCGGTAGGACCCGGTGAGCCAGTGAGCCGGTGGGCCGGTGAGCGAGTCGGTAGGCCGGTAGGCGAGTCGGGCCGCCCGGCAGGTCGCCGCCCGTGGTGGGGGGCGGGCGGATCCGGCACTGGGTGGTCCGGTGTGCCGGCCGCAGAGGGCTCGGTGGGCACCGCCCGTGGTGGGGGCAGAGGGCTCGGTGGGCACCGCCCGTGGTGGGGCGGGCGGGGTCGCGGGGGTGGTCATGGACCGCGGGGTGTCGTTCGAGGGAGTCGGAGGTGAAGGGAGCGGGGTGGCGCCCGGGCGGGTGCAAGGGCTGAGTTCGGTGGGATCGGACGCGTTGGAAAGGGGGGCGGAACGGAGTGGGCGTGGCGCGTTCCGTACCGTGGAGGGGTGTACCGGTTCCTGCTGACGCCCCGATGGTGGGGCATCAATGCGTTCGTCGTGCTGGCGATCCCCTTCTGCATCTTCATGGGGTCCTGGCAGCTCGGGAAGTTCGAAGAGCGGGTCGACACCCACCAGGAGGCCAAGCGGGAGCCGGCCCCGGGTGAGCGTGATGTCGCGCCCCTGACCGAGCTGCTGCCCGTCGACAAGAAGACGTCGGGCCGCCCGGCGACGGCCAGCGGGGAGTACGGCGAGCAGTTCCTCGTGCCCGACCGGATGCTGGACGGCAAGCAGGGCGACTACGTCCTGTCGCTGCTGAAGACGGACGGCGGACGGACGCTGCCGGTGGTCCGCGGCTGGCTGGCCGACGGCAAACCCGTCCCGGCCGCGCCGACCGGCGAGGTCACGGTGACCGGCGCCCTCCAGGCGTCCGAGAACGCGGGCACGGACGGGGTCCATACGCAAGGCGGGTTGCCGCGTGGGCAGCTCGGGATGATCAGCGCCGCGTCCCTGGTGAACATGGTGCCGGACGATGTGCATGACGCATGGATCACGCTGACGGCGGCGGACGACGGGCTCGTACCGGTGCCGGCGACGCTTCCGGAGGGCAGCGGGCTGGATCTGAAGGCGTTCCAGAACCTGGGGTACACCGGGGAGTGGTTCGCGTTCGCGGCGTTCGTGCTGTTCATGTGGTTCCGGCTGGTGCGCCGCGAGACGGAAGCGGTGAAGGACCGGGCGCTGGGTCTGGAGCCGGACCCCGTCTGACCGGCCGGACCGATGGCACCGGCCGAATCAATCGGACCAGCCAGACCGGCCGGAGCGACAGGACCAGCCAGACCGGCCGAATCAATCGGACCAGCCAGACCGGCCGGAGCGACAGGACCAGCCAGACCGGCCGGAGCGACGGGACCAGTCAGAGCGGCTAGGTCCTGTCCGGGTGGTCTCCGCGTCGCGGGCCCGACGAGATCGCCCGCATGGGCCCGAGGCCAGCCGCGCGAACGAGCTGGACCCGGAACTGTGTGCGGAAGCCGGGCCGCCCGTGGCCCGTCCCCCGTGCGGCGCCCGCGCCGGGCTCGGCGGGGGCGCACGCGCGAGGGCGGGCCGGGGGACGAGGGGCTGCTACACGCCCAGCACGCCCGTCCGGTAGATCGTGCCGGAGCAGGCGTTGGGGATCGTCGCCTCAGCGCTCGGGGCGCCCGCCTCCGCCGTGTGGGTCACCGAGATGCTGCCGTCCTGGAGGGCGCCGTCCTCGGTGACGAGCTGGGCCGTGGTGTTGTCCTCCGGCACGGTGCCCGTGCCGCCGTCACCGCCGCCGGTGGGCGCACCGCCGCCGCCCTCCGTGGGGGCCGGCGGAGACGGTGAAGCCCCGCCGACCGGGCAGGTCTCGCTGGGTACCCAGGCGAACCGCACCTCGTACGCCGAGTCCGGGGCCAGTGGCAGTGCCAGGGACTCCCGGGAGGGGTCGGGCAACCCGGAGGCCGCGTCCCCCGCCGTGTGCTCGACCACGGTGATCTTCGTGGGGTCCGCCGCGCCCAGCGCGCTGAAGCCGAAGCTCCCGGCACCGCCGACCGTGCAGGTGGTGCCGGAGACGTTGGAGATGCGGAAGACGCCGTAGACCTTGCCTTCGGCGTCGGGCTTGTCCGCATGGGCCGAAGTGACACCGAGCTGTCCGGGGTCGCAGACCGCCGAGGTCGAGGGTGCCTCGCCCGGCGCGTCCTCCTCCGTGCCACCGCCCGTCGCACCTTGGGTGTCGCCCTTGGCGTCGGGGCGTTGGCCGGGTGAGCGGGATACGTTGCCGGGGTCACGCGGTCTGCCCGAGCTGCCAGCCGCGGGGCCGGCCGTGTTCGCCTCGGCCTCCTCCACCTGGCGACGCTTCTCGCGCTCGGCCTCCTCCTCGGCGTGTTCCTGGCCGTGCCCGGCGTTGACCGAGCGGGCCTGGTCACCGGTGCTCGACCTCGCCACATGGACGAACGCCGGGATCGCGGTGCCGATCAGCAGCGCCGCGGCGGCCACCCCGACCAGTGCCTGCCGCTTGCGCGCCCGCCGCTCGGGGACCGCTCTGCGCAGATGGTCAAGGGCTCCGTCGGATGGTGTGAGGCCCCCCACCGCACCGTGGAGGAGTTCGCGCAGGGCGAGTTCCTCGTCCCGTAGCCCCTCGTCCCTCAGACCGTCACCCGTCGGCACATCACCCGTCGGTCCATCGCCCGTCGGCCCTTCGCCGGACCGCCGTTCGCCGGCACCGGCCGGCGCCGCGTTGAGTTTCCTGACGAGGTCGTCGAATCCGCGCGCACCCTGGAGGCCGTTCGGATCGCTGTCCGGCCCGTTGTTCACAATTCCGTTCCCAGTCCGGTCGTCGAAGGGTTCGTCCGGCCCGTACCGCTCAAACCTGTTCCTGCCGCCGCTCATGCCGTGGCCTCCATGGCGACGCGCAGCGCCGCTATGCCCCGGGAGCCGTACGCCTTCACCGAGCCGAGCGATATGCCCAGCGTCTCGGCGACCTGGGCCTCCGTCATGTCCGCGAAGTACCGCAGGACGAGCACCTCGCGCTGGCGCCGCTGAAGTCCGCGCATGGCCTTGATGAGGGCGTCGCGCTCCAGTTGGTCGTAGGCCCCCTCCTCGGCGCTCGCCATGTCCGGCATCGGCTTGGAGAGCAGCTTCAGCCCGAGGATGCGCCGCCGCAGTGCCGACCGGGAGAGGTTGACCACGGTCTGTCGCAGGTAGGCGAGGGTCTTCTCCGGGTCGCGCACCCGGTTGCGCGCCGAGTGCACGCGTATGAACGCCTCCTGGACCACGTCCTCGCAGGAGGCGGTGTCGTCCAGGAGCAGCGCTGCGAGACCCAGCAGCGACCGGTAGTGGGTGCGGTAGGTCTCAGTGAGGTGATCGACGGTGGTGCCGGCTGCCATGGTGTCGTCAGCGCCGTCGCGCTGGGAGGGCAGCCGGGTGGCGCGTGGCGTGGGCATCGGGGCGATCACCGGCATACCGCCGGGCGCACGGGTCTTGCGAACCGGACGCACCACCGCGCCACGGGCCGCAGCGGCGCGTGCCAGGGCGGCCGAGGCCGCGGAGACGGCCGCTGCCGCAGTGCCGGTCGGAGTCGTCGGAGGAGCCGGCGCAACCGCCGGGCCGACCGGGACCGCCGGAAGAGCTGGGACGGCACGCACCGGTGCCCCGGTGCTGCTGCCGCGGGTCGGGACGGCCGAACCGCCCCGGGCCAGGCGCACTGAAGCGCCACGGACCGGGACCAACCCTGCGATGTCGAGTACTTCTGCCACGCTTGTTGGACACGCTTCCCCCCGTCAGGGTTGTACGGGTACGCCACCGCGTTTGGCGGTGTTTCTTTTGCAGTCATGCGTACTCGCTCTTCCCCAATGCCCCATTTTTCGCCGCACTGCCTAGAGGCGAGCGCAAAGACGCTCCCCGCCCAGTCGCTGGTTGCGGACCCGGGGATGCGAATTGTCGATCATCTCCCCACCGCAGTTCAAATGGTTCGGACCTGCGTGTGTCCACGGGCCGGCCATGGGTCAACCAGGGAGCGGTCAAGGATCAACCATGGGCCGGCCCTAGCTAACCCACAGCACACACACAGTCGATACCAGGCCCTGACCAGGCCCTTCACGAGGCGTTCACAGATCCTACAAACCCACACCACACCTATGTCCAGGCTCAACCCGAAAAAGGATCATGGAATCGGTGGATACCCAGGCGAACGGTGCCGGGAAATTACGCGGTGAACTACGCGGTGGACTACGCGGTGGACTCGGCCGTGAACTCGGCGGCCACCGCCTCCGCGATCAGAGCGGAGTTCAGCGCGGCCCCCTTGCGCAGATTGTCGCCGCAGAGGAAGAGGTCCAGCGCACAGGGATCGTCGAGCGATCTGCGCACCCGGCCCACCCAGGTCGGGTCCGTACCGACCACATCGGCGGGGGTGGGGAAGTCACCCACGGCCGGATTGTCGTAGAGCACCACACCCGGCGAGGTGGCCAGGATCTCGTGCGCCCGCTCCACGGTGACCTCGTTCTCGAAGCGCGCGTGCACCGCGAGGGAGTGCGTCGTCACCACCGGCACCCGGACGAAGGTCGCCGACACCCGCAGCCCCGCCAGACAGAGGATCTTGCGGGTCTCGGCCCGTAGCCCCAGCTCCTCGGAGGACCAGCCGCCGTCCTGGAGGGTGCCGGTCCACGGCACCACATTGAGGGCGATGGGCGCCGCGAAGGGCCCGATCTCGTCACTCACGGCACGGCGTACGTCCCCGGGGCCCGCACCCAGCTCCGTACCGGCGACCAGGGACAGCTGTCCCCGCAGCGCGGCGACGGCGTCCCGGCCGGCGCCGCTGACGGCCTGGTAGGAGGAGACGACCAGCTCGCGCAGCCCGAATTCGGCGTGCAGCGCGCCCACCGCGGGGACCAGGGCCAGCGTGGTGTCGTGCGGGCTCGCCACGATGCCGCGCGGCCGGAGCCGTACGGCATGGGGGTTGATCTCCGGGACGACCAGCGGCACATCGTCGTCCAGCCGGAAGGCGGCCGAGTTGTCCACGACCACCGCGCCCTTGGCGGCGGCGATCGGCGCCCACTGCGCGGACACCTCGTCGGGGACGAGGAAGATCGCCACGTCGACGCCGGTCAGGGCTTCCTCGTTGAGCGCGACGACCTCGCACTCCTCCCCGCGTACGGCCAGCTTGCGGCCGGCGTTACGCGGGGAGGCCACGAGTCGTATCTCGCCCCAGACGTCCGCGTGCTGGGACAGGATCTGGAGCATCACCGCTCCGACGGCTCCGGTCGCTCCAACGACCGCGAGCGTCGGCTTGCGGGTCATCGCCCGGTGCCCCCGTAGACGACCGCCTCGTCGGTGTCGCTGTCGAGGCCGAAGGCGGTGTGCACGGCGCGGACGGCTTCGTTCACGTCCTCGGCGCGGGTGACGACCGAGATGCGGATCTCGGATGTCGAGATCAGCTCGATGTTCACGCCCGCGTCCGAGAGCGCCTCGAAGAAGGCGGCGGTCACCCCCGGGTTGGTCTTCATACCGGCGCCGACCAGCGAGATCTTGCCGATCTGGTCGTCGTAGCGCAGCGAATCGAAGCCGATCTTGCCCTTGGCCTTCTCCAGGGCGTCGATCGCCCGGGCGCCGTCCGTCTTCGGCAGCGTGAAGGAGATGTCCGTCAGCGCGGTGGTGGCCGCCGAGACGTTCTGGACGACCATGTCGATGTTGATCTCGGCGTCCGCGATCGTACGGAAGATGGCCGCGGCCTCGCCCGGCTTGTCCGGCACCCCGACGACCGTGACCTTGGCCTCGGAGACGTCGTGGGCGACTCCGGAGATGATGGCGTGCTCCACCTGCTGGTCTCCCTGCGGCTCGTTGCTGACCCAGGTACCGCGCAGCCCGGAGAAGGACGAGCGGACGTGGATCGGAATGTTGTAGCGGCGTGCGTACTCGACGCAGCGGTGCAGCAGCACCTTGGAACCGGAGGACGCCAGTTCCAGCATGTCCTCGATGGAGATCCAGTCGATCTTCCGCGCCTTGGGCACGACCCGGGGGTCGGCGGTGAAGACGCCGTCCACATCCGTGTAGATCTCGCAGACCTCGGCCTCCAGCGCGGCGGCGAGGGCGACGGCGGTGGTGTCGGAGCCACCGCGACCGAGGGTGGTGATGTCCTTCTTGTCCTGGGACACACCCTGGAAGCCGGCGACGATGGCGATATTGCCCTCGTCCAGTGCCGTACGGATCCGGCCCGGCGTCACATCGATGATGCGCGCTTTGTTGTGGACCGAGTCGGTGATGACGCCCGCCTGGCTGCCCGTGAAGGACTGGGCCTCGTGGCCCAGGTTTTTGATCGCCATGGCCAGCAGCGCCATGGAGATCCGCTCTCCCGCGGTCAGCAGCATGTCGAACTCGCGTCCGGCAGGGATGGGGGATACCTGCTCGGCGAGATCGATCAGCTCGTCCGTCGTGTCGCCCATCGCGGATACCACGACGACCACCTGGTGGCCGTTCTTCTTGGCATCGACGATTCGCTTGGCGACGCGCTTGATGCCCTCGGCATCGGCAACGGAGGAGCCGCCGTACTTCTGCACGACAAGGCCCACGTGCGCTCCTCGATCGGTTCTCCACCACAGTCATGTACTGCGGTCGGCTCAGTCTAACGAGCGGCCGTCCAGCGTCCCCGGGCAGTCACATCGTGAGATGTCCGGTTCAGCAAGTGATCAACCGGTGATCACCCACAGCCGTTCGGGTCGGCTCCTGCCCGGGGTACGGCCGCCGTACGCGAGGTGTGGGGCGACTCACAGCACCCCCTGCCGGCGGGGAGCACCCCCGGCAGGGGTTCGTGCGAACACCGGACAGGACCACGACAGGACTGGACAGGACCGGGCTGAGCCGGACGGAATCAGACCGCCAGGAGGTCAGGACGGCAGGACGGCAGGACCTACAGATGTCAGGACCTACGGACGTCAGGGCGAACGGACGTCAGGAGGTACGGAGCCCCAGCGGCTCGGCGATCTCCTCGACCATGACCCTGCCGGCCTCCTCGGCCAACGCCTCGTCGGCCAGATCCTCGTCCGTGTCCAGCCCGTCCAGCTCCTGGAGCGGCTGACCGAGACGGACGTGAGAGACCAGCGACTGTAGGGCGCGCAGGGTGGCGGAGGCCGTCGGCCCCCAGTTGGAGAAGTACGAGAACTGCCACCACCACAGCGCCTCCGTCGTACGCCCCTCGCGGTAGTGCGCGAGGCCATGGCGCAGATCGGTGACGATATCGGCGAGATTGTCGGAGATACGGTGCGCGACCGGCGCCTTCCGGGGCTCGTACGGGTCGAAGACCTCGGAGAACACGTCCACCGGGTCGAGCAGCACGGCGAACCGTTCCCGCAGGTCGTCCACGTCCGGCTCCGGACCGGTGTCCGCCTCGTACCGCTCGTCCGGAAGGATGTCCTCGTGCGCACCCAACCGCCCGCCGGTCAGCAGTAGTTGAGAGACTTCCAGCAGCAGGAAGGGTACGGCGCTGTCCGGCTCGTCACCCTTCGCGACCTCCGTGGTCGCGACGATGAAGGATTCGATCGAGTCGGCGATCTGGACCGCGAAATCTGCCGGGTCCTGGCTCGTCACGTGCAGCATGGCGTCAGACATCGAGTAGTCGTCTCCCCTCGAAGGCACGCCCGAGCGTGACCTCGTCGGCGTATTCCAAGTCTCCCCCCACGGGCAGACCGCTGGCCAGCCGAGTGACCTTCAGGCCCATCGGCTTGATCATGCGTGCCAGGTACGTGGCCGTGGCCTCGCCCTCAAGATTGGGGTCCGTGGCCAGGATCAGCTCCGTGACGGTGCCGTCCGCGAGACGGGCCAGCAGCTCACGAATCCGCAGGTCGTCGGGGCCGACGCCGTCGATGGGGCTGATCGCGCCGCCGAGCACGTGATAGCGGCCCCGGAACTCCCGGGTCCGCTCGACCGCGACCACGTCCTTCGACTCCTCCACCACACAGATGACGGCGGGGTCCCGGCGCGGGTCGCGGCAGATGTTGCACTGCTCCTGCTGGGCGACATTGCCGCAGACCGCGCAGAAGCGGACCTTGTCCTTCACCTCCAGCAGCGCATGGGCGAGGCGGCGGACATCGGTCGGCTCGGACTGGAGGATGTGAAAGGCGATCCGCTGCGCGCTCTTGGGACCGACGCCGGGCAGCCTGCCCAGTTCGTCGATGAGGTCCTGGATCACGCCTTCGTACAACGGACTGCCTCTCGTCTGCTCGTACGGCCCTTACGGCTCGTACGGTAGTTCCTGCGCCGCCTCCTTAGAAGGGCCGGGCCCGAGGGGACCCGCGCCTTCGCAGAAGGGCGGCGCCGCGCCTCAGAAGGGCAGGCCCGGCATCCCGCCCAGACCCTGGGCGAGCGGCCCGAGCTTCTGCTGCTGGAGCTGCTGGGCGTTGTCGTTGGCGGCCTGGACGGCGGCCACGACGAGATCGGCGAGCGTCTCGGTGTCCTCAGGGTCGACGGCCTTGGGGTCGATGACCAGACCGCGCAGCTCACCGGAGCCGTTCACAGTGGCCTTCACCAGGCCGCCGCCCGCCTGACCCTCGACCTCGGTCCTGGCCAGTTCCTCCTGGGCCACGGCGAGGTCCTGTTGCATCTTCTGGGCCTGCTGAAGCAGCTGCTGCATATTGGGCTGGCCACCACCGGGAATCAAGGTCACTCCTGGCACATCGACGTCGGTTGTTCGGAATGCCGAGCCTACGTGGTCACCGTGCGGCTCGCCGAACTCCGCGGCGACAACTCTTTCGAGTGAGTATCCTGCGGGTCCTCCACCTGATCACGGCCTGCCTGTGCGTGGAAATACCGGGATTTCCCGCGCACAGCCCACCATTCGGCGGTATGAAGGACGTGGGAGGCGTAAAGCCCGCGACACACCTGCGCAGCGCCCGGCCACCAACCACCTTCGACCACCCACGACAGTCACACAGAGTCACCATCTGCGGACCCGAACACGGACGAGGAGTGCCCCGGTGAGCCAGCCGGAGATGCGGCCCGAGGGGCCTGCCCGGGAGGAACGCGGCGAGGTGCCGCGCGGCGATCTGGCCGGGAGGCCGTTCCCCCTCGGCGACTGGGGTGAGCCCGCGGAACGCCTCGACGAGCTGTACCGCTGGGTCGAGACGGGCGCGCTGCGGACGACGGAGTGGTATCTCGCGGACCGGGTCTGGAAGCGCCGTACGGGCCGGATACTGCGGCTCGGCGCGGCACTGGGGTTCGTCGCCGGGGCCGCCCTCCCGCTGCTCGACCTGACGGAGGCGCTGCCGGGGGCCGCGGGCTGGGGATACGTCTCCCTGCTGCTGGGGGCCGCCTGTCTGGCGAGCGACCGGTACTTCGGCGTGACGTCCGGCTGGATGCGGAACGTGGCGACCGCGCAGGCGGTGCAGCGGCGGTTGCAGGTGCTCCAGTTCGACTGGGCGTCGGAGAGCGTACGAGAGGTGCTGGGCCCCACGGAGGGGACGGCGAGCGAGGCGGCCGAGCGGTGCCTCGGGGTGCTGCGGCGGTTCTCGGAGGACGTGACGGAGCTGGTGCGGTCGGAGACGGCGGACTGGATGCGGGAGTTCGCGGGGGCGCCGGCGCCGCTGGTCCTCCAGTCGTCGCCGCTGCCGGCCGGGGGCCGTGGCGTGGAGCAGCCGTCGCCGAACGGGCGGGCGCAGCTACCCCCGGGGGCCCGGCCGAACATGCCGAGGCAGCGGCCCCCCGAATCTCCGCGCTGAACCACCGCGCCGGTCGCGGGGGCACCTGTCACCGGCCACCAGCCACCGGCGCGAGCCAAGGCCACCGGCCACCGGCACGAGCCAAGGCCACGGGTCACGGGTCACGGGTCACGGGTCACGGGTCACGGGTCACGGGTCACGGGTCAGCTAAAGATGATCATGGAGCCTTGGCCCAGGCTGCGGGTCGCCGCCGCGTGGAGGCCCAGCCAGACATGGCGCTCGCGGGCGAAGGGGCTGTCGTCGTACGGGATCGGGCCCGCGGGCTCCTCCAGGGAGGTCGGCCGCTCCGGGGGACGCGGGGCCTTCGGGGGGTTCGCCGGGTCGATGCCGATCGACGGCGCGACGTACTCCAGCTCCCTCAGCAGACCCTGGGTGGAGCCCAGCGGGCCGCCGCCGGCGAGGAGTTCGTCATTGGAGAGCGGGCCGGTGAAGTCGACGGGCACATAGGCGCCCGCGTGGTCGTAGTGCCAGACCAGATGCGACCGCTGGGCCGTCGACTCGAACATCTCCAGCAACTGTTCGTAGTCGCCGCCGAGTTCGTCCACGGGTGTCACGGCGAGTCCACAGAGCTGGAGCAGATAGGCCCGGCGCAGGAAGTGCAGGGCGTCGTAGTCGAACCCGGCCACCGGGGCGACGTCACCCGACAGTCCCGGCATATAGGCGAAGACGGGCACCGTGGGCAGTCCGGCGTCGGTCAGGGCCTTGTCGTACGACGCCAGTTCTTCCGCGAAGGGGTTGTCGGGGCTGTGGCACAGCACGTCGACGAGGGGGACCAGCCACAGGTCACAGGCCAAGAGAAGCTCGCTCTCCAACGAGGTCGGGCACGGCGGGCGCGAAGTACGGAGACGGGACGGCGCAGGTCACGGACGGGAGCGGGACGGCGCGTACGGGGTGGGGCGGGTGGAACAGGCGGGGCGGATGGACCGGCCCGGCCGAACAGGCCCACCGGGGGCGCGCGTTGTGCGACTGGTGCGACGAATTGCCTGACGGTTGTACGACGGTCGGGACAGCGTAGTGCCCCCGGACACGCTCGGCGAAGAGCGGTGCGGCGTAAGGCCCCGGGAAAGGTCTCGGGGAAGGCCCCGGGGAAGGTCCCGGAAAGGGTCCCGCGAAGGGTTCAGGGAAACGGCCGTCACTCACCACCGGGTGCCCCCACGTCCCAGACCCACACTCCGCCGACCCGCTCCCCGGACTTCCCGAGAAGTTTCTCCAGCGTCCGGTACAGCGCCTCCGCGTTGTACCCCGGCTCCAGCACCACCACACCCGCGCGCCAGGACGCCAGGTCCAGCCGCGCCTGTTCCCGCCACCGGGGGCCGATCTCGGGCACCCGGCCCGAGTCGCGGACCCGGCCGAGGAGGTTGGACGTGTGCCGCGGGACCGAGCCGTAGATGCCGATCCGGTCCGGGCCCCAGGGGCCGTTGAAATAGCCTCCGGCCAGCGAGAAGTGCTCGTCCGTCGATGACTGCCAGTACAGCGGGTCCGCATCGCCCGGGCCGGGCAGCGGGAACGTCACCACCGACTCGCGCTCGGTGATGTACGAGCGGTACAGGCCCGCCGTGATGAACGACGGGGGCTCGGCCCGTTCCCGTACCGGATACGGGGTGGGGACCACCGGCAGCAGCGCCGCGGCGACCGCCGCCAGGCCCACCGCGCGGAACGCCCGTGCCCGGGTGACCACCAGCCGGTCCACGGTCAGCGCCAGCAGGATGCCCAGCACCGGCGCGCAGATCATCGCCACCCGGGACTCGATCACCGATTCGAGGAGGGGCTGGTGGGCGAGGGCCCGCCAGGGGCCGGTGAGCGTGATGTCCGTGTACGGGATGCGGAACTTCACGCCCAGCGAGAGGAGGGCCGCCACCAGCGCCGTGAATGCCAGCGCCTTCACCAGAGCGGAACGCCACAGCACGACGACGATGACCGCGGCCAGTGTGATCAGCGGCCAGCCGAAGAAGGCGTTCTGTTCGGTGCGGTTCATGGCCAGGGGGTCGGCGATCTCGTCCGAGCCCCACAGCGAGCGCCCGGCGAATTCCACGAAGGCGAGCGGGCTGTTTCCCGTATTGGAGCCGTGCATCACGCTGGCGTAGCTCTGCGGGCCGAAGAATTGCCAGCCGAGTGGAAAGGCGACGAGCGGCAGACAGACCGCGAGCCCGATGAGGATTCCGCGCGTCAGCGGGCGCCACGCCTGCCGGGCGATATCGCGGCGCACGACCGCGTACGCGAGCGCGAACAGCAGCATTCCCATCGCCGCCAGCAGCAGCGGCTCCTCGCCGAGGAAGATCTGATACGTCGCGAAGAGGCCGAGCAGCACTCCGTCCCGTACGACGGCGCGGCCCTCACAGAGCCGCAGCGCCCGGTCGATGATCACCGGGATCATAAAGAGCACGAGGAAATTGGGGTGGGCGTTCCCGTGCGAGATCATCGGCGGCGCGAAGGCCGCGACGGCCGCGCCGACGGCCGCCGCCCAGCGGTTGGCGACCAGTCGGCGGGCGATCAGCCAGTACCAGGAGACGGCGGTCGCGGCGAGGCCGACGGTGAGGACCAGGGCCCAGGTGACGGTCGGGCCGAGCAGCAGGGTGACCGGGGTGAGTGGCACCGAGAGCCCGAGCATCACGGTGTTCGCCATCAGGTTCACGCCGTCGGGGAAGTTCTGGAGGGTGGTGAAGAGGGGATTCCGCAGCGCGGTCACATTGTCGGCGGTGACCCGGAAGAACCATTCCCACTGGTTCTGGTCCTGTCCCGCGTCCGCGAGATATCCGCGGTCGAGATCCGCCCACAGGTCCCGGTAGAGAAGGAAGGAACAGAGCAGGAAGAGGGTGGCTATGAGGACATCGGTCCTGCGTATCGACCGGGCGCGCAACCGGGCTATTTCCAGCAGCACCCTGCCGTAATCCAATGGCCTGACCTTCGAACCCTCCTGGTGCGACCAGCGCACCGGGACCTCCGTCACCGGCCAGCCCGCACGGCGGAAGAAGCGCAGGATCTCGACATCGATACCCCATCCGTCGAGCCGTGAATCGGCGAACGCGGCCCGTGCCCGCTCGCCGTCGAAGAGTTTGAATCCGCACTGGGTGTCGTGTATTCCGGGGACCGCGACCGTGCGTATGAGTCCGTTGCCCAGCCGGCCGAGCCATTCGCGTACCCGCCACTGGTGCACTTCGATACGGGAGTCGGGATGGGCGCGCGAGCCGATCGCGGCCGTCGCGTGGTCCGTCGCGAGCTGCTGGTCGAGCCGGTCCAGCTCCTCGATGGGGGTGGCCAGGTCCGCGTCGGTGACCAGGACCCGATGCCCGTACGAGGCGAGGACGCCCCGTCGCAGCGCGTCCCCCTTGCCCCGGTTCGCTCCGTCACCGGCCACCACCAGGTGGATACGCGGCTCCTCGGCCGCCAGCTCCCGGGCGATCTCGGCGGTGGCGTCGGTGGAACCGTCGTCCACCACGATGAGTTCCCAATCGCCCCAGCGCTCCGGCTCCTTCGACAGATAGGCGCGGATCGCCTCCAGGGTCGGCCGCAGCCGGGTCTCCTCGTTGTAGGCGGGGACGACGACACTCAGGTCCACGCTCACCGCTCCAGCCGATCCGCCCAGAGCAACGCGTGTTCGTTGGACGCGCAGATCACCGCGCGGGCCGCCGCCATGTCCCCGAGGACCGCCGCGTCGATCAGTTGCTCGTGTCCGCCCCACAGCCACTCCCGCCGATTCGGATCGGAGCGCAGATGCGGGACGGCGAAGACCCAACTCTGAACGCGCATTTGGTGCAGAAAGCGGGAAATATAGGAATTGGCGACGATGGTGCCGAGTTCATGCCAGAAGCGGAGGTCGTAGTTGATGTGGATGTCCAGATCCCCGCAGCGGGCCGCCCGGGCCGCCTCCTCCGCACGGCGGCGCACCGGCGCGACGGCCTTGGCCCGCACCGAGGTGCGGCCGACGCGTTCCGCGTGCCTGATGACGCCGTCGATGACGAGCGAGCGCGCCTCGACCATGCCCCGGTAGTCGGCGACCGAGAACCGGTGGACCCGGAAGCCGCGGTGCTGGTCGGAGTCGAGCAGCCCTTGGGCGGCGAGGTCGACGAGCGCCTCGCGCACGGGCGTCGCGGAGACCCCGTACTGCTCGGCGATCTGCTTGACGGTGAACTCCTGTCCGGGCAGCAACCGCCCGGCCAGCACCTCGTCACGCAGCGCGTCCGCGATCTGCTGTCGCAGAGTGCTGCGCGTGACAGTGGTACTCGCACCGCGCGGGCCGGGGCCGGGCATCGATGAGTTCTCCTTCGCCAGGGGTCCCGGACACGATAGGCCAGTCGGTACAGACCAGGTGAGGTGGAGATGGGCGACGGAGTCGGTGAAGGGCCCGGTGACAGGGCCAAACATACGGCCGGCGACGGCGGTGCGGGGGGCGTCTTCGACGTGGCCACGGGCGACGGGCCGCCCGACAGCCAACCAGCGGGGGCCGATGACCGGGCTGCGCAGGTGCGTACGGCGTTCGACGGGCTGAGCCAGATACGGCGGCTCACGGGCACCGCGCCGGCGACGTGGGAACGGCTGCGGCCGGTAAGGGCGGTGGCGCTCGCGCTGGAGGCCGGGGGCGTGCCGCCGTCGGCGGTGGACGCGGAGGGCGGCCGGGTCGCCACCGGGTACCGCGTACGGGGGGCGGACCGGGCGGGGGTGGTGTGGGTGGAGTGGCTCGGGCCGGCCGGGAGCGGCGCGGCGCGGGAGGAGGAGGTACGGCTGCGCGAGTGCGTGACGGTGCTGGCGGCGGCGGGGTGGGAGGCGCTGTTGTACCGGGGGCCGCGGCGACGGCGGTTCCTGGAGGTGGAGCCGGGGGCGTGAGGGCGGGCGCGGGTACGGGGGCCAGAGGGCAGTGGCCCCCGGGGGGCAGGGTCGCCGGGGGGGGCAGGGTCGCCGGGGGGCAGGGGCGGGCGCGGGGCCGACCACCCCGGGCGGGCGCCCCCGCGCCAGGCGGCCCGCGCCCCACCCCGTACCCCCGCCCGGGTACCGGGAAAACAGAGGTGCCGGGCCCACAAGTACCGGGCACGCGGGCGCGGACCGCGCAGGCAGCGGACCGCGCAGGCAGCAGGCCGCGTGGGCGTCAGGCCATGTGGGCGTCCGCGACCGACAGGGCCGAGTCGAGTACGAGCAGCCCCTCCTTCGCCTCCGCCTCGCTCACATTGCACGGGGGTACGACATGGGTGCGGTTCATGTTCACGAACGGCCACAGCCCATCGGCCTTGCAGGCGGCGGCGAAGGCGGCCATCGGCGCATTGGCCTCGCCCGTGGCGTTGTAGGGGACGAGGGGCTCCCGGGTCTCCCGGTCGCGGACCAGATCCAGCGCCCAGAAGGCGCCGGTACCGCGCACCTCGCCGACGCTCGGGTGCCGTTCGGCCAGCTCCCGCAGTCCCGGTCCGATGACGGTCGCGCCGATGCGGTGGGCCTGCTCGACGACGTTCTCCTCCGCCATCACGCCGATGGTGGCGACGGCCGCCGCACAGGCCAGGGGGTGGCCGGAGTAGGTGAGCCCGCCCGGGTAGGGCCGGTTCTCGAAGGTGGCCGCGATCTCAGCGGAGATCGCGACCCCGCCCAGCGGCACATATCCGGAGTTGACGCCCTTGGCGAAGGTCAGCAGGTCGGGCACCACGTCGAAGTGCTCGGCCGCGAACCACTTCCCGGTCCGTCCGAAGCCGGTCATGACCTCGTCCAGCACGAAGACGATCCCGTGCCGGTCGCAGATCTCCCGTACGCCGGCGAGATAGCCCGGGGGCGGCACCATGATCCCCGCCGTGCCCGGGATGGTCTCCAGCACGATCGCCGCGATCGTCCCCGGCCCCTCGAAGGCGATGGTGTCCGCCAGGTGCCGCAGGGCGCGCTCGGCCTCCTCCGTCTCGTTGGTGGCGTAGAAGGGCGAGCGGTACAGGAAGGGGGCCCAGAAGTGGACGACGCCGGAGGTGCCGTTGTCGGAGGCCCAGCGGCGGGGGTCGCCGGTGACATTGATCGCGGTCGCGGTGCCACCGTGGTACGAGCGGTACGCGGAGAGCACCTTGGGGCGGCCGGTGTGCAGCCGGGCCATCCGTACCGCGTGCTCGATCGCCTCGGCACCGCCGTTGGTGAAGAAGATCTTGTCCAGGTCCCCCGGCGTCCGCTCGGCGATCAGCCGGGCCGCCTCGGAGCGGGCCTCGACGGCGAAGGCGGGCGCGAAGGTCGTGAGCTTCCCGGCCTGCTCCTGGATCGCGGCGACGACCTTCGGGTGCTGATAGCCGATGTTGGTGAAGACGAGACCACTGGTGAAGTCGAGATATCGCTTTCCGTCGTAGTCCCAGAAGTACGAGCCATTGGCGCCGGCGACGGCGAGCGGGTCGATCAGTCCCTGGGCGGACCAGGAGTGGAAGACATGGGCGCGGTCGGCGGCCTTGACGGCGGCACCGGTCCGGGGGTCGGCGGTGTGGCGATCGTGGTTCATGCGGTTCAGCGTAGGGAGGCGGGGAGGCGGTCCGACATCACCACGTTGTCTGCCCGCCGCCGCGTTCTCACGGCGATCTGTCGTGTGTCCCGGGCCCGCGCCGCCCCGGACATCCCCCCGGGCCCGGGCCGCCCCGGGCCCGTACCCCAGCCGCGCCCCGGCCACGGCGCCCGGCCCCGTACCCCACGAGCAATTGACAGAAGACTGTCATCATGACAGTCTTCTGTCATACAAGGAGACCCGAGGAGAACACCATGAGCGCCACCACGAACCCCACCTCCACCGGCTCCACCGTGGACCCCGCCCGTACCGTGCACCTCGCCGTCTACGACACCTTCGCCGACTGGGAGACCGGCCACACCACGGCCCACCTCACCCAGCACGGCTACACCGTCCGCACCGTCGGCCTCACCACCGAGCCCGTCACCACCATGGGCGGCCTCCGCGTCCAGCCGGATCTGGCGCTCGCCGAGCTGGACCCCGAGGACAGCGCCCTGTTGATCCTCACCGGCGCGAGCGCCTGGGACACCGGTGACGCTCTCGCCCCGTTCGCCGCCACCGCGCGCGCCTTCCTCGACGCCAAGACCCCCGTCGCCGCCATCTGCGGCGCCACGGCCGGACTGGCCCGCGAGGGGCTGCTCGACGACCGGGAGCACACGAGCGCCGTGTCGTTCTATCTCGCCGCCACGGGGTACCCCGGCGGCGACCACTACCGCGACGCCGACGCCGTCACCGACGGCGACCTGATCACGGCGGGCCCCACCGAGCCGGTCGCCTTCGCGCGGGAGGTCTTCGCCCGGCTCGGCGTGTACGAGGGTGAGCGGCTGGACGCCTGGTACCGGCTGTTCCACGACTCGGACCTCGCCGCCTACGCGATCCTCGAAGGCGACGCCTCATGACCCGGGACGACCATCGGGACGACAACCGGAACGCCACCCCGGATGGCCGGGTGGCGCAGGATCTGTTGAGCGCCACCGCGCTCGGGGTCTTCCGGCTGAACGGCCAGTACCTCGCACTGGCCGAGGAGTTGGCGAGGCCGGCCGGGCTGACGGCGGCCTGGTGGCAGGTGCTCGGAGCGGTACTGCGCACCCCGCTGCCCGTCGCCGGGATCGCCCGGGACATGGGGATCACCCGGCAGAGCGTGCAGCGGATCGCGGATCTGCTGGTGGAGCGCGGACTCGCGGCGTACGAACCGAACCCCGCGCACCGCCGCGCCAAACTCCTCCGCCCCACGGACGAGGGCCGATCCGCGATCGCACGGATCGGCCCCGGTCACGCGGAGCTGGCCGCCCGGCTCACCGATGCGCTCGGCCCGGAGGGCTTCGCGGAGACGGCGAGGGTGCTGGCGCGGCTGTCCACCGCGCTGGACTCCCTCCAGGAGGATCAGGGGAAGTGAGCCCTCCCGGAGGGGCCGGGCGCCGATCCGCCGGGGAGGCCGGGCGGACCGGCGTGGGTCAGCCCTGGACCAGGCTGTTCTTGATGTAGATCGTCACCGTGCGGGCGCCCTGCTCGCCGCAGGCGAAGCCCATGCCCAGGTCGAACACGTCGGGCGTCGCCGGGTTCGGGATCCGGATGGACAGCCCCTCCGGCTCCCGGAAGATCAGCGAGTGCCCCGCCTTGGTGTGGAACTTGGTGTCGATGTCCCCGGTCTTCAGGTTCACCGACACGAGGTGGGCGTTGCCCCCGCCGCCGGGCGGGTTGGTGTCGCTGTAGGAGGCCCCGAACAGCATGTAGAGATAGCTGCCGGCCACCGCGTACCCCTGGTACGGCGGGCGCGGGACGCCGACGAAGGGGTCCGGCTCCTGGATGTCGGCCACGTAGTCGTTCCAGATGCCCTGGCGCGCCTTGTCCAGGTCGTGCACCCGGTAGCGCATCTCCCCGTCGAGCTTGAAGCGGTGCACCAGTCGCCCGTACACGGGGTCGATGTTCACCGTGTTGTGGGTGCTGCCCGGCACCGGGGTGTGCTTCTGGAGCTGCGGGCTGGTGTTGGTCAGGGACTGCGCGTCGACGTACTTGAAGCGGCAGATGTTCTTGCCGCGCCCGCTCCACTTGTCGGTGGTGCCGGGGACCAGGTGGGGGATGTTGTCCACCTCGGTCCAGAGATAGGTGTCGGCGGTGTCCACGTCGACCTCGACGCCGATGCTCACCCCGTGCCCGAAGCCGGCCAGCAGCATGAAGCCGTCGTACTCGTACCCCGGTGTCGGCAGGGTGTCGTTCCATATCCACCGAGTGATGGTCAGATCGCCGTTCTTGTCCCGCTCGGCGCCGCCGTTGGTCAACTGGGCTATGAAGATCGCCTTGTTGAGGTTGTCGAACGCCAGGGACTGCATCACGGTCTGGTGGTGCGCGGGCTTGTACTTGACCAGCGGCGGGTCCACCGTGGTGCCCTCGACCCTGATCTTCTTGGTCGCGATGAGCCGGGCCGCGCCCGGCGCCGGGTAGATGATGCCGGCGGGCATCGCTGCGTTCGTCTCCGACAGGTCACTCATGTACTGCCACCCCCATGATCGCTTTCTGGCACACAGTCGTAGAAACGTTCCGGCTCAACCGGCGATCAGCTCGGGCTTGTGGTAGATCGACACGTTCCGCCCGGTGCCGGGACCGCCCGCGAAGCCCATGGCCACCCGGAAGACCTCCGGCTGGGTGATGTCGGGGACCTGGATGGCCAGCCCCTCCGGCTCCCGGTGCTCCAAGGTGAAGCCGGCCCGGGTGTGGGCGGTGTAGTCGACATCCCCGGTGGTCAGATTGACCGAGGTGATGTGGGTGTTGCCCTCTTCCGGCGGGGAGGTGCTTCCGGCCGGGCCGTAGGCGTTGCCGTGCAGCAGGTAGAGGTACCGGCCGACCGAGGCGTACCCCTGGAAGGCGGGCGTGCCGTACTTGGGCAGGAAGCTGACCGTCGGTTCCTCGACGTCCGCCAGATAGGCGTCCCAGACGCCCATCCGGGCCAGATCCAGATCGTGGACGCGGTAGCGCATCGCCCCGCCGAGGCTGAAGCGGTGGATCAGCCGCCCGTACACCGGGTCGATGTTCACCGAGTTGTGGGTGCTGCCCGGCACCGGGGTGTGCTTCTGGAGGTGACCGCTGGCGTTGCCCTGCGGTGCCGCCGTGTCCCGGAACTTGAAGCGGCAGATGTTCTTCCCGCGTCCGCTCCACCGGTCGGTCGCCGCGTCGAGGAGGTACGGGATGTTGTCGACCTCGGTCCACAGGTACGAGTCGGTGCCGACCGGCTCGACGCCGATGCTCACCCCGTGCCCGTAGCCCCGCAGGAACATCCGGCCGCCGAACTGGTAGGCCGGGGTGGCGAGGTTGGCGTTCCACTGCCACATGGTGATCGTCAGATCACCGTTCTTGTCGCGCAGCGCCCACGGCACCTTCGCCGGCTCGTGCTCGTCGAGCTTGAGGTCGTGCTCGATCACCTGGGCTATGAATATGCGCTTGTTGACGTTGTCGAACGCCAGGGACTGCATCACGGTCTTATGGAAGGCGGGCTTCTCACGGACGTACGCCTCGGACGTGGTGCCGTTGACCTTGATCTTCTTCGAGGGTACGAGCAGGGCCGCGCCGGGGGCGGGGTGGACGACTCCCAGAGGAGCCACCAGGGCTTCGGATGGGGCCGGTTGAGGGCTGTTCACGTACTGCCACCTCCGTGATCGTGCTTGGATCATTCATGATCATAATCACTCGAACACGGAAATCGAACAGGTAATTTCGCCACAGGATGTCCGACAATCGCCCCACCAAAAAAGGGGCGAACCACTCAGATCTGAGAGTCGGCCAGCAGTTGCAGAGCGAGTGTTTTCAGCCGGGGGTCCGCCGTCGCGGCGTCACCGGAGTCGAACGGCGGCCGGGGGTCGTACTCGACGGCCAACTGGATCGCCCGCGCCGTGGTCTCCCCCGCGATCAGCGACGCCAGATACAGCGACATATCGATCCCCGCCGAGACCCCCGCGGCCGTGATGATCTTCCCCGACCTGACGTACCGCTCCGGCACGTACGTCACATCGAACGTGGACTCCAGATAGGGCGCGGAGGCCCAGTAGGTCGTCGCCCGCCGCCCGTCCAGCAGCCCGGCCGCCGCGAGGATCAGGCTTCCGGTGCAGACCGAGGTCGTCCACCGGCTGTGGCGGTGGACAGCGCGGATCCAGGTCAGCAACGCCTGGTTGCCCATCGCGGCGACCGTGCCGCGATTGCCCGCGCCGGGGACGAGCAGCACATCGAGCCGGTCCACCTCGCCGATGGAGCGCTCCGCCATCACCCGTACGTCCCCGGTGTCCGTACGGACGGGTCCGCGCCGCTCGGCGATCATCACCACCTCCGCGCCGGGCAGCCGGGAGAGCACCTCGGCCGGCCCGGTCGGATCCAGCAGGCTGTAGCCGTCGTACAAGAGGATGCCGATCCGGGGCCCGGGGGGAAGAGGGGAGTCGGCGCGCGTGGCAGGGGTACCGGATTCGACGGCACCGGCCGGGGAAGCCCCCGCAGCGGTGACAGCGGTGACAGCGGTGGCGGCGGTTCCCCGGAGGAGTGTTCTACGTGTCGTCGTCATGACCGGGAGTCTGCTGCTCCGGAGCGGGGCGCGGCCGGGGCATGTCCGGCATCCGGCGAATCCTGTCCCCGCCGACGCCATAGTGGTCCAGCAGCGCCTGCCGCAGCGTCCCCGGCGACCGGAAACCGCAGCGGCGGGCGATGACCGCGAGCGGCAGATCGCTGGAGCGCGCCAACTGCGCCGCCGCCTCCGCGCGGGCCGCGCGGACGGCCCGCGCGGGCGTCGTCCCGAGGTGGGCGGCGAAGAGGCGGGTCAAGTGCCGGGTGCTCACCCCCGCCCGCGCCGCCAGCGCGCCCGGTGTCAGATCGCCCGCGAGATGGGCGGAGATATGGCCCGACAGATCGCGGACGAGCCGGTCCCCCGGGGGCGGCGCGGCCAGGAACAGGCTGATCTGGGCCTGGTCGGCGGGCCGGTGGAGGTAGGAGACGAGCTCTCGGGCCACCGCGCGGGCGAGCGTCGGCCCGTGGTCGTCCTCGATCAGGGAGAGCGTCAGGTCCAACGCGCTGGTGACACCGGCCGAGGTGTAGACGTCGCCGTCGCGTATGTAGAGCGGGCCCACATCGACGGCGACCTCGGGGTGGCGGGCGGCGAGCCGTTCGCCGTACCCCCAGTGGGTGGTCACCCGTCGGTGGTCCAGCAGCCCGGCCGCCGCGAGCACGTACGTACCGGTGCAGACGGACGCGATCCGGCGGCTGCGCCCGGCCAGTCTCCGCACCTGCGCCAGGAGCCGCCGATCGGCGGAGGCGGCGTCGGACCCGGCGCCGCCGACGACCATCAGGGTGTCCAGCCGCCCGGTCACCGCCTCCAGCCCGCGCCCGGCCCCGACCACGATCCCGGCCGAGGTCCGGATGGCACCCCGGCCGATGGTGCCCAGTTCGATGGCGTACGGCGGGGTCGCGCCGTACCGGTTGGCGATGTCCAGCGCGCCGCTGGGGCAGGCGATGTCGAGGATCTGCGCGTCGTCGTAGGCCACGATGAGTACGCGTCGGTGGGTGTCCATGGGCCGCTATGCCATCACGTGCCGACACTCCGGCCCGCACCAAGTCCCCTGGCCGGGAGGGTAGAAGCCCGCAAGTCTGTAGAAGCCCGGAAGTCTCCAGAGCCCGCGAAGACACAGAGGCTCAGAAGGTGTCAGAAGGCTCAGAAGTCGAAGATCGGGCCGGTCGCGGAGGCCATGGCGCAGTAGTTGCCGAACTTCTTGCTCCAGGCGATGGCCCGCCCCCGGTGTTCCCCGCGGGCGGTCACGGTGACCGGCGCGTACTCCAGGGTGCAGAGCCGGGGGTCGACGCGCAGCGCGTCCAGGTCCCCCTTGACCTGGTCCAGCGAGTAGCAGGCGTCGACGGCCCGGGGGTGCTGACCGCCGGGGGCCGGTTCGCAGAGGAGGTGGACGCCACGGATCCAGGTGTCGCTGTCACCGGAGACGGTGAGCAGCAGCCCGGCGGGGACGGCCGGGGCGGTCAGGCCGGGCGCGGTGGCGGCGGTCAGCCCCAGCAGCGTGACAGCGGTGACGACGGCCGAGCGGACGGCGGTACGGCTGCGCATGGGGCTACCTCGATCTCGCGGGGCAGGGGTGCGGCCGAGCGGCCGGGGAGACGGGCGTACGGGTCCAGGGTCAGCGCCCCCGGGGCCGACCGCGCGCCCGACACTCCGGCGGGGTCGCCCGTACGAGTGGCCCCCCGGCGCCAGGGCGCCCGTACGAGCGGCCGAGGGGGCGGTCCGCCCGCGCGGGGTGTGCACTCCCCCACGGCGGGCGAACCGCCCCCTCAGATCACTTCACCGTCACCGCGCGCGATCACTCAGCGGCTGGACGACTCCCAGACCGGCAGCCACACGTCGTTGGTCGCACCGTCGGTGGTGCAGCTGTACTGGATCAGCTGGCGGCCCTGGCCGACGCCGCCGGCGACGTTGAGGCACTTGGCGCTGGACCTGGCGACGATCTGGTAGCCGATGCCCTTGCGCACGAACCGCCACTGCTCATTGGCGGCCGAACCACAGGGCCACTGGATGATCTGGGCGCCGTTCTCGTTTCCGCCGCCCCGGACGTTGAGACACTTGCCGCTGTCGAGCGACTTGAAGCGGAAGTGACCGCCACCGGCCGCCTCGGGCTCCCAGCGCTCGTTGGCCGCGTTGGTGTAGCGCCACTGGATGATCGGGGCGCCGTTCTCGTTCGAGCCGCCCCGGACGTTGGCGACCTGGCTCGGATCGCTCGCCAGGCGCAGGGTCACCTGTTGGACGGTGATGGCACGCTCCGCGGAGCGTTCCTCCGTGGTGGCCGCGGCCGGGTTGAGCGTTCCCAGCGCCAACGCGGCTCCCGCCGTGACCGCCACGGCTCCCGCGCCCCAGATCCGTCGAGTCCCTGTACGCATGACTTCTCCCTCGTTCGCGCTGCCGCCCAGGGGCGTCAGCGACCAGTGCTGGTCGCTATACGTAGCCATGGGCTACGGCAGGTAGTCATGACCAAGCGCGCGAATACCGGACAATAACCAGAGATATCAGTGCGTACAGGTGTACTAGCGGAGAAGTCAGACCGTATGACCGTCACTCCCCGCTCCGTTGCCCCTGAGGCTCGGCGCGAGTGGAGTTACGGGGGGTAAGGGTGCGGCGGCCCCGTACGGGTGTTCCAGTCGGGCCCGGTACACGGATGGCCGGAACCCTTCGGATACGGGTCCCCCGGCGAGGGGATCCCGGTCCGCGCCGCACGCCCCGGCGTGGGCTCCGGGGCCAGGGGTTGGCCGGGATCCTGGCATTCCGCGCGGGCTCCGGGCGCCAGGCATTCCGCGCGGGCCCCGGGCGCCAGGCTCACCGCGCGGGCCCCGGCGTGAACGCGAAAGGTGCCGGGCGGGGGTCTTCCCCCCACCCGGCACCTCTCACGTCACGAGCCGCGCCCGGACCTCGGCCCAGGCGCCGGCACCGGCACCGGCCCCGGAACCGCAGCCCCGGTCCGGCGCCCGCACCCGCGCCCCTACAGGAACGAGTTGATCTCGATCGTCTCCGTACGGCCGGGACCGACACCGATCGCCGAGATCGGCGCGCCCGACATCTCCTCCAGCGCCTTCACATACGCCTGCGCGTTCTTCGGCAGGTCGTCGAAGGTCTTCGCCTTGGTGATGTCCTCGGACCAGCCCGGCAGCATCTCGTAGATCGGCTTCGCGTGGTGGAAGTCCGTCTGCGAGTAGGGCAGCTCCTCGACCCGCTTGCCGTCGATCTCGTACGCCACGCAGACCGGGATCTGCTCCCAGCCCGTCAGGACGTCGAGCTTGGTCAGGAAGAAGTCCGTCAGACCGTTGACCCGCGTCGCGTACCGCGCGATCACCGCGTCGAACCAGCCACAGCGGCGGTCCCGACCGGTGGTCACACCGCGCTCGCCACCGATGCGGCGCAGCGCCTCGCCGTCCGCGTCGAACAGCTCCGTCGGGAACGGTCCGGCGCCGACCCGGGTCGTGTACGCCTTGAGGATGCCGATGACCCGGGTGATCTTCGTCGGTCCCACGCCCGCGCCGGTGCAGGCGCCGCCGGCCGTCGGGTTCGAGGAGGTGACGAAGGGATACGTGCCGTGGTCGACGTCGAGCAGCGTGCCCTGGCCGCCCTCGAAGAGGACGACCTTGCCGTCGTCGATCGCGTTGTTCAGCAGCAGCGTGGTGTCCGCGACGAACGGCTTGAGCTGATCCGCGTACTGAAGCATCTCCTCCACGATCTTGCCCGCCTCGATCGCGCGGCGGTTGAAGACCTTGGCGAGGAGCTGGTTCTTGGACTCCAGCGCCGCCTCGACCTTCTGCTCCAGGATCGACTCGTCGTAGAGGTCCTGGACGCGGATGCCGATCCGGTTGATCTTGTCGGCGTAGGTCGGGCCGATGCCCCGGCCCGTCGTACCGATCTTCCGCGATCCGAGGAACCGTTCCGTCACCTTGTCGACCGTGACGTTGTACGGAGTGATCAGGTGAGCGTTACCGCTGATCAGAAGCTTGGACGTGTCCACGCCCCGGTCATTCAGCCCGCTCAGCTCGGAGAGCAGGACGGCCGGGTCCACGACGACACCGTTGCCGATGACCGGAGTACATCCCGGCGACAGGATTCCGGAAGGGAGGAGATGCAGCGCATACTTCTGGTCGCCCACGACGACCGTGTGGCCGGCGTTGTTGCCACCCTGGTAGCGCACCACATAGTCCACTGATCCACCGAGCAGGTCGGTGGCCTTTCCCTTGCCCTCGTCACCCCACTGAGCACCGAGCAGCACAAGTGCGGGCACAGGCGTACACCCCTTCCGGGCGGGGCATGTCCAACGTCAGGGGGTGTGAGCCGTGCCTGAGTCCGCTGGACCGGTTGCCCCGGAATAGACGAAGCCCCTGGCGCAATAGCGCAAGGGGCTCTTGCACAAAGATGCTACCCGAGGAAGGACCGAGGTGTCGGCTCACGACCAGCTGCTGGTGGTCATCGACCCGGTCGCCCGCCGAAGTGACGGCGAGTCCGTTCGGATCGCGAAGGATGTTCTGTGCGGTGGCTCGGAGGCGAAAATCTGTCTTCCGGACGGACCTGAGGATTTCGCGCGGGCCCTGGCCCGCAGGGGCACACGGCGCCCCGTGGTGGTGGGAGACGACCGGGCACTCCTGCGGGCGGTGTCGCTGCTGCACCGTGACCGATGGCTGGGGGACGGCGCGCTGTCGCTCGTACCGGTCGGTTCGGCGGTCCGGGTGGCGCACTCACTGGGGGTGCCCCGGGACGCGGTGGCGGCGGCGCGGGCCGTGCTGGACGGGGCCGTGCGGCGGCTGGATCTGCTGGTGGACGAGAGCGACGGCGTGGTGATCGGGGATCTGACCGTCCCGGCCGTGGTGGTCCCGGCGCGGACGACGGCGACCCGCTGGGCCTGGGAGGGCTGCCGCGCGCTGGTACGGGGACTGGTGCGGCCGGCTCCGCCACCGGTGATCAGGTTGCACCGGCTGCGGGTGGAGGCGGACGGGGTGGTGCTCGCCGATCTGGACCAGGAGGTGGTGTCGGTCTCGGTCCGTGCGGTCGGCGGGCGGGCGGAGGTCACGGTCACCCCGGCCGGGGAGGCCCATCCGGTGACGGCGAAGGCGCTGACGGTGACGGTCTCGGGCCCGGACTTCCGCTACCGGGCGGACACACAGATCACCGGGCCGGTGCGGACGCGGACCTGGACGCTGCGGGCGGGGGCGTGGGGGCTGACCCTGCCGACGGTGGTCTGAGCCCGGCCCGCCCGGAGCGCGGGGGGGCGCGTGGCGTACGGGCTGCGGCACGGGCCTCGCGGGCCCGCGCCGCAGGAGACGCCGGAATGGAACGGACCGGCTACGGACCGTGCGCACCGGTCCCGGCGGTGAGCCGGTCGGCCTCGGGGTCGGCACACGAGAAGCTGTGGGCACCGGGATGCCCGAAGAAGAGCGTGCAGGCGTCATTGAGCCCCCCGGGCCGTCCGTTGTGGGCGTCACAGTCGGGGAGCGTGGCCACGGACTCCGGGGGCCGTCCGGTCTCCCACTGGGTCCAGACCTCGCCCAGATCGGTGTCGTCGAGTTCGCGGACGAAGTCGTAGTGCGGACCGTCGGCGTGCCGCTCCAGACAGCAGCGGAGCCGGGTGGCGACGTCGAGCGGATGGGCCTGCCCACCCGGAATGATCTCCAGCGCGACGAGGAGCAGTTGCAGGGGCAGCACGGCGGTCGCCCCGCAGACGAGCGGGCCGCCGGCACCGCCGCTTAACCCGTGGTCGGACGGCCGGTCCTGATTGAGCTGATTCATCGAACTCCTTCGGAAAGCGGTCGGCATCACTCACCACCCGCGATGGCGAGCAGACACCAGGTACGGGCGCCGTCGGGTGTGACCCCCCACGCGTCCGCGAGTACCCCGACCAATCGCAGACCGCGCCCGCCCTCGTCATAGCGGCCGGCCTCACGCGGACAGGGCACCTGCGCACCACCGCCGCTGATGACCTCGATACCGACGTACGTGCCAGTACGCCAGAGCCGTACACCGACGACCTCGGCCCGCCCGTACTGAAGCCCGTTGGTGACCAGCTCCGAGATCAGCAGATCCGGAAGGAAGCGGTTCGGGGGCTGAAGGACCTCTCCGGGCCCACGTCTGCCCGCATCGAACTGGGCGAACTCAACTTCCGGCGTGATAAGGGAAATCCGCGAGCCCTGCTGAAGCGATCCTGAACCCGGGTGAATTACCACCTCGTGTTCGGACCGATAACGCCCGGGGAGCGGTATCCACGTCGGACAAGCCCCGAGAGATCGAGCAATTCACTCGCCGCTTCGACGCGATGGCAGGCGTGGCGCTTGAGGCCGAAGGAACCATCGCTTTCCTGGAAGAACTGACCAGAAGGCAGCAGAGCCATCACCACTCACGCCCCTGCCACCGAAGAAACGATGCGTAGTGTTCCTCCCCGTACCAACCGGGGAGGAACACTACGCATCAGCATTCCCGGACGCCGCCGCTAGTCGGGCCACGGCACCACGGACGCAGTCGCCATGCCGTTGTGGTCGAAGGAGCACGGGTTCAGTTCGACGGTGCGGATGGCGACGCCCGGGACATCTTCGAAGCGGGCGAGGGCTTGCGTGATCGCGTCCATAAGACTGTCGGCTTCGAAGTAGCACACGAACTGGGAGTAGTTCGGCCCTGTCTCCAAACCCACGAAGCCGTCCGCGAAGCTGTCGAGCGTGTCCATGAAGTCGGACTGCTCCGGTGTGAGCGGCTCCTGCCGGTTCATGAGGAGGTGCCAGCTAGGCACGGCATCCAAGGCGCCCTGCATCAGCGTGCCAGCCCCTCGCGGGTGAAACCGCCCGGTGGCGGAGTACGAACCTCGGGGGTTTTACGGGCAACGACCGGTGACACCGGGGGGCGTCGGTCGGACAGGGGGACGACCGCGGCCGTCGCCATGCCGTTGTAATCGAGGGAGTACTCGCTCAGCTCGACGTTGCTGATGAGGACGCCGGGGAAGTGATCGAAGCGAGTGAGCGCAGCCATGATGGCTTCGGTGAGACTCGGCGCATCCATGTAGCAGGTGAACATGGAGTACACCCCGGGGCGTTGTTCCAGACAGACATCCCCATCGGCGAAGGCTTCGAGTCCCGCTAGGGTGTTTTCCTGCTCGGGCGTGAGTGGATCTTGTGTGTGCAGAATGAAGTGCCAGTTACGTACAGCCGTGGTGCTTGTGGCTGAACTCATCGATTCTCCTCGCCGCTGTCCCCACGTCCCTGGGAGGGCAATACACAGTCACACTGTCATTGCACGGACAACAGATGACATAGCCCCAGTGGTGCCTGTTCTTGTCGTGCTTCACCTTAAGACCGCGCGCCTCCGCCCGCTTGAGTGCCGCCTCTACGTCCTTCTTCTGGTGCCGGTCCCCGATTCCCATGCTCGTACGACTACTACCGCCTCCCGCGAGGCGAAAGCGGCCGGCGCGCACTTCACCCCATCGGGCGATGGACCGGTCATCAGTCCTTGACTACAGCTCCACGGGCAACTCGTGCACGCCCCGGATCACATAGCCCGGCTTCCACTCCGGCTCCCCCGCCAGCCGCATCGTCGGGGCCTCGCGGAGGAGTTCACCGAAGGAGGCCGCCAGTTCGATGCGGGCGAGCGGGGCGCCGAGGCAGAAGTGGATGCCGGCGCCGAAGGTGAGGTGGGGGTTGTCGGCGCGGGAGAGGTCGAGGGTGTTCGGGTCGGTGAAGCGGGCCGGGTCGCGGTTGGCGGAGCCGAAGAGGAGGGCCAGTTCGGCGCCGCGCGGGATGACGGTGCCGCCGATCTCGATATCGTCCAGCACCCAGCGCTCGAACATCTGGAGCGGGGTGTCGTAGCGCATCAACTCCTCCACGGCCGTCGGCAGCAGGGAGTGGTCGGCGCGCAGCTCCGCGAGCTGGTCGGGGTGGCGGAAGAGGGTCCACCAGCCGTTGGCGGTGGTGTTGACCGTCGCCTCGTGGCCGGCGTTCAGCAGCAGCACACAGGTGGAGATCATCTCCTGCTCGCTGAGCCGGTCGTCGGCGTCGTGCGCGGCGATCAGGGCCGAGATCAGGTCGTCGCCGGGCTCGGTGCGCCGTTCGCGGATCAGCTCGCGCAGATAGGCGGAGAACTCGCGTGAGGCGCGTACCGCGTTCTCGGCGGTCTCTTCGGAGGGGTTCAGTTCGAACATCCCGACGATGTCGGCGGACCAGGGCCGCAGCAGGCCCCGGTCCGCCTCCGGGATGCCGAGCATTTCGGCGATCACCGCGACCGGCAGCGGTTCTGCGACATCGGCGAGCAGATCGCCACCGCCCTGTTTCCGCAGCTCCGCGACGAGGTCGGCGGCCATGCGCCGGACGGTCGGCTCCAGCGCGGCGACGGTCCGGGGGGTGAACGCCTTGGTGATCAGGCGCCGGATCCGGGTGTGGTCCGGGGCCTCCAGATCGAGGATGCCGTTGTCGTTGAGCGTGTGGAACGGCTCGTGCGCGGCGGGCGGCGGGGTGCGGCCGAACTCCTCGTGGGTGAAGCGGTGGAGATAGGTCCGCCCGAGGCGGCGGTCCCGCAGCAGCGCGGAGACGTCCTCGTAGTGCGGTACGAGCCACTGCCGGGTCGGTTCGAACCAGTGCACCCGCCCGTCGGCCCGCAGCCGCTCGTACGCGGGATACGGATCGGCGACGAAGGCGGGCGACCATGGCTCGAAAAGTGCGTTCATATGCGGACGCTAACGCCCGCCGCCAGGTGTGGCCAGAGCTGCCGGAACGGCGCTATCCACTTGTGACCAGCCCGGACCGGGGCCCGCAGCTGACCACCCGCACTGATCGGGGCTAAGCGGGGGTGACCAGCCGCGCCTCGTACGCGAAGACCGCCGCCTGGGTGCGGTCCCGCAGGCCCAGCTTCACCAGCACCCGGCTCACATGGGTCTTGATCGTGGACTCGGCCACCACCAGATGGGAGGCGATCTCGGCGTTCGAGAGGCCCTGCGCGATGAGGACCAGTACCTCGGTCTCGCGGTCGGTCAACTCGGTGACCTGGGCGAGCGGGGCCGTCCTCGGCCCCTGGTCGAGCTTGGAGAACTCCGTGATCAGCCGGCGCGTCACGGTCGGGGCGAGCAGGGCCTCCCCCGCCGCCACCACCCGTACGCCTTCCGCGAGCTGCCGCGCGGACGCGTCCTTGAGCAGGAAGCCGGACGCCCCCGCCCGGAGTGCCTGGTAGACGTACTCGTCCAGGTCGAAGGTGGTCAGGACCAGCACCTTCGCCGTGGTCTGGGAGGCGACGATCTCCCGGGTGGCGTCGATGCCGTTCAGCTCGGGCATCCGGATGTCCATCAGCACCACGTCCGGCGCCAGCTCCGCGACCCGGGTGATGGCCTCGCGGCCGTTCACCGCCTCGCCGACGACCTCGATGTCCGGCATCGCGTTCAGCAGGACCGAGAAGCCCTCGCGGACCATGATCTGGTCGTCGACGATGAGTACGCGGATGGTCATGACTGCTCCTTGGTGGCAGCGGGGGCGTCGGCCGGCGCGGCCTCTGCCGGCGCGACGGGGATGAAGGCGGTGACCGCGTAGCCCCCGTCGTCCGTGGGTTCGGCGGTCATCTCACCGCTGAGCATGGAAACACGCTCCCGCATGCCGGTGATCCCGTGTCCGGCGCCCGGCGACGGCTTCACCAGCCCCTGGGGGGCGGTGTTCACGATCCGCAGCCCGAGCCCGCCGAGCACATACGAGACCTCGACCTTCGCCGATGATCCGGGGGCGTGCCGCAGCGCGTTGCTGAGGGCCTCCTGAATGATCCGGTACGCCGACAGTTCGACGCCAGGGGGGAGCGGGCGGACGGCGCCGGTGACGGTCTCCGTCACGGTCAGACCCGCCTCCCGGACGTTGCCGAGGAGGTTGCCGAGGTCGGCGAGGACCGGCTGGGGCGCGTCGGGGGCCTGGTAGTCCTCCGCCCGTACGACTCCGAGGATGCGGCGCAGCTCGGTCAGGGCCGCCACCGCGTTCTCGCGGATCGTGGCGAAGGCGGCCTCCAGCTCGGGCGGCGGGTTCTCCACCCGGTAGGGCGCGGCCTCGGCCTGGATCGCGACGACGGACATGTGGTGGGCGACCACGTCGTGCAGTTCGCGGGCGATGGTGGTGCGCTCTTCCAGCAGGGTGCGCCGGCCGCGTTCGACGGCGGTGACGCTCTGCTGGACGGCGACCTCCTGTTCGGCGTCGCGGCGGACGTGGAACAGCGTCACCAGCAGGAGCAGCACGGCGCCGATGACGAACAGCGGGCCCACGCCGGCCGGGTAGAAGCCCCCGAAGAACACGAACGAGGTGAAGAACCCGTACGCCCCGGTCAGGACCCACATCCAGACGCCGGTGCGCGGGCGGGTGCGCAGCGCCACGACGACCATCACGGCCATGTGCGCCAGCACTCCGCTGGGCGGCCAGACCATGTCCCAGTGGTCGGAGAGCACCGTGAGGACGGGGGCGGAACCGAGCGAGAGCCAGAAGGCGCCGACCGGCCTGATCAGCGTCATCAGCAGAACGCCGGCCGAGACCAGGCCCAGGAGGAGTCCGCTGTCGCCCCCCAGGGTGAAGAACGCCGTGTTGATCACCAGCAGCGCCACGAAGGTGACGGCGGCGTGCGGGAGCCAGGCGGCGCCCTCCCGTATCCGGCCGGGGAGACGCCGGAGCAGCGGGCCGTCCGTGGCCATCGGGGGCAGCGGGCGGTAGGCGAAGGCATCGTGGAAGAGGTCCTGGCGGAGACCCCGGATGGAGTCGGCCGCCAGGCGGTATTCGGGGCTGTGGGTCTTCTCGGTCACGTGGAGAACGGTATGCGGGCGGACGGACGCGGTCGTCAGCATCGTTATGGATCCTGCCGCGTCCGTCCTGAGGACTACCCCCGGGCCTCGGGAACGATCAGCGCCCCGACCTGCGGGCCTGCCAGCCCGGGGAGAAACGGGCCGCCCCGCTCAGGCGCGGAACGCGTCCGCGTGCTCCTCGGCCCACTCGGCGAAGGTCCGCGCCGGGCGCCCGGTGACCTTCGCCACGGTGTCGATGACGGTACGGCCGGCCTCCGGGGTGTTCCCGTAGACGTCGATCAGGAACTCGATCACGTCCTCCGGCTGCCCGGCCGCCCGCCACTCCGCCACGGCCTCCTCCGGGGACAGCTCCACCAGCCGGATCGGGCGGCTGCGCGCGGTCGCGAGGGTCTCCGTCTTGTCCTTGATGGTCAGCGCCTGCGGGCCGGTGATCAGATATTCCTGGCCGCCGTGACCGTCCTCGGAGAGGGCGACCGCCGCGACGGCGCCGATGTCCGCCTCGTGGATCATGGCGCTCACCCGGTCCACGAACGGCGCGCGCACCTCGTCCTCCGTACGGACGCGCTCCGCCCACTCCAGGGCGTTGGACATGAACTCCACGGGCATCACGACGGTCCAGACGAAGTCGCTCGCGCGGACGGCGTCCTCCAGCGGGCTGGCGCCGCCGCCGTGCAGCACGGTGACCCTGCGTACGCCGGCCTCGCGAGCCAGCTCCAGGATGCGGGGCCCGGTCTCCAGCGGGGTGAAGTAGGGGCCGCCGAAGGTGAGCAGGTGGAGGCCGGTGACGCCGTCAAGGGCGGGGCGGAGGGAGTCGGGGTCGGTCAGGTCGCCCCGTACGACATCGACATCGGCGGGGAGGTTCGCGCTGGCGGGGTCACGGGTCAGGGCGCGGACGGAGTGGCCGCGGGCCAGCAGCTCCCGGACGATCTGGCGGCCGACGGTTCCGGTGGCTCCGGTGATGAGGTAGGTCATGGGAAGAACGTAGAACGGCTTGCGGTCAGCTTCTGTCCGCAAGCTGATCCTTTGGCGAAGCCGTCGTGTGGCCGGGAGCTGCCAGGGGTGCCGGGCGTGCATGGGCAGCTCCCGGACGACCGTCACCGGGCGGCCCCGGGCCCGGGCGGCGTGACCGGCCGTCGCAGACCGAGCGGGCGTGCCCGGCCGTCGGCGCGGCGAGCCGGGCGATCACCAGGCGAGCTGGGCGACTACCGGGCGAGCTGAGCGATCACCGGGCGACCTGGCGACTACCAGGCGAGCTGGGCGATCTCCTCCGCCACCACCGCGCAGGCGTCCGCGGCCGGGTCGATGAGCGGGAAGTGGCCGACCTCCTCCAGCAGCGTCAGCCCGACCGTCTCCCCCGCCTTCGCCGCCGCGTCCACGAAGGACTCGGCCACGGCGAACGGCACGGTGAGGTCGTCGCGCCCCTGCACGACCGCGGTGGCGATCCCGGTGGGCAGCAGGACGGCCGGATCGGCGTGCGCGGCCCTCGCCTCGAACTCCGCGTCCGTACCGCCGCCGAGCAGTTGGCGGACCGCGCCGTCGCACACATCGAGTTCGACGGCGCGCGCGAAGTCCGCGATCGGGGCGAGCGCGATCACGCCCCGCAGCGGCGGCGGTGCCGACAGCCGCCACGGCGAGCCCACCGGCAGCACATGCCGGGCGGCGGCCCAGAGCGCGAGCTGTCCACCGGCCGAGTGGCCGGCCAGTACGGTGCGCCGGACATCGACGCACGGCAGCGCCCGCCGTACGAGACCGGGCAGCGCGTCCAGCGCGGCGGCCACATCGTCGAAGGTCTCCGGCCAGCGGCCGGCCACCGGACCGGCACCGCCCTGACCCGGCAGCCCCCGCCCGCGCCGGTACTCCACATTGGCGACGGCCAGACCGCGGCGGGCCAGGAAGTCCGCGAACGGGGTCACATGGCGGCGGTCGTACGCCGCCCGCCACGCCCCGCCGTGCAGCAGCACGACGAGCGGCACGGTCTCGCGCGGACTCCCGTCCCCCGGCACCTTCTCGGGAACGCCTCCGGGACCCCTGGGGGCGTAGAAGTCCACGACCTGATCGGGGTGCTCGCCGTACGCGAGGGACACATCCGGATCCACGGCGGGATGCGAGAAGGCCGACTCGGTCTCGGCGCTGTCACGGGCGACGGGGTCCGGCATGTGCGGTGCCAACCTTCCCAGGGAGTCACGGAATTGACCTGACCAGCGGGGACGCTACCAGTCCCCCGCTGGTCCGGTTCAGTCGCGCGTCACACCGGAGTGATCTCCGCCAGCACCTCGGCGAGGGTGGCCGCCGCGCGCTCGGCGTCGGCGAACCCCACGTACAGCGGAGTGAAGCCGAAACGCAGCACGTCCGGCCTGCGAAGATCGCCCACCACACCGCGCGCGACCAGCTCCTTCATCACGGCCGGCGCCTCCGCGCAGCGCAGCGCGATCTGGCTGCCGCGCTCCGCGTGGGCGACCGGGGTGGTCGAGGTGAGCCGGGAATCCGGGCCGTCGAGACCGCCCGGGACGTACGCCGCGACGCACTCCAGGAAGAAGTCGGTCAGGGCGAGGCTCTTCGCCCGTACGGAGTCGATGGAGACACCGTCCCAGACCTCAAGGGCCGCCTCCAGGGCGAGCGTGGAGAGGATCTCGGGCGTCCCCACCCGCCCCCGGGTCGCGCCGTCGGCGGGCGCGTAGGCGTGGTCCATCGCGAACGGGTCGGCGTGCGAGTGCCAGCCCGGCAGCGGGGAGTCGAAGGCGGCCTGATGGCGCTCGGCGACGTACAGATACGCGGGTGAACCGGGGCCGCCGTTCAGATACTTGTAGGTGCAGCCGACCGCGAGGTCGACTCCGTGCGCGTCCAGGCCCACCGGCAGCGCGCCCGCGCTGTGGCAGAGGTCCCAGACGGCGACCGCGCCGGCCGCGTGGACGTCGGCGGTCAGGGAGGGCAGATCGTGCAGCCGGCCGGTGCGGTAGTCCACATGGTTGAGGAGGACCACGGCGGTGTCCGGACCGAGTGCGGAGGACAGTTCGGCGGGGGCGACCGGGACGATCCGCCGCCCGGTCATCCGGGCCGCCGACTCGGCGATGTAGCCGTCGGTGGGGAAGGTGGACGCGTCCACCACGATGTCCGTACGGTCGGGTCGCAGCCGGGCGGCGGCCACCACGGCCTTGAAGACGTTCACGCTGGTGGAGTCACCGACGACGATCTGCCCCGGGGCGGCGCCGACCAGCGGCGCGATACGGTCGCCGATCCGCTCCGGCGCGGTCCACCAGCCGCTCTCGTCCCAGGAACGGATGCGCAGCTCGCCCCACTGCCGGGTGACGATATCGGCGACCCGGGCGGGGACATGGGCCGGGAGGGCGCCCAGCGAGTTCCCGTCGAGATAGACGCCGTCGTCGAGGGCGAAGAGGGCGCGTGCCCCGCGCAGGCCGTCGGCCGCGTCCAGGGCGGCGGCGCGGGTGCGCAGCGGGCGGGGGCCGGTGTCCCTGCCCCCGGCCATGATCCCCCGGTCGTCGGTCGTGATCCTCCGGTCGTCAGGCATGGTTGTGCTCCCCCGGTCCTCGGTCGTTGGTCGCGCGCACGTCGGGCATGGTCGTGGTCGCGCGCACGTCCGGCATGGTCGTGGTCGCGCGCACGTCGGGCATGGTCGTGGTCGCGCGGCGCTCGGACTCAGACATGACTGCGCGCCGTCCACAGCTCCGGGAAGACGTTCTTACGGGCCCGCTTCTCCAGCCAGGCCACACCCGCCGAACCACCCGTGCCCGTCTTCGACCCCATTGCGCGGCGCGTCGCCACCAGATGGTCGTTGCGCCAGCGCCAGACGAGTTCCCCGACGTCGGTCAACGCCTCGCCGAGCCGGACGAGTTCGGCGTTCTGGTCCTGGTCCTGGTAGATCGACGCCCACACCGCCTCCACGGCCGGGCTCGGCTCGTGACGCTGCGACAGATCGCGGTCGAGCACCTCCTGGGGCACGGGCAGCCCGCGTCGGGCGAGGAGTCGCAGCACCTCGTCGTACACGCTCGGCTCGTGCAACGCCTTCTCCAACTCCGCGTACACGCGCGTCGCGCCCCGGTGCGGGACGAGCATCGAAGCCGACTTCTCGCCGAGCAGGAACTCCATCCGGCGGTACATCGCCGACTGGAAACCCGAACCCTCGCCGAGGGCGGCGCGATAGGAGTTGAACTGGGCGGGAGTGAGCTGCGCCAACGGCCGCCAGGAGGCATTGAGCGCCTCCAGCTCGCGTACGGAACGCTTCAGCGCGTCCATCGCGACGGGTACCCGGTCCTCGCGCAGGGCACGGGACGCGGTCTCCCACTCATGGACGATGACGGTGAACCACAACTCCATGACCTGGGTCGTGACCAGGAAGACCATCTCGCCGGGATCGTCCGACAGGGGGTGTTGCAGATGAGTCAGCACATCCGCCTGGACGTAGTCCTCGTACGGTGTGGTGCCCGCGAAATCGAGATGCGGGGTGGCGTCCTGTGACATCGCTGTCTCCTCGACGTCTCCGGGTAGCGGTCCGCCCCTTCCTGTCTGGATGCGGGAGCCCCGGTCCCCACCGGCATCATAGGCCGAGGCCCGCGCCCCCTCCACGCGACAGCGGCGCGATGGCGGGCACGGGCCTCGAAAGCCGCGGAGGCGCCCCTGGTCAGCCCAGGGTGTTCGCGGCGGTCTCGGACGAATCCCGCAGGAAGCCGGCGCACCGCTCGTACTCGGCCTGCTCGCCGATGGACTGCGCGGCTCGGGCGAGCGCGTGCAGGGCCCGCAGGAAGCCGCGGTTGGGCTCGTGCTCCCAGGGGACGGGGCCGTGGCCCTTCCAACCGCTGCGGCGGAGGGCGTCGAGACCGCGGTGGTAGCCGGTACGGGCGTAGGCGTACGACTCCACGACGCTGCCGCGCTCCCAGGCGTCGTCGGCGAGGCGGGCCCAGGCCAGGGAGGAGGTCGGATACTTCGCCGCGACATCGGCGGGCGAGGCCCCGGACGCGAGCAGCTCGCGCGGCTCGGGGTCGTCGGGGAGGTGGGTGGGGGGCGGTCCCCCGAGGAGGTTCTCATGGATGGACATGCCCCCAGTCTCCCAGGTACGGATCGGGCCCGGGCCCCCCGGCGGTGCGGGTGGCCCGGCCCTGATGCGGTGCCCCCTCCGGAGTCCGACTCCCAGGGCTGGAGGGTCGTCCTCAAACGCCGGACGGTCTGAAATTCCCGGCCCCCCGAGCCGAAGCGTCCGCCCTCAATCGCCGGGCAGGCTGAATTTCCAGCCCCCCAGTTGGGATGTCCGCCCTCAAAAGCCGGGCAAGCAAATTCCAGCCTCGCCGGCGATTGAGGCGCGGGGCACGGGGCAGCGCCCCGCAAGGAGCCGAGACTCGCAGGAGACCGGGCAACGGGCAGCCGCCTCCGGCCGAGGGGCCCGTACATCTCAAGCCGCTACGAGTAAGGGTCCGCCCTCAAAAGCCGGGCAAGCAAATTCCAGCCTCGCCGGCGATTGAGGCGCGGGGCACGGGGCAGCGCCCCGCAAGGGGCCGAGGCTCGCGGGAGACCGGGCGACGGGCGGGCGGCTCCGGGCGAGGGGCCGAGTCAAGGAGGGCCGGGCGACAAGGCAGGAGGCTTCGGGTCGGCGGGGGTGACCGATTCGAGAGGGGGCGCGCCCACGCCGCAGTTCAGGCGGCACTCCGGGCGCGGCCCGCCCGACACCCCCCGCCGCACCCCCACCGCGGCGATCAGCGCCCCCAGCACCAGCACCCCCGCACACATCGGCATCGCCCGTCGGAAGGTCTCGCCGAACTCCTGGGCCGAGCGGTACGCCTCCGGGCCCATGCCCGCCAGGAGGGGCAGCGCGGCCACCGCCAGCAGGCCGGCCGCGCGGGCCGCCGCGTTGTTGATCCCGCTGGCGATGCCCGCGCGGGCGGTCTCGACGGAGGCCAGGACCGTCGCGGTCAGGGGCGCGACCAGGGTGACCATCCCGAGGCCCATCACGACGAGCGCGGGCAGCACATCGGCCACGTACGAGGGGTTCTCCCCGACCCGGAGCATCAGCAGCATCCCCGCCGCACAGAGCAGCGGTCCGACCGTCAGGGGAATCCTCGGCCCGATGCGCTGGGCCAGTTCGCCGGACTTGGCGGAGAAGAGCAGCATCAGGACCGTCGTCGGCAACAGGGCGAGCCCGGCACCGAGCGCGGAGTAGCCGGAGACGACCTGGAGCTGGAGCGCGGCGAGGAAGAAGAAGCCGCCGAAGGCCGCGTAGACACAGAGCGTGACCACGTTCACGACGGTGAACAGCCGGGACCGGAAGATCGACAGCGGCAGCATCGGTTCGGGCCGGTGCCGTTCGACGAGGACGAAGACGACACCGACGACGACACCGGCCGCCCCCGCCCACCAGAGGGGCGCGATCAGCCCGTACGTCACCAGGGTCAGCGCCGCCGCGCCGAGCACCGCGCCGAGGATGTCGAAGTGCGCGTGGTGCGCCCGGGGGTCCCGGGATTCGGGTACGTGCCGCAGCGCGACCGGCACGCAGAGCGCGGCGAGCGGCACATTGATCAGGAACACCCAGCGCCAGCCGGGCCCGTCCACCAGCCAGCCGCCGACGAACGGCCCGATCGCCGCGCCGACGCCGCCGAGCCCGGACCAGAGGCCGACCGCGCGCGCCCGGTCGTCGGGGTGGAAGCTGGCCTGGATGAGGGCGAGGGAGCCGGGGGTGAGGAGGGCGCCGCCGATGCCCTGGATCGCGCGGGAGGCCACGAGGATCACATCGTTCGGCGCGATACCGCAGAGCAGGGAGCCGAGGGCGAACCAGATGACCCCGATGACGAAGATCCGCCGTCGCCCGTAGCGGTCGCCGAGCGCGCCGCCCAGCAGGATCAGCCCGGCCAGCGCGAGCATGTAGGCGTTGACGGTCCACTGGAGGACGGCCATATCGGCGTTGAGGTCCTCGCCGATGCGCGGCAGGGCGACATTGACGACGGTCGAGTCCAGCAGCGCCATGCTGGAGCCGAGCACGGTCGCGAGGATGACCCACCGGCCGGTGGGGGTGGACAGCCTGATCTCTCCGGGAGGGACGTCAGCCATATCCGGAATCATCGCAGCGGGAGCCGCGCACGACGACCCGAGCGACATGACGCACCCGCGGCAGACACACGCGGCACGCCCCCGCGTCACCGCACGCGCAACCGCTCCAGCGCCCGTACCAGCGCGTCCACCCCCCGCTCCGCCTTGGCGCGCGGGCATCCCACATTGAGCCGTACGAACCCCTCGCACCCGTAGGTCGTCCCCGGCATGATCGCGACCCGTTCGCGGTCGATCAGCTCCCGCTGCAAGGCGTCGTCGCCGACGCCGAGGGGCCGCAGATCGATCCAGGCGAGGTACCCGGCCCCCGGTGGCCGCCACCCGATCTCCGGGAAGGCGGCGGTGAGCCGCTCCTCGACCAGGCGCAGGTTCCCGGTGACATAGGTGTCCAGCGCGTCGAGCCAGGCCGCCCCCTCCCGGTACGCGGCGATATGCGCCGTCAGGGAGAGCACGGCGGGCGAGGCGAGCCCCTCCCCGGTCTCCATCCGGCGCACGAAGGCCGCGTGGTCGTCGGGGTCGCCGATGATCCCGTACGACCCGCTCAGCGCGGGAAAGTTGAACGCCTTGGTCGCGGAGGTGATCAGCGCCCATCGCCCCAAGCCGAATCGGGTCCACGGCAGATGCCGCCGCCCCTCGGCGACGAAGTCCCGGTGGACGAAGTCGGCATGGATCTCGTCGCTGACGACGGCGACCCCGTACGACTCGGCCAGCCGGGCGGTCTCGGTCAGCTCGGCCTCCGTCCACACCCGGCCGGTGGGGTTGTGGGGCGAGCAGAGCACGAGGACCCGGCTGTCGGGCCGGGCGAGCTGGGCCTCCAGCGCGGCCGGGTCCCCGACGGGCACCCCGCGCAGCTCCCGCCCGAGCCCGGTTATCGCCTTGCGGAAGCCGTCGTACGTCGGGGTGTGCACGACCACACCGTCCCCCGGCTCGCTCCACATCCGCAGCAACTGGGAGAGCTGGCTGAGCACGGAGGGCGCGTAGACGAGATGGTCGGTGTCGATCCCGGTGTCGTACCGGCTGCGGAACCAGTGCCGCACGGCGGACCGGAAGTCGTCCTGCCGCCAGTCCGTGTAGCCGAAGACACCGTGGTCGACACGGCGCCGCAGCGCCGCGAGCACCTCGGGCGGCGAGGTGAAGTCCATATCGGAGATGGTGAACGGGAGCAGCCCGGCCACCCCGAAGCGGTCGGCGACCCCGTCCCACTGGACGCTCCAGGTGCCGCGCCGGTCGACCGGCGCATCGAAGTCGTACGTCGTCACAGCGGTGGGCCCTTTCCACGGCACAGGTCGGGCCCGGCACCCCCAGTAGTGGGGGCACCGGGCCCGGAACCCGATACGGATGCGTCGGCGGAGGTCTCCCCTCGCCGGGCGACGAACTACTTCAGCTTCGTGCCGGTGGAGCGCAGCGCGCCACACGCCTCGGTGACACGGGTGGCCATACCGGCCTCCGCGAGCTTGCCCCAGGTCCGGGGGTCGTACGTCTTCTTCGAGCCGACCTCGCCGTCGATCTTCAGCACACCGTCGTAGTTGCTGAGCATGTGGCCGACGACGGGACGCGTGAAGGCGTACTGCGTGTCCGTGTCGAGGTTCATCTTCACGACGCCGTTCTCCAGCGCGGTGCTGATCTCTTCGGCCGTGGAGCCGGAGCCACCGTGGAAGACGAAGTCGAACGGGGACGACTTGCCGTACTTCTCACTGACGCCCTGCTGGAGGTCCTTCAGCAGCTCGGGGCGGAGGACGACATTGCCCGGCTTGTAGACGCCGTGGACATTGCCGAAGGAGGCGGCGAGCAGGTAGCGACCCTTCTCACCCAGGCCGAGCGCCTCGGCGGTGCGGAGGGCGTCGTCGACGGTGGTGTAGAGCTCGTCGTTGATCTCGTGCGTGACACCGTCCTCCTCGCCACCGGTCGGGGTGATCTCGACCTCAAGGATGATCTTGGCGGCGGCGGCCTGCGCCAGCAGCTCCTGACCGATGGACAGGTTGTCGGCGAGGGTCTCGGCCGAGCCATCCCACATGTGGGACTGGAACAGCGGGTTACGGCCCTGGGCGACGCGCTCCGCCGAGACGGCGATCAGCGGACGGACGTAGCTGTCCAGCTTGTCCTTGGGGCAGTGGTCCGTGTGCAGCGCGACGGTGACGTCGTACTTGGAGGCCACGATGTGGGCGAACTCGGCGAGCGCGACGGCACCGGTCACCATGTCCTTGCTGTACTGGCCACCCAGGAACTCCGCACCACCGGTGGAGATCTGGATGATGCCGTCGCTCTCGGCCTCCGCGAAACCGCGCAGCGCGGCGTGCAGGGTCTGGGAAGAGGTCACATTGATGGCCGGGTAGGCGAACTTGCCTGCCTTCGCCCGGTCGAGCATCTCGTTGTAGACCTCGGGGGTTGCGATGGGCATCTGTCCGCTCCTTGTGATGTGCGGTTTGCGATATGTGCTGGCCCTGACCTTGGGGCGACGTCATCGTCGGGGCCTATCTTTCCAGACTCGCGACAGGACTCCACCCCGCCTGGTGCACGGCCGTTCAGCGGAGCGCGGCCGTTTCACGTGAAACAGCCGCGTTCTTTGAATTTCCGCAGGTCAGAGCCGGCGCATACTCAGGACAGGCCCAGCTCGTCCAGCGAATAGGCATACAAATAGGGCACTCCTGCGGTACCGCTGATCTTCTCGCCGGCGCCGGTCGCCCGGTCCACGATGGTCGCGACGGCGACGACCTCGCCGCCGGCCTCGCGGACAGCCTCGACGGCGGTGAGCGGCGAACCACCGGTGGTGGAGGTGTCCTCCACCACCAGGCAGCGGCGGCCCGTGATGTCCGGACCCTCGACCCGGCGCTGCATTCCGTGCGCCTTGGCGGCCTTCCGTACGACGAAGGCGTCCACCCGGCGACCGCGCGCGGCGGAGGCGTGCAGGATCGAGGTCGCCACGGGGTCGGCGCCGAGCGTAAGACCGCCCACGCAGTCGAACTCCAGGTCGGCGGTCAGATCGGACATGACCTGACCGACGAGCGGCGCGGCCGTGCCGTCGAGCGTGATCCGGCGAAGGTCGACGTAGTAGTCGGCCTCAAGCCCTGAGGAGAGGGTCACCTTGCCGTGGACCACGGCCTTGTCCTTGATCTGCTGGAGCAGCTCAGCACGTGCATCAGTCATGCCCCTGAGCTTAAAGCCTCACTTTCGGCCACTCAGGACCGGCGACCGCGGATCACCTGCCCCTGCCCCTGGCCATGCCCCCCCGGCCACTGCCCCAGCCGCTGCCCTGGCCCCCGGGCCGGCGAGCCCAATCCGGATGCCGGGGGGGCCGGCGACTCCGGTCGGCGCCCCCCGGACCGGCGATCCGGGTCGGCGTGCTTAGGTCGGCGTGCCCCGGACCGGCGACCCGGGTCGGCGTGCTCAGGTCGGCGTGCCCGGATCTGCGGCCCCGCTCAGAGGCGGCGCCAGCTCCAGGTGGTCGAGATCTCCAGCGGGTCGATCGGGGTGACGAGCCGGGGCAGGGTGTTGAGACCGTTCGGCGGGCCGGACTGCGGCTCCACACAGACCGCCTCCGCCTGCTCGTCGTAGATCACCACCCACTCGGCGCGGCTGGTGACCGTCAGCTCCAGTTGTCCGGGCCAGGTGAGCGTCACCGAGACCCCGTCGGGCATCCCGAAGCAGTCGTCCCAGGGGCCGGGCAGCGGTGCGATGCGCTTGCCGGTCGGGAGGTGGTCGTCGCCCCGCTCCTCCTGCCAGGCGGCCTGGAAGTCCAGCTCCACATCGCCCCCGCCGAGATCGCGCCGGAACCAGGGGTGCCAGCCCGCCTGGGCCGGGAAGGACTCGTCGTAGGTCTCGACGCCCAGGGTGAGCGTCAGCGAATCCGCCGTCAGCTCGGCGAGCTGGGTGACGCGTCCGCTGTACGGCCAGGGCTCCGCCAGGTCATGAGTGAAGACCGCATCCGTCGCAGTCGTCCGGACGGTGCGCCAGGCAGCGTCCCTGGCGGTCCCGTGGATGGCGTGCGGGGCCGCGTTGAGGGGCAGTTGATGGACGGTGTCGCCATTGCGGAACCGCCCGTTCTCGACCCGTCCGCACCAGGGGACCATCGGGAAGGAGCCGTACTTCTCGCCCTGTCTCAGCAGCTCGGTGCCACCGACGGTCAGGCTCGCGATACGGCAGCCGTTCTGCGGATCCACGGTCAACTCGACGTCTCCGGCGACCAGCCGGACGTACTTCTCGCTGCTACTCACACCACGACACTACTGGCACCCGCGAACCTACTTCCGGCGGCGCAGCGCCCGGCCGGCGACGACGGCGGAGGCGACCGCGAGGGCGGCGGCGGGCGCGATCCAGCGGAGGGAGAGTCCGGAGCCGCCCGCATCGGGGGCGGGGGCGGGGGCGTACCGTCCGCGCGGCGGCGCGTGATCGACCTCTTCGGCGCTCCGCCCGATCATCGTGCGCCGGGCGTGGGCCGCCTCGGCGGGCGGCTCATCGGGGACTCCGTCGAATTCGTCCAGCTCGTCTTCATCGTCGTCGTGGTCGTCGTCGTCCAGACCGTCCAACTCGCTCAGGTCGTCGGCCAGGTCGGCACCGTCACCGGTTTCCCCGTCGGGTCCGACGGCCGCGTCCGGCAGATCCGACGGGTCAGCGTCGAAGTCCGCGTCGGCCTCGGGCCCGAGGGCGGGCGGCGGCACCGGAGCCCCGAAGAGGGAGGCGTCGCCCGCCGCCCGGCCCTCGTCGGGCTCACCGGCCGGACCGTCATCACCGACGATCCCCAGCCGTTCGGCGTCCTCGCTGCTGACCGGCCCCGGCCCCTCCGCGTCCTCGTCGGGCGCCGACCCCGGCTCGATCGCCACCGTCGACAGCCGTTCGGCGAACCGGTCGAGCAGCCGGTGGGCGGCCGGCTCCGTCGCACTCGACGGCAGCTCCGCCAGCCGGCCCGTCGCCTCGGCCGCCCCGGTGAGGTGGAGCGTCGTACCGCGTTCGGTCTCCGCCAGACGGATCGTCAGGATCACCTTCACCGAGCCGCTGCCCCGTGTCTCCACTCCGTCGCCCTCGACCAGGAAGAGACCATCCGGACCGCCCGGGTCACTCGGGTCACTCGGGTCACCTGGATCGCGCTCCTCGGAGCGCAGGGTGCCGCGATAGGTGATCGAGTGATTGCCGATACGGACCTTCAGCCGCCCCGAGAGCGGCCCGGCCGTGTCATCGGCGTCCTGCTGGAACCCCTGGACACAGCGGGCGAGCCGCGCGGGATCCCGCAGCACCTGTCGGACGGCCTCTGCCGGAACCGGAACGAACACCTCATGCTCCATGGGAGTCGAGCGTACTCAGCGGCGCCGCTCCCGTCTGCCTTTCGGTCCGCGCAGCGCGGGGGCGGCCCCCACACGACCCGGCGCGGGTGGCGTGGGGACGGGCCCGCGTCCCGGCCCGGGTGGCGTGGCTGGGCCGGCGCCTCACCCGGCGCCTCAGACCCGCGGCGACACGGCCTCAGTCCGCGTACCGCGGATGGACCAACGTCGACGGCGGCAGCCCCGGCCGTCTCGTACGCTCCGCGCCCCAGCCGTCGGCGGCCAGTCCGGCCGTGGTCAGCGACCGCAGTGTGGGGGCGCCGATGTCGAGCCCGAGCTGCGGGCCCGTGCCGGGGGCGGCGAGCAGAAAGCCCCAGTCCCGTGGCGCGAACGCCGTACCGGTGGCACGGTCAGGACCGCCGGTGAATCCGGCGCGGCGCCCGGTGGCGCGGTAGGGGGTGGTGCCGAACCCCGCCGCCCGCAGGGTCGCGTCGACGGTCCAGTACGTACGGGTGCGGGAGGCGAGGGGGCCCGCGTGCACCACGAGCCGGCCGTCGTCGGCGAGGGCCCTGGCGACCAACCCGTAGAACTCCTGCGAGTAGAACTTGGTGCTCGGGGTGATGGCGGGATCGGGCAGATCCACGATCACCACCTCATGCGCGGGGCGCGGGGAGCGCAGCCAGGTGAAGGCGTCGCCGGTGATCACCCGGAGGCGGGGGTCGGCGAGGGAGCGTTCATTGAGCGCGGCCAGCGCCGGATCCGTACGGGCGAGGCGGACGACGCCCGGATCGTCCTCGACCACGGTCACCGAATCGACGCCGCGGTAGCGCAACACCTCCCGCGCGGCGAGGCCGTTGCCCCCGCCGAGGATCAGCACCCGGCGGTGCGGGCCGCTCATCGCGGGGTGGACCAGGGACTCGTGGTAGCGGTGCTCGTCGCGTTCGCTGACCCGCAGCCGGCCGTCGACGAAGAGATCGAGCGGGCCGCCAGGGGGCCCGGTGAGCACCACCTCCTGGATGCCGGTGCGGACGGCGACCCGTACCTGATCGCCGTAGACCGCCCGGCGCGCGGCCTCCTCGAAGTCGTCGACGAGCACGGTCGCGGTGCCGAGCACGGCGAGGACGGTCACATTGGCGACGAGCAGCCAGCCGCGCGAGCGGGGGGTGAGGTCGCGGCGGAAGAGCCAGAGCACCAGCGAGCCGCCGACGACCGCGTTGACCGCGCCGGTCAGCAGTCCGCTGGTGAGCTGGCCGAGCCAGGGCAACAGCAGGAACGGGAAGGCGAGACCGCCGACGAGGGCGCCCACGTAGTCGGCGGCGAAGAGATCGGCGACGGTGCCCTCAGCGTCCCGCCGGGAGATTCGCTGGATCAGCGACATCAGCAGCGGGATCTCGGCGCCGATCAGCACCCCGATGGCGAGCGAGAAGGCCACCAACACGGTGCGTGACTCGCCGAACCAGGCAAAGGACGCGTACAGCACCATCGCCGAACAGCCGCCGACCAGCGCGAGCCCCAACTCCAGCAGCCCGAAGCCGACCGCGGCCCGGCAGCGCAGCCGCTTGGCGAGCAGCGAGCCGACACCCATCGCGAAGACCATCAGCGACAGCACCACGGACGCCTGCGTGACCGAGTCACCGATGAGATAGGAGGCGAGGGCGAGCAACTCCAGCTCGTACACCAGTCCACAGGCGGCGCAGACGAAGACCGTCACCAGAACGAGGGACCGGCCGGCCGCTGGGCGCACCGGCAGGGCTGCTTGGCCCTGGGGTGGTGACAGCTGCGGATGCCGGTCGATCATGCGGTAACGCTACGTCACGCTATACATGCGCACTGTCACCCACACGTGTGTACCTGACACACGCGAACGGACGGAACCCGCACCGCGCGGGCCGGAGCGCAACCCGCGCGCGAGGGGAGCGTACCGGCGCCCAAACCGGCGCGCTCCAAGTCGGGCGCCGCCCTGACCGGGGCACCCCACGACGGACGGGCTCACCACGCGGCAAACCCCGGTCCCTCCTCGCGACCGAGCCGTGAGGAGGGACCGGGGTGCGGCGGGGTTCCGGTCCGGGCGGACTTCGACCTCCGGGAGGTCTCCGGGAGGTCTTCGAGGATCAGTCCGCGACGTCAGATGCATGAGGCCCCAGGCCCGCAGGGGCCCAGGCGCCGCCGTCGTCGCGGGACCCCCCGCCGGGAGATCTCCCGAACAGGACTAACGGCGGGCGGACTCCAACGGGCGCGCGGCCCGGGAACCCTGCGAGACGACGCCCACTCTCGTACGGGTGACGACGAGTCGACCCTCCTGCGGATAGGCGTGCCAGGTGCGCCAGCGCACCTGGCCCTGCACCCGCTGCGCCATCATCGCGGTGAAGGCGTGCGGGGAACCGGGAAACGTCCCGGCCAGTGAATTGGGATGATCGGCGACCAGGGCGAGCAACTCCTGCGCGCGCCCGGCGAAAGAGCCCTGCGAGAGGGTCTCGACCCGGGCGGCGAATTCGTACTCCCAGTCACCCACTCTCTTGGCCACGCCCAACGGGAGCGGTGTACTACTCCCGGGCATACAGGCGACGGTCTCGGAGCAACTGCCCCGTTCCTCCTCCAGGAGTACCTGGTGGGAGGCGCCCAGTAGCCTCAGCTGAAGTTGAGCTCCGGAAAGCTCCAGATCGAGAACGGCCAGGGCGGGCAGCGGCTCCCGACCGAGCGCCCAGGCGAGGTCGTCGGCACGGGTATCGGTGTAGGCGGTCTTGAGGATCGTGAGCATGGGTCGGCTCCGCAAACACGCTTCGGCGGTGGACACGAGGACCTGAGCGCCCCTGAGCGGGAGTTCAAGAATGTGGGGGGACCGCCGGCTCAAGGCCGGAAGGCCGGCCCGAGGGCTGGATGGCTCCAACAGGTTCCATCAGCGACTGAATCATGAAGTACGCGGCCCTCACAGTGTTTTTACCCAACTTGAAGGGGTTTCCATCCCCTAGGGGGCCCTGCGGTTCAACTGTTCAACGAAATATGCCTCTGGAATCCACTGAATTCGAGATCAGGAAACGCCCGATACCGACGAAAGGGGCACCTGGTGGAAGTATTCGTTCCCACCAGATGCCCTTACTGCCCCCGCTGCCGATCACCCGCGGCTCCACTTCCGATCCGGCAACGGACACCGGCAACAGATACCGGCTCCGGCACATCGACACCGGATCGGATCGGCCCGGCGCCGGCACATCGGCACCGGCACCGGCACCGGCTGCGGCTGCGGCTGCGGCTGCGGCTGCGGCTGCGGCTGCGGACGGATCGCGGACCAGCTACCCCGTGTTAGCTGCCTCCACCACCGCATCCGCCACCGCCACCACCGCAGGACGAGCCCCCGGAGGAGCCGCAGGAGGAGTGCGAACCCCCGCCACCCGCCCACCAGCCGCCACCACCGGTGTCCGCCGTCGCCCCGGAACCGGAACCGCCGACCCTCCGGCCGGTGCCCGAACGCCGGTAGTCGGTCGGGCGGTAGCCGGTCGGGCGGTTGGCATAGCGCGCGACCGCCCGCACCACCACCACGGTCACGCTGACAATCAACACCATCAGGAAAATCGTCACTGGTCCCACCCCGTCTTTCTTTCCCCCGAAGCGAGCCCCCCGCGCCATCGCGTGACCGCTTCTTCCCTGTCGCTTCTCGCGTGAGAGGGGGATGCCCAACGCCACTCCGCGCCAAAGCGGACTTGAGCAAGTCCAGAGCTTCGGACCAGGATGACCGTATGGCCACCATGGATGCACCCGCGCCCGGCGCACGACCCCTGCTCAATCGGCGACTCGCGGAGTTCGGCACGACGATCTTCGCGGAGATGTCGGCGCTCGCGGTACGGACGGGGTCGATCAACCTCGGCCAGGGCTTTCCCGACACCGACGGCCCCGACGAGATCCGGGAGGCGGCGGTCAAGGCGCTGCGCGACGGCCGGGGCAATCAGTACCCCCCGGGGTCCGGCGTCCCCGAGCTGCGCACGGCCGTCGCCGACCACCAGGAACGCTTCCACGGCCTGCGCCTCGACCCCGACACCGAGGTCCTGGTCACGACGGGCGCCACCGAGGCCATCGCGGCGGCGCTGCTCGCGCTGGTGGAGCCGGGCGACGAGGTGATCGCACTGGAGCCGTACTACGACTCGTACGCGGCCTGTGTGGCGATGGCGGGCGGCCGCCGGGTGCCGGTGACCCTGCGCCCGCGCGACGGCGCGTACCACCTGGACCTCGACGAACTCCGGGACGCGATCACCGACCGCACCCGGCTGATCCTGCTGAACACCCCGCACAACCCGACGGGCACGGTGCTCACCCGCGCCGAACTGGCGGCGATCGCCGCGCTGGCGGTGGAACACGATCTGCTGGTGGTCTCCGACGAGGTCTACGAGCACCTGGTCTTCGACGGCGAGCACATCCCGATCGCGACCTTCCCGGGCATGCGGGAGCGGACGGTCACCATCGGATCGGCGGGCAAGTCGTTCTCGTTCACCGGCTGGAAGGTCGGCTGGGTGACCGCCGCCCCCGAACTGGTGTCGGCGGTGCGCTCCGCCAAGCAGTACCTGACCTATGTGTCGGCGGGGCCGTTCCAGTACGCGGTGGCGGCGGCGCTGCGACTCCCGACGGCGTACTTCGACACCCTGCGCGAGGAGCACCGGACCAAGCGGGACCTGCTGAGCGCGGGACTCGCCGACGCCGGGTTCGGCGTCTACCGGCCGGCCGGCACGTACTTCGTCACCACCGACATCCGCCCCCTGGGCGAGACCGACGGGCACGCCTTCTGCCGCGCCCTGCCGGAGCGCGCCGGTGTGGTGGCCATCCCGAACGCGGTCTTCTACGACCACCGTGAGCAGGGCGCGCCGTTCGTCCGCTTCGCCTTCTGCAAGCGCGACGAGGTCCTGCGGGAGGCCGTCACCCGGCTCCAGGGGCTGCGGGGAGCCCGCTGACCGCGGCCGGGCGCGGGGGCCCCGGGGCCCCTGGAGTGACGTTCAGCCGACCGGGTGGGAACGGTCACCGATCCGGCCCCGTCGGATGCGCAGCGCTCGCGTGAACCCCCGGGGCCGCTCATGGTCGAGTGGAAGAGACCCATGTGCGCGCCCGGAGGTGCCCCCTGTCCGCCGAGACTTCCACCGAGGCGTACGACGAGGCGTTCGACGAGACAGGTGAGACGGCGTACGGCGCGCGCGCGGGCGGGCGGAGGGCGCGCGGCGGGCGGTCCGTGCCCCGCTGGCGGGCCGCGCTGCTCCGGGCCGCCCCCGCGCTCGCCCTCTTCGCGGTGGCGCGGGTGACCGGGATGCTCGTGATGGCCGGCTGGGCCTGGCACATCGACCGACCGCCGCGACGCACCCTCGCCAGGTCCTGGGACTCGGACTGGTACCTCCTGATCGCCGAGAACGGCTACGGCCGCACCCTCCGCTGGCCGGACGGCGCCGTCCAGAGCGATCTCGCCTTCTTCCCGCTCTACCCCGGTCTGGTCCGCGCGATCACCGATGTCACGCCCGTGACCAGCGGCACCGCCGGGCTGCTGGTCTCCTGGACCGCGGCGGGCGCGGCGGCCTGGGGGATCTACGCGATCGGCGAGCGGCTGTACGGGCGGCGCACCGCGACCGCGCTGGTCGTGGTGTGGGGGCTGCTGCCGCACGCCGTGGTGCTGTCGATGGCGTACACCGAACCCGTCCTGACCGCCTTCGCCGCCTGGTCGCTGTACGCGGTCCTCACCCGGCGCTGGCTCTGGGCGGGGGCGCTCGCCGCGCTCGCGGGCCTGGCCCGGCCCAACGGGATCGCGGTGGCGGCGGCGGTGCTCTTGGTCGCCGCGTACGAACTGGTCCGGTGCCGGGGCCGGGGCCCCTGGCGGCTCTGGGCCGGCGCCGCGCTGGCACCCGCGGGCTGGTGCGGCTATGTGCTGTACGTCGGCTTCCGCAAGGGCGATCCGCTCGGCGGCTACTTCGCCGTGCAGCGCGGCTGGACCTCCCGCTTCGACTTCGGCGTCGGGGCGCTGCGGGTGGTGCGGGACATCGTGCTGCGGCCGACGGTGCTGCCGCTGGTGGTGGCCCTGGCGGTGGTGGCCGCCTCGGTGGTGCTGTTCGCGCTGTTCGCGCTGGACCGGCCGCCGCTGGCGCTCGTCGTCTACACCGCCGTACTGGTGCTGATCACGGTGGGCGGCTCCGGCTTCTTCGAGTCCAAGCCGCGTTTCCTGCTGCCCGCGTTCCCGCTGCTGCTGCCGGTGGCGCGGGGACTGGCGAGAGCCCGGCCGGGGACGGCGGTCGTGGTGACCGCCGCCCTGGCCGGGCTCTCCTTCGCCTATGGGGCCTACCTGCTGACCTGGTCCCCGATCGCGCTCTGAGCCGGTCGGGGAGCCGGGCGCCGTGTCCGCTGGGGACGGCTCCAGGGGCCCTTGCCGGAGACCGCGGGGGCCTCAGACCTCGGTGGGCTTCTCGTTTCCGGTGCCGTCGACCGGACCGGCCGCCGTCTCCAGGCCGAGCTGCTCCGCGAGCCACTTGTCGAACTCGATCGCGGCCCGCACCCAACTGACGGTGGAGGAGACGAAGTGCTCCAGATTGACGCCGGTGCCCACCAGCATCTGCGCCTCACCGATGAGACGGATGGTGGCGGGTGCCTCCTCCTCCTCGTCGTGGAGGTGCGTGTAGACCTTCGGCCACAGGGTGCGGCGGTTCCAGTCGTCGATCACATCGAGGATGCGCGGGCGGTCCTCGACCGGCAGCGGCCGGTCGTAGAAGGTCCGGACGGAGAAGACCTGCTGGTCGGCCTCGCCACGGAACATGAAGTACGTGCGGAATTCCTCCCACGGGGCGGCGAGGTCTCCCTCGTCGTCGACGACGTACTTCAGCTCCATCTGGTCGAGGAGCTGCTTGACCAGGTCCTGGTCGGGAACGACGGGGCCCGCCGGTCCTGCGGCCTGCGGCTGGGGCTGGCCCCCGAAATTAGGAATCGAGGACGGATCGATGGTCACCGTGGATTTCCCTTCGTACGGATGCGGCCATCCTCCCCCATGCCGGGGCGGGCGTGGCAACCCCCACCCCGGCCTCGTGACCGCTACAGCGTCTTCCCGGACGCCCGGCCCACGATCAGACCGTCCTCGAACCGGTCCACCCGCACGGTGTCCCCGTCCGTGACCTCGCCCGAGAGGATCTCCTTCGCCAGCCGGTCGCCGATCGCCGTCTGCACCAGCCGGCGCAGCGGACGGGCCCCGTACGCCGGGTCGTTGCCCTCGTCGGCCAGCCACTCCAGCGCCGCTTCGGAGACCTCCAGGGTGAGCCGGCGCTCCGCGAGACGCTTCGCCAGCCGGTCGATCTGAAGCCTGGCGATGAGTTCCAGTTCGTCCTTGGTGAGGGCCGAGAACACCACCAGATCGTCCAGCCGGTTCAGGAATTCCGGCTTGAAAGAGGCCCGTACGACCTCCAGGACCTGCTGCTTCTTCTCCTCCTCGCCGGTCAGCGGCTCGACCAGATACTGGCTGCCCAGATTGGACGTCAGGATCAGGATCGTGTTCCGGAAATCGACCGTGCGGCCCTGTCCGTCGGTCAGCCGGCCGTCGTCGAGCACCTGGAGCAGCACATCGAAGACCTCCGGGTGCGCCTTCTCCACCTCGTCCAGCAGGACCACGCTGTACGGGCGGCGGCGGACCGCCTCGGTGAGCTGGCCGCCCTCCTCGTACCCGATGTAGCCGGGGGGCGCGCCGACCAGCCGGGCGACGCTGTGCTTCTCGCCGTACTCCGACATGTCGATGCGGACCATCGCCCGCTCGTCGTCGAAGAGGAAGTCCGCGAGGGCCTTCGCCAGCTCGGTCTTGCCGACGCCCGTGGGGCCGAGGAAGAGGAACGAACCGGTGGGCCGGTCCGGGTCCGCGATGCCCGCGCGGGTCCGCCGTACCGCGTCGGAGACGGCCTGCACGGCCTCGGACTGGCCGATCAGCCGACGGCCGAGCTCCGACTCCATCCGCAGCAGCTTCCTGGTCTCGCCCTCCAGCAGCCGGCCGGCCGGGATCCCGGTCCAGGCGCCGACCACGTCCGCGATGTCGTCGGGGCCGACCTCCTCCTTGACCATGGTGTCCGTACGGGCCTCCGCCTCGGCCTCGGACGCCTCGGCCAGCTCCCGCTCCAGCGCCGGGATCTCCCCGTACAGCAGTTGGGACGCCGCGTCGAAGTCGCCGTCCCGCTGGGCGCGCTCGGCCTGGCCGCGCAGATCGTCCAGCCGCTCCTTCAGCTCACCGACGCGGTTGAGGCCCTCCTTCTCCTTCTCCCAGCGGGCGGTCAGGCCGCGCAGCTCCTCCTCCTTGTCGGCGAGGTCGCGGCGGAGCTTCTCCAGCCGCTGCTTGGAGGCGGCGTCGGCCTCGTTCTTCAGCGCCAGCTCCTCCATCCGCAGCCGGTCCACGGACCGCTGGAGCTCGTCGATTTCCAGCGGGGAGGAGTCGATCTCCATCCGGAGCCGGGAGGCGGCCTCGTCCACCAGGTCGATCGCCTTGTCCGGCAGGAAGCGGGAGGTGATGTAACGGTCGGAGAGCGTGGCCGCCGCGACCAGCGCCGAGTCGGCGATCTGGACCTTGTGGTGGGCCTCGTACCGGCCCTTGAGACCGCGCAGGATCGCGATCGTGTCCTCGACCGTCGGCTCGGCGACCAGCACCTGCTGGAAGCGCCGCTCCAGCGCCGGGTCCTTCTCGATCCGCTCGCGGTACTCGTCCAGCGTCGTCGCGCCGACCATGCGCAGTTCGCCACGGGCCAGCATCGGCTTGAGCATGTTGCCCGCGTCCATGGCGGAGTCGCCACCGGCGCCCGCACCGACGACGGTGTGCAGCTCGTCGATGAAGGTGATGATCTGGCCGTCGCTCCCCTTGATCTCGGAGAGCACGGTCTTCAGCCGCTCCTCGAACTCGCCCCGGTACTTCGCGCCCGCCACCATCGCGCCGAGGTCGAGCGAGACCAGCCGCTTGTTCTTCAGCGACTCGGGGACATCACCCTTCACGATCCGCTGGGCGAGCCCCTCCACCACGGCGGTCTTGCCGACGCCCGGCTCACCGATGAGCACGGGGTTGTTCTTGGTGCGGCGGGAGAGCACCTGCACCACCCGGCGGATCTCCTGGTCCCGGCCGATGACCGGGTCGAGCTTGCCCTCGCGGGCCGCGGCGGTGAAGTCCGTACCGAACTTCTCCAGCGCCTTGTACTGACCCTCGGGGTCGGCCGTGGTCACCCGGCGTCCACCTCGCACACTTTCGAACGCCTCCAGCAGTTTCTTCGCCGACGCGCCCTGCGCGCTCAGCACTTCTCCGGCCTGGCCGCCCTTGGCGGCGATGCCGATCAACAGATGCTCGGTGGAGAGATAGTCGTCGCCCAGCTCCTTCGCCTGCCGGGCGGCGTCCGCGATGACCGCCAGGAACTCGCGGTTCGGCTGCGGTGGCGCGACCGTCGAGCCGGTGACGCTCGGCTGCGCGCCGAGCACCCGCTCGGCCCCCGCCCGGACGACGGCCTGATCCGCCTCCACGGCGACCAGCAGGTCGATGATGTTCTCATTCTCCTGGGCCGTCAGCAGCGCGAGCAGCAGATGGGCGGGCGTCAGATCCGGATGCCCGTCCGACACCGCCCGGCTGGTGGCCGCGTTGATGGCGTCACGGCTCTTGTTGGTCAGCTCGGCGTCCACGTGCGCTCTCTCCTCCTTGCAGGCAGCGGCTGTTCACTGACACTGACTCATTCAACCTGCATAAAGTTGAGTCTATTCCACTCAACCCGGTCGCGCCATCACGCTGCGGCACCCGCCAGGACAGGACCTAAGCTCGGGGCATGGCGTTCGACGTGCACGATCCCGGTCCCGAGTACCTCGCCTTCTGGCGCGAACACCACCTCTGCACCCTCACCACCCTCCGTCCGGACGGCAGTCCGCACGTGGTGCCGGTGGGGGTGACCTATGAGCCGGAGACGCGGACCGCGCGGGTGATCACCAGCAAGAGCCGTCGGAAGATCGCCAACATCCTGGCCGCGGGCGAGGGCGGGGCGCGGGTGGCGGTCTGTCAGGTGGACCGCGGGCGCTGGGCGACGCTGGAGGGCCGCGCGCGGGTGCGGACGGAGCCGGAGGCGGTGGCGGACGCCGTACGGCGCTACGCGGAGCGGTACAGCCGGGTACCGCGGCCCAACCCGGACCGGGTGGTCATCGAAATCGCGGTGGAGCGGGCGCTCGGGCGCGTATGACGGGCCCCGGCCCGCCGCATGACGGGCCCCGGCGCCTCGGCGCCGGCCGGGGGTACCTCGGCGCCGGCCAGGGGGCGCGCGTACGTTCCGCGCGCCGTCACCGGGACACCGGGCCGGATTTCAGGCTTCCCGGGCACGCGAGTACGGGCGTACGGGAAATGCACAGCGGCGCCATCGCGTTTCAGGTCCGCGATGGCGCCGCTGTGTGGGGGAAGCACCTGAGCGACTTGTAACGACGGGGGAATCGCTCAGGCACTGCGGGGGGTGGCGGTGATGGTGTCGGGCTCGGCCAGCTGTTGGTCACGCTGATCGAGGTTGACAAAAATCATTCCGTACCGGATGGCGCAACGGACGGGCTGTGGAGCTCCGCGGGGTCGGCGAAGGCACCGGTAGGCACGAACGTCCTCGTCCTCCTCGCGCGCCACGACGATCGGCTCTCCAAACAGAGTGACCATCAACGAGTCGCCACGGTGGGGGATTGCCGTGACGAGGTCGATGAAATGCCACCCCGATCGATAAGCCGTAGCCATCTCACGCCGGAAGACCCGGTCGTCCGGTGGAACGGTCATGCTTCTGTGTTGTTGGTCGGAGGGACTCCCCAGGAGGGCTCACCGGGCGTAGTCGTGCCAGCCGTCGGCGCCGAACCCCAGGAGGGCTCACCGAGTGCTCCCGCCCCCGCGTCAGCGGAAGTGAGGCCCCACGAAGGCTCGCCCGTGGTCGCCGCCACCGTGCCGGTGACGGAGCTACCCCAGGAGGGCTCACCGGAAGCCACCGCACCTAGCGCGGCCGCCGCTATGGCAAGAGCACAAAGAGCACGTAGCGTCCTAGACATGGGTGATCTCCACCTCTTTTGATCATTCCTCCTCCCCCGCGCATAAGACGATGTCTCACTCCGAACGCTTGCACCAGCGACGGCAGGCATCATGTTCCTGTAATGCAGGAACCTGAGGGGGTGCATATGACGTCTAATGAGGGCGAATCCGGACACCCTCACGCGGACGGCGAACTGTGCGAGGCGGGGAAAAGTCTTTACATCACCGCACTGCGTACCGGTCGTATCGCCCGGTCAGAAGCCGAATCCACGCCCTGTCTCTTCGATCTCGCCCTGCTGCACCGGGATCCCGACGACCCCCAGTGGCTCCGTCCGGTCCCTCCGACCACCGCGTTGACCCAGCTAATACACCCCATCGAGCGGGAGATCCAGGAGCGGAGACGGCGAACTGTCGCACTGACGGACGCACTTGAGCCGTTCATGGCGTACACCGCTCAGAATTCCACCGCCCCGCAGGGGATAACCGTCCTGGAGGGTCTCAACCGCATCAACGCAACGCTGGATCAGGTCACCGCCGACTGCACCGAGGAGCTGCTCACCGTCCAGCCGGGCAGCGGGCGGCAGCCCCACATCCTGGAGAAGGCGCTGCGCCGGGTGGAACCGCTGATCGAGCGGGGCGTACGGATGCGCACGCTCTACCAACACACCGCACGTCACCACCCCACCACGCTCGCCTATATGGAGCGGGTGGGGCCGGCCGGAGTCGAGGTGCGCACCCTTGAGGAAATAATCGACCGGCTGATCATCGTGGACCGCAAGGTGGCCTTCATCCCGGCGAGCAGCGACCGGCTCTCCGCGCTGGAGCTCCGGCACAAGGGGATCGTCGAGTATCTCGTCGGGGTCTTCGAGCAGTTCTGGCTGCACGGTCTGCCCTGGGAAGAGCCCGTGGCGTACGGGCCCGATCTGGACGGCATCACCGGCGTGCAGCGCTCCATCGCGAAACTACTGGTGGAGGGGCACGTGGATGAGGCCATCGCGCGTCGGCTCGGGATGAACGTACGGACCTGTCGGGCCCACATCGCCAAGCTGGGATCGTCACTGGGCAGCGGCAGCCGTACCCAACTGGGCTATCTCATCGCCCAGTCGGGGATCCTGGAGCACGACTCCTGAACCGGCGCCGGTCTTGGACCGGTGCCGGTTCAGGACCGGCACCGGCTGCCACGGCCGGACCGAGGCATCGCCCCCGCGCCATGTGCGGAGGCAATGCCTCGGCCCGAGCGGGAGTCCGACGCACTGACGGCCCGTCTGAGGGGTTGCCGGACGGTCGACCGGGCCAGGGGGTCGGTACATACCCGGGCGGGCCGCAGAATCCCGCCGAAACACCGGCACGGCCGCCCGCACCCGACACCTCGGCCGAGAACCACGCCCATCGCCCCGGATCGCACGGAAGGCCGCGGCCCCCGGATGATCGGGGGCCGCGGCCTTCCGCGGAGAGATGGGTCGCGCTAATCGGGCCGCTTGGGCCGCCACACCACCAGCGCGCTCGCCTGCTGCACGTCCTGGTACGGCACGAGATCGCGCCGGTACGAGGCGTGCACCTGGGCCTCGCGCTGCCGCATCGCCGTCGCCGCGCCCTCCACCGCCGCCGAGAGCTCGGCGATCCGGTTCTGGAGCGCGGCGACCTGGTTCTCCAGCTCGATGATGCGCTTGATGCCCGCGAGGTTGATCCCCTCGTCCTGCGACAACTGCTGAACGGTGCGCAGCAGTTCGATGTCACGGGCGGAGTAGCGCCGTCCCCGGCCGGCCGTGCGGTCCGGAGAGACCAGGCCCAACCGGTCGTACTGCCGGAGGGTCTGCGGATGCAGACCGGAGAGCTGGGCCGCGATCGAGATCACGTACACCGGCGTCTCATCGGTCAGTTGGTAGGGGTTACGACGCCTTCCGTCCATCACTCACTCACGCTCCGTTCGCGGCCTGGAACAGGTCGGCCCTGGGGTCCACGTCCACGGTGGCTTCGCGGTACGCCTCCAGCGCTTCCTTCGCCTTGTCGCCCAGGTCCTTGGGGATCGCGACCTCGACGGTGACCAGCAGATCGCCGCGAGTGCCGTCCTTGCGGACCGCTCCCTTGCCCCGGGCGCGCATCGTGCGTCCGTTGGGCGTACCGGCCGGGAGCTTCAGGGTGACCGGGGGGCCGGCGAGGGTGGGCACCTTGACCTCGCCGCCGAGCACCGCCTCCGTATAGGCGACGGGCACGGTGACGGTGAGGTTGTCGCCCTTGCGGCCGAAGACCGGGTGGTCGCCCACGTGCACGACGACATACAGATCGCCGGCGGGGCCGCCGCGCTCGCCGGGGGCGCCCTTGCCGCGCAGCCGGATCCGCTGGCCGTCGGAGACGCCCGCCGGAATCCTGACCTGCATGGTCCGCGAGGAACGGGCCCGCCCGCTGCCCTTGCAGACCTCGCAGGGGTCCTGCGCGATCAGACCGCGCCCCTTGCAATCCACACACGGGTCGGTCAGCGAGAAGGAACCGCTGCCGCCGCGCGACACCTGGCCGGTGCCGACACAGGTGGGACAGACCCGGGGGGTGCCGTTCTTGTCGCCGGTGCCCGAGCACGCCTTGCACGCGGCCGAACTGGACATCCGCAGCGGGACCGTGGCCCCGTCGACGGCCTCGGTGAAGCTGAGCGTCACCTCGGACTCGATGTCCTGGCCGCGGCGCGGCTGCACCCGGGTGCCGGACGGACCGGCACCGGTGCCGGCGCCGCGGTTGAACAGCCCGCCGAAGACGTCACCCAGTCCGCCGCCGAAGCCTCCGGCGCCGGTCTGGGCCCCGCCCTGGGCGCCTCCGAAGAGGTCGCCCAGGTCGAAGTTGAACGAGCCGGCGCCGCCGCCCGCGCCGGGACCGGGGCGGAAGCCGCCGTTCCCGAAGAGGGCGCGGGCCTCGTCGTACTCCTTGCGCCGCTTGGGGTCACCGAGGATGTCATTGGCCTCGGAGATCTCCTTGAAGCGCTCCTCCGCCTTGGCGTCGCCCTTGTTGGCGTCCGGGTGGAACTCGCGGGCGAGCTTCCGGTACGCCTTCTTGATCTCGGCCTCGGTCGCGTCCTTGGGGACGCCGAGAACCTTGTAGTAGTCCTTCTCGACGAAGTCCTTCGTGCTCATCGACGTCCCTCCTTCCGGACAGTCCTCCGGTCAAGCGTCCCGGCGGTCGCCGCCGTCAAGGCGTCAGCCCTCGTCCGGGCCACCGCTCTCCTCGTCGTCAACCGCGTCGTCCTTCGATCCCGGCGTCGCGCCCGGCTGGGGCTCGGCGACCGCGACCCGAGCGGGCCTGATGGTCCGCTCGCCGATGCGATACCCCGGCTGGAGCACCGCGACGCACGTCGTCTCGGTGACGTCCGGCGCATAGCTGTGCATCAGCGCCTCGTGGATCGTCGGGTCGAAGGGCTCGCCCTCCTTGCCGAACTGCTGGAGGCCCATCTTGGCGACGCCCGTCTCCAGGGATTCGGCGACCGACTTGAAGCCGCCCACCAACTCCCCGTGCTCACGGGCGCGACCGATGTCGTCGAGCACGGGCAGCAACTCGGTCAGCAGGGTCGCCGTGGCGATCTCCTTGACCGTGATCCTGTCGCGCTCCACCCGGCGCCGGTAGTTCTGGTACTCGGCCTGGAGCCGCTGGAGGTCCGCGGTGCGTTCGTTGAGCGCGGTACGGACCTGGTCCAGCTCGGCGGTCAGACCGGTGATCTTCGCTGCGTCCCCTGCCGGGGCCGCCTCGCCCTCCTCGTCGGAGGGCTCGGCGGCATCGGCGGCGTCGTCAGATGTGGCGCCGGAGGGGACGGTGGGGTTCGCGTCGTTGTCTTCGCTGTCCTTGTCGAAGTCGTCCTTGTCGAACCCCGGAGTCTCCTCCGTCACGCGGCACCACCCTTGCTGTCCTTCTCGTCGTCGACGATCTCGGCGTCCACGACATCGTCATCGGCCTTGGGCTGCTCGCCCGCGGGCCCGGCCGCACCCTCGGCGCCACCAGCGGCCTGCTGCGCCTGGGCGTCGGCGTACAGCGCCTGGCCCAGCTTCTGCGAGACGGCGGCGACCTTCTCGGTGGCGGTGCGGATCTCGGCGGAGTTCTCGCCCTCGGCGGACTCGCCGCCCTTGAGCTTCTCCTTGAGCTCGGCGACCGCGGCCTCGACCTCGGTCTTCACATCGCCCGGGACCTTGTCCTCGTTGTCCTTGAGGAACTTCTCGGTCTGGTAGACGAGCTGCTCGCCCTGGTTGCGGACCTCGGCGGCCTCACGGCGGCGGTGGTCCTCCTCCTGGTACTGCTCGGCCTCCTGGCGCATCCGGTCGACCTCGTCCTTCGGCAGCGAGGAGCCACCGGTGACGGTCATCTTCTGCTCCTTGCCCGTGCCCAGGTCCTTCGCGGTCACGTGCATGATGCCGTTGGCGTCGATGTCGAAGGAGACCTCGATCTGCGGGACACCACGCGGGGCCGGGGGCAGGCCGGTCAGCTCGAACATGCCGAGCTTCTTGTTGTACGCGGCGATCTCGCGCTCGCCCTGGTAGACCTGGATCTGGACCGACGGCTGGTTGTCCTCGGCCGTCGTGAAGATCTCGGAGCGCTTCGTCGGAATCGTGGTGTTCCGCTCGATGAGCTTGGTCATGATGCCGCCCTTGGTCTCAATGCCGAGGGACAGCGGGGTCACGTCGAGGAGCAGGACGTCCTTGACCTCACCCTTGAGGACACCGGCCTGGAGCGAGGCGCCGATGGCGACGACCTCGTCCGGGTTCACACCTTTGTTGGCCTCCTTGCCACCGGTCAGCTCCTTGACGAGCTCGGCGACGGCCGGCATACGGGTGGAGCCACCGACGAGAACGACGTGGTCGATCTCGGAGAGCTGGATGCCCGCGTCCTTGATGACGTTCTGGAACGGCGTCTTGCACCGGTCCAGCAGGTCGGAGGTGAGCTGCTGGAACTGGGCGCGCGTGAGCTTCTCGTCCAGGTGCAGCGGGCCCTCGGCGGACGCCGTGATGTAGGGGAGGTTGATCGACGTCTCGGTCGAGGACGACAGCTCGATCTTCGCCTTCTCCGCGGCCTCGCGGAGACGCTGGAGAGCCATCTTGTCCTTGGACAGGTCGACGCCGTGTCCGTTGGCGAACTGCTTCACCAGGTAGTCGACGACACGCTGGTCCCAGTCGTCACCACCGAGGTGGTTGTCGCCGTTGGTCGCCTTCACCTCGACGACGCCGTCGCCGATCTCCAGCAGCGAGACGTCGAAGGTGCCGCCACCGAGGTCGAAGACGAGGATCGTCTGGTCGTCCTTGTCGAGGCCGTAGGCCAGGGCCGCGGCGGTGGGCTCGTTGACGATGCGCAGGACGTTGAGGCCCGCGATCTCACCGGCCTCCTTGGTGGCCTGGCGCTCCGAGTCGTTGAAGTAGGCCGGGACGGTGATGACCGCGTCCGCGACCTTCTCGCCGAGGTACGCCTCCGCGTCGCGCTTCAACTTCTGCAGGATGAAGGCGCTCATCTGCTGCGGGTTGAAGTTCTTCCCGTCGATCTCGATCTTCCAGTCGGTGCCCATGTGGCGCTTGACCGACCGGATGGTCCTGTCGACGTTGGTGACCGCCTGGCGCTTCGCAACCTCGCCTACCAGCACCTCACCGTTCTTCGCGAAGGCGACGACGGACGGCGTGGTCCTGGCACCCTCGGCGTTGGTGATGACGGTGGGCTCGCCGCCCTCCAGAACGCTGACGACGGAGTTAGTCGTGCCCAGGTCGATGCCGACCGCACGTGCCATGTCAATTCCTCCAGCTGACTACTTGAGTGGATCTGACTCAAGGATGCATGACCACTCCCCCCGAGTCAACAGACCTGAGTCGGAGCGACTCAACTTTTATCCCGCGCTTATCCGCACCCTTACCCATGACCCGCCCATGCCCCTGGCCCTGGCCCTGACCCTGGGGGTCATAGTCCTGCCCCTAGACCCACCCACGACCCACTCGCGCTCGTTCCTGCGGGGGCACTCCGGGGTTCGTCACGCGCGGCGGGCCGCCTCGTGCACCCCACATCTGCGAGAGTCATGCCCGCATATCCACCCAAACCACCGCACGGCGCATGTGCCGCCACGGCCACCCTCCCCCCGACGGAGCCGGAGCACACCTCCCGCGCGGGACGGACCGGCACGGACCAGAACCACAGAAAAGAAGGAAGAAGGGGTGCGCGCCCGTGTCCGCGAAACGAGCGGTCGACGTTCTCGGAGCCGTACTCCTGCTCCTCCTCCTCGGCCCGCCGCTGCTCGCCGTCGCGGCCACCGCCGCCGTGATCACCCGCGGCCCACTCCTGGCCCGCCGGGAGCGGCGCGGTCACGATGGCCGAACGTTCGCGATGCTGCTGTTCCGGGCACCCGGAACCACCCGCGCCGGGCGCTGGCTCCGCCACCACCACCTCGACGGACTGCCCGGGCTGATCAATGTCGTACGGGGTGAGATGTCCCTGGTCGGTCCGTTCCCCCTCGCACCGGGCACCCCGCTCACGGGCATGGAGCGGGCCCGCGCGGCGGTCCGGCCGGGCGTCACGGGGCCGTGGCAGATCGGCGGGCGGTCGGAGCTCCCGTGGGAGGAGATGGCCGTACTCGATCTGCACTACGCGGAGGAGCACTGGCTGGGGATGGATCTGCGCGTGCTGGCCCGGACGGTGCCGCTGGTGGTGCGGGGTGGACACCCGCCGCGCGCGGTGGCGACGGACCCCGGCACCGACCCACCCGGCCTGCCGCACACCCGCACCCACACCCGCACCCACAGATGCGCGACAGCCGCGGGCGGGGGGCCTGGCGAGGGTGCGGAGCCCGCCAGCGCCGCTGCCGTCGGGGCGGCCGGGGCTGCGGGGGCCGCCGCCACCGCGGGAGCCACCCGGCGCCCGTAACGCCACCCGGGCGCCGACGTGCCACCGGGCGCCGACGACCCGTACAACTGACCCGCGTCGACACCGTCAGGTGAGGGCAGCCTGAGCGACAAAGATCACCGGCCGCGTGGCTACAGTGCGGCGAAATAAGTGGGTAGTCTCAGCACGGACTGATTAAGTTACCGCTTAGTAGTACCGCTTGGACAGCATATCTGCCGGCGGTTCGCGCCGGTCGGACGCGCTGACCGGACGTACTGACCGGCCCCCCAACCCTCCCTCGCAGGCCCGAGGAGCCCGAAATGCAACTCGCCGCGATCGTCGTGTCGCTGGTCCTGACCGTGGTCGGCGTTGCGCTCATCGCCCGAGCCGTCGCGCAGATCTACCGGTTCGTGAAGCTCGGCCAACCCGTACCGGCCGGCAGCCGCACCGACCGCCCCCGACAGCGCACGATCACCCTGGCCAAGGAGTTCCTCGGCCACAGCCGGATGAACCGGTGGGGGATCGTGGGCGTGGCCCACTGGTTCGTCGCGATCGGCTTCCTCACCCTGCCGCCGACCCTGGCCCAGGCGTACGGACAGCTCTTCCAGGCGGACTGGATGCTGCCGGTGATCGGCGGCTTCGTGCCGTTCGAGATGTACATCGAGTTCATCGGCCTAATGACCGTCGTGGGCATCCTCGTCCTGATGGCGATCCGGCTGCTGAACCTCCCCTCCCGGGCCGGCCGCAAGTCCCGGTTCGCGGGCTCCAAGGCATGGCAGGCGTACTTCGTCGAGTACGTGATCCTCACCATCGGTCTCGCGATCCTCGCCCTGCGCGGGCTGGAGGGCGCGATCCACCACGTCCAGGGCTACGAGGCCGCGTACTTCGTCTCGTACCCCCTGGTCACGCTCTTCGACGGCCTCGACGTCAGCACCCTCCAGACGCTGATCTACCTCACCGCGATGATCAAGATCTGCGCCTCGCTGATCTGGATGATCACGGTGTCGCTCAACACCAATATGGGTGTCGCCTGGCACCGCTTCCTCGGCTTCCCGAACATCTGGTTCAAGCGCGAGGCCGACGGCGGGACCGCGCTCGGCGCGCTCCGGCCGATGGTGTCCGACGGCAAGGAGATCGACTTCGAGACGGTCTTCGACGACGAGAGCGGCGAGGAGACCGTCTTCGGCGTCTCCCAGGTCGAGCACTTCTCCTGGAAGGGCATCCTCGACTTCTCCACCTGCACCGAATGCGGTCGCTGCCAGTCGCAGTGCCCGGCCTGGAACACCGGTAAGCCGCTGTCCCCCAAACTCCTGATCATGTCGCTGCGCGACCACGCACACGCCAAGGCGCCGTATCTGCTGGCCGGCGGCGGCAAGACCATGGAGGGCGAGGAGAAGGCGTCCGCCGAGGCCCTGAAGGACGTACCGGCGTCCGCGCTCGCGGAGGCGGAGCGCCCGCTCATCGGCACCCTGGAGGAGAACGGCGTCATCGACCCCGACGTCCTCTGGTCGTGCACGACCTGCGGGGCGTGCGTCGAGCAGTGCCCGGTCGACATCGAGCACATCGACCACATCGTCGATATGCGCCGCTACCAGGTGATGATCGAGTCCGCGTTCCCGTCCGAGGCGGGCACGATGCTCAAGAACCTGGAGAAGAAGGGCAACCCCTGGGGCCTGGCGAAGAAGCAGCGCGTCGAGTGGACCAAGGAGGTCGACTTCGAGGTCCCGATCGTCGGCAAGGACGTGGCGGACCTGACGGAGGTCGACTACCTCTACTGGGTCGGCTGCGCCGGCGCCCTGGAGGACCGGGCGAAGAAGACCACGAAGGCGTTCGCCGAGCTGCTGCACATGGCGGGCGTGAAGTTCGCGATCATGGGCGGCGAGGAGAAGTGCACCGGTGACTCGCCGCGCCGCCTGGGCAACGAGCCGCTGTTCCAGCAGCTCGGCCAGGAGAACGTGGCGATGCTGAACATGGCGTTCGGCGAGGACGACGAGGACCCGGCGACCAAGAAGCCCACCTCCTCGAAGAAGATCGTCGCCACCTGCCCGCACTGCTTCAACACGATCGCCAACGAGTACCCGCAGCTCGGCGGCGAGTTCGAGGTCATCCACCACACCCAACTGCTCCAGCATCTGATCGACGAGGGCCGGCTGGTCCCGGTGACCCCGGTCGAGGGTCTGATCACCTACCACGACCCCTGCTACCTGGGCCGGCACAACAAGGTCTACACACCGCCGCGCGAGATCATGTCCGCCGTCCCCGGGCTGCGACAGCAGGAGATGCACCGCCACAAGGAGCGCGGCTTCTGCTGCGGCGCGGGCGGCGCACGGATGTGGATGGAGGAGCGGATCGGCAAGCGCGTCAACAACGAGCGCGTGGACGAGGCGCTCTCGCTGAACCCGGACATCGTCTCGACGGCGTGCCCGTTCTGCCTGGTCATGCTCACGGATTCGGTGAACGGCAAGAAGAACGACGGCCAGGCGAAGGAGAGCCTCAAGGTCGTGGACGTGGCCCAGCTACTGCTGGACTCCGTACGGACGCCCCCGGCCGACCCGGCACCATCGGAGGAGCCGGAGAACGCACCGGAGCCGGAGCCCGCGAAGTAACCCTCCCGACGCCTCAAGCGGCCGGACCCGCCCCGAGCGGGTCCGGCCGCGCGCTTTCCCCCTCGCCCCTGCTCCCTTTCCTCTCCTCTTCCTCTCCCCTGCCCCCTCCCTCGCCCCTCCTGGCTCCCCCTAGGGGATGTCACAGGTCAGCCGCAAAGGGTGGCTCAATCCCTTTCGTCCTGCACCGAGTACGCCGGAAGCGGGTACGTTCGAAGGCGTGGCTGGATTCAGGATCGGACGCGGCCGGGACAACCGCAGGCAGCAGCAACGGCAGCAGCAGCAACCGCAACAGGCACCCCCGCCGTACGCGGGTGGCCATGCGGCGCCGCCGCAGTGGCCGCCGGCGGGCGGGTACCCGGGCCCACAGGGGCAGCGGGGCCCGCACGGGGAGCCGGAGTACTTCGACCCGTACCAGCAGCAGCCTCCCCAGCAACCTCATCCACACGCACAGCAACACCCGCACCACCAGGGCCACCAGCAGCCGCAGTACGGCGGCGCGCCGCAGCACGACCCGTACGCGAACAGCGCGGGCCACACCCAGGCGTTCTCCGTACACGACCCGTACGGCCAGGGCTCGACCTACCAGGGCGGCGACGCGCCCGCGCCACCGTCCGGCCCGCGGCTGCACTGGAAGCAGTTGCTGAGCGGGATCGTGCTGCGCCCGGGACCGACGTTCCTACAGATGCGGGACTACGCGGTGTGGGGCCCGGCGCTGGTGGTCACGTTCCTGTACGGACTGCTCGCGATCTTCGGCTTCGACAAGGCGCGCGAGGAGACGATCAACGCGACGATCTCCACGGCGATCCCGTACGCGCTGACGACGGCGGTCGCGTTCGTCATCGGCGGTTCGATCCTCGGAGCGGTGACCCACACCCTGGCCCGCCAGCTCGGCGGTACGGGAGCCTGGCAGCCGACGGTCGGCTTCTCCATGCTGATCATGTCGATCACGGACGCGCCACGGCTGGTCTTCGCCATGTTCCTGGGCGGCGAGAACTCCCTGGTCCAACTGCTGGGCTGGGCGACCTGGCTGGCGGCGGCCGCGCTGTTCACCTCGATGGTGAGCAAATCGCACGACCTGCCGTGGCCGAAGGCGCTCGGGGCGTCGGCGATCCAGCTCATCGCACTGCTGTCGATCATCAAGCTCGGCACCATCTGAGGCGGGCGCACGGCGAAGGCCCCGCTCTCCACGGAGAACGGGGCCTTCGTCGCGTCGCCGGTTCCAGCCGGGCGGGCGGGCCGGGCGGCGCGGGTGGCGGGTATCGCCGGGGCCGCTGGGCTACAGGGCGTCCTTGGAGGGCGTGATGGGCTGGCCCGCCTTGCGTACGGGAGGCAGCACGCTCCAAGGGAAGTTGATCCACTCGTCGGTGCGCTTCCAGACGTACTCGCACTTCACGAGCGAGTGGGACTTCTCGTAGATGACGGCGGAACGGACCTCGGCGACATGGGCCACACAGAAGTCGTGGACGAGCTTGAGGGTCTTTCCGGTGTCCGCGACATCGTCCGCGATGAGGACCTTCTTGTTCGAGAAGTCGATCGCGTTGGGAACGGGCGCCAGCATGACGGGCATTTCGAGGGTGGTTCCCACGCCCGTATAGAACTCGACATTCACCAGGTGGATGTTCTTGCAGTCGAGCGCGTACGCCAGCCCACCGGCGACGAAGACACCGCCCCGGGCGATGGAGAGCACGACATCGGGCTCATACCCGTCGTCGGCGATGGTCTGCGCCAGCTCACGGACGGCGCCGCCGAACCCGTCGTACGTCAGGTTCTCTCGTGCGTCACTCATGCTCACACCTGGGTCCGATGGAAATTCTGGAACGAACGAGACGCGGTCGGCCCGCGCTGCCCCTGGTAACGGGAGCCGTAGCGCTCACTCCCGTACGGGAACTCGGCCGGCGAGCTGAGCCGGAACATACAGAGCTGGCCGATCTTCATTCCGGGCCAGAGCTTGATCGGCAGCGTCGCGAGGTTCGACAGCTCCAACGTCACATGGCCGGAGAATCCGGGGTCGATGAAGCCAGCGGTGGAATGGGTGACGAGCCCGAGCCGCCCGAGGGAGCTCTTGCCCTCCAGCCGGGAGGCGAGATCGTCGGGCAGGCTGATGACCTCGTAGGTCGAGGCGAGCACGAACTCCCCGGGGTGGAGGATGAAGGGCTCGTCGCCCTCCGGCTCCACCGTGCGGGTCAGATCGATCTGCTCGACGGCGGGGTCGATGTGGGGGTAGCGGTGGTTCTCGAACACCCGGAAGTAGCGGTCCAGCCGCACATCGATGCTCGAGGGCTGCACCATGGATTCGTCGTACGGGTCGATACGCACCCGACCTGCGGCGATCTCGGCTCGGATGTCCTTGTCTGAGAGAAGCACCCCCCGAGGATACGCAGAGCGCGCGGACCCACCCCAATCGGTCGGCCCGCGCGCCCCGGCTCCTCTGCCGCTCGTCCCTGCTTCCGCTACCGCTTGACGGCTCTCACGGGCACGGCACTGCGCAGCCGCGCACACCGTGGACACCGAATGAGCCGGCCGGGCCCGATCCGCCCGGCACCGAGCTGCTGCATCGGAAACGAGGCGGTAGCGAAGACGTGCCCCTCGGCACAGCGGACGACGGTGCGCTCCATCAAGTCCATGAGTCCCTTCCCCAACAAATGCGGACGAACGACCACATTAGGGGATGAACTCCACGACTAACCGGGCGGCACTCCGCTCCCCAACGGTACGCCTCAACTGCCCCCCGAAACGCCCGCGTCGACCACCACACGGCACGCGTGCACCACGGCGGCATACGGCCGGGGCGGGGGATGGGGTAGAGTGAGCGACGCTTGCGGTTCTGGATCACGGACCGCCGCGCGGGTGTAGTTTAATGGTAGAACATGAGCTTCCCAAGCTCAGAGCGCGAGTTCGATTCTCGTCACCCGCTCCATGATGAAGGCCCTGGTCGGAGACCAGGGCCTTGTTTGTTGTCTAGACCACATCAGGCGCTGGGTGCACGATGGCTGATCATCGGGCGCGGGGGCAGCGGGTGGATGGCTAGGCGTCGCTGGTGTCCGGCGGAGGGAACTGGCCGTCCAGGGTCGCGTCCAGCAGGGCCTTCACGTCTTCGCGCTCCAGGCCCGCCTTCCGTGCGCCGGTCATCCAGGTGAGCAGTTCCGCCGCCAGGCGCTCGCCGTCCTGGGACGGCGGGCGGACGAGGGAACGGCTCACGAAGGTGCCGACGCCGGGGCGGGGTTCGACCAGGCCCTCGCGTTCGAGTTCGCGGTATGCCTTGAGGGTGGTGTTGGGGTTGACCCGGGTGGAGGCGGCCACCTGGGCGGCGGTGGGGAGGCGGTCGCCCTCGACCAGGATGCCGAGCCGCAGCGCCTGTTTGACCTGCTGCACGATCTGGAGGTACGTGGCCATTCCGCTGCGCCGGTCGATCCGGAACTCGACCACGTTCTATCTCCCCGTTCTTCCAGCCCGGCAGGGCCTCACAGCGACCTGCGGTGTGTCCACCACGCGGTGCCGACGATCGCGACGGCGGCCAGTGCCAGAAGGACTCCGGAGATCATCCACTGAAGGCCGGGCATCTGGTCCAGCGTCACATAGTCGATGGCGTCCTTCACGATGCCATGCTTAGCGTCGCACTCCGCGCTCTCCTTCTCCGTGGCCCGCGCGCAGGTGCCCCATCCGTACACCTTGCCGTCCGCGGTGGCGACCCAGTTGTCGATCGAGACGTCGCCCGGCTTCAGCCCCGGGGGCTCAGTGCCGTCCGGGTAGAAGATCCGGTGGGGGCTGACGAACCAGGTCCGCAGGTATTCCAGCGCCACCGAGCCCGTCAGGGCGGGGCCGACGAGGGTGATGGCCATGGCGGCAACCGACCGGCGCAGGACCGCTCCCGCGAGGACGCCGGCCGAGACGGTGAAGAGGCTGAAGGCCACCGGCACCGGGCCGGTCGCGAAGAAGAGGCCGCCGTCCCACCAGTTGCCGCCGTTGTAGATGGTGCGGGCCGGGTGCCACAGCCAGGTGAAGGACAGCGTGAGCACGGTGGTGCAGAGCGCCACGACGACCAGCGGTACGGCCAGTGTCGTCATGACGATCCGTAGCCGGCCGACGGACTGCGTCGAGGTGAGCCTGAGCGTGCTGTTCTCGTACTCGGAGGCGACGAGCGGGGCACCGAGGAAGACGCCGAGTGCGACCGGCAGGAACTGAAGCACCGGGATCAGTTTGTCGATCACGTCTTCGTCGGCGTCGCGCAGACTGCCCAGTTCAGCCTCTGGTGAGCCCATGTACTCCACGAGCCCGACGCGCTGGACGAGGCAGTAGAGGGAGACCACGGCGGTGAGGCCGATGAGCAGCAGCAGGGCGGTGCGGTTGTTGCGCCACACCACCCAGCTCATCCCGCTCAGTCCGCGCGGGAGGGTACGGCGTGCGGTCGCGGTTCGTCCGACGGGGGCCTTGGCGGTCGTGGGGGCGTTCACGCTGCCTTCCCTTCTGCTTGCGGGGTGACGGGGACACGGGACGCGGGGCTGATCAGCGAAGGTGCGTCGGCTGAGCGCAGATAGGCGAGCAGGACCTCTTCGAGGCTCGGCTCCACGCTGTCGTACGCGTCGCCGGGCTCCGAATCCGTACGGATCAGGGCGGTGAACTGGCGTCCGCTGAACCGGGCCTCGATCACCGTGTGGTGCTGGGCGATTCCGGGAGGCAGCACGCCGGCGCCTTCCTCACCGTCGCTGGTACGGGCCTCCGGGCCGGGGTCGGCGAGTCCGGTGACGAGCCGGTGTGCGGGGATCAGCTCGTCCACGTTGCCGGCCATGCGGAGCCGGGCGCCGGAGAGGAGGAGCAGGTGGTCGCACATCTCTTCCAGCTCGGAGAGGAGGTGCGAGGACATCAGGACGGTCAGCCCGCGTTCGGCGGCCTCGGAGAGCAGCAGGGCGGACAGCTCGTGCCGGGCGAGCGGGTCGAGGTCGGCCATCGGCTCGTCCAGGAGCAGGAGTTCGGCGCGTTTGGCGAAGGCCAGGGCCAGGGCCACCCGGGTGCGCTGGCCGGAGGAGAGGGTGCCGACTCGGGCGTCGAAGGGCACCTTGCCCGCCTCCACGATCCGCTCGGCGGCGGCCTGGTCCCAGCGCGGGTTGAGTTCCCTGCCCATGCGCAGTGTCTCGGCGACGGTGAACCGCTTGTACAGCGGGCGTTCCTGGTCCACGAACGCGATGTGCGGCAGCACCGCCGGATCACCGATCTCTCGGCCGAAGAGGCGGAGGCTGCCGGTGGTGGGGCGGAGCAGACGCCCGGCGATGCTCAGGAGAGTGGACTTGCCGGCGCCGTTGGGTCCCACGAGTGCGCTGACGCAGCCGGTGGGCAGCCGGAAGGAGCACTCCCGCAGGGCCCAGCCGCGCAGATACTTCCGGCCCAGGTCGAGCGCCTCGATGGCGTACGGGCTAGAGCTGTCACCCATGCAGATCCCCCGATTCACTAGTTAGTTAGTGGAATGGTGTGATGGCGAGTATGCGGATGGTCCGCAGGGAAGTCAAAGGCCGTACGCGGCGGGTGCGCCGGGACGGTCACCGCGGGAGAGGGGGAGCGGGGGCCGAGTGGGTACCGCGACCATGCGCGGGATGGGGCCCAGGGGGGGTGAACGGCCGCGAGGGGCAGCGGGCCGGCGTGTCTTGCCGGCGGCTGGGAGCGGATCGTGTCCGGGAGGGCCGGGCGAGGAGGACACTGGCCGCATGACCCTACCCACATCGCATCTCTGCTCGGCCTGCTCCGACGACGGCGCGCGGGAGACGATCCTTCACGAAGACCTGGTCGTGGGGGCGCCGCTGTCCATGGAGGACCTCACCGACGCTCAGCGCCTCGACCGGTTCGCCCGCAAGTACGGCCATGACGGGTGCCAGGTCAGAGAGGTCAGGCGGGTCCCGCAGGACAACTTGAGCGGTTACGCCTGGTCCGTCCGCTTCACCGAGAATCCGTAACGGCCGCCGCGCCGGCTCTTAGCGGGGGCACCATGGTTCGTCCCCGCCCGTCCGGTGACGGGGGGCACTGCGGACACCGGGCGGCCGGACCCGGGCCGCCCACCCGGGCTCGGGGTGGGCGGGCGACCGGGAGTCGGGACGGGCGGGCGCTCGTCAGCCCCAGTCGCAGCCGGTGCCGTCGTTGTCGCGGTCGAGGTGGCTGCCGTAGCCGGGCTGGCCCCGGTGGACCGGCGCGGCACCGGCGGCGCGGGCGGCGGCACAGTTCTTGTAGGAGACGTCCGGGCCGGCGCCGCTCGTGTCGTCGCCGTTGGCGCTGTCGTTGGCTTCCGCCGTCTCCGTCTTGGTGACGGTCACGGTCACGGTCGGGCCGGGTTTGGTGACCGTCGCCCTGGGCTCGGGTATCGCGCTGGCGGTCGCCGTCGCGGTGACGGTGGCGGTGACCGTCGGCGCGGGGCTGGGCTTCGCGGACCCCGGGGTCGACCGGGCGTCCGCCGATCCGGCCGTGCTGCCGCAACCGAAGCCGACCAGCATGATCAACACGCCGCCGACATAGATGCGCTTCATCTTCCGCAATGGTCGTTGCGCAGCGGCCGGCTGTGGAGCTGGCGGCGGGCTGATCGGGTACGCGTTACTCAAGGTCCCCCCTTGGGTGGTTTGTGCCGTCCGCGTCGGCTGTGGCGCCCGTGTCGTTCACGTCGCGTGTTGTGTATTTTCTGTGAAGAGACACACCGTAGCGCCGAGGGGTCCCACCGTCAGGCGTCTTCCGGTTCCGGGTTCCGGCAGTTGTCGAAACGGCTGTCACAACGACTGTCGAAGTAGTCGTCGCGACTCCCGGAGTCCGTCGCACGGGCGCCGCGAAGGGCCGGAGACGTCGCCCGAGCCGCCCCCGCCCGAGGCCCCCCCTGCCTGGCTCCCGCTTGGCTCCCGCTTGGCTCCCGCTTGGCTCCCGCGGCTCCCGCGGGGGCACTCGTTCGCCGACGCAGTGGTCATGTACTCGACGTTTCAGCGGGAACGCTGTGCTCCCCGTAAATCAATATCTATGACCGTGAAGTGAGAAATCGACGCGACGCGCTGTGAGGGTTTCTGACACAACAGGCGGAAGTGAATTATCCTCCCGGCTCGGCCGGTCGCTTCGTGCTACTGTCGACATCAGTTGCAGTTTGGTTCCCAAAACTTCAAGTGCCTTCACCGGCCGCTGCGCCGGTGAGAGTGCTTCTGTATTTCCGGATTTTTATTTCCGGGCGGGGCAATCATCGCGACGCGGAGACCGCACAGTGCGGGTTCCGGGCAATGCCCCAAAGGAGAAATATCATGGCCAGTGGCACCGTGAAGTGGTTCAACGCGGAAAAGGGTTTCGGCTTCATCGAGCAGGACGGTGGCGGCCCTGACGTGTTCGCCCACTACTCGAACATCGCCGCCCAGGGCTTCCGCGAGCTGCAGGAGGGCCAGAAGGTGACCTTCGACATCGCGCAGGGCCAGAAGGGCCCGACGGCCGAGAACATCGTTCCCGCCTGACGCTGACGCGTACTTCCGAGCTGGGGCCCGCACCTTGGGGTGCGGGCCCCAGCTCGTTGCGTTCCGCGGTACCGCCGAGTACCCCCCGCCGGGGGAAGCCACCTGATGACAGGCGGCGCGCGCCCAGGCTCCGGTTCCACCGCCACCCGGCCCCGCCGCTCGGCTCCCGGCTCCCGGCTCCCGGCTCCCGGCTCCCGGCTCCCGGCTCCCGGCTCCGGATGAGAATCCGTCAGAGCCTGCCGTATCCGCCCCCGCCCGGGGTCACTCCCACCGGACCAGGCCGCTCGTTTCAGCGCCTCGTCCCATGAAGCACACGACGTCCACGACGTACATGACTCACATGACGATCACGCGGACCCTGATGGCCATGAAGCTCTCACCACTGGCCGGATTCGCTTTCGCGTTCAGCTCGGCTCGTTCTTGCGATTCTCTGCGCTGCGCCTTTCCGCGGGAATTCCTTGATGCGTGCCGTATCGAGGAAGGTTCTGATGAACCGCACACGTACGAACGACCGCTTTGCCCGCACCCGCACCCGTATCGGAACCTCCGGCTCCGGCTATGGCTCCGGATCGGGCTCCGGCTCCGGCTATGGATCGGGCTCTGGATCAGGAAAGAGCGGCAACCGCTCTGGCGCGCCGCGCCGTTCGGGTGGGTACGGACGCCGACCCAGCGCCCCGCAGGGTGAGTTCGCCCTGCCGGTGACGCTCACTCCCGGACTCCCCGCCGTCGAGACGTTCGCCGAACTCGACATGCCCAAGCACCTGCTGGCCGCGCTGTCCGCGGAAGGTGTGAGCGTTCCGTTTCCCATCCAGGCGGCTACCCTGCCGAACTCCCTCGCGGGCCGTGACGTCCTCGGCCGGGGGCGCACCGGATCCGGCAAGACCCTCGCCTTCGGTCTCGCGCTGCTCGCCCGCACGGCCGGCCGCCGTGCCGAGTCGCGACAGCCGCTGGCGCTGGTCCTCGTACCCACTCGCGAGCTGGCCCAGCAGGTCACCGACGCGCTCACCCCGTACGCCCGCTCCATGCGGCTGCGGCTCGCCACCGTCGTCGGCGGGATGCCGATCGGCAGGCAGGCCGGGGCGCTGCGCACCGGGGTGGAGGTCGTCGTGGCGACTCCCGGACGGCTGAAGGACCTCATCGACCGCGGCGACTGCCGTCTGGACGAGGTCGGCATCACCGTGCTGGACGAGGCCGACCAGATGGCCGACATGGGCTTCATGCCGCAGGTCACCGCACTGCTCGACCAGGTCTCCCCCGGCGGTCAGCGGATGCTGTTCTCCGCCACCCTGGACCGTAACGTCGACCTCCTGGTCCGTCGCTATCTGGTCGACCCGGTGGTCCACTCCGTCGATCCCGCCGCGGGCGCGGTCACGACGATGGAGCACCACATACTGCAGGTGCACAGCGCGGACAAGCACCGGACGACGACGGAGATCGCGGCTCGCGAGGGCCGGGTGATCATGTTCCTGGACACCAAGCACGCCGTCGACCAGCTCACCACCCACCTGTTGAGCAGTGGCGTACGAGCTGCCGCGCTGCACGGCGGGAAGTCGCAGCCCCAGCGCACCCGGACCCTGTCCCACTTCAAGACCGGTCATGTGAACGTGCTGGTGGCGACCAATGTCGCGGCGCGCGGCATCCACGTCGACAACCTCGACCTGGTCGTGAACGTCGACCCGCCGAGCGACCACAAGGACTATCTGCACCGCGGCGGCCGTACGGCCCGTGCCGGCGAGTCCGGCAGCGTGGTCACTCTGGTCACGCCCCCGCAGCGGCGTGACATGGCGCGTCTCATGTCGGACGCCGGGATCCGCCCGCAGACCACTCAGGTCCGCGCCGGCGAGGAGGAGCTGAGCCGGATCACCGGCGCGCGGACTCCGTCGGGCGTGCCGGTCGTCATCACGGCACCGGTCAGCGAGCGCACCACCCGACGCGACGGTGGCGGCTCCCGTACCCGGCGCGGTCGCCGTCCCGGCCAGGGCCGACCCGCGCAGGGTCGGTCGGCTCAGGACCGACCGGCTTCCGGCCGACCCGCCCAGCAGGACCGCGCCGGCCAGCAGGACCGCGGCGGGCAGGCGGGGCGGCGTACGGGCCGGCCCGAGTCCACCGCCGACTCGGCGGCCTAAGGTCTCCCTTAAGACCTGCCGGGTCTTCCAGGGCTTCCAGGGCTTCCAGATCTGGCAGACATGGCAGACCCAGAACAGCCCCACCCTCAAAGACATGTCGGCGAAAACCGACTTTTGACCGCCCCCGTGAACACGACGGCCGAAGTGGAGCGCATGATGCGACAGCAACGGTTCGGGACCGCGCCCGTCATCGGCGAGCATGGTCACACACTGGGCGTTCTCGCTCTCTCCCGCTGACCAGGCCACTCCGGTCAGCTCGTCCCTTCCTCTCTCTCCCTGTGAGGCATCATGCGCGTTGTTATCGCCCGCTTCCCGTTCGACCTGACCAAGAGCGGCGTGCTGGAGTCGATGAAGGGCGTCAAGCCCGAGCCGATCACGGGTGACTCGGTGGTCATCGGCCGTCGCCACTACCCCGTCAAGCAGGTGGGTGAGGTCGTCACCCGGCAGGACCGACGCGATTTCTCCGCCGCCGAGGTCACCCGGGCCATGAGCGCCCTCGGCTTCACCTGCCGCAGCCTGCCCCAGGACGCGCCCGAACCCGCCCGTACGCCGCTCCAGACGGCTTCGGCGATGCTCGGCACTCCCGTCTCCGCCTGACCTCACGGGAGCGGACAACCGACACATCGGTAGACAGATGAGGGCCCGACCGGCAGTTGCCGGTCGGGCCCTCATCCATATACCGGGGCCGTACGGGTGACCCGGGAGTCAGGCCGTAGGGGTGTGTGCGGCCCGGCTGCGCGCACCACCGATTTTCTCTTCGTCCAGCGCAGCAAAATCTCACCTCGCCACGGTAGACATTGGCCGATCCTGTGGCTAGGGTTTCTCTCGTAGACAGAGACGACCAAGGGCCCGGCAGACATGAACTGGCGGGCAGTGGTGGATTGAAGTACGCAGGTCAGTGCGGCTGTGGAGTTCCGAAGCCAGGTAGTTCGCAAACGGTGACGGGACTGGCAACCGCACTGGGCGGCCCATGGTTCAGGGGCCACCGACAGCATGACCCGCAGTCCATGTGGTCCGGTTCGGTACCGGATCGCTCCCGAGGAAGAACGGAGGAAGCAGACGCCATCAGGATCGACCCGGGTGGGCAGGATCCGTGCCCGGGTATCGCACGGCCCCGAAACGGAAGGTGGTCCCCGGTCCCGCAGCAGCGAACCCGCACTCCCGCCCTTCTCCCCGGGCGGCGTAGCGGAAACAGACGGTCGGCGCGGCAGTAGAGCCGACGGATGGTGTTGAATTTCCTTCGGGGCCCTGGTGCCGTACGGCACCGGGGCCCCTCGACGCGTTGCACAACGAGGTGAGAATGACAGCAGATACTCCGCTCGGTGGTCGCCTGGACGACGACGACTACCCCGCGTACACCATGGGACGAGCCGCCGAGATGCTCGGCACCACTCCCGGCTTCCTCCGAGCCATCGGGGAGGCCCGCCTCATCACGCCGCTCCGCTCGGAGGGTGGGCACCGCCGGTACTCCCGCTATCAACTGCGGATCGCTGCCCGCGCCCGTGAGCTGGTCGACCAGGGCACTCCGGTCGAGGCCGCCTGCCGCATCGTCATCCTTGAGGACCAGCTCGAAGACGCCCAGCGCATCAACGCCGAGTACCGGCGCGCCGCGCAGGAATCCGCGAACGAAACCGCGAACGAAACCGCCGACGGGCCGCGCTGAACCGGCCGGGTGAGCTGAGCTGGATGGGCTGAGTGAACCGGCCGGGTGAGCTGAACCAACTGGGTCGCGTGTTCGGGCGGCCGGGTGGAGTGCTCGGGCGGCCGGGGCCTGGCGTGGGGCGCATTCGGGGCGGCCGGCTCCGGTCGCCGCCTCCGAGCGCCGGCTGACGGGCGAGGACCGGTCCCCTCGGAGCCGGGGGTTACCTGGGGCGCGGTAACCCAGGACCGGAGCGCCAATGGTGGGCGCAGGCTCAGCTCATGGATCGTCCCATGAGCGGAGTTCGCATGTCCGAGAACACCAACGCCCAGGCCAACGCCGAGACCAACGCCCAGGCCAACGCCGAGACCGACGCCCAGGCCAACGCCCAGGTCGGCGCCAACATCGAGGGGGACACCGGCGCCGACGAGCACGGCCACGAACCCGGCAGCGACAGCGCCGGCGCCGGCGCCGGCGACCATGCGGCCACCACACAGGCCCTCACCGCCGAAGTCGCCGCGCTGTACCCCCGCATGGAAGCGGTGAGCCGCGCCATTCACGGCCGTCCCGAGTTGAAGTTCGCCGAGTACCACGCCAGTCAGGTGGTCACCCGCTGGCTGGCGGAGGCGGGATTCGAGATCACCGCCCCGGTGGGGGGTGTGGACACCGCCTTCGTGGCGACGCACCAGGGCAGCACCCCCGACCCGTACATCACCGTGATCGTGGAGTATGACGCGCTGCCCGGCGTCGGGCACGGCTGCGGGCACAACCTCATCGCGGCCGGGGGTGCCGCCGCCGCCATCGCGGTGGTGCGGGCACAGCCCGGGCACACGGGCACCGTCGCCGTCATCGGCACCCCGGGGGAGGAGATGGGCGGCGCGGGCAAGGTGCGGCTCGCCCATGCCGGGGTGTTCGACGGGGTCGACGCGGCGGTGATGTTTCATCCCGCCGACCGTTCGATGACCACCCAGCACGCGCTGGCCGCCGCGCATCTGCGGGTCTGTTTCACCGGTGTGAGCGCGCACGCGGCGAAGTCCCCGTGGGAGGGGCGCAGCGCGCTGGCCGCCGCGCAGTTGTTCCTCGGCGCGCTCGACACGATGCGCCAGTTCATGCCGCCGACCGCCCGGGTGCACGGCATCGTGACGGACGGCGGGCAGGCGCCGAACGTGGTCCCGGCCCGAGCCGTGGTGGATCTCTATGTACGGGACAGCACCGTCGCGTCCACGGAGGCCCTCGTCGCACGCGTCCGCAAGGCCGCCGATGGCGCCGCGCTCGCCACCGAGACCGACGCGGAGCTGTCCGAAACCGGACCCATGTACGCGGAACGCCGCAACAACACGGTGCTCGCTGAACGGTTCGGGGACACCGTCCGCGCGCTGGGTGTCGCCATCGGCCCCGGCGACGCGGACTCCCCGGCCGGCTCATCCGATATCGGCAACCTCTCGCAGCTCATGCCCGTCATCCACCCGTACGTCCAGACCGCCGACTTCGGAACGCCGAGCCACTCCGACGCCATGCGCGAGGCATCGGTGACCTCCCTCGCCCATGACCGCACCGGGATCGCCGCCGTCGGGCTGGCGCGGGTGGTCTCCGACCTGCTGGCGGATTCGGGGTTCCTGGCGGCGGCGCGGGCCGAGTTCGCGGCGGGGTCCGGGTCCGGGTCCATGACGGGGGCCGGGTCCGGGTCCGTGACGGAGACCGGATCTGCGACGGAGGCCGGGTCCGTGACGGGGGCGGAAGCCGGAAGTAGGGGAGTTGGTACGGGTACGGGTAAGGGGACGGAGGCGGGGGCGGACCGTGGGCGCGGGCGCGGGAGCCGGAAGTAGCGGGGTCGGTACGGGAACCCCCCGTACACTCCCGCCATGTCGGTAGTGATCGTCCTGGAAGGGGCCGTACCCGGCCGCTTCCCGGTCGTCGTATCGCCCCTCGCCGAGCTGGCCGCCTGCCTGCACGTGCTGACCGAGCACGCGCACCACGCGGACCGCGCACCCTGGGCCGAGGAGGTCATCCGTACCGCACCGCCCGCCTTCCGGGCCGGACTCCGACGGTTCGCGCCGCTGTGGACGGCGCTGCGCTGGCGTGGCTTCTACACCGGGCTCGAAGGAACGGGCGGCGGCGGTACGGCTCCGGCGCCGACACTGACCCGGCTGCCGCTGGACCAGTTCGCCGAACTGACCGCGTACTCCTGCGCCAGTGGCTACCACGGCTTCACCTTCGACCGCCTGCGGCACGAGCCCGACCAGGCCGCCGCGCTGCGCCATGCCGCATCCGGGCTGCCGGAGCCACATCTCGGCCTCGCCGAGGACCTCCTGCGTGATCCGGAGGCGCTGCGCGCGGACGTCCTCGGGTTTCTGGATCTCTGCCGGCCGGTGTTCTTCGGCGCGCTGTGGGCCGAGACCGAGCCCTTCCTCACCCGGGCCGCGCACCGGGTGCGGCAGCGGCTCGCGGACGACGGGCCGGCCGCTGCGCTGCTCTCGCTCAGTCCGTCCAGCGCCCGGCTCGCCGAGTCCGGGGGCGGGCCGCTGCGGGTCATCTTCGACAAGGTGCATCACGCCGTAATCACGCCACTCCGTACGCCGGTCCTGCTCATCCCCACCCGGTTCGGCGCCCCGCATCTGGTCGTGAAGAACGAACCCGGCCTGCCCGCCGTCGTGCACTTCCCGGTCGACACCCGGGTGGTGGGCGTCACCCTGGCCCGCCGCCGGATGCTCGCGCTGACCGATCCACGGCGGGTACGGCTCTGCCGGCTGATCGCCCGCCAGTCGATGACCACCGCGGATCTGGCGGACCGACTGTCGATGACCCGGCCGCAGGTCTCGCGCCATCTGCGGACGCTCCGCGATCTGGGGCTCGTCCGGGTGGAACGCCACGGCCGCTATGTGCACTACGGGCTCGATCTCGCCGCCGTCGAGGACATCGGGCGGGACGTCGCCACGGCGTTGCAGTTCTGAGCGCGGACGGAGACGGTGCCCCCGCAGCTCCTGACCAGCTCGCCGACCCTCGGGAACGGCCCCCAGCTCCTGAACAGCTCACCGCCGCTCGCGCACAAGCGCATATCCCGGGCTCGCGGGGAACTTTCCGGTCCCGTACCGCGACCAACTCTCCACAGCGGGACGGGAGATGCCCGTACCGGCCGATGGAGGTCTTCACCGTGGCACCGATCAATCGCAGAGACGCGTTGTTGACCGCGGCCGGCGCCGGAGCGGCGCTGTCCATGGGCGCGGCGACCGCCGCCAGCGCCGCCGAATCCGCCGCACCGGGCCGGAGCGCAGTCCGCCCCCTGCGGGTCCAGATCGTCGCGTTCGACGGAGTGGAGGAACTCGACCTCTTCGGACCGCTGGAGGTCTTCGCGGGCGCCGCCGCCATGGGGCATCCCGTCACCGTCGAGCTGGTGACCAGCGGGCGCCCCGGCCGGGTCACGGGGAGCTTCGGCACGGAGTGGGAAGTGCCCGGAGCCTGGCGACCGCAGGCGGCCGATGTGCTGGTGGTGCCCGGTGGCGGTTTCCGGCGACGGGACGGCGCCGGGATCTGGGCGGAGATCAAGAAGGGCGTCCTGCCACGCGCGCTGCGGCGCGCCGCCCGGCCGTCGCTGACCCTGATGGGCGTCTGTACGGGAGTGATCGTGCTGCACGAGGCGGGTCTGATCGGCAGTCGGCCCTGCACGACACACCAGGGCGCGCGGCAGTACCTGCGGGACCAGGGGGCCGATGTGCGGAACGTCCGAACGGTGGACGACGGCGATCTGGTGTGCGCGGGCGGCGTCAGCTCGGGCATCGACGGATCGTTGTGGCTGCTCGAACGGGAACTCGGATCGAAGGCGGCGACGGATGTGGAGTACCTGCTGGAGTTCGAGCGCCGGGGGACGGTACTGCGGACGGGAGACTGACCGGACCCCGGGGACGGCGGGGCGAGGGGTACGGGCGGGCAAGGCGTACGGGTCCGGGAATCACCTGCGGCGACGAGAATCACGTACGGCCATGAGAACCACGTACCGCATGGAGAATCGCGTTCGGGTCTGAGACCCACTCACCGGGCCGCCATACGTGCACGATTGGCCCGTACGGGGTCGATGGCCGCGCGCCCGGGTGGGTCGGCGCCGGAAATCCCGGGTGGGATTCCACCCGGTGGCCGCGGACGGGAGAAGGTGGCTGGATGACCGATCTGCACAGCATCCTCCAGGCCCACATCGGCGACGGCACGGTGCCCGGAGCCGTCGCCCTGATCTCCCGCGGAGACCGGCCCGTCGTCGATGTGCGGTTCACCGGGTCCGCCGATGTCGAAGGCGCCACCCCGATGGCCCGGGACTCGATCTTCCGTATCGCCTCGATCACCAAACCCCTCACCGCTGCGGCCGTGCTGCTGCTGGCCGACGACGGCCTGATCACCCTGGACGACCCGGTCGAACGATGGCTGCCGGAACTGGCGTCCCCGGTCGTGCTGCGCACACCGGCCGGGCCGGTGGACGCCGTGGTCCCGGCCGCCCGGTCGATCACCGTGCTCGATCTGCTCACCTCCCGGGCCGGCTACGGCTTCCCGTCCGACTTCTCGCTACCCGTAGTGGGCCTGCTCTTCAGCGAGTTGAAGCAGGGGCCGCCGCAGCCGTCGGAGGTCCCGGAACCGGACGCCTGGATGGCGGCGCTCTCCCGTATTCCGCTGCTGCACCAGCCGGGCGAGGCGTGGCTCTACAACACCTGCTCCGACATCCAGGGCGTACTGGTCGCCCGGGTCACCGGGCGCCCGTTGCCCGAGTTCATGGCCGAGCGGCTGTTCGAGCCGCTCGGCATGGTCGACACGGGGTTCTCGGTCCCCGCCGACAAGCTCGACCGTTTCACCGGCTACTACCGGGCCGCCCCGGCCGGAGGGTTCGACCTGGTCGACGCCCCCGACGGGCAGTGGAGCGAACCGCCCGCATTCCCGTCCGGCGCCGGTGGGCTGGTCTCGACCGCCGACGACTGGCACGCCTTCGCCCGGATGCTGCTGGCCGGGGGGACCACCGCCGACGGGCGGCGGCTGCTGTCATCCGCGTCGGTACGGCGGATGACCACCGATCGGCTGACGCCGGCCCAGCGCGAGGCGGCGGCGCTGTTCCTGGAGGGCCAGGGCTGGGGGTTCGGCGGCTCCGTCGACGTCACGGCCCTCGATCCCTGGCACGTACCCGGGCGTTACGGCTGGGTCGGCGGTACGGGGACCGCCGCGCACCTCGACCCGTCGAGCGGCAGGGTCGCCATCCTGCTCACCCAGCGCGAGTTGACCGGGCCGACACCGACCGATCTCATGCGGGACTTCTGGCGGTACGCCGCCGACGCCTGACACCCCCGCCGGTCGTATGCGAGATGATCGGCGCGGACCACGCCATCGTCCAGCGCGAGTTCGGACCGCCGCTTCAGACCGCCGCTTCAGACCGCTGTTCAGACCGCTGTTCAGACCGCTGCTTCAGGAGTGACATCCCGCGATGAGTTTCCGCCACCCCGTGATCGCCTTCGATCTCGACGGAACCCTGCTCCGCAACACCTCCGGCTCCCTCCTCCTCGCCCACGCCATGGGGCACCTCACCGCCGTCGAGGAACTCGAACGCCTCTACGCCGAGTACGGGATCGACCATCACGAGTACTCGACCAGGGAGGCCCCCCTCTTCGCCGGCACCACCACCGGGCAGATACGGGACCATCTGCGGGACGCACCCTGGATAGGCGGGCTTGAGGAGACCTTCACCGAACTGGCCGACGCGGGCTGCACCCTACTGCTAGCTACCCTGGCCTGGGAGTTCGTCTCCGAGGCGATCGAACACCGGCCGTGGTTCGCCGCGGTATCGGGCGTCGGGATGGAGATCAACGACGGAGTGCTGTCCGGCCGGGTCTCCCGACACATGTCCGAGGACGGCAAGGTCACCTTCGTCGACGGCTGGTGCCGGGCGAACGGCGTCGCGCTCGCCGATGTGGCGGCGGTCGGCGACTCCCGTTCCGATGTGTCGCTGTTCCGCGCGGCGGGCACCACCATCGCCCTGAACGCCACACCGGACGCCCGCGCGGTGGCGGACCATGTGGTCGACACCGACGACCTGCGGGACATCCTGCCGCTACTGCGTTAGCCGATCCCCGACAGCCGGCCGACCAGTCGGAACGACTCTCTCGGAATGGCTCTCTCGGAATGGCCGAGAAGGCTCAATCTATGGCTAAAGATCCCAATCCGCTGTGGTGTGCAAGGCGGCTTCCTAGGGTCGACCCATGACCGAACTCTCATACCCCCCAGGGGAGTCAGACGGTTCGACTCCGCAGACGTTGCGCGATCTGGCCGGCGAAGAGGTCTGGGGCAGGCTGATCGCACAGGCACACACCCAGTGGCACCCGCCCGGGAGGACGCTGCTGCACCAGGGCGAGGCCGGCACCCATGTCCTGGCGGTGCTCAGCGGCCGGCTCAAAGTCGTTCGGACGGAGCGGAACGGGAAACTCTCCCTGCTGGCCTTCCGAGGACCGGGGGAACTCCTGGGGGAGATGGCCGTGCAGACCGGTGGCGGACGGCTGGCGAGCGTGGCGACGCTCTCCCGCTGCCGGGTCGCGGTCACGGGCAAGGCGGATTTCGAGCGGTTCATCGACGACAACAACCTCGGACCGGTGTTGGCCCGCTACGCGATCACGCGGGTGCACGAGTCGACCAGGGCCATCGCGGGCGGCGACCCGCTGCTCAGGCTGGCGGCGACCCTGGTGCGGATCGCCGACACCTCCGACTGGCCCGCCCCCTGCGCCGAACTCTCCCCGGACCTCACGCTGACGCGGGAGGAACTGGCCCAGCATTTGGGGATCTCCCGGAACACGGTGACCGATCTACTGGGGGACCTGCGGTCCTGCGGTGTGGTCACTCGGCGAGGTCACATCGTGATCAGCGACCTGACCGCCCTGCGCCGTACCGCCGCCGAGCTCGACGGCTGAACACACACGCGCACCTCCCTGGGACGGCCCACGGCCCGCAGCCCACGCCTACATCCCGACTGGACGATGTGACGCCGGTCACGGGCCATCCGCACCGCGGGTGCGGAGCGGGGCGGCGGCCTCCGCGAGTCTCGAAGTGCACGGCGCGGACGAACCGTCCCGCCGATGCCCCCCGGCCGGCCTTCGGCCCGGTGCCCCGTCCCGCGGAGGAATCCTCATGTCCGAACGTCACCCCTCGCTGCCCGCGACCAGCGCCGCCCCCCACACCCGGAGCCGGCTCCTCCCCCCGTACCGAGGCGTCCTGGCCGTCGACGCCAAGGACTTCACGGGGTACCCGGCCATCGAGCACGGTCATATCAGCCGCACCATTCCCCAGCTCCTCCACTCGTCGTTCGACCGCGCCGGGCTCACCGAGGTCTGGACGGAGCGGAGGTTCCCCAACGCCACCGGCGACGGCTATGTGTTCGGCTTCGACCCCGCCCACATGCCGTTCGTCATCCACCCCTGGCTCGGCACCCTCCAGGAGGTACTGACCGAGTTCAATGTGCACTCGGTGGGAGCGGTTCGGATCCGTCTCCGGGTCAGTCTGCACATCGGGCCGCTGCCCGACGACGGTGGGGAGTACGACGGCAACGGCACCCCGCGCAACGACACTCATCGGCTGCTCGACTCACGTCCCGTGAAGGCCATGCTCGCCGCCTCCAGCGAGAACATCACCCAGGTCGCCGCCATCCTCTCCGACCGCTGCTACCAGGACGCGGTGGCCAGCGGCTACACGGGGCGGCATCTCGACCACTTCATGGAAGTACCGGCGACCGTGGAGGGCAAGCGGTTCGAGCAGCGGGCCTGGCTCTACGTGCCCGCGCCCTCCGGGGCCCTTCACGACCGCCGAATCCTGGGTGACCGGGTGATCGAGGACAAGAAGGACCGGGAGGACCGGGAGGACCGGGAGAACCGGGGCGATCGGGAGAACCGGGGCGACCGGAAGAGGAAGCCCCGGAAGACCGCCGCCGACGGCGGCCCCCGGAAGACCGCTGCCGGCCGGGTCTCCATCAGGGCCGACCGCGGAAATGTGAACCAGGGGACCGTGCACGGTGGCCAGAGTGTGCACAACACCCACACCAGTGGCACGCACATCGCCGGGGACCACATCGGCGGCAGCAAGGCGGGCACGGTCCACGGGGATCAGGGCGGCGACACGGTCCACGGCGACAAGAACGTGGGCTACTGATGTCCGGCGAGCACGAACCTCCGGAGCCGGGTGGCCCCAGCGTGCCCCCGTCGGACACGGTTCCGACCGGTGCGGCGCCGCCTGCGGACGCCGATCCGCCGCACGAGGAGCACGAGGAGCCCGGGGAGCACGAGGACGAGGACCCGTACGACGAGCTGGGCCACCCGGACCCGTACGGCTTCGTCCGTGGACTGAGGGATGTCGTTTCCGGCGCCGGAGGCGGATACTCCCCCATCATCTACGCACCGGGGAGCAACGTCGCGGCAGCCGTGACCGGTGGCCAGCGGGTGGCGAACGAAGGCCGCCCGACCGGACCCGGTGACCGCCTGGTGGAGGCCCACGAAGGGCCCATCTCCACGGCCGAGATCCAGGACGCGCGGCGGGGATTCGCCGAACCCTCCTGGTTCGCCGCCGCGCTCACCACCCTGGACAGCCGAGTCCTCTTCCTCACCGGCGAACCGGGAACCGGCCGCCGCACCGCGGCCCTGAACCTGCTGCACCGCCACAGCGGCGACAGCACGGCACTGCGGGCGGTCGACAGTGAGATGGACTTCGCCTCCTGGCGCCCCACCCACCCCGATGCCCGCGGTTACCTCGTGGACGGCCTGCTGCCCACCCACCCGTGGAAGGCGGCGATGCTGGGCAATCTGCGTCGCCGGCTGATTGACGCCAACGCCCGCATGGTGATCGTGCTGCCGGATGATCCGGGCCTCGTCCGGGATCTCCAGCGGGATCTCCACGTCACTCCCCTGCACTGTCAGCCGCCCCCGCCGCGTGCCGTCTTCGCAGCCCGCCTCGAAGCAGCGGTACCGGACCGGGTGGAGCGCGGCCGGCTGCTGGACGCACTGGAACCCGGACTGCTGGACGAACTGCTCGTCCCCGAACTCGTACCCGCCCAGGTCGCCGAGTTGGTCGCCGCGCTGACCAGCCCCCGCGACGCCGACGACACCGGTCCCGGCGACATCCGGGACCGGCTGAGCTTCCTCGCGGAGGAGGAGGTGCCGGACCTGATCAGGGAACTCAGCGATGACGCGGACGGTCTCGCCTTCCTCCTCTCGACCTGCGTCTTCGAAGGTCTCGACCACCGGATCGTGCGGGAGGAGGCGGACCGGCTCCTCACGGTCGCGGACGGGCGCCTCCACTCCGTACTCCCCGCGACCGACGCGTCCGACGACGGCGGGGGCCACGGGGAACGAGGGCGGCGGGCGGAGTCACGGCCCAATCCCCGGTTCGTCTTCCGCAAGTCGCTGGAGGAACTGCTGCGGACCGTACGGGCGCGCCGAGCGCCCAGCGAGGTCCTGCGGGGCTACGGATTCAGCTACGCGGTGGAGCCGGTGCGTTTCACCCGGCACCGGCAGGCGGAGACCGTGCTGCGGCATGTGTGGCGGGAGTACGGCCAACTGTCCGCGGTACTGACCAGTTGGCTGGACGACGTCAAGGACCGCCGGGACATGACCCAGCCCGTCGGGCGGGTCATGGGTATGGCCGCGGCCTGGGGTGGCGGGCGCACGGCACTCCGACACATCCGCGAACTCGCGAAATCCGAACGGGAATGCAGCCGCGCCATGGCCGCCCACGCGTTCGGCGTCGCCGCAGCGGACCCGACACTCGCCACCGAGGTCAAGTACCGGCTCACCCAGTGGAGCACCACACAGAGTTGGCAACTGCGCTCGACCGTCGCGTACACCTGCGGCACCGAGTTCGGGATCTCCCGGCCGGATCTCGCCATGCGCCTGTTGCGCCGACTGCCCGGCGGCCCCCGGAACGAGCGGGACGACCACGAGACCCGTGTCGACCTCGCCGTACGGACCGCGCTGTGGGCGCTCTTCGCCGCTGGCAATCAGCATCTGGTCCTCGGCCAGTTGGCCGCCTGGACCGACCAGGAGGGCAGCGCCGCCGAACTGGCGCTCAGGGCGTTCCCCCCGCTCCTGCACGAGGCAGCGTGGTTCCAGGCGGAGCTGCTCGACGAGGGCGACTTCGCGCAGACGATCATCGAACTGATCCGTCGGGCGCTGAACACCGACGAGACCTTCGAGCGGACGTCCCACCGGCTCGTCGACTGGTGCCGTACGGCCGTGTGGAGCGACGGGCAACAGGCGGCGGTGGAGCTGCTGCTCACCGTGCTCGCGAGGGAGATGCGGCTCGGGGAGCTACGCCTCTTCGTGGAGATCGACCGGCACGAGGACGCCGAGCTGGCCGGGCGGGGCATCGTCCGCGACGCCCTGGAGGAATGGCGCGCCGACCTGGACCCGCCCCGCACCCCGCGGGGCGGCCCCTACGCGCAGGGGAGCACCTCATGACGTACGAGACCGACGATCGCGTCTACGTCCGGGCCGGCCACGCACCGTGGCGGGAGATCCTGCGCCAGCGCTGGACCGGGCGGCTGGACCGGGCGCTGGTGCTGAGGGACCGGCACGGGGAGTACCGCCTACTCGGCCGCGGGCGCCGTGACGCCGTCGCCGATCCGTCCCCCCATGAACCCGTTACGGGCACGTCCCGGCCGGGATGGGCCCCCTCTCCCGGACGGCTGCGCGGCTACGAATGCGCCTTCCATGTGCGTCTCGGCGAGGAGACCGCGACGCGCAGGATCACCCTCCCGACCGCGCACGGCTCCGAGGCCGTGGACGCACGAGTGCTGTGGTGGGTCCACGATCCGGTGCAGGTCGTCCGCGCGGGGGTCACCGACGGCTGGAACATGGTGTGCCGGAGCCTGGGCCATCACCTGCGGCGGCTGGAGGGCGTCCATGCCGGGGAGGGCCGTGGTTTCGGTGCGGCCGACATCCAGTACTACCTGTCCGCACCGCAGTACCTGAACGACTCGGGTCTCTCGTACCGCATCACCGGTGTGCACGCGCGGGAGGCGGAGGACGAGCTGCGGCTGGGGCAGTCCGGTGAGGTCGGCCTGCCGTACTCCTGGTCGGCCAACCGCCGTGAGGAGTACGAGTTCTGCGCGCAGGCGGTCCGCGGCGGACCGGTGTGGCTGGCGGCGCTCTGGTTGCACCGGCATCCGGATCAGGTGCAGGAGGTCCTGGACTGGTCCGTCAGCAACCGGGAACTCCTCAAGGGCGTCGGGAGCTGGGAGGACGAGGTGGCCGGACTGCTCGGGAAGTTGACCGCGCAGGAACAGACGGAGCTGTCCGAACTCCTGCGGGACCGACTGGCGCGGCTGGGGCGGCCCGTCCCCGCGAGGGATGAGGCAGCACCCGAGCGGAGTGCCGTCCGCCCCGAGGCCGGCCCGACGATCAATGGCTGGACGGGCCCGCAGGTGTCGAACCGGCCGGCGTGAGCCCCGGCGCGGCTCACCGGACCGGCTCAGTCGCTCAGCCCGGGTGACCGGCCGCGGCGGCGGGCTCACCGGGCTCGGCCAACCGGCTCGGCCCCGGCTCGGCCAACCGGCTCGGCCCCCTGGCTCGGCCAACCGGCTCGGCCCGGGTGACCCGGGCACCGCGGCGGGAGGGTGGGCTCACCCGCCGTAGGTCCGCTTCCACCGTCTGCGGTGCCTCCGGTCCCCCTGCCCCGACCCGTTGAGCGGCAGCAGTGCCGTCAGTGGGGTGCCGGTGTTCCACTGGCCGAGCAGGTCGCGGTGGATGGCGAGGATGCCGTGCGTCACCGCGAGGTCCAGCGCCGCCCGGCTGAAGGGGCAGGTCGCGACGTAGACCGCCGCGTCCGCCCCGTGGTGCAGGAAGGCGGTGCCGACGAACTTCTGCATATCACCGCTGGGGACGTACCGGTGGGGGGCGTAGTGCTTGCACTGCACCACGAGCCGGCGCCCGTCCGGGAGGAAGCCGACGACATCCGCGCCCAGATCGCCGGATTTCCCGCTGACCTCGACCTCGGTGCAGCCGTCGCGGCGGCAGAGCGCCGCGACGTACTCCTCGAACTGCTGCCAGGTCAGGGCGTCCACCTCGGTCAGCGAGCGCAGACCGGTGAGCGACCGGTCCCGTTCGCGCCGGGCGCGGTCGCCCGCTCGGTGGAGCCGGTCGGTGCGCCAGAGCCACCAGAGGGTGGCGACGATGACCGCGACCAGGACGTACGGCCAGACCACTCGCCACGAGACCGCGAGGACGAGCAGCGCCAGGGCACCGGTGCCGTACGCGTTCTTCCGTCGCGCGCGCCCACGGCCACGGGCCGGGGACCGACCGGCCGCCGTGGGCCGCCGACGCGCCGTGGAGGATCGTCGGGCGGTGGGGCGGCGGCCGGCGCCCGTGGGTCTGCGGCCTCCTCCGGTGGGCCCCCGTCCGCTTCTGGTGACTCGCTTCGCCATCGCTCACGCCCCCCTCCCTGATGAGTGTGGAGAGTTCGATGCCCCGGCGGAAGACCGTCTCGGCGGCGCCCGGGGCGGAGGAGGTGGGCGCGTGGCAGCGGCTGGACGTGGCGGTCAGTGGATGTCGGTGGCGGTTGCGGGCACCCGGTCCAGGTCACGGCCGCGTAGCCGGTAGCTGCTGCCCGTGAGCGTGAGGACCTCCGCGTGGTGGACAAGGCGGTCGATCAACGCGGAGACGACCGGAGTATCGCCGAAGACCTCGTTCCAGCGGCTCAACGGCTTGTCGCCGGTGACCATGATCGAGGCCCGCTCGTAGCGGTGGGAGACGAAGCGGAAGAGCAGGTCCGCCGCCTCACGGTCGAGGTCGACGTAGCCGATCTCGTCCACGATCACCAGGTCGTAACGGTCCAGTTGGGCCAGCTCCTCCTTCAGCCGGCCGGCCGACCGCGCGTCGGAGAGCAGGGTCAGCCACTCGGCGGCGGTGGCGAACCGCACCTGGTGTCCGGCCTGGCAGGCCCGGATGCCCAGAGCGACGGCCAGATGTGTCTTACCGGTGCCGGGCGGACCGAGGAGGACCGCGTTCCCGTGGTCGGGTACGAAGTCGGCCTTGCCCAGTCGGGCCACGGTCTCCCAGTCGAGCGAGCGCTGGTGTTCGCGGTCGAACTCCTCCAGCGACTTACGGGCGGGGAATCCGGCGGCGCGGATACGGGTCTCGGAGCCGCGCGGATCGCCCGACTCGCGGACGGGGCCGGTGTTCTGGGCGGGGATGAGGTCACGCGGTACTGGGGCACCGGTGGTGCCGGTGCCGGTCCCGGTGATGGTGCTGGTGCTGGTGCCATGGCCGGTGGTGCTATGGCCGGTGGCCGGCTGGCCCATCTCCGGTTCCGCTCGCCGTTCCGCTCGCGGCTCGGTCTCCGGCTCAGTCTCCTGATCGGTCTCCGGCCCGGTCTCGGAGAGGGGCGGGCGGGCAGCGGACCTGCCGCGGCGGCCGACACCGTGGCCCACGCCGTGCGACTCCATCGGACCCGACATATACGCCAGGATCGCGGCCGAGACGATGAACGCCATATGGATCACGGTCCCCCAGAGCAGCGAGTGGTGGGAGGTGTGGTCGACGTCCACGAACATCTGGAGGAGGTGGACCGAGGAGATCCCCACGATCGCCGTGGCGAGCTTCACCTTGAGCACGTTGGAGTTGACGTGCGAGAGCCACTCGGGCTGATCGCGGTGGTTCTGGAGGCCGATGCGGGAGACGAACGTCTCGTACCCCCCGACGATCACCATGATCAACAGGTTTGCGATCATCACCACGTCGACGAGCTTGAGTACCGCCAGCATGACGTGGGTCTCGTTCACATTGCCGCCGACGACGTGCAGCACCAGTCGGCACAACTCATTGAAGAACTTGTAGACATACACGCCCTGGGCGGCCACCAGGCCGAAATACAGGGGTGCTTGGAGCCATCGGGTGGCGAACAGCGCGTATCCCAGGGACGATACGGCATAGCTTCTGAAGTCCTGCTTGGTCGGCTTGGGCAGTTCGTGGCCGAGCAAGGGCATCTCCAACGGTGTCATGGGGCAGACGGGCCCGGCCCGAGTACACGCCCTCAACGACACAGGGGAAACGGCGTCACGAATGCGTCCCCGCCGCGCACCGGTGGCACTCGGGCGAGTGAGCAACTGTCGTATCAACACAGTCGGATACACCGGATACGGGGCAGGGTCGCGCCCCGCCGCCGCCCACGATCGCGGTGATACGGGAGGGTCGCGCCCCCACGCCGTCCACGACAGCGCTGGTACGGGAGAGTGCGCCCCCGGCCACCCCGCCGCTGCCCGCCTACCGCGCCCGGTTCTCGTGGGTCCGGTTCGCGCGGGTCCGCCACAGCCCCGTACCCGCGATCAGCAGGATGACCGCGGATACGACCCGGAGGCCGATGTCCGCTGCTCCGCCGACGTCGGCGAAAGTGCTGGCGTAGACATTCGTGGCGATGCCGATGGCGAACAGCAGCCAGAGGGCGGACCTCATGGGGATCTCCTGGATTCCGGTGGGCGGGGTGTCGCGGTGACGGACACCAGCCTGCCTGGTCCACCGCCGCCGGGGACAGCGCGGTACCCCCCTGCTTGAGGGTGTAGGCCCCTACACCCTCCCCGCCAGGTCGCGGGCGGATCGAGGAGCCCGCACCGGCACCTGCATCCATGGCCCTACCGGTGGCCCCGCTAAACGGCGCGCGGCTGGACCGACGCGGGGGTGATCGTGCGGGCACGTTCGTAGAGGGCCTTGGCGGCCTGGTTACGGAGGTGCGGTCGGATGAGCCCGAACATGGTCCGGACGCGCTGATCCACTCGTCCGCTCTGGACGAAGGAGTAGTCATCCAGTGCACTGTTCCAGGTGGAGCAGGCTGCTTCGAGATGGCCGATGGCGAACTGCCGTTCCGCCAGCAGGGAGCGTTGGTTCACTCGGGTCCGCCGATATGCGGCAGAGCGCAGTGTGTCGGCTTGGCTCATCGCCTCCACCGCACCACGCATATCTCCTAACTCGAATCGCACTCGGCTCGTGTGATAGTGCAGCGACGACGGGTCGTAGGAACCGAATACCCTCTCCCTGGATTCGGCCTTGTCCATCGCGATTTCCGCGACCCGCAGGTGATCCAGGGCCGCCGCCCGCTCGCCAACCTGTGCGGCGGCATGCGCCTGCTGCCCGGCGAGAAATGCCTGCATCCGCGGGCCTGCCTGGGGCGCGGCGGCGGAGGCGGCGTCGGCCAGTCGCAGCGCCGCGCGGCCGTGCCCGAGATCGACCGCCTGAACACTCATTCCACGCAGCGTCGTGCAATAGGTGAGATGGTCCTCAGACGCTCCGGCGAGTTCCAGCGCCTTGAGGTAGTACCGCTGGGCGAGGCCGTGGAAGCCTTCATCCACGGCCATGTATCCGGTGAGATAGCAGAGATCCGACGCGGCCGACATCATCGCCTTGCGGACCGTGCTCACCGCATCAGCCCGAAGATACGGGGCGACGGCGTTGACCAGGAATGCGGCAGCCATCGGTCGTGCGTACCGCCCACCGAATTGGTCGTCCAGCTCCGAGATCCGCTCGGTCATGGCGACGACCATTCTCACTTCCGGCATTCCTATACGCGGAGTCACGCCGGACCGAACAGACTCCATCCTGCCCACCACATCCGCCCAGTTCGGCACTGTGAGCGCCACGGAGAAGAGGCTCGCGCCGAGAACGCCACGGCGGCCGGGGAGCATATCGTTGCTGCCCAGGTCGATGATCTCCTCCGCCGTGCCGAGATGGCTCTCCGGCCGGCAGAACGGTTGGGGTAATCCCGCCTCAGCGTAGGTAATGGTCCGCCCGAGCTTCCGCGACAGTGCCTCGATGAGCAGCGGCTGGTTCTCCTCCTTCGGAGGGTGGCCCCCGAGCCACTGGTGGGCCGACTGCTGTCGGTATTTCAGGGGCGTGCCTCGTTCTGTGCCGGCACGGTTCACCGCCTGTGCCAATTGCCGCAGATTCCAGCCGGTCTCCCGGTACAGACGGTGAAGACGGTGGTTCGGTTCACGCGCCGCCACTGACCTCAACTCCTACGGTTCGAACTCCGCTTGAGCCACTTGACCCTGACCCGTCCCGCCACGGTACCGCTCTGTGTAGCCGTGGCGTTGCCTAGAGCGAGGAAGGGCATGGCACCGAATGCGGCGAAGGGATGGCGGTAGATGACCGACCAGCAGAAGGCTTCTGGTCTCGTTGAGCATGCGACGGATTCGACCATTGCCATAACGCGCCGAGCGGTCTCTGACGGGTGCCTGCCGTGCCGACGGCTCCACGACAAGCTGGACGCGGCCACTCGCGTCAACGACGAGACGACCGCCGTCGACTGTCGCGTACTGCTGCGTCGACATCCCGCGCACGACGACCGGCCCGTCGCCGCGCCGGAGTCCGAGGCATGAACGGGCCCCGGATCTGCGGGGCCTTCGCGCAGGTCCCGTCCGGCCTGCACGGAGACATGCGGGCCATCGGGAACGGCGACCTCGCCGACGCCGTGAGCCATCTCCGGTGCAGGCTCGAAGCGCACCCGCCCGGCTTTCACTTCGATCTCGTCTGGCAGCTCGACGACGCCCGGCACGGCGAGATGTGGGCCATATGGATCGACGGCCACGACGCGGACGCCGTCTTCATCCGGCCCGACTGCCCCGGCCAGGGCGGTATGAGCGGCTACGGCGACGAGGCGTGCACCCTCTTCCACGGGCACCCCGGCAAATGCAGCTACGCCTTCGCCGACCCCCTCAGCGACGCACTCATCGCCGGCCTCCACCGCCGCGCACCCGGTTTCTAACGCCCCCGTACAGGAACGCCCCGCCAGGCCGCAGCAACGGCCTGGCGGGGCTCGCCGACACAGCTTGATCAGGAGCTGATCGACTTATGCGTCAGGCTATCCAGCGCGCCCTGCTCCGGGTGCTGGAACTCTTACTTCCGGCTCAGGGGCGGCACAGCGGCCGGTTCCCGCCCGTACCGCTCCCGGTCAATCCCTGGGCGCTGCCGTGGACCACCCCCACCCCGCAACACATCATCGACCGCCACACCCCGCTCCGGGGCGAGGACTGCGCCTTCATCCGCCCGTACGCCCCGCTGGACGACACCATCCGACTCCGCCCCGTACGGACAACACGACCAAGGCGCGTCCTCATCCAGGCACCAACCGGGCTGAACCTCCGCATCCCGCCCAGATTACCGACGGGCCTCGGCCGCGCCCGATAGCGGCGGCCACTCGGAAGAGTGGCGCCGGCCGCAACCGCAGTGCGCGCGGGCGCGCTTGGGCGACGATCCGTGGGAGGCGACTGCCACGGAGAGGGGCGGGGAGATGTGCGACGACGAGGGTGGGAACGAGTGGAGCGATGCCCGGTACGAGGACGCCGTTAGGTTCTTCGTGCACGAGGTGCAACAGACGGCCGGGCGGCGCGGGGCAGCGCCGTGCGCGGTGTGTCATGGGCTGCGTCTGGTGGTGATGGTGCATGACAGGACGGGGAAGCCGTTCAAGGTGCCGTGCTCCGGGTGCAACCCCGCTGGTATCTGAGCGGCGGAAACGTTACGAAGTGCGGTAACGGGTGCGGTGACGGTGTGGTCACGGGGTGTTGCAAGACCGCCACATCGGGCGAAGCCGTCGGGCAGGATGGAGCTCCGACTCCGGCGAAGGGGCGCGCTGTGGCTGACGACTCCCTGTTCAACACGAGCGGCATTCCGACCCATTTGACGATGACCCAGGTGAATCAGCCGAATTGCGTCGAGTGCGGGTCGCTCGCGACCTGGGTGCTCGACAGTACGGCTCCGTTCAGCGACCGGCCGATGAGAAGTCGGCACTGTGACGACTGCGGGCGGGTGACCGCCGCCTACTCCGAGACGGCGGAGGAGACCGGTGACGAGGAAGCTCCGCGCGGTTCGGCGGCGAGCGGGCGCCGGGGGGGCGCCAGGCCGTTCCTGCGGAGCGGGTCCGAGCTGCACGATATGCGGCGTAAGCGGCTGACCGAGTGATCCGGCCGCCCGCCGTCGAAGGTGAAGCTGAGGCTGGAGACAGGCGGACAGGCGAGGACGCGCGGAGGAGCCGGGCGGACGGCTGAGGAGGAGTCGGGGCAAGGGCTGGACTGCGACGGCACCGGGCCCGTCACCGGGACGAGCGCTTGGTGATCTTGCCCTTGGCGTCCGCCTCCAGGGACGCGGAGGCACCACCCTTGGTGACCGTCACATGCACGATCAGGGCCTCCGTCTTCTTGTGGTGCTTGAAGTTGATCTGCCAGAACGTGGGGTCCTTGATGCCCAACCCGGTGCGGGCCGCGCGCACCAGCCCCGGGAACCGCTCGTACGGCAGCGCCCGCATGTCGATCAGCGGATCAGCGCCCTTGTCCCGGGTGAATCCGCCCGTCACGGCCATGACCCGTTCCTCGATGCTGAGCTTCACGGCGCTGGAGGTGCCCATCCCCTTCATCAGGGCAGTGGCGGCGCGGCGCATCTCACCGTCGCGACGCATCGAGTCCGATGACGCAGTTCCGCTGGCCGTCATCGACGACGACAGCGTGGCCGTGGACGTGATGGTGCCGCTGGAACTGGAACTGGAACTGGAACTGGAACTGGTCGAGGTGCTCGGCTTGTCATCGGTGCGGCCGATGCCGTCGATGAACATGTCCGCCCGCATGAGCAGGACGACGGCCGCCGCGGCCCCGAGGAAGAACCCGATGAACCCGACGATGCCGCCACCCGAACTCGACGCCGGCTCGACCGCCTTGGTCGATTCGGGAGCGGAGTCGATCCGCTCCTCGGCCGCCCGCCGCGCCCACTCCGGCGTCGGCTCGGTGACGATCTGGACCTTCCACGGCCGCTCGGGGCTGTAGGTGACGACGACGATGCCGCGCGTCCGGTAGTCGCCGACATCGACCAGATTGATGTACTGACGGACACCGACCCGGTAGGCCCTGCCCTCGTCCGGCGCCACCGTCAGCTCGAACTGAACCGGAATATCGCCCGATTCGCTGCTGAGGGCACGCCGGCTCTCGATCAGCGCGAGGGCGGTTCGCTGCGGCTCGACCGCCCCCTTGGGCCGTCGGCACCCGATGACGACGAGGCTCACGACGGCGAACGCGGCCAGCCCGAGCGCGGTGAACAGCAACTGAAGGTGCTCATTGACCACCGAGACGACGAAAGAGACCAGCCCAGCGCCGAGAATGCCGAGGCTGAGGAACAGGCATATGAGGGCTACCGGTCCGGCCTGGGTCGTCTGCCGGACGGGAGCGGGCCCTCCGGTCTCGGTGATCGCCATGAGCCGGATTATGTCGCGCCCGGGTGGACGGCGGAAGACGCGGGGAACAAGACGTGAGACCGTGCGCCGGTTGGCACCGGTCGGGGTCGGGAGCGGGGACTCGGCGAGCCCGAACAGACGCCAACAGTGGTGCCGAGCAACGATGTTGAACTGCACGATGAAGTGGTGTCGGTACGGGACAACACCGTGCCCCCTGGCCCTTCGGGCGAAGGAACAGGGGGCACGGTACGCGCGGGATGTCGGGACATCCGGAGCGCGTGATCCGGATCTCCCGGGCGCCGGACGGGCCGGCGTCAGGTGCTCGGGGCTCAGGAGCTGGAGTGCTCCGACCGCCGTCAGACGCTCTGGCGCTCGCGCACGACCGCGACGGCCGTCACGATCGCGAGCACCGCCCACGCCCCCCATAACCAGAGCAGCGAACTGTTGTTGATGGTGACGGCGGTGATTCCGATGAGGGCGGAGCCCGTAGCGCCCAGCAGTGCCTTGGTGGATGTCCGCATGTGTCGTCTCCTTACGCGTACGAAGCGCACCAGCATGTGTCGGGGAGCAACGGTTCGAGCTTAGGGACCAGATGGTGGAACAAATCACTGTTTCCGCTGCTCGGAAGGCTCGTACTGGTGGCACGTCCGTACTACTGGCGTTCACGAATTCGATGTCGATCGCGACCGGTCCTCCGGCGCTCCCGCCATCCCGACCTACGCGTACCCCTCGATCGGGTTCACATACGGACGACATGAGGCGGGACGTCCGGTGTAACGCCGCGCCCGGTGCCATCACCCGGACGGTCCGGCCGTTCACCCGGACGATCCGGGCGTTCACCCGCGCGCGCTCCGGAGCGTGCGCGATCGGTCCGGCTCGAAAACGCTGAGGTCGACAGCCTCCCCACCGGAGAAAAGAGATCATCATGGCTGTGTCGCCCCCGTCCCACCGTCCGCTGAACCGCCGCCTCATATCCCGCACGAGCGCGCTCACCCTGGCCGTCGCCTCGACCGTGCTCTGTGCCGGACCCGCCGTCGCGAGTGACGCGGACACTGGTGGCGCCAAGCCGACAGTGGTGCTGGTGCACGGCGCGTTCGCGGACGCTTCCGGCTGGAACGGCGTGGTCGAACGCCTCCAGCACCAGGGCTACAAGGTCGTAGCGCCGCCGAACCCGCTTCGGGGCGTGCTCAGCGACTCGACGTACGTCGCCAGCATCCTCAAGAGCATCGACGGGCCGATCGTGCTCGCCGGGCACTCATACGGCGGCGCGGTCATCAGCCAGGCAGCGGCCGGGAACCCGAACGTCAAGGCGCTGGTCTACGTCTCGGCCTTCATGCCGGACGTGGGCGAGAACCCCGCCACGCTGTCCACGAAGTTCACGGGCAGCGACCTCGGGCCCGCGCTCCGACCGGTCCCGTACACGGACGGGACGACCAGCGGGACGGACCTGTACATCCAGAACGACAAGTTCCACGCCGTGTTCGCCGCCGACCTGCCCGAGTCGCAGACCCGGCTGATGGCGGTCGAGCAGCGGCCCGTCGCGCAGGCCGGGTTCGGGCAGAACGCGACCAAGGCGGCGTGGAAGACCATCCCGTCCTGGTTCATCGTCGCCAGGAACGACAAGGCCATCGCTCCCGATCTGGAGCGCTTCGAGGCCAAACGCGCCAAGTCGCACACGATCGAGATCGACTCCTCGCACGTCGCGATGATGTCCCATCCGGACATCGTCACCAAGCAGATCCGCGAGGCGGCCACCGCAACGGCCAGGTCCGGCGGATCGTCGGCACTGGCCGAGACCGGCACCCGCACCAAGGCCCTCGCGGGCCTCGGCGGACTGGCGGGAGTGGCACTCCTCGCGGGCACGGCGCTCGTCCTGAACGGCCGTAAGCGGCAGCAGGCCGAGGACTGATCCACCCCACGGTGTGGGTGCCCCCGGTCCTGCCGGGGGCACCCACACCTGTTTCCGCCTATTTCCACCTGTCTCCACCGGTGCACCCGTGCACCCGTGCACCCGTCCGGCCCATGCCGACATGCGACGGAGCGTGGTCCCTCCTTCACTGGAACGAGCAGCGGGCGACAGAGGAGGCGGACGCCATGGGCGGCCAGTGGAAACGCGGCATGGCCTACGGGGTGCTGGTGGCGGCCCTGGCCGGTGGTGCGGCCGGGTGCTCCGACGGCTCCGGCACGGCGTCGGACGTGGCATCGGACGTGGCGTCCAGAGCCGCTTCCGCGGCGGCATCCGTGGGCGGCCGGGTCACCGACGCGGCCTCCTCCGCGGCCTCGCGCGCGTCGTCCGCGGTGGCGTCGGCCACCGCCGCCGCCGAGCAGAAGCTGAACGGCGTCAAGGACGGTGTGAACGCCAAGGACGAGGTGAAGCTCAGCGCACCCACGACGGACGGCGGGCGCACCACGACCCGGATCACCGTGGACAACACCGCCGACGCGACGAAGTCATTCGCCGTGCAGGTCAACTTCACGGACGGCGGCGGGAATCTGCTGGACACGGTCGTGGTCACCGTCTCGGACGTGGCCGCAGGGAAGTCCGGAACCGCCACCGCACGTAGCAACCGGACGCTGTCCGGCGAGGTGAAGACGGAGATCGGAACCGCGCTGCGGTACTGAGCGCGTGAACCCCGGGCACGCCCCGGGTGATGGGAGCAGGACCGTGGACGACTACCCCCTCCTCAACCTCTTCTGGACCATGCTCTGGTTCTTCCTCTGGATCATGTGGCTCTTCCTGCTGTTCAAGGTCATCGGTGATCTGTTCCGCGATCACTCCCTCGGCGGCTGGGCCAAGGCGGGCTGGATGATCCTGGTCATCGTGCTGCCGTATCTGGGGGTGTTGATCTACATCATCGCCAGGGGCAAATCGATGGGGCGGCGCGAGGTCGCGGCGGCGCAGGAGCGCGAGGCGGCGTTCAAGTCGTACATCCGGGAGACAGCGGGGACGAGCGGAGCCGCCGATGCCGGTCGTGGCGGGGGCGGTGGTAGCGGCGCCGGTGGCAGCCATGTGGACGAGCTGGCCCGGCTGGCGGACCTGAAGGAACGGGGCGCGATCACCGACGACGAGTTCCAGAAGGCTAAGACCAAAATCCTTTCCTGACGCGATCTGTCCTCGGTGCGACGGGCGCTCAATGCGACCGGCTCTCAATGCGACCGGCTCTCAGCGCGACCGGCTCTCGGCACGACCGGGTCTCAGCACGACCGGCTCTCGCGGGTGCCGGTCGCGGGGGGGGCGCTCATGCGGGCCGGTCGCGGGGGTGCCGGTCGCGAACGCCCGTCAGGCGCTCCTCAGGGGCGCCCCAGGAGCTGAGTGCCCGCTGTCAGCGATCCGCGCGAGGTGAAGAACTCGGTGAACCCTGCGACGAACTCGTCTTCGGTGAGCCTGCCGTCCCCGTCCCGGTCCAACTGTCGGAATCCGTGTGACAGCTCGGCCGGGTGAGAGCGGGTGCCGAAGACCACCCGGTATTCGTCCGCCTCGATGAATCCACTCCTTCCGGAGTCCGCCGCCCGGAAGACGGCGCGCACCGCGACCTTCAGCCCCTGTTCCAGATACTCCGGGTCCCGGTCGCACGCCGCGAGGGTGGCCGCCACGAACTCCGCTCTGGTGATCCGCCCGCTGCTGTCGGTGTCCATGCTCCGGCGCAACTGCTGCCACCAGACGTCGAACGCCGCGTAGAGCCTGTCCTCGCCGTCGTCGTCGAGTTCGAGCTGCCAGCAGATGTTGTGGGCCATCGCCCGCAGGTCGGTAGCACCGACGAACCCGTCGCCGGTCTGGTCGAGCACCTGGCTGAAGAACTGCGCCAGCCGGGCTCCCCGTCCATCGCGGTGCCACCGCCTGGGGCCGGCTGCGTGTCGGGGTCCTGGGATGTGCACCCGCGTCCCACCGCCCGCCGACCGCTGCGACCCCGGTGCACCATGTGATCCCTTGGACTCCCGTGGCCCCTGTGAGCGATATCGCCAGCGGTCCGGCAGCCGGGTCACGATCCGGCGCGCGCCGTGGTGCAGTAGCCGGGAGAACAGCGTGTGACGGCGCGACACGGGGAGCTTGAACCGCTCCCGGTAGGCGGGTGGCAGGTCCGCGAGGGCCAGCGAGGTCATCGCCGCGGCAATCAGCGGGCGCAGCAGCGGCCAGAACGGTCCGAGCAGACGTAACCGCCTCGGCCGCGGGGCCTCCCGGAGCATGTCGAACAGCAGATAACGGGCCGGTGCATTCAGCTCCAGTCGCTCCCGTACGACGGTGTCGACATAGGTGGGCACCTCGGCCGCGGTGGCCGGGAGCAGACCGTCCGGCAGTGCGAACGGGGCACAGATCTGCCGGAACTCGGCATAGAGCCGCTCCAGCTCGGCCGGGGTCAACGGGTCGCCGGACAGTTCCCGCATGGCCACGACCGACTCGTACAGGGTGATCAGGATCCAGACGCGGGTGGCCGGGTCGTGGGCGGAGTAGGCCCGGCCCTGCTCGTCGGTGCCCATGATGCGTTTGTGCGCCCGGTTCAGCCGGGCGACCTCGCGCAGGAGGGTGTCCTGGTCGGCGAAGACCAGCCGCTGGCCACTGCCCATCGTGTGCTCGATCCGGCGCCAGGGATGCGCACGGTAGGTGGAGTGCTCCGCCGTGCCCGCCCCGACCACCGGATGCGAGGTCTGGAGGACCAGCAGCCGCCATGCGACGAGCAGCATGCGCCACTCCCCGAGGTGGCTCCGGAACAGGGACTCCGGGTGCGGAGGATCCGGTTGGGGAAGAGCGGTGCTTTCCACTGATGAACTCCTCGATGCGCGTGAGTGTCCTCGCCGCCCACCGATCTGCTCTTCCGAGACTGCCGTGAAACGCATGATGAGTTAGTCGTACGATATGCATGGATGTTAGTAATTCCCCTCTGTGCAGGGTGATTTACCGACCGCTGCCGGTCCGGCTCGGGCGTGATTCCCTCCTTCGAGGCGGCCTGTTTGAGGCAGGGGAGGCGCCCGAGTGCGACGGGTGCGCGGGTGCGCGGGTGCGCCGAAGGATGTGGTGAAGGATGTGTCGATCGGCGACGGTATCCAGACTTCCCGATCCCGAACGCCCGGTCAGCGGTGCCAGCCCCCGTAGCGGGGTGTAGCGCGCACCACCGACAGCCCTGTGACTGTCGCCTAGGCTGCGGGTATGCGCGAGGAGGTCCGTACGGCCGGGAGGGCATCGCTCCACCTGCTGGCCGGAGCGGGCGTCAGCCTGCTCTGTTATCTGATGATCGGCGTGGCCATGTTCACCGTGGTGCTGACCGTCACCGTCATCGGCGCGGGCGTGCTGCCCGAGTCCGTCCTCACCCTCCGCCGACTGGCCGGTCTGGAGCGCCGCCGTACCGCCGCGTGGTCGGGGCGCCCCGTCCCGGAGGACTACACGCCTCTGACCGGGACACTCACCGATCGGGTCCGGGCAGCCGTGCACGACCCCGGCACCTACCGCGACCTCGAATGGGGCGTGGCCCAACTCGTCTACGGCATGGTCCTGCTCTACGCGGCCCTGGTGCTCTGGCCCATCGCCCTCCTCGTGGACGGGTTCTGGTACGGGCTCGCCGGGCGCCGATGCGTCCTGCTGCCGATGATCGGACGGTTCGCCGATCTGCAGGCGCACTGGTCACGCACGCTGCTGCTGCCGTCGTCCAAGGAACGCCTCACCGACCGGGTCGAGCAGCTCACCGTGACCCGCGCGGACGCGGTCGCCGCGCACGGCGCGGAGCTCCGCCGCATCGAGCGGGATCTGCACGACGGCGCCCAGGCGCATCTCGTCGCGCTCTCGATGCGTCTCGGCCTGGCCCGCCGCGCGTACGAAGCCGACCCCGCCGGCTCGATGCGGCTGCTGGAGCAGGCCCAGGCGCAGGCGGAGTCCGCGCTCGGTGAGCTGCGGCACGTCGTCCGTGGCATCCATCCGCCGATCCTCACCGACCGAGGACTGGCCGGAGCGGTACGCGCCCTCGCGGCGAGCAGCGGACTCGATGTGTCCGTGGACACCGGCGGGATCGAGGACGGCCCGCGTGCGCCCGCCGCCGTCGAGGCCGCCGCGTACTTCGTCGTCGCCGAGGCCCTGACGAACTCGGCCAAGCACAGCGGCTCCCTACCCGCGGGGGTGGAACTGCGGCGGAAGCGTGGCCGGTTGCACATCTCGGTGTGGGACGCCGGACACGGTGGCGCGGACGAGGGTCGCGGCTCCGGACTGCTCGGCGTGCGACGCCGGGTGGCCGCCCTGGACGGAACCGTGGCAGTGTCCAGCCCCAAGGGGGGTCCGACCGTGATCGAAGTGGAGCTGCCGTGCGCGTGGTGATGGCCGAGGACAACGCCCTGTTGCGGGAGGGTCTCATCCTGCTGCTGACCTCAGCCGGCCATGAGGTGGTCGGGGTCGCGTCGACCGGCCCGGAGGTGCTGCCGCTGCTGCTGGAGCGCCGACCCGATGTCGCCGTGCTGGACGTCCGGATGCCTCCCGGCTTCCGGGACGAGGGCCTGCGCGCGGCCGTCGCGGCCCGGAAGGAGCTACCGGAGCTGCCCGTGCTCGTCCTCTCCCAGTACGTGGAGGAGACCTACGCAGCCGAGCTGCTCAGCTGCGGGGCGCGCGGCATCGGCTATCTGCTGAAGGACCGCGTCGGACGGGTGGACGAATTCCTGGACGCGCTGGACCGGGTCGCGGCCGGGGGCACGGCGCTGGACCCGGAGGTGGTCACCGAACTCATGTCCCGACGCCGGGACAACCCTCTGGAGGCGCTGACGCCGAGAGAGCGCGAAGTGCTGGAACTGATGGCCCAGGGCCATGACAACGCGACGATCGCCCGGATGCTGGTGATCACCGAGCGCTCGGTGCACAAGCACATCGGCAATGTGTTCCTGAAGCTGAGGCTGCCGCCGACGGACAGCGGCCATCGGCGCGTACGCGCGGTCCTCGCCTTCCTCAACGCCTGAGCCCCGCAAGCCCCGGACTCCGGGGCCCCTGGGCCCCTCGGTTCCTCGGCTCCTCGGCTCCTGGGCTCCTGGGCTCCTGGGGCCGAGTTTCTCAAAGCCTCAGCCCCTGAGCCCCGCGGCACTCGCGTCACTCCCGCCGCAGGCTCCGCCGCGCCGGTATCAGCGCCCCCGCGTAGGCGATCGTCACCGTCGTCAGACCGATCGCCGCCGCCTGCGGGGACGGGAGGTACGGGAGCGTGTCAGCGGCGGTCAGGGCGAAGGCCAGCAGGGGTAGGAAGGCGACCGCAGTGCCCACCGTGAGGCCGGTCACCGTCACCATCGCCACCTCCGCCCGGAGCATGGCACGGAGCTGGCGTCTGCCGGCGCCCACACGGCGCAGCAGTACGAGTTCGTCGCGGCGGCCGGCGGTGATGAGCGCGAGGGTGGTCAGGACGGTGACGGCGGTGAGGCCGCCGATCGCCGCCACCCCCACGACACTGAGCGCCGAGCCCGCCCGGTCCTCCTCGGAGGTGAGGCGCTCAGGTGCCGGGTCAGTGTCCAACCAGGCCCCGGCGACACGGGACACGGCGGCCCGCAGCGCCCCGGGGTCCGTGCCGGGAGCGGTCGCGAGCAGCACCCGGGCGGGCGCGGGCGCCGTCATATGGCGGGCGAGTTCGTCGCGGGAGAAGAGGAAGTCGCCGACGGCGAGGGAGCGCTCGTAGACCGCCGCCACCGTCAGCCGTCGCTCCACGCCGTCACCCATGCGGAGCCTCACCGTCGAACCGGGCCTCAGCTCCAGGGCCTCCGCCCGGTCCGCGCCGACGGCCACCGTGCCCGGCCGCCGCAGCCCGTCGAGGGAGCCGCTGACGACATCCGGATCAAGGGTGCGGGTCAGCGAAGCGGGGGTGACGCCGAGAACCGGCAGCCGCGCCAGCTCGGGGGTGCCGGCCACGGTGTCGGCGAGGACGACGGTGCTGCGCAGGATGTCCGTCGCCACGGCCACGCCCGATATGCCCCGCAGGGCCGCCGCTTCGACGCCAGTGACGGCGTACTCCGCACGGAGGGCGCGGTCGGCCTGGCCGTCACCGGCCCGCTGCATGGTCGCGCCCGCCGAGAGCTGGACGGCGGCGAAGGCCGTCATCAGGACGATGGGGGTGATCGCGGCGCCGAGGCGGGCCGCGTTGGCGCGGGACGCGGCGGCGGCGAGCCTGCCGGCCGGCCCAGCGCCACGGAGGGGCCGGCCCAGCAGGGCCAGGGCACCGCGCGCGATCCATGGTCCGAGGACCGCGCATCCCGCGACCATCGTCACCGTCGCCGTGCCGATCATCGCGGCGGCGGCCTGACCACTCTGGAGGGTCGCGGTACCCGCCGCGCTCGCACCGCCGGCGAGCAGGATCAGCCCGGTGATCCGCCGTCCGTCTCCCGGGCGGGCGGGGGATGGCTCTCCGGTACGGGCGAACGGCACCACGAGGCGGACCGCGCCCACGGTCAGCGCGGCGGTGGCGAGGGAGCCGGTCATCAGCCACCAGGGCGCGGCCAGTTCGAGCCCGTCGGGCAGGACGCCCCGGGACCGCAGCCACGCGCTGAGCGCGAGGTGCGCGGGGACCGCGCACACGGCCCCGAGCAGGGCGGCCACGGCGCCCACCCGGACGACTTCCCGGCCGACGGCGGCCCGGATCTGGCGCGGTGTGGCGCCGACCGCGCGCACCAGGGCGAGCTCCCCGGCGCGCTGGCGCAGGGCCTGGGCGACGAGGGAGCCGAGCACCAGTAGGGCGACGATGAGGATGGTGCCGCTGATGGCGGCGACCATGGCGATCAGCCCCTGCCGGGCCGGTGCGACGGCGAGGTGTTCGGCGGCACCGCGCCCGTCTCCGGTGAGGGCCCGGGGGGACTGACCGGCGCCGAGGTCCCGGATCTCCGCGCGGTCGAGCGCGTGCCGCACCCGGGAGTGCAACGCGGCGGTGGAGACGCCTGGTGCGGCGAGGACGCCGATGGCGTCCACGGCTCCAGGGCGTCCGGCGAGCCGCCGTGCCTCGGCGGTGGAGAGGTAGAGAGTGGCGGGTCCGGGGGCAGTGCCGACGATCCGATACGTATGGGTCTGGCCCGCCGTACGGATCTCGATCCGCTCCCCCGTACGCGCCCTGGTGCCGAGCCCGGCACCGGCGACCACTTCGTCCGCCTGCCGCGGGGCCCGTCCGTCGCTCAGGGTGTACGGGGCGAGGGCGGCGGCCGTCCATGGGCGGCCCTCGGCACGGCGGCCGTCGACGGTCAGCGCGACCATCTGGTCCGCGACGGCGTCCCGTACCCCCTCGACGGAACGCAGCAGGTCCACGGTCCGCTCGGGCAGCCGAACGCGTTCGGTGAGCGCGGCCCGCGCCGTCTCCGGCTTGGAGCCCCACCGCTTGGCGGTGTGCCGGACGGACTGGTCCGCCGTGACGACCACGGTCGCGGCGGCGTACCGGTCGACCCTGGCGTGTCCGAGCGCGGCCGAACCGATGGTGAGGGCGCTGGCCCCGAGGAGTACGGAGGTCAGGGCGACGGCGGCGAAGACGGCCGCCCATGCCTTGCGGTGGGCGCGCAGGGAGCGTCGTGCGAGCAGTCGTACGGCGGCGTTCACCGGCGATCCCCGAGCGTGCGCAGCGCCTGCCGGATCTGTCCCGCGTCCGGCCGGTCGAGCCGGCCCGCGACCCGCCCGCCGTCCAGGAAGAGCACCTCGTCGGCCCATTCGGCGGCAGTCGGATCGTGGGTGACCAGGACGACCGCGCAGCCGGTGTCGTCCACGGCTTGGCGGAGCAGGGCGAGCACCACCTCGGCGGTGTCGGGGTCGAGCGCGGCGGTCGGCTCGTCGGCGAAGACCACTTCGGGCCGGGTGACGAGGGCGCGCGCGACGGCGACCCGCTGCCGCTGGCCGCCGGACAGCTCGTCGGGCGCGTCCTGGGCCCGGTCGGCGAGTCCGACGGTGGCGAGCGCGGCGAGGGCGCGGCCTTCGTCGGGGGTGTCCGCGAGGAGCAGCGGCAGGGCGGCATTCTCCTGGACGGTCAGCGAGGGCACGAGGTTGAGGGACTGGAAGACGAAGCCGATCCGGTCGCGCCGCAGCCGGGTCAGGGCGGCCTCGCCGAGACCGGCGAGTTCGGTGCCGCCGACCCGTACGCTGCCCGAGGTTGGCCGGTCGAGTCCGGCCGCGCACTGGAGCAGCGTCGACTTGCCGGATCCGGACCGGCCCATGACGGCGAGGAAGCGTCCGCGCGGCACGGTGAGGCTGACGTCGTCGAGCGCGGCCCGGCCGTCTCCGTACACCCGGCCCACCCGGTCGAGGGTCAGTGCCGAAAGCGGCTCGGCCACCATGGCGAGTGTCGCGCCGCCACGTCGCAACCAGAACATTTCCAACGCCCTTTCGGTGACCGTCCGTCTCACCGACAACGCTAGGAATTCCGGGCCCTCTCGCCCAGGCTGCGTGCACCCGTATCGAAGGTGACGCGGGCTACACCTTCGGGCTGTGGTGAACCGGATCACCGGCTCCGCGACGGCCGCCCGCCGGTGGCCGTCCGGCCACACGCCACAGAGGCTCCACGCACCGGCCAAAAGCGGCCAAAACCAACCAACACCGAGTGGAACGCATCCATCCGGTTTCGCGTCCTCCGGACCGTGAACGCCTCGAAACTCCTGGCCCTGACCGCCACAGCCACCGCACTCGGTCTCACCCTCGCGTCGACCGCCGTAGCCGCCGCGTCACCCGCCGGACCCACCGCCAGGGCGGCGACCGTGGACCTGGCCCGGGACAAGGCGACCCTGACCACTTACCGGCTCGCCCCCGGGCTGCTCAGAATCACCCCCGACCGCGCGGGCGGGAACCCCAGCCAGGTCCACGGCCTCCTCGGGATGCCTCGCGGCAAGGGCCCCCACCCGGTCGTCGTCGTCCTGCACGGCACCCATCACAACTGTGTCAGCCCCGGCCATCCCTACATCGCGCGCAAGCCCGTAAAGACCACCTGGCCGCTGGTCTGCGCCGAGCCCGGCAAGCCCCGCCCACCCGGCCTCGGCCCTGACTATCTGCGCCAGAACGTGGGGCTCTCGCACATGGTCGAGGCCCTCACCCGCAAGGGCTTTGCCGCCGTCGCCATCGATGTCGTATCGCCCGAGATCTGGTGGGGCGGCGAGACGAACGCCGAGAAGGGCTACACCGCGCTGATCGACGCCCATCTGAAGCTGCTCACGGACCTCAACAAGGGCGTCAACCACGGGCTGCGGGTCAGCGGTCTCAAGGGGCGTATCGACACCTCCCGAGTGGGTCTGGTCGGGCACAGCCGGGGCGGCGGTTACGTCCTGTCCCCGAAGGCCGCCGCGCGCGCCGGGCTGTTCGGCGCTGTCGCCGTCCAGCCGCTGGAGAACGCCGAGCCGGCGACGCACCGGGTCCCGGTCCTCAACATCAGGGGCGCGTGTGACGAGGACGTCTCGCCCACCGCCGGACTCGACACCATGAAGCGGCTCGCCAGGTCCGGTTCGACCAAGGTCGCCGTGGATGTGCGCCTCGCGGGCACGGGCCACCGGATGATCAACAGCAATCTCGCACCGACGGACCCCGGGGGCGGAATCGGCGACTGCAAGGCGTCGAAGGTCGCCGCGCCCGCCACCGCCCGCGCCCAGACCGCCCAGCTCACGGCGGACTTCCTGGCACAGGCCCGCAAGAAGGTCACCGCCTACCGTCTCCCCGCGGTCGCGACGGCCACGCCCCAGGGGGCCCCGGACCCGACACCCCGGGGTGGCAACCTGCGCAAGGGCGGCCCCGCCGTCACCTTCCGGACGACCACCCCCGCGATCTACACCGACCCGCGCGCCATCCGCGAGATCGTCTCGAAGGAACGGCTGCTCCCCGCCATCCCCAAGAACTTGGTGGTGAACAAGCAACCGGACATCGGCATCTGAGTCCGGCACCCACGCCGGCACCCACCCGGCGCCCGGGGCGGATGCATCCCGGCCTCCGCTCCCCTCCCCCGCTTGTCCGACAGGCGCGAGATGCAGACGCGCGGGGGGGCGGGGGTTAAGTTGGGACCCCCGGCTGGAAGTAGCGCCCGGTGGGGGGGGGGGGGGTGCGGCGGGGGGGCCCGCCCCCGGGCCGCACCCACCCCCGGCCCGGGCCCGCCCCCCCCCTGAACCCGGGCCCCAACCCCCTACCCCCTACTGGCCTGTGTTGCCGCCCCCCCCCCCCCCCCCCCCCCCCCCCCCCCGGGCGTCTGCATCTCGCGCCTGATGGGTGAGGGCGGCTCGACCGGGTCGCCCGGGCCACGGAGCCGAAACCAGAGCCGAAACCAGAGCCGGAGGCGGACACATGCGGGAGTCGGACGAGCGGGAGACGCCCCCGCTGAGTGTCGCCGTGATCATCGGAAGCACGCGGGAGGGCCGTGCCGGGGAGCGCGTCGGGCACTGGTTCACCGAGCGGGCCGGAGGGCGGACGGATCTGGAGCTGTCGATCATCGATCTGATCGACTTCGACTTCCCGGCCCACTACCCGGCAGGCACCACCGAGCAGATACGGGACTTCACCGAGCGCGTCGACCGTGCCGACGCGTTCGTGGTCATCACCCCCGAGTACAACCGGTCCTTCCCTGCCTCCCTCAAACAGGCCATCGACTTCGCCTACGACGAGTGGCAGACAAAGCCGGTCGCCTTCGTCAGCTACGGCCACAGCTCGTCTGGGTTGTACGCGGTCGAGCATCTCCGCTCGGTCTTCACCGAGCTACAGACCGTGACCCTGCGCAATGGCGTCGCTATCAACCTCATGGACGAGCGATGGGAGGACAAGGGCCGGGCGGCGGATCTCATGCTCGACCAGCTCGGCTGGTGGGGACTGGCACTGCGCGAGGCTCGTGCACGCCGACCGTATGTCTCCTCCGTCTCCTAGCTAGCCACTCGCCCCACCCCACCGCACCGCACCGCACCGCACCACAGCGCAGCGTCGGCCTCGTCGGCCACCATCCTGACCGCCGCGTCCTGCTCACCGCCCCGAAATTTCCTGACCGTCGACCGATGAATTCCAACGACTGTTCGAGTCAAACCCCGCAAGACCTCAAAGACCGCCTCGAAGACCGTGCGGCCTCTCCGAGGTCCGAGGACTGACCCATCGACCTTCTCCACCACAGACCTCCTCCGCCCGTAGAACTCCTCCACCACAGATCACCGCAGACCTTCTCTAAGGAACCGACGTATGAGTACAGAATTGGCCATCGAGACCAAGGGCCTGGTGAAGGTCTTCGGTGCGAACCGGGCCGTAGACGGTGTCGACCTCGCGGTCCCGGCCGGCACGGTCTACGGAGTCCTCGGCCCCAACGGCGCGGGCAAGACCACCACCGTCCGCATGCTCGCCACCCTGCTGCGGCCGGACGGCGGCGAGGCGCGGATCTTCGGCAAGGACGTGGTCGCGGAGGCGGACGCGGTGCGCAGCCGGGTCAGCCTCACCGGTCAGTACGCCTCGGTGGACGAGGACCTCACCGGTACGGAGAACCTCATCCTGCTGGGAAGGCTGCTGGGGCACTCCAAGTCGGCGGCCCGTATCCGTGCCGAGCAGCTCCTGGACGCCTTCGGCCTGACCGAGGCGGCGGCCAGGCAGGTGAAGAACTACTCGGGCGGGATGCGGCGCCGTATCGACATCGCCGCCTCCATCCTCAACACCCCTGACCTGCTCTTCCTGGACGAGCCGACCACCGGTCTCGACCCGCGCAGCCGCAACCAGGTCTGGGACATCGTGCGCGCGGTCGTCGCACAGGGCACCACGGTGCTGCTGACCACGCAATATCTCGACGAGGCGGACCAACTCGCCTCCCGCATAGCCGTGATTGACCACGGCAAGGTGATCGCCGAGGGCACCAAGGGCGAGCTGAAGGCGTCCGTCGGCGCCGGCGCCGTCCATCTGCGGCTGCGGGACGCCGCGCAGCGCCCGGCAGCCGAGCGGGTGTTGGCCGCGGCGCTGGGCGCGGAGGTCCTGCTCGACGCGGACCCGGTCGCCCTGACCGCCCGGGTCACGGCACACGGCACCGAGCAGGACGCCGCCGAGCAGGCCGGTCGGGCCCTCGCCGAGCTGGCCCGCACCGGAATCACCGTGGACAACTTCTCGCTGGGACAGCCCAGCCTGGACGAGGTCTTCCTCGCCCTGACCGACAAGAAGGGGGCGGCATGAGCACCGCGACGACCACCAAGGACCTGGACGATGTGGTGCTCGACGCACCGAAGGCGGAGCACCTCGCAGCGCTGCTGGTGAGCAAGGAGCGTCCACCACGGCCGAGCGCGCTCTCCGCGTCGCTCACCTTCGGCTGGCGGACCATGCTCAAGATCAAGCATGTGCCGGAGCAGCTCTTCGATGTGACGGCGTTCCCGATCATGATGGTGGTGATGTACACCTACCTCTTCGGAGGGGCGCTGGCCGGTTCGGCCTCCGAGTACATCCAGTTCCTGCTGCCGGGCATCCTCACCATGAGCGTCGTCATGGTCACGATGTACACCGGCATCGCGGTCAACACCGACATCACCAAGGGAGTCTTCGACCGCTTCCGTACGCTGCCGATCTGGCGGCCGTCACCGATGGTCGGGTATCTGCTCGGCGATGCCGTCCGCTATCTCATAGCCTCCGTGGTCATGCTGGCCGTCGGCATGATCATCGGCTATCGGCCGGACGGCGGGGTCGTCGGTGTGCTGCTGGGCGTCGCGGTGCTGATCGTCTTCGCCTTCTCCTTCTCCTGGGTCTGGACGATGTTCGGACTGCTGCTCCGCACGGAGAAGTCCGTCATGGGCGTCTCCATGATGGTGATCTTCCCGCTGACCTTCCTGAGTAATGTCTTCGTCTCCCCGGCGACGATGCCGGGCTGGCTCCAGGCGTTCGTCAACAACAGCCCGGTGACCCATGTCTCCACGGCGGTGCGGGAGCTGATGGCGGGCGAGTGGCCGGCGGCGGACATCGCTTGGTCGCTGGGGTGGTCCGCACTGTTCCTGATCATCTTCGGTTCGATCACCATGCGGCTCTACAACCGCAAGTGAGTCCGAGCTGGGGCACGGGGGTGGCGGCGGGCGTTCTCGCAGGACGAGGGCGCCCGCCGCGCGTATCCCCTGTGTTGACCTTCTCCCCTGGGGAAGCTCCAGCATCGGTGGTGCCGGGGCGGAGCTCCCCGGTGCGAGGAGGACGGAGACATATGGATCGGCTGACCATCGGGGCATTCGCCCGCGCGTCCAGGCTGTCCGCCAAGGCTCTGCGCCGCTATGACGAGTTGGGACTACTGCCGCCGGCCAGCGTCGATGCGTACACCGGATACCGGTACTACGACGCGACGCAGTTGGAGCGGGCCCGATTGGTGGCGTGGCTGCGGCGGATCGGGATGCCGCTGGTCACCGTCCAAGAGGTCTGCGATCTGTACGAGTCCGATCCCGCCGAGGCCGCCCGGTCCATCCGGGCGTACTGGGCGCAGGTGGAGACCGAGACCTCGGCCCGCCGCGATCTGGCGGTCTTCCTCGCCGACCGGCTGTCCCGGCCCTCGCGGCCGGCGCGGCCTCCAGGGAAGGACACCCGCACGATGACCGATCTGCTCACCCCACTCACGATCCGATATGCCGCACGGACGGATCTTGGCCTGGTCCGTGAGAGCAATCAGGACGCCGCATACGCCACCGCGCGCATCCTCGCCGTCGCCGACGGCTTCGGCAGCGAGGGAGCACCCGCCAGCGCCGCCGCCATCGCCGCGCTGAAGGCACTGGACAGCTCGGTGCGGGACGGTTCGCTACGGGACGGTTCGCTACGGGACTGCGCTGTCCCCGGCGGTTCGGCAGCGGGCGGCCCGACGTCAGGGCGCGGCTCTTCCGCAGGGTCGTCGGGTGACTGGGATGCCTCACCCGCCCCCGACACCCCCGCCTCACCCTCCTGGCCCGCCTCGCCCTCTCCGGTCGGCCGCCGTATCGGCGACCTGTTGAATGCGTTGGAGGACGCGGTCCATCGCGCCCACGCCGCCGTGAGCGGTTTCGCCGGCTCCGGTACGACGCTGACGGCCATGGTGTGGACCGGTTCCCAGCTCGCGCTCGCCCATATCGGGGACACCCGGGTCCAGTTGCTCCGCAATGGTGACTTGCTTCGGATGACGCACGACCACACCGTCACGCAGTCGATGATCGACGCGGGCACGCTCACCGAGGAGGAGGCCGCGTCCCACCCCCAGCGGACGATACTGCTGCGGGCCCTCGGCGGCGGCGAAGGACCTCCCCACCCGGAGCTGCGGCTGTGCGAGGCACAGGCCGGGGACCGCTATCTGCTGTCCTCGGACGGGCTGTTCAGGGCCGTCGCCGACGACGAGATACGCCGGGCACTCGAAGCCGCCACTGACCCAGACGAGGCGGTCGACGAGCTGATCGCCCTGGCCCACCGCGCGGGCGGCCCCGACAACATCGCCTGTGTCGTGGCGGATGTGGTGCCCGAGGATTAGGCCAGCCGAGCGCACGGACCGACCGAGCGCACGGACCGGCCGGGGGTCATAGCTGCCAATCCACTGGGCGCCTGGGGCGGTAGGAGCAGTGGGCGCCGGTGGTGACGGACTCCCTCAGGTGCGCGGCCAGTTCGGGGTGGAGTGTGGCCAGTTTCCGCAGGCTGTCGCGGATGCGTGCGGTGACCGTTTTACGGGCGCGCTCCGCCTCGTCCCCCAGACGCCGGGTGCGACCGCCCAGACCCGCCGCAGTGCGTAGTTCGTCCAGCAGAGCGGCTCGTTCACGGCTGAACTCGGCCGCACGGCGGTCGTCGCCCAGTTCGGCGGCGCGGTCGATCTCCTCGTCCAGCCGGTCGAGGCGGCGCCGGTAGCGGGCCTTGGCTTCGTCGTCGAGCACCGGATCCCCGCCGAACCCGCGCGCGGCGATCACCATCTCACCGCCAGCGGGATCGAGCAGGGTCACGGCGGAGAGGTCGTCGCCCGGATGGGAGAGCAGGGTGTGCAGGTCCCGCAGACCCTTGGCGTCCGGCATGTGTACGACCTGCCCGGCGAAGGCGAGCGTCCATACCGCGCCGTCCCGGCTGAACCGCTCGGCGGGCGCGGGGGGCTCGTCCCGCTGACCGGACCCAGCGGTTTCGTCCCGCCGACCGAACCCGGCAACCCCGCCAGACCGACCGGACCCGCCAGAGCGACCCCGCCCGCCAGACCGACCGGATTCGCCAGAGTGACCGGACCCGGCGATCCCGTCAGAACGGCCGACCCCGGCAAGCGGCGCTGTGGGCGGCCCCTCTCCCGGCCCCTCTCCGGTCACCTCTGCCGCACGGTCTCCTGCCCCCTCTCCCACACGGTCTCCCGCCCTCTCTCCCGCCCCTCCTGACGGGACAGGGTTCGTGGTGAGCGACTCCGCCGACTCCCCGTCCCCACGCATCGACCTGCCCTCGCCCAACCGCCCGTCCCCGAACGACCGCCCGTCCCCACCCAACAGATGTGTCAGCCCCAGCGCCTCCGCGTCCCGGCGCGTGGCCTCGGCGAGGCCGCTGGGGACCGCGCCGGGGGGCAGTGTGTCGAGGAGCGTCGCCCGTGCCCGTACCGACCAGGGCTTCGCGCGCATCCGGTCGGCCGACTGGTACGCCGCCGTCAGGTTCGCCACCGCCGACTCCCGATCGCCCCGGGCCACGTCGAGCAGCCCCAGCCAGAGATCGACGGGACCGCTGATGTCACATCCGAAGAGCGAGACGAGCCACTGTCCCGAGTACGGCAGCAGGGCGGCCCGAGCACGATCGATCAGGACCGGGTCACCCGAGGCCGCCGCCACCTGCGCCCGCAGCCGGATCCACAGGGGCTCGAACACCCGGGGCAGATCAGTCGTCAGCGATTCCAACTCGCCCAAGTGGTGCAGCGCGAGGGCCGTGTCCCCACGGTCGGCCGCCGTGAGCCCGGCCAGCAGCGCCGGGAAGGGATGCGACAACCCGTCCAGGTCGGCGACGAACGCCGCCGCTTCCGCATACCTCCCCCGGAGCAGGGCGAGCGCCCACCGCATATGGGTGAGCATGTACCCGAACGGCTCCTGATCGTGCTCGACCGCCGCCACCTCGTCCATCCCGGCGACGGCCGCCGTGAACCGACCCGTGAGCGCGGCCACCAGCGAACGGTCGACGTTCCTGCTGATCTCCTGACGGCGCATCCCGGAGCGCTCGGAGAGGGCGACGAAAGTACGCAACTGATCGAGGTAGCGCGGGTCTCCCAGCTCCAGCAGGGTGACCCAGCGCATCGCGTTGGCATGGAGCTCCAGCTCCACATCGCCCCCGCGCCGGGCGACATCGATCATCTCGGTGACGATCCGGAGCCGCTCCTCCGAGGTGCCCAGCCCCCAGATCGTGTCGTGCCGCGCCCACAGCGAGAACGCCAAAGCCTCGTCGTCCGCTCCGCTGCGGGCCAGCGCCGTAGTGGTCTCGGCCAGATCCAGCGCTATCCGGTACGGGGAGAGGTCCGTCGGATCGTCGTGACCGCCGTCGATCAGCGCGCGGTACGCCTCCCGCAACAGCTCGACGTCGCCCGGCTCATCACCGGGCAGGGAGCCGTACCGGTGCAGGGTGATCGCCACCCGGGCGAGCAGCGCCGGGTCCCCCACCTCGCGCGCCAGCCGCACCGCCTGTTCGTGGGCGCGCCGGCACCCGTCGGTGTCACCCCGATGCCACAGTTCGGCGGCCAGGTCGATGGTGATCATCGCCGCTCTGCGGCTGTCGTCGCCGGCCGCCTCGATCGCACGCCGGAAGTGCCCCACGGCCTCGTCACCCGCCAGCCTGCGGGAGGCGTCCCGGGCGGCGGCCAGCAGCGCCTCGACCCGCTGTTCGCGGGGGAGTTCGTCGCCCGCGAGATAGGCGTGGCGCGCCAGATCGGCGGGGAAGATCTTCTCGCTGAGCGCCGGTGACCCGTCCAGCACCCGCACGACGGTGGCGTGGAGGCCGCGCCGCCGCTCGTCCAGCGCGTCGTAGAGCGTCTCCCGGACGAGGTCGTGGGCGAAGGCGAACCGGCCGCTCTCCCGCACGGTCACCAGCCGGGCGGCGACCGCCCGCTCCAGCAGCCGGTCCACCTGCGGCACGGGCGCGGACACCACCCCGGCGAGCACCTGCCGGTGGAACTCCCGGCCCAGCACCGCCGCTGTCTCCAGCAGCGCGCCCACCGGCTCCGGCAGCAGCGCGAGCCGTCGCCGCACCGCCTCCCGTACGCCCGGCGCCACCGTGCTGACCGGGCTGCCGCCGCCCCAGATCCGGGCGGTCTGCTCCACGAAGAAGGGATTGCCCCCGGTACGCCGGTGCACCTCGTCGATCACCTCGGGCTCCGGTTCGGCGCCCGCGATCAGTGAGATCAGCGCGCCGACCTCGGCGCGGCCCAGCCCGGTCAGGGTCAGGGTCGCCGCCGCCCGCGCGGACAGCGGCAGGATCAGCCGCCGCAGCGGATGGTCCGGCGTCTCGACCTCGACATCACGGTAGGTCCCGATCAACAGCAGCCGTTCGAACCAGGTGTGCTGGGCGGCGAATTCGAGGAGTTTGAGGGAGGCCGGGTCCGCCCAGTGCAGATCGTCCAGGATGACCACCAGGGGCCGCTGCTGCGCGACCGTGACCAGGGCGGTCGTCACCGCGTCGTAGAGCGCGAAGCTCTCGTCTACCTCCGGCGAACTCTTCGGTGACTCCAGCGACTCCAGTGACTGGGGGGAGTTCAGCGACTGGGGAGAGTCCAATGACCGGGGTGGACGCGGAGTGCCGCCGTCCCGGGACCCACCGGACGGCCCCTCGCCGAGGAGCACCGCGAGCCGTCCGCCCGCCGCCCGCTCGGCCGCCGCCCATTCCTCGTCGCCGACGGCCCGTCTCAGCCCGCGTACGACCTGCACCCAGGGCCAGTACCCCGGCGCGCTGTCCGAATCCCAGCAGGTCCCGCCGAGCACCAGCGCACCGCGCCGCCGTGCCTCATCGGCGGCGTCGGTGACCAGCGCGGTCTTGCCGATCCCCGCCTCGCCCGTAACCAGCACCAGACCGCCGTGACTGTCCGTCGCCCGGCCGATCTCGTGCCGGAGGACGCTCGTGGGACGGTCGCGCCCGATGAGTGCAGGGGTCATGACGAAACCATAGGAGGCGGCACTGACAGTCCGCATATGAGAATGCGTGCTGTCAGTGCCGCCTCCGGGAACCGGCCCCCTGACCTTCACCTCTTCACGAACGGCCGGGCGGCCTGCTCACAAACGGCCGGGCGGCCAGTTCGCGCACGGCCGGGCGCGGGGTCAGGTGAACGGCAGCGCCGGTATCGGCGCCTGGTCCGCCGCCCCCTCCGTACCCACGGTCGCGTCCGTACCCGTGACCCCATCCGTACCCACGACACCCACGGCCTCGTCCGTCCGTACCGCGTCGGCCATGGCCACCATCAGCCGCGCGAGCTGCTCGCCCGCCCGTCCGATCCGTACGGGCAGGGTGTCGGTGAGCGCGTCGCCCGTGCCGCCCCAGTCCTCCGACGCCGCGTACACGGCCGTCGGCACGATCACGGCCCGCAGATAGGCGAAGAGCGGACGCAGCGCGTGCTCCAGCACCAGCGAGTGGCGGGCCGTGCCACCGGTCGCCCCGATCAGTACGGGCTTCCCGGTGAGCGCGTCCGGCTCGACCAGGTCGAAGAACGACTTGAAGAGCCCGCTGTACGACGCGGTGAAGACGGGTGTCACGGCGATCAGGCCGTCGGCCTCCGTGACCGCGTCGATCGCCTCGCCGAGCGCCGGCGCCGGGAACCCGGTCACCAGGTGGTTGGCGATGGGAACCGCCAGTTCGCGCAGTTCAACCACGCGGACCTCGACCTCCGTGTCCCGCCCCTGCCGGGCGAGCGCGTTGCGCACCGCGTCGGTGAGCCGGTCCGCCAGCAGCCGGGTGGACGAGGGCACGCTCAGACCGGCGGACACGGCCACCAGTTTCAGTGTGGTCATCGTTACGCCTCCTTCGTGCCGGTACGGGCGGCGGTGACCGCCGGGTGGACGGGTGCGGACTCCGGCACCCCGGCCGGCCGCAGGTTGGCGAACTCCTTGCGCAGCACCGGGACGACCTCCTCGCCGAGGATGTCGAGCTGCTCAAGAACGGTCTTGAGCGGCAGACCCGCGTGGTCCATCAGGAACAACTGGCGCTGGTAGTCGCCGATCGCCTCACGGAAGCCGAGCGTCCGCTCGATGACCTGCTGCGGGGAGCCCACGGTCAGCGGGGTCTGCTCGCTGAAGTCCTCCAGCGAGGGCCCGTGGCCGTAGACCGGTGCGTTGTTGAAGTACGGACGGAACTCGTTGACCGCGTCCTGCGAGTTCTTGCGCATGAAGACCTGGCCGCCGAGCCCGACGATGGCCTGCTCGGGGGTGCCGTGGCCGTAGTGCGCGTACCGCTTCCGGTAGAGGTCCACCATCTTCTTGGTGTGGTACATGGGCCAGAAGATGTTGTTGTGGAAGAAGCCGTCACCGTAGTAGGCGGCCTGCTCCGCGATCTCCGGGGAGCGGATGGAGCCGTGCCAGACGAACGGCGGTACGCCGTCGAGCGGGCGCGGGGTCGCGGTGAAGGATTGCAGCGGCGAGCGGAACTTACCCTCCCAGTTCACCACGTCCTCCCTCCACAGCTTGTGAAGGAGCGCGTAGTTCTCCTGGGCGAGCGGGATGCCCTGACGGATGTCCTGGCCGAACCAGGGGTAGACCGGTCCGGTGTTGCCCCGGCCCATCATCAGGTCGACGCGGCCGTCCGCGAGGTGCTGGAGGTACGCGTAGTCCTCGGCGATCTTCACCGGGTCGTTGGTGGTGATCAGGGTGGTCGAGGTGGACAGGATCAGGTTCTCGGTCCGGGCCGCGATGTGTCCGAGGAGCGTCGTGGGGGACGACGGGACGAACGGCGGGTTGTGGTGCTCGCCGGTCGCGAAGACGTCCAGACCGACTTCCTCCGCCTTGAGGGCGATGGCGATCGTGTCCTTGATCCGCTCGTGCTCGCTCGGCGTACGACCGGTGGTCGGGTCGGTCGTGACATCGCCGACGGTGAAGATGCCGAACTGCATGAGGTCCACCTTTCGAAGGCATTTGGTTGAATGTTGAACCAAACCCTATAACGGAGGACCCTCCCTGGCTATTCCGCCCCCTCCCGTGCCTACTCCGGGCCGCTTCCGGACCCCTCTCGAAGCCCTGCCACGCACCCCTCCCGGCCCCTTCCCCCGGCGCCTCCGGTACTCCGATTCCGCCCCTGTTCCACCCGGATACGCGCTGGTGGGACCGGGTATAGGCCCGATCCCACCAGATCCGAACGAACGTATCGACCGAGCCCCGTCGCCGCCCGGCTAGGTCGCCCCGGGGAAGAGCTGGCGGAAGGCGTCGGCCGACGCGGTCCCCGCCCGCCCGAAGGGCGCGTCGAAGTCCCACACCAGGAAGAGCAGGAACGCGATCAACGCGGCGAAGAGGCCGGCGATCAGCAGCTCTCTGTAACTCCGGCCGATATGCATGGTGAAGATCAGCCCCACCGTGACCAGCGCCCCGATGATCAGCCCGAACCAGACGACGCCCGGCAGGGTCGCACCCGCGTTCTGCGCCCGCGCATTGCGCGCGTCGTCGGCGACCGCGATCTGGTCGATCATGGGCTGGTACGCCTGTGCCTCCAGTTGGTTCCCGGGCACGCGCTCGGCGATGTCGGCCCGTACGGCCCCGAGCATCTCGGCGCCACGGCCGGACAGCTTGTCACCGTCGGTCATCCGGGGCCATTCCTTCTTGACGACGTACGAGACGTAGTCATTGATCCCGGCGCGGAGATTCTCCTGGACATCGAGCGGGAAGACCTCGGCGCGCCGGGTGATCTCGTGCAGCGCCTGCGCCTCCCGCCGTACCTCGTCCTGGGCGGTGCTGCGGGCCTCCCAGACGCCCGCGATGGCGAGGCCGAGGACGATGGCATAGACCACGCCGACCATCATCGTCATGTACTCAAGGACGTCGGGCGTCTCGATCTCCCTCTTCGCCCCGCCCTCTGTCTCAGCCTCCTCCGTCTCGACGCGTCTGCGCTGGCTGAGCAGGGTGCCGGCGAGTACGACGGCACATGCGGCGACCATCGCGACGGCCAGGACCAGCCATTCGGACATGGCGTCTCCGTCTCTGTTCGCTGTTTGCTTTTCGCTGTTCGAATCTGTGGATCTACGGATCTACGGGTGCGCGCCCCGCGTCGGCACGGGCGACGCTCAGCCCCGCTTGCGCCGGGGCCGCAACAAGACGGCGGCGAAGACGGCCGGGGTGGTCGTGACGAGCATCAGCACGACCAGCGGCGTCCCGTCGGCCTCACGCCGGGCGGAGAGCGGGCGGTACGCGGGTACGGGGTACACCGTCGGCGACACCGGGGGCGCGGCGGCGGGCGGTGGCGCGGGGGGCGACGGCCGGGGTGACGGCGCCACGACACTCCGGGTCTCCGAAGGGAGGGGCTCAGGGGCCCTCGGCTCGGGCTCCATCGGCGCCGGGACCCTCGGCTCAGGGTCGGGGTCAGGCTCGGGGGCGGGCGCCGGTGGCGTCGTGCCGGGCGGCTCCGGCGTCGGCGTCGGCGTCGGCGTCGGGGTGGGAGTCGGGGAGGGGGTCGGAGTCGGAGTCGGGGTCGGCGTGGGAGTTGGTGTCGGGGTCGGCGTAGGCGTAGGCGTAGGCGTAGGCGTCGGCGTGGGGGTCGGCGTCGGGCATGGTGGGGGCGGCGGGGGCGGCGGGCAGTGCTTGAAGAGATGGACCGCCACCGACACCCTCACGTCGACGGGGCGAGGCCCCCGGACGGATATGGCCGCCGAACCGCAGACGATCCCGGGCGCCGAGAAGTACACGGAGATGTCGAAGGGGAACGGTTCTGCTGGCCCGTGGCCCCTTGGCTTTCCATGACCCGTTGGGACTCCATGACCCGTCAGATTTCTGTGGGCCCTCGGCTTTCCCTCGGTTGCCGGGCGGGGGCGAGCAGCCGGTGATTCCCCAGCCAGCGATCCCGTCCCGGAGCTCGCTGCCCGCGAGCCCGCCCCGGCCGGCGCCGCGAGCGAGGGGGCCACCACCGACGCGGACCCGCCACCGACGCGCGGCGTGGGCACCGGGACCCGCGCGGGCCGCCCCGAGTCATCCGTACGCCTCGAATCGTCCGTACGCCCGAAGCCATCCGTACGCCGTGCGCCGGCCGGTCCGGAACCCGGTGCCCACGCGGACCCCGCCACTCGCGCGGGGTGGAGCTCCCGTAAGGGTGCGGCCTCAGGCGCGGACGCGGCATCGGCGGCGCCGGGACCGACCCCCGGCCCGGCTTCGGCACCCGCCTCGTGCCCGGACGCACGCGTCGTCGCCCATGTCGACCCTGTTGATCCTGTCGCGGCATCACTCGCGAGGTCGGCGCCAACCACCCCCTGCGAGCCCAGAATTGCCGCGATCCCCAGTGCGCTGAACTGCTCCCATCCCGCCACATCTGTACGTTAAGAGCACAGACAGCAACAGGTGCCAACTTTCACCCTGATAGGTGAATTAGACGTTTGTCCGATCGCACCCCCACAGGAACCACAGTCGTCACACGGCACCGTCAGGAACCGGTACGGAGTAGGTGAAAGTGCATGAACTGATGACCCGTGAGAAGTTCGCCGAGTGACAGATTCCTTGCTCGCCGTCCTCCCGGTACCGATGGCCGCCACGCTCTCCGTGGCCGCCCTCGCCCTACTCGCCGTCTCAGCCCTCCGACTCTGTAGCGCGGGCCGCACCGACCCGTCCGACGAGGCCCGGTCCATGACCCTCGCGGTCTACGGATGCCTGATCGCCCTGGTGACGCTCACCGCCTTCATCTCACTCCTCTGAACACCCGTGACCGGGCACGGCTCCGGGCACGGCTCTGCGGAGCACTTCACCGCCGTTCGGGACTGGCTCAGAGCCAGCCGTTGCGGCGGAAGCTGCGGTGGATCACCAGACAGGCGGTCGCCATGACGCCGACGACCAGCGGATAGCCATAGGTCCAGCGCAGTTCGGGCATGTGGTCGAAGTTCATGCCGTACATCCCACAGACCATCGTCGGTACGGCGACGATCGCAGCCCAAGCGGTGATCTTCCGCATGTCCTCGTTCTGCGCGACCGTCACCCGAGCCAGATGGGCCTGGAGGATGGAGTCCAGGAGGGCGTCGTACGCACCGAGCTGTTCGTTCAGCCGGGCGAGATGGTCGACCACATCGCGGAAGTACGGCTGTATGTCGGATCCGACCGGCGGGAGCGAGGTGGTGGCCAGCGTGAACATCGGCCGTTCCAACGGGCCGACCGCCCGCCGCAGCTCCAGCAGCTCCCGTTTGAGCAGATAGATCTGTCCGGCGTCGGCCCTGACGCCCTGCTCGGTGAAGACGGCGTTCTCGACCGCGTCGATATCGTTCTGCACGGCGTCGGCGACGGCGAGATAATCGTCCACGACCTGGTCGGCGATGGCGTGCAGCACGGCGGCCGGCCCCTTCGCCAGTTGCTCCGGAGCGGCCTCCAGCGCCTCGCGCAGCGGCCCGAGCGAACCATGCCGACCGTGTCGTACGGTGATGACGAAGTCGGTGCCCGCGAAGACCATCAACTCGCCGGTGTCCACCACCTCACTGGCGGCCGTCAGCTCCTCGTGCTCGACGTAGCGGCAGGTCTTGAACACCGCGAACAGGCTGCCGCCGCCGCCCTCCCCGTCGTACCGCTGGACCTTCGGCCGCTGGTGGGCCTGGACCGCGTCGTCGACGGCCAGTGGATGCAGTGCGAACAGTTCGGCGAGGACGGCGAATTCGACTTCGGTCGGCTCGTGCAAACCGACCCAGACGAACCCGTCGCGCTTCTTGCGGACCTGTCGCAGGGCGACCGCAGCGTCGCCGTCGCAGGGCTGCCGCGCCCCGTTCGCGTAGACCACGCAGTTGACGACGCTGCCGCCCAGCGGAGAGCGGCGGGGGTGGCTGAGGTCCACGGTGGGACGGCGGTAGGCACGCTGCATCACACGGCGCAGTTTTCGGATCATCGGCACGGTGGGACTCCTTCGGCGGACCGGGCGTCAGTGTGCCATCCGGTGCGTCGCGGACGGTGTGGTTCCGATCGTCCCGGAGCCGTACGCGCGAGGGCTGGACGAGCCCAGTAACGAGCCCGTTCGCGCGCCCGTTCGCGAGCCCCTGGAGCACGAGCGCACAGCTGCGGAAGCACGGGCCGCTGAATCACCGGGCTGCGGGAAACCGGCTGCGGGGAAGCGCGGGCCGCCGGCATCACCGACGCCCCGGAGCACCGACTCCCGGAGCACCGACTACGAGCGGCTCACTTCGACGGCGCCGGAGCTGTCTCCCGGTCGGCGCCGCCACCGCCGTCCCCTCCGCCACCACCGCCACCATCCCCTCCTCCGCCGCCGTCCTTCCGCTCCGGCCGCCGCTCCAGCAGTTGCGCGGTGACGAATCCGACGACCGCGCAGACCACGATCAGCGGCATCTGATTGGTCGCGTCGTCCCCCAGCAGCAGCACCGCGAGTACGGAACTGGTGACCGGCAGCCGGGTCACCACCGCCGACGCCGTCGCGATGCCGAGCGCGAGCCCCGGTGTCGCGCCGAGCCCCGGCAGTCCCGCGCACGCCGCCCCCATCGCCGCGCCGAGCAGCACCGAAGGGAAGATCGGCCCACCGCGCAGCGCGCCGAGACTGATGCCCCAGGCCACGCCCTTGCAGAGCACCAGCACGACGAGGGCGGCCACCGACCAGGTGTGCGGTTCGGCGGCGAGTTCGCCGAGCATCGCCTGCCCAGAGAGTGCGGCCTCCTCCGGCGAGCGGCCGGTGATCAGGGCGTACGCGGTGATGCAGACACCGACGGCGACGGCCACGAGCACCGTGCGGACGGCGGTCCGGCGGGCGGTCCACGCCTCCGTCAGATACCCGAGCCGGTGCGCGGCCGAGACCACCACGGCGATCAGCATCGCGGCCGGAATCCCCCAGAGGAAGTCACCGGCGTCCGGTGTGACGTTCGGCGGTACGACGGGAAGTCTGAGCGCCCCGATGGAGAATCCGGTCCACTCCCCGAACCCGGTGAACACCAGCGCGCCCACACCGCTCGCCAGCAGACACGGCAGCAGCAGCACGACCAGTTGGGGCCCGGCCAGACCGGCCGCCTCCACCATCATCACGGCGGCGACGAGCGGACCGCCGAGGATGGTGGAGATCGCGGCCGTCGACCCGGTGGTGCCCAGCACCATCGCGGCCTGGGGGTTCTCGGCGCGTTTCGCGGACCGTACGGCGAGGAGGGCGAGCCCGCTGCCGAGCGCCATCAGCGGCGCCTCGGGCCCGAGCACCACCCCCAGCGGCAGGGTCGCGAGCGCGGCGAGCACCACCCCCGGCAGCGCCTCCGGCCCGAGCGGGGGCCCACCGAGGCCGCGCACCGGCACATGACCGCCGCCCCCGGGCATACGGGTGACGATCGGCGCCAGGATCAGCCCGGCCAGCAGCAGCGTCGGCAGCCCCCACCACCAGGGGGCCCGTCCGTAGCCGAAGGACCGGGGCAGTTCCTGCCATACGGCGTGCTGGAGCCAGTGTTGCAGGCTGACGAAGAAGAAGCAGGCCAGCGCGATGGGCACGCCCAGCAGCGCCGACAGCAGCAACAGCCGCAGATAGCCCCGGCTGCGGAGGATGTCCCGGAGGGCCGCCGGTCCGGCGGGCGCGGTCTCTCCGTCCTTGGCCATGCCCCCATGCAAAGCCGGGGCGGGCACGGCGGCGCGTGGGCGGGCCCGAACGGGTGAGGCCACCCGCACCGGTGCACCGCGCGAGCCCGAACGGCGCGCGGGCCCGACCAGATGCAGCCACCCGGACCGGTGCACCCTGCGGCCCGACCAGGCCCGACCAGGCCCGACCAGGCGCGACCAGGCCCGACCAGGCCCGACCAGGCGCGGCCACCCGGACGGTGCACCGTGGCTCGCCGAGGGCCGTCCCCGAGGTTTCCCTGGAGCCATGGCGCCCACGGCGGACGAGAACGAACTGGCACAGCTACGGGTGCGGGTCGCCGCGCTGGAGAAGGGCCACCGCCCCCACCACCGGGTGCGCTCGTTCTTCGCCGCCCTGCTGATCGTGATCGGCTGTGTGCTCGCCCCGCTGGGCGCGGTGGCGGCCTGGACGGCGGACGAGGTCGGCGACACCGACCGGTACGTCGCCACCGTCGCGCCGCTCGCCTCCGACCCGGCCGTGCAGTCGGCGGTCGCGAACCGGGTGACCGACGCCGTGATGGGCCATATCGACCTGGACGCCCTGCTGGCGGACGTGGCCCCCGCCGACCGCCCCCGGCTGACGAAGGCCCTCGGCAAGCTGGGGGACGCGCTGGAGAGCGCGCTCCGGAGCTTCGTCCACGACAAGGCGCGGGCGGTGGCCGCGTCCGACGCGTTCGCCACCTTCTGGACCGACGCCAACCGCCGGGTGCACGCCGCCGTCGACAAGGCGCTGACCGGCAGCGGCGGCGGCGCGGTCCAGCTCACCGACGACTCCGTACAGATCGATCTGGGGCCCGTCGTCGACCAGGTTAAACAACGGCTGGTCGACGACGGACTGACGGTGGCCGCTAAGATCCCCGAGGTCCACACCCAGCTGACGGTGTTGCGCTCCGACGACATCGGCAAGGTCAAGACCCTGTTCCGGGTCCTCCAACTGGCCGGCTGGTGGCTGCCGGTCATCGCCCTGGCGCTGATCGTGGCGGGGGTCCTGCTGGCGGTACGGAGGCGGCGCGCCGTGGTCGCGGGGGCGCTCGGTGTCGCCCTCGCGCTCGCCTTGCTCGGCGTCGGCCTGACCGTGTTCCGCGCGGTCTATCTCGACGCGCTGCCGTCGTCGGTCTCGCCGTCGGCGGCGGGATCCGTGTACGACACCATGATCCGCTATCTGCGGACGACGGTGCGGATGGTGGTGACGCTGGGCCTGGTCGTCGCCCTCGCGGCCTGGCTGACGGGCCCCGGCCGCCACGCCCTCCGCGTCCGCCGCCGCTGGCACACCGGCCTCGCCTCCACCCGCGCCACGGCCGCCCACGCGGGCCTCCGCACCGGCCCGGTCGGCCCCTGGGTCCGCCGCTACCGGACCTGGCTCGGGTGGGCCCTGGTCGCGGGCGCCGTACTGGCCTACCTCCTGTGGAGCCACCCCACCGGCTGGGTCGTCGTCGGCCTGGCCCTGGCGCTGCTGCTGGCCCTCGCGATCCTCGATTTCCTGGCCGCCGACCCGGCTGTGCCCGTATCCCCCGATCCCCCGGATTCACCCGAACGGACGCACCCCGATGGCGGCGGCACGGATCCGGGCTGAGGCTCGAATTCCCGTCCGCGTAGGGCGTACGGGCCGATGAAGGGAGGTCCCATGAGCCACGCATCACAGCCGACAGGGACACCACAGCCCAGACGCACCACGGGCCGCGACGCGGACCGGAACAGCGGTTGGGTGGCGGGCGGCGTCGTCTTCGCGGGCATCCTGCTGGTCTGCGACGGCGTACTCGCCATCCTCCAGGGCATCTCCGCGATAGCCGAGGACGATGTCTACGGCCGGATCGGCAGCTATGTCTACAAGATCAACCTGACCGGATGGGGCTGGATCCACCTGATCATCGGCATCTGTCTGGTGGTCGTCGGCTGGGGAGTCCTCAAGAACTCGGCGTGGGCGCGGTACGCGGGCATCTTCTTCGCGGCGCTGGGGTTGGTCGCACAGTTCCTGTTCCTGCCGTACGCGCCGGTGTGGTCCGTGATCATGATCGCGATCAACGTGTTCATCATCTGGGCCCTGGCGGTGTACCACCCGGACGGGCGCGAGGACCTGACCTACTAGGAGGCCCTTGCTCCTGGAGGACCGAGGCCCGGGAGGATGACCCTCCCGGGCCTCGGGGGCGTTCCCGGCTTCCTGTATCCGCTCTCAGTCCTTGCGGGGTGCGCCGTCCTCAGGGTGCCGGTCTCCCTCAGTCCTTGAGGGGGGCGCGGGCGATGGTCTCCCAGGTGTACATCTGCTCGTCGCGGCCGATGGCGATGAGGTCGGCGTGGGTGACCGTGCAGGTGGGCGGCTCGGCGTCGAGGGTGTCGAGGGCGGTCTGTACGGGGGCGGCGGGGCCGTCTCCGTTGCTGTAGGCGACCGAGACATGCGGTACGAACCCGTCCTCGTCCTCGGGCACCCGCTGCCAGACCTCGCGGATCGCGTCCCGGATCGCCGCGCGCAGGGCGCGTACCGGTTCGGCGGGCTCGACGAGGCTCGCGACCGCCTCGGGGGTGATCATCGGCGCGCCGAGGCGGAGATCGAAGACGGGGATGTCGGTGATTCTGCGGGCGGCGGCCTGAGAGATCGCCTGGACGTCGTCCGGGCTGACGTCCTGGACATCGCCGACGCCCTGCATGGTCAGGTGCAGCCACTGGTCGGGGACGAGGTCGAGACCGGGCACGCCGTCGAGGACTCCACGGGCCTCGGCCAGGTACCGGTGGACGTCCGGGGCGTCGTCAAAGGTGAGATGCCAGGCGTAGAAGCGGGTGCCGGGGCCCCAGCCGGGCCGCCACCACCAGTGATTCGCCATCCGCACGGTCATGGTTCCATCCCGTCAGCGCTCTCGGTGCTCGGTCCAGGTTCACAGGCTCCCCGGGTACCCGTACACATTCTGCGCAAACGGTGCGCGGGTCGTCGCGGTTGATGCCGGTGTGGCGGGTACGGGCCTGCCGCGGCCACCCGACCGAACCGGGCACAGGATGTCGGGTCCGGCAGGCCCGAGATCCTGCGGACCCGGCTGTCATCGGAGGCGACCGAGGCGGACGCGGAGCTGTGGATCCCCGTGGAGCAGACCCCGGTCTGAGCGCTGACGCGCGCCCGGACCCGTACGCGGTCAGAGAGGCTGGAGCCGGGTGCGCAGAAGGCAGAACTCATTGCCTTCCGGGTCGATCAGCACGTACCAGCTCTCGTCCCCGGTCTGCCCGATGTCGGCCCGCCCGGCCCCGAGCGCGAGCAGTCGATCCAGCTCGGCGTCCTGGTCGCGGTCGGTGGCGTTGACGTCGATATGCAGCCGCAGCTTCTCGGGCCGCGGGGCGCTGGTGGGGCTGAGCACGAGGATGGGCCGCGGGCCACCGTCGGGCGGCCCGATCTCGATGCTTCCGTCTTCGTCCCGGCCGAGTTCGACATAGCCGAGGACCTCGCTCCAGAACGCGGCGAGCCGGTCGGGGTCGGCGCAGTCGATGACAAATTCACTGATGCGACATGCCATGTCCGTCAGTGTACGGAGGCGGCCCGGCCCACGGGATCGCCTCCGGAGCGGTGCTGGGCCGCTCCTAGGCGGCGGGTGAGTCCTGGGCGGACAGTTCTTCGGCCAGTTCCATGCAGCGCAGGCGGGCTGGGGAGAAGTCGTAGGGCATCTTGCCGATGGCTTCGAACGCGCTCATGGAGCCGGCCTCCCGGTTGCCAGGACTGAAGTCGGCCTCGTCATCGGCGGTAGGGGGGTGCAGAGTGTCCCAGGCGTCGAAGAGGGCATCGTCGTCCTCATCCAGGCCGGACTCCTCGATGACGGTATGCAGGGCGCTTTCGAAGGTGTGCCGCTCGACGGCCACCTGAGCCACCCGCGGATCATCGACGGCGACGCTGTCATCGAGTGCCTCCTCGGCGGCATCGACACGGTCGGATTCCTCCCGCAGAGTGGGATGCGTGGCCAGGACGATGAAGCGGGTGGCCTGGACGGCCGCGCCGAGCGGGCCGAAGATCCGCTCAGTGACCAGCAGAGTGTCCAGGTCCGCCTGACGCAGGGAGCCCTCGGGCAGGCTCTTGAGGCGTTCGGTGACGAAGTCGGAGAGCAGACCCATCCGGCTGCCTTCGGTGCGCATCCGCCGCACGGCGGTCCGTTGCCGCCGCAATTTTGCCTCCTCCTCGGCGAGGGTTCCCTCCAACCGCTCCAGGACGCCCGCGATGCCTTCTTCGCTGTCCGCACCGGCGGAAGCCGTGCCGGTGGTGAAGGCGTCACGGATGTCGTCCAGGGTGATCCCGGCGTCGGCCATCTTGCGAATCCACAGCAGGCGGATCATGTCCTCGTACTCGTAGCGGCGGCGGTCGTCGCCGCCCCGCTCAGGCTCGGGGAGCAGGCCGATCTCGTGGTAGTGGCGAATCGCCCGTGGCGTGCTTCCGACGAAGGCCGCCGCGTCACCGATCTTGACCTGGCGAGGCGGCATGAAAGGCAGAGGCATGAGCAGGGATCTTTCCTCAAGGAGTCGGGAGGTGAGTCCACGGGACCACATGCCGCTACGGAAGGTGCAACCGGACAACGCCTTCTGTCCCTGCTCGCGCACCAGATGAATCTTCGTGGTGAGCCCGCCTCGCGGCCCGCCCAGCCCATGGCCTTCAGCCTCGGCCCTCACTCCGCCAGGCGGTTCCTTCCGCACGTTCAGGTCAAGCGGTCGTCGCTCGCCCCTGGTGCACGGGACACCGTCGAATCGGGCATTCGAGGATCCGCGAACTCACTCAGCCGACCGCACTGATCTCGCAGGGCTTCAGGGCCACTGTGGATTTCCCAGCCGAATCGGCGGCGTCGAGCTCGGTGTGTACGAGCGCGTCAGCTCGTCGGTTCGGCTCCGTGGGCGGTGGCGATGGTGTCGATGCGGTGGGCGAGGTCGAAGTCGGCAACGGTGAGGCGGTGGCCCGCGTCGTGGGTGGTGATGCCGAATCGGACGAGATCCCAGCGGAGGTCGATATCGGCGTGGTGCCCGATCAGTCGCTCAATGTCGGCGACGTGCACGATCAGGGCGACACCACCGTGGTAGCGGATACGGAACGAGCGGGTGATCTCGTGGCCATCCCGCCGCCAGCCCGGGGCCTGCGCCAGGTGTTCGGTGATCTCAGCCTCGGTCAGTGCGACCGGCGCGTCCGACACATCAGGTCCTCTCGATCACGGGTGCCAGCACCTCGGCGAGGTCCTGGCCGACCGGGGCATCCTGCCATGGCCGCATCGCCCGCCTTAGAGTAGCCAACTCACCTGCCATGCGCGCTGATCGAGTCTCCATCGCAATGTCGGCGGCCGTCCGAGCAATCTCCAAAGCCTGGTCCGGTTCACATGCAGTGGCCACGGCAGTGGCGTGCCGGGCGAGATAGACGCCCAGGTCGCGGCGAGCGGTTTCCGGCACGACGTTCAGTACCTGCCGCCACAGTGCGTCTGCCTCTGTGCCCAGTCCAAGACGCCCGTAGCACGTGGCACGCTGCACTTCGAGGTAACCGGGCGTCCTGCGGCACGCGTTGCCCCAGGGGAAGTCGTCATCGACACGGGGTAACAGGACACCAGCTTCGTCCAGGAGCCGGTCCACCGCGCTCCGGTCACCCATAAGGCTCGCGCCGTGAGCCTGCTGCTGCATGGCCATGATCCGGACTTTCGGCAAGAGCAGGCCCGAGTCCTCCAACGCAGCCTCACAGAGGTCAACCACAGCTGGCCCGTCACCGAGGTCTGTCCGTACCTGTGCCTGGTTGATCAATGAATACCCAACAAGGTGAGCATCTCGGGATCGCACCGCTACCTCCTGGGTAACCCCTCTCCAGAAGTGCGCACCCTGCATGTCACCAGCATCCTGATAAAGCCATCCAACGAGCGCCGCGTAGGCCGCCCCGACACGGAGCAGTGCACGGCGGGTCTCACCCCTCGCGGACCGTACGAGCTTGTCAATGAGCTGGTACTGCGCGCTGACTGTGCCGATGAGGTCATGGGGCCCCAGAAACATATCGGCCCGATAGTGCCCCTCCAACTGCTGCTGAAAGTAGTCGACCAAAGCGGGATCCACATGCTGTGGCGCGACCGGTCCGGACACGAGTGCAGCGGCGGTGACCGAAGCGAAAGCCCTGCGTTTCACATCGTCCTCTTGATGGTGCTCGGGGCGGATCCACCCTGGTGGAGTGGTAAATCCCAGTTCCTCGGGCCACCGGCCCAGCGCATCGTGCAGAACGATCGCCGTCTCGTCTGATGGCCATCCTGGTCGCCCACCTTCCCAACGGCGCCAGGTTCGAGGCGAAATGTTGAAGTGGTTGTCGCCCAGTAGCGTCTGACCGAGGGCGGTGAGCCGATCGGCGGCCATATCGGCGCTGCGCCAGCCTTCCCGGAGGCGCGCCGCCCTGAGGGCGTCGTTGCGTCCCATGCGTCCAGTCTGTGTTGTCATCGCGCCCGCTTCCGGTCGTGGCCGCCAGATGGCCACGTATGGCCACGTCACGACCTATTACCAACTCCGACTGCCACCCATCATCAGCGGGTGACAGGAGGGACATGCCGGCGTCGGCTGATTGCCCCTCAATCGAGGCAGACGGGAGCATTCGAATGATGACAATCGCGGTGTACCGAGTGGGCCCCGGAGGGATGAGATGCCCCGTCAGCCCCAAGATGCAAATCGATGCAGACACCACCATCGCCTTCTCCGGATCTCTCCGCTTTCCGCCCTGCGCCTGCCGTCGGTGCTCGGTCGACACGTCAGAGGAGTCTCCGGAGTTGGAACAAGGCGGACTCGCTGCCGCCGGCTGGGGCTCCAGGGCGGAGGACACAACATGACGTACATGAGTCCCCCGATCGATCTCGGCTTGCCGCTGGTGCCGCCCGAGCCTGTCGCCGAATGCGGGGTGTGCGCGGTGCTCGCCGAGCAGCGCGTCGGCGAACTCCGGGCGGGGGACTTCTCGCGGGCCACGGACCGCAGCGTGGAGATCCGTCGCCATGATGCCGGGCACGGTGGTGGGTGATGGAGATGGTGGTGTGGCGGGATCGGCGGGCACGTGCGGTGGCCTCGGCCGATGCGCTCCAATCGGCGCTGGCCGGGCTTGGGGTTCCTGAGCGGGTGTGGCGGACGATCAGGCCGGTCGTGACCGCGTCCGGGAACGCCTTCGTGGACCTCGGGTTGCTCCGCCCGGAGGTGGCGGACCAGATCACCGCCGCCATCGGCAACCCCACACCGGACACCCAGACACCCGACTGAGTCCGACGCCACCCCGCCCGCAGGCCCAGCACCTACCCTGCGGGCAGGGGGCTGTCGTGGTGCGCCCCGTGGCATCGGCGGGACGCAACCATCTCGACACACACGCGGACATCAGGACGTGAGGTACGGGGCGTGAACAGCGGTCCCCGCCCCTCTCCGTCCCTGCCGCAGGGATGCCTCAAAGACAGAAGGCGAGATTGCCATGACAATCATCCTGACTCATCCCCGAGAAGCGTTTCCAGTCGGTCCGGAAGACGGATTGACTCCGTACAGCACGGCGCGGCCGTCCGGTGCGGCGACGCGGCCGTGGATCCTGAGGTTCGGCCGGGTGCCGGACGTGCACCAGGCGACCGTCGTGCCGGAGAGCGTCTACGACGACGATCAGCAGTGCTCACTCACCCTGGAAGGCACGCTGGCCTCTTGTATGGCGGGTACGCACAAGGCGACCATCCCGGACGGCAGTATCAAGAATCCGCCGCCGCTGGACGAGGGGCCCAAGGACTGATGCCGACTACCGTTCTCGTCATCGCAGCGCGCGACGACACACCGACGGACCGGATCGTCCAGATCCTGGCCGAGCGTGGTGTGGAGGTATTCCGCATGGACACGGCGGACTTTCCAGAGCATTTGGAGATGTCCGCCCGCATCGACCAGGAGCACACCTGGTCGGGGGAGTTACGCACCAGTCGACGTACAGCACCGTTGGCCGATGTGACGGCCGTGTACTGCCGGGCCCCTGGTGCATTTGTGTTCCCCGAGGAGATGAGCCTCCCTGAGCGGCGGTTTGCCGCCGCTCAGGCCCGCGCCGGGCTGGGCGGGGTGGTCAACGCACTCGCCCCGCTCCGCTGGGTCAGTCATCCGGCGACCATGGCACGTGCCGAGTACAAACCCGTGCAGCTCGCCGAAGCGCGGAGAGCCGGACTGCGGATCTCACCGACTCTGATCACCAACCGTGCGGACTCGGTACGTCGGTTCGCGGCGGAGATCCCCGGGCCGATCGTCTGCAAACCTCTCGCCAACCCCGTACTGATCGAGGGCGGGGAGCTGAAGTCCGTGTACACACGCCGGCTGACCGAAGCCGACCTGTCAGATCTCACCGGGATCGGTACTACTGCCCATCTGTTCCAGGCATGGGTGGACAAGGCGTACGAGGTGCGGCTCACCGTCGTCGGAGATCGACAGTTCGCCACCGAGGTGCACGCGGGGAGCGGTGCCGCGTACGAAGACTGGCGCAGCGATTACGGTTCACTCAGCTACGCCGCGACCGAAACCCCGCCTCAGATCGCCGACGCGGTCGACCGATTGCTCGCTGGGCTCGGACTCCGTTTCGCCGCGCTCGACTTCGTCGTGTCCCCAGCGGGCGAGTGGACGTTCCTTGAGGCCAACCCGTGCGGGCAGTGGGACTGGATCGCGCACGCGACCGGCCAGCCGATCGCCGAGGCCATCGCCGACGAACTGCAAGGGGCAGCAGCATGACCAATTCCTTCGCCGATGTACGTCCCCGAATCGCCGCCTTCACTGAGCGGCTCAGGCGGGACGGGGCCATCGCCTCGACTCCATGGGCCGACGCGTTCACCGCCGTTCCCCGGCATGTGTTCGTGCCGTCCTGGTACGAACAGGGGACGGATGATCGGGGTATCTGTGTCTGGACCCTGCGAGACGGGGCCTACCGGGCGCGTTGGCTCGACGCCGCCTACAGCGACACCACGCTGGTGACCGCCCTCGATCCCGCCACCGCCGAGCAGGTGGGCGACCGGACCTGGACCGGGATGGCCACGTCGTCCAGCACCATGCCGAGCGTCATGGCCGGGATGCTCGAAGAGCTGGCCGTCCGTGACGGCCACCGTGTCCTGGAAGTCGGCACCGGGACCGGATACAACGCGGCGCTGCTGTGTGCTCGGCTCGGTGATCACCTGGTCCACTCGGTGGACATCGATCCCGGGCTCGTCCGGGTGGCACGGTCACGACTGGCGGAGATCGGGTACGCACCGCATCTCATCGCCGGTGACGGGCAGGACGGCTGTTCCAGCGGCGAGCGTTTCGACCGGATCATCGCCACCTGCGCCGTCCCGCGTATCCCGTCGGCGTGGATCGAGCAGACCCGGCCGGGCGGAGTGATCCTGGCCGACCTCGGCCTCGGCATCGAGGGCGGTCTCGTGTGCCTCACCCTGGCGGAGGACGGCAGCGCGCAAGGGCCCTTCGCCCGGACCGGGGGGCGCTTCATGCCCGCCCGCACAGGCGCCACCGGCTACCCGGACACCGAGCGCGCCCCCTACGCCCCTGAGGCGGTGACACGGCCCACCCCGGTCGGCGGCGCCGAGATCCGTGGCGAGTACGGCTTCCGGCTGCTGCTCGCCTTCACCCTGCCCGAGGCCGAGTTCGTCTATCACCTGGATGACACCAACGCTGTGTTCATCCAGTTTCAGACGCCCGACGGCTCTTGGGCCCGCACCCCGGTCACCGGCGGGGCCACCGTCACCCATGGTGGCGACCACAGCCTCTGGGAACGGGTCGAGGAAGCCTGGAGCTGGTGGAACAGGCACGGGAGGCCGGAGCACACCCAATACGGCATCACCCGCGAACCGGACGGTCGGACGCACGCGTGGCACGGACCCGACGACCGCCGATGGCCGCTGGATGGGCGTCCGGAGTAGCGCTCGGGCGCGTTGAACTCCCCGACCACCCCGGGAGCGCGTCCCGAACGACGCCCTAATCGTGGTTGTGCGTGGACGAGGTGTCCGCCGGAGGCTCCTGGCGGCCGCCGTCGTGGCCCGTGATCAGGACCGCCACGATCAGGGCCAGCAGGCCCGCCGCGAAGATGCGGCCGGTCAGGCGCAGGCTCCAGCCGGTTTTGGTGCCGGGGTGGGTGCCCAGGGGGCGGAGGCGTTCGGAGCGGCGGGCGGGGCGGAGGAGGCGGATGAGGAGGAGGGCCGCGATGGGGAGTTGAAGCAGCCAGATCGAGGTGCGGAACCAGCCGTCGTACCAGACGTTGGTCCCGTACAGCAGCGTGTGCCAGATGCTCAGGACATAGACGACGATCACGAAGCGGTGCAGGATCCGCCAGGTCTTCGGGCCGATCCGGTGGCGTACGTAGAAGAGCAGGCCGAGCGGGATCGCGAGGTAGAGCGCGGCCTGGCCGACGGGGATGGCGATCTGACCCGTGCCGGAGGTGTAGCCCCCGGGGACGAATGCCTCCAGGAACGCCATGCCGAGCGCCGCGTGCCAGGCGTCCTTGTCGTGGCGGAACAGCTCCACCGCGAAGAACACCGCGTGCGCCGCCATCAGTGCCATCGTGTTGAGGCTGGTGGTCCGGTGGAGTCGTTCGAGCCGGGGGCCGGAGATGGGGAGCCAGGACGGCCGGGTGCCCGAGAGCAGTAGGCCGATCATGACCGTGCCCCACGCCCAGAGCAGCGCGGACCAGCCGAACGCCTGGCTGAGGAAGTAGACCCAGAAGCCGCCCGCGTCGGCCATGAACGGCATCACGGTGACGGTCATCGAGGTCTTCGCCTTGATGCGGGCGTAGAGCAGTACGAAGATCGCGGCGGTGATGACGAGGGCCAGCAGGCCGTCCGCCACGCTCGCCCGCAGGTCCGAGCGGAGGGTGACCCTGGCCGGGCGGTCGGTGGCAGGGGCAGGCGTGGCGGGAGTGGCGGGAGTGGCGGGAGTGGCGGGGGATGACGATGGGGAGGAAGGGGAGGGAGAGGGAGAGGAGGCCGTGGTGGGCGAGGGGATCGTCGGTTCCGGCGCGGTGAGCTCGGTGAGCTCGGTGCGCTGGGGTACGACCCGTTCGGAGGCCCGGCCGGGGGACTCCGGCTCGGGAGCGGCGGCGTGCTCGGTGCGCTCCGGCTCGGGAGCGGGAGGCTCCGTACGCTCCGGTTCGGGAGCGGGTTGCTCCGTGTTCGCCTGCATCGACTCGACTCCGCTCCTCGCTGGGGCCCGCTCGGTCCCTTCGGACGCGCGGGGAGTGTCGCTCAAGGGGTCGTGCGCGAGGGGCGGAAAGTTCCCCGCGTTATCCCGAAGCACGGAAGTGATGTGCATCACTCCGTTTCACTGTCCTGGCAAAGGCCGCCATCACATGATCTGTCCGCATCGGCGGGGCTTCCCCGAAGCCCAGGTGCCCCTGGCAACATGACCAGCATGGGAGCCGGAACCGCACTCCGCCTCGCGCACACAGCGGTGCTCGCCGCCGTGTGCGTCGTGGTGTCCGGGCTCGGGCACGACCTCTCCTCCGGCACCTCCCCCTCTCCCTGGGGGTATGCGCTGGCCCTGCCCCCCGTATGCGCCGCCGCCTGGCGACTGACCCGGGCGGAACGTTCCGCCACTGTCGTCGTGGGCGCGAGCGCGATCGGGCAGGTGATGCTCCACGCCCTGTTCAGCCTCGCCAACCAGCGCTCCACCGGGGGCCATGCGCACGGCCCCGCCCACACCACACGGTCCGACGGACCACCGGCCGAACTGCCGCTGCACGGGGCGTTCGACAGCTCCCTGCTGACCTCCGGCATGGCCGGGGCCCATCTGCTCGCGGGCGCGGTCTGCGGCTGGTGGCTCTGGCGGGGCGGGCGGGCGCTCGTCCAGCTCGGGCGGGCGCTCGAACTCTTCGCCGGCCGGATCGGGGCCCGGCTGCTCCTCGCCCTCGCGGTGCTCGCGGGCGGCTGCCCGGCGCTGCCCGCGGCCCCCGTACCGCCCGGACATCGGACCCCCACCCGGCGTCCGGACTCACTCGCCCTGCTGCGGGCGGTCTCGCGGCGCGGGCCGCCACTCCTGTCGTCCTGAGCTTCTGTCACTTCATGACCCTTTGCGGGCCTTCGCTCGGACGTTTAAGGACGTTTTGTCATGCTTTCAGAGCAACCCCCTCCGGGTATCCCCGACGCCGCCACGGGGGACCGGGACACAGAGATCACCAACTGGGCCCTCGCCGCGGGCCTCGGTGATCGCCGCGCCGCCGAACTCTTCGTCCACGCGACCTATGACGATGTACGGAGATTCGTCGCCCACCTCACCGCCGACGTCCCCGGCGCCGAGGACCTGACCCAGGAGACCTATGAACGCGCCCTCGCCGGACTGAGCCGGTTCGCCGGGCGCTCCTGCGCCCGCTCCTGGCTGCTGGCCATCGCCCGCCGCGTGGTCGTGGACCGCTATCGGCGGGCCGCCGCCCGGCCCCGGATCGCGGACACCACCGACTGGCTGGTCGCGGCGGACCGCGCCCAGTCCCGGTACGCCCGCCAACTGCCCGGTTTCGAGGAGTCCGTGGCCTTCACGGACGCGCTCCGCGCACTCGAACCGGGCAGACGACAGGCGTTCGTCCTGACCCGTTTACTCGGACTCTCCTACGCGGAGGCGGCGGACATGCTCGGCTGCCCGGTGGGGACCATACGGTCCCGGGTCGCCCGCGCCCGGCGTGATCTCGCGGAGGTCTGGATCGACCGGCGACCGCCCGTACCGGAACTCGTCGCGGCGTAGCTGTAGATGCGAATGCGGATGCGGATGTGGATGTGGATGTGGGCATAGGTCAGGTGCAGGCGTAGGCGTGGTGAGCGGTACGGGGTGGGGCGGCGGCGGGCTCGGCCAACTGGTCGAGCCCGCCACGCCCTCGTACCGCTCCAGCGGCCTACGGGGCCGAGCGCCGCCCGCGCCACGCCACCGCGCACCACAGCAGCGCCGGCAGCACCACACTCTGCGCGCCCACCACCAGCCAGAAGACCCCCGTACTGCCCGCGTCTTCGGCGGCCCCGTACAGCGGGCCGCCGAAGAGGGCCGCCGCGAAGGCGCCGAGTCCGGCCGCGAGCCGCTGCCGCCCGAAGACGGTCGCGGCGGGTGCCCCGGAGCGCTCCAGCGCCTCCAGGTCGTTCCGGAGGAACAGCACCGTCTCGGCGAGGCAGAGCGCCACCGCCCCGGCCACGATCCCGGCCCGGCCGCCCGTCGCTACGGCCGCCATCCCGAGCGCCATCGCCCCGAATCCCAACCGCAGTGCCCTGCCGTACGGCAGCCCGGCGATCCGGTCCGCCAGCAACGGCTGGGCGACGACCAGCAGCAGCGCGTACCCCGTGAGGACCACGGCGTAGAAGGCGGTGGAGGTACGGGGGACGGCGAAGAGCGCCACATAGTGCTGGAAGAACATGAAGATGTAGACGGCGAGCAGCGTGTACGCGAAGGGTGGGACCCGTCGTATCGGCTGCGGATCCGTCGCAGTGGGCTGGGTGCCGGGCGCCGCGGGCTCCGACTCGACGGAGAGCGCTACGGGCTCCGGCTCGGCGGAGGGTGTCGCGGGCTCCGGCCTGGCGGAGGGTGTCGCGGGCTCCGGCCTGGCGGAGGGTGTCGCGGGCGCGTCGGCCACCCGGGGCAGCAGCAGATGTCCGGCCCCCACCAGCGCGAAGAGGACCGCGACCGCCGCGAAGAGCGCCGCGGGCGAGCCCATCACCAGCGGGGCGCCGGCCGGGGGCCCGAGGGCGATCCCCGCGTTGAACGCCGAACCGCTCGCCGCCAGCAGCCACGGCCGCCGCTTCGCCGCGCACCCCGCCACCAGATACGCCTTGTTGGCGGGGAGGTAGAGCGCGGCGCCGGTGGAGACCAGGAACAGGGCCACCACCGCGAGTACGGGACGGTCGACGCCGGGTACGAAGCAGGCGAAACCGGCCGTACGGATGGCCAGCGCCACCACCATCGTCGCCCGCAGCCCGATCCGCCGCGCCAGCGCCGCCCCGACGACACCACCGCTGAACTGCACCAGTGAGGCGACGGCCAGCACGATCCCGACGACACCGAGGCCGAGACCCCATCGCTGGTGCAGCAGCACGGACATATAAGGGAGGACCGCGAAGCTGCCGACGGTGATCAGGAAGGACGCGCCGAGCAGGAACCGCTGCGGGAGGGGGAGCGCGTCCCTTGGAGCGGGCGTCGTGGGAGTGGGAGTGGGCGTGGGAGTGGGAGAAGAGGAGGCGGTGGGCGGGGTGCCCGTGGGACGGGGGTGGATCGCCCGCCGCACCGCTCGCCTCACCGGCCCTCGGGCGCCGTCGGCGCCGCCGTCTTCAGCACCGGGCGGACCGTGGTCGCCGCGCTCCACGCCCGGTGTTGCGCCAGTTCGGCCGTGGTCGCCTCCGCCAGCACCATCCCCGTACAGCCGCGCTGGTCCTCCACGTACGGCACCGCGTCGCCCGGCGCCCGTACCGGATACCACTCCACCGCGCCTGGGAACGCGGGCAGGCCGTCGAGTCCTGACCAGTCCAGCAGCACTCCGGGGGTGTCCGCGTAGACCAGGACGAAGGCCACCGCCGGGCCCGGATCCTCCCGGGGGAGGTCCAGCAGGGCGGGACGGAGGCCGAGGGTCGCCTGGGTCATCGCCTCGTACACGTTGGTGCGCAGGGCGCGGCAGAGCGCCTCGGCGACCAGGGCGCCGCCGATCCTGCGGTTGATCTCCACCAGTTCGGGGCCGTGCGCGGTCAGCACGAACTCCACATGGGCGAAGCCCTGGTCGTGGCCCGCGACCGCGAGCACCCGGCCCACCCACTCCTCGACCGCGCGCAGTTCGTCCGGGGGCAGCGCCACCGGGAAGGCGGCGCCCTCCTCCCGTACGGCGGGGGTACGGGAGGTCTGCCGGCTCGACACACCCAGCAGTCGGGTCTCCCCCGGCCAGCTCAGGGTCTCCGCGCTGTAGAGCGGCCCGGCGAGGAAGGGTTCGGCGAACAGCCTGCCGGTCAGGACCGTCCCCGCGGCCTCGGCGAGCGCCGCGTGCAGGGCGTCGCGGTCCCGGACGATCCAGACGGCCCGGGAGGACGTCCCGGCCGAGTCCTTGAGCACGGCCGGCAGTCCGACCCGCTCCAGCACCGCCGCCGCGCTGTCGGGGTGCGGTTCGACGACGGCGGCGGTCCCCCGGCTCAGCCCGGCCGAGTACAGCGCCTCCCGGACCCGGGCCTTGTCCCGCAGCAGCCGTACGGCGGTCGGGTCGGGGCCGGGGAGCCCGAACTCCACGGCGAGGTCGGCGGCCGGGACGGACCAGGTGTCGGTGGTGTTGATCAGCCCGGCCAGATCGGGAATCGCGGTCAGCGCGCGGCGCACGGCGGCGAGATCGGTGGTGTCGACGTCCACGATGTCCAGGGCGCCGGCCGGCAGCGTGGACAACTCGTGCCGGTAGACGCTCCGATCGCCGGTGAGCAGCGTGAGGCGATGGCCGGACGCGGTGGCGGCCTCGGCCATCCGGGTCAGCCCGAAGGAGAGCGCTTCCAGCGCTGCGAGGGTCATGGGGTGCTCCCAGAGATACGGGACTCGTGCTCGTGCGGCGACGGGCCAGGGGGACGGGGCGGGTGGGGGACGGCAGACGGAAGAGATGTCTGAGGTGCCGGGGGATGGGAAACGGGCGGGTGTGGAACGGGAGACGGACCCGATACCTGGGAAACCGGCGAGTGCGGGACGGCAGACGGGCCCGATGTCCGGGACACGGGCGACGGGTCGGGAGCGGTGCCCGGTTCCACCCGTGCGGCGGCCGGCGCCGGGCGGCCCGCCCACTCCATCACCGACCACGGCGGGCGTAGCTCGTCCAGCGACCCGATCCGCTCCGGCCGCAGCGCGCCGGGGTCCTGCGCCTCCGTGTGCCGGGCGAAGACCCGTTCGGTGTACCGGTGTCCGGTGTCCGCTCCGAGCACCAGATAGGTGGTGTCGTCCCGCCGTCTCTCCTCCCAGCGGGCGACCAGGTGCGCGGCGCCGGTGGAGAGCCCGGCGAAGACCGCGTGCCGGCGGAGCAGTTCCACCGTGCCGGCCATGGCGTGCCGGAAGTCCAGCCAGTGCAGGGTGTCGTACAGCTCGTGCCGGACATTGCCGAAGGGGATGGAACTGCCGATCCCGGCGATGATCGCGTCCGGATCGTTGAACCCCTCACTGCCGAAGGTGACGCTGCCGAACGGCTGCACCCCTACCAGCCGCACGGACCGGCCCGTACCGCGCAGCGCCTCCGTCAGCCCTCCGGTGGAGGACCCGGTGCCGACCGAGCCGACGACGGTGAGCGGGCCGGGCGGCAGGGCGGCCCCGGCGAGGGCGGCGAACTCCCGGTACCCCGCGTAGTGCACCCGGTCGTGGTACTGCCGCATCCAGTGGAAGTCGGGCCTGCGCTCCAGCAGTCGCTTCACATGGCGGACCCGGCGCTCCTGGTCGAGCCGGAGGCTGCTGGACGGGGGCATTTGGTCGACGGTCGCCCCGAGCACCTCCAGTTGCGCGCGCATGGTCGCGTCCACGGTGGTCGAGGCGACGATATGGCAGCCGAGGCCGTAGCGGTGGCAGGCCATGGCGAGCGCTAGCGCGTAGATGCCGCTGGAGCTGTCCACCAGGGTCTGGCCCGGCGCGACCCGGCCGCTCTCCAGCAGGGTGCGGACGGCGCCGAGCGCCGCGTACACCTTCATCGTCTCGAAGCGGGCGAGGACGACATTGCCGGAGAGCCGGACGAACGCGGGGTCCTTGAGGGCGTCGGTGATGTGCTCGTGGACCGGTACGGGCCGGGTGACGTCAGGAAGCGGAGCGGGGGAGGCGAGCGGGGAGGGAGAGGAAGGAGAAGGAGAAGGAGAGGGGGAGGGGGAGGGGGAGGGGGAGGGGGAGGCCGGAAGGGACGACGCGGGAGAGGGAGCGGAAAGCCGGTGCATGGCGTACGGGTCCTCCGGTCTTGGGGTGTGCTGTGCGGACCGCGCTCACGCGGCGCGGCCCTGGACGATCAGTCGGCGCGAGTGCTGGTCGTAGGGACCGCCGTCGAAGTCCCCGAAGCACTCGACCCCGGTGAACCCGGCCGCGACGAAGAGTTCGCAGAGTTCGGCCGCGCTGTAGAGGGTGCAGTGGATCGAGGCGGTACGGGCGGTGTCGCCCCGGACATGGGTCCAGTCGGTACGGAGCCGGCGCCAACTGTCGAGCACGGTGTCCCGCTGTACGACGAACGAACCGTCCGGCAGGTCCACGGCCTTCGGGCGGCCGATCCACCCCGCCAGCACCTCCTTGCCCATCACATCGACCAGTAGCCGCCCCCCGGGCGCGAGATTGCGGCGGGCGGTGGTCAGCACCCGCAGGTTGTCGGCCGGATCGGCGAAGTAGCCGAACGAGGTGAAGACATTGAGGATCACGTCGTACGCGCCGGGCTCGGCGTGGTCGAGCATGTCGGCCTGCACGAGCCGGACATCGGCCCCCGCCCGCGCGCAGGCGTCACGGGCCAGCTCCAGCATCGCCGGGCTCAGATCGAGACCGCTGACGGTGTAGCCGCGTGCCGCGAGCGGGACGAGGAACAGCCCCGGTCCGCAGCACAGGTCGAGGACGCGCGTCCCCTTGGGGAAGTCGAGGAGCGCCGAACTCCGTACGAGGGCGTCCATCGCCTCGACGCGCTCCCCGGAGAACATCACCGGCGCGAAGTCCACCCATAGGTCGTCGTCCGCGTACCAGGCGGACGCCCCGTCACCACGCGCGCCACTCCGGTCATCCAGGTCCTCACTCACCGCACCGACCTCCTCGGAAACGTGTACTCCCCCGAGTAGTCGGCCGATGACGCCCCGGAGTTCCCGGGAAACCGATTCCCGCCCCGGGGCCCCCTCTCGATGTATCGGTAATGATCCGAGATGCGCACTGTCGGTGCGCCACGCGCGCGTCCTTCGTACGCTGGATTCATACGCTGGATTCATACGTGGAGACGCGCTCCGTCGCATCCACGCGGGGGAAGGAGCGTGTCAGTGGTGTCGGGGGAATTACAGCCACGGCCGTCGTTATCGGCCGTGGGGAGAGTGCGGGTGCTGACCGCCGGGGGCGGGGTGCTCGGCGCCGGGGTCTATGTGGCGCCGGGTCACGTGCTCACCTGCGCACATGTGGTCGCGGCCGCCCTGGGCGCGGCCGGCGGTCGAACTCCGGCCGCACCGCCGCCCGGAGCGGTGTTCCTGGGCGCGCCGGGGTCACCGGACGCGGCGCCGGTCAAGGCGGTCGTGGTGGACGGTGGCTGGTTCCCCGGGCCGCTGGATGGCGGGAGATCCGTGGATCTGGCCGTCCTGCGGTTCTCCGGTCCGCCTCCGGGCGGGGTGGTGCCCGCGGTCCTCGCGGCCTCCGGTGAACCCGACGGCCGCGAACTGAGCGTGTACGGGCATCCGGTCGCCGCCCCTGCCGGGATCTGGTCCGTCGTACGGGCGGTGGGGTGGGGCGGTCCGCACCACGAGTGGGTCCAACTGGCGGGTACCGGGCCCACGGGCGCGGGCATCGAGCGCGGTTTCAGCGGGGCCGGGGTGTGGGACCCGGTGGCGCGCGGGATCGTCGGGCTGGTGACGGCGGCCTACCGGGAGCGGGGCGCCAAGGTGGCCTGGATGCTTCCGCTGGAGGTCGCGGGCGGGCTCTGGGCGCCGCTCGCCGGACTCCTGGCCGCGGGGCCGACCGACGGGGCCACCGCCCGGACCGCCGGGGCCGGGACGCCCACCCGGGCCGCGACCATCGAAGCCACAGTCGGAGCCGGAGCCGAGCCGCTCACCCGGGCCTCCGAACCCGCAACCATCGAAGCCGCAGCCATCGGCGCCGGAGCCGAGCCGCCCACCAGAGCCGCAGCCACCGCAGTCGGAGCCGAAGCCGTAGCCGAGCCGCCCACCGGAGCCGCAGTCACCGAAGCCGGGGCACCCACCACCCGAACCACCCCGGCCGCACCCACCACCGAAGCACCAACCACCGCAGCCACCCCGGCCGCACCCACCACCGGAGCCGCCGAACCCCCCTCCGACACCGACCAGTTCGCCATCGCCGACGCCCTGCTCCGGATCGCTGCCGTCGAGGACGACAGCGCCGCCACCCTGCGCCGGCTGCTGCCACCCGCCATCCGGCACAACGTACGCACCCACCCGAGGGCAAGGCTTCAGACGTACTACCTCGTCCAGGCGTGCGCCGACCACCGGCAGGGAAGAGAGGCACTCACAGAGGCCCTGCGCCTCGTGGACGACTCGTCGGAGCCCGCCCGCGCGGCCCTCGCGCTGCTCGACCGGGTGTGGCCGCTGGCTACGGGTGGTGATGCCGGGTGACCGAGACCGCTGCCTGGGGGCCGCCGAAAATCGTCCTCGACGCGCTGGACGGGGTGCCCGCCTTCGACGAGAGCGCCACGCTGCGCGAGTGCACGCGCATGGTGGGCCGGCGCCTCGGCACCACGATCGCCCTTCCCGACAGCGCCCGCCGCCGTACATACCTCTCCTCACTCCTCATGGCCGTGCTCGAATACCCGAACGGCCTCCAGATCCTCGGCGCCGTGGTCGAGCTGCTGGAGGGCGACACCCGGCACGCGGACCGGGTCCGCACCGCCATCGCCGTCGCCGAGGTGCCACTCTTCTCGGCCAAGCAGTGGACCCGGCTGATGGCCCTCATCGGCGGCCTCGATGTGCCGGATGTGGCCGATGTGTATCAGGAGGTCACGCGGTACCGCGCGGACCCCCCTCCGGCGCACTGCACGGAGCCCTGGCTCGCCGTCGTACACGCCGCGACCCTCAACGCCCGCCCCGGTGAACCGCTTCCCTGCGTCCTGCTGGTGGAGCGGCTCGCCCGGTACGCCAAGGACCAGCAGCGGCAGGATCTGCTCGACTGGGTCACCGAACACAGCGCCCGCCCGGAGGAGCCGGTGGACCCGCGCCGCGAGAGCGCGGGCGGGGCCGCCGCCGCACCACCACCGCTCCAGATCGTGGACCGGGAGACCGTCTGGGAGCCCGGGGCCTGTCTGCTGATCCGCCTCCGGCCGCTGCCCGACCCCGATCACGATCGCGAACGGCTGCTCTCCTTCTGGCGCCGACTCGGCGGACCCGACCCCTATCCGGTCCGGGGCGGGGACCTCCGGATCGATGTGGACGATCTCCCCCGGCACGTCCAGTCCCTGGTCGAACAGGCCGAGACCGGGTGGGCGTACTTCTGCAAGGAGGAGCTGACCCTGGAGTTCCTGCTGCCGAGGGAACTGCTGCACCTGCCGGTGGAGCGCTGGGCCAAGCGCGGATTCCACGGCGCGAGCGGCACCATCGGCGAGGACCACCCGGTGCTGTTGCGAAGTCTGGAGCGGATGGAGCGCACCGACACCCACGGCCGCTGGCGCCGACGGTGGGACGACTTCATCGAGGGTTGCGCCGGTCCCGTGCACTGGTTTCCGGACGACGGCCGCGCCCGGCTGCTCACCGATCCGCCGCCCGCCGTGGTCGTGCTCAGCGGCCCGCCGCGCCGGTTGGGCGAGGGTGAGGCCGGGGTGGACGAACTGGGCGAGTCACTGCGCGCCGGGGTCCCGATTGTCGTCTGGGACAGGAGGGGCGGAACCGATCCGGTGTTCCGTGACGAGCTGGCCGAGCTGATGGCCCAAAACGGAATTCGGCGACTACCAGATGCAGTCAGATCGTTGCGCATCGACGCGAAGGACGAGGATGCTACTGAAGGAGATTCGTCGACGCTCGGTCGCCACGTGGCGCTGCTCTGGGACGATCCGTACCGCCGCCCCGGCGGTCGGGGAGACATGGCGGAGCCTTCCGCGCAGAGGGGGAGGACAGGACGAGATGCATCCTGACGACAGTGCCCCGCACAGTGGGTCTCCTGACGGTCCGCACATCGCGGAGGCGGGCGCCGAACCACCCGCGCGGGCGAACGGGACGATCGCCGACGGCACCGGCCGGGCCGGTCCCGACCAGTCCCGATGGTGGATCTACCGGGGCACGGGACAGCCGCTGTACGACACCAGTCTGCGCGAGCTGCTGCCGGCACCACCGCCCTGGCGACGGTTCACCGGCGCGCCCGTGATGCCCCCGCCGCCGTGGGACGACGAGGAGATCGAGCGCCGACTCGGCCGCTTCCCCCCGCCGTCCGCCGCATCCGAGCAGATCCGGCGCGAGGCCGACATGGTCAACGCCGCGCTCTATCTGCGCCGCCCCCTGCTGGTGACCGGTCGGCCCGGCACCGGAAAGTCGAGCCTCGCCTACCGCATCAGTCGCGAGCTGCGGCTCGGCCGGGTACTGCGCTGGCACATCACCAGTCGTACGACCCTGCGTTCCGGTCTGTACGAGTACGACGCGATCGGGCGCGTACAGGACTCGGCCGCGTTACGTACGCTGCGGGACTCCCGACTGGACGCCAAGACCACATCGCATCATGAGGAAGCGGCCGGGGAAGCGGCCCGGGAGAGCGCGCTCCCCGGGATCGGGGACTATCTGCAACTGGGCCCGCTGGGCACCGCGCTCCTGCCCCACGAGGCCCCCCGGGTGTTGCTCATCGACGAGCTCGACAAGAGCGACCAGGACCTGGCGAACGATCTGCTCGGCGTCTTCGAGGAGGGCCAGTTCCCGGTCCCGGAGCTGCTCCGGGTCCGCCGTCGCCATCCGAAGGTCACCGTACTGACCGACGATCCCCTGGGCAGCGCGGACATCGTCGGCGGGATCGTCCGGTGCCGGGCCTTCCCGGTCGTGATCATCACATCCAACGGCGAGCGGGAGTTCCCCCCGGCGTTCCTGCGCCGCTGTCTGACCCTGCGGATGCCCGACCCGGACCACTCCCAGTTGGTGGACATGGTCGCCGCGCATCTCACCGAGGACGCGGTGCGCGGCACCCGGGACGGCGACCTCGTCGGACAGTTCGTCCAGCGCAGCCGGGAACGCGGCGGGCTGGCCGTGGATCAATTGCTCAATTCCGTCTTTCTGGCGACCTCGGGACGCTTCCCCGACGGTGACGGCGGCGAGGCGCTCCAGGAGCTGGTGGACGCGCTGTGGCACCGGCTCGACGGAGCGGGGGCGGAAACGAGGGCGGGATGACTGCGTCGGCTGCTGCCACCTCGGCGGTACCACCGTTCCGGCCTCCCCGGCCGGCGCGGGTAGTGGCGTACGGCTCCGAGGGGGAGCCGCCGAGCTGGTCCGAGCTGGCGGACGCGCTCTATCTCGCCGCCGTCCAGGACGCGGCGGTGCCCCCGCGTGATCCGCCGAGACGCTCGCCCGTGCAGCGCCGCGCGGCGGTCGGCACCGGGACCACCACCGGGACCGGCAACACCGCCACCTCCGATACCGCTACGAACACCGGCACCGGAACCGGCACCGGAGCCGGCACCGATCGCGCGCCGTCCACCGGGCCCCGGTCGGACACAGCGGCCGCGCAGGACCGGTCCGCCACCGACACGGACAGCACCGACACCGACAGTACCGACGCCGCCGATGACACCGCCGATGACGTGTGGGAGCGGGAGACCGGCCCCCGGCCACCGCGGCACTCGGCCCTCGGACTGGTCCCGCTCGGCGCGAGCGCCTCCGGCCGCGCCCGACCGAGCGACTCCCTGGCGATCGGCCGCGCCCTGCGCCCGTTACGGCTCTCCCGCCCCTCCCCGTACGAGGTCGAGCTCGACGAGGAGGCGACCGCCGAACAGGCCGCCGTCGACGGACTCTGGACCCCGGTCTGCCGGTCCACCCGGGAACGGCTGCTGGATCTGCTGCTCCTGGTGGACGCCGGACCCCCGATGGCGCTCTGGCGCCGTTCGGCACACCGCGTCCGGGCGCTGATGGAGCAGACGGCCGCCTTCCGCACCGTCCGGCTGGTGCCCTGGCACCCGGACGGCGCCCCCGGGGCCGGCCCGGCCGCCACCGCCCAGGCGGGCGAGCGCCAACTACTGCTGGTGCTCACGGACGGCGCCGACGCCGCCTGGCGCGACGGCCGGGCCGCCACCCGGCTGCACGCCCTCGCCGCCTCGTCGCCCACCGCCGTCCTCAGCCTGCTGCCCCAGCAGCTCTGGGACCTCACCCTGCCCACGGTCGCCAGGACCCGGCTGCGATCCGCCACGCCCGGCGCCGCCAACCGCTCGTACGACGCCCGCTGGACGGACCCGGGCGCCGACGCCCTGGGGCCGCGGCCGGCCTCCGTCGCCCCGCCCGCCCAGGGACGGGACCGGGCCATCGCCGTCCCCGTCGTGGAGCTGCGCGCCGAATCGCTGGGCCGCTGGGCCCGGCTGGTCGCCGGGGGCGAGCGGAGCGAGTGGCACAGCCTCGCCGCCCTGCTGACCGGGCCGGACCGGGATCTCCGTGCCGATCTGGTCGATCCCGAAGCGGAGGACCTCACCGACGCAGCCGCCGCGACGGCCTCGCTCGACGCCGAGGTCCCCCGCCCCACCGCGTCGGCGCGGGCGGCGCGCGCGGCCGACGCGGTCCGCCGCTTCCGCTCCACCGCGTCCCCCACCGCCTATGTCCTGGCGCGACGGCTGGCCGCGGTCCCGCTGAACCTCCCCGTCATGCGCGTACTCCAACAGGCGCTGCCCGGGGCCGAGTTCTGGAACCTGGCCGAGATCGTGCTCCGGGGTCTGGTGCGCCGGACGGACGCCTCGGCCGATGTCGAGGACGCCGCCCGGGTCTCCTTCGACTTCGCGGGGGGCGTACGGGAGGAACTGCTCGCACTCGGCAGCAGGGCCGAGACGGTGGGGGCGCTGCGCCAGGTGCAGCAGCACCTCGGGCCCCGGCTGGAGGCGCTCTGGCACGGCGGGGCGTCCCTGGTCGATCCGGACGGCGCACCCCGGGACCTGCCGCTCACCGAGCAGACGCGCCCGTTCGTGGCGCATCTGTACACCGCGCTGTGCGCACTGTCCGGCCCGTACCTCGCCCGCGCCAACCACCTCGGGCGGCTGCTCCAGCACGACACTCCGCAGCTCATCGCGGCAGCGCCGCGCGAACAGCGCCGGCCGCTCTCGGTGGCGGGTGCCCGACCGACCACGCCATCCATTTCTACCCGTAAGCGTCCAGAACGGTACATATTCAGTGATAGCGTGTCACATTTCACATCTGGTACCAAGGGTGCGGTACCTTACGGCCCTCAGAAACCTCCGTCAGCGGCCAACACCCCGAGTCGCGCGGGATCTTCGAAACCGCCTCGATCCCAGGCTCCCCCTGACTCACCCAGCCCTTCCCTTCCGCCTGCTCGACTCCATGAAGGAGGCACCGCTGTGTCTGCCGGTCTGCCGGTTGCCCCGGCCCCGAGGGGCCCGCACGAGCCGCCCCGAATCTGGGGGAACGTACCGCAGCGGAACCGGAACTTCACCGGGCGGGAAGCACTGCTCGAACAGCTCCAGTCCCGCCTCACCAGCGGAGTCACCGCGGTACTCCCCGAAGCGCTGCACGGCATGGGCGGTGTGGGCAAGTCCCAGATCGCCATCGAGTACGTCTACCGGCACAGCCGGGACTACCAACTGATCTGGTGGATCCCGGCCGAACAGGAGAACCAGATCGTCCAGTCGCTCATCGAGCTGGGCGAACAGATGGGACTCCAGGCCGGCGCCGAGATCAGCGCGGTGCCAGCGGTGCTCAACGCCCTCCGCGTGGGCGAGCCGTACAGCGACTGGCTCCTGGTGTTCGACAACGCGGAGGACCCGAAGGAGGTGCGGAAATACTTCCCCAGTGATGGACCGGGGCGAATTCTGGTGACGTCCCGCAACTCCCAGTGGTCCAGCACGGCAAGCTCACTAGAGGTCAATGTGTTCGCACGCGAGGAGAGCATCGCGCTCCTGCGCCGGCGCAGCCCGCAACTGCCCGACGAGGCCGTGGACCATCTGGCGTCCGCCCTCGGCGACCTGCCACTGGCGGTCGAGCAGGCCGCGGTCTGGCTCGCCGAGACCGGGATGCCCGTACAGCAGTATCTGGAACTGTTCGAGCGGAAATGGGCCGAGCTGCTCCAGTCCGATCCGCCCGCCGACTACGAGATGCCGGTGGCCGCCGCCTGGAACGTCTCGCTGGAACGGCTGCGCGACGACAGCCCGGACGCCCTGCAACTGCTCCAGGTCGCGGCGTTCTTCGCGCCCGAGCCCATCTCCTGGGACCTCTTCTCCGCCGTGCGCGGGGTGTCGGTGCCGCAGGCGCTCCAGGCCACCCTGGACGATCCGGTCAAACTCGGCCGCGCCGTCCGCGAGATCGGCCGGTACGCGCTGGCGCGGATCGACCACCGCGCCAGCACCATCCAGCTCCACCGGCTGGTGCAGCGCGTGCTCGTCGAGCAGATGAACCCGCAGGAGCAGGCGCAGATGCGGCACGCCGCCCATCAACTCCTCTCCAACGCCGACCCGCGCAGCCCCCAGCGCGCCGCCCACTGGACCGGCTATTCGGCGCTGCTGCCGCATCTGGTGGCGTCCAACGCGGTCGAGTGCGAGGAGGGCTGGACCCGGCGCCTGGTCCTCAACGAGGTGTGGTTCCTGCGGCTGCGCGGTGACATCTCCGCCGCGCTCTCGCTGGGCGAGCGGGCCTCGGCGATCTGGCGGGAGAAGCTGGGCGAGGACCACGAGGAGGTCCTCGCCATCGACCAGCAGCTCGCCCAGGCACTGCGCGAGCAGGGCGTCGAGCTGGAACGCGCCCACGCCCTCCAGGCCGATCTGGTCAACCGGTTCGGCCGGGTACTCGGTGAGGAGCACGAGGACACCCTCCAGGCCCAGAGCTATCTGGCCATCCACCACCGCAACCGCGGCGACTTCTACCAGGCCCGTGAGCTGGACCAGCGGGTCTACGAGAACACCATCCGCGAATTCGGCCCCGACGACCCGGCCACCCTGCTCGCAGCGCACAACCTCGCCGTCAGCCTGCGCCTCGCGGGCGACCCGGAGGCGGCGCGCGCCCTGGACCAGGACACCTGGCAGCGCCGGGTCGAGGTCCTCGGCAGCGACCACCTGTACACCCTGACCACCTTCAACGCCTATCTCCTCGACCTCCAGGAGATCGGCAGGTACGAGGAGTCGGCCGAAGGGTACGAACAGCTCTCGGCCACGCTGCGCGACCAGTTCGGCGAGGACCACTGGTTCACCATGCAGGTGACCCGCAACCTCTGTGTGACGCGCCGCAAGAAGGGCGACCACGAGGGCGCCTACGAACTCTCCACCCACGGACTCACCCTGGTCCGCAAGCGGTACGGCGAGACGGGGCGCTACTTCCTCCAGATGGCGCTCAGCCACGCCGTCGACCTGCGCCAGATCGGCAAGCTGCAGGAGTCCCGGGCGCTCAACGCACAGGTGCTGGAACAGCACATCGAGCAGTACGGGCACGAGCATCCGCACACCTACGCCGTCGCCCTCAACCTGGCGGTGGTGCTCCGGCTGCTCGGCGAGCACGAGCCCGCGCTCGAACTCGACCAGAACACGGTCGACGGACTCACCCGCGTCCTGGGCCCCGAGCATCCGCGCACCCTGCTCGCGCGGATGAATCTGGCCAGCGACCACTTCGCCCTCGGCCACCCCGAGGAGGCGCACACGATCGACAAGAAGGTGGCCGAGGAGACCGAGCGGCTGCGGCTCAACCACCCCGCGAACCTGGCGGTGCAGCTCAATCTGAGCCATGACCTCAAGGCGCTCGGGCGGCACGAGGAGAGCCGGCTGCTGTACGAGCGGGCGCTGTCGACCTACCGGGAGATCCTGGGCCCGTCGCACCCGGCGACCCGGGACGCGGAACGCGGTCTGCGGGCCAACGCGGACGTCGACCTGATCTCGCTCTGACCACCAGGTCCTGTCCGCGCGATACGACGGTGCGCCCGACCCCGGGAGGGGCCGGGCGCACCGTCGTATCGGGTCGGGTCGGGCCGGGGCGTGGCAGGTCGGGCCGGTCGTGGCGGGTCGGGCCGGTCGTGGCGTGGCAGGTCGGGCCGGTCGTGGCAGGTCGGGCCGGTCGTGGCGTGGCAGGTCGGGCCGGTCGTGGCAGGTCGGGCCGGGCCAGGCCGGTCGTAGCGTGGCAGGTCGGGCCGTGGCGGTCGTGGCAGGTCGGGTCGTACGGTCCCGGGCTGCCTACGGGCCGGGCGCGGCATCGGCATCGACGGCAGCGTCGTCATCGGAGGCGGAGGCGGCGGCAGCGGCAGCGGCGGCGGGGCCCGGGGTGAGCAGCCAGGCCGCCAGCGCCCGCGCGTCCGGGGGCGCGCCACCCGCCGCGACGATCGCGCGATGGACCCCGGCCACCACCTCCGGGCGTTCGATCACCAGGGTCGCGGCCGGCCCCCTGCTCTCCTCCGGCAGGACGAGCGCCGCGCCGATCCACGCCTCCGCGTCATGGGGGTCCGCCGCCGTCCACCGCGCGTACTGCCGCAGGGCCCGTCCGGTCTCCCCCGCGACGGCGGCGCACTCCGCCCGCCGCACCCGGTCACCGGCCCGCCGCGCGCGCGGGAAGAGGTCGGGTGCTGACAGTCGGAGTCTCGCCAGCGGCCCGAGGGTGTCCGTCCTTATCGCGTCCAGCCGCGGGTGCGACACAGCGTCGGGCAGGACCGCCGCACCTCCGTCCCCCGGCCGCGGCGGCACGGCGTGGCCCGCGCGCCAGGCGGCGGCGAGCCGTTCGGCGTCGGCGGGGGCGATCTCCAGATGCCGGAGCCGCCAGACCGCGCGCCGGAAGGCGCAGTAGTGCGCCGCCACCCGGGCCGGTTCGGCCGGCACGTCCTCCTTCCGCCAGCCTCCGACCAGCGCGGCGATCTCCTCGGCGAAGAGTCGGCCGGCCGTGGTCAGCGCGTCGCCGGCCAGCAGGGCGGCGACACCCTCCGCCACCTGCTCCCGGAAGAGCGCGAACTCGAAGTGGGCGCGGAGCGCCTCGGGCCCGACCGCCTGCTCCCGGTGCAGCCGCCAGAAGCCCGCCACCCCGGCGAACGCGAAGACGCCGTGGAGCAGCCCGGACGGCGGCCGAGGATCACTGCGCCAGGGCGCGTACGACAGTGGGGGCGGCGCGACGGGCCCGTCCGGGCCGCTGGGCTCCCCCGCCGCACCCGACGCACCCGCCGCACCCGCCGCACGAGGCTCCCGGGGTTCCCGCAGCAGCGGCACCAGGTTGAGGAGCGCGTTGAGTTGTTGGTGGCGGGTCTCGTGCACCAGGACGGACGCGGTCTGGACCGCGTCGTACGGCAGGGAGGTGGCGATGGCCCCGAACGCGTCCGGCGATGACGAGCTGGCCACCAGCGCGCCCCGGAGCGCCGGGAGGGACCGCGGCACCAGGACGCCGACGAGTTCCCTGACCGCGGTGGCGTCCGCCGGGGACTCACGGCGGAGGAGCGTGTACGCGTCGGAGAGCCGGGACCGCCAGAGCCGTAATCGCCGCTCGCCCATGGGGGCGGGCGCGCGGGGCGCGACGGTGAAGTCCCGGTAGGGGGTCAGGGTGTCCATGCGCAGGACCGGCGTCTCCCAGCGGGGGTCCGGGGAGGCGATGAGGACCGGCAGCGGATGCCACTGCGCGTCCGGGGCGGGGGGCAGCGGCACCGGGAGCCCCTCCACGTCCGACACCGACACCGACACCGGCACCGACACCGGCACCGGCACCGGCACCGGGATCACGCTTCCGCCCCCGGCCGCCACCAGGAGCGCGGGTCCGCCCCCGGCCGATGAGACCCGGGCGAGCCGCAGCTCCGCGAGTTCCCCCCGGATGACCGCCCCCGTACACCCGACGTCGATCTCCGCCTCGCTCCACCGGCGCCGGGAGACGGCGCCCGCGATGCCCGAGCCCGGCAGCCAGACCATGCCCCGGTGCGCGGGCACCCGGACCACCGTCGGGATGCCCGCGTACAGCGACGCCGCGGCGGCCAGCGAGTGGAACTGTCCGATCTCCGCCCACAGCGGCGCCGACGGTGGGCGCGCCCCGGCGCCGTGCCGGCTCTTCAGCCGGCGCAGCAGCCGGAGCGCCCAGGACATGACCGACGGATCGGCGACGACCGCGTCGAGCGCCGCCGGATCGTGTTCCTGCACGGCGACCAGCGAACGCCACGCCGACTCGATGGACGGCGCCCGGACGCCGGGTCCGGTGCGCGGTGCCACGGTGTCGGCGTGGCTCAGCAGGGAGCGCAGCACGAGGAGCAGCCGGCTGCGCTGGGCGGCACGGAGGAGCCGTAACTCATCCGTGCCGGCCGTGCCGTTGGCGATGGACCGAAGCGATTCCTCCGTCAGCCGGTGGAAGGGTATTCGCTCGGCGCCCACCGTCACCGCTGCTTCGACCGGGGCCGGCGCAGCAGTCGCATTTCCTCGCTGTTGGCTTCGTCCTGTGCGGCGAAGGCGGCGGTTGCCCGGTGGTCCACCCAGGACAGCGACCGCCGCAGCGCGGGGTCTTCACTGGAATGGAGTTGCGCCAACGAGACCCCGGAGAGATCGACCAGATCGGAACAGAAGTCTTTCGCAGACCCTGCCATACCGTGGTTCCCCCTGACGTGATGATTCAGCGACTCGGAGTTCCGGTTCCGATTCCATGGTGGCCGCAATGGGCGTGAAGCGGAAGACGGTCACAGGTCATACGGTGTTCAGCCGGAGCCACGCTGACGGCTGGTCATCAAGGGTACAAACGGGGATAGTGTCGGCCTGTCGAGACGCCAGGGGGAAGGGCAGCCGAATGACACAGTTGTTGCGGTTCCAGTCCGAGGACGGCGGCGGTGCCGTCGTGGTGGAAGTGGCGGCGGACGAACCGGGCGTGGAGGCAGTCTCCCGCCTCGGGGATACGGTCGCCGAGGCGACCGCCGCCTTTGAGCAGGGCCTTGACCAGGTACGACACGCGGCAGCGGTGGCACTGGCCCGGCTGCGGGACATGCCGAGCCGCCCGGACGAGGTCAGTCTGGACTTCGGGATGCGGTTCAACGCGGAGCTGGGCGCGGTCATCGCCAAATCCGGCACCGAGGCACACTTTCACGTCACGATGACGTGGCGCGCGGAGCACCCCGCGCCGTAGTCCGGGCCGGCGCCCTCCGGCCGACCCCGGCCGGAGGGACGCGAGCCCCCCGACTTCACCGACATCACCCGTTCCCCCGCCCCGAGGTGCCGTACCCGACCGCCCGGCCTTCAATGCTGAGTGTCCGGTGCGTGCGCGAGGCGTGCGCGAGGCATGTCCGGTGTGGCCCCGGGCCTGGTCGGAAGGGCGAGTGCGGATGGCGAAGCCGACGTCCCCGAACGGCTCCGGAGAGCCCCAACGGCCCGGGGCGCTGCGCCGGACGGGTGAGTGGTGCGCACGGCACGCCGTCATGGTCGTCGTCGTCTGGCTGGTGGCCCTCGTCGGACTACAGGCCGTCCACCACTCCTACGGCGGGGACTACTCGGACGACTTCGCCCTCCCCGGCACCCAGTCGCAGGACGGCCTCGATGTGCTCCGCGCCCATGAGCCGAACGCGGGCGGCTACAGCGGTCAGGTGGTGCTGCGGGACGCGGCGGGACCGCTGACCGAGCAGAGCGGCCGGATTTCGACGGTCGTCGGCAGTCTCGGGAAGCTGCCGGAGGTCATCTCCGTCCAGAACCCGCTCTTGGCCCCGCCGACGCCGCCGGGCGCCCCGGACATCGGCCCGCTCTCCGCCGACGGCCGGACCGCCTCCATCGGAGTCACCTTCCGGGTGCAGCCCGCCACCCTCGGGCACGACTATCTCGACGGGGTGGACGCGGCAGTCGAACCGCTGCGCGCGGCGGGTGTCGAGGTGGAGTACGGGGGCCCGCTGGGCGAACTCGCCCGCCCCGAGACCGGCGACCACACCAGCGAGATCATCGGTTTCGCGGTGGCCATCGTGGTGCTGCTGATCGGGTTCGGCAGCGTGGTGGCGGCGCTGCTGCCGCTGGTGACCGCGTTGATCTGTGTCGTCTGCGGGCTGGCGCTGCTGGGGCTGCTCGCCGCCGCCTTCACCTTCGCCACCGTGTCGCCGACGCTGGCCACGATGATCGGGCTCGGGGTCGGGATCGACTACGCCCTCTTCCTGGTCACCCGGCACCGCCAGCATCTGATGGACGGCCGGGATCCGGTCACGGCGGCCGGCCGGGCCACCGCCACCAGCGGGCACGCGGTGCTGCTCTCCGGCGGCACGGTGATCATCGCGCTCTCCGGGCTCTGGGTCTCCGGGATCGGTTTCATCGGCAAGCTGGGTCTGGCCGCCGCCGTCACCGTGGTCACCGCCGTGCTCGGCGCGCTCACCCTCGTACCCGCCCTGCTGGGGCTGATCGGCCGGCACGTCGACCGGCTCCGGGTGCGGAAGCCGGTCGCCGAGACGGACGCCCGGCCCGGCGAGGAGGTCCAGGGCGGCTGGCACCGGTATGCGCTGCGGGTGCAGCGCCGCCCCTGGTGGTTCCTGGCCGGCGGCGTGGTGGTGCTGGCCGTGCTGGCGTTCCCACTGCTCTTCATCCGGCTCGGTCACATCGACGACGGCGCGGACCCCACGTCCTTCACCGACCGGCGCGCCTACGACCTCATGGCGTCGGCCTTCGGGCCCGGCTCCAACGGTCCGTTGACGGTGGTGATCGACCAGTCGGCCGTCCCGGTGGCGGACCGGGCGGCGCTGGCCGCCCAGGCGGGCAAGGAGCTGACGGGCGTGGTGGACGCCGCCGTGATCACCCCGCTGAAGCAGACGCCGGACGGCGCCGCGCTGGTCGGCACCGCGTACTCGGTCGCCGCCCCGCAGGACGCCGCGACCACCTCCCTGGTCAACCGGCTGACCGACGAAGTGCTGCCGGAAGCGGTCGCCGGCACCGCCGCGCGCGGCTATGTGACGGGCACGACCGCGGCGCAGGTCGACTTCCTCGACATCGTCTCCAGCCGGCTGCTCCTGATCATCGCGGTGGTGGTCGGGCTGGCCTTCCTGGTCATCCTGGTCGTCTTCCGGGGGCCACTGGTCGCGCTGAAGGCGGCCGTGCTCAATGTGCTGTCGATCGCCGCCTCGTACGGGGTGGTGGTCGCCGTCTTCCAGTGGGGCTGGGGCGGCCCGGCGCTGGGCGTTTCGGGCACCGTGCCGATCGAGAGCTATGTGCCGATGATGATGTTCGCCATCGTCTTCGGGCTGAGCATGGACTACGAGATCTTCCTGCTCTCCCGCATCCATGAGGCGTGGTTGCGGACCGGCGACCCGCGGGCGAGCGTGGCGCACGCCCTGGAGATCACCGCGCGGGTCATCACCTGTGCCGCGCTCATCATGGTCAGCGTCTTCGCGGCCTTCGTGATCAGCGACAACATCGTGGTGAAGATGCTGGGGCTCGGGCTGGCCGCGAGCGTGCTGATCGACGCGACGATCGTACGGCTGCTGCTGGTGCCCGCCATGATGACCCTGCTCGGCCGGTCCGCGTGGTGGACGCCCGGCTGGCTGGACCGGCTGCTGCCCCGACTGCACGCCGAGGGCGGCCCGCGGGAGAGGGCGGAGTAGACACCGGCCCGCGGGAGGCGGCCGGGGAAGCAGGGACCGGCCCGATTCAGGGGGAGCCCGGACCGGATCGCCTCAACCGCCTCCGGGGGAGCCCGCACCGGCCGAAGGACCCCCGTCCGGGCTGAGCGGCCAGCCCAGCAGCCGGGCCCCGATGAACGCCGTCTGAAGGGTGTAGCGGTGCACCGGATCGCCCGGGTCGGAACCGGTGAGCCGGCGGATACGGTCCAGGCGGTAGGTCATCGCCCGGACGCTCAGCGAGAGCCGCCGCGCCGCAGCCGCGGTGACACAGCCGGTGTCGAAGTAGGCGGCGAGCGTGTCCAACAGCGGCTGGGGGCCGCCCCGGGCCCCCCGCAGCGGTCCGAGGACGCTCTCCACCAGATCCGCCATCGCCTGCCGGTCGCGGGTGAGCACCGGATAGACCAGCAGGTCCGCCGCGTGCAGCACCGGATCGTCCAGGTCCATCCGGGTGGCCAGGTCGAGGGCGTTCAACGCCTCCTCGTACGAGTGGACGACCCCGCCGACACCCGGATGCGCCCGACCGATCGCGACCCGGCCGCCGTCGGTCGCCGCGTACGCGTGCTTGGCGAAGAAGCTCAGCACCTCGGACTGGTCGCTCGGCGCGATACAGATCAACCGCCCGTCCTTGGTGGTCAGCAGAATGCTCCGGTGACCGAACCGCGCGAGCAGCGCGGACTCGATCCGGCGCGCCATCGGATACCCGTCGTCGTACGGCTCCGACCCCTGGGCCACCGCCACCGCGTGGGCGTGCGAGAGCAGCAGGCCGAAGCGCTCCGCGCGCTGGGCGAGACGGCCGAGGTCACTGCGCCCGTACAGCAGATCGTCGATGAACTCGCGGCGGGCCGCCTCCTCGCGCCGGACGGCCAGCCGCTGTGCGCGCTCATGGCCTTCGGCGAGGGCGTCCACGGCCTGCTCCACCGCGGCGAGCAGCCGATCGGCGGCGGCACGGGACAGTTCGGGGCGGACGGACTGGGCGGCGGAGAGCTGGGCGCGGACCAGGGGGCGGAGACCGATGCCCGCCTCGGCCGCGCCCTCGCCGCGCTCCCGCAGCGACTCCAACTCGTCGCGCGTCAGGCGCCGGCCGGTCTCGCAGACATCCGCCAGGATCTCGGCATACCCGTCAAGATGCTCCTCGGATATCTCTCGTATCACCATGCCCACCCCCCGGTCTTAACGCTTCCTTGACGTATGACGAACGGCGGCGGTGGCGCGTTCCAGGGGCGGAGACCGGCATCAAGAACGCGTTAAGACTGCCGGGATACGGCAATGCGGGAAGCCCGTGACCTCGGCAAGGATGAGGGAAGTCGACGGGCGGCGGGGGCACACCCTGCCGGAGAGCGGAAAGCATCCTTGAGGGGGGATCAGTGATGACCGAGTTCCTCGCGGCCCTGGTCCGCTTCCCCACCGTGCTGTTCACCGCGGCCCTCGTGGTCGCCGTCGTCTTCTGGCTCCTGGTGCTCTGCGGAGTGGCCGCCGCCGACAGTTTCGACACCGACCTCGACACCGACGCACTGCACCTCGGCGGGGTGCCGGTCGCCGTCTCGGCCTCCCTGCTGATCGCACTGGCCTGGTTCCTCGGCCTGACGGGCTCCGTACTGCTGACTCATACGGGGTTCGACAGCGGTCTGCCGCGCGTACTGCTGCTGCCCGCCGCGCTCTGCTGCGCCTGGTGGCTGACCCGACGGCTCGTCCGGCCGCTCACCAAGCTCTTCCCCGACGAACCCGGGCCGTCCCGACAGGACTTCATCGGGCTGACCTGCGTCATCCGTACGGGACGGGTGGATGCGGTCTTCGGTCAGGCGGAGGTCAGGGCGCGGGACGGCTCCACCGCGGTCGTACAGGTGCGGCAGAACGACACCGATCCGCTCGCCGCGCTCACACTCGGCGGCACCGGGCTGCTGTACGCGTACGACGACGCGGGCGAATTCTTCTGGGTCGCGCCCTACTGACCATCCGCCGCTGACCACCCGCCGCTGACCACCCGCCGCTGACCACCCGCCGCTGAGCACTCACCACCGAGTGTCCGGTCAGCCAACGGGTGTTCCGCCGCCGAGTGCCCAAGCACGGACTGTCCGGTCACCAAGTCCCCGCGGCCGGTGCCCCGTGCCGAAGTCCGCCCCCGTCCGCCCGCGCTGCTTCCCCGATCACGCCCACACCGAGCGCGCCGCCCCGGTCCGACCGGACTCCCCGGCCGTCCCGGCACCGCCGGAGGGGCCACCCGTACTCATGCGCCCCGGCAACCGGCGACCCGCCACCCGCCGACGCGCTCCCACCCGCACGCCAGGAGAACTCATGGATGCCATCACCTGGGGCATCGGCGTACTCGCCGCCGTCGTCCTGCTCATCGTCGTCGCCCTGCTCCTGGCCGTCAGTCGGCTCTTCCGCAAGGTCGAACAGGGCAAGGCCCTCATCGTCTCCAAGACCCGGACGGTCGACGTCACCTTCACCGGCCAGGTCGTCCTGCCCGTCCTCCACAAGGCCGAGGTCATGGACATCTCGGTGAAGACCATCGAGATCTCCCGCACCGGCCGGGACGGGCTGATCTGCCAGGACAACATCCGCGCCGATATCCGGATCTCGTTCTTCGTCCGCGTCAACAAGACGGTCGAGGACGTCATCAAGGTCGCCCAGGCCATCGGCACGGCCCGCGCCAGCGACCAGGGCACGCTACAGGAGTTGTTCAACGCCAAGTTCTCGGAGGCGCTGAAGACGGTCGGCAAGCAGCTCGACTTCACCGATCTCTACACCAAGCGCGATGAGTTCCGGGACCGCATCATCCAGGTCATCGGCACCGATCTGAACGGCTACAGCCTGGAGGACGCGGCCATCGACCACCTGGAGCAGACGCCGCTCTCCCAGCTCGACAGCAACAACATCCTGGACGCCCAGGGCATCCGGAAGATCACCGAACTGACCGCCGTCGAACACGTCCGCACCAACGAGTTCCAGCGGCACGAGGAGAAGGAGATCACCCGGCAGAACGTCGACGCCCGGGAGGCCATCCTCGAACTGGAGCGGCGCCAGGCCGACGCCGAGATCAAGCAGCGGCGGGAGATCGAGACCGTACGGGCGCGGGAGGAGGCCGAGACCGCGCGGGTCGTCGAGGAGGAGCGGTTGCGGGCGCAGGCCGCGTTCCTGCGGACCGAGGAGCAGCTCGGGGTGCAGCGGGAGAACCAGAACCGTGAGATCGCCGTCGCCGCGAAGAACCGTGAGCGGGTGATCGCCGTCGAGACCGAGCGCATCGAGAAGGACCGGCTGTTGGAGGTCATCGCCCGGGAGCGGGAGACCGGTCTGACCCGGATCTCCGCCGAGAAGGAGTTGGAGAGCGAGCGCCGCGAGATCGCCGAGGTCATTCGGGAGCGGGTGGCGGTGGACCGTACGGTCGCGGAGCAGGAGGAGTCCATCAAGCGGCTGCGGGCGGTCGAGGAGGCCGAGCGCGACCGGCAGTCCGTCGTCATCGCCGCCGAGGCCGCGGCGCAGGAACGGCTGGTCAAGGACATCAAGGCGGCCGAGGCCGCCGAGCAGGCTGCGGTGCACCGGGCGGCGGAGGAGCTGACCCTCGCCGAGGCCCGCGTCAAGGCCGCCGATATGGACGCCCGCGCCAGGACCCGGCTCGCCGAGGGCATCCAGGCGGAGGCCGCCGCCGAAGGGCTCGCGGCGGCACAGGTGCGGGAGCGGGAGGCCGACGCGACCGAGCGGGTGGGCCGCGCGGAGGCGGCGGCGACGGAGGCCCGGCTGACCGCCGAGGCCCGGGGGACCGCCGCCCGCCTCACGGCCGAGGCGGACGGCACCCGGGAGCAGGCCCTCGCGGACGCGACCGGCATCGGCGAGCGGCTCAAGGCGGAGGCCGCGGGACTCACCGAGAAGGCCGCCGCGATGGCGGCGCTGGACGACGCGTCCCGTACGCACGAGGAGTACCGGCTGCGGCTGGCGGCGGAGAAGGACATCCGGCTCGCCGATCTCGACACCCAGCGGCGGATCGCGGAGGCGCAGGCCACGGTGGTCGCCACCGGGCTGGAGAACGCCGACATCAGCATCGTCGGCGGCGAGTCCGTCTTCTTCGACCAGTTGGTGCGGTCGATCTCGCTCGGCAAGAGCGTCGACGGGTTCGTGGAGCACTCACGGACCGCGCAGAAGTTGGCGGGTCCCTGGCTGGACGGTTCGGCGTCGTTCACGGACGACCTGCGCGCGGTCCTCGGTTCGGTGTCCACGGCGGATGTGCGGAACCTGTCCGTCTCCGCGCTGCTGACGAAGTTGACGCGGGACGGCGGCGGCGATGCGGAGGCGCTCAAGCGGCTGCTGGCGGGCGCCGGCCACGAGCTGGCCGCCGACGCCCGTGCGACGGGCGTACCGGCCGCCGACGACCACATGAACGGCTCACCGGCCTCCTGAGGGGCCCTGGAGCCCCCGCTGGGGGGCCAGGAGGCCCGTCACCGAGCCGGGTGCCGGAGCTGCCGCGCGGGGGGCGGCAGCTCCGGCACCCCCACCCCCACCACCCGATCCCAGGGAGCCGATCGATATGGAGCATGGGACCCGCGCCGCGGACACCGCGACCGACCCGCGTACCGCCACGGACACGAGCCCGAGCACGAGCGCGGACACGAGCCCCAGCGCGGACACGAGCCCGAGCCCCAGCGCGGACACGAGCGCGAGCCCGGACCTGGCCACCACCCGCCCCGAAGCCGGCGGGACCACGAGCGCCCGCGGTGGCATCGACGCCGGGACCTACGAGGTGCTGCGCGACCGGCTGCACGACCGCGCCGCCGAACTGGCCCGCCGCGCCGAGGCCCTCGACACCGCCCGTACCGCCGCCTTCGGCGCCACCGAACTGGCGCTCACCGGCACCGGCACCCTCCGCACCCCGTCCCCCGGCGTCCCCCGCGACCTCGTCGCCGTCGGCGACGCCCTCCTCCTCGGCCGCGACCCCGCCACCGGTCTGACACCCGACACGACGCCCGCCGACGTCTTCACCCTCCACGACCGCGCCCTGCGCCCGCTCCCCGACGACGCCGTCCCCGGTCTGCTGGACGACCCCGCCTTCGGCGCCGAGTTCGCCGCGCTCTGCCGCTACTACCAGGGCGCGCGGCTGCTGCGGCTGCGCCTGGTCGACGGCAGACTGCTCGCCGTCTTCCGGACCGGCCGCACCGGCGAACAGGACACCCGGGTACTGCGCTGGACCCTCGAACCCGCCGTGCGGTTCCTCGACGCCCGGGGCGAACGGGACCACACCACCCCGCCCCCGTACGACATCGAGTGGACCGGGACGACCCGCGACGACCAGGTGCTCGGCCGCCACCCACACATCTCCGTCGACGGAGCGGTGTATGTCTCCACCGTCGGCGGCGCGCTGACGGTCAAGTTCGAGAACGACACCGAATCGCCCGCCGGGGTGCACAGCGAGCCCGTGGACGAGCCGCTCCAGTCGCTCGCCGACGCCGAGGTCGCCCATGCCCGGGTCGGGACCGCGCTGATCCTGCTGCGGGTCCGCCCGTACCGCGAAGAGGCGCCGCGCCATCTGGTCGTCAACACCCTGACCGGGACCGTGACCAGGCTGGACGGCATCGGCCGGGCCGCGCGCCGGCTCCCCGACGACGAGGGTGTCGTCTTCCCCGGCGGCTACTGCCTCGCCAGCGGTACCGTCCGGACCTTCGACGGCGCCACCCCCGACGGGCTGGACTTCGAACGGTCCGTCCGCTCGCCCGGCGGCGACGACGCCCTCTACGTCTTCCACTCCGGTGCCGAGGGCCGCAGCCTGCTGCTGTCGTACAACACCATCCGTAAGGAGGTCGCCACCCCGCTCGTCTGCCACGGCCACGCCCTCTTCGCCGACGGCACCCTGGCCGCCCTGCGCCGGCCCGTGTCCGACACGGAGGAACCGGCCCGCGCCCATCAGGTGCAGCTCTGGACCACCCCGTACGTCTCCGGGGCGCACCCGCCGACGGATGACGGCGGCCCGCTGGCCCGGATCGGCAACGCCGATCTCGTCCGGGGCATCTCCGACGCCCTGACCATCGCCCGGCAGGCCGTCGAGACCACCCCCACCACCGCCGTCTACCGGGCCCTCGTCGACCTCTGTGTCCGGGCCGGCGACCGCCACCACTGGCTGGGAGATCCGGCGGCGGGAGATCTGAGCGGGCCACTGGCGGAGGTGCGGGCCACCGCCGAACAGGTGCTGGCGGAGTTCGCGACCGTACAGACCCTGACCCGGGAGGCCGCCACCGCGCTCGCCGAGACGGCCCAGCAGATCGCGCGGCTGGTGCGGCGCGTCCGGGGCGAGACGCCCGCGACGGCGCCGGAGTGGGTGGCGCGGCTGACCGAACTCCGAACCGCCCACGGCCGGCTGCTGACCCTGCGCGAGCTGCGGTACGCGGACGTCGGCGCGGTGGACACCCTCGCCGCCGATGTCGAGAACGATCTGGCCGCCGCCGCGCGCCGGGCCGTCGCCTTCCTCCGCCGCCCAGACGCCTTCGCCTCCTACGGCGCGGAGACCGAACGGCTCGCCGCCCAGCCCGCCGAGAGCGTCGCCGACGTCCAGCGGCTCATCGGACGGCTGGACGAGCAGGCCGCCGGACTGCGGACGCTCGGCGAGGTCGTCACCGGGCTCGATATCGCCGACGCACCCGTCCGCACCGCCGTCCTGGAGCGGATCGCGGAGACCGTCGGGGGTGTCAACCGGGCCCGCGCGGACTTCCAGCGGCGCCGCCGCGAACTCCTCGACCGGGAGGGCCGGGCCGAGTTCGCGGCCGAGACGGCACTGCTGGCCCAGTCGATGACCGGGGCCCTGGCCGTCGCAGACACCCCGGAGACCTGTGAGACACAGCTCGCGGCCGTCCTGCTCCAACTGGAGAACCTGGAGTCGCGCTTCGCCGAGCACGATGACTTCCTGGCGGTGCTCACCGAGAAGCGCACCGAGGCGTACGAGGCGTTCTCGGCGCGCGGGCAGACCCTGGGGGACGCCCGCGCCCGGCGGGCGGAACGGCTCGCCGCCTCAGCCGGTCGGATACTGGCGGCGGTGACGCGGCGGGCGGCCACGCTGGCGAGCGCCGACGCGGTGAGCACCTGGTTCGCCTCCGACCCGATGGTGGTGAAGGTCCGTGCGACCGCCGTCGAACTGCGGTCCGCCGGTGACCCGGTGCGCGCGGCGGAGCTGGAGGGCCGGCTGACGGCGGCCCACCAGGAGGCGCGGCGGGCCCTGCGGGACCGCACGGAACTGTTCGCGGACGGCGGTGGCACGCTGCGCCTCGGGCGGCACCGGTTCGCGGTCACCACCCGGGCGACGGAGCTGACCCTCGTACCGCACGGCGACGGCATGGCCTTCGCCCTGACCGGCACCGACTACCGGGCCCCGGTCATGGATCCGGGGTTCGCCGCGACCCGCCCCTACTGGTCCCGGTCCCTGCCGTCGGAGTCCCCCGCCGTCTACCGCGCCGAACACCTCGCGGCCCGGCTGCTGGACGAGGCGGCGGCCGGCGCCGATGTGCTCGAACTGGTGCGGCGGGCGACGGAGTCGGCGTACGACGAGGGATATGAGCGGGGCGTCCATGACCATGACACGGTCGAGATCCTCCGGGTGGCGCTGCGGCTGCGCGCGGGGGCGGGGCTGCTGCGGCACCCGGCGGCGGCACGGGCGGCGGCACAGTTGTTCTGGGCGTACGGGACGGCACCGGGCGCGCGGGAGCGGTGGACGCGGGACGCGGAGTCGCTGGTACGGGCCCGGGAGATGTTCGGGACCGAGCCGGCCGGACTGGCGGGGCTACGGGCGGAGCTGACCGCCGCGCTGACCTCGTTCGCCGCCGCGCCGGGGCACCTCGCGCCGAGGCACGCCACGCCGGATCACGCCGCCTCGGATCAGCGCGCCTCGGATCACTCCGCGTCGGCGGCCTATCTGGTCGAGGAACTCGCCTCCGGGGGGCGGTTCATCACCGGGTCCCCGGCACGGGCGCTGCTGGCCAAGTTCCACCGGGCCATCGCAGTCGACCGGGCCACCCCCGACAGTTCCGCCACTCCCGACAGTTCCGCTGGTTCCGCGTCCGCCCCCGACTCCTATGGCTCCTGCGACTCCTACAACGATGGGTTCCGCGCTCATCTCGCGGCCGGCGACCACGCGTCGGCGCACCGGCTGGTGACGGGCTGGCTCACCTCGTACGTCCGGTCCGCGGGAGAGGACGTCGACCCCGGCGATCTGGCCGAGGCCGTCGCGATCGAACTCTGCCCGGAGCTGCCGCGCCGTCCGGTGGACGCACCGCTCAGCGGGACCGTCACGGGACTTCTCGGCGACCATCCCCGGGTCGTACGGGGTTCCCTGACGCTCCGGCTGGACGAGTTCCTCGCCCGGACCCGTGCGTTCGCCGACCGGGACGGTCCCGGCTTCCGGCACCACCAGAGGCTGCGCGGCGAGCTCGTCGCGGCCGAGCGCGCCCGGCTGCGACTGGACGAGTACCGGCCCGCCGTGATGTCGGCGTTCGTCCGCAACCAACTGGTGGACGAGGTGTATCTGCCGCTCGTCGGAGACAACCTCGCCCGGCAGCTCGGCGCGGCCGGACCCGAGCGGCGCACCGACAACAGCGGTCTGCTGCTGCTCGTCTCGCCGCCCGGGTACGGCAAGACGACGCTCATGGAGTACGTGGCCGAACGCCTCGGGCTGCTCCTGGTGAAGGTGGACGGACCGGCCCTGGGCACCGCCACCACCTCGCTCGACCCGGCCGAAGCGCCGAACGCCGCCGCCCGGCGCGAGATCGAGAAGGTGCGCTTCGCGCTGGCGGCGGGGAACAACGTGCTGCTCCATCTGGACGACATCCAGCATGTGTCACCGGAGCTGCTACAGAAGTTCATTCCGCTGTGCGACACGACCCGTACGCTCGACGGCCACGATCTGCGGGGCAAACGGTTCGCGGTCTCCATGGCCGGCAATCCGTACACCGAGTCGGGACAGCGGTTCCGCGTGCCGGACATGCTGGCGAACCGGGCCGATGTGTGGAATCTGGGCGAGGTGCTGACCGGCAGGGCGGACGCGTTCGCGCTCAGTTTCGTGGAGAACGCCCTGACGTCCCATCCGGTGCTGGCCCCGCTCGCCGCGCGGGACCGTGCCGATCTGGCGAGACTGGTACGGGTGGCCTCCGGCGACCGTGGCGCCCGGCCCGACCCCGGCGTCCTGCCCGCCGATTCGGAGCGGATCGTCGCCGTGCTCCGGCAGTTGCTGACGGCACGGGAGACGGTGCTCGCGGTCAACGCGGCCTACATCGCGTCGGCCGCCCGGACGGACGACAGCCGCACCGAGCCGCCGTTCCGGCTCCAGGGCTCGTACCGCGATATGAACAAGATCGTCCAGCGGCTCGATCCGGTGCTGAACGAAGCGGAGCTGGCCGCCGTGATCGACGATCATTACGCGGGCGAGGCCCAGACGCTGACCACCGGTGCCGAGGCCAATCTCCTCAAGCTGGCGGAGCTGCGCGGCACGCTGACCCCGGCCCAGACCGTCCGCTGGGCAGAGGTCAAGGCGGCATATATCAGGACTCAGGCACTGGGTGGGGAGGACACGGACGTGACGGCACGGGCGGTCGCGGCGTTGGGACTACTGGCGGAGCGGATCGCGGCGGTGGAGTCGGCGATCTCCCGGCGAAGCTGATGCGCACTTTCTGTCCACACCCTGTGGATATCTTTTCGCTCAGTGGAGTGGGCAGTCCCCCGGACCGGTACGCCCCACGGTGATCACCCCACGGTGAGCGGCCTGTAGACCCGCCTGGAAGCGGGTGCGGGCGCCCAACAGATCCATGATCCGGCGCATCCGCCGCTCGACCGTCCGCTGGGCAACCCCCAGCCGTCGCGCGATGGCCTGGTCGGTCAGCCCGGAGGCGGAGAGCGCCAACAGGTGCTCGTCGTCGCCCGACAGCTCCGGACAGCTCCGCTCGCCGCCGGGCCACAGCGGTACGGAGCGCTGCCAGAGCAGCTCATAGAGGCTGACCAACCCGTCCAGCAGCGCGGACGGGTGCAGGACGAGCGCATCCGTGGCCGGGGCCGGCTGCGGGGCGGGGGCCTCGCCGGGCGCCCGTACGAGGAAGACGAGCGCGACGCCGCGGTCCGCGATGACCAGCCGCAGCGGCACCTCCGCCAGCACCCGGCCCTCCTCGCCCCGCAGCGCCGACTCCCGGCAGAGCGCGAGCTCTTCGGGCGTCTCCAGCGCGCCATGACCGTAGATCGCGCGGCGCCGCACCTGCCGCTGGGACGGTAACGGCGGTACGGGGGCGGGCGGCCGGCCGAGGATCAGCAACTCCTCCCGGACGGCGCGGTGGAGCTGGCGGTAACGCCGGTCGATCGCCTCCGGGCCGCTCAAGGTCTGGACCGCGGGCGGCCCTGGTCCGTACCGGCGCGCGGCCGGGAACTCGGCGGTGAGCAAGGCGCCGGCCAGCCGGGCGCGTTCGATCTCCTCCCGGCGCTGGAGGGCGAGCAGCTCGACCGCCACCTCCGGGGGCGCCGGGGTGAACCGGACGGGACGACCCCGGACCCGGACCCGGGTGAGCATCCCGCGCTGCTCCAGGGAGCGGGCTCGGCGACGGACCCGGGCCGCGTCCCAGTGGGTGGCGGCGGTGAGTTCGGCGACGGTCGCACGGGGGTGGGTGAGCAGCGCGCGGTAGAGGAACTCGTCGTCGGCGGGGACGCCGAGGGCGGCCAGCCGGCGTCCGCCGCCGACCGCCGGGTCCCCGCTCTCCGTCATTCCGCCTCCTCAGCAGGTCGGTCGGGTACCGACCGTAGAGCGGTGACCCGGGAGAGGTACAGACCTGTGCGCGCCTATCGGACGGTCGGCCCCGGCCGTACCCCCGTGCGCGTGCCCACCCCTCCCCCCGCGCCCACACCCGCTCCGCGCGTCGGAATGCCGACAGTGACGGGAATCCGACGCGGCACCACCCTTACCGATTGGTCCAGACCAAGAGCAGAGTTGATCCAGCACGCGCTGGACCGCACCCGCCGCACCGGTACGGGGACCCACACCCGGCCCGCACGGAGCGGCACCTCCCTACCCCCAACCACCCCCAGCCGGAGGCACCGCGCACGCAAGCGGACACGCACGGCACACGCAAGCAGACAGGCACCGAGCACGGACTGAGCACGGCCACACACCCCCACCCCCTCAGGGAGAGCCATGTTCAACCGACAGCGCAGCGGCCGACAGCACAGCGGCCGACCACAGACGAGCCCACCCAACGGCGGCCCACCGCACGGCGGCCGACGGCGCGGCCGGCACCCGTACAGACGATTCGCCGCCTATCTCGCCGCACTCCTCCTCCCCCTCGCCACCCTCACCGGTCTGGCCACCCCGGCCCAGGCAGCCGGCACCCTCACCGCGACCTTCACCAGCGAGAACTACGGCTCCTGGTGGAAGAGCACCTATGTCATCCGCAACAGCGGCACCACCCCCGTCACCGGCTGGACGCTGGCCTTCGATCTGCCGCCGGGCGTCTCCGTCAACGGCCACTACCACGGTGACGCGACCGTCAGCGGCAGCCGGGTGACGGTCAAGAACGCGCACTACAACGCGACCGTCCCGGCCAACGGCAGCACCGAGCCGTACAGCTACTGGTTCCTGGCCAACGGTCAGATCACGTCACCGGCCCGGTGCACGATCAACGGCGACAAGTGCGACGGGACCCCCGATGTCCCGCCGGGCGCGCCCTCCGTCCCGAGCGCCACCTCGGTGACCGCCCGTACGGTCGCGCTGGCCTGGACCGCCGCGACCCCGGGCGACTACCCCGTGGCCTCGTACGACGTGATCAGCGGCGGCGCCACCGTGGCGACCTCGTCGACCACCGGCGCGACGGTCACCGGGCTGACCCCGGCGACGAACTACACCTTCACCGTCCGGGCCAAGGACACCCGGGGCAACCCCGGTCCGGCGAGCCCACCGTTCACCGTGCGGACCGTGGACCCGGCGACCGATCCCGTGCCGCCGACCGTGCCGGGCGGTCTGCGCGTGACCGCGAAGACCGCCTCCACGGTGAGCCTCGCCTGGAACGCGTCGACCGACAACGTCGCCGTGGCGGCGTACGACGTCTACCGGGGCACCACCCTCGCCCGGACGGTGACCACCACGTCCGCGACCATCGGCGGGCTCTCCCCGGCCACCCCCTACACCTTCACCGTCAAGGCCCGGGACACCGCCGACAACACATCGGCGGCGTCCACCGCGCTCGCCGTCAGCACGGACGACGTGGCCGGACCGGGCAATTATCACAAGATCGGCTACTTCAGTCAGTGGGGCATCTACGGGCGCCAGTACTTCATCAAGAACCTGGACACGTCCGGCGCCGCCGCCAAGCTCGATGTCGTCAACTACGCCTTCCAGAACGTCGATCCGACCAATCTGACCTGCCAGGCCGGTGTCACCAAGGGCGTGTCCGGCAATCCGCAGGACCCGAACGAGGGCGACGGCGCGGGTGACGCCGACGCGGACTACGGCCGGCCCATGTCGGCCGCCCAGTCGGTGGACGGCGTCGCCGACGACGGCTGGGGCAAGCTCCGGGGCAACTTCAACCAGATCAAGAAGCTCAAGGCCAAGCACCCGCACCTGAAGTTCGTCGTCTCGCTCGGCGGCTGGACCTTCTCCAAGTACTTCGCCGACGCCGCCGCGACCCCGGCCTCACGGGAGAAGTTCGTCCGCTCCTGCGTCGACGTCTGGATCAAGGGCAATCTGCCCGTCTACAACGGCGCGGGCGGTCCCGGCACCGGCGCCGGGGTCTTCGACGGCATCGACATCGACTGGGAGTGGCCGGGCGCCGAGGGCCACCCCGGCAACCACTGGAGCGCGGTCGACAAGAACAACCTGACCGCACTGCTGGCGGAGTTCCGGAGCCAACTCGACGCGCTCGGCGGTGAGCACCGGCTGCTGACCGCCTTCACCCCGGCCGACCCGGCGAAGATCCAGGCGGGCTGGGACCTGACGAAGATCTTCGACTACCTCGACTTCGCCAATGTGCAGGGGTACGACTTCCACGGCTCGGGCAGCGACAACTCCTGGGAGCCGGCCCGCACCGGACACCAGGCCAATCTGCACCGGGACGCCCAGGACCCGTACACCTTCGACTTCAGCATCGAGAAGGCGGTACAGACCTATCTGGACGCCGGGGTCAATCCACGCAAGCTGACGGTGGGCTTCCCGTTCTACGGCCGTGGCTGGAAGGAGGTCGCGAGCGGGCCCCCGGGCGTCAACGGTGAGTGGCAGACCGCGAACGGGGCCGCGACGGGACAGTTCCCGGTGGAAGCGGGCATCCGTGGCTACCACAACCTGATCACCAGCGTGCCGAACATGACCATCTACCACGACGCACAGTCCATCTCCACCTATGGATACACGGGTGCGAACGGACAGTGGTGGAGCTTCGACGACGCCTGGTCGATCGGGAAGAAGACCGACTGGATCAAGTCGAAGGGGCTGCTCGGCGGGATGGTCTGGGAGATGTCAGGTGACACCCCGAACGGAACGCTGATGAACGCACTACACGCCGGACTCCCGTAGGGCCGCTCGGCTGGATCTCGCCGGGCTGACCCGGCCCGATCCAGCCGAAAGACCCGGGCTCCCGCCTCCCCGACGGGGTCCGCACCCGGGCCGGCACGACCAGGTCCTGCCCGGGACCCCCGGCCGGACGCACGGTCCGGCCGGGGACACACACCGCACCGGCGTCCCAGGCGTCGGTGTACGGGGAGGGGGCGGCGCGGCACGATCGGTCGCGCCGCCCCCGCACGCCCGCCCACCCCAGCACCCATGCTCCGTATGAGGGGAAACCACCATCACCGCACGGGTCCGGCCCGGTATCCGCTCGTACGGGTGGATTGGCCGCGATACGCGCCCCCGACCCGAGCCCGGAGCGCTATTCAACGAAGCATGATCCAACACATCGGCCGCACCCTCGCGGCCCTCGCCCTCGCCATCGCCCCCGCCCTGGGGTCCGCGCCGGCGCAGGCGGCGCTCCACCGCGGCCCGGCCACCCCGGCCGTGATCGCCCAGCTCGAAGACGCCATCTCCGTGATGCTCACCGCCGACGAGGACCGCTCGGGGTATTCGAGCTCCCTCTTCCCGCACTGGAACGACGGCCGGAACACCGTCGACGACTGCTCGACCCGCCAGGAGGTACTGATCGCGGAGGCGGTCGAGGAGCCCACCGTGGGTCCCGGCTGCACCCTGGCGGGCGGCCGGTGGGTCTCGTACTACGACGCGCAGTCGGTCACCAGGGCCGCCAGCCTTGAGGTGGACCATGTCGTGCCGCTCGCGGAGGCGTGGGGCTCGGGCGCCCGCACCTGGACCACCGAACGCCGGGAGGCGTACGCCAACGACCAGGCCGCCCCGGCCACCCTGGCCGCCGTGACCGCCCGGATGAAGCGCGAGAAGGCCGACCAGGACATCACCGGCTGGCTGCCGCCGGAGTCCACCCCGTACTGCCGGTACATCGGGGAGTGGGTCGGGACCAAACTGCGCTGGGGGCTGAGCACCGACAAGGACGAGCTGGAGTCGCTGAAGCTCTTCGCCGACGGCCCCTGCGAGACCACGATCGTCCGCTACACCCCGGCCCCCGGATCCACCCCGACCTAAAGCCCTCCCCCTCAGCCCCCTCAGCCCTGCCTGCCTGTCCTGCCTGCCTGTCCTGCCTGCCTGTCCTGCCTGTCCGCCCTGCTCCAGCACGCGCACTCCCGCATGACCATCCCCCGCAACGGTGACTTCTCTCAGCCGAACGGGTGAATGCCGAGCGTTCCGCGTTTGATGCCGTGACCTTCCGGCCGGTCGGATAGATATACCGGTCGCTGGTGTAAGCGACGAACAGATGGGCGAAAAGCGACATGAAGGTCAAACTCACCCTTACCGTACTGGGGGCGACGGCGCTGGCTTCCGTGCTCCCGGTCGCCTCGGCAGCCGCCGACGAAACCAACCACAACTCCCACAACGGTCACCGTGTGTCGCTGATCCAGATGGGTCAGGTCGACGACCCGATGGAGGACGTCCTGGAGCACGCGGCGGTCCTCGGGACGACCTACGTCTACGACTGATCCCCCCGACACCGCACAGCGGCTCCCTCCCCCGCACCGGGGGGAGGGAGCCTTCTCCTGCCCCCGGCCCGCGCCCCGGCCCCCGGCCCGTACCGCCGCCGCCCGGTTCACTGGCGGCACGGCCGAGGCCGGGTGATCATCGAAGGATGAGCCCCACGATCCATCTCGCCCAGGAGCCCGAAGCCGACGACCTGCTCGGGCGCAGCCCGCTCGCCGCCCTGGTCGGCATGTTGCTCGACCAGCAGGTCCCCATGGAGTGGGCGTTCTCCGGCCCGTACACCATCGCGCGGCGGATGGGCCGCGACGATCTCGACGCCGGGGAGATCGCCTCCTACGACCCCGACGCCTTCGCCGGACTGCTGAAGGAGAAACCCGCCGTCCACCGCTATCCCGGCAGCATGGCCAAGCGGGTGCAGACGCTCTGCCAGTTCCTGGTGGACGAGTACGGCGGGGAGGCGGAAGCCGTCTGGCGGGACGCGGCGAGCGGGGACGAGCTGCTGACCCGGCTGAAGGCGCTGCCCGGGTTCGGCGAGCAGAAGGCCAAGATCTTCCTGGCGCTGCTCGGCAAGCAGTACGACGTACGGCCGACGGGCTGGCGCGCGGCGGCGGGCGCTTACGGGGAACAGGGCTCGTACCGGTCGGCGGCCGACATCACCGGGCCGGAATCGCTCGCCAAGGTGCGTGCCCACAAACAGGAAATGAAACGCGCCGCGAAATCGGCCAAAAATGGCTGATGTTCGGCGCGTTGAAGCGGACGCGCCAATTCCTGGGTGTCAATGCGATGAAAAGAGACGTGACTTGAGGCACAAGCGTTCCCACGGTGGCGGCGGTGTCGCTAACTTCCCCTCAACTTGACCACACCGGGAAGGAACTCTGTGAAGGCAACCCGTCGCAGAGCCGTGGCCACTCTGGCCGCCGCCGCACTCGCCACCCCGCTCATGCTGGCCTCCGCCTCCCCCTCCTCCGCGCACCACCCGGACGCGGGGCAGCAGGCGGCGAAGCTGGCGAAGAAGCTCGTCGCCAAGGCGTCCGTGAAGGACGCCCACAAGCACCTGAAGAAGTTCCAGCAGATAGCAGACACGACCGGCGGCAACCGGGCAGCCGGCACCCTCGGCTACGACGCGTCGGCCGCGTATGTCTACCAGCAGCTCAAGAAGTACGGCCTCGACGTCCGGTACGAGCCCTTCACCTTCCTCTACACCGAGACCCAGGCCCAGAAGCTGTCGGTCGTCACACCGACGCCGAAGGACATCGCGATCACGGCGCTGACCTACACCAGGTCCACCCCGGTCGGTGGGATCAAGGCCGATCTGGCGACCGTGCCGGCCGACGCGACCACCGGCTGCGAGGCCACCGACTACGCCTCCGGCACCTTCACCGGGAAGATCGCGCTGATCAAGCGCGGCGGCTGCACCTTCGCCATCAAGCAGGCGGCGGCGGCCGACGCGGGCGCGGTCGGCGCGATCATCTACAACAACATCGCGGGCTCGATGGGCGGCACCCTCGGTGACTCCACCGTCGGCCGGATACCCACCGGTGGCATCACCCAGGCCGAAGGGGACCAGCTCGTCGCCGCCGTCGCGAACGGGCCGGTGAACGTCTCCTTCGAGATCCGCCAGCTTCAGCAGAACCGCGTCACCCACAACGTCATCGCGGAGACCCGTACGGGCAACGCGGCCAACACCGTGGTGCTCGGCTCCCACCTCGACTCCGTCTTCGAGGGCCCGGGCATCAACGACAACGGCTCCGGCTCGGCCGGACTGCTGGAGGTCGCCCAGGAGCTGGCCAAGGCCGAGAAGCGGCCCACCAACAAGGTCCGCTTCGCCTGGTGGTCGGCCGAGGAGGTCGGACTGCTCGGCTCGAAGGCGTACGTCGCGAGCCTGAGCCCGCTGGAGAAGCAGGAGATCAAGCTCTACCTGAACTTCGACATGATCGCCTCGCCGAACTACGGACTCTTCGTCTACGACGGCGACAACTCCGACGGTGTGGGCGCGGGCCCCGGCCCCGAGGGCTCGGCGCAGTTGGAGCGCGACATCAACACCTTCCTCGACGGGCGGAACACCCCGCACGAGGGCACCGACTTCTCGGGCCGCTCGGACTACGGCCCGTTCATCGAGGTCGGCATCCCGTCCGGTGGCACCTTCACCGGTGCGGAGGGCATCAAGTCGGCCGAGCAGGCGGCGAAGTTCGGCGGCACGGCGGGTGTCGCGTACGACCCGAACTACCACGCCAAGGGCGACGACATCAAGAACGTCAACCTGACCGCGTTCGGCGTCAACATCGGTGTGATCGCGAACGCGGTGGGCACCTACGCGCACGACATCAGCTCGCTGCGGAAGCCGGTGACCACGGTCCCGACCCAGCCCGGCACGGGCAGTGGCGGCGGTCTGCACGAGGGTCACGGCGACGAGGTGACCGAGTAACAGCCGAGTAGCACCCGGGCGGTCGACGCCACGGCGGCGCGGCGGTACGGACAGCGGTAGGGGCGGGGCGCTCACGCGGGTCGTGGGCGCCCCGCCGCACGCCGTACGGATCCCCACCCGGCCGCGGGGCGGTCGCCCCGCCCCCGGCCCTGCCCCCGCTCCTGGTCAACGCCTTCGACGGGCCGTGCCGAAGAGGGACCGGCTGATCTCCCGGCCGAGCTGGGTGCCCACCGAACGGGCCAGCGAGCGGAAGACCCCGCTGCCGACGACCTGTGACACCAGCGACTCGTCCGCCGCCGACTTCCCCTGCCCCTTCGCCTTCTCCTCCCCCTCCCCCTTCTCCTCCTCCTTCGCCTTCTCCGCCTGCTCGGCCGGGGGTTCCCCGGAGGCCGCCCCGCCAGGAGCCGCCGCAGGCGCCGTCAGCCGTTCGTACGCCGACTCCCGGTCCACCGCCTCCGCGTACCTCCCGTACAGCGGTGACGCCCGCACCGCCGACTCCAGCGCCACCGCGTCCACCGGCCCCATCAGCGACACCGGCGCCCGCAGCCGGGTGGCCGCGACCGGCGTGGGCGCGCCCGTCTCACTGAGCACGGTGATCACCGCCTCGCCCGTACCGAGCCCGGTGAGCACCTCCTCCAGGTCGTACGGCGAGTTCGGGAAGGTCCGTACCGTCGCCTTGAGCGCCTTGGCGTCCTCCGGGGTGAACGCCCGCAGCGCGTGCTGCACCCGGTTGCCGAGCTGCGCCAGCACATCGGACGGCACGTCCTTGGGCGTCTGGGTCACGAAGAAGACGCCCACCCCTTTTGAGCGAATCAACCGCACGGTCTGGGTGATCGACTCCAGAAACGCCTTGCTCGCGCCGCTGAACAGCAGATGCGCCTCGTCGAGGAAGAAGACCAGTTTCGGCTTCTCCACGTCCCCGACCTCGGGCAGATCGTGGAAGAGATCCGCCAGCAGCCACATCAGGAACGTCGAGAACAACTGCGGTTTGTCCTGGACGGCGGCCAGTTCCAGTACGGAGACGAGCCCGCGCCCGTCCGGGGCCGTACGCAGCAGCTCGGCCGTGTCGAACTCCGGCTCCCCGAAGAAGGGGCCGGCCCCCTGCTGCTCGAACGCCGTGATCGACCGCAGGATCACCCCGGCCGTCGCCGACGACAGTCCGCCGATGTTCTTCAGCTCCGCCTTCCCCGGATCGGAGACGAGGAAGGCGACCACGGCCCGCAGATCCTTCAGGTCCACCAGTTCGAGCCCCTTGGCATCGGCGTAGTGGAAGATCAGGCCGAGCGACTGTTCCTGGGTCGGATTGAGCTGGAGCACCTTCGAGAGCAGTACGGGACCGAAGCTGGTCACCGTCGCCCGCACCGGGATGCCGGGGCCGATGCCGCCGAGCCCGTAGAACTCGGTGGGGAACCCCTGGCCGGTCCACTCCTGTCCGACCTGGGCGGCCCGCTCGGCGACCCGGTCGCCGGGGACTCCACGGGCGGAGATCCCGGAGACGTCGCCCTTGATGTCGGCGAGGAAGACGGGGACGCCGTTGGCCGAGAGCTGCTCGGCGATGAGCTGGAGCGTCTTGGTCTTGCCGGTGCCGGTCGCGCCGGCGACCAGACCGTGCCGGTTGAGCATCGGGAGCGGGATACGGATCGGGGCGTCGGCCAGACATTCGCCGTCCCAGAGCAGCGCGCCGAGGTCGAGTGCGGGTCCGGTGAAGGCGTACCCCGAGGCGATTTCCTGTGCGGGTGGCGGCAAGCTCCCGGCCATGAGGGACCCCGATTTCCGGTCTGATGCGTTTTGCCCAGGATCGCACTCTGTCGCCATGGCTGCGCCCGGAGGCGCTTGCCCGGTAGGCTTTCCGTGTGATCTTCAAGCGCATCGGCAACGGACGGCCTTACCCCGACCATGGCCGGGAAAGCACCCGGCAGTGGGCGGACGTGGCACCGCGCCCGGTCCGCCTCGATCAGCTCGTGACCACCAAGGGGCAGCTCGATCTCGAAACGCTGCTCGCCGAGGACTCGACGTTCTACGGAGATCTCTTCGCGCACGTCGTGAAGTGGCAGGGCGACCTCTATCTGGAGGACGGTCTGCACCGCGCGGTCCGGGCCGCGCTCCAGCAGCGCCAGGTTCTGCACGCACGCGTCCTCGACCTCGGCTGAGCCCCGCGACCCCGCGGATTACCCACGGTCTCCCCGCGATTCCCCCGTTTCCGCCCTTGGGGCACCCGGGGGCCGACTGACCCGTTCGGGCTCTTTAAAGGACCGTACGGACGCAAAGCGTTGATCATCTTGTAGGCATGACCACCGGGCCGCACTACGCTGCGCCCATGAGCATGCTCACTCCCCCCGGCATGGGCGGAAAGTACCGCATCACGGGCAACAAATACCCCCATATGCGACGCCCGGGCAACGGTCGCCGAATTGTCACGTTGGTCGTCGCCGCAGTGTTCGCGCTGGGCCTGGCCGGCTGGGGAACCGTACAGCTCATCCAGGTCTTCACCGGCGACGGCGACACCACCGCGTCCGCCGGCCGGAAGACGGACTGCAAACCCGGTCCCCGCCCGTCTGCGGCACCGATCCCGACCCTCAAACCGGGGCAGATCACGGTGAACGTCTACAACGCCACCCCACGCGGGGGCCTCGCCAAGGCCGCGGCGGACGAACTGCGCAAACGCGGTTTCGCGATCGGCAAGGTCGGGAACGCGACGGCGGCGTACGACAAGAAGGTCCCGGCCGTCGGGGTGTTGCTGGGCGCGCCGACCGCGGTGAAGGGGTCCTTCCTCGTGCTGGGCACCCAACTGAAGGGCGCGGCGACGAAGACGGACACCCGGAAGACGGCGGACGTGGACCTGATCCTGGGCACGGGATTCACCACGCTCTCCCCGAAGCCGCTGGCCGACCAGGCGCTCGCGGCCCTGGCGAAGCCGGCCCCCGCACCAGGCCGGTGCTGACCCTGGCCAACGCCCGCCCCGATCCCGGTGCTGACCCAGCCCCACCGCCACCCCGATCCCGGTGCGGGCAGCACGCACGAACGCCCGGACCCTGATGGATCCGGGCGTTACCCAGCCTCATCGGCTCAGCCTCACCGACTCAGCCTCATCGGCTCAGCGGCGGCACCGGGCCGCAGCACAAGGGCCGGGAATTAGTCCGCCGTGCCGTACATCCGGTCACCCGCGTCGCCCAGCCCGGGCACGATGTACCCCTGCTCATTGAGCCGCTCGTCCACGGCCGCGGTGACCACGGTCACCGGCGAACCCGCCAGCTCGCGCTCCATCACCTCGACGCCCTCCGGCGCCGCCAGCAGCACGACCGCCGTCACATCGTCGGCGCCCCGCTTGATCAGCTCACGGATCGCCGCGACCAGCGTGCCGCCGGTCGCCAGCATCGGGTCGAGGACGTACACCTGACGGCCGGAGAGGTCCTCCGGCATCCGGGTCGCGTACGTCGACGCCTCCAGCGTCTCCTCATTGCGGATCATCCCGAGGAAGCCCACCTCGGCGGTCGGCAGCAGCCGCACCATGCCGTCGAGCATTCCGAGACCCGCCCGCAGGATCGGCACCACCAGCGGGCGCGGGTGCGACAGCTTCACGCCCGTGGTCCGGACCACGGGGGTGTCGATGTCCACCTGTTCGGTGCGCACATCCCGGGTCGCCTCGTACGCGAGCAGGGTGACCAGCTCGTCGGCGAGACGCCGGAAGGTCGGGGAGTCGGTGCGCCGATCGCGCAGCGTGGTGAGTTTGTGCGCCACCAGCGGGTGGTCGACGACGTGGATCCGCATGTCATCAACAGTAGCCCGCGCTCGCATCAAGGGTGGTTCCGGAGGGAAGGTGGAGGCATACGTCCAGCCGTGGGGTGGTGTCGCCGATGCCGGAACCCGAGCGTCCCGAGTGGGAGCACGGGCGCGAACAGCGCGCTCTGAAGGGGCCGGAGAAGCCGGAGAGTACGGAGAGTGAACACGCCGGCGGAAATGATCACGAGGCCGAGCGCAGAAGACGGCGCGCCCAGTTTCTCCGTGAGCTGAACGAGGCCAAGGCCCTCCGCGACCGCGTCCAGCCCCGGCGCGCCCGTGCGGCGCGGATGCGCCAGCAGATGCGTATGCGGACGTTCCGCTGGTAGCAGTCCGGTGGTAGTCGAGAACTGATGCCCGACGCAACGACGGAAGACCTCTCGCAGCGGCCCGGTTTCTGCCACGATTCCGAGTGGGCGGGGCACGGAAACGCGCCGCCGGTCGTCACACCTCTGATCAGTGGGAGAGTCACGGTGTACTTCGCCGCACTGCTCGCGCGCACTCAAGACGGGTGGCAAGCGAGCGACACAGAGCTCGACAATGTGGAGACGCTGTCGGATCTGGCCGAGCTGGCCCGCGCCGCCTCGCTCGACGACGACACGGTCCTCGTCTTCATCGAGCAGGAGGACGCCTGGTTCGGCCTCGTCCGGGTGGAGGGCGAGGAGGATCCTCGTATCTTCGTCTCCGACGCCGCCGCCGCCGCGCGCTCCTCGTACGGAGAGATCCTCACCAACGAACTGCTCGGCGGGGACGACGACAGCCTCGTCGACGAGCTGGAGACGCTGGACCTCGACGGCACGGAGGACGGGGAGCCGGACGGGGACGACGATTTCGACCCGGACTCCGAGGCGGTGCCGGCCACCCCGCTCGGCGACCGTGACATCCTCATGGATCTCGGGCTTTCGGAGAAGGAGCTGCTGGCGCTGGACACGGACGCCCTGATGGAGATCGCGGAGGCGCTGGGCGCCGCCGACGTGCTGGAGACCGTCCGCTAGGGAGTGAGTGTCCAGGGCCGATCTTGTCGGTGGACGCGCGCCTGCCTGGTGCCTGACGGAAGACATGTGGTGACGGATCCGGTGCGGGACCCCTGGGAGGCGCCGATGCGTCTCGCCCTCGCCGAGTCGGAGCGGGCGGCGCTGTCCGGTGATGTGCCGGTCGGCGCCGTCGTCCTGGACGCGGACGGCACGCTGCTCGCGGCCGGGCACAACGAACGCGAACTGACGGGCGATCCCACCGGCCACGCCGAGGTCCTGGCGATCCGCCGGGCCGCCGAGCAGCTCGGCGGCTGGCGGCTGACCGGGTGCACGCTGGTCGTGACGTTGGAGCCGTGCACGATGTGCGCGGGCGCGATCACCCAGTCACGGGTGGACCGGGTGGTCTACGGCGCCCGGGACGAGAAGGCGGGCGCGGCCGGATCGCTCTGGGACGTCGTACGGGACCGACGGCTGAACCACCGGCCCGAGGTGATCGCCGGGGTGCTGGAGCGGGAGTGCGCGACGGCCCTGACGGACTTCTTCCGCGACCGCTGACCCCCGGCCCCACCCTTCCCCCACCCACCCGCTCCCACTCCCGCCGCCCTCACCACCCCCACCGACGGCGTGCCCCCGGGCGGACCCGGGATACGGATTTCAGACCACGGCCCCCGATGGGCTAGGCTCTCTCCCGGTAGCGTGTCCGAGCGGCCGAAGGAGCTCGCCTCGAAAGCGAGTGTGGGGAAACTCACCGAGGGTTCAAATCCCTCCGCTACCGCTTCTCACACCCCTCTTGAACTGCGGAGACGCGTTCAAGGGGGGTGTTTTGCGCTAGGGACGCGATGGCGGTACGACCAGCCGTCGAGGGGCGGCGCACGGGTTCGCGTCGGCGGCAGCCGCCTCTTTCGCCCCCGAGAAACCCTGGCTTGCCGATGGAGGGCGCCCAGCGGAAGCACCCGCGCCCGACTGGACAATAATCCTACTCTTGGTGGGACAATGCGGTCATGGCCATCGAGCACGCACCTCCGGACGAGACCACCGTCAAGAAGTCCGTCACCATCCCCAGGTCGCTGGCGCGTGAGGTTGAAGCCCGTACAGGAGCCCGGGGTTTCTCACGCTTCGTCTCCGACGCCGTCGAACACGCCCTCGCCCTGACCAAAACCAGAGAGATCGTCGAGGCGTACGAGGAGGAGCACGGCCCGTTCACTCCCGAGGAGATCGAGGAGGCCCGCCGGACATGGCACGGCGAGTAGCCCCGGCGTTCCCCAGCGCCCTCCTCATCCTCGACGCGCAGCCCCTGTCACTCCTCGCCGACCAGGACCGCAGAATGGCCCTGATGCTTAAGGTCGCCGAAGCCGAGGGATACGCGGCAGCGATCTCCACCGTCAGCATCGCCGAGGTCCGCCGCACCGGACAGGCCGCGCACCACCTGCGCTGGCTCCGCTCCCGACTCACCGTCATTCCCGCGACCGAAATCATCGCCGACCGCGCGGCGAAACTGCTGGAAGACACCGGCCTGGACGGCCACGAGAACGTCGTGGACGCGCTCGTGGTCGCCACGGCAGCATGCTCCAGTGGCCCGATGAAGGTCGCCTCCACCGATGCCTCCCATATCCCAAAACTCTGCCATGCGGCATCCGTCGGCCGCACCAGCCCCGTGGAGTGGGTCCGGGTCTAAAAGCCGTCCCGTGAGACGGAGCAGCCCCCGGCCGGTGAGGGGGCCGGGGGCTGATCCGCGTCAGGTCGGGGGAAGCGGCCTCGGGGGTCGGCCGCTCCCCCCGGCGTGGGCACGGCCCCGCGGCCCTCGCCGCGGTCGGGGGAACCTGCGGCGTGGGCACCGAGATGAGAGCCGGTCCCTGGCCCGCGGGATTCCTGCCAGGTCCCACGGGCGCACTCCCCATCGTGCTGCCTCGGCAGCACCGCCCCGGCCGGCGAACGGCCCCCATCGTCGGGCCCTTGGTCCCTAAAGGCTCGGTTAGACTTCCGCGACTCTCCACGATCACATGGCCCGATCATCCTTCGGACGTCAGGCACCGGCCGGCGGAGAGACGCACGGGTCTCAGAGATCGCCGGGAGGAAAGGCCAATGGCGCTAGCGCGGAAGATCGTGATCTACATCGTCGTCGTGTTCGTGCTCTACACGATCATCACGTCCCCGGCCAAGGCCGCCGATCTGGTCCAGATAGGGTTCGAGGGCATATCAGACGCCGCCAAGGGCGTCGGCGATTTCATGACCGAGCTCGTCAACTAGGGGCCCTGTACACCAGGACCCGTGCGAGGGCCCCGAGCCTCGCCGAGCCCCACGCCGGATCCCCCGAGGAGTTGCCTTGATCCGCCACCTGGTCCTCTTCAAGCTCAATGAAGGCGTCGCACGCGACGAGCCGCGCGTGGTCGCCGGTGTACGGGCGTTCCAGGAGTTGGACGGGCTGGTGCCCGAGCTGGAGTTCTGGGAGTGCGCCTGGAACATCACCGACCGGCCCATCGCGTACGACTTCGCGATCAACTCCGCCGTGGTCGACCGCGATGCGCTGGCGCGGTACATCGAGCATCCGGCCCATCAGGCTGCGGCCGGACGGTGGCGGGAGTTCGCCACGTGGGTGATCGCCGACTACGAGTTCTGACCCTCCCGCCCGGACACGCCACCGGCCGGGTCCTCCCGACGATCCGCCCGTACGGGCGCCCCGCGCCACCACTCGCACGACTGTCCGTACGACCGTCCTCAGGGCTCCGTACGGTCCTCCTCAACGGCCCCCTGCCCCTGTGGCAAGGGGCTTTTTGAGGTTTAGCGGTCAACTTAGCCTTCAACACGGCGGTATCTGGTGCTTGCACACAGTGGACATGTCTTGTGATGCTATGACCGCTTTTGACGGATGAGTTGACCGTAGTTGACCGCAAAGGGGTGGCGTAACCGTGCCGGCCAGTACCGCGCCTCAGGCGCCGCCCCAGAACGAACGACCGGACGATCCGCCCACCGCCGCTCCGAGCATCCGCACCGCCCCGAGCACCATCACGGACGACACCGACCACGCCATCCCTGCCCCGCCCCTCACCACGCCGAACATCCCCGCCACCGCCACCACCCCGGACGCCGGAACGAGAGACGCCGGACCGAGAGACGCCGGACCGACGGACACCAGAGGAACGGAGAGCGGGAGGACGGAGACCGGGAGCGGGCGCACCGGAGCCCCCGACGCCGCAGAGGTCGGGGACATCCCGGACATCACCGTCACCGAGATCACCGGCACGGACCTCACCCCGGCCGCCAACCGGCCCGGTGGCCGGGGCGCCGACACCCGCGCCCTCACCCAGGTGCTCTTCGGCGAGCTGAAGGAACTGGCCCCGGGCACTCCGGAGCACACGCGGGTGCGCGGGGCGCTGATCGAGGCCAATCTGCCGCTCGTGCGGTACGCGGCGGCCCGTTTTCGCAGTCGTAACGAACCGATGGAGGACGTCGTCCAGGTCGGCACCATCGGGCTGATCAACGCGATCGACCGGTTCGACCCGGACCGGGGGGTGCAGTTCCCGACCTTCGCGATGCCCACCGTGGTCGGTGAGATCAAGCGGTACTTCCGGGACAACGTACGGACCGTGCACGTCCCCCGGCGCCTCCACGAGCTGTGGGTACAGGTGAACGGCGCCACCGAGGACCTGACGACGACACACGGCCGGATGCCCACCACGGCGGAGATCGCCGAGCGGTTGAAGATCGGTGAGGACGAGGTCCTCGCCTGCATCGAGGCGGGCCGTTCGTACCACGCGACCTCACTGGAGGCCGCCCAGGAGGGCGATGGACTGCCCGGACTGCTCGACCGGCTCGGGTACGAGGACCCGGCGCTGGCGGGGGTCGAGCACCGGGATCTCGTACGCCATCTCCTCGTACAGCTGCCCGAGCGGGAGCAGCGGATCCTGATGCTGCGTTACTACAGCAATCTGACGCAGTCGCAGATCAGCCAGGAACTGGGTGTCTCGCAGATGCATGTGTCAAGGCTCCTCGCTCGGAGCTTCGCCCGATTGCGATCCGCAAACAGAATCGAGGCGTAGTCGGAACGGGTATACCCCGCGCGGGCGACCTTCGCTGACTTTTCGGGACGTCAGTACCCGTACACCCCCTGCTTCCTGCGGTGATTCACTCTGACCGTGTCGACAAATCACTTCGACGTGTTGCCGACATGTGACATTCTGCGAGAGACGCGTTTGCCGCAGCCTCGCCGCCGGTATTTCAGGTGCAGGCTGCGTTCCTCCGTTGGTCGCGGCCACCGCGACCGTCCGCGACCTCAGAGGGGGTGGCATGTCCGCAGAACTGGGCAGCTCAAAGGTGCTTACGCTCACAAAGAGCGCTCCGGCACCCGTTGTGCCCGACAGCTCGGAAGCCATCGACACCCGTACGCTCTCCCGCTCCCTGTTCCTGCGGCTCCGTGCCCTGGACAACGATGGAGCGGGCGACACACCGGAACGCACCTATGTGCGCGACACACTCATCGAACTCAACCTCCCCCTCGTCCGTTACGCCGCGGCCCGTTTTCGCAGCCGTAACGAACCGATGGAGGACATCGTCCAGGTCGGCACGATCGGCCTGATCAAGGCCATCGACCGCTTCGACTGCGAACGCGGCGTGGAATTCCCGACGTTCGCGATGCCGACCGTCGTGGGCGAGATCAAGCGCTTCTTCCGCGACACCTCGTGGTCGGTGCGGGTGCCGCGCCGGCTCCAGGAGCTGCGGCTCGCGCTGACCAAGGCGAGCGACGAGCTGGCGCAGCGCCTCGACCGCTCCCCGACCGTGCCCGAACTCGCAGCCGTGCTCGGCGTGTCGGAGGAGGAGGTCGTCGACGGCCTCGCCGTCGGCAACGCCTACACCGCTTCGTCGCTGGACTCGCCCTCTCCGGAGGACGACGGCGGCGAGGGTTCGCTCGCGGACCGGCTGGGTTACGAGGACTCGGCGCTGGAAGGCGTGGAGTACCGCGAATCGCTGAAGCCGCTGCTGGCCAAACTCCCGCCGAGGGAGCGGCAGATCATCATGCTGCGGTTCTTCGCGAATATGACGCAGTCGCAGATCGGCGAAGAGGTCGGCATCTCGCAGATGCACGTCTCACGGCTGCTGACGCGGACGCTCGCGCAGCTCCGAGAAGGTCTGATCTCGGACTGACCCGGGGCCGCTCCCACACGGCCCGCCCGTGGGCCGTGCTCCGTAGACCCCGTCGGCAACTCCTTGTTCGTCGTCCGTCGCGTGAAAGGCAGCGGTCCGGCCGCTTCCTTGTTGACGGTGCGTCAGACACACTGTCGCGATGCGACGACGACGTCAGGGAACGGCTCTCGCGACGGTGGCGCTCTGCCTGGGTGGAGCGCTGACCGCCTGCGGGAGCGGTGACGGCGATGGTTACGCGGCGGTGGGCGCGGCCGGTTCCGGCCCCGAGGGGGCACCGGGAGCGGTGCCACCGCGGGGCGAAGTCGTGCTGGTGCCGCTGGACGGTCCGGCGCGGCCCGCTGGCGGTGTACCCGGCGGTCCGAGCGCTCGTCCGACCGGTGGCAGCACGGGACCGGACGCGGCCGGCTCCGGTGACGGCGCTCCGGGTGCCACGGCCGGCTCCGCGCACCCGGACCCGGACCCGAGCGCACCGGGCACTCCGCAGCCGGACAGCTCTGAGGCCCGGGGGCCCGGCGCCCCGACCCCCGTACCACCACCCGTCACGACGCCGCCCGGCACACCCCCGGGCGCCTCCCCACCGACCCGTCCGACGCCACCGGCCCCGCCCGCTCCGACGCCGCCCGTGAAGCCGCCGTCGCCGCGACCGCCGGGGGCCGCGGTGTTGAAGCTGGGGGAGCCGGTCCGTACGGCCCTGGACCGACGGTGGTGCGAGAAGGTGACGGTGGCCTTCCGCAACACCGGTGGCGAGGCGGTGACTTCGGGCACCGTCACCTTCGGCACCCACATCATCGGGGCGCTCGGCGTCGACTGGGCGACGATCGAGTCCCGTCAGCCGCTGCCGACGCCCATCGGAGCGGGTGCGGCGCGCACCGCCTCGTACACCGTCTGTGTGGACGCGTGGCGGGTACCGCTCGGGATGCGGATCGAGACGCAGGACCTCGCCGCCGTCTGGAAGTGAACCCGGTGGGGCGGCACTTCGGCTGAGGCGCCACCCCGTGCCCCGCACCTCAATCTCCCCCGGACTTCGTCCGGGGCGGGACCCCCGGCGCGACTGCATTCAGCCTGCCCGGCGATGGAGGGCGGACCGTTACGCGCGGGGGCTTGAGGTGTGCGGGCCCTTCTGCGGAGCCGCGCGCCCGTCGCCCGGCCTCCCGCGAGCCTCGGCCCTTGCGGGGCGCTGCCCCGCTGGAGGCGCCACTTCGGCTGAGGCGCTACTTCAGCGCCAGCCAGGCCACCGCGGCCACGATCACGATCGCCGCGACGACCCCGACGATCAGTCCGACCTTGGGGCCGGACTGCGCGGGCGCCGCCTGACGGCGGCCCTGGGGCGCGCCGTCGTCGACGAAGGCGCGGAACATCTGGGTGCTGCCGGCCGGGTCGTTGTTGCCCTGGGGGCCCTGGCCCTGGGGAGCATGGGGGTTGTGTGCCATGGGGCACGACCCTAGCGAACCCGGGTGTACGGCCCAACCCCCGGGCGCACCCCCCGCACTTCCATCCGTCCACCGGTCCGTTCGCCGACGCGCCATGCGCACCCGCCCGCATCCGCCCGCACCCGGGTGTGAGTAGTTGAGGTACAGAAAGTGCCACTGAGATTGATCTCGGTCGGCCAGCGCATCGGCCGGAGGCTCCGCTGGGGTTCGCGGAAAGGTCGCCGGGCGGGCGCTGGTGCTGGTGCTGGTGCTGGTGCTGGTGCTGGCTACGGTCCGCTTCGTGCCAGTGGAGTTCTTAACCGGTGAGCAGGCCGAGGCGTACGGGACGTTCACCGAGGTGCCCACGCGCCCGGAGCTGGAGCGGTTCTTCTTCCTCGACGATGACGACCGTGATCTGATCGCGCTGCGTCGTACGGACGCGCACCGGCTGAGCATGGCGGTGCAGGTCTGTACGGTCCGCCACGCCGGCCGGTTCCTGGCCGACGGTCCGCTGGCGGTGCCGTGGGAGGTCGTGGAGCACCTTGCCGAGCAGCTCGGTATCGGGGACGCGTCGTGCGTGAAGCGGTACCCGGAGCGGCGCGGGGCTCCGTACGAGCACGCGCAGGAGATCCGGGAGCGGTTCGGGTACCGGGATTTCAGCGACCGCTCGCCGCCCTCGGCCCGGTCGTCAATGCCGTGGTGCTGTGGAACAGGCGCACCCTGACGCGACTGTCGCCCAGCTCCGCGCCGAGGGCCACGACATTGGCCACGGGCTCTTTTCTTGAGCGTACGATCCAGATAGCTTACGGTGGAGTCATGGCGAGGACCCGGGAGTTCGACACGGAGGCGGCGGTGAGCCGCGCCATGGAACTGTTCTGGATGCGCGGCTATGAGGCCACCTCGGTTCGCGACCTGACCCAGCACCTGGGGATCGGGCAGGGATCCCTGTATGCCGCGTTCGGCGACAAGGACGGCCTGTACCGGGCGGCGCTGGAGCACTACCGCACCACCCTCGCGGCGGCCGCCCTGCGCAGCCTGGAGGAGGGGGCGGATGCCCGCTCCGCGATCCGTACGATGCTGGTCGAGCGGGTCCGGATCGCCGTGGAGGAGGACGGCCGGGGCTGCCTGGCGGTCAATGCCGCCTGCGAGCGCCTGCCGAAGGACGCTGCGATCCGGCGCACCGTGCGGGACATGCAGGACGCCAGTCGGGACGCGCTCGCGGAGGTGCTGCGGGTCGCGGCGGAGCGGGGTGAGATCGCGGCGCGGTACGACCCGCACACGCTGGCCGCCTACCTCGTCACGTTCCTCAACGGACTGCTGGTCTCCTCGAAGATCACCCCGGATGCCCGTGCCCTCGAACCCCTCGTGGAGGTCGCCCTGACCGCCCTCGGCTGACTTTTTCATGCCCGCAAACTGTATCGGGCGATCCAGAAAAGACCCGGAGGCCGCACAGACACGCGATCCGGCGACGTCCACCGCTACTTCATCGAGAACCGAGGAGGACCCGTGCCCCCGCGCCCATCCCGAAAACACCCGCTGTCGGCGGCAGCCGCTGGCCCTCGGCCCGGACAACCACGGACGGCACCGGGCCGAGCCGTCTGGTGACCCTCGTCGACCCTCCGCAAGCCCACTGACACCCGCATCGCAAAGCCCACCAGGAAGGTTGGAAAACATGATGCTCGACCATGAAGGAACGCCCGTCCGCACGGGGCGAGCCGCCGTCAACGGAACGAGTCTGCACTACCGCACAGCGGGGTCCGGCCCTGCGGTGGTGCTCCTGCACGGCGTGCCCAAGACCGGCTACCACTGGCGCCACCTCGTTTCGAGGCTGACCCCCCACTACACCGTCGTCGTCCCGGACCTTCGCGGTCTCGGCGACTCCGCCCGCCCCTCGGACGGCTATGACTCCGCGACGATGAGCGATGACATCGCCGAGCTGATGACCCACCTCGGACACGAGACATACGCCGTGGCGGGCGAGGACTGGGGCGCGGTGATCGGCTACCAGCTCGCCGCCCGCCACCGTGACCACGTCACCGCTCTCGTCTTCGCCGAGGCGCTGTTCCCCGGATTCGGCTTCGAGGACCACACCGCCCTCACCCCCGAGAACGTCTCCAGCGGCATGCACCTGTGGCACCTGGGCTTCTACTTCCAGCCGGACATACCCGAGATGCTGATCGCCGGACACGAGCGCGAGCTGATCACCTACATGATCAAGTTCGAGCGCAGCCACCCCGACAGCGCCACCTCCGACGCGGTCGAAGAATACGTGCGCTGCTACTCCATGCCCGGCGGCATCCGCGCGATGCTCTCGATCTACCGGGCCATGCTCGTCGACGCAGAACAGAACCGGCAGGCCGCACAGAAGAAGCTGGACATCCCGGTTCTGGCGCTCGGCGGATCCGCGTTCATCGGCGACCGCAACGAGTCCCAGATGCGACTCATGGCCCACGACGTCACCGGACACGTATTCGACGCCGGCCACGATCTGGCGGAGGAAGTGCCCGACGAGATGGCCGACGTCGTCCTGCCGTTCCTGGCCGCGCACCGGTAACCGCACCCGGCCGCCGAGGCCGGCGATCTGAAGTGGCCCGGCAGGGTGAGGGGGCCTCGTCGCCTCCCTTTTGACTTCCTTTACTACTGCAAGCCCCGCTTTCGGTTGCCTGTAGCAACCAACGGAATCTATGGTTGCCCTAAGCAACAAGATTCAGGGAGGGGAACCGGCCGTGGCCGCACCGAGCCAGTACACGGAGCTGGCCCGCCAGCTCAGCGCCATCGGCTCGGTGCGCCGCGGCCTCGCGCGGCTGCTGCCCGTGGAGTGCCCGTCCGGCCCCGCCGCCGTGCTCTCACTGCTCAACCGGCACGGCGAGATGCGGCTCAGCCGGCTCGCCGAGCTGCTCGCCGTCGATATGTCCGTGACCAGCCGGCATGTCGCCCATGTCGTCGAGCGGGGCTGGATCGAACGCGCCCCCGACCCCGGTGACAAGCGCTCACGCCTGCTGCGGCTGACTCCGGCGGGCGTGGCGATGCTCGACGGACTCACCGGTCGGACGGCCGATATGTTCGCCCGCCACCTCCACGACTGGTCCGACGCCGAGGTCGAAGAGCTGATCACGATGCTCGCCCGGCTGCGCGACTCCTTCGGGGACTGCCGCATGCTCCCGGACGAGGCGTAGCGGGGGCCGGGCAGCACACGTACGCCGCACGACGACACGTAAGAAGAGGACTCCTATGGCTATGACCACACCGTCCGGTGTGCGGGGCGGCCAGGCCGAGCGGCACGCACCGGCCGACAGCGGCGCCCCGATGACCCACCGGCAGATCATGGAGGCGCTGTCCGGGCTGCTGCTCGGCATGTTCGTCGCCATCCTGTCGTCGACGATCGTCTCCAACGCCCTGCCCCAGATCATCAACGACCTCGGCGGCGGGCAGAGCGCCTACACCTGGGTGGTCACCGCGGCGCTGCTGTCGATGACTGCGACGACCCCGCTCTGGGGCAAGCTGGCGGACCAGTTCAGCAAGAAGCTCCTGGTCCAGATAGCCCTGCTCATCTACGTGGCGGGCTCGGTGGTGGCCGGCCTGGCGCAGAGCACCGGGATGCTCATCGCCTGCCGGGTCGTCCAGGGCATCGGTGTCGGCGGCCTCACCGCCCTCGCGCAGATCATCATGGCCGCGATGATCTCCCCCCGGGAACGTGGCAGGTACAGCGGCTACCTGGGCGCCACATTCGCTGTCGCAACGGTCGGCGGTCCCCTCCTCGGCGGGGTCATCACCGACACCGAGTGGCTCGGCTGGCGCTGGTGCTTCTACGTCGGCGTGCCGTTCGCGCTCATCGCCCTGGTGGTCCTCCAGAAGACGCTGAAACTCCCGGTGGTGAAGCGGAAGGTCCGGATCGACTGGACGGGCGCCTTCCTGATCAGCGCGGCCGTGTCGGTGCTGCTGGTCTGGGTGACCTTCGCGGGCGACAAATACGCGTGGGCGTCCTGGCAGACCGCCGCGATGGTGGGCGGCGCGATCCTGCTCGGCGCGGCCTTCCTCTACACCGAGTCCCGGGCGAGCGAACCGATCATCCCGCTGCGGCTGTTCCGCAACCGAACCATCACCCTCGCCTCACTCGCCTCGCTCTTCGTCGGTGTCGCGATGTTCGCCGGGACGGTGTTCTTCAGCCAGTACTTCCAGCTCGCCCGGGGTGAGACGCCCACGATGTCCGGGGTGATGACGATCCCGATGATCGTGGGCCTGTTCATCTCGTCGACGGCCTCCGGCTGGATCATCACCAAGACGGGCCGCTGGAAGGCGTGGCTGGTCAGTGGCGGTGTGCTGGCGACGGCGGGCCTGGGCCTGCTGGGCACCATGCGCCACGACACGGTGTACTGGCACCTCGCCGTCTCCATGGGCGTACTCGGGCTCGGCCTCGGCATGATGATGCAGAACCTCGTCCTCTGCACCCAGAACCAGGTGTCCCAGGAAGACCTCGGCGCGGCCTCGTCGGTGGTCACGTTCTTCCGCTCGCTGGGTGGCGCGATCGGGGTCTCTGCACTGGGGGCGGTGCTCGGCACCCGGGTCACCCACTACGTGCAGGACGGCCTGACCGCACTGGGCCCGAAGGGCTCGGCCTTCGCGGAAAACGCGACCGGCGGCGGCATCCCGGACATGTCGACCCTGCCGGAGCCGCTGCGGACGGTGATGGAGGCGGCGTACGGGCACGGTGTGGCCGACGTCTTCCTGTACTCGGCGCCCTTCGCGCTGCTGGCCTTCGTGGTGACGCTGTTCATCAAGGAGGTCGCCCTGAAAAGCCACACCACCCAGCAATCCACCCCGTCCGACGCTTGAGAACGAACCCGGGCCCAAGAATCCAGCCCGCCCGGCGCTTGAGGACGGACCCTGGGGGCCCAGCAATCCAGCCGTCCAGCGCCTAAGGACGGACCCCTCGAACAAATCCAGCCCGTCCGACGCTTGAGGACCCACCCGAGGCCCGGCAATCCAGCCCGTCCGACGCTTGAGGACACACCCGGGGCCCGAGAATCCAGCCCGTCCGGCGCTTGAGGACGGACCCCGGGGCCCAGCAATCCAGCCCGTCCGACGCTTGAAGACCCACCCCGGGGCCCAGCAATCCAGCCCGTCCGACGCTTGAAGACCCACCCCGGGGCCCAGCAATCCAGCCCGTCCGACGCTTGAAGACCCACCCCGGGGCCCAGCAATCCAGCCCGTCCGGCGTTTGAGGACGGACCCTCCAACCCAGGGGGCTGGGGCCCACGAAGACCCCGCGCCGGAGGAGCTGAAGGCACCAACCCGGGGCCCCGCGGACCAGGCGCCCAGGGGAGCCGAGCCCAGGACACGGGCGCAGGGCGCAGGGCCCGGGCCCCCGGGGGCCCAACCCCCTACCCCCGCGCCACCATCGCTTCGATACCCGCCACCAACAGCTCCAGCGCGTACTCGAAGTCCCGTTCCCGCAACTCCTCCACGGTGTCCCCGTTCCGCCCCTCCATCGCCTCCGAGTACTGCGCCGCCGCGTCCAGGAATTCGTCGAACCCCTCCCCCGCCCCCGTCTCCCCGCCCTGTTCCGCCCGCATCGTCCCCAGCGCGTTTCGGAGGTACTCGTCCTGGCTCACGCCCGCCTCCGCGCACCGCCGTACGAAATTGCTCTCGACCGTGCCGAACCCGTACACGAACTGGAACACCGCCGCGAGACCGCCCATCTGACCGTTCGGCGGCAGTCCGGTGTTCCCCATCACCTGCTGCACGGCCAGCGAGAACGCGATCGAGCGCGGTCCGATGTTCAGGAACGAGCCGATCAGCGCGGGCACCCACGGATGCCGCACCAGCATCGCCCGGTACTCCGTGGCCAGGGTGCGCAGTTGTTCCCGCCAGGCGTCCTCCGCGCTCAGGTCCGGCAGCCGCATCCGGCCGAAGACCTCGTCCAGCGCGAGTTCGAGGAGGTCGTCCTTGGTGTCCACGTACCAGTAGACGGACATCGCCGTGACGTCCAGTTCGGCGGCGAGCCTCCGCATGGAGAACTTCGTCGCGCCCTCCGTGTCCAGCAGCCGTACGGTCGCGTCAATGATCTTCGCGCGGTCGAGGCCGGCCGGCTGGCCCGACCTCCGCCCGCGGTCGGCCCTGCTCTGCACCCACACACTGGCCCGCGTGGGACCCTTCGCGTGGTCGGCCGCACTCACCATCGCGCCATCCTCCTCGGCTCCTCCGAATGGACCGGCAGAGCCGGAATGGGCAGCTCTGCCCGGTCCCGATGCTATGCCGCCGCCCCGGGCGCGTCTGCCCGCTCCGCGCGCCGCAGCAGCGTCGCGGCCAGCAGCCCACCGGTCAGTACCGCGACCGCCCCGACGAGCTGACTCGTCTCCAGCCCCGAGGCGAAGGCCGCCGAGACCTGCTCCCGCTCGGCCGCGCCGTCCGCCGCCGCGAGGGCCGCGGGCAGTGAGGCCGCCCCCGCCGCGCCGGTCACGAGCGCGGCGAACCGGGAGTTGAGGACCGCGCCGAGCACGGCGACGCCGAGACCGTTGCCGAACTCCGCGAGGGTGCCGTTGATGCCGGCGCCCACGCCCGCCTTCTCCAGCGGGATCGCGCTCATGATCGCGTTGGCCATAGCCGGCATGGAGAGCGCGATGCCCGCACCCATGATCACCAGGCCAATGAACATCCCGCCGTATCCGTCCCCACCGAGCAGGGCGATGGCGGCGAGCCCGGAGGAGACCAGGGTCATTCCGGCGGCGATCGTCACCGGGGTGCCGAGCCGGATCAGCAGCCGCGCGCCGATACCGGTCAGGTTGAGGGCGACGATGGTCAGCGCGAGCGGAGCCGTACGGAGACCCGCGTCCAGTGGTCCGTAGCCGAGGACGAACTGGAGGTGCTGGGTCAGCAGGAAGAGCGAGCCGCCCATGCCGAAGGCGACGAGGATGGAGCCCGCGACGGCTCCGATGAAGCGCCGGTCGCGGAAGAAGTGCATGTCCAGCATGGGGTGCGGAATGCTCAGCTCCCACCGGACGAAGCCGCCGAGCACCAGCACACCGACGGTGGCCGACACCAGGACCTCGGTGGAGGTCCAGCCGTGCTCGGGCCCGGAGATGATCGCGTAGACGGTGGCGCTCATACCGATGGTGGAGAGCAGCGCGCCGAACAGGTCGGGCCGGGTGCTCTGCGGGTTCTTGGACTCGGGCACCAGGGTGATCACGGCGATGAGGGCCAGTGCCACCACGGGGAGGTTGATCAGGAAGATCGCGCCCCACCAGAAGTGGTCGAGCATGACCCCGCCGATCAGCGGACCAGCGGCGAAGCCGAGGGAGCTGACGGTGGACCAGAGGGCGATGGCCTTGACGCGCTCGCTGTCGTCGAAGATCTGGACGATGACGGCGAGGATCGTGGTCATCAGCAGCGCGCCGCCGACGCCCATGCCCGCGCGGGCGGCGATGAGCTGGCCGGACGACTGGGCCAGCCCGGCTGCCAGCGAACCGATGCCGAACAGTACGAGCCCAGCGACCAGCAGCTTCTTGCGGCCGTAGCGGTCGGCGGCGTTACCCGCGGTGAGGAGGAGTCCGGACTGGACCAGCGAGTAGGCGTTGATCATCCACTGGATGTCGGTGGCGGAGGCGTCCAGTTCCCGGTTGAGGGAGGGGATGGCCACGCTGAGGATCGTGTTGTCGAGCAGCACGGTGAGCTGGGCGAGGCAGATGACGCCGAGGATCAGCCAGCGCTGAGGATGGCCGGTCGGGGCCAGGGGGGTGCCGAGGGTCGGCGCCGTCATGGGCACTCCTTATACAGCGTACGGGGCGGGGCAACTCGTACACCGTACAAGGCCAGCCATACGCTGTATAGCCAGTTATCGCGCGACCCCCCGCGCACCCCTGACCGCGGCTCCCCGCACCGCTCCCTCCGTGACTCCCGGTACCCCGCGCGCTCCGCCCGGCGCCCCCGCCCGGGACAGACCCTCCCGGCGCTGCCCCGCCCGGCCCACCCCTCCTCGCATCCCCTTAGCCCGCATCCCCTCAGCCCCCAGAGCCCCTCAGCCCCGAGCCCCCTCACTCCCCCGGCTTGATCAGATAGCCGGCCCCACGCCGGGTGTGGATCATCGGCGCCCGCCCGGCGTCGATCTTCTTCCGCAGATAGGAGATGTACAGCTCGACCACATTGGCCTGACCCCCGAAGTCGTACGACCACACGCGGTCGAGGATCTGCGCCTTGCTGAGCACCCGCCGGGGGTTCCGCATCAGATAGCGCAGCAGCTCGAACTCGGTGGCGGTCAGATGGATCGAGTCGCCGTCCCGGAAGACCTCACGGCTGTCCTCGTCGAGCATCAGATCACCGACGGTGAGCACGGACTCGGCCCGTACGGCGGCGGCAGCGGCCCCGGAACGCCGGATCAGCCCCCGCAGCCTGGCCACGACGTCCTCCAGCGCGAACGGCTTGGTCACATGGTCGTCGCCCCCCGCGGTGAGCCCGGCGATCCGATCGCCACCGGAATCCCGCGCGGTCAGAAAGAGGACCGGCACATCGGGTATCTCCCGCCGCAGCCGCCCCAGCACCGCGAGCCCGTCCCGACCCGGCAGCGCCAGGTCGAGCACCACGACGTCCGGCCGGGCGTCCCGTACGGCGCGCACCGCCCCGGCGCCGTCACCGGCCACGCGGACCTCCCACCCCTCGTACCGCAGGGTCATCGACAGGAGTTCACCGAGCGCGGCCCCGTCGTCGACAACCAGCACCCGGACGGGGGCTCCGTCCGGTCCGAGCATCGCGGTGCGGCCCTGGGGCGAGATGATGGTCATGGCGGTCACACTGGTGCCCCGCCCTGAAAGCGGCCTTGCGGCTCTCTGTGTTTTCCCTAAGAACCGCCGCCGTGTTTTCCCTGAGAACTCCCACCGCCCCGCCGCTTCCGCCCCCGCTACTCGCCGGGCAGCCCGAACAGCGCGCGGGCGTTGTCGTGACAGACCGCCCGGAGCCAGTCGTCGCCGAGACCGAGGGCTTCGAGGGCGTCGAGCTGATGGCGGTACGGGTAGGGGATGTTCGGGAAGTCGCTGCCGAGGAGAATCCGGTCCCCGAGGGCGGCGAGCCGGGGCAGCTCGCTCCGGGGGAACGGCGCGCGGCGCTCGCTGAAATCGGTGAGGGCCATGGTGGTGTCGAGCCGCACCTCTGGGTACCGATCGGCGAGGTCGAGGAATTCGGTGTACTCGGGCATCCCCAGATGCGCGACGACGATCCGCAGCCGGGGGTGGCGGGCGAGCAGCCGCCCGATGGGCTCGGGACCGGTGTGCGCGCCGGGCACCGGACCGGACCCGCAGTGGGTCACGACGGGCACTCCGGCGTCGGACAGCAGCCCCCAGACGGGGTCAAGGAGTGGATCATTGGGGTCGTACGCCCCCACCTGCAGATGCGCCTTGAAGACCCGGGCACCGCGCTCCACCGCCTCTCGGACGTACGCGCCGACGCCGTCCTCGGGGAAGAAGGTGGCGGTGTGCAGACAGCGCGGCTCGCGGGCGGCGAAATCGGCGGCCCAACCGTTGAGCCAGGCCGCCATGGACGCCTTGTGCGGGTAGAGCATCGCCGTGTGCGCGCGTACCCCGAACGCCCGGAGGACGGCGCTGCGCCGCTCCTCCTCGTACCGGTAGGTGATGGGCCAGGGCTCCCCGATGAGCGGCCCTGCCGCGTCGAAGTAGGCCCACACCTTGTCGAGGACGCGCTCGGGCATGAAATGCGTGTGGACGTCGATCAGGCCGGGCAGTCCGAGCCGGCCCCAGAACTCCCGTACGCCGGCGCTCTCCTCGTCGTGCGGTCCGCGCCGGCGATCCCCCTCGCGCCCCGCCGCCGCCCGGCTCAGAACAATCCGCCCTGCACGGTGACGTCGGTGGTCGGCACCGAGACCCCCGCGGACGGGTCCGCACCGATGAGGGACCAACCGCCCATCAGCCGGGTGTCGAGCACGATATGGCCGTCCCCCTCGGTCCGCAGATGGAGATCGGGCCCGGCGACCGCGAGCAGGGTCCCGGCGACGGCGCCGCCGTCACAGAGTTCGCGTACGACGGAGGTCGCGGTGGTCAGCCCGTCGAGACCGAACACCCCGGTGTGATCGACGGGCTCACAGCCGAGCGGTTCCAGGGTCTCCGCCCAGCCACCGACCGCGCGGGCCCGCCGGTGCAGCTCCTCGATCTCGGCCACCCGCTCGGCGGCGCCCGGCAGCCCGGCGCGCACGGACCGCTTGTCCGCGTACGGAATCCGGTCCGGCACCCCCAGCGCACCCCGGAGCACCTCCTCGGTGCGCCGGGCGGCCATCAGGGGGCCGCGCCCCAGCCAACTGAAGACCACGGCACCCTGCTCCAGCAGCCGCGCGGAGCCGCGCTCCTCGCCGGTGATCCCGACCTTGACCATGCCGGGCCCGAACCAGGCGAGATAGACACGGTAGGTACGGGGATCATCGAGCAGGGTGTCGGCGGCGACGGAATGGGCCCGTTCCAGCCGGGCGCACTCGGCACACCGCGGCTGGGTGACCCGCGCGGACACGGCGGCGGAGAGCGGACAGGTGTTCCCCCGGGCGCCGACGCACCGCCGCTCACCCTCGGCACGGAAGCCGAGGGCCTTCCCGGCGAGCAGCGGGCTGACCCGACCGCCCTCCCAGCGCAGCACGGCCATCCGCGCCCCTTGGGGCCACCCCAGCCCGGAGCACCGCCACGTCATACGTACCTCCGTCGCAACTTTGGGACCGAAAACGGGGAGAGTACCCGAGCCCACCGAAACCATTGCGCCCGATACGCCGACTTCCAGCCGCCCGAGGGCCCAAGAGCGCCTTGCGCAGCCGCATGCCACAGGGGATATCCGCACGTGGGGGCAGTGGCTGAATCTACGCGTTGCAAACGCGACGTCCGCCACCCTCGAACCCCGCCCGCCCCCGCGCCCACCGCGACGCCTCGGGGGCCACGACTCCCGCCCCCACCGACCCGACCCGGCCCGCCGCCTACACCTCGCTGCCGTACTTCGCAGCCGTAACCCCGGAAACACCAGAGGCCCCGGACTTTCGTCCGGGGCCTCTGGTCTGCTGTGCACTCGGCAGGATTCGAACCTGCAACCTTCTGATCCGTAGTCAGATGCTCTATCCGTTAAGCTACGAGTGCTTGTGCTTCCCGGGCTTTTCTTCCCGGTTGGCGTTGCGGGAACAACATTACATGACCTGCGCCGTCAGGTGAAATCCGTTAAGCACACCCCGCCTGACCTGCGAAAACGCAGAAATCGCCCGGTGAAAACGGAGGGCCGCGGGGAACCCGGACAGCACTGAAGCCCCGGCCGTGACGGCCGGGGCTTCAGTGATCACGCTGGCGGAGGCGGAGGGATTTGAACCCTCGATGGGCTTTAAGACCCAAACCGCATTAGCAGTGCGGCGCCATAGACCGGACTAGGCGACGCCTCCAGCACACCCGCGCAGGCGCGGATGGTGCGTGCCGATGATGACACAGTCACGCGGCGTGTCACCAATCGCCGTCCACGGTACTAGGCGCGGAGGCCACAGGGCAAAGGGATGAATCGGGGGAAAGGGCGGGGCGGTGGGGTCGGCGGGGCGGGTGGGGATCGGATCCCGGGCCCCGGCCCCCGACCCGCCCGGCACCTCGGTCAGTCTCCCGCCCGGCAGCCGGATCAGACCGGACCCGGACCCGCACGGCAGCCGGATCAGACCGATCAGACCGATCAGTCCGATGAGCCTCCCGCCCGGCAGACCGCTCGGCAGAGCCGGCCGGCAGCCCGCTCGGCCTCCCTCCGGTTGCGCAACGCACCCGCGCACGGAGCGTTAGAAGCGGTGGGACCCCGGAGCGGGGTCCCCCGGGCACCGTCCCGTGCTTCCTCACGCCCCAGGAGATATCCATGCCCAACCGCATCGCCCTGGCCGCCACCGCCTCCCTCGCCGTGCTCGCCACCGCCGTCCCCGTCGCCGGGGCCGTCGAGCTGCCCTTCCCGCTCACCCCGCTCCTGTCCGTGGCCGAGGGCCCCGCCCAGAACGCGGCCCGGAGCGAGGCGGACCGGCTGACCGTCATCGTGTCCGAGACCGGGAACACCCGTACCGACGGCCGCTACCAGTTGGAGTGCGCGCCGACCGGCGGCACCCACCCCTCCGCCGAGGCGGCCTGCGACCGGCTCGACGCCCTCGCCCGGGAGGGTGTGAACCCGTTCGCACCCGTACCCGAGGGACAGATGTGCACCCAGCAGTACGGGGGATCGGCGACCGCGCGGGTCACCGGGACTTGGCACGGGCGGGCCGTCGACGCGACCTTCACCCGGGCCGACGGGTGTGAGATCTCCCGCTGGCAGACCATGGAACCGGTACTGCCCAGCACCAGGTCATAGACCCCGACGTCACCGTATTCGCACACAACCTCGGTATGAGCTGCCCCTCATCCGCCGCCCCCGGGTCATCCACTGCCTTTAGACTCCTCAAGTGACAGGCCATGGCCCGAGGGCCAGGATGGGCAACGGCCGTCCGCACATGCAGTAGGTCAGGGAGGAACCGAACGTGAGCAGCAGGCCATCCCGAGGCGCTGCTCGCCTCGCAGCCATACTCGATGCCCTCCCCGACGGCCTCGTGCTCGTCAATTGCAACGGCACGGTCGTCAACGCCAACACCATCGCGCTCGAACTCTTCGAGACTCCGGGCACCGCCCTGGTCGGACGGGGGCTGCTCGATCTGCTGCCCACCTTCGACTCGCGACTGATCCCGGGCTCCATGCGCAGCCCCGAGGCGGCCGACGAGCGGGGGCGGACCAAGCCCACGCGGATGGTGGCGCGGCGTACGGACGGCGGCGAGTTCCCCGTCGAGGTGACCAGCGCGAGCCTGGAGGACGGGCGCGAAGCCTACGACTCCTACAACGCCTTCACCGGCGACGAGCTGCTGATGCTCGTCGTACGGGATCTCTCCGGCACCATGGACACCGAGGCGGAGCTGGCGCGTTCGCAGCGGCAGACGGAGATGATCCTGCGGGCCGCCGCCGAGGGTGTCGTCGGTACGGACACCGAGGGGCGCGTCGTCCTCGTCAATCCGGCCGCCGCGCAAATACTGGGGTTCCGGGCCAGCGACCTGGGCGGGCGCGAGCTGCACCCGCTGATCCTGCACTCGCGCGAGAACGGCGAGCCGTTCCCGTACCCCGAATCACCGCTCGCGGACACGCTGCGGTCCGGGCGCAAGCACCGGGTGCGCGGGCAGGTGCTGTGGGCGAAGAACGGTTCGCGGGTGCCGGTCGATCTGACGACCGCTCCGGTACGGGACGGGGACCAGCTCGTCGGCGCGGTGATGACCTTCACGGACCGCCGCCCGTACGAGTCCCTCACCGAGCAGCACGAGTCCGAACTCGCCGAGACCACCGAGCGGCTGAACGAGAAGCTCACCGAGACGAGTGAGCGGCTGAGCCAGGAGCTGGCCGACACCACCGAGCGCCTGAACCGGGAGCTGGCCGAGACCACGGAGCGGTTCACGGCCGAACTGGCGGACCGGGCGGACCGGTACACCGCCGAGATCGAGGGCCGCGACGAGCGCTATCTGGAACTGGCCGCGCGCCACGACCAGCTCACCGCGGTACTCGGCGCGTCGCTGCGCGGGCCGTTGGAGGAGCTCCGCGCGGAGCTGGGCACCCTCGCCGCCGATCCGGCCGGTCAGCTCTGGCCCGAGGCCAACCAGGTGCTGCACCATCTGGTCGCCGGTTACGCCCGGATGACCACCCTCATCGACAATGTGCTCGGCTTCCAGCGGCTCGACGGCGGGGGCGAGCGGCTCTATAAGTCCAAGGTCCTGCTCGACGCCGTCGTCGCGGCCGGGATCGAGGGCGCGATCGAGCTGATCGGGCCCGGCCGGGTGCAGTTCGCCGTGCACGCGCCCCCGATCGAGGCCGAGGTGGACGCCGTACGGCTGGCGACCGCGCTCGCCCATCTCGCCGCGGATGTCGCCGGGGTCGACTCCACCGGCCGGACCCGGCTGCTGCCGGAGGGCGGCTACGGGGACTCGACCGTCGTCGTCGCCGCCGCGCAGCGCGGTGAGGTGGTACGGATCGAGGTGCGCGGCGCGTTCACCGGGGGCGACCCGGTGCACGAGCCGATCGTGCGCGGCATCGTCCAGGCGCACGGCGGAGTGCTCCAGACGCATGACGTGCCGGGGATGAGCGGCAGCGCGTACGTCCTGGAGGTGCCGCTCGGGGACGGTGCCGGGATGATCGCCCCGCCCGCCGACCCCATGGAGGTCGCTGGAGGCGTCGAGGGCGTCCAGGACGACCTGGCTTCCCGAGACGCCCTAGACGCCCCGGATGTTCAGGGACCCGACGGCGGTACGGGGGCGGGCAGCGGTACGGGGACGGGCAGCGGTACGGGGGCGGGCGGCGCCCTCGCCCTGCCGGAGCAGCAGCAGTACACGCCGTCCCCGGAGACACTGGCGGGCGGTGGGCGGCGCCGGGCGCGGCGGGGTTCCACGGACGCCTTCCTGGAGAGCGCGGTGGCGCCCGAAGAGGCGGCCGACGAATCGGATTCCCCGGGTGTGCCGCCGACCGGGCGGCGGCGAGCCGTCCAGCCGCAGCAGGAACTGACCCTGGCACCGGACCCCGACAGCACCAACGGCGGCGGAACGGGCCGACGAAGGGGGCGGCCGAGCCCCGCCGAGGAGGCCGCGGCCGTCGCCACCCGGCCGTCCGAGGGATCGGTCGTCACCGCGGCCGAGGGCGCGGCGGGACGCCCGGCGCTCGGTCAGGCCGTACCGCCGCAGGGGGTGCCCCTGGACGCGGCGGGGCAGCGGGCCCGCCACAGCGGTGTGCCCGAGCTGGCCGCCGCCCCGGCCGTCCCCACCCCTCCGGGGCCGCCGTACGCCTCACCGGTGCCGGCACAGGCGGCCGTTCCGGCGCAGTCGGCCGGTGGCGGGTCCGCGCAGGCCGGTGGCCGGCGGGCCCGGCGCGCGCTCGCCCCGGCACCGGCCGAGGGCCAGGAGCCCGGCACGGGCGCCGAGGGTCAGGAAGGCTCGGAGACCTCTCCGGCGGAGACCGGGCGATCGGCGTTCGCGCTGCCGCCCGCCGCCGCCGACCGGCTGCCGCCGACGGCCGGGGCGGCCGACGCCTCGCAGCCGGGCCGCCACGACCTCGTACGCACCGAGCCGGGCACCGAGCACCACACCCCGCCGCACGAGCATCCCGCGCCGACGGGTCGCCGTCGCGCGCACGGGACGGTGGACGAGACGGATGCAGCCGGAGCCGAAGTCAGCGCCGGAGTCGGAATCGGCGAGGACGACGGTGCGGATGCCGTACGGGGTCGGGAGGCGGTGTCGGGGCTCGGCAACGCGACCGCGCAGGGCACCGGTTCCGTATCCCTGCCGCTGCCGCCGCTCGAAGAGCCCGCGAACCAGGGCGAACAGCGGCTCGTGGGCGCACCGGGCGACGCGGGGCCGGACGCCGCACAGGCCCGTGCGGAACACGGCGGCCAGGCGCTGCCCGCCGAGACCCCCCTGCCGGGCGATGCCTCGCAGGGGCGCGCCTTCAGCGTGCGGACGCTCGGCCAGGGGGTGCCGTTCTCGCAGCAGACCAACGAGAAACAGAACCAGTCGCTCGGTTCGGGGCGGCGCCGCAAGCTGTCCACGCCTCCCGACGGGGAGCGGGAGGGGCACGATGCGGTCGCCAAACCGCATCCGCAGGCCGGCGCGCCGGGATCACCCGCGTCGCCCTCGACACCCCCGCCGTCCGCGCAGAGCGCCCCTCGGCGGCCCGGTGAGCGGGCCGAGGGCCGGGCGTATGCGATTGGTGCACCCGATGAGGGTGCGGAAGGCCCGGAGCCGCTGGACGGTCCGGGGGGCGCGGTCGAGGTGGCCAACCGGCCGCAGCCGCACCCCGTCGACGACGAACTGCCCCCGGAGCCGCTGGACAATCCGCGTCGGCTGCTGGTCTGGCCCGCGCCGGACGTCTCCACCCAGCAGGCGCTGAGTGACCGCGGCTACCGTCCGGTCGTCGTGCACTCGCGCGAGGAGGTCGACGCGCAGATAGCGGCGTTCCCGGCGGCGCTCTTCGTGGATCCGCTGACCGGTCCCATCACGCGTACCGCGCTCCAGTCCCTGCGCCAGGCCGCCGTCGCGGCCGAGGTTCCGGTGCTGGTGACGGCGGGGCTCGGGCAGGCAACCCGAGAGGCCGCGTACGGTGCCGATCCGGCGATCCTGCTCAAGGCGCTCGCCCCGCGCGACAGCGAGCAGCATCCGTCCCGGGTGCTGTTGATCGAGGAGCACGAGGAGATCGCGCTGGCGCTCACCGCGACGCTGGAACGGCGCGGGATGCAGGTCGCACGGGCCGGGACGGACGCCGACGCGGTCACCCTCGCGGCGCAGATGCGGCCGAATCTGGTGGTCATGGATCTGATGCAGGTGCGCAGGCGCCGGGCCGGGATCATCGACTGGCTGCGCGCCAATGGGCAGCTCAACCGGACTCCGCTGGTCGTCTACACCTCGGCCGGGCTCAATCGGGCGGAGCTTCCCCGGCTGTCGTCGGGCGAGACGGTGCTCTTCCTCGCCGAGCGCTCCACCAGCGGTGAGGTCCAGGCGCGCATCGTGGATCTGCTGGCGAAGATCGGCACCAACTGAGCCAGGGGCGGTTCGGGTGCGGGTGCCGGCGCGGCTGCGGTGCCGGGGCGAGTGCGGTGCCGGGGCGGCTGCGGATGTACGCCGTACAGAGGTGTACGGAGGTGTACGGAGGCTCTGTACGGCGCTGGACGGCGATACGGGGAAGGTCGGCGATACGGGGAAGGTCGGGCCGGTCCCCGAGGATGAGGACCGGCCCAGAGCGCCCTACAACCGGGTGACGTCCAGCTCACCGTCCGCGTACTGCTTGCGGATCACCTTCTTGTCGAACTTCCCCACGCTCGTCTTCGGCACGGTCTGGACCACCGCCCACCGCTCCGGCAACTGCCATTTGGCTATCCGCTCGGCGAGGAACGCGCTGAGCGAGGCGTAGTCCACCGTCGAACCCTCCGTCAGGACGACCGTCGCCAACGGGCGCTCGCCCCACTTCTCGTCGGGGACCGCGACCACGGCGGCCTCGGTCACCTCCGGGTGGGCCATCAGTTCGTTCTCCAACGCGACGCTGGAAATCCACTCGCCACCGGACTTGATGACATCCTTCGCACGGTCGGTGAGGGTCAGAAAGCCGTCCGGGTCGATCGTCCCGACGTCCCCGGTCTTCAGCCAGCCGTCCTCGCTGAACTTGTCGGCGGGCTTGAAGTCCTCGCCGCCCGCGCCACCGAAGTACGAGCCCGCGATCCAGGCGCCACGGACCTCCAGCTCACCGGCCGACTCACCGTCCCAGGGCAGGAACTGGCCGGCCGGACCGACCAACCTGGCCTCCACCCCGACCGGGAAGCGGCCCTGCGTCACGCGGTAGGGCCACTCTTCCTCCGGCGTCAGTCCGGCCGGGGGGTGCGCCATCGTGCCGAGGGGGGACGTCTCGGTCATGCCCCAGGCGTGACAGAGCCGTACGCCGAGTTTGTCGTACGCCTCCATCAGCGCGGGCGGACAGGCCGAGCCGCCGATGGTGACCTGCTTCATGGAGGAGAGGTCGCGGGGGTGGGCGGTGACCTCGGCCAGCAGGCCCTGCCAGATGGTGGGCACCGCGGCGGCGTGTGTCGGCCTCTCGCGCTCGATCATCTCGGCGAGGGGCGCCGGCTGGAGGAAACGATCCGGCATGAGGAGGTTGATGCCGGTCATAAAGGTGGCGTGCGGCAGGCCCCAGGCGTTCACATGAAATTGCGGTACGACGACGAGTGAGGTGTCGTGGTCGGTCAGCCCCATCGACTCGGCCATGTTCACCTGCATGGAGTGCAGATAGATCGAACGGTGGGAGTAGACCACGCCCTTCGGGTCCCCGGTGGTGCCGGAGGTGTAGCAGAGGGCGGCGGCGGACCGTTCGTCCAGCTCGGGCCAGTCGTAGTCGGTCGGGCGGCCGGCGATCAACTCCTCGTACTCGTGCACCTGCGCGTCGGCACCGGCCAGCAGGCTCCGGTCGCCGGCCCCCGACACGACGATGTGCTCGATCGTCGGCAGATGCGGCAACAGGGGTGCCAGCAGCGGCAGGAGGGAGCCGTTGACGATGACCGCGCGGTCGGCGGCGTGGTTGACGATCCACACGAGCTGGTCGGCGGGGAGACGGAGGTTGAGCGTGTGCAGGACGGCGCCCATGGACGGGATTGCGAAGTACGCCTCGACGTGGTCAGAGTTGTTCCACATGAGGGTCGCGACACGGTCGTCGCCGCCGATGCCCAGCTCGTCGCGGAGGGCGTTGGCCAGCCGGGTCGCTCGTTCACCGACCTCCGCGAAGCTCCGGCGCTGCGGCTCGGCCTCCCCGGTCCAGGTGGTGATCCGCGACTTCCCGTGGATCGTCATCCCGTGTTGCAGGATGCGGGTCACGGTCAGCGGTACATCCTGCATGGTGCTCAGCACGGCGTCCTCCCGGTGGGCGCTAGCGCTACGTGGCCGTAGATGGGGAGATTCTGCGCACATACCATGCGGTATGTCACTACCCCACGGGGGAGCGATTCAGCGCCTCACGCTACCGGGCGGCGCGGGGACGGCCCCGAATGCGTACGGGGTGGTGCGAAGGGGCTGGATCAGCGCACGGGAGCCAGCTCCGGGTCCTCGCGCAGCTTGCCGAGCGCACGCGACACCGCGCTCTTGACCGTACCGACCGACACCCCGAGCACCTCGGCGGTCTGTGCCTCGCTGAGATCCTCGTAGTACCGGAGCACCACCATCGCCCGCTGCCGGTCGGGCAGCTTCATCACGGCACGCCACATCGCGTCGTGCAGCACCTGCTGCTCGGCGGGGTCGGGCGAGGGCACGGTCTCCGGCTCGGGCAGCTCGTCACAGGCGAACTCGTCCACCTTGCGCTTGCGCCACTGCGAGGTCCGGGTGTTGAGCAGGGCTCGGCGGACATAGCCGTCGAGCGCCCGGTGGTCCTCGATCCGCTCCCACGCGACATACGTTTTGGTGAGCGCGGTCTGCAGCAGATCCTCGGCGTCACAGGGGTTGGCGGTGAGCGAGCGGGCCGTCCGCAGCAGCACGGGCCCCCGCGCCCGTACGTACGACGAGAACGACGAATAGAGAGCTTGGGACGCGTACCGTGCGTCGGCTCCGTACGACGGAGGCGCCGGCGGTCCGGCGACCTTCGAGGCGCTTGTGCAGACTGGCGTGGTCATAGGTCCACGCTAGGAGTGGGCACTACCGGAGCGGATCGCCCAGAGGTCCTGAAGCCATGTCCGCCTCAGGTTGTACGGGTGGTGCACGCCCCACCTCCTGTAGGTGGAGGAGACCCTCAGAGGCGATGACAGGGATCTCGGGGCCGAGCAGCCTTCCGATCTCAGGGCCGGGGGTCCTCGCGCGGGCCGGACAAGGCCCGTTCGGGGTAGGGAGGGCAGCGGTGCGGGCGGCTCCTTCTCCGGGATTTCCCTGGTCCGGATCGCTCATCCTCAGGGTCTACAACAGCCACCGGAGCGTCCGCCAGACTTCGGGCGACCGTGAGGGCATGGCCGCCGTACCGCTCCGTGGCCGGACCGCCGTACTGGTGGATACGGCGCTTGGCCCGCCAGGCGTACGGGTGGAGACTCTCCTCCCCGTGGAGCGACGGTCGCCCGGTCCAGCGGGTGAACCAGAGCACGGACGGCAGATCGCTCGCCCCCTCCCGCCTGGCCCGCTCCATATGGCGGGCGCCCGAGTCGGCGTCGCTGTGGAGACCGGGGACGTAGCCCCGACGGCGCACCTCACGGTCCCAGGCGCGGATGAAATCGAGCGTGGCACGGACGCAGCCGGTGTTCCCGAGGTCGTACGCCCGCAGGCCGAGGTAGAGCGCGCTGCCCCGCCCCAGGCCGAGCACCCGTCCCCGCGCGATCGCCTCATAACCCTCCCGCTCGCCCTGGAGGGCGGGGGTGGCACCGATGGGCGCCGCCCGCGGGCTGCGGTCCGTCAGCGCGCAGGGCGACTGCGAGCCGACGAAGATCGGCAGCACCCGCCAGCCCATCCGGTGCACCTCGGCGATCCAGCGCCGGTCGAGACCGGGCTGATCGGGGCAGTCCCGGCCCCGGCCCCCGTAGGGGACACCGATCGCACCGTACAGAGACGACGCCCGCCAGGCGCGCATGGCCGCGAGCCGCGGTGCCCGGCAGGCGTCAAACACGAGGCCGTGGAAGGTCACGGCGGTGTCGGCGGTGGTGTCGGGGCGGGTGTCGGGGCGGGTGTCGGTGCCGGGGCGGGTCTCCGCTCCAGTATCGGGGCGGGTCGGAGTGTCAGGGTGGGTCCGGGTGTCGGGGTGGGTCCCGGTGTCGGGGTGGGGGTGGGGGTCCGGGTGGGTCCCGGTGTCGGTGCGGGCCGTTGTGGCGTGGGGCGTCCCGGTGGGAGCGCGCTCGGGAGGCGGGGCGAGCAGCAGCTCGGGCAGGCCGAGCAGGACGGTGAGCGCGAGGGCGACGGCGACCGACGACCGGCGCCGTACGACCGCACCGGACCCCTGCCCGGCCGGGGTCCGTCTCCACGACCCCCGCCGCACCCCTCGCCAGATACGCATGGGCCGAGTGAACGGCTCCCCGGCGCGGGAGGCCAGCGCCGGGGCCGGGGGCTCAGCCGTCCGTGCCCAGGATCAACCCGGATGTGGGAACGCCCGTGCCCGCCGTGACCAGCGATCTGGCCACGCCCGGTATCTGATTCACCGACGTCCCCCGTATCTGGCGGACGGCCTCCGCGATGCCGTTCATCCCGTGCAGATACGCCTCACCGAGCTGGCCGCCGTGCGTGTTCAGCGGCAGGGTGTCCGCCGCGACGTACTCCGCCGCCTCCCCCGGCCCGCAGAAACCGAACTCCTCTAGCTGCATCAGCACAAAGGGCGTGAAGTGGTCGTAGATGATCCCGACGTCGATATCTCCGGGCGCGAGCCCCGAGCTCCGCCAGAGCTGCCGCGCGACCACGCCCATCTCCGGCAGACCGGTGAGATCGTCACGGTAGAAGCTGGTCATCTGCTCCTGCGCCCGCCCGGCTCCCTGCGCCGCGGCGACGACCACCGCCGGCGCCCGAGGCAGATCCCGGGCGCGCTCCACGCTGGTGACCACGATCGCCTGGCCGCCGTCGGTCTCCTGACAGCAGTCCAGCAACCGCAGCGGCTCGGCGATCCACCGGGAAGCGGCATGGTCGGCGAGGGTGATCGGCTTCCCGTAGAAGTACGCGGCGGGGTTACGGGCAGCGTGACGGCGGTCGACGACGGCCACCTGGCCGAACGCCTCGGGCGTCAGCCCATGGGCGTGCAGATAGCGCTGGGCCGCCATCGCCACCCAGGAGGCGGGGGTGAGCAGACCGGACGGAAGATTCCAGCCGAGCGCCGCGCCTTCCGCCGACGGCTCCCGGTGTCGCACCCCGGAGCCGAACCTCCGCCCCGAACGCTCATTGAACGCCCGGTAGCAGACGACGACTTCGGCCACCCCCATGGCGACGGCGAGCGCCGCCTGCTGCACGGTGGCACACGCCGCGCCGCCTCCGTAGTGGATGCGCGAGAAGAACGACAGCTCACCGATGCCGGCCGCCTGGGCGACGGTGATCTCGGGGCTGGTGTCCATGGTGAAGGTGACGAGTCCATCGACGTCGGCGGGGGAGAGACCGGCGTCGTCGAGCGCCGCCCGCACCGCCTCGACCGCGAGCTTCAGCTCACTGCGCCCGGAGTCCTTGGAGAACTCGGTCGCACCGATGCCGACGATCGCGGCCCGGCCACCGAGCCCGTCCTTCCTTCGGATGCTCATCGGACGGCCCCCGGCACGGTCACCACGACCGTGCCCGTGACGTGGTTGCCCAGTCCATTGGCGCCGACGACCCGGACTTCGGCCGTACCACCCTCGACCGAGGCGACGCTGCCACGCAGCACCATCGTGTCTCCCGGGTAGTTGGGGGCGCCCAGCCGGATGGCGACCTTACGGAGCACGGCGCGCTCCCCGAAGTGGTCGGTGATGTACCGCCCGACCAGGCCGTTCGTCGTCAGGATGTTCATGAAGATGTCGGGCGCCCCCTTCTGCCGCGCCAACTCCGCGTCGTGGTGCACGTCCTGGTAGTCGCGTGAGGCCACCGCTCCGGCGACGATCAGCGTGCGGGTGATCGGGATCTCCAGCGGGGGCAGCTCATCCCCCGCTCTCGGTACGCGCCCCACTCTCGGATCATGCCGCGTGTCCGGCTCGCTCGGTTCATGCGGCTCGTGCGGCTCGTGCTGCTCGTGCGCGCGCTGCTCGTGCTGCTCGTGCGGCTTCATCGTGCTTCCTCCGTCGCGAGCAGTGCTCCCAGCTCCGCCAGGACCTCACTTCCACAGCCCAGATACGCGTCTATCTGCCGCCCCCAGAGAAAGTGCCGGTGGACGGGGTGGTCCAGATCCGCGCCCAGGCCGCCGTGCAGATGCTGGCCCGCGTGCACGACCCGCTTGCCCGCCTCGGACGCCCACCAGGCGGCGGTGAGCGCATGGGTGGCGTACGGCAGGCCCTCGTCGTACCGCCAGGCCGCTTCATAGGTGGTGACCCGGATCGCCTCGGTGTCCATATACGCGTCGGCCGCGCGGATCAGCACCCCCTGGTTGGTGGAGAGCGGACGGCCGAACTGCTCACGGGTCGTGGTGTGTGCCACGGCGCGGTCGAGAGAGCCCGCGCAGACCCCGGCCTGAAGTCCGGCGAAGGCGATACGGCTCGCGGCCAGCACGCCCTCGTACGCCGGGCCGGCCCGCGCAGTGTCGCCCCCGAGGCGCTCGGCGGGGGTGTCGTCCAGGATCAGCCGGCCGGCCGACCAGGGGGCGGTGGTCTCCACCGGTGTGGTCTCCGCGTCGGCCACCCGCACCCACCACAGCGCGCGCCCGGCGTCGGCGACCAGGACATGGGTGGCATCGCGCAACCAGGGCACCCACGCCACGGTGCCGGTGAGCCGGCCATGCGCCGACCGCACGGCGCCGCGCGCATCGAGTGCTCCCGTCGCCACCGCCGTCCCGTCGCGCAGTCCTGGCAGCCACCGCTCCCGCTGCTCGTCCGTGCCGTGCGCGGCCACGGCCAGCAGACCGTGGACACAGCTCACCGCGAACGGTGTCTGCGCCGTCGTCCTGCCCTGCTCCTCCAGCAACAGCACCAGCCCGAGCAGCCCCGTCTCCTCGACCGCCGCCGTCAGCCCCACCGCGCACAGGGTCTTCCACAGCTCGACGTCCGTGCCCGTGCCGGTCGAGGCGAGCCGGTCGGGAGTGGAGAGGTCCGTGAAGATCTGCGCCGCCAAATCCCGCGCCGCCGTCTGCTCCTCCGTGGGGGTGAAGTCCATGGTCAGCCCTCACCTCCACCCGAGGGCGGGGAATCGGCGGAGGTGGCGGGGCGCGACCGGGCTTCCCGAGCAGATGGCGGTGAGTGTGGAGAGGACGGCGAGGGTGGAAAGGACGGCGAGGACCGCGAGGACGCAGAGAGCGGAGAGGGCTCAGAGGGCGGAGAGGGCGACACCCGGAAGGCCGGAACCTCCAACTCCTCGTCCACCCGGAGGAACTCCAACTCGACGGGCGCACCGATCCGCACCTCGTCGTACGGCGCCCCGATCACATCGCTGACGATCCGTACGCCCTCCGCCAGCTCGATCAGCCCGACGGCGTAGGGCGGGTCGAAGGCCGGGAAGCGCGGATGGTGCATGACCACATAGGAGTAGACCGTGCCCGCGCCACTCGCCGTGATCGTGTCCCACTCCGCCGAGCCACAGGCATTGCATCCCGGGAGCCAGGGGAAGCGCAGCTCGCCGCAGCCCTCGCAGCGCTGGATCAGCAGCCGGTGTTCGGCGATTCCGGCCCAGAATCCGGCGTTGTCCCGGTTGATCACCGGCCTCGGCCGCATGAGCCGCGGCGCACCCTCACCCTCACCTGTGCCCGCACCTGACCCTCCATCCCCCGACCCTCCATCCCCCGACCGTCCGGCTGCCGATGCGGGGGCGGGGGCCGCCGGTGCCGGTGCAGGGGCGGGCCGCGCGCTCCCCACAGGCGGCGCGTACTTCAGGATGCGGAAGCGATGCGTCCCCGCCAGCTCTCCGTTCGCCCTGAGGTCCATCCGCGTCGTCACGAAGTGGCCCGTGCCCAGCTTCGTGGTCTTGCGGTCCGAGACCGACTCGATCACCGCGTCGAAGGTGACCCGGTCCCCGGGCCGGAGCGGTCGCAGATACTCCTGCTCACAGTCGGTCGCGACCACGGAGGTGTACCCGCAGCCGTCGAGCAGGGCGAACAACTCCTCCTGCGCCGATGTGCCGTGTGTGTGCCCGGACAGGCCGCCCATCGTCCATGCCTGGAGCATCGCCGGCGGGGCCATGGCATCCGCCCCCCGGTACGCCGGGTTCGTGTCCCCCATGGCTTCGCACCAGTGTCTGATCATCGGCTCGTTGACCAGGTCCTTGCCGACGGCATCGACGGCGGTCGCCCGGCCCTCGTACTCCTTCAGTCGGCGGAGTACGTCATCGGCCGGCTCCACCGAAGCGGCCGATCCGGGCGGGCCCACCGCACTGTCCGCACCGGCCACACCCACCGCGCTGGTAGCAGCCATCACCGCCGCCCCCTCTTCATCCCGAGCCGCATCGTCGCGACGATCTCCCGCTGCACCTCACTCACCCCTCCCCCGAAGGTGTTGATCTGCGCCGCCCGATTCATCCGTTCCAACTCCCCGTCCCCTGAACCGACCCCCGGCCCGTCACTCGAACCGCCACTCGGACCGCCTCCCGCGTCGGGCCCCGGCCCGGCCCCCGAGTCGGTCCCCGGTGCCCCATACGCCAGCGAGCCGGGCGATCCCGCCCGGATCAGCCCCGCCTCCCCCGCGATCTCCTGACATATTCGATACACCTCGACCGCCGATTCGGTTCCCATCACCTTCACGCCGCTGGCATCGCCCGGCGCCAGTCGCCCGGCCCCCACATCCCCCACCAAACGCCAGTTCAGCAGGCGTGTCGCCGCGAGCCGCGCATATGCTTCAGCGGCCCGAAATCGCACCCACGGCTCGTCAATGCGACGCCTGCCCGTCACCGGATCGGGTCGGCGTGCCCGCTCCAGTACCCCCGCGAAGAAGTCCTCGGCCTGCATTCCGATCGCGGCCAGCGCTACCCGTTCATGGTTGAGCTGGTTGGTGATCAGCCCCCACCCGGCGTGCTCCTCGCCGACGAGGTTCGCGACTGGCACCCGTACACCGTCGTAATACGTGGATGTCGTGGTCAGCCCGCCCACGGTCTCGATCGGCGTCCAGGAGAACCCGGGCGCATCCGTCGGCACCAGGACGATCGAGATCCCCTTGTGCTTGGGGGCCTGGGGGTCCGTCCGGCAGGCGAGCCAGATCCAGTCGGCGTTCTGGGCGTTGCTGGTGAAGACCTTCTGACCGTCAATGACCCAGGAGTCCCCGTCCCGGACGGCGCGGGTGCGCAGCGCGGCGAGGTCCGTACCGGCCTCCGGCTCGCTGTAGCCGATCGCGAAGACGATCTCACCGCTCAGCACGCGCGGCAGGAAGAACGCCTTCTGTTCCTCGGTGCCGTACTTCATGAGCGTCGGCCCGACGGTGTTCAAGGTGACCATGGAGACGGGTGCCTCCGCCCGGTACGCCTCGTCGAAGAAGACGAACTGCTCGTCCGGGCCCCGGCCCTGGCCGCCGTACTCGGTGGGCCAGCCGAGCCCGAGCTTTCCGTCGGCACCGATGCGGCGCAGAAGTGAGCGCTGGGCCGCGGTGTCGGCGGCGGCCGGGGGGCCGTCCGGCATCACCGCCCGGAAGTACGAGCGAAGTTCGGTGCGCAGCTTCCGCTGGCGCTCCGTCGGGGCGAGGTGCACGGTGGCCGCCTCCCGGGCGTACGGATCGCATCGATCAGGATTTCTGACTGTCCGTCAGATACGGGCACCTGTCAAGGTCACCGGCGCCCAAAGCGAACCCCTCAACCCCGCACCCCCAGCCCCGCACCCCGAACCCCTCACCCCGCACCCTCACCCCGTACCCGCGAGCGTCGCCGGCAGGATCGCGGCCGGGCCGAAGCGCGCCCTGGCCCGATCGGCCGAGGATTCGATGCGGCGGGCCCTGTCGTCCGCCGGGTCGAAGGTGAGCTGGGTGCTGGCGAGTTCGGCCGGCTGGAGGTCCTCGGCGCGCAGCGCGAGACCCCGCACCCGGGCCCGTTGCAGCCCGAAGGACCCGTAGAGGTCGTATCCCGTACGGGCCAGGGCGACTCCGTGGTTGGTGGCCTCGGGCAGCGTCCGGGTGCGGGCGGTGGTGGTGCGGTCGGCGTAGCGGACCGTCAGGGTCAGTCGGCGGGCGATCTGCCGCTCGGCCCGCAGCCGTACGCCCACCTGCTCGGTGAGGGCGAGCACCGCGCGGCGATGTCGGACCGGGTCGAGTTCGTCGCGGTCGAAGACGTGGTCGGCGCCGCAGGAACGGATCGGCTCCAGCGCGGTGACGGGGCGGTCGTCCCGGCCGTGGGCCCGGTCGTGGAGTTGGCGGCCGTGGGCGCGGCCGAGCAGGCGTTGCAGGGTGCCGACCGGGGTGTCGGCGACGGCGCCGATGGTGTGCAGTCCGTATCGGGTCAGCAGCCCGACGGTGGCGGGGCCGACGCCGTGGAGCGCGCCGACCGGTCGTGGCCGGAGGAAGGCGGTGACCGATTCCGGGGCGAGATGGGTTATTTCCCCGGGGGCGGTGGCGTCCGCAGCCATGGCGGCGAGCATCCGGTTGCCCGCGGAGCCGATGGTCGTGTCGACGCCGTACAGCGCGAGCGCGCGCACTCTGATGACCTGGGCGAGCGCGTAGGGATCACGGTGGAAGTAGCGCAGCGCGCCGGTGATGTCGCAGTCGGCGTCGACGGGGGGCAGGGCCTGGGCACGGGGGCTGATGCCATGAAGCTGTTCGATCAACCGCTCGTACAGCTCCGGGTCATACCGGTCGCCCAGATGGTAGTGGATACGGAGAATATGACGTTCTGCCCCAACTCCCCGCACGGCAACGGCACCTCTCACCGCGCCTCCCACCGCACCTCCCACAGCACCCTGCGCAGCGCCTCCCACCGCACCTCCCACAGCACCCTGCGCAGCGCCTCCCACTGCACCTCCTCCCGCAGCGTCAGTCATGGCTGATCACCCGGCGCTTCCGGGGCTGGTGTATCCGAGGGACCGGAGATCGGCGGTACGGTCCCCGGCCGGCTGAAGGTCCGCCCAGGGGTGCAGACTCGCCCCGGTCTCGTGGGCGATCACGCGCCGCGAGCCCTGGCGGCCCCGCCGCCCCCGCTCCTGCCCCCGCTCCTGTCCCTGCTCCTGTCCTCGCTCCTGTTGCTGTTGCCGCCCGTCCTGGTGGGAGTCGGGTGGTTGCCGTCGACCCCGCGCCGGCCCCCCGTCCGGGCCGGGTACGGCCGCCGCGGGCCCCAGCAGCCGGTGCGCGGCCTCCGGCCCGTCGTCCCGCCGGGCCACCGCGAGGGCCTCCAGATCCCATGCCATCGTCCCGACGACCGTGCGGCGCTCCCCCCGCTGCTGAACGGTCCCGCGTACCAGCAGCAGCCCGGAGTGGAAGACCGTGTGCGCGCAGGCGTCGTGGCTGTCCTCGAAGAACGCGAGGTCGACCAGGCCGGACCCGTCGTCGAGGGTGACGAAGATGATGCGCCGGCCGGACGCGATGGGCGGTGTCTGCGTGGCCGCCCGTACGCCCGCAATCAGTACTGTCTCCCCGGCCCGCGCGGTGGCCAGATGTCTGGCATCGGTGGCGCCGAGTTCACGCAGCAACTGATGGTGGTGGTCCATCAGGTGCCGGCTCACATCGATGCCGAGCACCTGTATCTCGGCGCCGAGCGCCTCGCGGCCGGTCATCTCCGGCAGCCCGGCGCGCCGCCCCGTGGCGTCCGGCATGTTCAGCGGGAGCTGGCCGTCGTCGAGCGGACGCCCCCGGTACTGGCGGTGCAGTTCGGCGATCCCCAGCAGCAGATCGCGCCGGGTGAGCTCCCCCCGTAGCGAATCCAGCGCACCGACATTGGCGAGGCGTTCGGCGATCGGCCGGTGGGGCCGGGCCCGCTGCCACAGGTCGGAGAGGGAGGAATAGGGCTGGCCGACGGCGATACGGGTGACCTCGTCATCGCTGATCCCGCGCACCCCGGACAGCGCCAGCCGGACGCCCCAGGTGCCGTCCGGGCCCTGCTCGATGGTGTGGGTGGGACGGGAGTGGTTGATATCGACGGGCAGTACGGCGATGCCATGGCGGCGGGCATCGGCGACGATGACGCGTTTCGGCCACATTCCGGGGTCGTGTTCGAGCAGGCCCGCATAGAGGGCCGCGGGGTAGTGCGCTTTCAGCCAGGCCGACTGGAGGGCGGGTACGGCGAACGCGACCGCGTGGGCGCGGGCGAACCCGTACGCCCCGAAGGCTTCGATCGTCCGCCACACCTCGTCCAGCACGGCGGGCGGATAGCCACGGGCGCCGGCCGTCCGGTGGAACCAGTCGCGGACCCGGGGGAGCCGGTCCCGGTCGCCGAGGGCGCGGCGGGCGTAGTCGCCGAACTCCAGGTCGCAGCCGGTCAGCCCGGCGAACATCTCGATGATCTGCTCGTGCCAGATCACCACCCCGTACGTGTCGGAGAGGATGGGCTCCAGATCGGGGTGCGGGTACTCGGGGGCCCGGCCGTGTCGGGCGGCGACGTACCGTTCCGGCATCCCGCCGGCCACCGGACCCGGCCGGAAGAGGCTGATGTCGGCGATGACGTCCTGCGGATCGCGCGGCTGGAGACGGCTGAGCAGGTCCATCTGTCCCGGTGACTCCAACTGGAACATGCCGAGGGTGTCCGACGCCTGGATGAGCTTGAAGGCGAAGTGGTCGTCCAGCGGCACCTGGCGCGGGTCGTCGAGGTCGATGCCACGGCCGGTGGCGCGTTCGATCTCGGCGGTGGCATGGGCCATCGCGGACTGCATCCGGACGCCGAGCACATCCAGCTTGATCATTCCGAGGTCCTCGACGTCCTCCTTGTCGGCCTGGACCATCGGGTAGCCGCCGGTCGGGGTCGGCTGTACGGGGAGGCGGTCGAGCAGGGACGCGTCGGTGAGGATCACTCCGCAGGGGTGCATGGCGATCCCGCGCGGCAGGGCGTCCAACCCCTCGGCGAGTTCGAACAACAGCCGGAAGGGTCCGGCTTCGGCGGCCAGCTTCCGCAGCTCGGGCAGTTCGGCGAGAGCGGTGGTGAGGTCCGACGCACGGATATGAGGAAACGATTTTGCAATCCGGTCGACATCGGCCGGGGCGATACCGAGGGCGAGGCCGGTGTCCCGGATCGCGTGCCGGGCCCGATAGGTCTCAGGCATCCCGGTGATCGCGACCCGTTCCCGTCCGAACCGTTCGATGATCCTGTCGTAGACGTCGAGACGGCGGGCGGACTCCACATCGAGGTCGATGTCCGGGAGATCGGTACGGCGCCGGGACATAAAGCGTTCGAACAGCAGCCGGTGTTCCAGCGGGTTCGCGGTGGCGATGTGGAGCGCGTGGTTGACCATGCTGCCGGCGCCGGAGCCCCGGGCGGCGACCCGTACACCCATGTCCCTGACATCGGACACCACTTGAGCGACGGTCAGGAAGTAGGTATCGAACTCCAGTTCGGTAATAGTGGCCAGTTCGGCGTCCAGCCGGGCCCGGACCGCGGGATCACGGTCCAGACCACGGCGGACCAGCCCGGCCTCACAGCACTCACGCAGCACCCGGGCGGCGTCGGTGGCGTCCGCGGCGCCGACCATCCGGGGTTCGGGCAGATGCTTCCGCCCCAATCCCAGATCGGCGACGGGGTCCACCCGGCACGAAGCGGCCGTCGCGGCGGTCGCCGCCAGGAGTTCCACCGCGCGGGCGGGGCCCGACCCCGCCGCCGCGGCGATCCGCTCGGCGGCGACACGCATATCGGCCGGGCCCTTCAGCCAGCGCTCGCCGGAATCGAGCCGGCGCCGGTCGATGGGGCGCAGCAGCCGGGCCGCGTCCAGAACATCGGCGAGCCGGTGCAGCTCCGGGTCCCCGTAACGGACGGCATTGGTCAGTACGGCGGGGATCCGCAGCCGGTCGGCGAGGGCGAGCGTCCGGGCGGCGAGCCGGAGCGAACCGGGGCCGGTGCCGGACAGACCGTGCCATACGGTCTCCAGCCGCAGCGACCCGCCGAAGATCTCCCGCCAGGGGGCGAGCAGGTGTTCGGCGAGATCGTCACGGCCGGAGGACAGCGCGCGTACGGGTTCGGACGTGGGCCCCAGCAGCGCGATCAGGCCGTGGTTCGCGTACTCGCGCAGGGCCGCCGCGGGCAGCACGGGGTGTCCGGTCGGGGATCGGCCGGGGGCGTGCGCGGCGGAGGTCAGCCGGCACAGCGCGGCCCAGCCCTGCCGGTCCCGGGCGAGCAGGGTGACGCGGAGGGGTGGTTCCTGCACATGGGCGCCGCCGCGTACGGGGGTGCGGGTACGGGGGTGTTGTGCGGGGGCGTACGGGCGGATTCCGGACGGCCCGGCACCCTCGGCACCCCTGGCGCCCCCGACACCCCTGGCCGCTCCGGCACCCCTGGCACCCCTGGCTGCTCCGGCACCTCTGGATGCGCCGGCTTCAGGGGTCCGGGCTGCGGACTGGTCGGCTCCGGAGGGCTCGGCTCCGAACGACCGGGCCCCGAACGACCGGGCTCTGGAGGGCTCGGCGCCCGGCCGGCCGGGCGCGAGATCGATACCGAGGGGCTCGACCGCGAGATCAATGCCGAAGATCGGCCGTATCCCCACCTCAATGGCGGCCTTCGCGAACCGCACCACACCGGTGGTGGAATCCCGGTCGGTCAGCGCGATGGCGCCCATACCGCGCTCGGCGGCCCGGCGCACCAGGTCCTGGGGGTGGGAGGCGCCATAGCGGGCCGAGTGGCCGGACGCGACATGCAGATGCGTAAAGCCCTCCATATCGCGCCTCCAGCCAGGACCCCCTCTGCCCGTCTCGTACGAATCACCCCGAAAAGTGTGATCGAACTTCTGTTCGATAAGCGTAGCGCGTACTGCCCGGGGAGGCGAACGGATCACAGCGGGCCCCTCGGCTGTCAGCGACCGACCCGCTCCCCACGGCGGGGCTCCCGCCCCGGGCCGTCGCCCGGTTCCGGCCCTCGCTCCGGCCGATGGCCCTCCTTCATGCCGGGGAGAAGGATCACCGCCAGATTCGCCGCCCCGACCACGACCGCGGCGCCGAGCAGGGGCGCGGTGGTGCCGACCAGCGCGGCGAGGGGCGCCGCCACGGCGAGCCCCAACGGCCGGGCCCCGAAGGAGATCAATGTGTCGCAGGAGCCGACCCGCCCCAGCATCTCCACGGGAACCCGCCGTTGCAGGACCGTCTCCCACAGCGGACTCAGCATCCCGACCCCGAACATCCCCACGAACTGGGCGGCGGCGATCACCGGGACGGGCAGCCGCAGCGCGAACGCGAGCAGGGGGAACGCGTAGACCGCCGCCCCCACGGCGACCGCGATCAACGGGTGCCGCAGGGGCAGCCGGGTGGCCGCGTAGGCGCCGAGCACCATGCCCACGGTGCCGATCTGGACGACGATCACCCAGGAGGACTCGCCGCCCAGGTCCCGTACGGCGATCAGGGGACCGAGGGTGACCAGGAGCCCCGCGGCGAAGTGCCAGAGACCGTGGGCGACCACATTCCCGATGAACCAGGGGTGACGCCGGATCTCGGCCCACCCCTCGCGCGACTCGGCGAGGAAGGCGCCCCGGCGACGGTCCGGAACCGGACGGGCGTCGCGCCGGGGGGCGAGGCCGCCGACGGTGGCGGCGGAGAGCAGGAACAGCGCGCCGGTGAGCAGCGAGGCCCAGCCGGCACCCGCCAGGAGCACCAGCCCGCCCGCGACGGCCGGGGCGGTGACACCGGCGAGGCCCTGCGCGATGCCGAGCCGCGCGTTCATCCGGAGCCGGTCCGGTTCGGCGATCACGGCGGCGACGAGCGTACGGACGGCGGGGATGCCGAAGGCCACGGCGGCGCCGGTGATGGCGGCCAGCGCCGCGAGGACCGGGATCCGGGGCGAGCCGGAGAGCAGTTCGGCACCGATGCCGAACTGGGCGGCGGCGCGCACCAGGTCGGCGGCGAGGACGACGCGGTGCGGGGGCAGACGGTCGGCGACCACGCCGGCCACGGGGAGCAGGACGAGCATCGGGAGGAGCTCGCAGGCCAGGACCAGGCCGAGCTCGGTCGCCGATCCGATGCGGATGAGTGCGAGCGTCAGGGTGACGGGTATCAGCGAGGTCGCGAGCGCGGCACAGGTCCGGCCGACGAGCAGCCGTGGCTGGGGTGACGGCCAGGAGGAGCGCCGGACGCGGGGCGGGGGAGTGGAGTCGGCCATGTCGGGGAAGATTAGTTTGCTAGCTAAATATTCGTCAACGAAATATCACGCGCCGGAAGACTCGCCGGCGTAGCACAATGGGCGGATGGAAGGCGTGGAGGACTCTGTCGACCGGCACATCGCCCGCTGGCGCCGTAAGGCGCCGTTCGACGAACGGGTGGAAGGGATCATCACCCGCATCCAACTGCTGACCAAGCACACGAAACAGGCCAAGGACCGGAGCCTGGCCGAGATCGGCCTCCAGGATTTCGCGTTCGACACCCTGCACCGACTGGCCTCCCGCGGCGAACCCTGGCGCGCGACGCCCTCCGAACTCGCCGCGGAACTGCTCGTATCACCGGCCGGTATCACCGGCCGTATCGACACCCTGGAACAGGCGGGCCTGGTCCACCGGGTCCGCCTCGGCGACGACCGCCGCCGGGTCCACGTCGAACTCACCGAAGCGGGCCACTCCCACTGGCTCGACGCCATGCGCCTGCTCGGCACCGCCGAGAGCGCCCTGGTCGCACCGCTCGACGAGGCCGAGCAGAACACCTTGAACACACTCCTCAAGCGCATGCTGGCCCAGGTGGAGTCCCAGCCACCCGGCGCCCCGCACCCCCAGCGCGAATCCCTCGACGAGGACCGCCCGTCGTCTTGACGGACGGAGTCTTGACGGGCGGACCGTACGGGGGGCGAAGGCCCTCGACGTCGGCGGCCTCTCCCAGGTCCTCACGGTCGTCATGGAGTGCGCTGTGAGGGGCTGTTCATGCATAAGGCGCGAGCACGGCGCCGACGAGATGCGATCTACCAGCAAGGGGAACGCGACTTCGGCACTCTCGGGGCGCAGTTCGGCCGGAAGCCCAGCGCCATCCGGTCGCGATTGGCCAAACTCGGCCTGGAAAGCATCGACTGACTCCCAAGGGGTGGCAGGCTGCCGCCGACGGAGATTCGAGCACCGGACCCACAACGCCCACCGCCCTCAAGGCAGATCCACCCATGCCCGGTCCGTGCCCGGTCGATCACACCGCCCCCTGCTCTCAGGGTTCCGGCAGGCTACCGAATCCAGGCCAACGAGCCCTGGAAGGTACTTCTGGATCAAGAGGTCTGGAAGCGGATCCACGAGTTCACGACAGCCGACATTTACCTAGCTGCCAACGAAGTGGACCCCGAAGAGATCGAGCTCCTACAGAAGGCGAAATACCTCTTCGCAATGGATCCGACCGTTGCCACGGGGGCGATCGATGCTGCCCTCGAAGACATCCTCCGCAGCAATCCCGACATTGCCGTCGCCTACGCCATGTTTCTGCTGAAACTGGGCATCAAACAGTCCTCATAGCGTCCAGGGCAGCAACTCCTCCGTCTCGTCGACGGCAGGCAGGCGATACGGACGCCGTGCAAGCGCAGTATCGCTAACCTGGGCACACTAGGGCCTCCGAGGATCAGCCCACAGCCTTTTCGATGGCCTCGAAGATGTCAGCATCCGTCTCCTGCTGCCAGGACGGCAGGTCGGGCCAGTCAGCTACGTAGCCCGGCTTCGGGTCCTCGAAGTGCTTGAACATCTGGGCCGTCCAGCATGTCGCGACGAACCGGCTCTTCTGCTCCCGGGACAGCCTCGACGTGTGGCCGTCGCTGATCTCGATGAACTGGCGGACCTGGTCGTAGACCGAGCCTGCGGCCTCGCGCTCCCACTGCGGCGTGTCCACCCAGGGCGTCACGTAGCCGGCCTTCGGCTCGCCAGGGAAGTACTGGTGCACTCCCACGATCCAAGCTTCCCGGAACAGTCGTGCACCTTCGGTCTGCGACATGCCAACCCCTCTCGTCACGGCGTGCTCAGCGTGGCGATCTCCGACCCCAGCTCCGCCACGCGGTGGTCGCGCCGCAAGGGGCCGAACTCGTCGCACAGGGCTTGGAGTCTACGGGCGACGTACCCGGATGCTGAGGCTCGGGCCAGGACGGCGGCTTCTCGCCCGTACGCAAGCACCTGGTCGGGATCGCGGCGCTTCACGCCGATGGCGGCCAGGCTGGCCAGCACCGCGCCACGGCGCCGATATGACTGCCCTGACGCAAGGGCCGTCTGCGTGAGCGCGGTCTTCAGCGTCGCCTCCGCCAGGTCCAGGCGGCCGAGCTGTACGTACCGCGCTCCGCGCTCCTCGGCCAGGCGGGTGCCGTCGAAGCGGAGCCATCCACCGTTCGTGCTGTCCGTGGTGAGGTTCCTGACTTTCTCGGCCTGATCCAGTGCGCGTTCGCATGCCGTGAGGTCGCCAAGGCCGGCGTGCGCCTCCGCTTGGACCGATGCAACCCAGTACCGTGTCGAAAGGTCACTGTCCCCTCGACCGGCCAGCCGCTCGGCCGCGCCCAGCATCTGCGCCGCCTGGCGGTAGCGCTGCTCGGACATGTCCACGTAGGCGTGGCGCACGAGAGCGCAGGCCCACAGGTCGTACGCGCCCGCGTCCTTGCTGACCGAGGCCGCGAGCGAGTACGAAGCTGCTGCGTCGGTGTAGCGGTTCCGGTCGAAGGCAACTTCGCCGGCCATCTGGAAGAGGTCGGCCGCCGCGCTCAGAAGGGGGCGGGAACTGCCTCGGCTGGCGGCCAGTGCTTCATTCAGAGTCGTCAGCTGGTCGCGGATGACGGGGTAGACCGATCCCTTCGACCGGGCCAGTTGGTAGACCTGCCACAGGTGACTGTTCATCCGCTCGAAGTCGACGGGCAGCCCCCTCAGCACCCCATCGGTGAGGGCCTCGGCCTCGTCGACCGGTAGGGCCGTCAAAGCCCCGCTGACGGTGAGTATGCGGAGGAATTCTCGGCGGATCATTTCGTCGTGGTCTCCCCCGCTCGGGTGGTCACTGGACTGCTGCCCTGTGGCCTCCTGCCCTGCGGCTCGTAACTCTGTCAGGAGGGCGTCAAGCTCTTGGAGGCTGACTTCGAGGGCGATGGCCAAGCCTCGCCGCTGCGGTGGCTGCGGTTGGATTCGGCCGCTCTCCCAGCGCCCGACCGTCGTGCGGTCCACGCCGAGCAGCCCGGCCAATTTCTCCTGACTGTAGCCCAGGATCTTGCGTCGTTCGGCTAGCCCCATGACGACCCCTTCCCGCGGCTTCGAAGCCTGCGGCACCCGTGCACGGATCTGATCCAAGAATGCGGCATGTATGCCGTGGAGCCCGTCGACTTCACGCGCTTTCCTGGGAGTTGTCGCGAACGGACAGGTCATGACGCAGCGGAAGGGTGCGGATATGGGAACGCAGAACGGCGCTGAGGGACACGTCCACGAACGGCTCTCTCGACCTCTCGGCCTCGCTGCGGAGCCTCGCCTCCTCATGACGCTTCGAGTGTCCCGCGACTCTGGCCGTACGTGGTCTCAGACGACCCGTGTCCAGTCGGGTGACCCGTACGTCATCTTCTCGGACCCGGGCCGCTACCCGCCGTGCGAGTGCCCGCGCCGCCCTCGCAACGAGAGCTGCGGAGACTGCGGCGGTAGCGGCGCCGACTCATCCGGCAACAGCTGCGGCACCTGCAACGGGCTCGGCGGGATCTACTGCCGCGCCGGCTACCAGGGCTTGCGCGCGCCGACACGTTCCGTGATCTGGAAGGAAGCGCACTGATGGCCCACACTCTGATCGCCTCCCCGTTCCTCGACGGGCATCTACTCCTCAAGCCCGGGGCCCGGTCCGGGGCCCGGATCCCCGCCGCCGAGTACAACGAGCTGCGGAACGCCGTCGGCGGCCAGGCGCTGCCCGCATGGGCGGTTCAGACCGCCGCCGAGGTGTGGGGCCTGGATCTCACCGGCCGACGTGTGCAGGACACGGTGCTGGTCCGCGAGCCGTCCTCGCACGGCTTCTGCCGCGCCTCCTGGGAGATCAACCTCGGCTGCAACTTCGGTTGCAAGCACTGCTACCTCGGCGAGCGCCCGTTCTCCGGCCTCCGCTGGGAGGACAAGGTGCGGCTGCTGGACATCATGCGCGAGGCCGGCGTCCTCTGGCTCCAGATCACTGGCGGCGAGCCCACCATGGACCCGGACTTCCAGGGCGCTTACCGTTACGCCTGGCAGGCCGGGATGATGCTCACCATCTCCACCAACGGTTCGCTGCTCTGGCGGCCGGACCTCCTCAAGCTCTTCCGGGACTGCCCGCCCTACCGGCTGGTCGTCAGCATGTACGGGGCGAGCGAGGAGTCCTTCGACGCACTCACCCAGCGCCGTGGCGCGTGGAAGGCGTTCCGGCGCGGCATGGACGCCGCACGCGCGGCGGGCCTGCCCCTGCGCATCAACGTCGTGGTGACCGAGGACAACGCCTCCGAGGCGGACGAGATGGCCGCCCTCTCCGATGAGTGGAACGTCGAGAACCACGCATATACGAACATGACGCCCACGATCTACGGTGGCGGCGAACCGCTCCTCGCTCAGTCCGCCGCCCATCTGCGCCAGCGCAAACCGTTCGCCGGATGCAACGCGGGACACACGTTCTTCCACGCCGACCCGCACGCCAAGGTGTCGATCTGCAAGGTCGGCCGCGACGCCCAGATCGACCTCATGGCCGAAGGCGTCGACGGCCTCACCCGGCTCGGCGTCATCGCCGACCGCCTCATGCTTCGCACCGGTGGGTGCGAGGGCTGCGCCCTGTCCGGCACCTGTCGGGTCTGCCGCCCCCTGGCCAAGCACTACCAGGAGGCGAAGGCGCCGCTGCACAGCTACTGCCAACACGGCGACAAGGAGAACGCATCATGACCCCGCCCGTACTGGTGAACCTTCTGCCGGGCCCGCCGCCCTCGGCGCGCCGCGCGGCCCCGCCCGTCGCTGCGCTCGCGGTGACCGCCGTCATGGACCTGGACGAGGTCGTGGAGAGCGCGGAGTGCTCCTGCGACGCCGGCGACGACAACCCCCACTGACCGACAGATCCGGTCGGTTTCGCTCAGGCCCTGGCGTGTTCGCGTCGGGGCCTGAGCCCTGACCGGCCGACCGCTAGGGTGCCGCTCATGTTCTTCCGCTGGGACTGGCTCCGGCCGGTACTGACCGCGCCGATCGTGCCGACTCTCGGCCCCGTCCACCCCCACGCGCTTACCGTCGACCTCTTCGAGGACACCCTGCGAGCGGCGGTGACTGACCGGTCTTTCCTCCGCTACGACAAGGACCGGCGCTGGAGCAGCGAAAAGGACGAGACAGTACTCCGCGGTGATGTAGTCCATCAGCCGGACCACACGCTCATCCCCACCCTGACCCGGCGTGGACGCGGCACCGTCAAGGTCTTCGCCTACGGACACCGTGGCAGCGTCGTGGATGAAGCCGCCGAACTGGCGGCGAAGCTCGCCGCCATGCACGATGCAGGAAACGCCCGGGTCGTACGCCCGCTTGGCCCGGAAACCGGGTTCCCTCTCGGCACGCGCATCCAGCTCCAGGACTTCACCGCCCGCCCGTGCCCCAACCCAGGCGACGCGGTCCGCCCCGTCACCGTTTGGCCGACCGCCGTGCAGAAGACCTTCGCCCCGTTCGCCACCGCCATGGCCGCTGATGGCCTGGCCTTCCTCCATGCCCACATGGAGGCCGGCCGGTGCGGCCCGGTCCTCGCCGCCGCCGTCCAGGACCGCGTCGTCGGCGCGATCGGCCCCATGGAAGTTCGCCCCGACGCGACCGGATGCCCCCAGCTCATGCCCCAGTACTTCGCCGTCCTACCTGAGGCCCGAGGGCAGGGCCTGGGCCGCAGCCTGTGGCGGGCCGCGATGCACTGGGGCCAGTCCCACGGCGCGGCGTACCAAGTCCTCCAAACCGAGGTTGGCGGCGCATCCGACAGGCTGTGCCAAGCCGAACGGCTGACCTCCCTCGGCTTCAGCCACACCACACCTGCGTAACCGCTTCAGCGCCTCTTCGCTCACGTGCCAACTCTCACCCCTGCTTTGACGTTCGTGCATGCTGGCGCGGCGCTACAACGCGGTCGGCCCGCTGAGGCCGCCCGCCGCGCCGGCCACAGCATCGCCGTGCTGTTCCGGTTCTACGCCAAGGCGATCCATCGCAGCCAGCAGCACGCTAACGAGAAAACGAGCATGCACTCGAAGCCGCGCAACAGGTCGCCCGCCGATAGGTGCTACCGCCCAAGATGAGGTGTCCATGGGGCACCCCACCAGCACTGGCTCTCGTCGCCTCACTCGGGGGCGGTGGCCAAACGTGCCTACCCGCGAAGGGCCGTAATGATCGCAGCTACGGCGCCAACCAGTGCTGAATCTGCCGTCAGTGGCCCAGGTGGCTCCCCCTGAGGAAGCCTCACCTTCCCGCTCGGCAGTCTTCTCCGGATTCATCTGACGTGTTCTCCGATCACTCAAGTGAGACGTACCTGTGCCGATCACAGACGTAGCGCCTGACCTGAGGTCAACGCGGCTGCTCCGGCACCCATAGCTCCCTCAGGGCGACGGAACCCAAAAACCCACAGCCGCCCCAGCTCAATAATCAGCACGGAGATCTTTCAGCCCACCCGTGATCTCCGGCTTCACGTGGAGGACCACAACGAGTGCTTGGACCGCTGGGCGGACGCACTCCTGACTGAGGACGGCCAGAGGGCGGCTGCTGAGGAAGCCGAAGAAGAACGCCGCTGCAAGCAGCTTGGTGACCTTCATGGCGACTTGGTGGAGGCGGCTCGACTCGCCATAGCCGAACGACCGACGATCAGCTGACCTTCCATGCCCGGGGCGTCCCGGCTGTCTTTCTCTCCGGAGAAACGCGGGTCAGCGACGCGTAGAGCGATGAACCATGGTCCACGCCTGGTCCACAAACAATGATCCAAAGCAGTACAGGGGCAGATCAAGGTGAGACAGGGCCCACGACGAAGGGGTGCCCCCGTATGTGGGGCACCCCTTCTGATCAGCACATCGTCTGACCTGCTGCGGTGGGTGTGGGATTTGAACCCACGGTGACATCGCTGCCACGACGGTTTTCAAGACCGTTCCCTTAGGCCGCTCGGGCAACCCACCCACGCCCCGCCACACCAGGCGCGGAGCGGCCTACAGAGTACCGGCACCGCGGAGGGCCCCGCAGCAGCGTTTCATCGTGGGGGCCGGGAGCGGGGAGGAGGGCGAGTAGGGGAGGGAGTGGAACTCGGTGTGGGGGAACGCGGGTCAGCTGTCGCCCTTGCGTTCGCCCAGGGTGATGTCGACCGTGCTCTCCTTGCCGGCGCGCTCGTACGTCAGCTTCACCGTGTCGCCCGGCTTGTGGTTCCAGATCTCGCTGATCAGCGTCGGGCCGCTGTCGATCGGCCTGTCGTTGAACCGGGTGATCACGTCGCCCGACTTCAGACCCGCCTTCGCGGCCGGGCTGTTCGGCGGGACCGCCGCCGTGCCGCCCGCGCCCTGGGGGACGATCTTGGCGCCCTCGCCCCGGCTCGCCAGGTCGACCGTGGCGCCGATCACCGCGTAGACCGGCTTGCCGGTCTTGATGAGCTGCTCGGCCACGTTCTTTGCCTGGTTGATCGGGATCGCGAAGCCGAGGCCGATGGAACCGGCCTGTGTCTGTCCGAGCCCGCCGCCCGTCGACTGGATCGCCGAGTTGATGCCGATGACCGCGCCGCGCGCGTCGAGCAGCGGACCGCCCGAATTGCCCGGGTTGATCGAGGCGTCCGTCTGGAGCGCGCTCATGTACGAGTTCTTGCCGCTGGAGCCGTCACCCGACGCCACCGGGCGGTTCTTGGCGCTGATGATGCCCGTCGTGACCGTGTTCGAGAGACCGAAGGGCGCGCCGATCGCGATCGTGGAGTCGCCGACCGCCGCCTTCTGCGAGTCGCCGAGCGCCAGCGGCGCCAGGCCCGGAGGGGCGTTCTTCAGCTTCAGTACGGCCACGTCGTAACCCTGCGCCCGGCCGACCACCTCGGCGTCGTACGACTTGCCGTTGGAGAACGTCACCGAGACCGCGCCGCCCTCAGCGGCGGAGGCCACCACGTGGTTGTTGGTGAGGATGTGGCCTTCCTGGTCGTAGACGAAGCCGGTGCCGGTGCCGCCTTCCTCCTGCTGGCCGCCACCGCCGAGGTCACCGCCGCCGCCACCGCCCGCGCTGGACTTCGCCTCGATGGTGACCACGCTCGGGAGCGCCTTGGCCGCCACCCCCGCCACCGTGCCCGGGTCGCGCTTGAGGTCCTTCGGGGTGTCCCCGGCGGAGACCGTCGTCGACTGGATGCCGTCGTCGTTGCGCTCGGCCGCCCAGTAGCCCAGGCCACCGCCGACGCCGCCCGCCACCAGCGCGGCGACCAGCACCGCCGCGAGCAGCCCGCCCGACCGCTTGCGCCGGGGTGCCTCGCCGACCTGGACCGGGGCGCCCCAGCCGGGACCGTCGCCGCCGTAAGCGCCTCCGTAGGAGGGGAGCGGCGGCGGGGGCGGCGGCCAGCCCGCGCCCTGCTGATGCGCGGCGCCGGGCTGATGCGCCGGACCATGGTGACCCTGGGGGCCCTGCTGATGCGCGGTGGCCGGGGAGGGATACCCGGGGTGGTGCGGGGCCGGCTGCTGGGACGCGGCCGGCGGCGCCGGTACGGAACTGGGCAGCGGCGCGGTGGGCGGCTCGGGCGGGGAGGAGTGCCCGGACCGCCCATCCGCGACCGCCGCCTGCTCGGTGGACCCGCCGTACGGTCCGTCGGCCGGAGCCGGGCCCGGCCCGGCAGCCGGTGTGGCGCCAGGGTCGGAGGGGGCGGAGGGCGCATGGGACGGCGGCGGCGGAGGGGTCCCGTCGGGAGCCGCCGACGGCACAGGAGGTACGGACGGGGCGGCCGACTGCGCAGTGCCCTCGTTGCCCTCGTTCTCAGTGCTCACAGCTCTCTCCTCAGGTTCCACATCGATCGCTTCGACAAGAGTCCGCCCGGCGCGGCCGGACGGATTGCCCCACGGCGTCTGGGTCCAGCATTTCCCATGGCTCGTCAGGCCACTGTAAGCAGGACCTGTGCGTATTCTCGCCACCCTTTACTTGCGACAAAACGGATAGCACTTCCGGGGCTCCGCTTGCGCGGTCCCACCGCCCGGGGAGTCGCCCCCCGGCTCACGTCTTCCCCGTCTCGGTGACACCATGACGCGGTGACCCAAGCACGGCAGCAACGCATTCAGGTCGTCGCCCACCGAGGAGCGTCCGAGGACGCCCCCGAGCACACTCTGGCCGCGTATATGAAGGCCATCGAAGACGGCGCCGACGCCCTCGAATGCGATGTGCGCCTCACCGCCGACGGGCACCTCGTCTGTGTCCACGACCGTCGAGTGAACCGGACCTCCAACGGGCGCGGCGCCGTCTCCGCCCTGGAGCTGGCGGAGCTGACCGCCCTCGACTTCGGTACGTGGAAGGGCCGCGAGGACTCCGCCGAGTCCCCCGACTGGGGCGACCCCTCGCTCACCTCCGTACTGACACTGGAGCGACTGCTCGAACTCGTCGCCGACTCCGGGCGCCGTGTCGAGCTGGCCATCGAGACCAAGCACCCGACCAGGTGGGCGGGTCAGGTGGAGGAGCGGCTGCTCCACCTGCTCGGCCGCTTCGGTCTCGCCGAACCGGCGACGGCGGCGGAGTCGTCCGTACGCATCATGAGCTTCTCCGCGCGCTCGCTGCACCGGGTGGCCGCCGCGGCGCCGAACATCCCCACTGTCTATCTGACGCAGTTCGTGACCCCGCGGCTGCGGGACGGACGGCTGCCCGCCGGTGCGCGTATCGCCGGGCCCGGCATCCGGATCGTCCGCAATCACCCCGGCTACATCGCCCGGCTACATCGAGCCGGGCACCGCGTCCACGTCTGGACGGTCAATGAGCCCGAAGACGTAGAACTCTGCGTCCGGCTCGGCGTCGAAGCCATCATCACCAACCGGCCCCGGCAGGTGTTGTCCCAGCTCGGCCGGGACTAAACCCAGGAAACACCTGTCGCATGAGCACGGGGAGTGCACCGGCGCGTTCGATTCGTTCGCCAGGGTCCGGAGTGCGCCACCGGGCCGCTCCGGAACGGTTTCCGGTCCAGTCCATTGGGGCATTCACACCGTGGCGTGGGGTTAAGGAGGTCTCGGGGGTGGCGTTGGTGGTGGCACAGGAGGTGCCCACGTCGTCGAGCATGGCCGTACCCCATGGCCCTGCGGGCGTGGGTGACGCACGGCACCGTATGCGCGAGCAATTGCGCCGCGTCCGGGTGCCGGAATCGGTCGTCGACGACGCGGTTCTCATTCTTTCCGAACTGCTCAGCAATGCCTTCCGGCACGGCAGGCCGCTGGGTCACGCGGAGCGCGGAGAGGGCGACATCCGCGCCGCTTGGCGCGTGGACGGTACCGGTCGGCTGACGGTGGAAGTGACGGACGGCGGCGGTCCCACCCGGCCCGTCCCGGCCACTCCGTCGGTCACCGCCCGGGGCGGTCGCGGGCTCAACATCATCAGCGCGCTGGCCCAGGACTGGGGCGTCCGGGACAGTTCGACGGGCGAGGTCACCGTCTGGGTGCTCGTGACGGATGGCAGGCGCCACGACGATTTCGCTACGCGCGTCACTGGGCCCGGCTTCGATTTCACCGAGGCGTACGAAGAGCTCGGCTGAGGCGTACGAAGAGCTGCACGCGGGGGCCCGGCTGAAGCGCAGGACGGGCTGCACGCGGGGGCCCGGCTGAAGCGCAGGACGGGCTTGCGCAGCCGGCGCGCGATGACCGTGCACACCGCAATGACCGCATCGACCGCATCGACCGCAATATCTTCGATGACCGCGATGAATGCGATTTAACTGCAATGACCGCAATGACCGCGGGCAAGGGTGACCTCGTACGAAGGCGGCCGCTCACCGGACGACCGCGTACGGGACCGGCCGCACATGGGACCGGCCGCGCATGGAACGCGACCGGCCGCCTGAGTGGGATCAGCCGCAGTGGGACCGGCCGAGTGCGGAGCGCGACCGCCCGGAGCACGATGGCCGCGACGCACGGACCAGGGCGGACGGCCGCGTACGGCTCTCGCGGGCGGCGCGGGGCTCCCTCGCGGCCACAGGCCCCAGGGGTGCCGTGCCACCGCGCGGACGGCGGACGACTAGGCTCGCCGAACAGACCTCCGCCCTCACCACCGCGCGATCGGGAGAAGCCGCACCATGGCCAAGAAGCGCCCCCAGACCAAGGCGTCCAAGCCTCAGCTCAAGGACCGGGGCCGCGGCGCCAATGAGCCCGTACCCGTGGTCGGGGCCCGTGAGCCCTGCCCCTGTGGGTCCGGCCGGCGCTACAAGGCGTGTCATGGCCGCGCCGCCGCGCACGCCGTGACCGAGCTGGTCCAGCGGCCCTTCGAAGGACTGGCCGGCGAGTGCGACTGGGTCGCCCTGCGCGAGCTGGTGCCCGCCGCCACCGTGCGGCTCACGCTCAAGGACGGACTGCCCGACGGCGTACCGTCCGTGACCCTCGCGACCGTGCTGCCGATGGCCTGGCCCGCGCTGCGCCGCGACGACGGTTCCGTGCTCATCGGTCTCCAGAACGACACTTCGACGGGCGATCTGAGCCGTGATCTGGCGGACACCCTCACGCGCGCGCTGACGGCGGAGCCGGGCAGCCCGGTCGCCGGTGAGCGTGGTTCCGGTGCGGGGCCGAGGCTCCAGGACCTGCTCGACCCGGAGGCCACTTTCGCCCCGGAGGTCCATTCCGGTTTTGAGTTCTGGATTCCCGAGTCGGCGGACAACGCCACCCCCGACGTGGCGGCTTCCCTGGAGCGCGCGAACTCCGCGGCGATCCCGACGGTGAAGCTCTCCGGCGTCGACGCGGCGTATTGGTGCGAGACCCCGGAGAAGAACCACCTCCGCTGGGTCATGCCGCACTCCGAAGAGAAGCTGCTGGACGCGCTCGCACGGCTGCACGCGGCCGGTACCACCTCACTCGGCGAGGACACCCGTCTCGTCGGGTCGTTCCGCGCGCACGGGCTGATGGTCCCGGTCTGGGACCTGCCGACCGGAATGGGCGCCGAGGAGTGCGAGAAGCCCGCGGCGGAGTTCGCCGAGCGGCTGGTCGCCGCCCTCGCGTCGGATGTTCCGCTTACCGCCGACGAGCGGCGCGCCCGGGGCGGGCTCACCAACCGTCAGGTCACCCTGAGCTGACGACCGGCCCACGGTGACACTCGTGTCGCCGGTTTCAAAGACCCGCCCGGGGTCGAAACCGAACACCTACCGAACCCCGGTTCGGACCCCGGTTCAGGATCCGGTTCGGACAACAGAAAAAGCCGGAGTGACTCCAGTCACAAGTCGCTCTATGGGGAGCTGAATCGCTGTCCGAATACCCGAGATCGAATTTGCGAACCGCAGATCTCTTGTTACCGTTCTAGAAGCCCGGTCGCTGGTGCATCCCCCGTCGCCAGCGACCGGGCGTCCGCATTTCTACGGAACATCTCCCTCCGCTGACGCTCTGTCACCGGGATCGTCAACGTTGGCCGCCCTCGGGGGAGTTGCTCCCGACCCGCAGCAGCAGCGGATTCTGATCCGCGCCCCCGGCGGCAGCGAACTCCGCCACCGCGGAATACTCCCTGGCACCGTCCATGACAACACCGCGAGAAGTCTCCTTCGGCGTCTCACAGACACCCGGCTCACCACCCGCCTCAACCGAGCAGTTGATCTGCACGGTACGTGCGTCAGGGCCCATCAGAGTAAGTACGGAACTCAATTCCGCACCCGTCGTATTGCGGTAGTACGTACGCGCCCAGGTGTGCTGTCCCTTGTTCAGTACACAGGTCTGGGCCTCGACCCCGACGGCGGAGGCGACTTCCGGCCCACAGAGCGCGCGGGTCGTGTTCCGGTACCCGGAGGCCGTGGCGGCGGGGTCGGTTTCAGCCGTCTGCAGCGCTCTTGACGTACGGCCCGAAGGTCGTGCGGGGTCCGGGCGGGACGGCCCGTACCCCTCAGGCTCCGAATACTCCACCGGGCCCGGGCGTTCGACCACATCCGCGTGTTCGGCCGAGTCCGGGTGTTCGGCCGAGTCCGAGGGATTGACCCGCCAGTCCGAGGGGTCGATCGGATCCCGCGCGGAATGCGTCCCGGCCGGCCGGAGGAACACATCGGCCGGGCCGGCCGCGGCCGCCAACGGCAGCAACGCGGCGACCACCACGACCGAGGCGATCCCGATCATGCGGAGATTCATGGGTCACCTGTCGACGGCGCGGGGACTCCTGACACGGAGCGGTGAGCCGAAGATATCCAGGCGGAACGGACCGACCACCACCTGCCGCACCCGATTCCCGCACAACTCGGGCCGGCTCCAACCCGTACGAGTGACGGAGCCGGCCCTCAAGAGACATCGAGACATCGAGGAAACGGGGCATCGGGGCATCGCGGAAACGACGGACACATCGAACGCGTCGGACACATCGGACATCCAGCAGGACGCCGAGGTCAGAACGCGAGCCGGCTTCCGCCGTCCGGTGCGCTCGAACTCGCCTCCACCAGCGCGTCCACCACCGCTTCCACCCGTGGCAGCCAGGGCGTGGCGGACCCGGGCAGCGGCGCGCGCTCCCAGCGCACCTGGCCCGTCCCCGTCTCCGAGGGCGGCAGCACCAAATAGCCGCCCTCACCGTGGAAGCGCAGCGAGCTGGGCACGCAGTCCTTGGCGAAGAGGAGTTCACCGAGTTCTTCGAGGCTGTACGGGGCGACCAGCAGCGACCAGCGGGTGGGCGTCGCGATCACCGGTCCGAGGCGCCGGTCCATCCGGTCGAGCACCGAGAGGGCACGGGCCCCCGCCACCGCGGGAAGGCTCACCGCGCACGGCGCGGACCCCCCGGTGGCCAGCACGATCGGGGCGGTCGGCCGATTCGCCCACCACCAGCGCACCATTCGTTCGTCAGTACTCGCGGCGAGCAGCCCGGGATCGAAGGGGTGCGCGCCGGGTACGACGCACTCGGCGTCGGGGCAGGCGCACCCGCGCTCGCGGTCTCCGCGACCACCGGCCGATTTCAGTCCCACTCCGGGGAGTACGGGCCATTGCCATTCGACGGCGCAGGTCAGCGCCGCTTCAAGCTGTGCAGACTGTGCAGGCCCCTTTGTGCGCCGAAACCAGAGCCTGCGTCGCCTTCCGAGGATCTCGCGCATGAGCGCTCGTTCCTTTCCGTTGAACGCCGAGGTCCACATCACACCATGTGTGCAGCTCTTGACTGTGCGTACGCTTACGTACCGTGTGTACGAGTACGTACTGGTCGGCGTCATCCCGCCCGGTGCCGGTGGGCATGGGCGTCCCCGCTTCGCCTGCGGCAGATTCGCCGCCCGGGGGCCGAACGTGGGCTGGTGCTCCATCTAACGCAAGGCCAGGGATGGCACGCGCCTGGCGCTTCTCGTTCCGTTACAACGGATCGGCCCCACTCGCGTGGGGACGCGTGGGGATCTGCCGTACAGCTTCTGGCGCAGCCTACGGGTGTTAGGACGCCCGAGCCGGTCACCAGGTTCCGGGGCGGCATCAACTGCCCCCGGCCCTCACCGTTCACGTACCCAATACGTTTGGTATGACGCTTGCCCACGAGGCTCCGACCAGGGCTGAGCCCTGGAGGGACCTCTCGCGAGATCCACTGCCTAACGCCCTCAGTCGACCTCAATTGAGCTTCACCAGGTGCATTTTTCGGCCAAGTTCAAGATTTATTCAAGGGTGGCTCAAGGTAACGCAGACACCATCAATCCCACTGGTGCAATGCTGGACATCCCCTTCCATGTGCGTGTACATGTGGACGCATGGGTAGCCGCGCAGAATGACATGGGGGTTTGCGGTGCTATTGAGCGAAACGCACCGGTCGGAAAGCCGATCGAGATGAGCGCCCCTCATCTACCGAAAGTGGCTGGAATCAACTCGGCTGTTTCCCATCCCACACACACTGCCGGGACTCTGCCCGCCCCCGTCCCGGTACCGGCCGCGCCCGAATCCGGCCTGGAAGCGCGCCCCGACACGATGATCCAGGACCGGCTCGCCGGCTGGGTCTCCGATCTGACCACCCTCCATGAGCTGACCGAGCGGCTGGCCAGAACCGGCTCTCTCGACACCGCCCTGCGGGAGATCCTCAGCGCCGGCGCGGCCCTGGTGGGGGCCCGGCGCGGACTGATCGTCCTCGAACCCCTGCCGGACGCCGCACCCCCGAACGCCGACCGCTTCGGCCCCGCACACGGCATCACCCTCACCCGAGGGCTCGGACTCACCCACGCCGAACTCGGGCACATCGAGACGATTCCGCGCGCCATCACCGCGTACGGCCGCATCCTGGACGACCGGGAGGCCCCCTGCCCGGTCGCGCCCGACGCGCCGGAGCCCGTCGCCCACCCCGATCTGCTCGGTGACGCCTCACTCGACCCCCGCCACCGCGAAGTCGCCCTCCGGCTCGGCTACGCCGCCAGCTACACCCAGCCACTCGCCTCCGCCGCGGCCGGCACCCTGGGCGCCGCCGTCTGGCTGTACGACGAGCCCGCCGCGCCCCTGGAACGACAGCGCCATCTGGTCGGCCTCTACGCGCGGTACGCCACCGAGCACCTGTCCCGGCTGCTGGAGCTGGAACGGGCCCGCGCGACCTTGGCGACCGTGGCCGGGGAACTGCTGCCCAGCCGGCTCCCCCGGGTGCCGGGGGTCCAGCTCGCGGCCCGGCACCGGACCGGACCGCACGGCGGCGGGGACTGGTACGACGCGCTGCCGCTGCCGGAGGGCGCGCTCGGGCTCGCCGTCGGCTCGGTCAGCGGCTCGGGTCCCAGCGCGCTGGCGGCGATGGGGCGGCTGCGCGCCTCCCTGCGGGCGTACGCCGTGATGGAAGGCGAGGACCCCGTCGCCGTACTGTCCGATCTGGAACTGCTGCTGCGGCTCACCGAACCGGCCCGGACCGCCACCGCGCTCTTCGCCTACGCCGAGCCGGCGGCCGGCAAGATCCTCCTCGCCGGGGCGGGGCACACACCACCCCTGGTGATCGGCGAGCGGCGCACGGAGTTCGTGGAGACGTCGCTCTCCGCCCCGCTGGGGATGCTCGCCTGCTGGGAGGCGCCGAGCGTGGAGCTCTGTCCCGACCCGGGGGAGACGGTGCTCCTCTACACCGATGGTCTGCTCCGGCGCACCGGCGAACCCATGGACCGGGCCTTCGCCCGGCTGCACTCCGCCGCCGCGAGCGTGCCACGGGCGGTACGGGAGGACCCGGGGGCCGTCGCCGACCACGTACTCGACACCCTGCTCCCCGGGGAGCCGGAGCGGGGCGGGGACCACGAGGACATCGTGCTGCTCGCCGCCCGTTTCGCCTGACCGGCCACTCCGATGAGGGGAGGGGGTGCCGGGACGGGTGGGCGGGCGCTCCGATGAGGCGAGGGGTGCCGGGACGGGTGGGCGGGCGGACCGGTAGGCGGATCAGGGGCGATCCGGCCACCGCCGCAGCCCTTCGGTCCTGTCAATGTGAGAAGTAAGACAAAATGGTCCATCTAGGCCGTCTTCACGTCGCACATACGATGGAGTCCGGTCCAGTGACGTATCGAGGAGGCAGACGTGGCCGAGGAGCTCACCCCGAGTACCCCGGAAGAAGAAGAGCAGCCGATCAAGCCGCGTAAGAACGGTCTGTACCCGGGTGTGTCCGACGAGCTCGCGGAGAACATGGCGAGCGGCTGGGCCGACACCGAGATGCGCGATCTGCAGCCCATAGCGCAGGCGCCCCACACCGCCGCCCGTCGCGCGGCGCTCTCGGAGCGGTTCCCCGGCGAGCGGCTGGTGATCCCGTCGGGCAACCTGAAGACCCGCTCCAACGACACGGAGTACTCCTTCCGTGCCGCCACGGAATACGCCTATCTCACCGGTGACCAGTCCGAGGACGGCGTCCTGGTGCTGGAGCCCACCGCCAAGGGGCACCGGGCGACCGTCTACCTGCTGCCGCGCTCCAACCGGGAGAACGGCGAGTTCTGGCTCTCCGGCCAGGGTGAGCTGTGGGTCGGTCGCCGGCACTCCCTCACCGAGGCCGAGCAGGTGCTGGGGATTCCCGCCAAGGACGTACGGGAGCTGGCGGACCACCTCCGCGAGGCGACCGGTCCGGTCCGTGCCGTACGCGGCCACGACGCCGGCATCGAGGCCGCGCTGACCGACAAGGTCACCGCCGAGCGCGACGCCGAGCTGCGCGTCTACCTCTCCGAGGCCCGCGCCGTGAAGGACGAGTTCGAGATCGGCGAGCTGCAGAAGGCGTGCGACTCCACCGCCCGCGGGTTCGAGGACGTCGTCAAGATCCTGGACAAGGCCGAGGCCACCAGCGAGCGCTACATCGAGGGAACGTTCTTCCTGCGCGCCCGCGTCGAGGGCAATGACGTCGGCTACGGCTCGATCTGCGCGGCCGGCCCGCACGCGACCACGCTGCACTGGGTGCGCAACGACGGCCAGGTGCGCTCCGGCGACCTGCTGCTGCTGGACGCGGGGGTGGAGACCACCACCCTCTACACGGCGGACGTCACCCGCACCCTGCCGATCAACGGCCGCTTCAACGAGCTTCAGCGCAAGATCTACGACGCGGTCTACGACGCCCAGGAGGCCGGTATCGCGGCCGTGCGACCGGGCGCGAAGTACCGGGACTTCCATGACGCCGCCCAGCGGGTGCTCGCCGAGCGACTCGTCGAGTGGGGTCTGGTGGAGGGGCCGGTGGAGCGCGTGCTCGAACTGGATCTCCAGCGCCGCTGGACCCTGCACGGCACCGGTCACATGCTCGGCATGGACGTCCACGACTGCGCCGCCGCGCGCACCGAGGCGTACGTCGACGGGACGCTGGAGCCGGGCATGTGCCTGACCGTGGAGCCCGGTCTCTACTTCCAGGCCGACGATCTGACGGTGCCGGAGGAGTACCGGGGCATCGGCGTACGGATCGAGGACGACATCCTCGTCACGGCGGACGGCAACCGGAACCTGTCCGACTCGCTGCCGCGCCAGGCCGACGAGATCGAGACCTGGATGGCCTCGCTCAAGCAGTCCTGACGACACACGGGTCCTGACGACACACCGGGCTGTGTGTACACCGGGCCCGACGGCACACCGGTGCCGAGAAGTGCGGAGCCGTGGAGCGCGGCTCTGAGAGGTGCCGAGGAGGGCGCGCCGCGATCGAGGTCTAGGAGACCTTGAGCAGCGCGTCCTCCCGCCATTTGAGGACCTTGTCGAAGCTGACCACTGCACCGCGCCCCGGCCGGTTGCCGAAGTGGACGTGGTCGGCGAGCTGCTCGATCAGACAGAGTCCGCGACCGCTCTCCGCCGTCGCCGGGACGTGCGCCGTGGTCGCATGGGCGCAGCCACCGTGCCTGGCGGGAAAACCGGGGCCGGAATCGGCCACTTCGATACGGCACTTCTCGCCGTCCAGGTATGCGGTGACCCGGTACGCCTCCGACGGCTCGCCCACGCCCTGTCCCCCGCCGTGTTCCACGGCGTTCGCACACGCCTCGCTGAGCGCGACGGAGAGATCGAACGAGATGTCGGGATCGACCCCCGCCGTCTCCATCGTGCCGAGCAGCAGACGCCTGGCGAGCGGAATGCTCGCAGCTTCGCGCCGCAAGTGGAGTGACCACCAGATGCTCATGTTCCAGCCTCCTGGCCGCGGCTCGACATACCGATACGTATTGCCCACGAACACGTTCCGTAAGCGCACAGTTGATGTGATTGCCCTCATTCGGCCGACGCGCGCCCCTGGGGCGGCGGTGTATGGCGCCCCGCGTACGTACCCTCCGCGCCGGCCGGTCGAGTCGGCCGTACGGGGCCGAACCGACCTGAACCGGCATGGATCGCACGCCCAACTGGTACGGATCGCACGCCGCGCCGGTACGGATCGCACGCCGCGCCGGTCGAACCGCGCTGATCACGGCGGAGTGATCACGGCGGGCTGATCACGGCGGTACCGGCCACCCAGGACCCGGCTCCCAAGGTCCCGGCCCCAAGCTGCCGGTGCGCGAGGGACGGCGCGCGAGGGAAGTGTGTGCGAGGGACGGGTGTGCGCCGGGAGCGGCAAAGGGGACCTTCTGGACCTGCCGTACAGATGCTCGACACCCAGTGGGATGATGACCCGGCCATGTCGTCCCCGTCCGCCCCGCCCGGTGGCATCGCCGGAGCCGGTCCCCGGCTGCTGAAGGCCGCGGTGTTCACCGCGGTCTGCGTCGTGCTGTCCGCGACGGGGCACACGCTGGCGGCCTGTGCGAGTGTCCCGTGGTGGACGCTGGTGGCCGGGTTCATCGGGGTGTTCGCGCTGGTCGCGCCCTTCACCGGCCGGGTGCGTTCGCTGCCGGCCGTCATCGTCGCGCTGGCGGCGGGGCAACTCGCCCTGCACTCCCTGTACGGCATCGGCCAGCAGCACCGGCTCCAGTTCGCGCCGACCGCGGACGACGCCCTGATCCGACTGGCCGCCAAGCTGGTCTGCGGAGCCGGCTCCGCCTCGCTCAGCCCCACCGACGCGCACCGGATCGTCACCATGGCCGGTATCGATCCACCACCGCACGGCACCCACGCCGCCGCCGGCGCCGCGCCGGAACTGCTGCCCTCCCTCCCGATGCTGCTCGGCCATCTGCTGGCCGCACTGGTGACCGGCTGGCTGCTGCGGCGCGGGGATCTGGCGCTGGCCCGGCTGATCCTGCTGTCCACCGCGTCGGCGCACGAGGTCACCGAGGCCGCCTGGCTGCGGTCGCTGCGGACCGCGTTCGGTCTCGTACGGGCGCTGTTCCGCGGTCTCGTACGGACTCCGGCGCCTCCGGCGCGCGCGCCGCGGGCCACGGACGATCCGCCCCCGGCCGGTGCCGGTGAGGCGCTCCAGCACACGGTGATCAGACGCGGGCCGCCCGCCCCGTACGCTCTCGCGGCCTGACACGGCCCACTCGACGGGAGTGGGGCCGTGGTGCCCGCGCACATCCGTGCGCCGTGGCACACCCCATGTCCCTCCCCCTGAGTGGAGTGTCCTCACCATGAGCCTTTCCTCCCGCACCTCCCGTGTGATCGCCGTCGCGACCGGCGTCGCCGCCTCCTCCCTGCTGCTCTCCGGCACCGCCTCCGCGCATGTCAGCGTCCAGCCGCAGGGAGAGGCCGCCAAGGGCGGTTACGCCACGGTCAACTTCAAGGTCCCCAATGAGCGCGACACCGCGTCGACCGTGAAGCTGGAGATCAGCCTGCCGACGGAGCACCCGCTGGCCTCGGTGCTGCCGCAGCCGGTGCCGGGCTGGGACGTGAAGGTCACCAAGACCAAGCTCGCCAAGCCGCTTGAGGTCCACGGCAACAAGATCACCGAGGCCGCCTCCAAGATCACCTGGACCGCCGCTGGCGGCAAGGTCGGCCCGGGTCAGTTCCAGCAGTTCCCGGTCTCGCTCGGGCAGCTTCCGGAGAACGCCGAGAGCGTGGTGTTCAAGGCGATCCAGACGTACGACAACAAGGAGGTCGTGCGCTGGATCGAGGAGGCGAAGGAGGGCGCGGAGGAGCCGCAGTCCCCGGCGCCGGTCCTGGAGCTCTCGGCCGCCGAGGACGGTCACGGTGGCGCGGCCCCCGAGGCCAAGGAATCCGGTGCCAAGGAATCCGGTGCCAAGGAGTCCGAGGCCAAGGGGTCCGACCACGCGAAGAAGACGGTGACCGTGGCGGCCGACAGTTCGGACTCCACCGCCCGTGTCCTGGGGATCGTCGGCATCCTGGTGGGTGTCGTGGGTGTCGCCTTCGGCGTGCTGGCCGGCCGCCGCCGCACCTCCTGATCCGGCGTGCCCTCCGCACCGCCCCACCCGCACCGAATCGCACATCTCACAGGGATATCTCTCCATGCGTAAGAAGACCGCCCTGGTGGCCGCGCTCGTCGCGGCCACCGCCCTGACGCTGTCCGCCTGCTCCAGCGGCGGCTCCGACTCCGGCTCGGGCACCGAATCATCGGACGTCGCCGACATCTCGGCGATGCAGGACCGCAAGCCGGGCACCGCGCTGGACAGCCCGTACACCAAACCGAACCTCGTCCTCACGGACACCAAGGGCAAGAAGTACGACCTGCGGGAGCAGACCAAGGGCAAGCCCACGCTGCTCTTCTTCGGCTACACGAACTGCCCCGACGTCTGTCCGCTGACGATGAGCAATATCGCCGTCGCCGAGAAGAAGCTCTCCCCGGCCGACCGGGACAAGCTCCAGGTCGTCTTCGTCACCACCGACCCGGAGCGGGACACCCCGGCCTCGCTGGGCACCTGGCTGGCCAGCGCGGGCGACGCGTCCTTCACCGGGCTCAGCGGCGATTTCGCGACCATCCAGGCCGGCGCCCGTCAGGTGGGCATCAGCATCGACCCGGCGACGAAGGAGAAGGGCGGCTCGGTCGTCTCCATGCACGGCGCCCAGGTCATCGCCTTCTCACCCAAGACCGACCAGGGCTATGTGCTCTACGGCGAGGACACGACCGCCGACGAGTACGCCAAGGATCTGCCCAAGCTCATCCGCGGAGAGAAGCCGTGAGCCGGGCGGGCACGCGGGGAGACACGAACCGGGCAGGCATGAGCCGGGCGGGCACGCGGGAAAGCACGAACCGGGCGGGCATGAGCCGGGCGGTGATGAGCCGGAGAACCGGGGGCCGGAGAGGTGGGCGCCGGGGAGCTGTCGCCCGTACCTCGTTCACCGCGGTCGCGTTGAGCGCGGGTCTCCTGCTCACCGGCTGCTCCTCCGGGGGCGGCTCGGGCGAGCCGGAACTCACGGTCGACAACGCCTTCATGCCCCAGCCGGTCAGCGATATGGCGGCCGGCTTCCTGACCGTGCGCAATGACGGTTCCGGAGCCGACAAGCTCACCTCCGTCACCAGCGCCATCTCCGACGACGTGACGATCCACGAGTCGAAGAACCAGAAGATGCGGGAGGTCGCGGAGTTCGACATCCCGGCGGACGGCGTGCTCGATCTCGAACGCGGCGGCAACCACGTCATGTTCATGAAGCTCAAGCAGCGTCCGAAGCAGGGCGAGAAGGTCTCCGTGGAGCTGCGCTTCGAGAAGTCCGACCCCATCACGGTCGAACTTCCGGTCAAGGAACCGACGTACAACCCCGCGAAGCACTGAGTACGAGGGGACTGACCAAGCCATGACAGCCACCGCCCCGCACCTCGGCCCATCCCCGGTCCGGCCCGTGTCCGGACACCCGGTCCTCCGGGGGCCCCTGCTCCGGCGACTGCTCGCCATCACCGTGCTCATCGGCACGGTCCTCGGCACACTGCTCGCCGGCGCCGGACCCGCGGCGGCCCACGCCGCCCTGACCGGGAGCAACCCGAAGGACGGGGCGGTGGTCGCCACCGCCCCCACGGAGGTGACGCTCACCTTCTCCGAACAGATCGCCCTCGGGAAGGACTCGATCCGGGTCCTCGACCCCAGTGGCGAACGCGCGGACGAGTCCACCGTCCGCGACCTCTCCAGCGGCGGCACCGTCGCCTACGCCGTCGATCTGCTGCCCGGACTGCCCGACGGCACCTACACCGTGGCCTGGCAGGCGGTCTCCGCCGACAGCCACCCCATCTCCGGCGCGTTCACCTTCTCCATCGGCGCGCCGTCGGAGACCGAGGTGGCCCTCCCCCGGGAGAAGGCCGGCGAAGGCGCCGTCGCCGTCCTCTACGACATCTCCCGCTACACCGCCTACGCGGGCTTCCTGCTGATGGCCGGTGCCGCGGCCTTCATCCTGCTCTGCTGGCCGCGCGGCGCGTCCGTACGGCCGCTCCAGCGGCTCGTGGTGCGCGGCTGGGTCACCCTGACCGCCGCCACCCTCGCGACCCTGCTGCTGCGCTCCCCGTACACCGGCTCCGGAGAGTTGGCGGACGCGTTCGACCTCGGCGGCCTCCAGACGGTCCTGGAGACCAAGACGGGCGCGGCCCTGGTCTCCCGGCTGCTGCTGCTCGGCGCTGCGGCGCTGTTCATCGCGGTGCTCTTCGGCGCGTACACGAAACGCGACGGCGACGACCAGCGGAGCGAGAAGAAGGACCTGACCTTCGGGCTCTCGATCGGTGGCTCCGTCGTGGCCGCCGGGATCGCCGCGACCTGGGCGCTCTCCGAGCACGCGTCGACCGGTATCCAGGTGGGGCTCGCGATGCCCGTCGACGTACTGCATCTGCTCGCCGCCGCGACCTGGCTCGGCGGTCTCGTGGCGCTGCTCACCGCGCTCCACCGGGTGCCGTCCCTCGAACCGGCGGTGGTACGGCGCTTCTCCGGTGTCGCCTTCGCCAGTGTCGTCACACTGGCGGTCACCGGGATCTACCAGTCCTGGCGGCAGGTCGGCTCGTGGTCGGCGCTGACCGGGACGTCGTACGGGCAGTTGCTGCTGGCCAAGGTGGCCCTGGTGGCGCTGATGGTCGGGGTGGCGTGGTTCTCGCGCCGCTGGACGGCGCGGCTGACGGAACCAGCGGCCGAACCGGCGCCGGACGCCGGGCCGGTGACCGATCCCGCCGCGACGCCGAACCCTGGCGACACACCGGACCATGTCGACACGGCGGACCCGACTGTCACAGCGGTTTCGGCCGACCCGGCTGCTGTCGCGGTGGACGGGACCGGGGCGGACGACCCCGCGCGGGCCGCCCAGCTCGCCCGTCAGCAGGCCGCCGTCGCCACCGCCCAGCGGAAGAAGGAGCGCGACGCCGACCCCGGGCGGACGCGGCTCCGCCGTTCCGTACTGGCGGAGGCGGGGATCGCCGTCGTGGTCCTCGCCGTCACCACCGTACTGACGACCACCGAACCGGGTCGTACGGAGGAGGAGGCCGCCAGGACGACGACCGGCGCCGCCCAGAACGGCGCGGGCGCTCCCCAGGGGCCCGCCGAGCGCACGCTGCCCTTCGACACCGGCGGCGCGAACGGCAAGGGGACCCTGCGGCTCTCCCTCGGTCCGGCCGCGCCGGGCGCCAATGAGATGCACCTCTGGGTGGACGGCCCCGGCGGGAAGCCGATGGACGTGCCCGAGCTGAAGATCTCCCTCACCCTCCAGGACAAGCAGATCGGCCCGTTGCCCGTCACCCCCACGCGGCTGGCGGCGGGGCACTGGAGCGCGGGCTCGGTCCAGATCCCGATGCCCGGGGACTGGCAGCTCCAGGTGACCGTACGGACCTCCGACATCGACCAGACGACCATCGACGAGACCGTGAGGATCGGCTGATCCCCGTGACCACAGAACTCATGAACGCAGAACTCGCGAACACGGAACTCCCGAACGCGGAATCCGGTGCCGCAGAGGCTGGGACGGCGCCGTCGGTGCCCACGCCTTCGGTACCCGTGGCGTCGGTACCCGTGGCGTCGGCGGCCGTGGCGTCGGCGGCCGTGGCGTCGGCGGCCGTGACCCCGTCGCCCGCGACCTCGGTGCGTGGCCGGTGAGCGGCTTCTCCCGGCGACGGCTGATCGGCACGGCGGGCGCCGTGGGCGCGGCCGGGCTCGGGGTCGGCGCCGCGGGCGGGGCCATCGCCCGTGCCACCACCGCCGAGGAGGCCCCGACCGCGCTGACGACGGTCGGCGCGAACACCGTCGCCTTCCACGGCGAGCACCAGGCCGGCATCACGACACCCCCGCAGGCGCACGGCCATCTGATCGCCTTCGACCTGGCGCCGGGGGCGGGCCGCAAGGAGGCGACCGCGCTGCTCCGCCGCTGGTCGGGGCTGGCCGCCGAGCTGATGGCCGGCCGGCCGGTGGCGGCGGACGACACGGGCGTCGCCCTGGACGCCGGGCCGTCGTCGCTGACGGTCACCTTCGGATTCGGCCGCACCTTCTTCGACCGTACGGACCTGGTGGCGCGCCGGCCGCCCGGACTGGATCCGCTGCCCGCCTTCTCCGCCGATCGGCTGGACACCCGGCGGTCCAACGGTGATCTATGGGTGCAGATCGGCGCCGACGACGGACTGGTCGCCTTCCACGCCCTGCGGGCGGTCCAGCGGGCGGCGGGGGCGACGGCCCGGGTGCGCTGGCAGATGACCGGCTTCAACCGTTCGCCGGGCGCCACGGAGCGGCCGATGACCACCCGCAATCTGATGGGCCAGGTCGACGGCACCAACAATCCGAAGCCGTCCGATCCAGACTTCGACCAGCGGATCTTCGTACCGCCATCGGACGCGGGCACCGGTACGGGGACAGACGGGGGTACGGGTACGGGTACGGACGCCGGCACTGGTGGCGGCGGTGGTGACTTCGAGTGGCTCGTGGGCGGCTCGTACGCCGTCGTACGGCGCATCCGGATGCTCCTGGACGACTGGGAGGGGCTCCGGCTCGCGGAGCAGGAGCGGATCATCGGGCGGCGCAAGTCCGACGGCGGCCCGCTCACCGGGGGCGGCGAGACGGAGAAGCTCGCGCTCGACAGGATCGGCGCGGACGGAAAGCCGGTCATCCCGGCCAACGCCCACGCCCGGATCTCCGCGCCCGAGCAGAACGGCGGGGCGGCGATGCTGCGGCGGCCCTTCTCGTACCACGACGGGATCGGCGCGGACGGTGTCCCGGACGCCGGGCTGCTCTTCATCTGCTGGCAGGCCGACCCGCTGCGGGGCTTCGTGCCCGTACAGCGGAAGCTGGACCGGGGGGACGCGCTGTCCCCGTTCGTTCGGCACGAGTCGAGCGGGCTGTTCGCGGTGCCGGGCGGCGCGGCGAAGGGCGAGTACGTGGGCCAGCGGCTGCTGGAGCCTTAGCCGGCCCGCCACCGCACGGCCCCGGCTGACACAGCCCTCGCCACCGCACCGCCCGGCGGTCATCGTCACCCCCGGGGCACCCGGCAGCCGTGGCCGCCTACCACCGCGCCGGGCCATCGCTCGGTCCGCACCGGCCGGGCGGTCGCACCCCCCGCCGCTCCGCCAGGCCCGCCGTCCCGGGCCCATTAGGGTGACCCGTATGTCAGCCACGCGCTACACGTATCTCGGCCCCGAGGGCACGTTCACCGAGGCCGCTCTCCGCACCCTCCCGGAGGCCGCCGCCCGGGAGCTCGTCCCGATGGTGTCCGTGCCCGCCGCGCTCGACGCCGTACGGAACGGGGACGCGGCCGCCGCTCTCGTACCGATCGAGAACTCCGTGGAGGGCGGCGTCACGGCGACCCTCGACGAACTGTCGGCGGGCGCGCCGCTGATGATCTACCGCGAGGTGCTGCTGCCGATCGCCTTCGCGCTGCTGGTCCGGCCGGGGACCCCGATGTCCGGGGTGAAGACGGTGACCGGGCATCCCGTCGCCCAGCCGCAGGTACGGAACTGGCTGCGGACGAACCTGCCGGACGCCCTGTGGGAGTCGTCCGCCTCGAACGCCGACGGCGCCCGGCTGGTGCAGGAGGGGCGGTACGACGCGGCCTTCGCCGGCGAGTTCGCGGCGGCGACGTACGGCCTGGAACCGCTGGTGACCGACATCCACGACGCGGAGAACGCCGAGACCCGTTTCGTCCTGGTGGGCCGCCCGGCCAGGCCGGCGGCGCCGACCGGCGCGGACAAGACGTCGGTGGTCATCTGGATGGGCGAGGACCACCCCGGCGCGCTGCTCGAACTGCTTCAGGAGTTCGCCGTGCGCGGGGTCAACCTGATGCTGATCCAGTCCCGCCCGACGGGAGCCGGCATCGGTAACTACTGCTTCGCCGTGGACGCCGAGGGCCATATCTCGGACCGGAGGGTGGGCGAGGCCCTGATGGGGCTGAAGCGGATCTGCCCGAAGGTGCGGTTCCTCGGTTCGTATCCGCGCGCGGGGGTGACGGCGGACGAGGTACGGGGGCCGCGTACGGGCACCTCGGACGGGGACTTCACGGCGGCGTCGGACTGGCTGGCGCGCTGCCAGGACGGACGCGCCTGAGGGGAACCGGCTCGGGCGGGCTCGGGCCCGCCCGGGCGGCGCGCCCGGTCCGGGGCCGTCGAGCTCGGTCGGTACGGCCGGTCCGGGGCGCCCGGTCCGGCGAGGGGTCCGGGGTGCCCGGCTCGGCTGCGGGTGACTGACCGGAACTGTCCTACCTGCTGATTTTCGTTATCCACAGAGTTATCCACAGGCACCCTTCTCGACCTGGGGACAAGTCGACAACCCGTAACGACATGGTCGACAAATCGGTCCACCCTCCCGGCCGTCTTCCACAGGGCCGCAGGTCAAACGCTTCCCGTGGGCGTCACCCCGAATTCATTGATCAACTCTTTGGAGCGAGCAATTCTCACCCGAATGAGTGTGTGGGGTGGGTTTGGGAGGGGAATTCCTCGGCCCGTACGACCGCTTCGGAATGATCACTTCCGAAATCCACAGTTCCACCACACAGCCTGTGGATAACTTTCCGAAGCGACGCCCACCTGTGGACAACACCGAGGCAAGTCCCGCAGCCCACGGGGGACATGGGTCAATTTCGGCCTATGATGAGTGCCCCGTTCCAGCGAATACGCCTCCCTCTGCTTGACGCCACTCCCATCGGTTCGGATCGTCGGCAAAAACCGGCAAAGGACATTAATTACCCCAAAAGGTATGCAACGTATTAACAGGTGGCCGGCCGGGGAGTGGGCACCGGTAGCCTGGTGGGGTGATTGACCTTCGCCTGCTCCGTGAGGACCCCGACCGTGTCCGCGCTTCCCAGCGCGCCCGTGGAGAGGACGTCGCGCTCGTCGACGCCCTGCTCTCCGCCGATGAGCGGCGCAGGTCCTCCGGCCTCCGCTTCGACGAGCTGCGTTCCGAACAGAAGTCGCTCGGCAAGCTCATCCCCAAGGCCACTCCCGAGGAGCGGGCCGAGCTGCTGAAGAAGGCCGAACAGCTCAAGGCCGACGTCAAGGCGGCCGACGCCGAACAGCACGAGGCCGACGACGACGCCCGACGACTCCTCCTCCAGCTCGGGAACATCGTCCACGACGACGTACCGGTCGGCGGCGAGGAGGACTTCGTCGTCCTGGAAACGCACGGCACCATCCGCGACTTCGGCGCCGAGGGCTTCGAGCCCAAGGACCACCTGGAGCTGGGCGAGGCGCTGGGCGCCATCGACGTCGAGCGCGGCGCCAAGGTGTCCGGATCGCGCTTCTACTACCTCACGGGCGTCGGCGCCCTGCTGGAGCTGGCGCTGGTCAACGCGGCCATCGCCCAGGCCACCGAGGCCGGCTTCATCCCGATGCTGACCCCGGCCCTCGTCCGGCCGCGCGCCATGGAGGGCACCGGCTTCCTCGGCCAGGCGTCGGAGAACGTCTACCACCTGGAGAAGGACGACTACTACCTGGTCGGCACCTCCGAGGTGCCGCTCGCCGCGTACCACATGGACGAGATCATCGACGCCGACAAGCTGCCCCTGCGGTACGCCGGCTTCTCGCCGTGCTTCCGCCGCGAGGCGGGGACGTACGGCAAGGACACCCGTGGCATCTTCCGGGTGCACCAGTTCGACAAGGTCGAGATGTTCTCGTACGTCGCCCCGGAGGACGCGGCGGCCGAGCACCAGCGGCTGCTGGAGTGGGAGAAGCAGTGGCTGACCGCCCTGGAGCTGCCGTTCCAGGTGATCGACGTGGCCACCGGTGACCTCGGTTCGTCCGCATCGCGGAAGTACGACTGCGAGGCGTGGATCCCCACCCAGGGCAAGTACCGCGAGCTGACCTCGGCCTCGAACTGCGACAGCTTCCAGGCGCGCAGGCTGTCGGTGCGGATGCGCGAGGGCAAGAAGGTCCAGCCGCTGTCGACGCTCAACGGCACGCTCTGCGCCGTACCGCGCACGATCGTGGCGATTCTGGAGAACCACCAACTGGCCGACGGATCGGTTCGAGTGCCGCAGATGCTGCGCCCGTACCTCGGTGGCCGGGAGATCCTGGAGCCGATCACCGGATGAGTTCCGCCCCCTTCCCGTACCGACTGATCGCCACCGACCTCGACGGCACCCTGCTGCGCGCGGACGAGTCCGTGTCGGAGCGCACGCGTGCCGCGCTCACCGCCGCCACCGCGGCGGGCGCCGCGCACATCGTCGTCACCGGGCGTTCGGTGCCCTGGACCCGGCACATACTGGACGACCTCGGCTACCAGGGCCTCGCGGTCTGCGGCCAGGGCGCCCAGCTGTACCACGCGGGCGAGCACCGGCTGCTGACCTCGGTCACGCTGGACCGTCAGCTCGCGGGGCTGGCGCTGGCCAAGCTGGAGGCGGAGGTCGGCCCGCTGGCACTGGCCGCGAGCCGGGACGGCCTGGAGGGCGAGGTCCTGGTCAGCCCGGGGTACGCGGTCCAGGAAGGTCCCCTTCCGGTGCTGCCCCTCACGGACACCGCCGATCTGTGGTCGGCGCCGCTGAACAAGGTCTACATCCAGCATCCGACGCTCGGCGACGACGCCCTGACGAAGATCGCGAAGGAGACCGTCGGCGGCCTGGTGGACGTGGTGATGGCGGGCGCCGGGATAGTGGAGATCCTTCCCCTGGGCCTGACGAAGGCCACCGGGCTCTCCCTGGCGGCCAGGCGGCTGGGCCTGCGCGCGGCGGACACGATCGCGTTCGGGGACATGCCGAACGACATCCCGATGTTCGGCTGGGCCGCACACGGGGTGGCGATGGCGAACGCGCACGACGAGCTGAAGGCGGTGGCGTCGGAGATCACCGCGTCGAACGACGCCGACGGCATCGCGGTGAAGCTGGAAGAGCTGCTCCTGACGGGCTGACCCTCGGCGTCCGGGCCCCCGGGCCTTCGGCCCGGGGGCCGGGAGGCCCGGGCCGGAGGCTCGCCCCCGGGAGGTTCACCCCCTGGAGACTGGAGATTCGCTCACCTCCGGGAGGGGCGGCCCGCGCCTCGGCGCGCTCGAAGTGGCCGCCCCCCGGCAGCGATACGTGGCGGTCTCCCGGGGTGTCGGTACCGACCCCCCGGGCCCCCGCCCGTCCGGCGCCTCGCGGGACCCGACGGTCGTGCCCGCCCGCTCGCGGTCACCGTCGCGCCCCTCGCCCGGAGGTGCTCGCGATCGCACATACGTACGATCGGTTCAACCACTCTGGCCGGAAGGCCCGTTCGACGCCACCGGTTTTCTACTGACCCGGCGTGCCCGCGCTCCGGACCACATGGAAGTTGAAGGCGTGCGAGTCGATCGCGCCGGCCACTCCTACGAAGAGCAGCGCCAGATGCTCCTGGCCACGGGAGGTGCTGATCCCCCCCAGGTCCAGCCGGCTCTCCTCCGGCCAGCCGAGGTCCCCCAGCAGGGCGGCGACCACGCGCTTGGCCTCGGCGTCCTCGCCCGAGAGGAACACCGTGCCGGGCTCGGTGAGCGAGCCGGGGTCGACCATGACGGTCGCGTCCATGGTGACGAGGGTCTTGACGACCTTGGTGTCGGGGAGGGCCTCCTGGATCTGTTCGCCGATGCTGGAGTTGGGGTGGGCCAGCTCCCATGTCTCGGTCATCCCGACGGCGATGTCGAGCAGCACCTTTCCGGCGAGCTGTGCTCGCAGCGGTGTGAGCAGGTCGAGCGAGACGGTGCCGGGGGTCGCGTTGACGACGATGTCGCCATGGGCGACCGCGTCGGCGACGGAGACGACGGGAAGGGCGAGGTCCGTCCTGCCCGCCGGGTCGCGCGATCCGAACACCACATCGTGGCCGGCGGCCGCCGCGGCGGTCGCCACCGCCCGCGCCACATTCCCCGTACCGATGAATCCGATTTTCGTCATGCCGATGACGCTAGGCGAGGTCGACGCGGCGCCGTATCGGCCAGGGGGACCAGACGGGCCGGCTCAGGGACTTAGGACCAATAGGGGAAGGGGAGTTGGGAACTCCGGACCAGCCCCGACCACCCCGGCCAACCCACACTCCGCCACCCCCGGCCAACCCACTCCGGCCAGGCCCCTCCGCCCCCTCCGCCCGGCGCCGTAGCTCCACGCGGACACCCGCCCCGTACCCGCCTCACCCGTACCCGACCCGTACCCGCCCCGTACCCGCCCCGTACCCGACCCGCCCGTACCCGCCCCGCCTCACCCGTACCCCTCGCCGGTGCACAGCCCCCGTACCCCCCGTACCGAACCCCCGTGCACAGAACCGCACACGGCGGCCCCCGTCCAGCGGACGGGGGCCGACCGGCTCAGCGCGGCTCGCGCCGGCGCGGGCTCACTCCTCGCCCGCGAGCTTCAGCACCCGGAGCTTCTGCCCCGCGTACCACGTCGCCGCCACGGTGACCCCCGCCAGCAGCACGATCGCCAGCGGCAGGCCGACGTCCGAGCCGATCAGGCCGTCGCCGGCTATCTCCTCGGCGAGCGAGAGCCCCCACTGCTGCACACTGAGCGTGCGCGCGCCGGCGACCATGCTGCCGAACAGGGCCTCCCACACCAGCGCGTAGATGAGTCCGATGACGACGGCGTTCCTGCTGACCGTCCCGAGCAGCAGGAACAGCGCGCTGTAGGCGATCGAGGCGACCAGGGCCGCCACGGTGTACGCCACGGCGACCTGCTGGCCGTTGCCGTTGAGGATGAAGCCGGCCAGCAGGGTGGGGATGGCCGAGAACGCCATGGTCACGGCTATCGCGACGATCAGCTTGGTGAAGATGATCGTCGATCGTTTCACCGGCTTGGAGAGCAGGTAGACGATCGAGCCGTCGTCGATCTCGGGACCGATCGACCCGGTGCCCGCGATGACACCGATCAGCGGCACCATCGTGGCGAGGGCGAATCCGCCGAGGACATCGGTGGCGATCTGGTCGTCCGCCCCGTTGAAGACGCGGACGGCCACCGCGATGGCGATCAGCAGCGCGGGCAGGATGAAGAGGATCGCCGCCCGGCGCCTGCCGAGCACGGCCCGATAGGTGAGCCGGGCGACTGTGGGGTTGTACATGACGTCACAGCTCCTTTCAGGCCGCTACGAGGTACGAGAAGACCGACTCAAGGGACTCGTCCGACGGCGAGACCGTGAGCAGGCGGATGGAGTGGTCGCGGGCGACCCGCGGCAGCAGCTCGGTGAACCGGCCGAAGTCGATGGCCTGGACCCGCAGGGCGCCCTCGGCGAGGTCCACCTCGATGCCCGCCGTCGACGGGTCGGCGATCAGCGCGGCGGCGAGCGCGCGGTCGTCGCTGGAGCGGACGAGATAACGGTGCGGGCGGTCCGTCATCAGCCTGCGGATTCTGCGGAAATCGCCGGACGCGGCATGGCGGCCGGCCACGATCACCTCGATGTGCGAGGCGAGTTGCTCGACCTCCTCCAGAATATGCGAGGAGAAGAGCACGGTGCGGCCGGTGGCGCCCATACGCCGTAGTAGATCCATCAACTGCATCCGCTGGCGCGGGTCCATGCCGTTGAAGGGTTCGTCGAGCAGCAGCACAGAGGGGTCGTGGACCAGTGCCGACGCCATCTTCACGCGCTGGCGCATTCCCTTGCTGTACGTGGAGATCTTGCGGTCCTGCGCGTACTCCATCTCGACCGTGGCCAGTGCGTACTGGGACTCCTTGGCCCCCAGTCCGTGCAGCTCGGCGTTGGCGAGGACGAACTCGCGGCCGGTGAGGAAGTCGTACATCGCCTCCCGCTCCGGCACGACACCGATCTGCCGGTAGACGGATTCGTTGCGCCAGATCGGCTCTCCGTCGAGCGTGACGCTGCCCGTCGAGGGGGCGAGGAAACCACCCATCATGTTGATGAGCGTGGACTTGCCCGCGCCGTTGGGTCCGAGCAGGCCGGTGACGCCCGGCCCCACGGTCATCGTGACGTCGTTGACGGCCACGACATTGCCGAACCACCGCGATGTGTGCTCGATGTTGAGGGTGGTCACAGCCCGACCTTTCGGTAGCGGCGCATCAGGACGCCGTACGAACCGGCGATCAGCGCGAGGACGACCAGCAGATAGACCACGCCGACACCGGCGTCCGGTCCCGCGCGGCCCGGGAAGTTGGAGGAGGCCCCGAGGAACGCGGTCTGCACGCCGTCGATGAGGGTGGCCGGCGAGAACAGGCCGAGCCACTTGACCACACCGGTCGAGCCGGTCTCCCAGGCGATGGCCTGGACGGTGGAGACCGCGCCGAAGCTGATGATCAGCGTCGCGATGACGGCGGCGACTCCGAAGCCGCGCCGCGGGGTGAGGGCGGCCATCACCAGTCCGAGCCCGCCGTAGAGCAGGGCGAGGAGTGCGACGGAGACCAGCCCCTGCGCGACCCCCTTCGTCTGGGTCGCGAAGTCCATCTTGCCGAGCAGGGCGCCGACGTAGAGGATCAGCAGCGGTACGGCGGTGAGGACGAACAGCGCGGAGGCCATCGCCCCGAACTTGGCGACGACGTAGTCGATCCGCTCGATCGGGCGCGAGAAGTACAGCGGGATCGACTTGAAGCGCAGATCGCGGGAGACGGACTGGGGGGCCTGGGCGGCGAGGAAGATGCCGATGACCCCCTGGGTGACGATCGCGTAGTTGGTGTACTCCAGGGGGAGTTTGTTGGCCTTGGTGGCGATGGCGACCGCGACCATGATCGCCGCGGGTACGCACATCACCGCGAAGAGGATCATCGGCAGCACCTTGGACTTGGCCGATCGGCCGAGTCCGTAGGCGCCGCGCACGGACTGTGCGAAGAGCGAACGGCGCGCATAGGCGCGGCCGAGCCGGGCTCCGTCGTAGTGGCGGTAGCCGATGTTGTGGATACGGGCGGTCTCGGGGGCCGCCGCCCCGGGGGTCTGGGTGCTCATCGGGACCGTGCCTCCTTCGACTCCGCGGTGCTGCCGTTCACGCCGTCGGCCGTACCGCTCCCGCCACTGACCTGGGCGTCCGAGCGGAAGACCTCGGCGATGTGGTGCCGACGCTGTTCCATCCGTACGAGGCCGAGGCCGAGGCCCGCGACGGTGTCGCGCACCGTGTCGTACGTCTCCTCGTCGGCCGCCTCGACGAGCAGGATGTGCCCCGCTCCGGGCAGCCCGTCCTCCATGCCCGCATGGAGGGTGAGCCCGGCGCCGACGAGCCGCTCGCGCAGGACCGCGGTGCCGTCGGGGTGCTCGTCCGTGTCGGTGACCTCGACCGCGAGGGTCGTGGTGATCTGGGTGAAGTCGCTGGTGGAGCTGGAGCGCAGCAGCGCACCACCGTCGATGACAACCACATGGTCACAGGTGCGTTCGAGTTCGCCGAGGAGATGCGAGGTGACCAGCACGGATATGCCGAAGTCGGTGTACACGCGGCGGATCAGACCGAGCATCTCGTCACGGCCGACCGGGTCGAGGCCGTTGGTGGGCTCGTCCAGGAAGACCAGCTTCGGATCGTGGACCAGGGCCTGTGCGAGCTTCACCCGCTGTTTCATGCCGGTGGAGTAGCCGCCGATGGGGCGGTACCGCTCCTCGTAGAGGCCGACGTGCCGCAGGGTGTCCGCCGTGCGTTCACGGGCCGCGGTCGGCGGGAGCCCGGACATGCGCGCCATGTGGACGACGAACTCGGTGGCCGAGACGTCGGGCGGCAGGCAGTCGTGCTCGGGCATGTATCCGACCTGCTCCCGGATGGCGGCGCCATGGGTGGCGACGTCCAGGCCGAGCACCTCGGCCCGGCCCTCCGTGGCGGGGGAGAGCCCCAGCAGGATCTTGATCATGGTGGACTTACCGGCTCCATTGGCGCCCACCAGGCCCGTCACACCGGGTCCGATGTCCAAGGAGAGCCGGTCAAGAGCGGTCACCCGGGGGAACCGCTTGCTCAGGCTTTCGGTCACGATCACAGTCACACATCGACCGTAGGTGAGCGGGACACCTCAAGCGTCCACCTGGAGGCCCGCTCGCTGTCCGACTCCAGGACTAGAGACCCGTAAGGGGCCTGTGTCCAAGAGGACAGCCTCTCTCAGGGGCGGGTCGGCCGGGACGGCCAGGGGCGGGTCGGCCGGACCATGGCGGAAGTTTTCCACAGGCCAGTGCGGGGGCCTTGACGCAGCCGCCGAGCATTGTCACATTCATCAGTGGCACGGTACGAGCGGGTGCCGCGTCGGGCTTGGGAGGGGGCTTCGGCATGAGGTCTGCGGTCGCGGGCGAACTATCCGCGGAGTTACGGGGATTCAGAGACGTCCAGCGTCTCGCGTACGAGTGCGCCGAGGCGGTCGCCGCTCAGCTCAGACCCGGGGTGACGGAGCGGGACGCGGCGCGGATGCAGCGGGAGTGGCTGCGCGAGCGGGGGGTCAGGGACTGGTTCCATCTGCCGTTCGCCTGGTTCGGTGACCGCACGGCGTTCGTCAACTTTCGGATACCGCTCCAGTTCTTTCCCACGGGCCGGGTGCTGGAGCCCGGTATGCCCTTCATCCTCGATATGGCCCCCATCCACCGGGGCTTCACCGCCGATGTGGGCTATTCGGGAGCTCTCGGACCGAGTCCGGTCCACGACCGGTTGCTGGCCGATCTGGCGGCGCACCGAGAGCTGATTCTGCGCGAGGTGCGGGAGCGGCGGTCCCTGCGCGAGATCTACGAGGACGTGGACCGGCTCATGGTCCGCCAGGGATACGCCAACCGGCACCGCGCGTATCCCTTCGGGGTGATCGCCCACAAGGTCGACCGGGTGGCGCGGCGCCGCTGGTCGCCCACGGTCTTCGGGTTCGGCACCCAGTCGCTGAAGGGCCTGGTCAGCGACGCGGTCCACGGCCACCGCGCCGGATGGTCGCCGCTGTGGAGCCCGTACGGCTTCTCCGACCATCCGCCTCGGCCGGGGCTGTGGGCGGTCGAGCCGCATATCGGATTCCGGGGCACGGGGGCGAAGTTCGAGGAGATCCTCGTGGTCACCGACTCGGCGGACCTTGAGGAGAGCGCGTTCTGGCTGGACGACGATCTGCCGCATGTGGGGCGGTGGGCGGGCTGAGGGACGGGGCGGGATCGGTACAAGGACCGGGGCGCGAGCCGGGAGCCGGGCGGGCAGCAGGCGGGGCGTGGCGACGAGCGACGGACGGGGCGGCGGGAAGCAGGGCAGGCGGCGGGAGCCGGGCAGGGCGGCGGGGAGCACGGCCCGCGGGCCACTGACGAACACGATGGCCGTACTTCTGCGCCGTGCGGGCGGAGAAGCGAAGCAGTGGGGAGCAGGCGTGAGTTCTCTGAAGGGCGCGCGAGAGCGCTGGGTCCGTACGGGCGGAGTCGAGCTGTGTGTCGCCGAGCTCGGCGACACGGCACAGCCGACGGTGGTGCTCGTGCACGGCTACCCGGACAGCAAAGAGGTGTGGTCCGAGGTCGCCGAGCGGCTGGCCGACGACTTCCATGTGGTGCTGTACGACGTACGCGGGCACGGTCGGTCGAGCGCCCCGAAACCCCTGCGCGGCGGATTCACGCTGGAGAAGCTGACGGATGACTTCCTGGCGGTGGCGGAGGCGGTGAGCCCCGACCGGCCGGTGCATCTGGTCGGCCACGACTGGGGGTCGGTGCAGGGCTGGGAATTCGTCACCGTCCAGCGCACCGAGGGCCGGATCGCCTCCTTCACCTCGATGTCCGGTCCGTCCCTGGACCACTTCGGGCACTGGCTCAAGAAGCGGGCGAGCCGCCCGACGCCCCGCCGTCTCGGCCAGCTCGCCGGGCAGGGCGCCAAGTCTTGGTACGTCTACCTGCTGCACACCCCCGTCCTGCCGGAGCTGTTCTGGCGCGGCCCGGCCGGCCGGCGGTGGCCGAAGGTGCTGGAGCGGATCGAGCGGTCCCCCGGAGGCGGCTATCCGACTCCGTCGCTGCCCCGGGACGGCGCCCACGGCGCCTGGCTCTACCGGGACAACATCCGCGCGCGGCTGCTCCATCCGCGCCCCGATCCCTATGCCCATGTCCCCGTGCAACTGATCACGCCGACCGGGGACGCCTTCCTCTCCGAGCGGCTCTACGACGATCTGGCCACCTGGGTGCCGCGACTGACCCGGCACACCCTGCCCGCCCGGCACTGGATCCCACGGTCCCGCCCCGACCAGGTGTCCACCTGGATCGCCGGGTTCGTCCAGGCCCATGAGAACAGCCCGACCGGGACGGCGGTGACGGCCACGGGTACGACGGTGGCCCCTGGTCCGTACGCCGAGCGGTTCGGCGGCCAGCTCGTGGTGGTGACGGGCGCGGCCAGCGGTATCGGGCGGGCCACGGCCTTCGCGTTCGCGGAGGCGGGGGCGCGGATCGTGGCCGTCGACCGGGACGCGGAGGGTGCGGTCAGGACGGCGGAGATGGCCCGGCTGATCGGTTCCCCGGAGGCTTGGGGCGAGACCACGGACGTGGGCGACGCGGAGGCGATGGAGAAGCTCGCCGAGAAGGTCGCCACCGAGTACGGCGTGGTGGACGTCCTGGTCAACAACGCGGGCATCGGAGTGGCCGGCCCCTTCCTCCAGACCGGAGTCGAGGACTGGAAGAAGGTCCTCAACGTCAATCTGTGGGGCGTGATCCATGGTTGTCGGCTCTTCGGCGGGCAGATGGCCGAGCGCGGCCAGGGCGGCCATATCGTCAATGTCGCGTCGGCCGCCGCTTTCCAGCCCTCGAAGACGCTCTCCGCGTACGGCACCTCCAAGGCGGCCGTCCTGATGCTGAGCGAGTCGCTGCGGGCCGAGCTGGCGGGCCGGGGCATCGGGGTCTCGGCGATCTGTCCGGGGCTGGTCAACACGAACATCACCGCCACGGCCCGCTTCACCGGGGTCGACGAGGCCGAGGAGGAGCGGCGGCAGAAGCGGTCCGCCCGGCTGTACGGACTGCGCAACTATCCGCCGGAGAGAGTGGCCGACGCGATCCTGCGCGCGGTGGTGCGCAACCAGGCGGTGGTGCCCGTGACGCCGGAGGCCCGGGGCGTGCTGCTGCTGTCCCGCCTCGCTCCCCGATTGCTGCGGGCCCTCGCCCGGGTCAACCCGCCGCTGTGATCGGCTGAGCGTGGGGAGCGCGGGGAGGAGGCGGGCCGGGCCGGCACGGCCGAGAGTGTTCACCGAGGGGGCGGTTTTGTCCGAGCAGTCAGTGGCCGAGTACCGCATCGAGGATCTCGCGCACCACAGCGGTGCCACGGTCCGGACGATCCGCGCCTATCAGGACCGCGGGCTGTTGCCCCGACCGGAGCGGCGCGGCCGGTCCAATGTGTATGGCTCGGCGCATCTCGCCCGGCTGCGGCAGATCGCCGATCTCCTCGACCGTGGCTACACCCTGGCGTCGATCAAGGAGTTGCTGGAGGCGTGGGACGCCGGGCGGGGGCTCGGCGGTGTGCTCGGCCTGGTCGCCGAGGTGCAGGGGCCGTGGACGGACGAGGAGGCGGCCCGGATCACCCGGGCCGAGCTGGACCTCACCTTCGGCGGTGGCCCGGACGACGCGGCCATCGCGGAGGCGGTGGAGCTGGGGGTGTTGGAGCCCATTCCGGGCCGGGACGATGAATTCCTGGTGCCCAGCCCACAAGAGCTGTCCGTGGCAGCGGAGTTGTACGCGGCCGGGGTTCCTCTCACCGCGATCTCCGCTCACCTCTGGGAACTTCGCGGCCAGGTCGAGCACATAGCCGCGCGATTCCTGGAGTTCACCACCGAGCATGTCTTCGCCCGCTATCTGGGGCACAACCCGCCGACCGACGCGGATGCGGCGGAGGCGGCGGCGCTGGTGCGGCGCCTGAGACCGCTGGCGCAGCAGACGGTGGACGCCGAACTCGCCCGCGCCATGCGGACCTTCGCCACCCGCCAGTTGCACCGGCATCTGACCTCGGACGACCCCCATCCGATGTCGGATGAGTCGCGTTCCGTGACCCTCCCCTCGGCGACAATACGGGCCGTTCAGGCGCTTGTTGGCCCGGAGCGCACGGCAGAATTCATCACTGCTGCCGCCGAACGTGAGCTCGGGAAAAGAACCTTGGACACCCTGGCCGCACGCGGCCTGTCCACAACGGACTTTGACCAAAAGCCATAATTCGGACGTGAGTTGTCCACAGAAAGGCCAATCTCCCTGTGGATAACTACAGTTGGCTGTGGATCAAACCTGGTCAGTGAATTTTTCGGTGGCGACGGAGACTCCCGACGAGCCACTCTGACGGAATGAGCGAGAGACAGCGACACCCCCGGATGGACGAGAAGCACCGTCCGGAGAAGAAGAGCCGGCAGAAGGAGAAGAGCCGTCCGGAGGACATGAGCCGGCTGGAGGAGAAGGGCCGGAAAGACGAGGCGGACCAGAAGGGCGACGACGACCGGCGCACCGTCAAGGTGTCGAAGTACCTGTCGAAGCATTTGCGCCATCGGCCCGAGCGCATCGGCATCACCCTGGACGCACACGGCTGGGTGGAGACGGACACCCTGCTGAGTGCGGTGGCGGCGCACGGCTTCCCGATCACCCGCGCGGAGCTGGACCATGTCGTCGCCGTCAACGACAAACGGCGCTTCACCATCGACGGCACCCGCATCCGTGCCAACCAGGGCCATACCGTCGGGGTCGATCTGGACCTGCCCCCGGCCGAGCCGCCCGCGTATCTCTACCACGGCACCGTCGGCGCCCGCGTGGCGTCGATCCGGGCGGAGGGGCTGCTTCCGATGGACCGCCACCATGTCCATCTGTCGCCCGACCGCGAGACGGCGACCCGGGTCGGCGCCCGGCGCGGTCGCCCCGTCGTCCTCACCGTGGCCGCGGGTGCCCTGCACCGGGCGGGCCATGTCTTCCTGGTCAGCGCCAACGGTGTCTGGCTCACCGACTCCGTGCCACCGGAGTTCCTCCGGCTCCCGGACCGGTAGGCGCACCGTTCCCCGCAGGACCGAAGAGGGAGAAAGGACCGATCCCGCCCCCGGCGACCGGGGCACGGAACCCGCCCCCGGCCCGGGGCCCCCGCTCAGCCGATACCGAGCTGCCCCAGTGCCTCGGTCGCGATCCGCTCGAAGACCACCGGGTCCGAGGCGAAGTCCGAGTCGGGGATGGGCGCGTGGATCACGAGCTCCGTGAAGCCCAGTTCGATGTGGTGGCCGGCGAAGTCCACGAAGGAGTCGAGCGAATCGAGCGGCCTGCCCCGGTCCGGTGTGAAGCCGGTGAGCAGCACCTTCTCCAGTTCGGCCGCATCACGGCCGAAGTCGGCGCAGACCTTGTCGAGCTTCTCAAGCTGCCCCCGGAGCGCGTCGCGGGAATCCTCCGGAGTGCCGGTCTCGAAGACCTTCGGATCGCCCGCGGTCACCCACGCCTGCCCGTACCGCGCCGCCAGCGCCATCCCGCGTGGCCCGGTCGCGGCCACCGCGAACGGCAGCCGGGGCCGCTGCACACAGCCCGGGATGTTCCGCGCCTCCACCGCCGAGTAGAACTCCCCGGTGGCGGAGACGGACTCCTCGGTCAGCAACCGGTCCAGCAGCGGCACGAACTCGGCGAACCGATCGGCCCGTTCCCTGGGCGTCCACGCCTCCTGCCCCAGCGCCGTGGCGTCGAACCCTTTCCCACCGGCGCCGATACCGAGGGTGATCCGCCCGTTCGAGATGTCGTCCAGCGAGAGCAGGTCCTTGGCGAGGGTCACCGGATGCCGGAAGTTCGGCGAGGTGACCAGGGTGCCCAGCCGTATCCGCCCGGTGGCGGCGGCAGCGGCGGTCAGCGTCGGGACCGCGCCGTACCAGGGACCGTCCCGGAAGGTCCGCCAGGACAGGTGGTCATAGGTGTACGCGGTGTGGAACCCGAGCCGTTCGGCTCGCAGCCATTCGTCGCGGCCCCCTTGGCGCCAGGGACGGACAGGGAGAATCACGGTACTCAGACGCATATCCCGAGCGTACGGTCCCCCGAGCCTCCCGAGCACCTCCTCCCCCACTCGGAACGGCCACCCCCGTGGGCCCCGCCGCACCCGCGCCCACCGGGGGCCGCCGCCAGCCCCTCCCGTACGCCTGTTCCTCGCCATGAGCCCACTCAGATGTGCGACCTTCCGCACTGTAGTGCGACGCCGTACGGGAGAATGGTCCCGTGACCTCAGCTACCGATCCCCGCCGCGCCCTCGCAGCCACCCGGTTGATCGCCACCGATCTGGACGGCACCCTGCTGCGCGACGACAAGTCCGTCTCGGACCGTACGGTCGCCGCGCTCGCCGCCGCCGAGCGGGCCGGGATCGAGGTCTTCTTCGTCACCGGTCGCCCCGCCCGCTGGATGCATGTCGTGAGCGCCCATGTGCACGGCCACGGACTCGCCATCTGCGCCAACGGCGCGGCCGTGGTGGATCTGCACGCGGGCGGCGAGGTGCTGAAGGTCCGCGCGCTGGCGCATGACACCGCCCTCGGTGTCGTCCACGCCCTGCGCGACGCGGCCCCCGGGACCTCCTTCGCGGTCGAGACGACGGCGGGTTTCTACCACGAGCCCGAATATTCGGCGCCGTTCCTGCAACACAACCTGGAGTCGACCGTCGCCGTCGCGGACGCCGAGAAGCTGCTGGCCGCGCCGGGGCCCGGCATCGACACCCAGGTGATCAAGCTGCTCGCCCACCACCCCGAGCTGGACCCCGACGCCTTCCTCACCGTGGCCCGCGCGGCGGCGGGCGGGCTGGCCTCCATCACCCGCTCCAGCCCGACCGCCCTGCTGGAGATCAGCGGCCCGGGGGTGAGCAAGGCCAGCACCCTGGCGCTCTGCTGCGCCGAGCGCGGTATCTCCGCCGACGAGGTCGTGGCCTTCGGCGATATGCCCAATGACGTGGAGATGCTGAACTGGGCGGGCACCTCGTACGCGATGGGCAACGCCCACCCGGAGGTGATCGCCGCCGCCTCCGGCCGTACCGTCGCGAACAACGAGGACGGCGTCGCGGTCGTCATCGAGCAGATCCTGCGCGAGCTGCCGCAGCGGACCGGCTGAACCGGGAGCCGGGGGCCCACGCCCCGGACGTCGCCGGCCCACTGCTGACGGAGACCGGCGCCCCCGAGCCGGATCCGTTCAGACCCGAGCCGGGCGCACTCAGATCCGGTCCGGATCCATCCACATCACGATCGGGTCCGTTCACATCAGGGTCGGGTCCACCCACACCAGAGCCGGGTCCGTTCAGATAGAGCTCAGGTCCGTTCAGATCCGTGATCAGTCCGTTCAGATCCGGACGCCGCGTTCGCGCAGCCACCCGGCCGGATCCACCCCCGAGCCCTGATACGGAGTGAGCCGCACCTCGAAATGCAGATGCGGCCCCGTCGAATTCCCCGTCGTACCGGCCGGCCCGAGCCACTGACCGGCACGCACCCGATCGCCCTGCGCCACCGCGACCGAGGCCAGATGCGCGTACTGCGTGTAGTAGCCGTCCGAATGCCGTACGACGACCTGGACACCGAACGCGCCCCCGCAGGAGACCGTCAGTACCCGCCCGGCGCCGACCGACCGCACCGGTGTGCCGATGCCGACCGCGAAGTCCTGTCCGGTGTGGCGCCGGGCCCAGTGCCGTCCGGCGCTGTTGAACCCCGCGGAGAGCGCGTACCGCTCGACCGGCGCCACCCAGGCCGCCTTCGGAGGCACCATGTCCGGCGGCGCCTTCCACGGCCCCGGACCCGCCGACGGCGACGGTCCCGCAGCGGCCGGAAGCCCCGCGGAATTCGGGACCACCGGGCCCGGTGAGCGCCTTGGTCTCGGTACGGCCGACGGCGCGGCGGGCCGCGCGGCCGGGCTCACCGTCACCCCCGGGGGCCTCGGCGCCGGTCGCGAAGGCCGCGCCGCCGCCGGCCCGCCGCGCCGTGCCCCGCCCGCGCACTTCCCCGCCGCGAGACCGCGCTCCGCCTCCCGCTGCAACGACCACCACACCCGTTCCAACGTGGCCTCGATGCGCTGCTTCCGCGCCGCCAGCCGTGCCGTGCGCTCCGCGAGATCGCGCCAGGCCGCCCGCGCCCGCTCCTCCGCCTCGGTGAGCTCGCGCTCCGCCCGTTGAGCCCGGTCGAGCAGCCGGTTCAGGCCCGCCTCCGCCTGCCGGGCCAGCCGCCGCCCGAGCATCAGTTGCTCCGGATCGCTGGCCTGCAACAACCGGGCGGCGAAGGTCAGCGGCCCGCCCGTGCGGTACTGGGCCCGCGCGACGGTGCCCACCGCGTCCCGGACCTCGACCAGTTCCCGCCGCTGGCGGACCAGCCGGGCCTGCAACCCGCTCGCGGTGACCCGCCGCGCCTCGGCGGCACGTCTGCCCCGCTCGTACGCAGTGGTGGCCCGCGTGGCCTCCTCGTACAGCCGCGCCACTTCGGCACCGGTGGTCGGATCGGGCCCTTCGGATGCGGTGGCCGGGGTCGGGGTCAGCAGCGGCAGCAGACACAGCACCACCGGGACGAACAGCAACCGGTCACGGTGTCGCCGGCCGCCCCGCCGCCGCGGCCCCGTCCCCTTCCGGCGCCCGCGAGCCGCCGCCGGGCGCTCGGGAACCGGTCGCACCGGCCCCGTACGACCCGCGTGCCCCGGGCCGGAACGCCTCGCCTCGGCATACCCCGGGCCGGGACGTCTCGCTTCCGTACGCCTCGTATCCGTACAACTCACACCCATGCCTCTCCAGCGCATGTCCGGATCGTCACCCGCCGCGCCCACGAAACCGGGTACCGGTGGCCGTCGGTGTGTGTCGTACCGCCACCTGGCCCAGAGCGAGCGGCGCCGGCACGGAGGCCCCCCGGCCGGGGGGCGTGCGAGGCTCCTAGTGCGGAGCCTCCCAGCGCACCGTCGTCCCCTGCCCGTCCTCGCCAATGCCCGGACCGCAGGCGCTCGACCCCCCGAGGGACTCGGCCCGGCGCGCGAGATTCCGCAGCCCACTGCGCCGACCGCCCGGCTGAATGCCCACCCCGTCGTCCGCGACCGTCAGCCGCACGCCCTCCGAACCATCGGGCAGTCGTACGGTCGCGTCCACGACGACATCGATACGGGTGGCTGCCGCGTGCCGGAACGCATTGGACAGCGCCTCCCGCAGCGCCGCGATGAGATTCTTGCCGGTGAGTTCGCCGACGACGGAGTCCACCGGGCCGACGAAGCGGTGCCCCGGGGTGAAACCGAGCGGCACGGCCGCCATATTGATCTCACGCAGTACCCGGGTCCGTAGCCCGGACGGCGCCTCGGCCGGTCCCTGCTGGAGCGCGAAGATGGCGGTACGGATCTCCTGGATGGTCACGTCCAGTTCGTCGACCGCCTTGCCGACCCCGTCCTGAACGGCGGGCACCAGGGACCGGCGCTGGGCGCCCTCCAACATCATCCCGGTGGCGAACAGCCGCTGAATGACCAGATCGTGCAGGTCACGGGCGATCCGGTCACGGTCCTCGTACACCGCGAGCCGCTCCCGGTCCCGCTGCGCCTCCGCCATGATCAACGCCAGCGCGGCCTGGGAGGCGAACTGGGTCGCCAGGGTCCGTTCCGCCTCGCTGAACTGGCGCGCACCGCGCCCCCTCGGGGTGGCCAGCGCCCCGAGCACCCGGCCGCCGCTCTGCAGCGGCAGCATCATGCTCGGCCCGAACCGCGCCGCCAGTTCGGTGGTCACGCGCGGGTCGGTGGCCGTGTCCGCGATGAACACGGACTCGCCGGAGAGCAGTTCGGCGACGATCGGGCTCTCCGGGGAAATGACCCTGCCCAGCCAGCCCATGGGTTCATCGGACGCCTCGGCGACGATCTCAAGACCGCCCTCCTTGGCTGGCAGCAGCACCATGCCGACGGCGGCCTCGGCCAGTCTGCGGGCCTGCTCGGCGACGACCGCCAGAGCGTCGTCGGCGTCACCGCCGGAGAGCAGCGCGGTGGTGACGGCGACCGATCCGTCGATCCACCGCTCCCGCTGCCGGGCCGCCTCGTACAGCCGGGCGTTGCCGATGGCGATCCCGGCCTCGGTGGCGAGGACACGGACCATATGGAGGTCGTAGTCGTTGAACTCGCCGCCGTCCCTCTTCTCCGCGAGATAGAGATTGCCGAAGATCTCGCCCTGGACGCGGATGGGGACGCCGAGGAAGGTCCGCATCGGCGGATGGCCCGGAGGGAAACCGGCGAACCGGGGATCGGAGGTCAGATCGGCGAGCCGGACGGGCACGGGGTCGTGGATCAGCGCGCCGAGGAGCCCGCGATGTCCATCGGGGCGGCGGCCGATCAGCCGGGCCGTCTGGTCGTCGACCCCGTAGGTCACGAAGTCTGAGAGGCCCTTGCCCTCCTCGTCCACGACGCCGATGGCGGCATAGCGGGCCTCGGCGAGTTCGGCGGCGGTCAGACAGATCCGGTCGAGCGTGGAGTGGAGTTCCAGTCCGGTGCCGACGGAACGCATGGCCTCCAGCAGTTGGGGGACGCGGGCGGTGAGTTCGGTGGAGAGTCCCTGAAGGCTGCGGGTGGCCCGGGTCGCGGCATCGAGCGGATCCGATGACCCGCCACCGGAACCCGCCCGTTCGCCCCCCGGGTCCCCCGCAGCGCCGCCTGGGTCATCCGAGTTCCCCGCAGCGCCGCCCAGGTCACCCGGGGCCCCCGCCTCGGCGCCGTGGCCGAGCACCTCTCCGCTCGGTTCCCGAGGTTCCCGAGATGTCCGAGGTTCCCGAGATGTCCGAGGCTCCCGAGGTGTCGGAGGCGTCCGCGACTCCCAGGACATCCGCGACTCCCGGGACGTCCGTGACGCGTCGTTCGGGTCCTTCGATTCGGGCACGGTCATACGCTTGAGCCTAGTAATTCCGATTTGCCGAGGAAAGTCGGCTGTCGGCCATCGGCGGCGTACGGGTTCCGTCGGCCACGTGGGCTCGACGCGACGGGCCCGGCACCGCTCGATGATCGAACGGCACCGGGCCCCCCACCAGGGGCGACGAACGGCCGACCGGCCTCAGCTCCCGGCGACCGAGAGCCGCGCCCCCGCCAGCGCCGGTCCACGCTCCGGATCCGGCTCGGCCGCGTCCACCCGCAGCAGATCCGCCGCCCGCTCCCGCTCCCACATCCGCCGCAGCGGACCCTCGACGGCGATCAGCTCCGCGTATCCACCGCGCTGTACGGCCCGCCCGTCCGCCAGGACGACGACCTCGTCCACCGCTTCGAGCCCCTGGAGCCGGTGCGTGATCAGTACGGTCGCCGACCCGCGCGCCGAGCGACCCTCGGTCGCCGCCAGCAGATCCGCCGTCAGCGCGTCGGCGGTCGCCACATCGACGTGCTCCGCCGGCTCGTCCAGCACCAGCACCGGGAAGTCGGCGAGCAGCGCCCGCGCGAGCGCGAGCCGCTGCCGCTGGCCTCCGGAGAGCTGTGCGCCGTGCTCGCCGACCAGGGTGTCGAGCCCCTCGGGCAGCGCGTCCACCCACTCCAGCAGCCGGGCGTCGGCGAGCGCCCGCCGCAGCTCGTCCTCCGTCGCATCGGTGCGCGCGAGCTTGAGGTTCTCCCGTACGGAGCTGTCGAACAGGTGCGCGTCCTGCGCGCACAGTCCGACGAACTCCCGCACGGTGTCCCCCTCCAGCCGGTCCGCGGCCACCCCGCCGAGGGTGTAGGTGCCCTCCCCCGCGTCGAGGAAGCGGACCAGGACCTGTGCGAGGGTCGTCTTCCCGGAGCCGGAAGTGCCGACGACGGCGACCCGCCGCCCCGGCGTGAGGGTGAGGTCCAGCCCGTTGAGCGCGTCCCGGTCCGCCCCCGCGTACCGGGCCCTGATCCCCTGTACGACGAGGGGGAACGCCGTCGCGGGCGCCGCAGCCGGCTGCTCCGGCTCGGATACGGGGACGGGCGCGTCCAGCACCTCGTACACCCGCTCGGCGCTCCGTCGGACCCGCTGGCGGTACTGCACGGCCAGCGGTAGCCCGGTGACCGCCTCGAAGGCGGCGAGCGAGGCGAGCACGACGACCGCGAAGGTCACACCGTCGAGCCGGCCGTCGGCCACGGCGTGTACGCCGGCGAGCGAGGCGAAGACGACCGTCACTCCGCAGGCCAGTGTGGAGAGCCCACCGCCGAGCGCGGTGGCGGCGGCTCCGCGCGACGCGATCCGGGTCAGCCGGCGGTCCGCCTCCCGGGCCCCTTCGATGCGGCCCCGGAGCGCCCCGGCGACGGTCAGTTCGGCGGTACCGCGCAGCAGATCGACCAACCGGGTGGCGAGTACGCCACGGGCGGGGGCGAGCTGCCGTTCGGCCCGGCGCGCGACCGCGCCGCTGACCAGCGGTACGCCCAGCCCCGCGACGAGCAGACCGACGGCGAGCACCGCACCCGCCTCGGGCAGCAGCCAGGCGGTGAATCCGACCGATGCCACGCTCACGACGACGGCGGAACCGGCCGGCAGCAGCCAGCGCAGCCAGTAGTCCTGGAGGGCGTCCACATCGGTGACGAGCCGGGAGAGGAGATCACCGCGCCTGCTGCGCCGCAGCCCGGCCGGGGCGATCCGCTCCAGGCGGCGGTAGACCGCGACCCGGAGTTCCGCGAGCATCCGCAGCACGGCGTCGTGCGAGACGATCCGTTCGGCGTAGCGGAAGACGGCCCGGCCGATGCCGAAGGCGCGGGTCGCCGTCACGGCCATCATCAAATAGAGCACGGGCGGCTGTTCGGACGCGCGGGAGATGAGGTACCCGGAGACGGCCATGAGCCCCACGGCGGATCCGAGGGCCAGGCTGCCGAGCAGCAGTCCGAGCCAGAACCGTCCCCGCTGTGCGGCGGCGGCGCGGCGGACCCGGGTGAGCGCCGGGGCGCCGTCGGCACTGGTCTCGGTGAGCCGGAACCCGTCCTCGTCCATCGCGTCCGTGAGGTCCGCGGTATCCGTCCCCCGATCCGCCGGCACGGCCGGTGTGCCGCGTACGGGCTCCACGCCGGAGTGCGTACGACGGGTGAGGGTGACCACCCGGTCCGCCACGGCCAGCAGCGCCGGCCGGTGGACCACCAGCAGGACGGTCCGTCCCACGGCCAGTCGCCGTACCGCGTCGACGATGCCTTCCTCGGTCTCCCCGTCGAGGGCCGCCGTCGGCTCGTCGAGCAGCAGCAGCGGACGGTCGGCGAGGAAGGCCCGCGCCAGCGCGAGCCGTTGCCGCTGACCCGCCGAGAGCCCGGCACCGTCCTCCCCGAGCCGGGTCTCGATGCCCTGGGGGAGCGCGGTGACGAAGTCGTACGCCCCGGCCTCCCGCAGTGCGTTCCACACCGCCGTGTCGTCGGCGCCCTCGGCCGCCAGCCGTACGTTCTCGGCGATCGTCCCCGCGACGAAGTACGGGCGCTGGGGGACCCAGGCGATCCGCTCGCGCCAGCGGTCGAGATCGAGGTCCTGGAGGTCGGCTCCGTCGACCCGTACCCGGCCCTCGGCCGGGGTGACGAAGCCGAGGAGGACATCGAGCAGGGTGGATTTACCGATCCCGCTGGGGCCGAGCAGGGCGACGGTCTCGCCGGGCTCCACCACCAGCGAGGCCGCGTCCAGCGAGGGTTCCGCCCGGCCGGCGTGGCGCACGGTCACCGCGTCGAGTTCCAGACGCGGCCCCGTCGCACCCCCAGGGGCCAGATCACCCAGCCCCGCACCGCCCGGCGCCAGACCACCCGGCGCCAGATCACCCGGCCCCGCACCGCCCGGCGCGAGGCCACCCAGTACCGCACCGACCGCCGTGCTGGCCTTCGTGCTGGCCTTCGTGCCGGCCGCGCGCCCGCCTTCCGCGCCGTGGCCGGGTGCCGTCGGGTCGGTCTCCAGCACCGTGAAGATCTCCTCGGCCGCCGAGAGGCCCTCGGCCGCCGCGTGGTACTGCGTACCGACCATCCGGAGCGGCAGATACGCCTCGGGCGCCAGGATCAGGATGACCAGGCCGGTGTAGAGGTCCATATCGCCGTGGACCAGCCGCATCCCGATGGTGACGGCCACCAGCGCCACCGACAGCGTCGACAGCAGCTCCAGCGCGAAGGACGAGATAAAGGCGATCCGCAGCGTGCGCATCGTGGCGCGCCGGTACTCCGAGGTGATCGACCGGATCGACTCCGCCTGCGCCTTGGCCCGGCCGAAGACCTTGAGGGTTGGCAGTCCGGCGACCACGTCCAGGAAGTGGCCCGAGAGCCGGGAGAGCAGCCGCCACTGTCGGTCCATCCGGCCCTGGGTGTACCAACCGATGAGCATCATGAAGACGGGGATCAGCGGCAGGGTCACCACGATGATCGCGGCGGAGACCCAGTCCTCGGTGACGATCCGCGCCAGTACCGCGATCGGCACGACCACCGCCAGCCCGAGCTGCGGCAGATAGCGCGCGAAGTAGTCGTCCAGGGCATCGATACCGCGCGTCGCGAGTGCGACGAGCGATCCGGTGCGCTGTCCGCTCAGCCACGCCGGACCGAGCTCCGTGGCTCGGGCCAGCAGCCGCCCCCGCAGTTCGGACTTGACCGCCGCACCGGCCCGGTGGGCAGCGAGTTCGGTCAGCCAGGAGACGGCCGCCCTGCCGACGGCGACCGCCGCCAGCAGGGTCAGCGGGGTCATCAGATCAGCGGCCGGGAGCCCCTTCTCAAAGGCTCCCACCACCACTTCGGCGATGAGCATCGCCTGGGCGACGACCAGCGCCGCCCCGACCAGTCCGAGGAGTACCACCGCGAGCAGAAAGCCCCGGGTGGCACGGGCGTATCGGAGCAGACGCGGGTCGATCGGTTTCACGTGAAACATCCCCCACTAGTGGGCATCGGCGATGTGCTGCGTACCGATGCGCTTGCGGAACACCCAGTACGTCCAGCCCTGGTAGACCAGCACGAGCGGGGTGGCGATTCCGGCGCACCAGGTCATGATTTTGAGGGTGTAGGGGGTGGACGAGGCGTTGGTGACGGTGAGGTTCCATGCCTCGTTGAGCGAGGACGGCATCACGTTCGGGAAGAGGGTCAGGAAGAGCATCGCGACCGCGGCCACGATCGTCACTCCCGAGAAGGCGAACGCCCAGCCCTCGCGCCCGACCTGGTTGGCGCCGATGGCGGCCACCAGCGAGACCACCGCGATGACCATCGCGATCAGGCTCCAACCGTCGCCACGGCTGGCCTGGGTCCAGAGCAGGAAACCGAGCGCCAGCACGGCCGTGAGCAGCCCCAGCTTCAGGGCGAGCGCACGGGCGCGGGTGCGAATGTCCCCCACCGTCTTGAGTGCGACGAACACGGTGCCGTGGAAGGTGAAGAGGGTCAGCGTCACCAGCCCGCCGAGGATGGAGTAGGCGTTGAGCAGGTCGAAGACGTTGCCGACGTACTCCATCTCCCCGTTGATCTTGACCCCGCGCACGATATTGCCGAAGGCCACGCCCCAGAGGAACGCCGGCAGCAGCGAGGTCCAGAAGATGGCGTTCTCCCAGTTGGTCTGCCAGCGGTCCTCGGGCCGCTTATGGCGGTACTCGAAGGACACCCCGCGCACGATCAGACAGACCAGGATCAGCAGCAGCGGCAGATAGAAGCCGGAGAAGAGGGTGGCGTACCACTCGGGGAAGGCGGCGAAGGTCGCACCGCCCGCCGAGAGCAACCACACTTCGTTGCCGTCCCAGACGGGTCCGATGGTGTTGATCAGCACCCGCCGTTCCTTGCGGTCACGGGCGAGCAGTTTGGTCAGGACGCCGACCCCGAAGTCGAAACCTTCGAGGAAGAAGTAGCCGATCCAGAGGACGGCGATCAGGACGAACCAGACGTCGTGGAGTTCCATGCCTCAGCAGCTCCTCAGGGCCTCAGTACGAGAAGGCCATCGGACGGTCGGCGTCTTGATCGTCGCCGCCGATCTTGGTGGGCGGGTTGAGGTCGGCCTCGGTCAGCTCGGGCGGTCCCGCCTTGGCGTACTTCACCATCAGCTTGAACTCGATCACCGCCAGCACCGCGTAGAGCAGGGTGAAGATGATCATCGAGGTGAGGACCTCACCCTGCGAGACACCGGGGGAGACCGCGTCCTTGGTGCGCAGCACCCCATAGACCACCCAGGGCTGCCGCCCCATCTCGGTGAAGATCCAGCCCCAGGAGGTGGCGATCAGCGGGAAGGTCATCGTCCAGAGCGCGACGACCCAGTACCACCTGCTGAAGCGCGGGCTCAGCGGCTTATTGCGGAAGAGCACCAGGTTCGGTACCTCGTCCTCACCGGTACGCATGGCTTGTGGCAGCAGGAACCTCTTGCGGGTGAGCCAGAGGCCCAGCAGTCCGATGGTGACGGACGCCATGCCGAAGCCGATCATCCAGCGGAAGCCCCAGTAGGCGACCGCGATGTTCGGCCGGTAGTCGCCGGGGCCGTACTTCTCCTGTTCGGCCTTGTTGACGTCGTTGATGCCGGGTACGTAGGACTTGAAGTCGCTCTTCGCCAGGAAGGAAAGCAGTCCCGGGATCTCGATGGCGACCTTGTTGTGACCCTCGTCGACATCCCCGTACGCGAAGATCGAGAAGGGCGCGGGTGCCTCGCCCTCCCAGAGGGCCTCGGCGGCGGCCATCTTCATGGGCTGCTGCCGGTACATGACCTTGCCGAGGACATCGCCGCTGATGGCGGTGAACATGCCGGCGGTGATCAGGGTGACCAGACCGAGCCGCAGCGAGGACCGCATCACCGGAATGTGCTTCTTGCGCGCCAGGTGGTAGGCGGCGATGCCGACCATGAACGCGCCACCGACGAGGAAGGCGGCCGTGATGGTGTGGAAGAACTGGGCCAGCGCGGTGTCCTGGGTGAGCACCCGCCAGAAGTCGGTCAACTCGGCCCGCCCGCGCTCCTCGTTGATGCGGTAGCCGACGGGGTGCTGCATCCAGGAGTTGGCCGCCAGGATGAAGTACGCGGAGCAGATGGTGCCGATCGAGACCATCCAGATACAGGCGAGGTGGATCTTCTTCGGCAGCTTGTCCCAGCCGAAGATCCACAGCCCGATGAAGGTGGACTCGAAGAAGAACGCGATCAACGCCTCGAAGGCGAGAGGCGCACCGAAGATGTCCCCGACGAAGCGGGAGTAGTCAGACCAGTTCATGCCGAACTGGAACTCCTGGACGATGCCGGTGACGACGCCCATGGCGATATTGATCAGGAAGAGCTTTCCCCAGAACTTCGTCGCCTTGAGGTACTTCTCCTTCTCCGTCCGCACCCACGCGGTCTGGAGGCCGGCCGTGAGGGCGGCGAGGGAGATCGTCAGGGGAACGAAGAGGAAGTGGTAGACGGTGGTGATGCCGAACTGCCATCGCGCCAAGGTCTCTGGTGCCAGAGCCAAGTCCACGTCGTCATCTCCTTACATCGACGAGGTCAAGCGGCAGTTTGCCTGATTAATCCCATCGATCATGGGATGAACAGGACACGCTTGTGAACGCGTTCACATTCACAAGCAATTATGGCTCATAGGGAAATCGCACGGATGACCGGGGTACCCCTTTGTGACAATCCACCCCGAGCGGACATGCCCCTGCCCAGCCCCGGGCCCCGGACGACCCCCGGCCGGGCACGGGACGGCCTGCTCGTGGACCACCGCGCCGGGGGGGGATCCGGTCCGGGACACACCGCTGCCCCGGACCGGATGACCGGACCGGGGCAGCGACAACGACGTACAGAAGGAAGGCCCGCGCCGAGCTCACGGGCTCACGGAGCTACGGAGCTACGGGGCCACGAGGCTCACGGAGCTCTGGAACCACCGATCAGCCAGAGCGCCAGGCCCGCCGAGTCAGACCCGCCGAGCGGCTGGGCCGTCGCGTCAGGGGCTAGAGCTGCCTGCGGAAGGCGTCCGCCGTGTGCAGCAACAGATCATTGGCCTCTTCCTCACCAATGGTGATCCGCACGCCCTCCCCCGCGAACGGCCGCACCATCACACCCGCCGCCTCACAGGCCGCCGCGAAGTCGACCGTACGGTCCCCGAGCCGCAACCAGACGAAGTTCGCCTGGGTCTCCGGCACCGTCCAGCCCTGCTTGACCAGGGACTCGTACACCCGAGCCCGCTCGCAGACCAGCGAACCGACCCGCCCCAGCAGCTCGTCCTCGGCCCGCAGCGAGGCGACCGCCGCGTCCTGTGCGAGCTGTGTCACACCGAACGGCACGGCGGTCTTGCGCAGCGCGGCGGCCACCCGCTCATGGGCGACGGCGAAGCCGACCCGCAGCCCCGCCAGTCCGTACGCCTTGGAGAAGGTGCGCAGCACCGCCACATTGGGGCGGTGCCGGTAGATCTCGATCCCGTCCGGCACATCGGCGTCCCGGATGAACTCCCGGTACGCCTCGTCCAGCACCACCAGCACATCCGACGGCACCCGGTCGAGGAACCGTTCCAGCTCGGCCCGGCGCACCACCGTGCCGGTCGGGTTGTTGGGATTACAGATGAAGATCAACCGGGTCCGGTCGGTGATCGCTTCGGCCATCGCGTCCAGATCGTGCACCTCGCCGGCGGTCAGCGGCACCTGCACCGAGGACGCACCGCTGACCTGGGTGATGATCGGGTACGCCTCGAAGGAGCGCCAGGCGTAGATGACCTCATCGCCCGGGCCCGAGGTGGCCTGCACCAACTGCTGGGCCACGCCCACCGACCCCGTACCGGTGGCCAGATGTTCCAGTGGCACGCCGAAACGATCCGCCAGCTCGCTCATCAGACCGCTGCACGCCATGTCCGGGTAGCGGTTGAAGGTGCCCGCCGCGGCCATCACCGTCTCCATCACCCCGGGGAGCGGCGGATACGGATTCTCGTTGGAGGACAGTTTGTACGCGGCCGGGCCGCCGGCCGCCGCGGGCCTGCCGGGCCTGTAGGTGGGGATGCCGTCCAGTTCGGCGCGCAGTTTGGGGCTCGTCTCACTCACCGCAGGTCCTCCTCGACCGTCCGCACACCGCGCGGAACCCTCACATCCGAAGCATGACGAAGCATGACGTCGGAACCAATACTGCTCACCCTATGAGGATTCCCGCCCGCCGCGTATGGCCGGAGCGGGGAAGATCCGGACCCGGTCGCGGACCGCCGTACGGAACGTGGCCGGGTGCGGGTGCGGGTGCGGATCGGAGCCTGCCCCGCGCGCATCCCCCGAGCGGCCGGCGGATCGCACGGAAGGAGCAGGACGGACCGCCCGTCCGGGAGCGCGCACGGGGGGACCACGGCAGGGGGGCGCACGATTCCCTGGCGCACGCCGGTGGCTCACTCCGTAGCGCGCATCCCCCGTAGAGGTGAGTTGAGACCTCGCCGAAACATCCCCCTCTCCGTAGGACGATGCGGCAAGAAGGGCCATACGGTGTAGGCGGAACGTTCAACTCCCTTAATTTCCAAGGCAGTTGATGCGCTATGATCATGCAGAAACGTGCCTGTCAACGAGTGAATATGCGACCGGCCCAACCGTCCATGCGAGCCCTACTATCGGCTCGCCATGACAGCAGCAGGGAAGCACCAGGTGAGCCGGACGGACACATCCCGCCGGGGGAACCGGCAAGGTCGGGCGGGCATCCGAGACGTCGCCGCCGCAGCCGGTGTCTCCATCACGACTGTCTCCGACGCGCTCAACGGGAAGGGCCGGCTCCCGGACGCCACCCGCAGACATGTCCGTGAGGTCGCCGACCGGTTGGGCTATCGCCCCTCCGCAGCGGCCCGAACCCTCCGTACCGGCAAGTCGGGCCTCATCGGCCTGACCGTGACGACATACGGGGATGAACCTTTCACCTTCACGGAGTTCGCGTACTTCGCCGAGATGGCCAGAGCCGCGACCTCCGCGGCGCTCGCCCGCGGCTACGCGCTGGTCATCCTCCCCGCCACCTCACGACACGACGTGTGGTCGAATGTCGCGCTCGACGGCACGGTCGTCATCGATCCGTCCGACCACGATCCGGTGGTCACCGAACTCGTCCGGCAAGGGCTGCCCGTCGTCTCCGACGGACGTCCGGCCGGCACCCTCCCGGTCACCGCCTGGGTCGACAACGACCACGAAGCCGCCGTACTCGATCTGCTCGACCATCTCGCCGACGCGGGCGCCCGCCGGATCGGGCTCCTCACCGGAACGACCACCGACACCTACACCCGACTGTCCACCACCGCCTATCTGAGCTGGTGCGAGCGGGTGGGTCAGGACCCGGTCTACGAGTCCTACCCTGCCCACGACCCGTGCGCCGGGGCCGTCGCCGCCGACCGGCTGCTCGCCCGTCCCGACCGGCCCGACGCCGTGTACGGACTCTTCGACCCCAACGGCACCGATCTGCTCGCCGCCGCCAGGCGCTACGGGCTGCGGGTCCCCGAGGATCTGCTGCTCGTCTGCTGCAGCGAGTCGACGGTGTACGCCACCACCGAACCGCCGATCACCACCCTCTCGCTCAAGCCGCGCAGGATCGGCACGGCGGTCGTCCAGCTCCTCATCGACGCGATCGAGGGAATCGATGAGGACGGCCCGGTCGAGCAGGTGATACCGACCGAATTGATCATCCGGACGTCCTCGCAGCGTCGTTCTCCGCGGACGACGGTGAGCGCGCCACGCTCACCGGCACCGGATTAGGGCGTTTCTGATGGATCGGACCAGCCAGCAAGATCCATCAGAAGCCCCCTGGGGCGTGTCCGACACGGCCTAGACCTCACCAATCCGGACGAAACATCTGATGCATCAGGGGTGGGGAATGGATTCACCACCCCTGGTGCGTCACAGAGCGCGGGCCTCATTCCTATGATGGGCGCACGACACCGCGGACCACCCCGACCAGGTTGGGCCGAGAGGTGAACGGCGGCGCGACGGTGGTGGAGGGGTCGATGACTCAGGGGGCCGGTCAGGGACCCGTGGTGCGGACGGCGACATTGCGAGATTTCCGCGTCCCTCCGTACGCGCAGGTGCCGGTTCAGTCGGAGGCGCCGCAGGCGGAGGAGATGCTTCCCCCGCAACCGCCGCACCCTCCTCAAGAACTTCACCCACCCAACGCGGACCAGACGGCACAGGCACCTCAGCAGCCCCATCCGCATACGCCACCCCCTCCGCATACGCCGCCACACCCGCCCGCCCCGCCCCGGAGTCATCCGCCCCAGCAGCAGCCCGTGGCCCCCCATTCAGGCCACCCCGGGAACGCCGTACCGGCCGATGAACCGCCGGAGGGTTACACAGCCACCGAACGCGACCTCCTGGTGATCGGGCGTGACACGCCCGCCGACACCGTCCGGCGGGGGCTCGCCCCCGGCGAGTCTCCGGTACCCGACGGTCTCGGCCCGCTCTACGTCGTCGGCGATGTCCACGGCTACCTCGACGAACTCATCGCCGCGCTCACCGCCCAGGGCCTCATCGACGCCGACGGCCAGTGGGCCGCGGGCAACGCCCGGCTCTGGTTCCTCGGCGACTTCACCGACCGCGGGCCGGACGGGATCGGCGTCATCGATCTGGTGATGCGCCTCTCCGCCGAGGCCGCGGCGGCGGGCGGCTACTGCAAGGCCCTGATGGGCAACCACGAGCTGCTGCTGCTCGGCGCCAGGCGATTCTCCGACACACCGATCGACTCCGGCGCCGGCACCGCCACCTTCCAGGCCGCCTGGCTCCTCAACGGCGGCCAGAAGTCCGATATGGACCGGCTCCAGGACGTCCATATGCAGTGGATGGCCCGGCTCGACGCGGTGGTCGAGGAGGATGCGCACCTCCTGATGCACTCCGACACCACCGCGTACCTCGAATACGGCTCCACCATCGAGGACGTCAACGACACCGTTCACGCCATCCTCACCCGCAATGACGCCGATGAGTGCTGGGACCTCTTCCGCAAGCTCACCAAGCGCTTCGCCTTCCGTGACGAAGCCGGCCCCCAGGCCGTGCGCGAACTGCTCTCCACCTACGGCGGCACCCGTGTCGTGCACGGCCACAGCCCCATTCCGTATCTGCTGGGCGAAGTCGGCACGGAGAACGGCGAGGACGGCGACCGCCCGGTGGTCGACGGGCCGCACGTCTACGCGGACGGTCTCGCCATCGCCATGGACGGCGGCGTGACCATGGCCGGAAAGCTACTAGTCGTCCAACTTCCGCTGCCCGCCTGAGCCAACAGCGACACGCTATTTGTCGAAACCCCCTGTCACCGTGTGCCGTAACCGCTCTACCATCGGCATATCCGTAGCAGGCTCTCCTTCGTATCCACCCAACCGCCCCTGCACAGCGGGGCCGGATCGGGCCTACGGAGCATCGGGGGATGCACATGAATAGCGCTCCGCACCTGCTGACCGAGGATCGCGCCGAGTACGAGCGGATCCTCGAAGAGGCGCTGCGCGATGCCCATGAACGACCGGAACTCACCGCGGTGGGACAACGACTGAACGCCGCGCAACTACGCACGATGGCCCTCAACGCGACGGCGGAGATCGCCTCGTACGCCGCCGCCGAGTACGAGCACTACGTGAGGATCCGCGAGGAGTCGCGCGCGCCGACGGCGACCTCTTCCGTGCGGGGGACGCTGTCGGGTCCCGCCTCCGGTGAGGCGGGTGACAGCGGGGCCGGGCTCTCGGCCGTGGTGACGGTACTGGCCCCCGTTCTCGCCGGGACGGCGGCGGTGATCTTTCTGCTGATCGGGTATCTCTTGAAGATGCTCGACCCCCCACCCTCCTTCGCGACGACCCTGGTCACCGCGGGCTGGTTCTTCGGGGCGCTCACGGCGGCGGCGATCCTGGTCGCGGCGGTCGGACTGCTGCTCACCGCGCTGCGCAACAGCGCGACGCAGGTGCCCGCCGAAGAGACGACCGGGGAGCTTCCCGATGAGGTGGCGCGGGCCAAGGACGCCTGGCGCCATGCACTGTTGGAGCGGGGCATCCTGCCGTATCTGCGGTCCGCGCTGGCGGACCCCAGCACCGACCCGATGACCACGACACCGCAGCGCCCCATCAGCCGTATCCCGAAGGTGGGGTACAGCGGGCCGGACTACTCCAGCCCGAGCGAGGGATCGACGGCGGGACAGCGGCCGACGTTCACCAGCCCGGACTTCAGCAGCCCGGATTTCGGAGGGCCCGAGGCCCGGCCGGAGTGACTTCCGGCGTCACCCCCGCCCGCGTCCGGGCGGGCAAGGGGGTAAGCGCGGACGGGCAGGGGTACGGGGGGTGACGCGGACGCGGCCAGGCATGACACCCGCCCGTCCCGCCCCCGTCCCGCCCCCGTCGTGTCCCGCCTGCCTGCCGCCTGTCTGCTTGCCCGCTTGCCCGCTTGCCCGCTTGCCCGCTTGCCCGCTTGCCCGCCTCAGAGGATGCCCTCGCGCCGGGCGGCAACCCGCCAGGAGGGGAACTCGGACAGCAGCCGGTCGTACAGCTCGGGATCGGAGATACGGCTGATGTCGTCCACCGCGAAGAAGCCGACGTTGTCGACCCGCCGTCCGGCCATGGCGTCGAGGCGCTCCAGCACTCCGTAGTTGGACCGCCCGAGGCCCACGAACTGCCAGAACAGTGGCTCGTCCACCGCCTCCCGCAGTTCCCGTTCGATCTCGGCGTTGCGGTGGACACCGCCGTCGGAGAAGAACAGGACGAGGGTGGGTTCCGACGTCGGGTTCGCCCGGACATAGGCGCGCACCTCGGCGATCACCTTCTGTTCCTCGTTCTGGATGCCGACCGCCCGCATGTCCACCTGGCGGGGATCCAGCCCTCGCCGCGGCTTCCCACGCCATCCGAAGAGGCTGAATTCGCCGACCCGTACATGGAGCTTCAGCCACTCGGGCAAGTCGCCGAGCTCCAGATCGGGCAACCGGGCCGGGTGTGAGGCGAAGGTCCACGCCTGCATGGTGCCGTCGTCGTCCAACTGCGCGGCGACCGCGGCCATCCGCTCGACCACATCGGTGACGACACCCTTCGAGTACAGCGAGGCCATCGACCCGGAGGCGTCCAGCACCAGGATGACCCGGGCCGTGACCCCGGTGGCGCCGTGCTTACGGAGGCTGACCGCCACCTGCTCCTTCCGCAGCGACAGGCGCTTGCGCATATCGACGGGAAGCCGCTCCTCACCCTTGCTGAGACGCGGCCTCGACGCGGCAGCCCCGGCACCGGGCGCGGAAGCCGGAGCGGGAGCCGGTACGGGGGTGGGTGCGGGAGCCGATACGGGAGCCGGAGCGGGCGCGGGAGCCTGCCGGGGCAGGGGTACGGGAGCGGGCGCGGGCGCGGCGGGGGCCGGTGCCTCGTCGACCGTGATACCGAAGTCGGTGGCGAGACCGGCGAGACCGGAGGCGTACCCCTGGCCGACCGCGCGGAACTTCCACCGCCCGGCGCGCAGGTACAACTCCCCGCTGACGAAAGCCGTCTCCGTCGCGGCGTCCATATCGAAGCGGGCGAGTTCGGCGCGCGTCCCGGCGTCCAGCAGCCGAAGCGTAAGACCGGACATCCCGCCGAACGTCCCGCCGTCGGCGGACGCGCACAGGACGACCCGCTCGATACCGGGTTCCAGTTCGTTCAGGGCCACCTCGACCGTATCGGTGACCGTACCGGCGTCCCGCCGCTTCCCCAGATGCCGGACGGCGTCGGACGCATGGCGCGGCTGGTTGTAGAAGACGAAGTCCGCGTCGTCCCGCACCCGTCCGGATCCGGTCAGCAGCAGGGCCGAGGCGTCCGCGTCGGGCGCACCGGGGGCGTCCGTCCAGGTCAGTACCGCGTGCACCGTGGCCACGGAGACCGGACAGTTGGCGCCTTTACTCATTGATATTGCTGTCACCCGGCCAGTCTGCCGAGAATCCGCCCGGCCGAGGAAGATCCTCGCCGTCTCGACTTCCACGATCGGGCTTGCCGGCGGACCGGACGGCGCCCCCTGTGAGGGGACGCCGAGGCCCCAGCCGGACCGCCCGGACCGCCCGGCCCACCGGCCCACCGGCCCACCAGACCGTCAGCCCGTCAGCCCGTCAGCCCGTAACTCTGCTCACTCCACTCACTCCGCGAGTGGCAGATAGACCCGGTTACCGCTCGCGGCGAACTCCTTCGACTTCTCCAACATCCCCTCCGTGACCTCGTCGGCCGTCGCCCCCGGGGCGTCGTCACCGCCGAACCGTTCGTTGATGCTCCGGCTGATTTTCATCGAGCAGAATTTCGGACCGCACATCGAGCAGAAGTGCGCGGTCTTCGCGGGCTCGGCCGGCAGGGTCTCGTCGTGGAACTCCCGCGCCGTGTCCGGATCGAGGGCCAGATTGAACTGGTCCTCCCAGCGGAACTCGAAGCGGGCGTCCGAGAGCGCGTCGTCCCACTCTTGCGCGCCCGGATGTCCCTTGGCGAGATCGGCCGCGTGCGCGGCGATCTTGTAGGTGATGACACCGGTCTTCACATCGTCCCGGTTCGGCAGGCCGAGGTGCTCCTTGGGGGTGACGTAACAGAGCATGGCCGTGCCCCACCAGGCGATCATCGCCGCCCCGATACCTGAAGTGATGTGGTCGTACGCGGGGGCCACATCGGTCGTCAGCGGGCCGAGCGTGTAGAAGGGGGCCTCTTCGCAGATCTCCTGCTGAAGGTCGATGTTCTCTTTGATCTTGTGCATCGGGACGTGACCGGGGCCTTCGATCATCGTCTGCACCTGAAAACGCTTGGCGATCCTGTTGAGTTCCCCCAACGTGCGCAACTCCGCGAACTGCGCCTCGTCATTGGCGTCCGCGATCGAACCGGGCCGCAGCCCGTCACCGAGCGAGTAGGTCACGTCGTACGAGGCGAGGATCTCGCACAGCTCCTCGAAGTTCTCGTACAGGAACGACTCCTTGTGGTGCGCCAGGCACCAGGCCGCCATGATCGAGCCACCGCGCGAGACGATGCCGGTCTTGCGGCGCGCCGTCAGCGGGACGTACCGGAGCAGCACGCCGGCGTGGACCGTCATGTAGTCGACGCCCTGTTCGGCCTGCTCGATGATCGTGTCCTTGTAGATCTCCCAGTTCAGTTCCTCCGCCCTGCCGTCGACCTTCTCCAGGGCCTGGTACAGCGGCACGGTGCCGATCGGCACGGGCGAATTGCGCAGCACCCACTCCCGGGTGGTGTGGATATTGCGCCCGGTGGAGAGGTCCATGACGGTGTCCGCGCCCCAACGCGTCGCCCAGGTCATCTTGTCCACCTCCTCCTCGATGGAGGAGGTGACCGCGGAGTTGCCGATGTTGGCGTTGACCTTCACCAGGAACCGCTTGCCGATGATCATCGGCTCGATCTCCGGGTGGTTGACGTTGGCCGGCAGCACCGCGCGACCGGCCGCGATCTCCTCTCGTACGACCTCGGGCGCGACGTTCTCCCGGATGGCCACGTACTCCATCTCCGGTGTGATCTCGCCCCGGCGCGCGTACGCGAGCTGGGTCACCGCCCGGCCGTCGCGCCCGCGGCGGGGCTGGCGCGGGCGGCCGGGGAAGACCGCGTCGAGGTTCCGCAGTCCGCCCCGCGGTGAGGTGTGCTTGATCCCGTCGTCCTCGGGGCGGATCGGCCGGCCCGCGTACTCCTCGGTATCGCCCCGGCCGGTGATCCAGCTCTCCCGGACCGGCGCCAGACCACGGCGTACATCGGTATCGATCGCGGGGTCGGTGTACGGACCGGAAGTGTCGTACAGCGTCACATCCGCGCCATTGGTGAGGTGCACCTGCCGGACGGGCACCCGGATGTCGGGGCGTGAGCCCTCGACGTACCCCTTGTGCCAGCCCGGCGTGCGCTCTGCCGCCTGGTCGACGGCAGACGTGTGTGCATCCTGAACGGTCATGGAGACCTACTCCCTACGCCGGCATTACCCGGTAACAGGTTCGGCGGTCGACGCAGCGGCTTCCGTGGCTGCCGTACTGGGGTTGGCCAGTCGGCTCGTACGGAGGTCAGCGTCCTCTCAGCCCGGTGCTCCGAGCTCCCGCGTGTGCAAAGGTGCCACCACGCTAGCGTTCTTTCTGGCGCGCTGAACAGAGGCCCCCCGGCGTTCTTGCGATGATCGGTCGGTGACCTCTTCGCCGCCCGACCCCCAGCAGCCGCCCGAACCGCCGCGGGAGGAGCATCTTCCGCACCCCCGGCCGCAGACGCCGGAAGCGCACAGTCACGGCCACTCACACAGCCACGGTCCGGCCGCACCGGTCTCCCGGCACCTGCGCAAGGTCATCGCCGCCGTACTGATTCCGTTCGCCGCCGCGGTGGTCGTGGGGTTGGTGGTGCTCTGGCCCGGTTCCACTCCCGGGCACGAGCGCACCGGTGTGGGGTTCGACCGGCAGACCGAACAGGGCACGGTGACCCGGCTCGACAAGATCGACTGCAAGTCCGCCAACGCGGGCCGGGTGCCCCCCACCGGGGACACCAGCACGCCCGAGGGCAGAGAGGCCGTCAACTCGCAGCAGGGCGAGTGCGGGAAGGCGACGATCAAGGTCACCACCGGCAGTGACAAGGGCCGCACCTTCTCCGAGATCGTCCAGCCGGACGCGCCCCGCCAGTTGGAGAAGGGCCAGGGGGTGGTGGTGGCGTACGCGCCGGACGCGCCGCGCGATCTCCAGTACTCGGTGATCGATGTGGACCGTACGGTTCCGATGGCGCTGCTGGCCGGGATCTTCGCGGTCGCGGTGGTGCTGGTGGGGCGGATGCGTGGGGTGATGGCGCTGATCGCGCTCGCCACGTCGTTCGCCGTGCTGTCGTTCTTCATCCTGCCCGCGATCCTGGCGGGCTCCAATCCGCTGATCGTCGCGGTGGTCGGGGCCAGCGCCATCATGCTGATGGCGCTCTATCTGTGCCACGGTCTGAGCGCGCGGACCTCGGTCGCCGTGCTCGGCACCCTGATCTCCCTGTTGCTGATCGGGCTGCTCGGCTCGCTCTTCATCGGCTGGGCGCATCTGAGCGGCAACACCGACGACAACACCGGCCTGATCCACGGCCTCTACCCCAACATCGACATGAGCGGGCTACTGCTCGCGGGCATCATCATCGGCTCGCTCGGTGTCCTCGATGACGTGACGGTGACCCAGACCTCGGCCGTCTGGGAACTGCGCCAGGCCAATCCGGACATGGGGCCGCGCGCGCTGTACCGCGCGGGCATCCGGATCGGCCGCGACCACATCGCGTCCGTGGTCAACACGCTGGTCCTGGCGTACGCGGGTGCCGCGCTGCCGCTGCTGCTGCTGTTCTCGATCGCGCAGAGCAGCGTGGGGACGGTGGCCAACAGCGAACTGGTCGCGCAGGAGATCGTCCGGACCCTCGTCGGCTCGATCGGGCTGGTCGCCTCGGTGCCGGTGACCACCGCGCTCGCGGCGCTGGTGGTCTCGGCCGACCGGCCGAGCGGCAGCGCGGCGGCACCGGCCGTGGCGTCGGACGGATCGCCCGTACGCGCCGGGGGTACGGGGCGGAGCGGACCGCCGGGGCGGGGTGGGCTGCCGGGCCGGGGGGGTACGGGCCGTCGCCGCAAGAAGTAGTCACGGCCTGGGGCACGGGCCCCGGTCGCGGGATCGGCCCCGGTTTCGGCTTCGGCCTCAACTTGGGTCTCGACTCCCCCGACCGGGGCCCGGGACGGGAGTCGGGCCGGCGCCACCCCGACCGGTGTCGCACGCACCACCGATGCGGCGTAGTGACGTTTCTGCACCGGCCTTCAGCACATCGCGCCCCACCCGCCGCTCCTCGCTCCGTCCCGCTCTCCGCTCCGTACCGCGCCCTGTGTACCGCAAGCCTCCCGGACCCGTGTACGCGGCCTCCAGGGCCCCGTACGCCGGTCCCCGGACTTGGCCAGGTGGTCCACCGAGCACCGCCCGTCGCGCCGCCCCGGTGCCCACCGCGCACCGTGGGTCAGCCCGCGTTCTCCTCGGTCTCGGCGAGGATGTTCTTGAGCGCCTTGTCGAGATCGCCCTCGAAGTCGCGGAACGCCCGCTCCTGGCCCAGCGGCACCAGCTTGTCGGTGCGGTCGAGGAAGGCCACGATCGGCCCCACGCTCACCTGGAACAGCGCCTGATCGGCGCCGACTTGGAGCCGGATGGCGATGTCCGACAGCTCCTCGGGACCGGTCGGGGCAATCCGCACATCGCCGTCACCACTCGGGCCGAGGATGCCGTCCATCAGGAGATCTCGACCGAAAGCCCAGGTCACAGGCGCGTCTCCGGGTAGATGGAAGGTCATCCGCACGGCATACGGATCCTCCGTCTCGTATCGGAGTTCCACCGGGATCCGGAACGAGAGCTCCTCGGAGACAAGGAAACTCATCAGGACCTCGGCCTGGACCGACTCGCGCATTGTGTACCCCGCAGTGAAGGAAGCCTGCTGAAAGCCTGTCAAAAACGGCCAGGAACTACCCCTGTGACCCTCTTGCCGCCATCGTGCTGCACGCGCTAGAAGACTACAAGGAGTGATTCTTCAGATACTGATAGAGAACGAAAGGGCACTGAGCAGCCCTCCCACTCCTAACCGTAGTTGCTCGACCGCAGGGAGCAACCTCTCCTCCTGGTGAAGGGGAAGAGAAATGGCCATCGCAGCAGCGGTCGATCCGGCCGTGATCGGGATGGCGGCGCAGACCGTACCGAGGGCGTACTCCTGCCGTTCCACGACCGGTTGCATCCGTCCCGTGGCGGCCAGCCGTTCCGACAGGGAGCGCTGGTCGGAGACGGAGTAGGGGGTCACCGGCTGGACCGGATGACGCTCCAGATGATCACGGCGCGCGCTCTCCTCGAGCTGGCTGAGAAGGCACTGACCGATGGCGTGCGCATGACCGGTCTCCCGGAAGTTCGCCCATTCCTGGACGGCGGGCGTATACGGCGTGTCGGCGACGGCGACGAGCTCGATCTCGCCCTCGCGGTAGACGGCGAAGTAGACCGGGGCACCGATCGCATCCCGCCAGTGCTCTAACGATTTTTCAAGGCTGCTGCGACGCCCCTGCACAGTGCCGCCGACAGCGAGCCGGCCGACAGCGCCACCGAGGACGAACACACCCTTCTCACGGCGCAGATAGTCCTCATGCGTCAGGGTGCGCAGCAGGTGATAGGCGGTGGGGAGGGGGATTCCGGCTTCCCTGGCGAGCTGCTTCGCGGGGGCGCCGTCCGGGTGGGTGGCGGCGGCCTCCAGAAGCCGCAGCGCCCGCTGTACCGAACCGATCAGAGTAGGGGCAGTACCGTTCGTACCTGTGGCCACAGGTCACCCCCAGGCATGGTGACGGGCGCATCGCCCGCCCGTGGGGGCCGCCCCCACGTGCCCGCCGCGGCGCCCCGTGGGTGACCCCGAGCATCCAGTGCGGACACTTCAAGGGCTTCGAGGGCGTTGACGACGGCTTGCCACTGTAAGGGCGCCCTGCCCGCCGCACCTGGGGTTCGGCGGGTGTTCCCCCGGCCGGGTTAACACCCGCACCGGGAGTGGCTACCAGTCGCCTCGCGAATTCGACGACGCCATGAACTTCCTTACGACGAAGACGAGTCCGGCGATCAGCGCGACGAGGAGCAGGGCCTTGAAGAGCAGAGCGATCACGAAGCCGACGACGTTCGCGATCATCCCGCCGAAGACGACCAGAGCGACGACGGGCACCGCGACCCACTTCACCCACCAGGGCATGCCAGCGAATATCTCCCGCACAGCCATCGTCCTACCTCTTTCTCGATGCGTTCGGTCCGGTCTACGCGATCCACGCGATGGGGCTGAGCCCGTGTCCCCGATGCTAGGCGGGCGCGGCGGCGAACGGGGGGCCGCGAGCCCTTGATCTCCCCTGACCGGTCCCCTAGGGATCGAGGAGGGGTCGCCTCCGCTTCCGGTCGGACTCCCAGGACGACCCTCTCAGCTCTCCGGAGGAGAGAAGACCACCATCACCCGTAGGTCCTCGGTGATGTGGTGGAACTTGTGCGGCACCCCGGCCGGCACATAGACCACACTGCCCCGCCCCACCTGGGTCGTCTCCATACCGACCGTGATCGCGGCCCGGCCGCTGACCACGAAGTAGATCTCGTCCTCGGTGTGCGGGAGCTGTGGGTCCAGGGCGCCCGCGTCGAGCGCGTAGAGACCGGCCGACATGTTCCGCTCCCGCAGGAACTGGAGATACGCGCCGTCGTTCGCGGCACGCTCCGCCTCCAGCTCGTCCAGTCGGAATGCCTTCATCGTTCGCCCCTGCCGTTGATCCGATCGCGTCTGTCACGATCAGACACATGATGAATTTCCTAGTCAAGACGATCGCCAACGCGGTCGCCCTGGGCGTAGCCATCTGGCTGGTCGGGGACATCACGCTGACCGGTGAGAACACCGGCAAGAAGACGCTGTCGCTGATCCTGGTGGCTCTGCTCTTCGGTCTGGTCAACTTCGTCGTCAAACCCATAGTGAAGCTGCTGACGCTGCCGCTGTTCATCCTCACCCTGGGGCTGATCACGCTGGTGGTCAACGCTCTGATGCTGTTGCTGACCTCCTGGCTGGCGACCGAGCTGGAGCTGAACTTCCACGTCGAGGGCTTCTGGACGGCCGTCATCGGCGGATTGATCATCTCGGTCGTCTCCTGGGCGCTGAACGTCGCCCTGCCCGACAAGGACTGAGCGGGGCGCCCGGCTCGCCGGCCGGGGACCGTACGCACGGAATGAGCACGGAATGAGTGGTGTCAGCGATATGCGCGTGGGAGACGGTACGACGGCGGTACGGGCGGGGCTGCCCGATCCCGTGAAGTACGAGCCGACCTTGCCGGGCCCGGTCTTCGCGGCCCATTTCCATCTGCCGGGAGAACCGACCGGCCCGTACACCTACGGCCGGGACACCAACCCGACCTGGACCCATCTGGAACGGGCGATAGGGGAGCTGGAGGCACCGGGGGAGCCGGTCGAGACCGTGGCCTTCGCCTCCGGGATGGCCGCGATCTCCGCGGTGCTGTTCTCCCAGCTCAAGGCCGGGGACACCGTGGTCATGCCCACCGACGGCTACCAGGCGCTACCACTGGCCCATGAACGGCTCCGGTCGTACGGCATCGAGGTCAGAACCGCGCCGACCGGTGGTGACGCGCAGCTCGCCGCCCTGGCGGGGGCGCGGCTGCTGTGGATCGAGACCCCGTCCAACCCGGGGCTCGACGTGTGTGACGTACGGCGGCTGGCGGCGGCGGCGCACGATGCCGGCGCGCTGGTCGCCGTCGACAACACGCTGGCGACCCCACTCGGGCAGCGTCCGCTGGAGCTGGGCGCCGACTTCTCGGTGGCCAGCGACACCAAGGGGATGACCGGCCACGGCGATATCCTGCTCGGCCATGTGACCTGCCGGGACGCCCGGCTGGCCGAGGAGGTACGGCTCTGGCGCAAGGTCGTCGGGGCGATTCCGGGGCCCATGGAGGCATGGCTGGCCCACCGGTCGTTGGCCACCCTGCACCTCCGGATCGACCGCCAGTGCGCCAACGCGCTGGCGCTCGCCCAGGCCCTCGGCGAGCGGCCGGAGGTGACCGGGCTGCGCTATCCGGGGCTGCCGACGGACCCCTCGTACCCCTGCGCCTCGCGTCAGATGCGGCGGTACGGCGGGGTGGTCTCCTTCGTGCTGCCCGACCGTGGGCACGCGGAGCGGTTCCTGGCAGCCCTGCGGCTGGTGGACGATGCCACGAGCTTCGGCGGGGTGCGCTCGTCGGCGGAGCGGCGCGGTCGCTGGGGCGGGGACGCGGTGCCGGAGGGGTTCATCCGGCTCTCGGCGGGGGCCGAGGACCCCGACGATCTGGTGGCGGACGTCCTGCGGGCCCTGGACTCCGCGGCGACGGCCTGAGGCTCGTTGCCTGGGGAGAGCGCCTCCTGCCGGGGGCCACGTGGCGTCATCCGCTGCCGTCGTGTTCCACCGGGGGCCGCGTGGCGTCATCCGCTGCCGTCGCGTTCTGCCGGGGGCCGCGTGGCGTCGTGTTCCGTCGGGGCCCATGTTGCGTCGTGTTCCGTCGGGGCCCATGTTGCGTCGTGTTCCGTCGGGGGCGGCGTGCCCCGAAACGGGATCGCCGGGTGCCGGACATGGCTCCGGGACCCCCGGAGCCGGGGCGTCCGCTGATCCCGGAAAGCGTGCCGGCTCCCCGGCGCCGTGGCCGGTCCGCGAGGCGGCGGAACGCCCCCGCGAACGGCCCGGCGCGGGCCCGGACAGCCGGGACGGGCGACCCGAGCCTCCCCCCTCATGGCTCGGACCGCCCCGGTTCTTCCCCCCGGAGAACCGTGCCGACAAGGCTAGTTGACTCTGCGTCAGTGTCCAATCACAGTAGCGACAGCGGGCTATCGACTTATTTATAGTTGTTCAGCCCGGGGACCTCGACGAGCGGGAGGCACGTGGCATGGATCTGGCCCTGCTGCGCACATTCGTGACGGTGCACCGGGCCGGTTCCTTCACCCGCGCCGCCGCCCTGCTCGGACTCTCCCAGCCCGCGGTGACCGGTCAGATACGCACCCTGGAGCGCCAGCTCGGCCGCCCGCTCTTCTTACGCCAGGCCCGTGGGGTGACACCGACGACCATCGGTGACGAACTCGCCCACCGGGCCGCACCCCATCTGGACGCGCTGATCGAGATAGCGGAGACCGGCCTGGAAGAGGACGCGCGCACCCGGACCCTGCACCTCGCCGGCCTCCCCGAATTCACGTCCTTACGGGCCCTGCCGGCCCTCACTCCACTGATCTCCCAGGGCCTGACCCTGCGGGCCTCGTTCGGAAACGCCGAGGAGACGTTGGAGGGCCTGGCCGCCGGCCATCACGATCTAGCCATCACCACGGCCCGCCCGCGCGGTGGGCTGCTCTCCGCCACTCCGCTCTGCGACGAGGAACACGTCCTGGTCGCCTCCCCCCGCTGGGCCGCCCGCCTCGGGCCCGATGTGCTGCGCGGCGGTCGGGTACTGCTGGAGCAGTTGCCCGTGGTGGAGGTCCATGAGTCCCTGCCGCTGGTCTCGCGGTACTGGTCCGCCGTCTTCGACTCCCGTCCGGCCGCCGCGGGCGCCGTCATCGCCCCCGATCTCCGCGCCGTCCTGGAGACCGCGGCCTCCGGTGCCGGGCTCGCCGTGCTGCCGCGCTATCTGTGCGCGGAGGCCCTGGAGCGCGGGCGGCTGGTCGCCCTGCTCGACCCTCCGGTGCCGCCGCTGCGCACCTACTTCCTCGTCGTACGCACCGGCACGCTCGCCCACTCGCATATCGCACGGGCGCACGAGCGGCTGCTGCGGACGGCCGTGGACTGGTGATCGCGCGGCCGACAGGAGTTTCAGATCGGGCGACACGGGCCATTTTCTAGCCATGACCGAACGTCCCGTGGTCAAGCGCACCGCCCGTGCCATCCTGCTCGACGCCGACCAGCTGGTCCTGATCAAACGCACCAAGCCCGGTATGGATCCCTACTGGCTGACGCCCGGGGGTGGGGTCGAACCCGGGGACGCCACCGTGGTCGACGCGCTCCACCGCGAGGTGGACGAGGAGCTGGGTGCGAAGATCACCGATCTAGTGCCCTGTTTCGTCGACACCGTCGAACACATCGCGGACGGCGGCGTGACCGGGGTGAAGGTGCAGCACTTCTTCGTCTGCCGACTGGAGTCCATGGACCCCTCGCGACGGCATGGCCCGGAAGTGGATCAGCCCTGTGGCACGTACGAAATCGTGCGGGTGCCCTTCAGCCGGCTGGGAATCGCCACCGTCCATCTCGTACCGCTGTCGCTGCGGCACTATCTGGACGGCAATATCGAGGGCGTACGGGCGATGCACGCGCCGGACCTGGGCTGATCCGAACTTCACCGCAACGGGATGTTTCACGTGAAACCGCGCAGGTGATTCCGCTCACCGGGTCCGTCTCTCACCCCTGCCCCGCAGTTGGCCTGTTCGCACCGACCCCGACCCCAGTCGGTTCGGACCAGCCCCGCAGTTGGCCTGTTCGCAGCGGTGATCGACGGCTGATCACCCTGGCGCCCGAACGGCCGGTCGCGACCACTTCCCGGAAAGTACTGGACGAGCGATCATCACGTCGGCGAGCCTGATCCCTATGCCGACACCGTTCCCAGAGCTGTCCCTGCGCCGTCTCACCTTGGACGACCTCGTCTCCTGCGTCGATCTCTCCGAGAATCGTGGCTGGCCGCGCGAGGAGCACAAATGGGGACTGCTACTCACGGCGGGTCAGGGTTACGGCATCGACGACCCCTCGGGCCAAGGGCTGCTGGCCGTCTCGGTGGTGACCTCATACGGCCCCGATCTCTCCGCCATTGGCATGGTGCTCGTCTCCGAGCGGTACGCCCGTCAGGGCATCGGACGCCGGATGATGGAACAGATCCTGGAAGACGCCGGGAAGACTCCACTGACGCTCTATGCGACCGCTAACGGTCGACCGCTCTATGAGCAGCTTGGATTTGTCTCCGTGGGCAGCTCCGAGATGGTGCGCGGCCATCTCCGACCCTCGGCCCGGGCCGCCGCGGAAGTGGTGCGCACCCGGCGAGCGACCGCCGAGGACCTTTCAGCGATCATCCGCCTGGACACCGAGGTCTTCGGTCTGGACCGCACCCATATGCTCGCTCGGCTGCCGGCCTTCGCGGACCAGATCCGGGTGGCGGAGGAGAACGGCACGCTGACCGGGTACGCGGCCGCCTGGCCCAATGAGGACACTCATGTCATCGGACCGCTGATCGCCCAGGACACCGGGACGGCGAAGGCTCTGATCGCCTCACTGGCCCCGGGCACGGACCGGCCCTTCCGCACGGATATCGCCGTCCACCACGAGGAACTGCTGGGCTGGCTGAAGGAACACGGCCTGGAGACGGTCGCGTCCAACACCATGATGACCTACTCCATTGATGCCCTTCCGGGTGACTGGACCCGTCGCTTCGCACCGCTGTCGGTCGCGGCCGGCTGACCCGCCCGGTCACACCGCGGGACGATCCCGGGCGAATCACCGACAGGGATGATTGCAGACGCGGTATATTGCGCGCGTCGTCTACCCTGGGGAGTGCGCGGCTCGATCGCGTGCCCCGAACCGCTCCCGCGTCCGGGGCGATGGAGGAGGAACCAGATGACCGCGACGGACCCCGCGCTCACCACACTCTCCCAGAGCTGGTGCGCGCTCTCGCTGCTGCACGGCACGATCGAAACCCATATCGAGCGAGCCCTGGAGAGCGGCCACGGCCTGAGCGTGCGCGAGTTCTCCCTGCTGGATGTCCTCAGCCGTCAGCACAGCGGCCCCGGCGGTCATCTTCAGATGAAGCAGGTCGCGGAAGCCGTCGTGCTCAGCCAGAGCGCCACGACCCGGCTGGTCACCCGACTGGAGGACCGAGGGCTGCTCCGGCGCTATCTCTGCGAGACCGACCGTCGAGGCATCTACACAGATGTGACCGAGGCGGGCCTCACGCTGCTCGCCGAGGCGCGTCCCACCAATGCCGCTGCCCTGCGCGAGGCGTTCGACGAGGCCGCTCAGAATCCGGTGCTCGCCCCTCTGGTCCGGACCGTCGAGGAGCTGAAGCTCCCCACGTAGTCTGCGGATCATGAACGATCTGGAGATACGGCCCGCGGTTCGCGACGACCTCCCGGCGATTGTGGCGATGCTCGCCGATGATCCGCTGGGCGCTCTGCGGGAGTCCCCGGACGACCTCACCCCGTACACAGCGGCCTTCGAGCGGTTGGCCGGGGATCCCCATCAGCACCAGATCGTCGCCGTCCGCGCGGGCCGCGTGGTCGGCACACTCCAGCTCACGATCATCCCCGGGCTCTCCCGGCGCGGCTCCATCCGCTCGATTATTGAGGGAGTGCGCGTTCATGCCGATGAGCGCGGTGACGGACTTGGCAGCCGGCTCATCGAGTGGGCGATCGAGGAGTCCCGGCGCCAGGGGTGCCAACTGGTCCAACTGACTTCGGACACCTCCCGCACGGACGCCCGTCGTTTCTACGAGCGGCTGGGATTCGAGCCCTCTCATATCGGGTTCAAGCTTCCGCTCTGACCGACCCACACGGGCCGGATCGACGACGAGCCCCTTCGGTCGTCGCCGTCCGTGCCCGTTTCACGTGAAACATCCTCGCTGTATCAGCCCCGGACTCCACGCCAGCCTTCGCTGTCGACACCGCCGGGGACTCCGGCATCCGGCTCGTAGGGCTCTCGGGTGAAGATGAACGACCCTAGGTCGAGATGGCGGACCGATCCGTCCTCCCGGTGCACCACCCGCAACGGCTCGCCGGCGAAATACCCCTCCTGGCCGATCCAGCCCCCGTCCTCCCCCACCACGAAGCGTGCTCCCCGGCCGGCGCCCCGCAACGGCTGGAGCTCCAAGCCCCGGTCGGCGAGCAGCCTCAGCGCAAAAGACTGCGTGCCCCAGTACCAGGGCCCGGTCAGCGCCAGCAGCTCCTGGTCGACCTCCGGAAGCGGCTGCCAGGGGCCGGGGAGGCGGGGCTCAGCCGTGGCCACGATCCCCACGAGATCGGCGGCGACGGCGGCGGGGAAGGGGCCGGAAGTGGCATTGGCGAGCGCCACGGCGGCGATCCCGTCGGCGGCGCTCACCCAGAGACCGGCGAGGAAGCCGGGCAGCGAGCCGGTGTGCCCCACAAGGGTGCGTCCGTCTCTCCGTACGATCTGCACGCCCAGTCCGTAGGTGCTCTCCCACTCGCCGCTCTCGGCGGGTGCGGCAGGCGTCGCCATCTCCCGTACGGACGCGGGACTCAGCACCCGCTTGTCCCCCTCAGCCAGGAACACGGCGAATCGGCAGAGATCGGCGACGGTCGACCAGAGCTGTCCGGCCGGGGCCATCAGCCCCAGATCCTCGATGGGTTCGGGAAGCAGCACATCGGCCCAGGGGTGCACCGCCCAGCCGGTGGCGTACGGAGCGAGCGGTTGGGCGCTCGTACGGGCCAAGGAGAGGGGTTCGAGGATCTCGCTCCGGAGGACCTCCTCCCAGGACGCCCCACGTACGGCCTCGACCAAGGAACCGAGGACCGTGTAGCCGGGGTTCGAGTAGTGATGACGGCGGCCGGCTGGGTGTGGCCGGGACGGTCCGCCGAGGACGTCGGCGAGTCCCGGTCGCAGTGTCCCCGGCGTCCGCTCCCACCAGGGCGGCGGGGTCTCCGCGCTCAGCCCGGCGCTGTGGCCGAGTAGCTGGGCGATCGTCACCTCGCCCATGCCGGTCCCGGGAAGGTGGCGCTCCACGGGGTCGCCGAGATCGAGCAGCCCCTCGTCCCGCAGCCTCATCACCAGGACGGCTGTGAAGGTCTTGGTGATCGAACCGATCCGATACTGGGTGTCGGGGCCGGGTGCCGCCCCCACCGGTCCGGCCGAGGCTCGGGCGCCGGTCCACACCGGTTCCCCATCGCGCGCCACCCCGGCGACCACCGATGGCGCGCGCCCTTCCGACTGGGCGACGGCGAGCCGGTGCAACAGGGAGCGTTCGGTGCTGGGCAGAAGCGCAGTGGATCGTGAGGTCATGAGCCAGGTCTATCGGCGACCCCACCCCATGTCGACCGCCTGACGTGGCATTACGCGGCACGCGGACAGGAATTCCCAGCAAGCCGGCACCGCTCGGGGCGCGGGGTCCGGAGCGCAGATGCCCCACCCGCCCTGACGTCCAGGGAGGCTGAGCACCTCAACAAGCCCCTCGCCGGCCTGCCGAACCAGCACGGCGGCCGGCTCGCCCACTCGACGGCTCGCCGATCGCCCCGCGTCGGGTGGACGGGGCCCCATCCGAAATGACCGACCCCCGGCGACCTGTGTGACGCCAACATCCTTGCTGTTCAACGGGGTTCACTCCACTCGCGTCACATCGGTACTTCCTGCCACCCGAGTTGGTTCCTGTAGCCGCTGGCGTATGCGTGACGTGTGGTGAAACATGGGCGGAGCCCCCCGTATGAACTGTATGGGGGCCGACGCAAGGAGAACCCGATGAACGCGGAGCAGCACGAACCTGTGGTCCAGATCGACACGACGACGCCGCATTCGGCGCGGGTGTGGAACTACTGGCTCGGCGGCAAGGACAACTACCCCGTCGACCAGGCCCTGGGCGCACGGCTCGCGGAGATGCTCCCGCAGATCATCGACATAGCCCGGGCCTCCCGTCAGTTCCAGGCGCGGGCCGTGCGCTACCTCGCCCAGGAGATGGGGGTCCGCCAGTTCCTCGACCTCGGCACCGGACTGCCCACCGCCAACTCCACCCACGAGGTGGCCCAGGACGCCGCGCCCGAGGCGCGGATCGTGTACGTCGACAACGACCCGATCGTGCTCGCCCACGCCCGCGCACTGCTGGTCAGCCGGCCCGAGGGCGCCACCAACTATGTGCACGCGGACCTGACGGACGCCGAGACCGTCCTGCGCGAGGCGGCCAAGACCCTCGATCTGACCAAGCCGGTCGCGCTGATGCTGCTTTCGACCCTGGGCCATGTCGCGGACGATGCCGCCGCCGCCGCGTTGTTGCGCAGCTATCTGGACGCCTTCCCCCCGGGTAGCTGCCTCATCCTCTGCGACACCATCGAAACGCCGGAGACCCGTGCGGGCTCCGATGAGTACGCCGAAGGCGGCGCCCTTCCCTATATCTCCCGCCCCTCCGCGGTCGTAAGGTCGTTCTCGGACGGCCTGGACCTCGTCGAGCCCGGCTTCGGTTCCATCACCCTGTGGCGCCCCGACGAGCCGGTCACCGGCGAGCCGGTCGAGCAGTGGGGCTTCGTGGGCGTCAAGCGCTGAGACACCCCCGCCCGGCCTCCCGCCGACGCGAACACCCGCCGGGGGGCCCGTGCCCCCGGCCGGTACACCCGCTCCACCCCCACCGCAATCGCCACGGCCCCCGGTGGGGGCGAGCGGCCCTCTGTGCGACCCGCGTTCAGTCGCGTTCCCTGGGCCGGTAGTGGGCGACTGCCGCTCCGGTTTTCGAGGCCCGGTAGCGGTCTCCGTAAGACACGGAGCAAGACACGGAGCCGGGAGCCTCCCCCTCCGCACGGATCAGGTCTGCGCCATGTCCACGAACCGCGAGTAGTGCCCCTGGAACGCCACGGTGATCGTCGCCGTCGGGCCGTTACGGTGCTTCGCCACGATCAGGTCCGCCTCGCCCGCGCGCGGGGACTCCTTCTCGTACGCGTCCTCACGGTGCAGCAGGATCACCATGTCCGCGTCCTGCTCGATGGAACCCGATTCACGCAGGTCGGAGACCATGGGCTTCTTGTCCGTACGCTGCTCGGGGCCACGGTTCAGCTGGGACAGCGCGATCACCGGCAGCTCCAGCTCCTTGGCCAGTAGCTTGAGGTTTCGGGACATGTCAGAGACCTCCTGCTGACGGCTCTCGGCGCGCTTCGAGCCACCCGACTGCATCAGCTGGAGATAGTCGATCACCACGAGCTTGAGGTTGCTGCGCTGCTTCAGCCGTCGGCACTTCGCCCTGATCTCCATCATCGAGAGGTTCGGGGAGTCGTCGATGTAGAGCGGCGCCTGGGACACGTCCGGCATTCGGCGGGCCAGCCGGGTCCAGTCCTCGTCCGTCATCGTGCCGGAGCGCATATGGTGCAGCGCCACCCGTGCCTCGGCGGACAGCAGACGCATCGCGATCTCGTTCCGTCCCATTTCAAGGGAGAAGATCACGCTCGGCAGATTGTTCTTGATGGAGCAGGCACGGGCGAAATCCAGCGCCAGGGTGGACTTACCCATGGCGGGGCGGGCCGCGATGACGATCATCTGGCCCGGGTGGAGTCCATTCGTGAGGGAGTCGAAGTCCGTGAAGCCCGTGGGGACACCGGTCATCTCTCCGCTGCGTGAGCCGATCGCCTCGATCTCGTCGAGCGCGCCCTCCATGATGTCGCCGAGCGGCAGATAGTCCTCGCTGGTGCGCTGCTCGGTGACGGCGTAGATCTCGGCCTGGGCGGAGTTGACGATCTCGTCGACGTCGCCGTCCGCCGCGTATCCCATCTGCGTGATCTTGGTGCCGGCCTCCACCAGCCGGCGCAGCACCGCCCGCTCATGGACGATCTCGGCGTAGTACGAGGCGTTCGCCGCGGTCGGGACCGACTGCACCAGCGTGTGGAGGTAGGGTGCGCCGCCGACCCGGGTGATCTCACCGCGCTTGACCAGCTCTGCCGCGACGGTGATGGGGTCCGCGGGCTCGCCCTTGGCGTACAGGTCGAGAATCGCCGTGTAGACCGTCTCATGGGCCGGCCGGTAGAAGTCATGGCCCTTGATGATCTCCACGACATCGGCGATGGCGTCCTTGGAGAGGAGCATTCCACCGAGGACCGACTGCTCGGCGTCGAGGTCCTGGGGCGGGACCCGCTCGAAGCCGGTGGAACCCCCGTCCCAGCCGCCGCTGTCCCTGCCGCGCTCGTGCTGATCGTCACGGCCGCCGCGCTGGTCATTACGGCGCTGACGGGAGACGGGCAGACGATCGCTGGGCCCCTCCTCGGCCGCCCACGGGTCGTCCAAGGGCTCGGAAATACTCAACCGGGCCACCTCCTCCCGTCCGCCTAGCGGACCTCGCCGTGCCCCCTCTTTCTACGGCACGGCACTGACAAAACAAGCGGCCCCGCTCCGCTTCCGGCGCGTCGGGCAACGGTTCACGGTAGGCCCCCCGCCACCGTCAGCCAATCTGGTTATCCACAGGCCATGTGGACGAGTGACCAGATGCTGTGGAGAACCCCGCCGAACCTGTGCACGGACCGGGGGACAGCTCTGTGGACAAAGTCGTCGCGTTTTCGCTGCACAGCATCTGACCTGCCGTTTTTCCATCCACCGGCTGTGGGGGAGAAAAACTTTCCCGACTGGGCCAAGATCAGAACAAACGGCGCACCCGCCAGCCGTCGCATGCGGCACAAGTAAGGATCACAAGGTAATTGCATCTCTTACCTGTGGAAGATTACATTGAGCCCATGACTCAGGCCCCCGCGACCTCCAAGGCACTTCGGCGCCGCCACGATCGAGAGATCATCGCGCTCGCCGTCCCCGCCTTCGGTGCGCTCGTCGCGGAGCCGCTTTTCGTGATGGTCGACAGCGCGGTCGTCGGCCACCTCGGTACCGCACAGCTCGCGGGTCTCGCCGTCGCGGCCAGCCTGTTGATGACCGCCGTCAGCGTCTTCGTCTTCCTGGCGTACGCCACCACCGCGGCCGTCTCCCGACGGGTGGGCGCGGGCGATCTGGCCGCCGCCATCCGCCAGGGCATGGACGGAATCTGGCTGGCGATCCTGCTGGGCGCCGCCGTCGTCGCCCTTACCCTGCCCACCGCTCCCTGGCTCGTCCGACTCTTCGGCACCTCGGAGACGGCGACCCCGTACGCCATCACCTATCTCCAGATCTCCAGTATCGGCATCCCCGCGATGCTCGTCGTCTTCGCGGCGACCGGTGTTCTGCGCGGGCTCCAGGACACCCGAACTCCGCTGTATGTCGCCATCGGCGGCTTCACGGCCAATGGCGTACTCAATGTCGTCCTGGTCTACGGAGCCGGCTTCGGCATCGCCGGCTCTGCCTGGGGCACCGTGATCGCCCAGTACGGCATGGCCGCCGTCTATCTGATCGTGGTCGTAAGGGGCGCCCGGCGCCACCACGCGTCCCTCCGTCCCCATGTGGCAGGCATACGGGCCAGCGCCCAGGCCGGGGTCCCCCTGCTGGTCCGTACGCTCTCCCTGCGCGCCGTACTGATGATCGCCACTGCCGTCGCGGCCCGTCTCGGGGACAGCGAGGTGGCCGCCCAGCAGATCGCTCTCTCCCTCTGGAGCCTGATGGCCTTCGCGCTCGACGCCATCGCCATCGCCGGGCAAGCGATCATCGGCCGTTATCTCGGCGCCGGGGACGCCGAGGGCGCACGCCAGGTCTGCCGGCGCATGGTGCAGTGGGGAATCGCCTCCGGTGTGGTCTTCGGGGTGTTGCTGGTTCTCCTGCGGCCACTCTTCATTCCGCTGTTCAGCGATGACCCGGCCGTGCACGACACCCTGCTCCCCGCGCTGCTGGTGATAGCGATCTCCCAGCCCATCGCCGGTGTGGTCTTCGTTCTCGACGGGGTGCTGATGGGAGCCGGCGACGGCCCCTATCTCGCCTGGGCGATGCTGGCGACGCTGGCGATCTTCACACCGCTCGCCCTACTCGTTCCCACACTCGGCGGCGGGCTCACGGCCCTGTGGTGGGCCATGACCGTGATGATGCTCGTGCGGTTGGCGACCCTCTGGGCTCGGACCCGCTCCGGCCGCTGGATCGTCATAGGCGCCACCCGCTGAGAACCCTCGGCAAGGGGGCCTGCGAGAGGCTCGCCTCGCCCGATGTTTCACGTGAAACGCGGCGAATACCCCGGATTCCCCAAGCCTCCGGGCACCTCGGCCCCCGTCGGCACAGTCACTCCGCCGCTCCGGAAGACCCCCGAGACTCCGGACAGCGGAAAGGGCCGCATCCAGGGATGCGGCCCTTTCCTACACCTCAGTCGATCGCTGCACTCAGGCGGCGATGACCTCGACGCCGAGCTTCGCGGCAACCTCGGGGTGCAGACGCACAGACACCTGGTGCGAGCCCAGGGTCTTGATCGGCGCACCGAGCTCGACACGACGCTTGTCGACCTCCGGGCCACCGGCGGACTTGATCGCCGTGGCGATGTCAGCCGGGGTCACGGAACCGAAGAGACGGCCGGCGTCGCCGGAGCGAACAGCCAGACGCACCTTGACGGCCTCAAGCTTGGCCTTGACCTCATTGGCCTGCTCGATGGTCGCGATCTCGTGGATCTTGCGGGCGCGGCGGATCTGCGCCACGTCCTTCTCGCCACCCTTGGTCCAGCGGATCGCGAAACCACGCGGGACCAGGTAGTTGCGAGCGTAGCCGTCCTTGACGTCGACAACGTCGCCAGCGGCGCCGAGGCCGGAGACCTCGTGGGTGAGGATGATCTTCATGTTTCGGTCACCCTTCCTTAGCGCGCGGTGGACGTGTAGGGCAGCAGCGCCATCTCACGGCTGTTCTTAACGGCCGTGGCGACGTCACGCTGGTGCTGCGTGCAGTTGCCGGTAACGCGGCGGGCACGGATCTTGCCGCGGTCGGAAATGAACTTCCGCAGCATGTTCGTGTCCTTGTAGTCCACGTACACGGTCTTGTCCTTGCAGAATGCGCAGACCTTTTTCTTAGGCTTGCGCACAGGCGGCTTCGCCATGGTGTTTCTCCTGTGTGATCAAGAAGTGGGGATTACGAGCACCCCTGGAACGAATCCCTTAGAACGGGGGCTCGTCCGAGTAGCCGCCGCCAGAACCACCGGAGTTGCCGGAGCTTCCGCCCCAGTTACCTCCGCCGCCGCCACCCTGCGGCTGCTGGCCGCCGGCCGGAGCGCTGGTGGCCCACGGGTCGTCGGCGGGTGCACCGCCGCCGCCCTGCTGGGCACCGCCGCCGGAACCGCCGCCCCAGCCGCCTCCGCCACCCTGCTGGCCGCCGCCGCCTCCGTAGCCGCCCTGCCCACCGCGGCCAGTGGTCTTGGTGACCTTGGCCGTGGCGTTCTTGAGGCTGGGACCGACTTCTTCGACATCCAGCTCGTAGACCGTGCGCTTGACGCCCTCGCGGTCGTCGTACGACCGCTGCTTCAGACGACCCTGCACAACGACACGCATGCCGCGCTGGAGCGACTCGGCGACGTTCTCCGCAGCCTGACGCCAGACCGAGCAGGTCAGGAACAGGCTTTCGCCGTCCTTCCACTCATTGGTCTGCTTGTCGAACATGCGGGGAGTGGACGCGACACGGAACTTCGCGACCGCCGCACCGGAGGGGGTGAAGCGCAGCTCGGGGTCGTCGACAAGATTGCCGACGACCGTGATGACGGTCTCGCCTGCCATGGGTGAACCTCTCGGCGGGATTGCTTCTGGCTGCTTGCTGCTACTCGAACCCGATGACCTCTGAGCGGGTCGCTCAGTGGGTCTCGGGGCGGAGGACCTTGGTCCGGAGGACCGACTCGTTCAGGTTCATCTGGCGGTCGAGCTCCTTGACGACCGCAGGCTCGGCCTGCAGGTCGATGACCGAGTAGATGCCCTCGGGCTTCTTCTTGATCTCGTAAGAGAGACGACGACGGCCCCAGGTGTCGACCTTCTCCACCTTTCCGTTGCCCTCACGGACGACGGAGAGGAAGTTCTCGATCAACGGGGAGACAGCGCGCTCCTCAAGATCGGGATCGAGGATGACCATCACTTCGTAGTGACGCATGTGGAACCCACCTCCTTTGGACTCAGCGGCCACGGTCGTTCCGTGGCAGGAGGGTCGTGATGCGTATAGGCAACGGTGTCCCTGTAGCTCCCCGAGTAGATCAGCCACCACTGACATTCGTGCTGACGTCCGTGGCGATCGATCGTGGTCCGGGCAGACACCGGTGCAGACCGTACACACTACCCGCAGACACGCGTCCGGTTGAAATCCGGCGGCCAAGGGGCACAATCTGTACACATCGGGTGTACGCAGCACTACGATGCGCTGCGCTCCGGCCACGCCAGGAGGTGCCAGATGGCACAGGCAATGCGACGTCAGACCTCCCTCTTCGCCACCGACGGCAAGCCCCACCCCCTCCAGGACACCCTGGTCGCGGTGACGCTGGTCCTCGGGGTCATCGCGTTCGTCTCCGCGATGTTCCACAATCTGCATCTGCTCAGCTCATGGACAGGGCTGGTGGGGATCATCACGGGCGGCTACGGACAGTTCATCTCGGTGACGACCCGCGAACGCACCGCGCTGATCATCGGCCTCGGCGCGTCCGCCTTCGGCTTCTTCCTCGGCATGGCCCACGGTGGTCTCTTCGGCGGGGTCATCGGGTAGCCCGGCCGACGCGGTCCGGCCCGTCGGTCGAACGCGGCCATTCGGGGCGCTCCCCCTGCACAGTAGGCTTCGGCGCGAGAGCCGGAGCCCCTGACCCATGGGGACACACCAGCCGAGGAGCGCCCCGCATGAGCCTGACCCTGAGGACCATCAGCCGAGAGCAGCATCTGGCGTACATCCAGTCCCTGCCGTCGGCAAGTCACTGCCAGGTGCCGGCGTGGTCAGATGTGAAGACGGAGTGGCGCTCGGAGAACCTTGGTTGGTTCGACAAGAGCGGCCAGCTCGTCGGCGCGGGCCTGGTGCTCTACCGCCAGCTGCCCAAGATCAAGCGTTATCTCGCGTATCTGCCCGAGGGCCCGGTGATCAACTGGTACGCCCCCAATCTGGACGACTGGCTGCGGCCGATGCTCGCCCACCTCAAGCAGCAGGGCGCCTTCTCCGTGAAGATGGGCCCGCCGGTGGTCATCCGCCGCTGGGACGCGCCGGCGATCAAGTCCGGTATCCAGGACCCGGATGTGAAGCGGCTGCGGGACGTCGAGGCGACCCATATCGAGCCCCGTGCCTTCGAAGTGGCCGATCGGCTGCGGAAGATGGGCTGGCAGCAGGGCGAGGACGGCGGCGCCGGTTTCGGCGATGTCCAGCCCCGGTACGTCTACCAGGTGCCGCTGGCGAACCGCTCGCTGGACGATGTCCTCAAGGGCTTCAACCAGCTGTGGCGGCGCAATATCAAGAAGGCCGAGAAGGCCGGTGTCGAGGTCGTCCAGGGTGGCTACCAGGACCTTGAGGAATGGCAGCGGCTGTACGAGATCACCGCGATCCGGGACCGCTTCCGGCCGCGCCCGCTCTCGTACTTCCAGCGCATGTGGCAGGTGTTGAACACCGAGGACCCCAACCGCATGCGGTTGTACTTCGCGCGGCACAACGGCGTGAACCTCTCCGCGGCGACGATGCTCGTCGTCGGTGGGCACGTCTGGTACTCCTACGGCGCCTCCGACAACATCGGGCGCGAGGTCCGGCCCTCGAACGCGATGCAGTGGCGGATGCTGCGGGACGCGTACGCCATGGGCGCGACCGTCTACGACCTGCGGGGGATCAGCGACTCCCTCGATGAGACCGACCATCTCTTCGGTCTCATCCAGTTCAAGGTCGGAACGGGCGGCGAGGCCGTCGAATACGTCGGTGAGTGGGACTTCCCGCTGAACAAGCTGCTGCACAAGGCGCTCGACATGTATATGTCGCGCCGCTGACCCGCGCCGCGGCACCGGTGGCCGCCGCTCTCCCGGCATCTGTGGTGCTGTCCCCGGCGCCGGCACCAGTCCCGGCACCGGGCCCATTGCCGGCACCGGTCGCGCCGACGGTGAACGCGTCGGTTCGGCCGATCCCAGCGGTGGCGCTGTCGCTGCTGCCGCCCACGCCGTAACCTCGTAGATCTCGTACATACCTCTGATACACCGCAGCCACCAGAAAGGTTCCGGGCCGGCCATGGCGCTCTCCCTGTACGTCGACACCACGCGCTGGCGGGCGCACCAGAAGTCCGTGATCGACCAGTTCCCCGGCCTGGTGCCGGTCTGTAAGGGGAACGGCTACGGCTTCGGTCACGAGCGACTGGCGGACGAGACGTCCCGCTTCGGCTCCGACATGCTGGCCGTCGGCACCACCTACGAAGCCGCCCGGATCAAGGACTGGTTCAGCGGGGATCTCCTCGTCCTCACCCCCTTCCGCCGTGGCGAGGAGCCGGTCCCGCTGCCCGACCGCGTCATCCGCTCCGTCTCCTCGGTCGACGGTGTGCACGCCCTGGTCGGCGCCCGTGTCGTCATCGAGTGCATGAGCTCCATGAAGCGCCACGGCATCCTGGAGCAGGACCTGGGCCGGCTGAGCGCCGCCATCGAGGACGTGCGGCTGGAAGGCTTCGCCCTCCATCTGCCCCTGGACCGTACGGACGGTTCCGACGCGGTCGAAGAGGTCATCGGCTGGATGGACCGACTGCGGGCCGCCCGGCTGCCGCTCCACACCATGTTCGTCAGCCATCTGCGCGCCGAGGAGTTGGCGCGACTGCGCCAGCAGTTCCCGCAGACCCGCTTCCGCGCCCGTATCGGCACCCGGCTCTGGCTCGGCGACCACGACTCGACCGAGTACCGCGGCTCCGTCCTCGATGTCACCCAGGTCTCCAAGGGCGACCGGTTCGGTTACCGCCAGCAGAAGGCCGCTTCCGACGGCTGGCTGGTCGTCGTCGCCGGTGGTACGTCCCACGGAGTGGGCCTGGAGGCGCCGAAGGCGCTGCACGGTGTGATGCCGCGTGCCAAGGGCGTCGCGCGCGCCGGTCTGGCGACGGTCAACCGGAACCTGTCGCCGTTCGTCTGGGCGGGCAAGCAGCGCTGGTTCGCCGAGCCCCCGCACATGCAGGTCTCGATCCTGTTCGTGCCGTCGGACGCCACGGAGCCGAAGGTCGGCGACGAGCTGGTGGCGCATCTGCGCCACACCACGACCCAGTTCGACCGTCTCGTCGAACGCTAGAGCGTTCCTCCCCGGCTCTCTGTCGAGCCCGGAGGTTAAACCCCAGCCGAGGGGCCTGTCCGCAGCGGGACAGGCCCCGAGGGGCCTACGAGGAGCCTTCGGCGGCCTTCCCGTGCGCCGTGCCCCACTCCACCCGCTCCACCGTCACCGCGGGCGCCGTGTGCGCCGTGTGCGCCGGGAGTCGGGCCGCCCTGCCCCGTACGAACCTGTCCTCGGCACCGTCCAGGACCCCACCCGACGGATCGTCCGATCCGTCGTCCTGCCGGACCGGGTCCCGCTCCGGCAGCAGGATGTCCCGTACCACCATCCCGCACAGGTACAGCGTGCCCAGCAGGTGCAGGGCGATGGCGACCTGGTAGCCCTCGGCCGGTAGTCCGTGGTGCTTGTCGTTCGTCGTGTACGCGAGGTACATCCAGATGCCGAGGAAGTACATGACTTCGCACGCCTGCCAGATCAGGAAGTCCCGCCACCGGGGCCGGGCCAGTGCGGCGAGCGGGATCAGCCACAGGACGTACTGCGGCGAGTAGACCTTGTTGGTGAGGATGAACGCCGCGACGACCAGCAGCGCGAGCTGCGCGAAGCGGGGTCGGCGGGGGGCGCAGAGCGTCAGCACGGCGATGCCCACGCAGGCCAGGATCATCAGGAGTGTCGCGTACGTGTTCACCGTCTCGACTTCGATCGACTCGCCCGTGCGCTGGGTGATGATCAGCCAGAACGAACCGAAGTCGATCTGTCGCTCCTGGCTGAAGGTGTAGAACTTCTTCCACCCCTCCGGCGCCAACAGCATCACCGGCAGATTCACCACCAGCCAGGCGCCCGCGGCACCGAGCGCCGCAGTGGCGAATTCTCGCCACTTACCGGCCCGCCAGCACAGCAGGAACAGCGGACCGAGCAACAGCACGGGATAGAGCTTGGCGGCCGTCGCCAGCCCGAGCAGAATCCCGAACGCCAGCGGCCGGCCCCGCGACCACATCAGCATCGCGGCGGCGGTGAGCGCCACGGCGAGCAGGTCCCAGTTGATCGTGGCGGTGAGGGCGAAGGCGGGCGCCAGCGCGAGCAGGAGGGCGTCCCAGGGGCGGTGGCGGTGGGTGCGGGCCACACAGACCGCGATTACCGCGGTGCAGATCATCAACATGCCCGCGTTGATGAGCCAGTACACCTGCTCCTGGTTCTGTAGGGAACCGTCGGCCAGATTGAGCCAGGAGGCCACCTGCATGAACAGCCCGGTCAGTACGGGGTACTCCAGATACTCCATATCGCCGGGCAGCCGGTCGAAATACGGAAGGAGTCCCTCCGAGAAGCCGCGCCCCAGATAGAGATGCGGAATGTCGGAGTAGCAGCCGTGTGTGTACTGCGCGCCGGCACCCCTGAACCAGGCCCAGTTGTAACAGGGCATCTTCTGCACCATGCCCAGCGCGAACATGCCGATGGCCAGCAGGGACACCACCCGTACGGGAGTGAGGAAGCCACCCGGGGAGCGCAGGGCCCAGCGGCCGGCCGGACCGCCGATCAGCTCACTGCCGGACGCCGCGACGGGGTCCCGCCTGGTGGGCCGTACATCCGGCCGGTCGTGGCGCGCGACATCCGGCCGGTCGTGGTGCACGCTCTTCTCTTCCGCACTGGGCATGGTGCTCATCCTGCCGTACGGAGTAGGGGGCCGGACGCGTCCTTCGCATCCGGTGCCGGGGCGGGGGCGGCCTGGCGGAAAACGTGCGGCCACTGTGTCCGCGTCCGGCCGGCGTACGAGGTCCTGATGGGGACGCCACGAGGGCCGACACCCCCTGCGGCCGGATCACGCGTGGTGCGCGGTCCGGACCGGCAGGAGTGTGTCGGCCCCCGGGTGGTTCGGGTCAGTGGTGGCGGGAACTACCGTCCGAAGAGTCCGTTTCCTCCGGATCCTCCGTTGCCGTTATCGCCCCCACCGTCCTCTTCGCCCGTTGATGACGAGGATGTCGGCGAGGTGGTCGGACCGCCGTTGTCCCCGCCGTCGTTGGCCCCTCCGGGCTTACCCCCGTCGGTGGCCCCGGACTCTCCGCAGCTCCAGTCCTCCCACGCGTTGCAGGACTCGGAAGTGGTCGGCGCGGGTGTCGTGGGCGGGGTGGTCGACGGCTCCTCCGACACCTCCTCCGACGGCTCCTCGGACGGCTCCTCGGTCGGTGAGGGCGCCGGGCTGGAGGCGCCACCGCCCCAGAGGGCCTCACCGATCGGCTCCGGCTTCGGGAACTTCGTCACCGGCGTGCCCTTGACCGCTTCCGCCATGTACGTCTGCCAGATCTCGGACGGGAACGAGGAGCCGTGGATCTTGTCCTGGCCGCCCGTTCCGAACATTTCCAGGAAGCCGCGCTTGGTGTTCTTCTCGTTGTCGTCCATGCGGTACATGTCGATCGCCGTCGACAGGTCCGGGGTGTAGCCGACGAACCAGGCCGACTTGTTCCCATCGGTCGTACCGGTCTTGCCCGCGACCTCACGGCCGGGGATCCGGGCGTTCTTGCCGGTGCCGTCCTCGTCCTCGACGACGTCCTTCAGCACATCGGTCACATTGTCCGCGACCGCCGCGGGGAAGGCGCTGGCGGGCTTGTCCTGGTGCGCGTAGACGATGGCGCTTTCCTTGGTGACCTTCTTGACCGAGTACGGGGTGCGCTGCTGGCCACTGGCCGCGAAGGTCGCATAGGCCCCCGCCATCCGGATGGCGCTGGGGGTGGAGATACCGATCGAGAACGAGGGGACATTGCCCGGGTCGAGCGAGGACTTAAGCAGTCCGGCGTCGATGGCGGTCTCCCGCACCTCCGGGATGCCGATGTCCATGCCGAGCTGCACGAAGGGCGAGTTGGCGGAGACGATCATGGCTTCGCGCAGATTGATGTTCTTGTACGACTCGTCGCCGTCATTGACCTGCAGCCACTCCTTCCCCTCCTCGTTCTGCCACACCGACCCGTCGTACCGCTTGATCTTGAGCTTGTTCTTGCCGTTGTACACCGTCTTGTTGGGGTCGACGATGGTGCGCTGCTCACGCGTCTGCTCAGGGCCCTGCTTGGGGTCCCGTACGCCCTGGTTCATCGCGGCGGCGAGGACGAACGGCTTGAAGGTCGAGCCGACCTGGGCGCCGGTGACATCGGCGTTGTTGGTGAAGTGCTTGGTCGCGTCCTCGCCGCCGTAGATGGCGACGATCGCGCCCGTCTTCGGATTCACCGAGGCGCCGCCGAACTGGACGTGGGTGTCCTTGTCCGGGCGCTTCTTGGGGTCGATGTTCTTCTTGCGGACCTTGTCGACGGCCTCGCTGAGCTTCCTGACCTTGTCACTCTGGAACGTCGTATGGATCTGGTAGCCGCCGCGGGCGAGCTCGTCCGATGTGATATCGCCGTTGTTGCTGAGGAAGTTCGCCTTGGCGAGGTCGACCAGATAACCGACCTGCCCGCCGAGCTTCGCCTGCTTCTTGAACGGGGCGGGGTTGGGGAAGCCCAAATCGATGAATTTGTCCCGGTCGCTGTCCTCGATATAGCCGTCGTTCACCATCTCGTTGAGGATCCAGCGCCAACGGTCGGTCGCCCGTTCCAGGTTCTTCTTCGGTGTCGCGGCGGGGTCAATCTCGACGGCCCCGGCCGGGTCGAAGTAGGTGGCGCCCTTCAGCAGCGACGCGAGGAACGCGCACTGGCTGGCGTTCAGCTTCTTGGCGTCGATGTCGTAGTACGTACGGGCCGCGGCCTGGAGGCCGTACGCGCCACGGCCGTAGTAAGAGGTGTTCAGATAGCCGGCCATGATGGCGTCCTTCCCCATGTCGTTGCCGACCTTGATGGAGATGAACAGCTCTTTGAACTTACGGCTCAGCGTCTGGGACTGATCGCCGAGATGCGCGTTCTTCACATACTGCTGGGTGATGGTGGAGCCACCCTGGGTCTGACCGCCCTTGGCCATATTCACGAGGGCCCGGCCAATACCCATCGGGTCGACGCCGGAGTCCTTCCGGAACGTCTTGTTCTCGGCCGAGATCACCGCGTTCTCCATATCATCGGGGATCTCCTTGATCCCGATGATCTGGCGGTTGATCTCGCCACCGGTGGCGGCCATCTGCGAGCCGTCGTCCCAGAAGTAGACGTTGTTCTGGGCCTTGGCCGCCTTCTGGGGGTCGGGCACCTCCACCATCGCGTAGGCGAGGGCCGCTCCGGCCATCAGCGTCCCGAGGAAGCCGATGCACAGCGCGGTGACCAGCTTCCAGCCCGGGACCCAGCGCCGCCAGCCGTCCTTGTCATGGCGCGGATAGTCGATCATCCGCTTCTTACGGGGCTCACCCCCGCGACCGGGCCCATCGGCTCCCCCGGCGCCACCGCGACGGCCCCCCCGGCCCCCGCGACCGCCGCCTCCGGCGCCCGCACCACTGTCCACCCGGCGACGACTGCCGCGCTGCGCTGCGCGCCGGGCCTCGGCCCGCCCGCCGTACGGACGCTCCGGCTCGCCGTGTGGACCGGGACCATGGCCGGTGGAACCGTGCGCCGCGGACCCGTACGGGGCTCCGGGCGCGGCGGAGTCCGGCCCGGCGGCCCCCTGGCCCGGGTCCTGGGGCGGGGCCGCGCGGCGACCAGGAGGTTGCTGGGCGGCGCGTCTGGCAGCCGCACGCCCGCCACTCTGTGTCTGTGGCGGTTTGCGACGGTGCTCGCTCATCGAACGACTACTCCTCGGGCAGGCGAGACGCCTGGAAGCGGCAGTTGAGTTCCGGTCCCCCCGAAATGGATACGGACCAGCCCCATGAAGGTCTCATCCGCTCAGCATCCACGGCGATGACGTCCGGGGACGTCACAAGGTTCCCGGTGGTCTGCATCCGCACAGACTACGCACGCCCAAAACCCTCCTAGTCTGAAGTTCACCCTAAATCAGGCAAGTTGCTCGTCACGAATTGTTGATGTGACGCCGTTCACCCTGACCCCCCTTGTCGCAGGAGGCACCTCGCCCTATCGTGCTGATGTATCGAGTCGATACATCAGCGCGAGATACCCAGACCGGCAGGGCGAAGGAGGCGGCGGTGAGCAGACGCTCCGGCATCCTCGAATTCGCCGTGCTCGGTCTGCTCCGTGAGGCACCGATGCACGGGTACGAGCTGCGCAAGCGGCTCAACACCTCGCTGGGAATCTTCCGAGCCTTCAGTTACGGGACTCTCTACCCCTGCCTCAAGACTCTGGTCGCCAACGGCTGGTTGATCGAGGAGCCGGGAAACGCTCCCGAGGACGCCCTCGCCGCCTCACTCGCGGGGCGTCGCGCCAAGATCGTCTACCGGTTGACGGCTGAAGGTAAGGAACACTTCGAGGAGCTGCTCTCGCACACCGGCCCGGACAGCTGGGAGGACGAGCACTTCGCGGCTCGCTTCGCCTTCTTCGGGCAGACGGAGCGCGAGGTGCGGATGCGGGTGCTGGAAGGCCGTCGCAGCCGGCTGGAGGAGCGTCTGGAGAAGATGCGCGCCTCCCTGGCACGCACTCGTGAGCGCCTCGATGACTACACCCTTGAGCTCCAGCGGCACGGCATGGAGTCCGTGGAGCGCGAAGTGCGCTGGCTGAACGAGCTCATCGAGAGCGAGCGGGCGGGGCGGGACAAGCGACAGTCCCCTCCTGGCGGCGCGGCTCAGCAGGACAACACATCTGGGGCGACGGACGGCCTGCCCCGGCACAAGGGTGCCCAGGCGCCCGGGGGAATCTCCCCCGGGCCCTCCACCCCGCCGGATCCGTCCGACGACACCGCCAACTGAGACACCGCGTTCCGCGGGGTTTCATCCGGAATACCGAGATCAAACAGGGAGCAACCGGAATGGGTTCGGTTCGCGTAGCCATCGTCGGCGTGGGCAACTGCGCCGCCTCGCTGGTGCAGGGCGTCGAGTACTACAAGGACGCCGACCCGGCCGGCAAGGTGCCGGGTCTGATGCACGTCCAGTTCGGCGAATACCACGTCCGTGACGTCGAGTTCGTCGCCGCGTTCGACGTGGACGCCAAGAAGGTCGGCCTCGACCTCGCGGACGCCATCGGCGCCAGCGAGAACAACACCATCAAGATCTGCGACGTGCCCAACAGCGGCGTCACGGTGCAGCGCGGCCACACCCTCGACGGTCTGGGCAAGTACTACCGCGAGACCATCGAGGAGTCCCCCGAGGCCCCGGTCGACGTGGTCCAGGTCCTCAAGGACAAGCAGGTCGACGTTCTGGTCTGCTACCTGCCCGTCGGTTCCGAGGACGCTGCGAAGTTCTACGCGCAGTGCGCCATCGACGCCAAGGTCGGCTTCGTCAACGCTCTCCCGGTCTTCATCGCCGGCACCAAGGAGTGGGCGGACAAGTTCACCGAGGCGGGCGTCCCGATCGTCGGTGACGACATCAAGTCCCAGGTCGGCGCCACCATCACGCACCGCGTGATGGCGAAGCTCTTCGAGGACCGGGGCGTCGTCCTGGACCGCACGATGCAGCTGAACGTCGGCGGCAACATGGACTTCAAGAACATGTTGGAGCGGGAGCGCCTGGAGTCGAAGAAGATCTCCAAGACGCAGGCCGTCACCTCTCAGATCCCCGACCGGGATCTCGGCGAGAAGAACGTCCACATCGGCCCGTCGGACTATGTGGCCTGGCTGGACGACCGCAAGTGGGCGTACGTCCGCCTTGAGGGCCGCGCCTTCGGCGATGTCCCGCTGAACCTGGAGTACAAGCTGGAGGTCTGGGACTCCCCGAACTCCGCGGGTGTCATCATCGACGCCCTGCGCGCGGCGAAGATCGCCAAGGACCGTGGCATCGGCGGCCCGATCCTCTCCGCGTCCTCGTACTTCATGAAGTCCCCCCCGGTTCAGTACTTCGACGACGCCGCCCGGGAAAGCGTCGAGAAGTTCATCCAGGGCGAGATCGAGCGCTGAGGCTCCCCGTCGAGGGCTGACAGCTCTTGATGTCGAGTCGATCGACCGCGGAGGGTCCCCGGGGCTTGTTGCCCGGGGACCCTCCGCGTGTGTGACGCTTGATCCCATGCCCGTCGTAGGTGATCTGCGCGTACTCCTGCGCCTGACCAACTTCCGCCGACTCCTGACGGTCCGGCTGCTCTCGCAGTGTGCCGACGGCGTCTTCCAGGTCGCGCTCGCCACCTATGTGGTGTTCTCCCCGGAGAAACAGACCTCCCCGGCAGCCATCGCCTCCGCCATGGCGGTGCTGTTGCTGCCGTACTCCCTGATCGGGCCGTTCGCCGGTGTCCTGCTGGACCGCTGGCAGCGACGGCAGATCTTTCTGTACGGGAATCTGCTGCGGGCGGTCCTCGCGAGCGGCACCGCCCTGCTGATCCTCGCCTCCGTGCCCGACTGGCTCTTCTACGCGTCGGCCCTCTCCGTCACCGCGGTCAACCGATTCGTCCTGGCCGGGCTCTCGGCCGCGCTGCCCCGCGTCGTCGATCAGGACCGTCTGGTCATTGCCAACTCGCTCTCCCCGACGGCCGGCACCCTGGCCGCCACCGCGGGCGGTGGACTCGCCTTCGCCGTACGACTGGTCTCCGAGAACTCCGACGCGGCGGTCGTCCTGCTCGGCGCCGCCCTCTATCTCTGCTCGGCACTGGCAGCCCTCCGTATCGGCCGCCAGTTGCTCGGTCCGGATCCCGGGTTGACACCACCCCGGCTGGCAGTGGCACTCACATCGACAGCCCGCGGGCTATGGGACGGCCTCCACCACCTGAGGGAACGACCGGCCGCGGCCCGGGTGCTCACTGCGATGACGCTGATGCGCTTCAACTACGGCGCATTGACGGTGATGGTCCTGATGCTCTGCCGCTATGCCTGGTACGAGAAGGAGCAGGATGGCCTCGCCCTGCTCGGTCTGGCCATCGCGGTCTCCGGGGCCGGCTTCTTCGTGGCGGCCCTGGTGACCCCCTGGGCGATCGGACGGCTCGGCCGCTATGGCTGGCTGGTGGCATGCGCGGGGGCGGCTGCGGTTCTCGAACCCGCACTGGGACTGCCCTTCGCACCCGGGCCGATACTGGTCGCCGCGTTCGTCCTGGGGTTCATCACCCAGGGCGCGAAGATCACCACCGATACCGTGGTCCAGACGTCGGTGGACGATGCCTACCGCGGCAGAATCTTCTCCCTCTATGACGTGTTGTTCAACGTGTCGTTCGTGGGGGCCGCAGCCGTCGCGGCACTCCTCCTGCCTGCGGACGGGCGCTCGGTCCAGCTCGTGATCCTCGTGGCGCTCATCTACGCCGCGCTCGCCGTCACGATGGCACGGTGGAACCGGGCGGAGACCGGCCCGTCGGCCAGGCGGGCGGATGGCGGACCGAAGCGCGGATAGAACATCCCCCGTCCCCATCGAGCCCTCGACAGGGGGCTTCGCGACCTCATCAGCGGCGCGCTGTGGCGATGGAGTGCCCGGGAAGCCCACCGCGGCGCCTAGCGGCAGCCGCTCCACGACACGCAAGGGGGGCGATGTTTCACGTGAAACATCGCCCCCTCATACCGTCGGAACGGGGTCATGTTTCACGTGAAACATGACCCGACGTCACCCCGGCCTTCAGCCTTGTTCCTGCGCCGCCCACCACTTCGTGAGCGCCGCGACCGCTTCGTCGTGCTCCATAGGCCCGTGCTCAAGGCGCAGCTCCAAGAGGAACGCGTACGCCTGCCCGATCACCGGCCCGGGACCCACGCCCAGGATCTGCTGGATCTCATTGCCGTTCAGGTCCGGCCTGATCGCATCCAGTTCCTCCTGACCCTGAAGCTGAACGATCCGGTCCTCAAGTCCGTCATAGGCCCGGGAGAGGGCGCTCGCCTTGCGCTTATTACGGGTGGTGCAGTCCGAGCGGGTCAGCTTGTGGAGCCGGGACAGTAGCGGCCCGGCATCGCGCACATAGCGCCGCACCGCGGAGTCGGTCCACTCGCCGGCCCCATAGCCATGGAAGCGGAGATGCAGCTCCACCAGTCGCGAGACGTCCTTGACCATCTCATTGGAGTACTTGAGCGCGATCATCCGCTTCTTGGTCATCTTCGCGCCCACCACCTCATGGTGGTGGAAGGACACCCGACCGTCGCTCTCGAACCGCCGTGTCCTGGGCTTACCGATGTCATGGAGCAGTGCGGCCAGCCGTAGCACCAGATCCGGGCCGTCCTCCTCCAGGTCGATGGCCTGTTCCAGGACGGTCAGGGAGTGCTCGTAGACATCCTTGTGGCGGTGGTGCTCATCGCTCTCCAGGCGCAGCGCGGGCAGCTCCGGGAGCACCCGGTCGGCCAGTCCGGAATCCACGAACAGGGCCAGTCCCTTACGGGGGTGGGCGGAGAGAAGCAGCTTGTTCAGCTCCTCTCGGACCCGCTCAGCGGAGACGATCTCCACCCGCTCGGCCATCTCCTTCATCGCCGTGACCACCTCGGGGGCCACCTCGAAGTCCAACTGCGCGGCGAAGCGAGCGGCCCGCATCATGCGCAGAGGATCGTCCGAGAACGACTCCTCGGGGGTACCGGGGGTTCGGAGTACCTGGGCGGCGAGATCCTCCAGGCCGTGGTGCGGATCGATGAATTCCTTCTCCGGCAGGGCGACGGCCATCGCATTCACCGTGAAATCCCGGCGGACGAGGTCGTCCTCGATCGAGTCGCCGTAGGACACCTCGGGCTTGCGCGAGGTCCTGTCGTACGCCTCCGAGCGGTACGTGGTGACCTCGATCTGGTAGCCGCTCTTCTGCGCTCCGACCGTGCCGAAGGCAATCCCCACATCCCACACCGAATCCGCCCATGGGCGGATGATCTTCAATACGTCCTCGGGGCGGGCGTCGGTGGTGAAGTCCAGATCATTGCCGAGCCTGCCGAGCAGCGCGTCCCGGACCGAGCCACCGACCAGCGCGAGGCTGAAGCCGGCCTCCTGGAAACGGCGGGCGAGATCGTCGGCGACGGGCGCTACACGCAGTAGTTCCGTCACCGCACGGCGTTGCACCTGACTGAGTGCAGTGGGGTTGTGTTCATTGGCATTCGGCACAACAGAAGAGGGTACGTGCCCGGCGATCGTGGCGTCCGCCTTTACCCGTCGCTCCCCGCGGCGGGCCCGCACCAGCGGAATGTCGATGGGAGAGCCCTTGGCTCTCTCTGCCGGATCTTCCTGGGCTCGGGCGCCCTGGTACGGCGCCCCCGCCAGGCGGGACAGCCGCGCGGGCGTTCCCCGTGATCTTGCGGGGCGGTCCGCGGCACTTCCGCCCAGCAGACCTCGTTACCATGCGTGGACGCAACTAGCGACAGCGACCAACGGCATCAGACGACGAGGGACGGACGTGCGCGTGGCCGAGGCGGCAGACTTCCAGGGGATGGCTCCTTCTCCTGCCCGCCGGTGGCTGCTCCGTACAGCCTCCCTGATCGCCGGCGCCCCACTCGTGGCCGGCCTGCTGGGCGGCCCGGGTGTCGTGCAGGCGCACGCCGCGCCGAGCGCGGCCGCCGCCGCGGTCTCCCGCACGGTGGATGTGGCCATCAACACCCTGACTCCGATCGCGCCCGGGAACGACGACACCCTGACCATCTCCGGCACGGTGCTCAACAAGGGCAAGCAGACCGTCACCGAGGCCGAGCTTGATCTACGGGTCGGGCCTCAGCTGACCGGTAGGACAGACATCGACCGGGCCTCCGACCGGACCGGCTACAACTCGGGCGCCGATGGGTCACCCGTCGGCGACGATTTCACCGTTTCGCTGCCCAGGCTCGTCTCCGGCATCAGCCGGGACTTCTCGATCTCCGTCCCCGTCAGTGAGCTGGACCTCGGGGACGACGGGGTCTACCAGCTCGCCGTCTCGCTGTCGGGCCAGACTCCGGACGAGCGCTTCGACCAGGTATTGGGCATCGAGCGGACGTTTCTCCCCTGGCAGCCCGGGGCCCGGGACAAGAAGACACAGCTGACCTATCTCTGGCCGCTGATCTCCTCGACCCACCTCACATCGGAGACGGGGTCGGACGAACAGCAGACCCCGGTCTTCGCGGACGAGTCGCTGGCGAAGGAACTCGCACCGTACGGCCGGCTCGGCCAGCTCGTCTCCCTCGGCCGTGAGTTGCCCGTCACCTGGGTCATCGACCCCGACCTGCTGGCCACCGTGGACGCGATGACGCGAAACTACCGGGTCAAGAGCGGGACGGGCACGGTTGCGGGTAGAAACCAGGCCGTCGCCAAGCAGTGGCTGACATCTGTCGAGACGGCGGTGAAGGGGCGCAAGGTGGTCGCGCTGCCGTTCGCCGATCCTGATCTGGCCTCCCTGGCGCACCGCGGCCGGAAGGTCTCCGGCTCTCTCAGCCATCTGCAGCAGGCCACCCAGGTCGCCGCGACCACCGTGGAAACGATCATCCACGAGAAGCCATCCACCGACTTCGCCTGGCCGGTCGACGGCGCGATCGACTCCTCGATCGTGGATGTCGCCACGTCGGCCGGGGCGGACAAGGTGATCGCCCGTAGCGACAGCCTGCGGGACGATCTCGACTACACGCCCACCGCGGCGCGCCCGATCGGCGGCGGGACAACAGCCGTGGTCGCCGACGCCCGGCTCTCCAAGGCGTTCCAGGGCGACATGCTGAGCGCCAACAGCGCGACGCTCGCGGTACAGAAGTTCCTCGCCCAGACGCTCGCGCTGACGCTCCAGGAACCGGAGAACCAGCGGAGCATCGTGGTCGCACCCCAGCGGATGCCGACCGTGGCCCAGGCGCAGTCCATGGCCCGGGCGCTCAAGGCCCTCGACGCCCAGCGCTGGACGGAGCCCTTGGACCTGATCGCGGCCGCCGGCGTCGAGCCCGACGCCGACGCCACGACACAGATCCCCGCCTCCTCGCGCTACCCGGATCATCTGCGCAAGCGGGAGCTGCCGGTCCAGGCGTTCCAGTCCATCCGGACCACGCAGAACGCACTGGACAACTTCAGGGTCATCCTCACCGCCCGGGACCGGGTGGAGACTCCCTTCGGCCGTGCGATCGACCGGGAGATGTCCACTTCATGGCGGGGCCGGCCCACGGCCGCCAAGCTGTACCGCGACAGCGTGCGCCGCAATCTCCAGGGCCTCACCGAAGAAGTGCGGCTGATCGAGAAATCGCAGATCACCCTGTCGGGCCGGAGCGCGACCATCCCGGTCACCGTGCAGAACCGGCTGGTCCAGGGGGTCGACAATCTGGTCCTGCGGCTGAGCTCCGACAACCCCGCGCGGCTCAGCCTGGATGACAAGCGCATCGCCGAGCGGCCGATCGAGGTCCGGGGCGGTCACAGCCAGTCGGTGAAGTTCGACGCCCTCTCGAACGTGAACGGCCGGGTCCAGATGACGGCCCAGCTGTACACCGAGGACGGCAAGGCGTACGGCCCGAAGATGCAGTTCACGGTCAAGGTCTCCGAGATCACCCCCACGGTGATGCTGGTGATCGCCGGTGGTGTGCTGCTGCTCGTTCTCGCCGGGATCCGGATGTACACCCAGCGCAAGCGCGCCGCCCGGGACCAGGCCGCAACGGACGCGACCGGCGCCACAAACGGGGACGACACCGGGGCCGGAGCCGACGAGGACGGTTCCCCGGCTGCGAAGGGCCGCCCCGAGAGTGACATCGAGAGCCCCGATCCCGGGCAGGCGGGTGACCCGACACCGGACACCGGTCCGGAAAGCGGCAAGCCGTCGGGCCCGGGTGAGAAAGTGGACCGTTGAGCGATGTCGTGGCCGGTCGGCCGGGGACGATGAGGTGGGGTAGCAATGAACGCGCCGTACGACGGTGACCGCGGTCAGGGCGCGGGTGTGGACCCGGCAGGCCAGGTCCCGCCGCAGCCCGCACATGACCCCGCCGGGCAGGACCCGTACGCCCAGGACTCGTATGCCCAGGACCCGTACGCGCACGATCCGTACGCCCAGGACGCATACACCCAGGATCCGTACGTCCAGGACCCCTATGTGCAAGGCGCCTACACCCAGGATCCGTACCGGGCCCATGATCTGTCCGCCCAGGATCCGGTGACCGAGGCGCTCTACGACCGCGCTTCCCATCCGCCGCCGCCCCCGGGGACGTACCAGGACCCCCACGCGCTCTACCAGCAGCCGCCCCCGGCCCAGCACGCTCCGGACCCCCGGGTCTGGGCTCAGACGCCGCCACCGGAGCCCGCGGGCCCCTCCCGCCACCTTCCGTACGGCGACGACGCCAGGACGACCCAGTACACGGGCGTCGACGATCTGGTCACCCACGCCGGTGACGAGGAGCGCGAGCCCGACGCCTTCGCGCATCTCTTCCGAGACCAGCGGAATCCGGGCCAGGCGATCCCGGCCCCCGCTCCCGAGGCGGTGCCGGCCCCGCCGCCCCCCAAGAAGAGCGCGGGCGGAAGGGCCTCCAGCGTGTTGAGGTCCAGCGCCATCATGGCGGCGGGCACCATCGTCTCGCGGCTGACCGGCTTCATGCGGACGCTCGTGATGGCCGCCGCGATCGGTGTCGGCACGCTCAACGACTCGTACCAGGTCGCCAACGTCCTGCCGACGATGATCTATGTCCTCGTCGGCGGCGGCGCGCTGAACGCGGTCTTCATCCCCCAGCTCGTCCGGGCCATGAAGAACGATGACGACGGGGGCGAGGCGTACGCCAACCGGCTGCTGACGCTCGTCATCGTCCTGCTCGCTGGCGTCACCACGGCCTGTGTCCTGGCCGCGCCGCTACTCATCCGCATGATGTCGGCCGAGATCGCCTCCAATCCCCAGAAGATGGAGGTCGCAGTCGCCTTCGCGCGCTACTGCCTGCCCACCATGTTCTTCATGGGCGTCCATGTGGTGCTCGGCCAGATCCTCAACGCCCGCGGCCGCTTCGGCGCGATGATGTGGACCCCGGTCCTCAACAACATCGTGATCATCGCGACCTTCGGCGCCTTCATCTGGGCCTTCGGAAGCTTCACCGAGTCCGGCGTCGGCAACTCCACCATCACCCCGGAGGGCGTCCGGCTGCTCGGCCTCGGCACTCTGCTCGGGCTCACCGTGCAGGCGCTGTCGATGCTCCCGTACCTGCGGGACGCCGGCTTCAAGATGAAGCTGCGCTTCGACTGGAAGGGCCATGGCCTGGGCAAGGCCGCCGGGCTCGCCAAATGGACGTTCTTCTTCGTCCTCGCCAACCAGCTCGGCATGATCGTCGTCACCCAGCTCGCCACCTGGGCCGGCGCGAAGGCCGAGAGCCAGAACTTCACGGGCACCGGCATCACCGCCTACAACTACGCGCTGCTGCTGTGGCAGATGCCGCAGGCCATCATCACCGTCTCGGTGATGACCGCGGTCCTGCCGCGGATCTCCCGTTCCGCCCATGACGGCGACGCCGCCGCAGTGCGGGACGACATCTCGTACGGACTGCGCACCTCGGCCGTCGCGATCGTTCCCTGCGCCTTCGCGTTCCTCGCCCTCGGTGTGCCGATGGCGACCCTGCTCTACGCCGGATCGGGCGAGGAAGGCGCCCGGGGCATCGGCTTCATCCTGATGGCGTTCGGACTGGGCCTGATCCCCTACTCCGTGCAGTACGTCGTTCTCCGCGGCTTCTACGCCTACGAAGACACCCGCACCCCCTTCTACAACACCGTCATCGTCGCGCTGGTCAATGCCGCCGCCTCCACGGTCAGCTTCCTGGTGTTGCCGCCCCGCTGGGCGGTCGTCGGCATGGCCGCGTCGTACGGCCTCGCCTACATGGTCGGTGTCGGTATCGCCTGGCGCAGGCTGAACATCCGCCTGGGCGGCGATCTGGACGGCCCGCACGTGCTGCGGACCTACGCCCGGCTCTGCATGGCCTCCCTGCCCGCGGCGGCCTTCGCCGGTGCGGCGGCCTACGCCATCACCAAGGTCCTCGGCAGCGGCGCCCTCGGCTCCTTCGCCGCGCTCGTGGGTGGCGGAATCGTCCTGCTGGCCGTCTTCTTCCTGGCCGCCAAACGGATGCGGATCGAAGAGCTGAACTCCATGGTCGGCATGGTGCGCGGGCGCCTCGGTCGCTAACGGGCTACTTCTCGCACAACCATCGTCGGCCGTCGTGTGTCGTGCATAGCAGCGGACTGTGGGCACAATTGGCATGGCTGTTGGTTATTCACAACGGATGGGGAGGCAGGAACGACGGTGGCGGAACGTAGCACGGCTGCCGTCGACGTGGCCGACAACAGCGGAGACGAACCGCTGACCGCGAAGGCGGACAAGGCCACGACCGACGGGGCGGCTCCATCTCAGGACACGACGGAGAAGATCGTGCCGGACAAGGGCGGCAAGCGGCAGGGCTCAGAGCCCGGTATCGCCACGCCCGAGCTGCACAGTGGCCACAAGCTCGCCAGACGCTACCGGCTTGAGGAGTGCGTCACCCGTCTGGACGGTTTCAGTAGCTGGCGTGCCGTCGACGAGAAGCTGCGCCGGGCCGTCGGGGTCCATCTCCTCCCCGCTGACCATCCGCGGGCCCGGTCCGTCCTCGCGGCGGCCCGCTCCGCCGCCCTGCTCGGCGACCCTCGTTTCGTGCAGGTGCTGGACGCCGTCGAGGAGAACGACCTCGTCTATGTCGTCCACGAGTGGTTGCCGGATGCCACCGAGCTGACCGCGATCCTCGCCTTGGGCCCCATGGATCCGCATGAGGCGTACCAGCTCGTCGACCAGCTCTCCCAGGCGATGGCCGCCGCACACCGGGAAGGTCTCAGCCATCTCAGGCTGACTCCCGGTGCCGTGCTGCGGACCTCCACGGGGCAGTACCGCATCCGGGGGCTGGCCGTGAACGCCGCCCTGCGCGGAATCACGGCGGACCGACCCTCACTCGCCGACACCGAGGCCATCGGTGCACTGCTGTACGGCGCCCTGACCCACCGCTGGCCGTACGAGAGCGACGCGTATGGGCTCTCCGGGCTGCCCAAGGGCGTCGGACTCCTCCCGCCCGACCAGGTCCGCGCCGGAATCCACCGCGGTCTCTCGGAAATCGCGATGCGCGCACTGGTCAACGACGGCGCCACCGCCTCCCGGCAGGAACCTCCCTGCACCACCCCGGACGAGCTGGCGAAGGCCGTCGCGGCGATGCCCCGCATCCGCCCTCCGGAGCCCACCTTCACCTCTCCTCCCGAGTATCAGCGCACCACCTACCAGCAGGGCACCTACGGACGGACCAACGCCCACCAGCTTCAGACGGCCGCCACCCGGCCCGTTCCCATGCCCCCCGCGCCGCTCGAAAGCCGTGCGGGCAAGGCCCTCAAATGGACCGTGTCCGCCCTGCTGATCGCCGCGCTGGGGCTCGGTAGCTGGCAGATCGCGGACAAGCTGATCGAGCGGGACAACGGCCGGGGCACCGACACCTCCCAGACGGACGACGACAAGAAGAACGACGGGCCTCCCGTCACACCGTCCGGACAGCCCGTCGCCATCACCGAGGCCCATGACTTCGACCCCCTCAGCACGGGGGACCGCTCCGAGAACCCGAGGGACATAGGGAACAGCCACGACGGCGATCCCGCTACCTCCTGGACCACCAACTGGTACAAGAGCGCACAGCTGGGCGGCCTCAAGTCGGGTGTCGGGATCATGCTGGATCTCGGCAAGGTCCAGCAGATCGGCACCGTCGATGTGTCCTTCACCGGTCACACCGCCGTGGAGCTCCGCACCGCGCCCGAGAACACCACCTCGCGACCGACGGATCTCGATGCTTTCTCCGAGGTCACCAAGGGAACCGGAACCAATGTGGCGCTCAAGCCCGCCAAGCCGGTGCGGTCACGGTACGTTCTGGTCTGGCTGACCGATCTTCCGCCGATCGGCGGCGGAGATTTCCAGGGCGATATCTCGGAAATCAAGATCACTACCTGAGGTCACCGGGGGAGGGGGCTCACCGTTGGACGACGCGATACTCGGCGCCACCAGCGACCAGGATCTGCTGGCTCACCATGTCGCAGGGAATCCCCATGCCTTCGGTGAGCTGGTACGACGGCACCGTGACCGCCTCTGGGCGGTCGCCCTCCGCACGCTGGGAGACCGCGAGGAGGCGGCGGACGCCGTCCAGGACGCCCTTGTCTCGGCCTTTCGTGCCGCCCACACCTTCCGGGGCCAGTCAGCCGTCACCACCTGGCTCCATCGCATCACGGTGAACGCCTGTCTCGATCGTGCCCGTAAAGCAGCCTCGCGCAAGACCTCGCCCGTTGATGACACCGAGCGCCTGGAACAGCTCCTTGAGCCCCATGAGTCCGCCGAGGCGCCGGCTGAGCGGCGAGATCTCCACCGTGAGCTGCTCGCAGCCCTGGCAAAGCTCCCCGCCGACCAGCGGGCCGCGCTGGTTCTGGTGGATATGCAGGGATACCCGGTGGCAGAGGCGGCACGGGTCCTTGACGTACCGACCGGAACAGTGAAGAGCCGCTGCGCCCGGGGCAGAGCCCGACTGTTGCCCATGCTCACCCATCTGCGCGGTGATGCCAGGGATAACAGTGGGCCGAGCGTGGGAAGGAACCGGACGCCGGGGGATTCCGTCCCACCGACACCGGGACAGAGGGACGCAGGGCCGAGTGACCCTGCCGCAGTGAAGGGCGGAGGTGGGCGTGCATGACATCCACGGCGGACATGACTCAGCATCCGGACGTCTCAGAGATCTCCGATCTCACAGAGGGCCTGTTGCCGCCCTCGCGGAGCGCCGACCTCCAGCAACATCTGGACGGCTGCGCCTTGTGCGCCGATGTCCACGCGTCTCTGGAAGAGATCCGGGGGGTGCTCGGCGCACTTCCCGGAGCGACACGGATGCCGGCCGATATCGCGGAACGTATCGACGCCGCCCTGGCGGCCGAGGCTCTTCTCGACTCCACCGCTCCCGACGACACCACGCATGTTTCACGTGAAACATCGCCTACCGTCGTCCAGCGAACCGAGTCGGAGCACAAGTCCGTCGACCGACCGGCCGGACATGCGCGGGGGACCACCGGTCCCGGGCGGAACCGTCCCAGCCGTCGCCGACGCCGCGTGGCGTTCCTGGGAGCCATCTTCACCGTGGCCGCACTCGGTATGAGCGTGACCATGCTCCAGCTCAACGAGCCCGCCGAAAAGGCCGCGGACAGTACCGCGCGTTCGACCACTCCCGCGACGACGGGCGAGCTCAACGAATTCACCGAAGCCGGACTCAAGAGCCAGGTGCGGACCCTACTCACCGCTCCCCATGGCAAGCTCAGCCATGGCACATCCTTCGGGACCAAGGAGCAGAACGAGCCGAGAAGGCTGAGGAGTCCCGCCTCCGCACCGCCCTGTGTCCAGAAAGGCACCGGCCGATCGGATTCCCCGATCGCGTTCGAGCAAGGGGCGTACCAGGGAGAGCCCGCCTACCTCATGGTCTTCCCCGTTCTCTCCGATGATCAGCGGGTCGAGGCATATGTGGTGGACGCGGGCTGTGTCGATGCACCGTCGTCTTCCGGGAAGGTCCTGCTGACCAGCAGCTACCCCCGTCCCTGACACGTTCACCGTGCTGCGCCGCCGTTCTGGGAATGCACGCCCCTTAGGATCCGTTGGGTGGGGTGAGAGGCATTGGTCCCGGCCCCGTAGGCAGTGCAGTCAGCAGAGACGAGGAAGAAACCCGTGAGCGACGTTCGTAACGTGATCATCATCGGCTCCGGACCGGCCGGCTACACGGCGGCGCTCTACACGGCGCGTGCGTCGCTGCAGCCGCTGGTGTTCGAGGGAGCCGTGACGGCGGGTGGCGCCCTGATGAACACGACAGACGTGGAGAACTTCCCCGGGTTCCGCGACGGCATCATGGGTCCGGACCTGATGGACAACATGCGGGCCCAGGCCGAGCGCTTCGGCGCCGAGCTGGTCCCGGACGACATTGTCTCCGTCGACCTCACCGGAGAGATCAAGACGGTCACCGACACAGCCGGCACCGTCCACCGCGCCAAGGCGGTCATCGTCACCACCGGCTCGCAGCACCGCAAGCTCGGCCTTCCGAATGAGGATGCCCTCTCCGGACGCGGGGTCTCCTGGTGCGCGACGTGCGACGGGTTCTTCTTCAAGGACCAGGACATCGCCGTGATCGGTGGCGGTGACACCGCGATGGAGGAGGCGACCTTCCTCTCCCGGTTCGCCAAGTCGGTCACCATCGTCCACCGCCGTGACACCCTGCGCGCCTCCAAGGCCATGCAGGACCGCGCCTTCGCCGATCCGAAGATCTCCTTCGCCTGGGACAGCGAGGTCGCCGAGATCCACGGGGATCAGAAGCTCTCCCATCTCACCCTGCGCAACACCAAGTCGGGCGAGACCTCCGAGCTGCCGGTCACCGGGCTGTTCATCGCTGTGGGCCACGACCCGCGGACCGAACTCTTCAAGGGCCAGCTCGACCTGGACGACGAGGGCTACCTGAAGGTCGCGGCCCCGTCGACCCGCACCAATGTGACTGGCGTCTTCGCAGCGGGCGATGTGGTCGACCACACCTACCGTCAGGCGATCACCGCGGCCGGCACCGGTTGCTCCGCCGCCCTCGACGCCGAGCGTTACCTCGCCGCGCTGGCCGACAGCGAGCAGGCTGCTGAGCCGGAGAAGACCCCCGCGGTCTGACCCCCGATTGACTCCCCCTTTCCCCCCAAGAAGTTAAGGAGGCCGCCGTGGCCGGCGTGCTGAAGAACGTTACCGATGACAGCTTCGAAGAGGATGTCCTCAAGAGCGACAAGCCCGTACTGGTGGACTTCTGGGCCGCTTGGTGTGGCCCGTGCCGTCAGATCGCCCCGTCGCTGGAGGCCATCGCTGCGGAGCACGGCGACAAGATCCAGGTCGTCAAGCTCAACATCGACGAAAACCCGGCCACCGCCGCCAAGTACGGCGTGATGTCCATCCCGACGCTGAACGTCTACCAGAACGGCGAGGTCGCTAAGACGATCGTCGGCGCCAAGCCCAAGGCCGCGATCGTGCGCGACCTGGAGAGCTTCCTCGGCGAGTAGCCACCACGCCGCATGTTTCACGTGAAACATCAATGGGCTCATCCCGTCGGGATGAGCCCATTGCCGTGTCCGCGCTGGACGAGAGGGCGTGCCGTAGTTGTCGTCACAGGCCCGACCAGATCGCCCGGACAGGGCCTTGGTGAGGGCGTGCCGGGCGTCGCGCGCAACATGACCTAGAGGGGCCTGAGCACCGGTTCCTTCTGGACCGCGCCGAGGAGACGATCCAACGCAAGCTCCACGTCTTCCTTCCAGGAGAGGGCGGTGCGCAGCTCCAGCCTCAGCCGTGGATGCGTCGGGTGCGGGCGCACGGTCTTGAACCCCACCGCCAGAAGATGATCCGCCGGAAGTACACAGGCGGGTCCCTTCCACCGGGCGTCGCCGAATGCCTCTATCGCCCGGAAGCCTCGCCGCAGTAGATCTTTGGCCACGGTCTGCACCACGACTCTGCCAAGCCCTTGCCCCTGATACTCCGGGTGGATCCACGCGGTCATGAGCTGGATCGCGTCCGTGGATACCGGGCTGGTCGGGAACGCCAGCGAGCGCGGTACGTACGCCGGAGGTGCGTAGAGCACGAAGCCGACCGGCACCTCATCAACGAAAACGACACGACCGCAGGAACCCCACTCCAGCAGGACGGCAGATATCCAGGACTCCTTCTCCAGTTCCGCCGTGCCCGCTTTTACCGCCGCTTCGCCGCTGACCTGATCGAGCTCCCAGAAAACGCACGCCCGGCAGCGCTGGGGAAGGTCCGAGAGGTTGTCCAGCGTGAGGGGTACCAGCCGACGCCCCATGGAAGCTTCTCCTCGCTTCTCTCCCCGGCCGCAGCGCGAGCGGCAGCCAGCGAACTCCGCTCACGGAGCAGGCCGCTGATGAAGCCGCCCACCACCCCCAGGCCCAAGCCGGCTGTCACCAGTTGGCCACGGCTCACCGTTCGCATGGACCGAGAACCTCTCTCTGAGGTGGATACGTCCCTGCCATCGCATCGTATCGACCTTTCCGCTCCCGACACCGTCACAACGCAGAGGCGGACCGCCCCCGGGCAATCACCCAGACACGGCCCGCACGGTGCATCAAGCGGCCTTCGTCAGCTCTCGATGTCCTGGTCGGTTTCGCTGTCCTGACCGAGCTTCGCCTCCAGAACCTTCCCCTCACCGGGGGCGAGGGTGCCGAGGATGCGCTCCAGATCGTCCATCGAGGCGAACTCGACGACAATCTTCCCCTTCTTCTGCCCGAGGTCGACCTTCACTCGCGTCTCAAAGCGGTCCGAGAGCCGTGAGGCCAAGTCGGAGAGGGCAGGAGCTACCCGAGTGCCCGCTCTCGGGCCCTTCGGTTTCACCGCACTCTTCTGGCTTGAGTTGATCAGCGTCACGATCTCCTCGACCGCCCGCACCGACAGCCCTTCGGCCACGATCCGGTGGGCGAGGCGGTCCTGCTCTTCGGAATCCTCCACCGAGAGCAGTGCCCGCGCATGGCCGGCCGAGAGCACTCCGGCAGCGACTCGGCGCTGAACGGAGGGAGACAGCCTCAACAGACGCAGGGTGTTGGAGACCTGGGGACGTGACCGCCCGATCCGGTCCGCCAACTGGTCATGCGTGCATTTGAAGTCCTTGAGCAACTGGTCGTAGGCGGCGGCCTCTTCCAGCGGGTTCAGTTGCGCACGGTGGAGGTTCTCCAGCAGCGCGTCCAGGAGAAGCTTGTCGTCATCGGTGTGCCGGACGATCGACGGAATCCGCTCCAGGCCGGCCTCACGGCATGCCCGCCAGCGGCGCTCGCCCATGATGAGCTCATACCGCTCGGGTCCCAGCTGACGGACCACGACCGGCTGGAGAAGGCCCACCTCTTTGATGGAGGTGACCAGTTCGGCCAGAGCGTCCTCGTCGAAGACCTCACGGGGCTGACGCGGATTGGGCGTGATCGCGTCGATGGGGATCTCGGCGAAGTGGGCGCCGGACGGATCGCTCGGCGATGGCACACGCTCCGCCGCCGGGGTGGTCGCCTCGGGCGCCACGGTCGCCGCAGGAAGTGATGTCACCTTGGCCGCTGCCACACCGCGCTCCGCGGTCAGCACCGGACTCGCTCCCGGAGAGCCGGAAGCCCCGCTGGGGGGCACCTGCTTCTCCTGGGGAGCCGCAGGGATCAGGGCACCGAGCCCACGCCCCAATCCTCTACGTCGCTCGCTCACTGGATCCCCTCCGAGATGTTCTGCTGGCTGTTCTGGGCTACCGAGTGCGCGTGCTGGGGGTCGTAGTGAATACCGACTCCCCGCAACGCGATCTCCCGAGCCGCCTCAAGGTACGACAGGGATCCGCTGGAACCCGGGTCGTAGGTCAGGACCGTCTGCCCATAGCTCGGAGCCTCCGAGATACGGACCGATCGGGGAATGCTCGTCCGCAACACTTCTTCGCCGAAGTGAGTGCGGACCTCCTCCGCCACCTGTGAGGCGAGCCGAGTCCGGCCGTCATACATGGTGAGAAGGATCGTCGACACATGCAGGGTCGGGTTCAGATGCCCCCGCACCAGGTCCACGTTCCGCAACAACTGCCCCAGCCCCTCCAGCGCGTAGTACTCACACTGGATGGGAATGAGCACCTCAGCACCGGCGACCATCGCATTCACGGTCAGCAGACCGAGCGATGGCGGACAGTCGATGAGGATGTAGTCCAGCGGCTGTTCATAGGACTGGATGGCCCGCTGTAGTCGGCTCTCCCGCGCCACCAGCGACACCAACTCGATCTCCGCACCGGCGAGATCGATGGTGGCGGGGGCGCAGAAGAGACCTTCGACGTCCGGGACTGGCTGGACCACCTCGGAGAGCGGTCTGCTCTCCACCAGGACGTCATAGATCGAGGGAACTTCGGCGTGGTGATCGATTCCCAGCGCCGTGGAGGCGTTGCCCTGGGGGTCCAAGTCGACCACCAAGACGCGTGCGCCGTGCAGGGCCAGCGAGGCGGCGAGGTTGACCGTGGTGGTGGTCTTCCCTACGCCGCCCTTCTGGTTGGCGACCACCATGATGCGTGTCTGCGCTGGTCGGGGCAGACCCTCGCCGGCACGTCCCAGTGCCTCCACGGCCAGCTGTGCAGCTCGGCCGATGGGGGTGTCGTCCATCGGGGGCGGTGTTTCACGTGAAACATCCTCTCCCGGCGACTCGGTACGGGGACCGGGGACCGGATCGGCCATCGGTCCCGCGATGTTGGCGTCGGACCGCAAGGATTCACTCTCCTCGACTTCAGACTCGCGATGAACAGAGCCTGCCATGCTTTCGGGGTCATGAACCAATGAGGCCCGTGCTTCTGTGGACGAATCCGCCTCTGTGGACAACTCCGTGACCCGTCCGAGGGGCCTCCGGCTCCGGATCGGGGCGGCAGCCCGCCCGCGGCTGATGATTCCTTGCAGCAGTGAGCGACGTTTCACGTGAAACACGATGCACGGACCGCAAGACGACATCCGCACGACACTCCGCAATGCGTACGTATGGAAGCTTGTATGGAGCATCGCTCATAGACAGTACGAAGTGCCGGGATGCGAAGCGCCGGGAGAGATCAACCGCAGGAATTACCTTGGACCGACCTCTCATCGAGAACGCCCCGCCGATCGCGTCGGCGGGGCGTGGGTTCCCGGAAGAGGCCAGCCAAGGCACCGCCCGAGTCGACTCTCCGCGGAAGGGATCCCTCACCGAGCGGCTTCGGCGTCCCCCCGGACAGAGAGAGCGATGCCGGACAGGCTCGGCAATGCCCCAGTCCTGTCCTCGAAGTCGTGGCTGCCTAAAGCTCCCTGGCAAGTTCAGCGACGTCGACGGGTGCGGCTGGTCCTCGCGGCCTTCGCCCGCTTCGCCGCGAAGCGCACTCCACCCGGACTCTCCCCCACCTCGACGCGCACCACCGTGGAGAGCGGATCGACGAGCCCCTCACCGACGTGCAGTACCGAGGTCTCCAGTACGCCGAGCTTGCTCAGCGCGGCACGGGCCCCCTGAAGCTCCTCCTCGGCCGTGTCCCCCTTGAGCGCCAGCATCTCCCCGTACGGACGCAGCAGCGGCACACCCCAGCCCGCCAGCCGGTCCAGCGGGGCCACCGCACGCGCCGTGACCACATGCACGGGAGTCAGGGTGCCGAGGACCTCCTCGGCACGACCGCGTACCACCGTCACATGGTCCAGGCCCAGCAGCTCGACGACTTCCTGGAGGAAGTTCGTCCGCCGCAGCAGCGGTTCCAGGAGGGTGATCTTCAGATCGGGGCGTACCAGCGCCAGGGGGATGCCCGGCAGGCCGGCTCCCGACCCCACGTCGCAGACTGTGACCCCCTCCGGCACCACCTCGGAGAGGACCGCGCAGTTCAGCAGATGGCGCTCCCACAGCCGCGGTACCTCGCGGGGGCCGATGAGACCGCGCTTGACTCCGGCATCAGCCAGAAGCTCCGCGTACCGCACGGCTTCGGGGAAGTAATCTCCGAAAACCGTCCGCGCCGCGTCAGGCGCCTGGGGAAGCTCCGCTTCCTCCGTCACGGGGACCGTCCTTCCGTACCGCAGTGTCGCAATGTGGACCGGGGGCTGACTATCAGGCTGACAAAGATCGGCCCCGTCTGCGATACAGACGGGGCCGATGAAACGTTGGGCGGTCAGGCGGGGAGTACGACGACGAAGCGCTGGGGCTCCTCGCCCTCGGACTCACTGCGCAGACCTGCGGCGGCGACCGCGTCGTGCACGACCTTGCGCTCGAAGGGAGTCATCGGGTCCAGCTTCACCGGCTGCCCGGTGCTCTTGACCTCGTCGGATGCCTTGGCGCCGAGCTCGGCAAGCTCCGTACGCTTCTGCGCCCGGAACCCGTCGATGTCGAGCATCAGCCTGCTCCGGTCACCGGTCTCCCGGTGCACGGCGAGCCGGGTCAGCTCCTGGAGCGCCTCCAGAACCTCACCGTCCCGTCCGACGAGCTTCTGAAGTTCCCGGCTGCCCGAATCACTGATGATCGAGACAGCAGCCCGGTCTGCCTCGACGTCCATGTCGATGTCGCCGTCGAGATCGGCGATGTCGAGCAGACCTTCGAGGTAGTCGGCGGCGATCTCCCCCTCCTGCTCAAGGCGGGTAAGGGTGTCGCCTTCCTCGGCGGCGGCGGGGATGGTGCCTTCCGTCACGGATGGACTCCTTTTTACTTCTTGGACGACGGGTGCTTGGGCCGCTGCTGGCCCTTGCGCTGTCCCGACTTGGGCTGCTGGCGTGCGGCGGGCTTCCCGGCCGTCTTCGGCTTGGCGTCCTGCGGCGCCTTCTTCTCCAGCGAGGGCTTGGTGCCGGTCTCGGGGGAGTCACCGACGACGCCGGCCTGGCGCTTCGCCTTGGTCTGCCGCTTGGGCTGCTGGCGCCGCTGCGAGGGGCCGCCCTCGGCCTCGTCGACAGCCGTGGTGCTCTTCTCCACCGTGCCGTCGGGCTGCGCGGCGAAGCCGGCCTTGGCGAGGCCGGTGATGAACCGACGCTCGTTCTCATTACGGTCCGAGGTGGCCTTGGCCACGATCGCCTGCACGACGTTGCGCTTCCGCCGCGACCGGACCTCACCGTGCGAGGTGGTCGACTTCAGCAGACGAGTGAGGTACTGGTCCTGGGCCTTGCTGCCGGGGGTCGGGTTCTGGTTGATCACATACATCTGCTGGCCCATGGTCCACACGTTGGTGGTCAGCCAGTAGACGAGAACACCGACGGGGAAGTTGACACCCATCACGGCGAAGATGACCGGGAAGATGTACATCATCATCTTCTGCTGCTGCATGTACGGCGTCTTGACCGTGAGGTCGACGTTCTTCTGCATCAGCTGGCGCTGCGTGTAGAACTGCGACGCCGACATCATGATGATCATGATCGCGGTGACGATGCGCACATCGGTCAGGGTGGCGTCGAGCGCGGCGACCTTCTCCGGGCTGTCCATGAACTTCGACGCCAGCGGAGCACCGAAGATATGTGCCTGACGCGCGCTGTCGAGGAGCGACTCGTTGATCACGCCGACGGTGTTGCCGGAGGCGATGTTGGAGAGCACGTAGTACAGGGCGAAGAAGAACGGCGACTGCGCGAGGATCGGAAGGCACGAGGAGAGCGGGTTGGTACCCGTCTCCTTGTACAGCTTCATCATCTCTTCGGACTGACGCTGCTTGTCGCTCTTGTAGCGCTCCTGGATCGCCTTCATCTTCGGCTGGAGCGCCTGCATGTTCCGCATCGACTTGATCTGCTTCACGAAGAGCGGGATCAGACAGATACGGATCAGGACGACCAGCGACACGATGGACAGTCCCCAGGCCCAGCCCGTATCGGGGCCGAAGACCGCCCCGTACAGCTTGTGGAACTGGACGATGATCCACGAAACAGGTGTCGTGATAAAGCTGAACAGACTGGCAATCGTGTCCACTAATCAGGCTCCTTGAGCATTGGGCGAGGTCTCTGCGGCCGCACTCGGGGGTTCGGGAACCGTCCCCCGGGGAGGCACATCGGCGGCGGAGTGCCCGCCCTTGCTGCCACGCAAGGCATCACGCAGCATCTCGTGCCACCGCGGGCGTTTGCGGGGCGGCACATGGTCCACACCACCTGGCGACCACGGATTGCACCGCAGGATCCGCCAGCCGGTGAGCACCGTGCCTTTCACCGCACCGTGCCGGTCGATGGCCGTGTATCCGTAGTGGGAACACGACGGGTAGTACCTGCAGACGGGCCCCAGCAGGGGACTGATCGTCCACTGGTACAGCTTGATCAGAGCCAGCAGCGGGTACTTCATCGCGCGCCCCCTCCCAGCAACCGCTGAAGAGCGGCGTCCAGGTCTCGGGCCAGCTGTGCATGATCGGCGTCGCCCGCGCCGGGCAGCGCCCGTACGACCACCAGGCTACCGGGGGGCAGCTCGGAGAGACGGTCGCGCATCAGATGCCGCAGCCTGCGCTTGACCTTGGTGCGGATGACCGCTCCGCCTACTGCCTTGCTCACAACGAAACCCGCACACGTCGGGGGAGCGCTCTCCCCAGGCGCGTGCGGGTCCGGTGAACCGCTGCGTAGATGGACGACGAGAAGCGGGCGTCCTGCCCGGCGTCCTCGTCGGACCGCGGCCGCGAAGTCCTCGCGCCGCCTCAGCCGATTCTCGGAAGGCAGCACGTCACGACCTGTACGTGATCAGGCGGACAGGTTGGTGCGACCCTTGCCACGGCGAGACGCGAGAATCGCGCGGCCGGCACGGGTACGCATGCGCAGACGGAAACCGTGGGTCTTGGCACGACGACGGTTGTTCGGCTGGAAGGTGCGCTTGCTCACTCGGGGGCTCCAGAAATGACTCGTAGGTGGCGGGACATCGCCTGGCTGTCACCGTGCGCCCACGAGAAGCTCGCGTATACGCCCTAGTGCACCGCTTCACGATCACAGACCGTGATCTTTGCCCATCGGAGGCAGGCGGCAGCAGCCATCGACAACTCGACCTGTTTACGGTACGCGCGGCTACGCCATCCGGTCAAACCAAGGCTACGGTGGAGACCACTGTGCACAGGCTGTGGACAACAACTTGAACCGCGCGGGTCGGCCTGACTACCTTGGCTGAACTCCGGATCTTTTCCTGCTGTCCCTGTCTGTCCTGCCTGTTTTTCCATCCCGTCCCCAGAACCACACATTCGTGGGACCCGCGAGAGAGCGTGCCTTGTGGCTGACGTACCTGCCGATCTTGCCGCAGTGTGGCCACGAGTGCTGGAACAGCTTCTCGCAGACGGCCAGCAGGGCATCGAGCCCAAGGACAAGCAGTGGATCGAGCGCTGCCAGCCGCTCGCGCTGGTCGCGGACACCGCGCTGCTCGCCGTACCCAATGAATGGGGCAAGCGCGTACTCGAAGGCCGGCTCGCCCCGCTGATCAGCGAAACACTGAGTCGGGAGTGCGGTCGCCCCATTCGGATCGCGATCACGGTCGACGACTCCGCGGGCGAACCGGCGCCGCAGCAGAATCCTGCGCAGCCGCCGGGGCGCGGCTATCAGGGACCGCAGCACGACGAACAGCAGAACGACCACTACGCGCAGAACGACCCGTACAGCGGATACGGACACCGGCCGGCCGACGACGGGCTGCCGGAGATCCGCCCGGCGTACCCCGACTACCAGCAGCAGCGTCCGGAGCCCGGCGCCTGGCCGCGTGGCCAGGAGGACCTGTCCTGGCAGCAGCCGCGCCTCGGCGGCTACCAGGACCGCGACCCGTACGCCACCACCCGTCCGCACCAGCCCCAGCACGACTACCGCTCGCCGCAGCCGCCGGAGCACCGGTCGTACGAGCAGCAGCGGCAGGAGCGCCACGAGCGGTCCGAGCCCCAGGCACCGCACCGCGGGGGCCCCACGGGCGCGCCCGGGCCGCTGGGCGCGCGCCCCTCGCCGGCGCCCGGTCCCGGCGAGCCGCAGGCCCGGCTGAATCCGAAGTATCTCTTCGACACCTTTGTCATCGGCGCGTCCAACCGGTTCGCGCACGCGGCGGCCGTCGCGGTGGCCGAGGCGCCGGCGAAGGCGTACAACCCCCTCTTCATCTACGGGGAGTCGGGGCTCGGCAAGACGCATCTGCTCCACGCCATCGGGCACTACGCGCGCAGCCTCTACCCGGGCACCCGGGTGCGGTACGTCAGCTCCGAGGAATTCACCAACGAGTTCATCAACTCGATCCGGGACGGCAAGGGCGACACCTTCCGGAAGCGGTACCGGGATGTGGACATCCTGCTGGTCGACGACATCCAGTTCCTGGCGAGCAAGGAGTCGACGCAGGAGGAGTTCTTCCACACCTTCAACACCCTCCACAACGCCAACAAGCAGATCGTGCTCTCCTCCGACCGGCCACCGAAGCAGTTGATGACGCTGGAGGACCGGCTGCGGAACCGCTTCGAGTGGGGTCTGACCACCGATGTCCAGCCGCCCGAGCTGGAGACCAGAATCGCGATCCTCCGTAAGAAGGCGGTCCAGGAGCAGCTCAACGCGCCGCCGGAGGTGCTGGAGTTCATCGCGTCACGGATCTCGCGCAACATCCGTGAGCTGGAGGGCGCGCTGATCCGGGTGACGGCCTTCGCGTCGCTCAACCGGCAGCCGGTCGACCTGGGGCTCACCGAGATCGTGCTGAAGGACCTGATCCCCGGGGGCGAGGACTCGGCGCCGGAGATCACCGCGGGCGCGATCATGGCGGCGACCGCCGACTACTTCGGGCTGACGGTGGAGGATCTCTGTGGCTCCTCCCGCAGCCGGGTGCTGGTCACGGCCCGGCAGATCGCGATGTACCTCTGCCGTGAGCTGACCGATCTCTCGCTGCCGAAGATCGGCGCACAGTTCGGCGGCCGGGACCACACGACGGTGATGCACGCGGACCGGAAGATCCGCGCGCTGATGGCCGAGCGACGCTCCATCTACAACCAGGTCACCGAGCTGACCAACCGCATCAAGAACGGCTGACACGGCCGCACGGCACGCTCAGAAACGCCCCGGGAGGTCCACCCCTCCCGGGGCGTTCGCATGGGGCCACGAGGACGCGCGTCGGGACGCGTACACAGCCCCCGCGGACAGACCCGGCACGGCCCCGGAACACCTCAGTACATACGGAGACTTCGCCGGCCGTCAGGGGCGTCGGGCGGCGCCTCCGCACCGGCGCGGAGCCCGGCGCGCTTGTCTGTACGGGCCTGGGAGGAGCGTCGTGCGGACGGTTTCGGGAGGTCCCGCAAGAGGTTTTACGGGGAGCCCGCCATGGATCCGAGCGGTTCGCGCCGCCGCCGCTGTTCGAATACCCACCCGTCCAGTGAGGTTCTCCACAGATCTGGGGACTTTCTTCCATCCACAGCCTGGGGACTGGGAAGTTGTCCAGACTGTGTCCACAGGCGCGGCTGCTGATACTCCATCACAGCAGGTCAACTGCTTGTGGATTTGTGGCCAACCGTCATCCACAGGCTGTGGACAGAGATTTCGTCCACAGCCTGTGTTCAAGGTTGTCCACCGGCGACCCACAGGCGGAGCGGGGTTGCCCACAGCTTCTCCACACCGCTGTCCACTGTTCGGCAACACGACACCCGCTCTCACCGTGTCGAGTGAAAGCCGTCACACCAAGGAGCCGGATTGGGCTGTGGGGAACGTGGGTAAAGCTGGGGACAGAGCTGGGGAGAACTACCCCCTGCCTGTGCATCGAGTGTGCAGAACTTTTCTGTGTCCACAGAGACCCCCGGTTATCCACCGGTGTCACCCACAGGGTCGGTGGACAAAAAAACGGGTCTGACCTGCGCGAACGACGTTATCCACCGTTTCCACAGGCCCTACTACTACTGCCACTCATAGTTACCGGGGAATTGGTTTCGAAGTCGGTCCTGTGCACAACTCGGCTCCGGCGCCTCCAGGACCTCTGGTCACGACTTGACCCCGAGCCGCACCGACTGTCGGCGCCGTACGTCAGACTGGTCCCCGGCGACACAGCCGACGACGATGGCCAGCAAGGGCGAGAGCAACAGCAGGAGGCGGTTCCGGTGAAGATCCGGGTTGAGCGCGATGTACTGGCCGAGGCGGTGGCCTGGGTGGCCCGCAGCCTCCCGGCCCGTCCGCCGGCGCCCGTACTCGCGGGCCTGTTGCTGAAGGCCGAGGACGGCGCGCTCAGCTTCTCCAGCTTCGACTACGAGGTCTCGGCCAAGGTCTCGGTCGAGGCGGACATCGACGAGACCGGCACCGTGCTCGTCTCCGGTCGGCTGCTGGCGGACATCTGCCGCGCTCTCCCCAACCGTCCGGTCGAGATTTCCACAGACGGTGTACGGGCGACCGTGGTCTGTGGATCCTCCCGCTTCACCCTCCACACCCTCCCGGTGGAGGAGTACCCGGCGCTCCCGCAGATGCCGACCGCGACGGGCACCGTGCCCGGCGAGATCTTCGCCTCCGCCGCCGCCCAGGTCGCCATCGCGGCCGGCCGCGACGACACCCTCCCGGTGCTCACCGGCGTACGGATCGAGATCGAGGGCGAGACCGTCACCCTGGCCTCCACCGACCGCTACCGCTTCGCGGTCCGTGAGTTCCTCTGGAAGCCGGAGAACCCGGACGCGTCCGCGGTCGCACTGGTCCCCGCCAAGACCCTGCTGGACACCGCCAAGGCTCTGACCAGCGGTGACACGGTCACGCTGGCGCTCTCCAGCTCGGGTGCCGGCGAGGGCCTGATCGGCTTCGAGGGTGCCGGCCGACGGACCACGACCCGGCTGCTCGAAGGCGACCTGCCGAAGTACCGCACGCTCTTCCCCACCGAGTTCAACTCGGTGGCGGTGATCGAGACCGCGCCGTTCGTCGAGGCCGTCAAGCGCGTGGCCCTCGTCGCCGAGCGGAACACCCCGGTGCGGCTCAGCTTCGAGCAGGGCGTGCTGATCCTGGAGGCCGGCTCCAGCGACGACGCACAGGCTGTGGAGCGGGTCGACGCCCAGCTCGACGGCGACGACATCTCGATCGCCTTCAACCCGACCTTCCTGCTCGACGGCCTGAGCGCGATCGACTCACCGGTCGCCCAGCTGTCGTTCACCACCTCCACCAAGCCCGCGCTGCTCAGTGGCAAGCCGGCCCTGGACGCGGAGGCGGACGACGCCTACAAGTACCTGATCATGCCCGTACGGCTCTCGGGCTGAGTCCGCCACAGGGCCGCCGACCGTGTGATCACGACGGGCCTGCTCCCACCGGGGCGGGCCCGTCGGGCTGTGGCGAGCGGCCCGGCGTAGGCTCGGAAGCGGTTACGAATCGGCATACGACGCTTAAGGACACTGAGATGGAGCTCGGCCTCATCGGCCTCGGCAAAATGGGCGGCAACATGCGCGAGCGCATCCGCCGCGCGGGCCACACCGTCATCGGCTACGACCGGGACCCGGACCTCGCCGACGTCCACAGCCTCCAGGAGCTTGTGGAGAAGTTGAAGGGCCCGCGGGTGGTGTGGGTGATGGTCCCGGCCGGTGCCGCGACCCAGTCCACCATCGATGAACTGGCCGAGCTGCTCTCCCCCGGCGACATCGTCGTGGACGGCGGAAACTCCCGCTGGACCGACGACGAGAAGCATGCCGTCGAGCTGGGCATCAAGGGCATCGGCTTCGTGGACTGCGGAGTCTCCGGCGGCGTCTGGGGCCTGGAGAACGGCTACGCGCTGATGTACGGCGGCGACGCCGACCACGTCGCGCGGGTGCAGCCGGTCTTCGACGCCCTCAAGCCCGAGGGCGAGTTCGGCGCGGTCCACGCGGGCAAGGTGGGCGCGGGTCACTTCGCCAAGATGGTCCACAACGGCATCGAGTACGCCATGATGCAGGCGTACGCCGAGGGCTGGGAACTGCTGGAGAAGGTCAACTCGGTCACCGATGTGCGCGAGGTCTTCCGCTCCTGGCAGGAGGGCACGGTCATCCGGTCCTGGCTGCTCGACCTCGCGGTCAACGCGCTGGACGAGGACGAGCACCTGGACAAGCTGCGCGGGTTCGCGCAGGACAGCGGCGAGGGCCGGTGGACGGTGGAAGCCGCCATCGACAACGCCGTACCGCTGCCCGCGATCACCGCGTCGCTGTTCGCGCGGTTCGCCTCCCGCCAGGACGACTCCCCGCAGATGAAGATGATCGCCGCGCTGCGCAACCAGTTCGGTGGCCACGCGGTGGAGAACAAGAAGTAAGCCCTGAGCCGGGGGAGGTCGGCCACCACCATGCATGTCACGCATCTGTCGTTGGCCGACTTCCGCTCGTACGCCCGGGTCGAGGTTCCGCTCGACCCGGGCGTCACCTCGTTCGTCGGGGCGAACGGGCAGGGCAAGACCAATCTGGTCGAGGCGGTCGGCTATCTCGCGACCCTGGCCAGCCACCGCGTCTCGTCGGACGCTCCACTGGTACGGGTCGGGGCGGAGCGTGCCGTGATCCGGGCGGCCGTCACCCAGGGCGAGCGCTCCCAGCTCGTGGAGCTCGAACTCAACCCGGGGCGGGCGAATCGGGCCCGTATCAATAGATCGTCGCAGGTCAGACCGCGTGATGTGGTGGGGATAGTCCGGAGCGTACTCTTCGCGCCGGAGGATCTGGCGCTGGTGAAGGGTGACCCCGGTGACCGGCGGCGCTTCCTGGACGAGCTGGTCACCGCCCGCTCGCCCCGGATGGCGGCCGTCCGCTCCGACTACGACCGGGTGCTCAAGCAGCGCAACACCCTGCTGAAGTCGGCGGCGCTCGCGCGCCGGCACGGCGGGGCGAAGGCCGGTGCCGATCTGTCCACACTGGACGTCTGGGACCAGCATCTGGCACAGGTTGGTGCGGAGCTGCTGGCGCAGCGGATGGAGCTGATCGCGACGCTGATGCCGCTGACCGACAAGGCGTACGAGTCGCTGGCGCCCGGCGGTGGTCCGATCACCCTGGAGTACCGTTCCTCCGCCCGTGGTCCGGAGAGCGCCGAAGTCGAGCCCCGGAGCAGGGAAGAGCTGTACGGCGAGCTGATCGCCGCCCTGGGCGAGGCGCGCAAACAGGAGATCGAGCGGGGAGTGACGCTGGTCGGCCCGCACCGGGACGAGCTGGTGCTGAAGCTGGGCCGGCTCCCGGCGAAGGGGTACGCCAGCCACGGTGAGTCCTGGTCCTACGCGCTGGCGCTCCGGCTGGCCTCGTACGACCTGCTCCGGTCGGAGGGCAATGAGCCCGTCCTCGTGCTGGACGACGTCTTCGCCGAGCTGGACGCCCGCCGCCGTGAGCGCTTGGCGGAGCTGGTGGCTCCGGGTGAGCAGGTCCTGGTGACGGCCGCGGTCGATGACGATGTGCCCGGTGTGCTGTCCGGGGTGCGGTACGCGGTCTCCGAGGGTGAGGTGGCGCGCGCATGAGCGAATCGCCCTCCCCTTCTCCCTCCTCTGCCACGCCCGCCTCCCCGGCGCCCGAGTCCTCCGGTGTGGATCTCGCGCGGGTCGCCCTGCGGGCGGCCAAGGAGCAGGCTCGGGCGCGAGGTGCAGCCGCCCAGGAGAAACGGCAGGCCAGGCGGGGTGGTGGACTTCGCTCCGGCGCACGGGCGGATGGCCGCGACCCCCTTCAGTTGGGCGCCGCGATCAATCGACTGATCACTGAGCGCGGCTGGGAGACGCCGGCCGCGGTGGGTGGCGTGATGGGCCGCTGGCCGCAGATCGTGGGCGATGACCTGGCGAATCACTGTGTGCCCCTGCGGTACGACGAGGAGCCGGACGAGCGGGTGCTGACGGTGCAGTGCGACTCGACGGCGTGGGCGACGCAGCTGCGGCTGCTGGCCCCCCGGCTGGTGGCCCGGCTGAACGAGGACCTGGGGCAGGGGACCGTCCGGCTGATCAAGGTGCTGGGCCCCGGCGGCCCGCGGAAGAACTACGGGCCGCTGCGGGCACCGGGGAGTACGGGGCCGGGCGACACCTACGGGTGAGCATCGGCCGCGCGCCGGCCCGGCCGGGCAGCCCCGTTTCTGATTTTTGGGCCCCTTCGCCGGCCTCCGCCGCTGGGTGGTGCGCCCCGCCGGGGGCGAACCCCGTGATGGCTTCCGGCCTCCGCCGCTCCCGTCGCCGCTCCGTGCGGAATGGATTCTTCCGTTCGCCCTCCCGGGTCCCCGCGGAGCTCCGTCGGCCTCGGTCGGCGAGGCGTTCCGCACCGTAGCCACCCACTGACAGGCCAAAGCGCTCAATGCCTGCGTGAGCCTCCTGAGGCCCCTCCCCGCATATGGGGAGTCGGACGGTGAGGGTTCAGGGCGGCACATGCGGACTCAGCCACCGGCAAACCCCCATTCGCATCGGCGGTACCGGTAGACTGGTGGACAATCCCGCCACCTTGCGGAACATGTCGAACGACGCAGCCGCTCCCGCCTGCCCGGAGAACGGCTTGTGCTGTGCCAGAAAGGGCGCTTCGTGGCCGATTCCGGCAACCCCAACGAGAACATCCCGTCCACCACCGCCGTCGGAAGCGGCGAGGTCACCGCCTCGTACGACGCCAGCGCGATCACCGTCCTCGAAGGGCTGGACGCGGTCCGCAAGCGCCCCGGCATGTACATCGGCTCGACCGGTGAGCGTGGGCTTCATCACCTCGTGTCCGAGGTCGTCGACAACTCCGTCGACGAGGCCCTCGCCGGGCACGCGGACACCATCGACGTGACGATCCTGGCCGACGGCGGCGTCCGCGTCATCGACAACGGCCGCGGCATCCCCGTCGACATCGTCCCGTCGGAGAACAAGCCGGCCGTGGAGGTCGTCCTCACCGTCCTGCACGCCGGCGGCAAGTTCGGCGGCGGCGGTTACGCCGTCTCCGGCGGTCTGCACGGCGTCGGTGTCTCCGTCGTCAACGCGCTCTCCTCCCGGGTCGCCGTCGAGGTCAAGAGGGACGGCTACCGCTGGACCCAGGACTACAAGCTCGGCGTCCCCACCGCCCCGCTCGCGCGGAACGAAGCGACCGACGACAGCGGCACCACGGTGACGTTCTGGGCCGACGGCGACATCTTCGAGACGACCGAGTACTCCTTCGAGACGCTCTCGCGCCGCTTCCAGGAGATGGCCTTCCTCAACAAGGGCCTCACCCTGTCGCTGACCGACGAGCGCGAGTCGGCCAAGGCCACCGCCGCCGCCGAAACCGTCGAGGAGTCGGACGAGGAGCAGGTCCGCACGGTCACGTACTTCTACGAGGGCGGCATCGTCGACTTCGTGAAGTACCTCAACTCGCGCAAGGGCGAGTTGATCCACCCCACCGTGATCGACGTCGAGGCCGAAGACCGTGAGCGGATGCTCTCCGTCGAGATCGCGATGCAGTGGAACTCTCAGTACAGCGAGGGCGTTTACTCCTTTGCGAACACCATCCACACGCATGAGGGGGGTACCCATGAGGAGGGCTTCCGCTCCGCTCTCACGGGCCTCGTCAACCGGTACGCGCGCGACAAGAAGCTGCTGCGCGAGAAGGACGACAACCTCAGCGGCGAGGATATCCGCGAGGGTCTGACGGCGATCATCTCGGTCAAGCTGGGCGAGCCGCAGTTCGAGGGCCAGACCAAGACCAAGCTGGGCAACACCGAGGCGAAGACCTTCGTCCAGAAGGTGGTGCACGAGCACCTGACGGACTGGTTCGACCGGAACCCCAACGAGGCCGCGGACATCATCCGCAAGTCGATCCAGGCGCAGACCGCCCGGGTCGCCGCCCGGAAGGCCCGTGACCTCACCCGTCGTAAGGGCCTGCTGGAATCGGCCTCGCTGCCGGGCAAGCTCAGCGACTGCCAGTCGAACGACCCGACCAAGTGCGAGATCTTCATCGTCGAGGGTGACTCCGCCGGTGGCTCGGCGAAGTCCGGCCGTAACCCGATGTACCAGGCCATCCTGCCGATCCGCGGCAAGATCCTGAACGTCGAGAAGGCCCGGATCGACAAGATCCTTCAGAACACCGAGGTCCAGGCGCTCATCTCGGCCTTCGGCACCGGAGTCCACGAGGACTTCGATATCGAGAAGCTCCGCTATCACAAGATCATCCTGATGGCGGACGCCGACGTCGACGGTCAGCACATCAACACGCTGCTGCTGACCTTCCTCTTCCGCTTCATGCGGCCGTTGGTCGAGGCCGGGCACGTGTTCTTGTCGCGTCCGCCGCTGTACAAGATCAAGTGGGGTCGGGACGACTTCGAGTACGCGTACTCGGACCGTGAGCGCGACGCTCTCGTCGAGCTGGGCAAGGGGCAGGGCAAGCGGATCAAGGAGGACTCGATCCAGCGCTTCAAGGGCCTCGGCGAGATGAACGCCGAGGAACTGCGGATCACCACCATGGACCAGGAGCACCGCGTCCTCGGCCAGGTCACGCTGGACGACGCCGCGCAGGCGGACGACCTGTTCTCGGTGCTGATGGGTGAGGACGTCGAGGCCCGGCGCTCCTTCATCCAGCGCAACGCCAAGGACGTCCGCTTCCTCGACATCTGAGTCGGTCTCCGCTGACCGCACGAAAGGATTGACGACCAGCAATGGCCGACGAGACACCCAACCCCGCCAGCACTGAAGAAGAGCTCACGCAGCGGATCGAGCCCGTCGGGCTCGAAACCGAGATGCAGCGCTCGTACCTCGACTACGCGATGTCCGTCATCGTCTCGCGCGCGCTGCCCGACGTACGGGACGGGCTCAAGCCCGTCCACCGTCGAGTGCTCTACGCGATGTACGACGGCGGCTACCGGCCCGAGAAGGGCTTCTACAAGTGCGCCCGCGTCGTCGGTGACGTCATGGGTACGTACCACCCGCACGGCGACTCCTCGATCTACGACGCCCTGGTGCGACTGGCCCAGCCGTGGTCCATGCGGCTGCCGCTGGTGGACTCCAACGGCAACTTCGGCTCCCCGGGCAACGACCCGGCCGCCGCCATGCGCTACACCGAGTGCAAGCTCAAGCCGCTCTCCATGGAGATGCTCCGGGACATCGACGAGGAGACCGTCGACTTCCAGGACAACTACGACGGCCGCAACCAGGAGCCGACGGTGCTCCCGGCCCGGCTGCCGAATCTGCTCGTCAACGGCTCGGCGGGCATCGCGGTCGGCATGGCGACCAATATCCCGCCGCACAATCTGCGCGAGGTCGCGGCCGGCGCCCAGTGGGCGCTGGAGCACCCCGACGCGAGCCACGAAGAGCTGCTCGACGCGCTGATCGAGCGGATCAAGGGGCCGGACTTCCCGACCGGCGCGCTGGTCGTGGGCCGCAAGGGCATCGAGGAGGCGTACCGCACCGGTCGCGGTTCCATCACGATGCGCGCGGTGGTCCAGGTCGAGGAGATCCAGAACCGCCAGTGCCTGGTGGTCACGGAGCTTCCGTACCAGGTCAACCCCGACAACCTCGCGCAGAAGATCGCCGACCTGGTGAAGGACGCCAAGATCGGCGGCATCGCCGACGTACGCGACGAGACCTCGTCCCGTACCGGCCAGCGCCTGGTCATCGTGCTCAAGCGCGACGCCGTCGCCAAGGTCGTGCTGAACAACCTCTACAAGCACACCGACCTTCAGACGAACTTCGGCGCGAACATGCTCGCGCTGGTCGACGGCGTGCCGCGCACGCTGTCGCTGGACGCCTTCATCCGGCACTGGGTGCACCACCAGATCGAGGTCATCGTCCGCCGTACGCGCTTCCGGCTGCGCAAGGCGGAGGAGCGGGCGCACATCCTGCGCGGTCTGCTGAAGGCGCTGGACGCCATCGACGAGGTCATCGCGCTGATCCGGCGCAGCGACACGGTCGACGTCGCACGCACGGGCCTGATGGCCCTGCTCTCGATCGACGAGATCCAGGCCAACGCCATCCTGGAGATGCAGCTACGCCGGCTGGCCGCTCTGGAGCGGCAGAAGATCGTCGCGGAGCACGACGAGCTGCAGCTGAAGATCAACGAGTACAACGCGATCCTGGCCTCGCCCGATCTGCAGCGTCGGATCGTCAGCGAAGAGCTGGCCGTGATCGTCGACAAGTTCGGCGACGACCGGCGCTCCATGCTGGTGCCGTTCGACGGTGACATGTCCATCGAGGACCTGATCGCCGAGGAGGACATCGTCGTCACCATCACGCGTGGCGGCTATGTGAAGCGCACGAAGACGGACGACTACCGCTCGCAGAAGCGCGGCGGCAAGGGCGTCCGGGGCACCAAGCTCAAGGAAGACGACATCGTCGACCACTTCTTCGTCTCCACCACCCACCACTGGCTGCTGTTCTTCACGAACAAGGGCCGGGTCTACCGGGCCAAGGCGTATGAACTGCCGGACGTCGGCCGGGAGGCGCGGGGGCAGCATGTGGCCAATCTTCTGGCCTTCCAGCCGGACGAGCAGATCGCCGAGATCCTGGCGATCCGCGACTACGACGCCGCCCCCTACTTGGTGCTCGCCACCAAGGGCGGCCTGGTCAAGAAGACCTCGCTGAAGGACTACGACTCGCCGCGCTCGGGTGGTGTCATCGCCATCAACCTCCGGGAGACCGAGGCCGGCGCCGACGACGAGCTGATCGGCGCCGAGCTGGTGTCGGCTGAGGACGATCTGCTGCTCATCAGCAGGAAGGCCCAGTCGATCAGGTTCACCGCGACCGACGACGCGCTGCGCCCGATGGGCCGCGCGACCTCGGGCGTCAAGGGGATGAGTTTCCGCGAGGGAGACGAGCTCCTCTCGATGAATGTGGTGCGGCCGGGTACGTTCGTGTTCACTGCTACCGACGGTGGGTACGCGAAGCGGACCGCGGTCGACGAGTACCGCGTCCAGGGCCGTGGCGGTCTGGGCATCAAGGCTGCCAAGATCGTGGAGGACCGCGGATCGCTCGTGGGCGCCCTGGTGGTCGAGGAGACGGACGAGATTCTCGCCATCACCCTCGGCGGTGGTGTGATTCGCACGCGAGTCAATGAAGTCAGGGAGACGGGCCGTGACACCATGGGCGTCCAACTGATCAACCTGGGCAAGCGCGATGCCGTGGTCGGTATCGCTCGTAACGCCGAGGCCGGCCGCGAGGCCGAAGAGGTCGACGGGAACGATGACGTCTCAGATGACGTCGTAGAGACCGACGAGGCCGATGGTGTGGCCGAGACGGCAGTCGAGGGCACGGAGCCCTCGGCCGGGGAGCACGAGGAGTAGAGCGTGAGCGGAGCCACGGGCGCCGGTTCAACCACTGGTGCAGCTGCTGGAACGAGCGGTGCCCGTGGCCCTGCCACGGACTCCAAGGGGGTTACGGTGGCGGACGCCCGGGGGGCTAAACCCCCGTTCGAGAAGTTCGGCGGCGACCAGCCGGCGCCGCAGCAGCAGTCGGCACAGCCGTACCGACCGCCGCAGGCGTACCAGACGCCCCAAAGCGACGGCGGGACCCAGACGGGTGTACGGCTGCCCCGCACGGGTGCGCGGACGACGCCGCGCACCCGCAAGGCGCGGCTGCGGGTGGCCAAGGCCGACCCGTGGTCGGTGATGAAGGTCAGTTTCCTGCTCTCCATCGCCCTGGGAATCTGCACGGTCGTCGCCTCGGCGGTGCTGTGGATGGTCATGGACGCGATGGGTGTCTTCTCCACGGTCGGCGGCACGATCAGCGAGGCGACCGGTTCCACGGACAGCAATGGATTCGATCTCCAGTCGTTCCTCTCGCTCCCGCGGGTGCTGATCTTCACTTCGGTCATCGCGGTGATCGACGTGGTGCTGGCCACCGCGCTGGCGACCCTCGGAGCGTTTATCTACAACCTGTCCGCGGGCTTTGTGGGCGGTGTGGAGCTGACGCTGGCGGAGGACGAGTAGCCCTGCTCGGGGGCTTCGGACCCCGGGATTTGGGAGCTGCGCCAGACGTGCGCTAATCTTCAGAGGTCAGCGCAGAGCGCGGCGGGGCTATAGCTCAGTTGGTTAGAGCGCATCCCTGATAAGGATGAGGCCACAGGTTCAAATCCTGTTAGCCCCACAGTTGTGAAATCGGCCCGTACGGAGTGACTCCGTACGGGCCGATCGCGTTGCTTCGTGCGCTTAGTTGAGCCGTGGAGAACGCATACGCAGGTCACTGATCGGTATCGGTCGGTGTGTATAGTCGGGCGGCAGAAGTCCTCATACGTCAAGGAAAGACGAGGTCGCGCGGTGAAGAAGCTTCTCCTGGTCGCACTGGCCGCCATCGGCGGGCTCCTCGTGTACCGCCAGATCCAGGCGGATCGCGCCGAGCAGGATCTGTGGACGGAGGCGACCGACTCCGTGCCCGCAGGTTCGGGTGTGTGAGACGCAGCATTCTTGGTCGGAGCCCCGGTCGCGTGAAGCGGCCGGGGCTTCGCGCTGTCCGGGGGGTCGTCGCCCGAGGGTGACTGTTTCGGGGATGACTCTTTCACTTCTGTGAATTTTTGAATTGCCACTGCGAATGGCGGGACCTGTGTGCTCCCGCTTCGCTCCCGGGCTCTCCGTCTGGTCGTACGGGCCGTCCGCCGCCGCCCGGTCCCCGCTGTCCCCGCTGGTCGTCTCGGCCGCCTGATGCGGCCCTGGACCGTTGCCCGGCTCTCCTCCTGGCTCAGGGCTGGGACAGCGCCCAGAAGCCCACGGCGAAGCAGATGAGCGCCAGGACCAGTACCGGGACCGCGACCTTCGGGGGCGGTCCCGCCCGTCGCCGGGCCGCTCGCCTGGCGGGTGTCCGCGCGAGGGGAACCTGGGGGCTCTGGGCGGTGTATTTACGAGTGAGAGCCGGTTCGGGGCGCCCCGGGGTGGTGGGGGCGGTCGGCGTGGGGTGCGGCGGCTGTGGCGCCCAGGGCAATGGCTCGGGTGCGTAGGCGTAGGAGGGGGAGCCATGGTGCGCGGGTACGGAAGCGGGGGTGCCGGCCGGCGCCTGGGCCGGTGTCGGCGTTGGTTGTACGGGTGCCTGCCCGGTGAGTGGCGCGGTCGGCCGGGCCGGGTGCGGCGGTGGTGTGGGCGGTTGGGGCGGTGGTGGGGGCACCGGGAAGCCACCGGTCCATGGAGGTTCCGACGGTGGCCGTGTGAGGGGCTGTGCGCCGCTCCGCGCGGAGTCGGGGGGCGCGGATATCGGAGCGCCGGACGCGGCGCCGGACGCGGCTTCAGACGCCTGTGGGGCACGGTCCTTCAGTGCGCTGTCGGGCGGTTGTACGGATGCGTGTCTGGCGGTGTGCCCCGGTGGCCACACGGGCGCGGTGCCAGGCGCCTGTGTGGGGGCGGCGTCGGGCCCGGCGTCGGGTGGAGCACCGGACGTGGTCCCAGGCGGGCCAGCGGGTGGAAGGCCGGGAGCGGTGCCGGCAGAAGCGGTGCCGGGTGGGCCGGCCGGGGCGGGTGGTGGCGGGGGTGGGGTTCCGGTTGGGTTGTCCGAGCCGTGGTCGGGGAGCGCCACCGGTGGAGTGGGCGGGGACGACGGGCGGGGGCCGGGCGTGGGTGTTCTCTCGGGGCCGTCCGGGCCGAAGCCGGTGGGAAGCGGGCCCAGTTGGTCGAAGATCTCGACGGGCTCGTCGTCGGGTCCGGCCTCCGGGAGCATTTCGACGGCCGACGCCAGGGCCTTTCGCGCCCCCGTCGCGGTCCGGAAACGCGCCTCCGGATCCGGTTGGAGCAGCCCGGCCAGTACCTGCCACAGAGGCTCAGGCATCCCCTGGGGGGCTCCGGGGGTCCCGTAGTGGATGAAGTGTTCGACGAGGGCGCCGGAGTCGGGCTTCTGGCCCTGGAGCAGATAGAGCGCGACCAGGCCGACCGCGAAGAGATCGGCCGTGAAATCCGGTTCCGCACCCGACATCTGCTCGGGCGCGAAGTAACCGGGGGTGCCCACGACGTAGTTGGTCTCGGTCAGCCGGGGTTCGCCCTTGCGCATGGAGATCCCGAAGTCGGACAGCCGCAGATGGGGACGGCCGGTCCCGGTGGCCTCCAGCAGGACGTTCGCCGGCTTGATATCGCGGTGGACGACCCCCTCCGCGTGCACCCCGGCCAGCCCGGACAGAAGCTGGTCGAGGAGAGTGCACACATAGCGGGGCGGCAGCGGTCCGTAGTCGCCGATCACATGGGCCAGCGACCCGCCGCTCACCAGATCCATGGTGAACAGCACCTTGTCGTCGTCCGCGGCCCAGCTCGCCGGTGCGAGGACATGGGGATGGTCGATCCGCAATGCCTGCTCGCGGACGAAGCGCAGCAGGGTGTGCGCATCGCTCTGTTGCAGCACCTTCGCCGCCACATAGCGACGGCGCCGGTGGTCCCAGGCGCGCCACACGGCACCGACACCACCGCGCCCGATCGGGTCGATCAGCTCATACCGACCGGCGAAGACCTCACCCATGGCGCTGCGTCCGCTCCCCGTTCCCTTGTGAGGCGTTGGTGCTTCGGATCAGCCTCGGTGGTCAGCTCTGATGCGACTCGTAGTGGGCAACGGCGTCGGCGGTGCGCCCGGCGCCGTAGACCCGGAGGAACTCTGCCAGTTCGGGGTGGGTCGGGGCGAGGGAGTCGGCGGCGTCGATGATGTCCCCCGCCGCTGCGACGGACCGCAACAGGGACTGGATCTCCCGCACGACGCGGCGCACCGTCGGCGCCCCTGAGCTGCTGGTGGTCTGGCTGGTGCCGGTCAGGACGGAGCCCCCCTGAGACTTCTTGACCTCTTCCATCCGGTCGGTGGCCTCGACGGCGCTGACGCTGCCGTCGGCGACCTGGCTCGCCAGTTCCTGCAGGGCCTGTACCCGCTGGACGACCGCAGGGTTTCCGATCTTGGCGCGCTGGCCGCTCATCAGCTGGGACAGCATGGGAGCCGACAGTCCGAGCACAGCGGCGAGACGGGCCTGGTTCAGACCCAGGTCATCTATCAGCCGACGGAAGAGCGCCCCCAGCGGCTCTCCGTACCAGCTGCGCTGCAGTTCGCGGGCTCTTGCGGTCGTCTCCTGTTGTGCGGCGTCCATGTGCGTCTCCCCATCGCTTCCCCAAGCGGGCTTCGCTGCTGCGAACCACGATGAGCATCTTACGGAGCGTGGTCGTCCACCGGGAGTCCCAATCCTTTTGCACTGGTAGTCCCAATCCTTTTGCGGGATCACTCGGATCACCCGGTACTCTTGTTTGCGGCAGTGGCCGAGACGTCAGTCCGATCGGTCACACCCACCTTTGAGGGGCCTTAGCTCAGTTGGTAGAGCGCTGTCTTTGCATGGCAGATGTCAGGGGTTCGACTCCCCTAGGCTCCACTTCTCAAGAACCCCCTGACCTGCGGAAACGCATGTCGGGGGGTTTCTTCGTGGCTATGGAGCCGGCGCCCCTGTCCCCATGTCGCTGGCAGATGTCGCCGGTCGTGACATCCACCAGCTAGCTGGAGAAGGGGATGTATCGGGCTGCTGTTCCGCTCCCTCTGTGCCGCCTCCTCCGTGCCGCTCCCTCTGTGCGGCTTCCGGGTGGGACGGGGCTGCTTTCCGGGTGGGGCGGCGGAGGGGGCCGGGCGCGGGAGGGGCGCAGCCGGGCTCGGGTGGTGGGACGTGTCGTGTCGGCCGCTGGCTCGTTCTCCTTGTGGATAGTTCGGCCACGCGGGGAGCGGTTGGGGAAGCCATGCGGATACAGATCGGTGTCCTGGAGGATCGAGGCGATGCGGCGGTCGCCGATCTCCATCGATGGTTTCGGCGGGACGATGATCTTCGGGGCCGGGTGGAGATACGGCTGGAGCCCCTCCCGCAGCCCGGCGCCATGGGCGCCGTGGAGATCATCGAGTTGGTGCTCGGGCAGGGCTTTGCCGCCCTGAACCTCGCGCTCTCCTATGCGGCCTGGCGGGCGGTACGTCCCACGGCGCCCCCGGTGACCATCACGGTCGACGGTGTGACGGTCACCGTGCAGGACGGTTCGGAGGAATCGGTGCGGCGCATCGTGGCAGCGCTGAGACCCGTGGCGCCCGGCGAGCCCGTGGACCGTGGCGCGGATCAGCCGCTGGCCCGTACCGGCGGGAGCGAGTGATGGGCCTGCCGGACCCCGCCCGGTCCCGCGCGGTGTTGATCGGGGTCGATGGTTACCGGTTCCTGCCGGATCTGCCGGCCGTACGCAACAACATCGACACCCTCGCCGCGCTGCTGATGGACCCCGCGGTGTGGGGGTTGCCACCGGACCACTGCGTCGTCCTGCACAATCCGGTGTCGAACGAGATCGTCCTCGACGCCGTGCACGAAGCCGCCTGCACCGCGCAGGATGCCTTCCTGGTCTACTTCGCGGGCCACGGACTGCTCTCGCCCAGCGCGGATCTCTGTCTGGGCCTGCCGGAATCCCACCCCGAGCGGCTCTTCAAGGCCGTTTCCTACGACTGGCTCCGCCATGAACTGGTGGACACCTGTGCCGCGCCCAGCCGGGTGGTGATCCTGGACTGCTGCTACAGCGGACGGGCGCTGGAGGGGCATATGGGAACCCCGGAGGAGGTGGCGGCCCGAGCCGCCGTCGAGGGCACCTATCTGATGACGGCGTCCGCCGAGACCAAACTCGCCTGGGCCCCGGTGGGGGAGCCGTTCACCGCTTTCACCGGTGAACTGGTGAAGGCCCTCGGTGAAGGAGTCCCCGACGCTCCGGCCCTGTTGGAGATGGAGACCCTCTTCCGGCATATGCGCCGGGAGCTGACCGCGAAGCAGCGGCCGGTCCCGCAGCAACTCGCCCGTAACGCCGGCCACGGCATCACCCTCTTCCGCAACCAGTGGGACCCCGGCAGCGGGCGGGCCGCCCGGCCGCGTCTCGCGCCGGCTCCGCTCCCGCGCCCGGCCGGGGACCAGAAGTCGGAACGGCGCCGCTTCGGGAAGCTGTTCAAGAGCCCCCGGGTCCTGGCGGCCGGGGTGGCCGTTGCCGTGGCGCTGGCCTTGCCCTTTCTGCCCCTGCCGCCGTTCCGCGGGTGGCCCGGCGAGGGCACGGAGGATCGGCGGCCCAACGCGTCGAGCCCCGTCGCGACGCCCGGTTCCTCGGGAGGAGCATCGGTCATCGGTGACCGCCGTACGGTCGACCCCTGTGCCTTGATGGACGCTCCGGCGCTCGCGCGTTACGGCACCGCGCGGGTCGACAGGGACTACGGCAACTTCAACCGGTGCGATGTCCTGATCGAAACCGTCGACGGCGAGACCGTCGACGTCATGGTCTTCTTCGACAACGGCGGGAAGGCGAAGCTCCCCCCGCCCAAGCGCACGGTGGGCGGAGTCGGTGTGGTGGATGTGCCCGATGATTCCGACAACTGCGGCCAGACACTGCTGCCACCCGGCGACGACGGTGTGAACATCACGGTCATCGCGAAACAGCGCAAGGGCTCGGCGCCGCTGTGCGCCATCGCCGAGACGGCCACCGACAGCGCCATCGCCGTACTCAACCAGGGCAGGATCGCCAGGCGCTCGCCGGAGTTCGCGGAGGCGTCACTGGCGCATGTGGACGCCTGCGCCCTGCTGACCCTGGACCGGCTCGCCGGTTTCCTCGGCGCGGGGGTGAAGATCTCGGACGCCAACTACGGCAACTGGGGATGCAATTGGCGGAGCACCTCCAGTGAACTCCGGGTGGGGGTGCGGTTCGACCGTGACCAGTCGCCGACCGCCGACGAGGGCTTCCTCACGCAGATCGAAGGCCGCGATGCCGTCGTCCAGCCGGATGGAGAGGGCCCGGACACCTGTCTCATCCGGGTGGTTCATCTGACCTACAACGACCAGAACGGCAGCCTGGCGGTCGAGACGCTGAATCTCACCGTGGGCGGAGACCTCGGAGAGGACCGGCTGCGGCGAATGGCCACCGAGCTGGTGACCGCGGCGGTCGGCGAGCTGCCCGACCGACCCGCCTGACAGAAGTGACAGAAGTGACGGAAGTGACGGAAGGGAAGGAAGCCCTTCGCTGCGGACGCGAGATCCGGCTTGTGCCTCAGGCCCGTGCCCGGGGGCTCGTTGGTCGACCCACCTCATCCGTTGGCCGGGACCGGGCGGTGGTGGCGGCGTCGGTAGTGGGGTCAAGGGCCGGGTCGGGGGTGTCGCGGCGGTCGTCCGGGGCCAGGGTCAGCCTGTCGACCAGGGCGCGGAACGCCGTGCGATAGGCCGTCGGGGTGGTGCCGGTGGACCGCTGGAACTGATGGCGCAGATTGGTGGGCGTACCGAACCCCGTTCGCGCCGCGACGCGCTCCACCGAATCGTCCCCCCGCTCCAGCAGCCGCTGCGCCTCCTGCACCCGGGCGCGCAGGACGAACTGGAGCGGCGGCAGCCCGGTCCGCGCCCGGAACCTCCGGTTGAGGCTGCTGACGCTGATGCCCGCGTGGGCGGCGATATCGGCGAGGGTCAGCGGGCGGTGGAGATTGCCCGCCAGCCACCGCAGGGTCGGTTCCAGACCGTCCCGGGTGATGCTCCCCTCCGTACCTCCGGTCCGGAGCGGTGCGGCGCGGAGCGGATCGTTCCGGAGGGCGTCGGACCGGAGGGTGTCCGACTGGGCGTGGAGCAGCAGGAACAACTGACGCTCCGTCTCCACCGCGACCGGGTTGCCGTGATCCTGGGTGATGATCTCCAGACAGAGATCCACCCCTCCGAAGACCCCCGCCGTGGTGAGGAGGGAGCCGTCCCGCACCACCGCACCGACGGGGTCGATGTCGATACGGGGATGGCGTACGGCGAGTTCGCCGAGGTGTTCCCCACAGGTGGTGGCGCGGCGGCCGTCGAGGAGGCCGGTGGCCGCCAGAGTGAACGTCCCGGTCCCCACCGCACCGATCCGACACCCCCGCGCGGCGGCGTCCCTGACCGCCTCGACCACCTCGGCCGAGGGCTCGTCACGGAACCCGTCGTGCCCGGTCAACAGCACGATGTCGGCATCCGCCAGCCCCTCCGTACCCCAGGGCGTGTCGATCCGGAACGGGCCGGGCCCAGCCGTTCCGCCGACCCCGGGCCCAGCTCCGCGCCCGGGTCCCGGGCCGGGCCCAGCTCCGCGCTCGGGTCCCGGGCCGGGGTCGGTTCCGCGCCCCGGTCCGGTACAGATCCGTACCTCGTACGTAGCGGGCGCGTAGTGGTGGCCGGCCGTTCCGAACACCATTCCGGGGTTGGTGAGCTGATATCCGGGAACCCCGTGGAGCGCGAGCACAGCGATCACTGACATGACCAGAATTTAGCCGAGGGTGGCAGGGCGGCCGCTTCTTCTGCCTGGTGTCCGAAGGTCAGGATGAGGGCAGAGCGACGGAAGCGAAGGGACGCCCGGTCGCACACCACAGGACGGGTCCGACACCGGGAAACCGGCCGTTCGCCACCCATCGGGGCGGCGGAGGCCGCGTCGGACCGGTTCAGTCAGCAAGAGCCGTACGCAGGGCTCCGGAAGACGCCTTCCGCAGCCGGCCGGAACGGCCGTTCATCAAGCAGCAACCCGTGAAAGGGACACCATCATGCCCTCATCGACCTCTCGGCCGACCTCCGCCGCCCGCCCCGCGCGGCACCTGCTGGCGAAAACGGCGGCGGTCGGCGCGGCGGCGGTCCTGTGTGCCACGGCCATGACCGGCAGTGCGGGAGCCATCGTCAACGGCAAGGACTCCACCGAGCGCTACCCGTTCATGGCGTCGATCCCCATGACGGTCTTCGACGCGCAGTGCGGCGCTTCGCTGATCCACCCCCAGTGGGTGATCACCGCCGGGCACTGCGTGGACGAGTCCGTCGGCTCGATTCCCACCGGCGAGGTGCGGATCGGCAGCGAGAAGCGGAAGTCGGGCGGCACCGTGCGCTCCATCGCCAAGGTCGTGACGCATCCCGGCTACGGGATCGTCGGCGAAGCGGCCCGCAGCTCCGACGACCTCGCGCTGGTCAAGCTGGACCGCCCGGTCGCCCAGAAGCCGATCCGGATCGCGCAGAAGACCGGTCCCGTCGGCACCCCCACCCGGATTCTCGGCTGGGGCAAGTCGGACGACTCGGACCAGTGGGTGTTCCCGGAGCGGCTCCAGCAGCTCGACACGCGTAGGGCCGCCGCCAGCGACTGCACCAGTCGGATCAACGCCAAGACCGAACTCTGCACGGTCAGCCGGGTGCCGAACGCCATGGCCTGCAAGGGTGACTCCGGTGGTCCGCAGATCAAGCGGGTCGGCGGTCGCTGGGAACTCATCGGGGCGACCTCGGGCGACGGTGACAACGATCCGCGTTGCAGCACCGGCCCGGGGATCTACACGAATGTGCTCGTCTACAAGGACTGGATCGCCAAGACGATCGCCAAGCACCGCTGAGCCGGTCGGGTACGGGGGCCCGGGCTGCGCCCACCGCGTTCCGGGGCCCGGTACGCCGTTACCCCCGGTTAGGTTCGGGTCATGTCAGTGATCGCTGTGCTTGCGTTCGACGGAGTCCCCGGCCACCAGCTCACCACCCCCGGGCTGACATTCGGGGCCGCCGCCCGCGCCCACCGCGCGGCCGGTTATGAGCTGCGGCTCTGCGCCGGGGCGGGTCCCGGCCCGATTCGCACCGGAGCCCCCGCTCGGCTGAATCTGATCCTGCCCTGGGGTACGGAGGGGCTGGCGGATGCCGACATCGTGCTGTTGACCGGGCACGACGGGTTCCGTGACGAGCCCTCGGCCGAGGTGGTCGAGGCGGTCAGGGACGCCGCCGCGCGGGGGTGTCGGATCGGTGCGGTGGGGACCGGGACGTTCACTCTGGCGGCCACCGGCCTCCTCGACGGCCGCCGCGCCACCACCGGCTGGCACCACACCGAGGAGTTGGCCGCGCGTCATCCCCGTATCGATATCGACTCTGGCGGCACCGTGGTGACGGACGGTGCCTTCCACACCTCGGCCGGCGCGTTCGGGGGGATGGACCTCGTTCTTGGGCTCATCGCCCAGGATCACGGGGCGGAGGTCGCCGCGGCCACCGTGCGGCGGATCATCCAGCCGGTGGAGGAGTGGCCCGCCGCCGTCCAGGAGGAGATCGGTCTCGCCATCGCCGGGAACGCCGGCCTCGAACCGACCCTGCGGTGGCTGGCGGCCAATCTCCACCGCCCGCTGACCCTCGCCGATATCGCCGCCCACGCGGCGATCAGCGAACGCAGTCTCAATCGGCGGTTCCGGGAGCAGACCGGCGCCACGCCTCTTCAGTATTTGCTGCGGCTCCGCATCGGGCGGGTGCGGGAACTGCTGGCGGACGGCGACATTCCGATCGAGCGGATTCCGGAGCGGACGGGCTTCGGCTCACCGGCCGGGCTGCGGCGGCACTTCCAGCGCTTCACGGGGATGACCCCGAGGGCCTATCGCGACGCCCGGCGCGGGTGAGAGAGCGGCGGGACGCCGAAAAGAAGCCGAAAGCTGCAAGCGCTGCAAGCACGGTGAGCGGCAAGCACGATGAGCGGCAAGCACGGTGAGCGGCAAGCGCTGCGAGCACGATCAGTGGTGGAAGCGCATCTTGTGATGAGCCGTACGGGTGGTGTTCATCAGAAGAACTGCGTAGCGGCTGCGTCGGTCCTTCGCAAGTCGAGATCCATACACATCATGAGAAAGGTATGTAGATCGACCAACCCGAAAGCGAGGGATCATGGCCGTCATCAAGGTCAGAAACCTGTGGACCGCGTTCATCACCGCTCTTGTCGCACTGCTCTCCGCCATTGGGCTGACCGGCGCCGCTTCGGCCGCGCGGCGGTCCGGCGCACCGACCCCGGACCGTACGAACGGAACGGACGGAACCGGCACCGCCACCGTCACCGACATCACCGAAGGAAACGATCGGAGGGGCGGTACGGGCCGGTCGACGCCGCCCCGGAAGGAGCGGGCGAAGGCGGCACGGGCGACGGTGCCCGCGCAGACCAGGCGCTGGAGCCCGGCCGCACCGCGCGTCAGATCACTGCCGCCGACGATCAAGCAGCGGATCGGCGCCGAGGCCCATGGTTCATCGCCCGCCGTGCGCAAACTGCCGACGCTCGACCTGGACTCCGTACTGGCCGCCGCCAGTGGTGCCACCGGCTCCGAGAAGTCGCCGGCCTCGCCCACCTCGGCCGGGGCACAGATCGTCGAGACCGCCGCCGAGACCACTGCGGACGCGGACGCGGCGGACGCGGCGTACACGGCCGAGTTCCGTGGGGCCCCGACCGCTCCCACCCGTACGGGCATGACCGACGGCGGCCAAAACACCGGCACTGGCACCAGCACGGCCCGGATCGGCAGCGCCCGCACCAGCCATGACGGCAGGACCGGCACCGCTCGTACCGGTGGTGGCGGCTCCTCCGTCGGCCATATCGGCGCGGCTCGTACCAGCCCCGACGCCCGCACCAGTGCGGTCGGCACCGGCTCTGCCGAAAGTCGTACGGGCGTGACCGAGTCCGTCACGAGGGACGGCACCGCCACGGAAGACGGCACCGGCTCCGACGGTGGTGCCGGTGCCCGGGACCGTGTGCTCGCCTCCGTATGAGATCCGTATGAGACGCCGGAAGAACCTCAGCTCCCCCGGCGTCCCGGCCTTCTTCGATCAGCGGCGGTCGTCGCGGTCCTTGGCCTCGGCCTCGTCCTGCTTCGCCTGCACTTCCGGGTCCAGTGCCTCCGGGCTGCCGTCGACCGACGACAGCGGATCGGGCTCCGAGACCTCGGTGGCCGCGGGCGGTTCCACCAGCCAGTCGGGATTGGCCTGCTTGTCCCACCACTTCCATACGGCGACGGCCCCACCGGCCACCACGCCGATGATCGCGAGACCCTTGGCGAGCCGTGCGGCCTTCGAACGCCGCTCGTGCTTCCTCACCAACTTCCGAATGTCGTTCGGCGTCACCTGACCGCGCAACGCGGCCAGCGCAGCGACCGAGCGGGCCGTGGCCTCCTCCCGTACGGGCTGAGCCGCAGCCACCGCGTGTTCGACGCGCGGCTTGGTGTAATCCGCCGCCTGACGTGCGGTCTTCCGGGCCTGTAGGGCTGCCCGGTGCGCCGCGTCGTCCACCTTCGGCGGCACATGCGGCGCGACATACGCGGCGTACTGAACACGGGCCCTGGCGCGGGCCCGCTGACTGGCCTTGGAGACTTTTGGTACGAGCCGTACGCGAGCCTCCTGCGCATAGTGCGCAGCCTGGCCCTTGGCCGTACCGGCGTAAGGCGCCACCACTTCCGCGGCGTGCAGCACGCTTTCCTTCGCCGAATCGGTCGCGGCGCGCACGCTGTCCATGCGGGTCACGGGGATCCTCCTCCTCGGTGGCGTTTTCGGTCCGGGCGTAAACCCAGTTCGGTACATTTCGCCTTTCCGTCTGCTGGCAAATCATGCCTGCTGACCGCTGCCTCGGCATGTGGTGCGGGCATCCGGGTCATCTCCGGATCAACCGGTTCACCGCCGGGCCGAGCGGACGACGACGGCACGCTGTCCACGACACGCCTACCCCGCTTCTCCCCGATTCCTCCTGCTGTCGCCCTCCCGCGCGATTCCGCGGCGGTGAATGTCGGGTGACTGCCGGGTGAGTGCCGGGGATTTCTCCGTGGGCGGCCCTTCCGTGCGAGGATCGGGACGTTCAGAGAAGTCTTACGGAAGGCAGGACCGTGGCCGAGCAGCTTTACGCCACCCTGAAGACCAACCACGGCGATATCGAGATCCGGCTGCTGCCGAACCACGCGCCCAAAACGGTCAAGAACTTTGTCGAGCTCGCGCAGGGCGAGCGCCAGTGGACCAACCCCGAGACGGGCCAGCCGTCCACGGACCGGCTGTACGACGGCACGGTTTTCCACCGGGTCATCAGCGGCTTCATGATCCAGGGCGGTGACCCGCTGGGCAACGGCACCGGCGGCCCCGGCTACACCTTCGGGGACGAGTTCCACCCCGAGCTATCGTTCAACAAGCCGTACCTGCTGGCGATGGCCAACGCGGGCCCGGGAACCAACGGTTCCCAGTTCTTCATCACGGTCTCGCCCACCACGTGGCTGACCGGCAAGCACACCATCTTCGGTGAGGTCTCCGACCCCGCGAGCCAGAAGGTCGTGGACGGGATCATCGCCACGCCGACCAACTCGCGCACCGACCGCCCGGTCAAGGACGTCGTCATCGAGACGGTCGTCGTCGAGAAGCGCCAGGGCTGATCCCGAGCCGGCCCATCGGCCGTCAGGGGAACAAAAACGCCCCGTCCATCCGTCTGGATGGACGGGGCGGTGTGTTGATTCGGGACGATTGAGGGATCTCATGGGCCAGGCACCAGACAGTCCACAGGAACCGGTCGGGCCGCAGGGCGCGCACGGCCCGCCGAGCTGCTACCGGCACCCCGGTCGCGAGACCGGCATCAGCTGTACGCGGTGTGAGCGCCCGATCTGTCCGGAATGCATGATCAGTGCGTCGGTCGGCTTCCAGTGCCCGGAGTGTGTGCGTACGGGCTCCGGCACCGGCCACGGCCCGGACGCCAACCAGCCACGGACCCTGGCCGGTGGCACGATAGCGGCCGATTCGTTCCTGGTCACCAAGATCCTCATCGGGATCAATGCCGCGGTGTTCGTCCTGGTGCTCGTGCTCGGCGAGCGGTTCGTCTCCGAGACGGAGCTGATCGGATACGCCTACAACCCGAGACTCGACGAAGTCGTCGGCGTCGCGGACGGCGAGTGGTACCGACTGATCACCGCGGTGTTTCTGCACCAAGAGGTGCCGCACATCCTCTTCAACCTGCTCGGCCTCTGGTTCCTCGGCCGGATGGTGGAGCCCGCGCTCGGCCGGAGCCGCTACCTCGCGGTCTATCTGCTCTCCGGGCTCGGCGGCAGCGCCCTGGCCTATCTGCTCGCCGCGCCGAACCAGCCCTCGCTGGGCGCTTCCGGCGCGATCTTCGGGCTGATGGGGGCCTTCGCGGTGCTCGCGCGGCGGATGAACCTCGATATGAAGCCGGTCGCGGTGATCCTGGCGGTGAGTCTGCTGCTCACCTTCACCCGGCCCGACATTTCATGGGAAGGGCATATCGGCGGTCTGGTGATCGGCGCCCTGGTCACTCTCGGACTGGTGTACGCACCTCGTAAGCGGCGGGCGCTCGTCCAGTACACGGCCTGCGCGGGGGCCCTGCTGGTGATCGTGGTGACGGTGATCGCCCGCACGGCGTCCCTGACCTGAGCCGCTCCGCACCCAGGCGGTTCCGGACCCAGGCGGTTCCGGACCCAGGCGGTTCCGGACCCAGGCCGTCCGTTGGCCCGGTCGGCTCCGTACGCCCGGCGTCGGCTCCGTACGCCCCGGCCGGTCCGGCCGTACCTCTGGCCAGGGGCGCGGCCCCGATCGGCGGGGGACCGGACAGTTGTCCACAGTGTGTGGCGGATCTTGTGCACGGTGTGGGGGACATGTGTGCCCCTTGTCGCTGAGCTGGGTTTCTCCAGCAGGGACAAGGGGCGTATCACATCACCGAGATGGCCGAGGCAGTCACACCGGCGTCAACTTCTTGAAGGTTATCCACAGATCGTCTGACCTTTTCCCCACTGTGGACAACGCTGTGGATAACCTCAGGCCAAGGCTATTTCCACTGGGTGGAGACACCGAAGCCGGCGGCGATGAAGCCGAAGCCCGCGACGATGTTCCAGTTGCTGATGGCCTCGATCGGCAGCTCGCCCTCGGTCACATAGAAGAGGACGATCCAGGCGAGCCCGATGAGGAAGAGCCCGAGCATCACCGGTGCGACCCAGCTACGACTCGTCAGCTTGATGCTGGTCGCCTGCTTCGTTGTCGCGGGCGCCGTGAAATCGGCCTTCTTGCGGATACGTGACTTCGGCACGAGGGACTCTCCTGTCGATGCGCTGCGTGACCGCGCAGGGAACTGTGGCTGGCGCCGGGGTCTGGAGCGGGGACCACTGCCTCCCCCGAGCGTCCGTTAGCGTAGTGCTTCCGCGGCGCCTGAGGAGATAAGGGTACGTTGAGTAATTCCGTCGACTCCAGGCCAGGGCCGGTTCGTAACCTCATAAAGAGGACGGGTCGGCTGCTGACGGCGGGCGTCTTCGCCCTCGCCGGGCTGATTTTCGTCACCAGCTTCAACACCGCCAGGGGCACCAATCTGCGGACGGACGACTCCCTGCTGAAGCTCTCCGACCTGATTCAGCAGCGCAACGTCAAGAACGGCGATCTGCACGAGTCCACGGCGGCCCTCCGCGGCGAGGTCGACACGCTCGCCGACCGCGACGACGGATCCACCAAGGCGGAGGACGAGCGGCTCGGCGCGCTGGAGAAGTCCGCGGGGACCAGCAAGGTCAGCGGCCGGGCGTTGACCGTCACCCTCGACGACGCCCCGCCGAACGCCCAGGCCGCCCCCGGCTACCCCGAGCCGCAAGCCAATGACCTGGTCATTCACCAGCAGGACCTCCAGGCCGTCGTCAACGCCCTGTGGAAGGGCGGCGCCAAGGGGATCCAGGTCATGGACCAGCGACTGATCTCCACCAGCGCCGTGCGGTGCGTGGGCAACACCTTGATCCTCCAGGGACGCGTCTACTCGCCCCCGTACAAGATCACCGCCGTGGGTGATCAGAAGCGGCTGGAGAAGGCCCTCACCGGGTCCCCGGCGATCCAGAACTACCAGCTTTATGTGAAGGCGTACGGGTTGGGCTGGAAAGTCGGCGAGCGCGAGGCGGTGACTCTGCCCGGCTACTCGGGCACAGTGGATCTCCAGTACGCGAAGCCTGTGGAGTAGCCGCCTGGGGCTGGGGGGTCGGTTCGGTGTCGGAACGACTGGCACGAGCACCGCGAAGCTCGTCGGCGCGCCCCGCGACGGGACTGTCGGTGCGTGTGGTCGTCCGGACCTTCAGTGAGTTGTGTGTCACGGTCGGCACCCTGATTGTGCTCTTTGTCGTGTACGTGGTGTTCTGGACCGGGGTCAAGGCGGCTGACGCCAGCGACGGGCAGATCGACCGGCTTCAGGACCAGTGGTCACAGGGCGGAATCCAGCCACCGGCGCCCGCGCCATCCGTCCCGCCCGCATCGACCCTCCCCTCGACCCCGGAGGCCCCGGAGACACCGACCGCTGCGGCCACCCCGCCCGCTCCGGCCGCGGCGACGGGAGCGGGGCAGGGCGGTACGGGAGCGGGGCCGGTCTACCGCGACGGCAAGCCCTTCGCCGTCATGTACATCCCCCGGTTCGGCCGGGGCTGGGACTGGCCGGTCCTCGAAGGCACCCGGGTGAACACCCTCAAGAAGGGGCTCGGGCACTACGCCGGCACCACCGCCCTCGGCGGCACCGGGAATTTCGCGGTCGCCGGGCACCGCCGCACCTACGGCGATCCGTTCAAGGACTTCCCCCGGCTGCGCCCTGGGGACGCCGTCGTCCTGACGGACGGATCGGCCTGGTTCACGTACCGCATCGACAGAAAGCCCTACCGAACGGTCCCGACCGATATCGGAGTGATCGATTCCGTACCGAAGAAGTCGGGTTACGACCGACCCGGGCGGTATTTGACCCTGACCACCTGTGAACCGGAATGGGGCAGCAGCCACCGGCTGATCGTCTGGGCCCGTCTGGTGGCCACGCAGCCTGTGACGGACGGCAAACCGGAAGCTTTGCGCGGCTGACCCATGGGCCCCCGCCGCCCCTTAGTCTGGAGCGATACCGAACGGAGAGGGACGGCATGTACGGCTGGATCTGGCGCCATCTGCCGGGCAATGCGTGGGCGCGGGCGGCCGCCTCGCTCGTGCTGGTCCTCGCGGTTGTCTATGTGCTGTTCCAGTACGTCTTCCCATGGGCGGAGCCACTGCTTCCGTTCAATGACGTGACGGTCGACGGAGCGAACGCCGGAGCGGGAGAGGGGGCGTCCCGATGAGCGACACACGCGCGCGCATCCTGGTCGTCGACAACTACGACAGCTTTGTCTTCAACCTCGTCCAGTACCTGTACCAACTGGGCGCGGAGTGCGAGGTCGTACGGAATGACGAGGTCTCCCTCGCCCACGCGCAGGACGGCTTCGACGGCGTCCTGCTCTCCCCCGGCCCCGGCGCCCCCGAACAGGCCGGTGTCTGCGTCGAGATGGTGGGCCACTGCGCCGACGCCGGCATTCCGGTCTTCGGAGTCTGTCTCGGCATGCAGTCGATGGCGGTGGCGTACGGGGGTGTGGTGAACCGGGCCCCCGAGCTGCTGCACGGCAAGACCTCGCCGGTCACCCACGAGGGCAAGGGCGTCTTCGCCGGACTGCCCTCGCCGTTCGTCGCCACCCGCTACCACTCGCTGGCCGCGGAACCGTCCGAGCTGCCCGACGTGCTGGAGGTCACGGCACGGACGGCGGACGGCATCATCATGGGGCTGCGCCACCGGGAACTCCCCGTCGAAGGGGTCCAGTTCCACCCCGAGTCGGTCCTCACTGAGCATGGACACCTCATGCTGGCCAACTGGCTGGAACAGTGTGGTGACGTCGGGGCCGTCGAGCGGTCGGTGGGCCTCGCGCCGGTGGTGGGCAAGGCCGTGGCGTGACCGACGGGCGCCGTGGGGAGGGTCACCACCCCCCGTCGGACCCGTCGGACCCGAATCCCTCAGCGGCGCCGTGGGGCGATTACCCGGCGCGGGACGACTGGGCGCCCGAGGAGCGTCCCACGGGCGCTGTACGGGGCCACAGGGGCGCTGCGGAGGGCAATCAGCGGGAGTGGCCCGTACCACCCGAGTGGGAAACAGCTCCGGCGCCGGGATCCGAGCCGGAGCCGGTGACCCGGGTGCTGCCGGTCGTCCCATCGCTGCCGGGTCCTCAGACGGCGGCCCTGGGCCCCGTGGAGTACCAACCCGGTCACCCGGGCGTCCCGGACCATCAACCCGGTCACACGGGCCACCCGCAGCACCAACCCGGTCACACGGGCCACCCGGAGCACGCCGGACGCCCAAGTCCCACCGGCCTCACGGCCCACTCCGGCCTGGACGGTCCCGTAGGCCCCGGCCGTGCCGAGCGCCGCAGGGCCGCCAAGGGCCGCGGCCGGAAGAGACGGTCCCCCCGGACCCCCGCCCCCGCGAGCGTGCCAGCCCAGCCGTCCGGGCCCACCGGTAGACCTCTCACCCGGGTGGAGGCCCGCCGCGCGGCCAAGGCCGCCAAGGACAGCCCCGCCGTCATCGCCAGCCGCGCCCTGGGCGAACTGTTCATCACCTTCGGCGTCCTGATGCTGCTCTTCGTCACCTACCAGCTCTGGTGGACCAACATCCGGGCCGGCATGGAGGTGGACAAGGAGCGGAGCAAGATCGAGGACGCCTGGGCGGACGGGCGCAGACCGGACGCCTTCGAGCCGGGCCAGGGCTTCGCCATCATGCACATTCCGAAGCTGGACGTGGTCGTTCCGGTCGCCGCGGGGATCGACAAGGACAAGGTCCTCGACCGGGGCATGGTGGGGCACTACGCCGAGGGCAGGCTCAAGACCGCGATGCCATCGGACCGGACCGGGAATTTCGCGGTGGCCGGCCACCGCAACACCCATGGCGAGCCGTTCCGCTACATCAACCGCCTCAAGCCGGGCGACCCGATCGTGGTGGAGACGCAGGACGCCTACTACACGTACGAAATGGCGAGCATCCTGCCCCAGACCGCGCCGTCGAACATCGCGGTGATCGGGCCGATACCCCCGGGGTCGGGGTTCCGGGAGCCGGGTCGCTATCTCACCCTGACCACCTGTACGCCCGAATTCACGAGTACATACCGAATGATCGTATGGGGCAAAATGGTTGAGGAACGGCCGCGTGACAGGGGCAAACCGGACGCGCTCGTCGGCTGACAGGAGTCGGCGGGCAGAAGCGGGCCGGCAGGAGCGGGTCAGCAGGAGTGGCTGGCGGGGAGTCGGCCGGCAGGAGTCGATCGAGGCCCGGACAGGAAGAGATGCAGTGACAAGCACGCGTCGCCGCCGGATCACCGGCGTCATCAGTGTCTTCGGCGAGCTGCTGATCACCGCGGGCGTGGTGCTCGGCCTCTTCGTCGTCTACTCGCTCTGGTGGACGAACGTCCTGGCGGATCGCGAGTCCTCCCGCCAGAGCGACCAGGTGCGCGACGACTGGGCCGAGGGCCGCGGGCCCGGGGGCCCCGGCGCGCTCGACACCAAGGACGGCATCGGCTTCCTCCATGTGCCCGCCATGAACAACGGCGAGGTGCTGGTGAAGAAGGGCACCGACCCCAAGAAGCTCAACGACGGTATCGCCGGGTACTACACCAAGCCGATCGCGTCGGCGCTCCCCTGGGACGCGAAGGGCAATTTCACCCTGGCCGCGCACCGCGACGGCCACGGCGCGAAATTCCACAACATCCACCGGGTGAAGGAAGGCGATCCGATCGTCTTCGAGACGCGGGACACCTGGTACGTCTACAAGGTCTACAAGAAGCTGCCGGAGACGTCGAAGTACAACGTGAACGTGTTGCAGCCGGTCCCCGAGGAGTCGGGGAAGAAGAAGGCGGGCCGGTACATCACGCTGACGACCTGCACGCCGGTCCTCACCTCGGACTACCGCTACATCGTCTGGGGCGAGCTGGTGCGTGAGGTGAAGGTCGACGACCGGCGCACCCGGCCCGAGGAACTGCGCTGACCGTACGGTGACGGCTCCCCGATGGCCCGTCCCTCGACCACGCTCCCGACGGCCGCCCCCCGACCACACCCCCGACGACCTTCCCGACGGCCCTCCGGCGCCCCCCCCCGATGACGGTTTGACGCGGCTGAACGGCACCGGCCCCGGACCGTGAGGGTCCGGGGCCGTGGGGCCGTTCAGCCGGGCGGTATACCGCCGGACGCTCAGCCGAAGGCGCCGCCGAAGAATCCGCCGTTGTCCCCGCCGTCGTTCCCGCCGTTGTCCCCGTCGCCCCCGCCGAGATCCATGGTCTTCACATTGATCCGCTGGTTGGGCGTCGCCGCTGTGTTGGGCTGCGGGTCCTGGCCGATGATCCGGGCGTTGTCGTCGTTCGGGCCGTCGATGTCGCCGAGCTGGAGACCGGCCTGCTGGAGCAACTGCTTGGCCTCCCCGACCGTGCGCCCGACCAGCCCCGGGACCTGGGCCGTCTGCGCCGGGCCCTTGGAGACCTTGAGGGTCACCGTGCTCCCCTGCGCGACCTTCGCGTCCGGCGCCGGGTCCTGCTCCAGCACCTGGTCCTTGGGCTTCTCGGAGTCGACGTACTCCGTCCGTACCACGAAGCCCAGCGTCTTGAGCTGCTGCTCCACGTCCGCGAGCTGGTTCTCCAGCACGCGCGGCACGGTCGCCAGCGCCTGCTTCGCGACGGTGATCGTGACCGTGGTGTTCTTCTCCGCCATGCTGGCGCCGACCGGGTTCTGGTCGATGACCGTGCCGGGGTCCTGGTCGGAGGTCTCGGACTCCTTGACGTCGACCTTGAAGCCCTTGCGCTTCAGCAGTTCCTCGGCGCTCTGCCGCATCTTCTCGGTGACATCGGGGACCTCGACCTGGGGTGCGCCCTCGGAGAGGACGTACTGGACGGTGTCCCCCTTCTCCATCGTGCCGCTGGGCGGGGTCTGGCTACAGATGGAGCCCTTGGGCTGATCGCAGCGTTCCGCGCCGGATTGGACGACCTTGACGCCGAGACTCTCCGCGGCGCCCTCCGCCTCGGCCACCGTCTTGCCGACGAGGACCGGGACGGTCACCTGGTCGGCCCCGCTGTTGTTCGTGTTGTCGAAGAGGGACCTGGCGATCAGTACCGCGCCGATCAGCACCAGGACACCCGCGACGACCAGGAGGATCGTCGAGGTGTTGGACTTCTTCTGGCGCCGGCGCCCCCGACCGTCGTCATAACCGGCGAAGCCCCCGTCGTCCGGGTTCATCGGCGGGAGCATCGAGGTCTGGGCGGACTGGTCGGTCTGCCGCAGCGCCGTGGTGGCCTGGTCGTCCGGGCCCCCGTAACCGCCGTAGCCGACCGCGCCCATCGCCGCCGTCGCCGCGACCGGCTGGCCGTCGAGGCATGCCTCGATGTCCGCGCGCATCTCGTCGGCCGACTGGTAGCGGTAGTCGGGCTCCTTGACCAGGGCCTTCAGGACGATCGCGTCCATCTCGGGCGTGATCTCGGGGTCGAAGTTGGAGGGCGGCTGCGGTTCTTCCCGTACGTGCTGATACGCCACCGCGACCGGTGAGTCGCCCACGAAGGGCGGCCGGACGGTGAGCAGCTCGTAGAGGAGGCAGCCGGTGGAGTAGAGGTCGGAGCGGGCGTCGACCTGCTCGCCCTTGGCCTGCTCCGGGGAGAGGTACTGGGCGGTGCCGATGACGGCTGAGGTCTGTGTCATCGTCATCCCAGCGTCGCCCATGGCGCGCGCGATGCCGAAGTCCATCACCTTGACCTGGCCGGTGCGCGTCAGCATCACGTTGGCCGGCTTGATGTCCCGGTGGACGATGCCGTTGCGGTGGGAGTATTCGAGGGCCTGGAGGATGCCGATCGTCATCTCCAGCGTCCGCTCGGGGAGCAGCCGGCGGCCGGAGTGCAGCAGCTCTCTGAGCGTGGAGCCGTCGACGTACTCCATCACGATGTACGGGATGGAGACCCCGTCGACGTAGTCCTCGCCGGTGTCGTAGACGGCGACGATCGCCGGGTGGTTGAGCGAGGCGGCCGACTGGGCCTCACGGCGGAACCGGGCCTGGAAGGACGGATCGCGGGCGAGATCGACCCGGAGTGTCTTCACGGCGACGGTGCGGCCGAGCCGGGTGTCGTGGGCGAGATAGACCTCCGCCATGCCACCACGGCCGAGCACCGAGCCCAGTTCGTACCGCCCGCCGAGGCGACGCGGCTCTTCCATAACTGTTCCAGCCCTCTCCGTCAGTCCCCACCGCACCTGTGTGTAGTCCGGCGGTGTGCTGTTCGCGCATACGCTACCGGGGACTCTCCACCCGATCGGCCCGCGACCGTCACCTGATACCCGACCGGTATCGCAATGTGCAGGTATGAGGGACGGACGTGATCCGCGTCACTGGCCGGGGTCACTTCTCCAGAACGGCCTCCATGACCTTCTTGGCGATCGGTCCGGCGAGCCCGCCACCGGTGATGTTCTCGCGTTCGGCGTCCGAGTCTTCCACGATCACCGCGACGGCGACCGGTGATCCGTTGTCCGTCTTGGCGTACGAGATGAACCAGGCGTACGGGCGCTTGCTGTTGTTCTCGCCGTGCTGGGCGGTACCGGTCTTGCCGCCGACCTTGACGCCGTCGATCCGCGACCCCTTGCCGCTGCCGTTCTCGACGACGTTCTCCATCATCCTCTGAACGAGCTGGGCGTTCTTCTGCGAGAGGGGGCGGCTCATCTCCTGCGGATCGGTCTTCTTGATCACGTCGAGATTGGGTGCCTCAAGCTGGTCGATCATGTACGGCTTCATCAGCTTGCCGTCGTTGGCGATGGCCGCGGTGACCATGGCCATCTGGAGCGGGGTGGTCGCCGTGTTGAACTGGCCGATCGAGGAGAGCGAATTGCTGGAGCGGTCCATCTCCTTGTCGTAGACGGAGCCCGCCGCGCGGACCGGGATGTCCAGTTCCGTGTTGTTGAAACCGAACTTCTCGGCCGTCTCCACCATCTTGTCCCGGCCCACCTTGTCACCGAGCTGGGCGAAGACGGAGTTGCAGGAAATCTCCAGCGCCTTCTGAAGACTGACGTTCTCGCACCCGCTCACCAGGTTCTTCATCGGGGTGCGCGTATTGGGGAGCATGTACGGCTCGGGGGTGTCCGTGGGGGCCTCGATGTCGTCCACCGCGCCGTGCTCCAGGGCGGCGGCGGCGGTCAGCACCTTGAAGGTGGATCCGGGGGGGTACACCTCGCGCAGTGCCCGGTTGAGCATCGGCTTGTTCTTGTCCGCACCGAGCGACTTCCATGCCTTCTCGTCGGTGGCGCTGTAGCCGGCGAAGGAGGTCGGGTCGTACGACGGGGTGGAGGCGAGGGCCAGGATCTTGCCGGTCTTGGGCTCGATGGCCGCGACCGCGCCCTTGTTCTTGCCGAGGCCCTTGAAGGCGGCCTTCTGGGCGGCGCCGTTCAGGGTGGTGACGACATTGCCGCCCTTCTTCTTGTCGCCCGTGAACATCGCCATGGTGCGGTCGAAGAAGAGCTGGTCGGAGTTGCCCGTGAGGATGCCGTCCTCAAGCTTCTCGATCTGGTTGGCGCCGAACGCCTGGGACGCGTAGCCGGTCACCGGCGCCCACATGGGGCCGTCGAGATAGGTCCGCTTGAACGCGAAGTCGGTGTCGTCGGTCTCGACGGAGCCGGTGATGGGCTTGCCGTCGACGATGATGTTGCCGCGTTCGCCGGCGTACCGGTCGATCAGGATCCGGCGGTTCCGGTCGTTTTCGTTCAGCTCTTCGGCCTCGACGTACTGGAGCCAGTTGGTGCGCACCAGCAGGGCGAGGACGAGCAGTCCACAGAAGATCGCGATCCGGCGCAGGGGCTTGTTCACGGTCGGACCACCTGGGTCATCTCGGCGTCGGGGGAGGGGGCGGGCGCGGGTGCCGGGCGGCGCGCGGTGTCGCTGATACGGATCAGGATGGCGATCAGCGCCCAGTTGGCGATCACCGACGAGCCACCGGCCGCGACGAACGGCATCGTCATACCGGTCAGCGGGATCAGGCCCATCACGCCTCCCGCGACCACGAAGACCTGGATGGCGAAGGCGCCGGAGAGGCCGATCGCGAGGAGCTTGCCGAACGGGTCGCGGGCGGCGAGCGCCGTCCGTACCCCGCGCTCCACGATCAGGCCGTAGATCAGCAGGAACGCCATCATCCCGGCGAGACCGAACTCCTCGCCCACGGTGGAGAGGATGAAGTCGGAGTTGGCGGCGAAGCCGATCAGGTCGGAGTTGCCCTGGCCGAGACCGGTGCCCAGGGTGCCTCCGGCGCCGAAGGACATCAGCGCCTGGCCGATCTGCTCGCTCTGGATCCAGGTGTCGTCGGCGAACGGGTTGAGCCAGAACTCCACGCGTTGCTGCACATGGGGTTCGAAGGTGGCGACGCCGACCGCGCCGGCCGCGGACATCAGCAGGCCGAAGACGATCCAACTGGTCCGCTCGGTGGCCACGTACAGCATGATCACGAAGAGGCCGAAGAAGAGCAGCGAGGTGCCCAGGTCGGTCTCGAAGACCAGGATGAGGATGGACATCGCCCAGACCACGAGGATCGGTCCGAGGTCCCGGCCGCGCGGCAGGTACAGACCCATCACCCGGCGGCTGGCGAGCGCCAGCGCGTCCCGCTTCACCATCAGGTAGCCGGAGAAGAAGATCGCAATGATGATCTTCGCGAACTCGCCCGGCTGAAGGTTGATCGGGCCCAGGCTGATCCAGATCTTCGCGCCGTTACGGGCGGGGAAGAACATCGGCAGGGCCAGCAGGACCAGTGAAGCCGCCATCGAGATGTACGTGTAGCGCTGGAGGATCCGGTGATCCTTCAGCAGCAGCAGCACCGCGACGAAGAGCGCGATGCCGATCGCCGAGTACAGCAACTGCTTGGGCGCGTCCGGAGAGAACGTACCGAAGAGCCGCTCGGCGCGCTGGATCATCCGCGGTGACTGGTCGAGCCGCCAGATCAGGACGAGTCCGAGGCCGTTGAGCAGCACCGCCAGGGGCAGCAGCAGCGGGTCCGCGTACTTGGCGAACTTCCGCACCACCAGGTGGGCGACACCGGCGAGCAGGCCGAGCCCGAGCCCGTAGCCGAGGACTCCGGTGGGCACCTTCCCGTCGAGGGCGAGCCCCACATTGATGTACGCGAACACCGGGACGGCGACCGCGAAGGCGAGCATCATCAGCTCGGTGTTGCGGCGGCTCGGTGCTTCGATCGCGCCGATCGTGGTGGTGTTGGTGACAACGCTCATGCTGGAGAAGGCCCCCTACGGGTGATTACTGCTTTCCGCAGTTCGAGGCCAGCTTCTGCTCATCCTCCGAGAGGGTCGGGCCCGGAGTGGGAGAAGGAGCTGCGGACGGCTTTTTCGTGGTCTGGCTGGCGGGCTTGCCGGTGGTGCCACCGGCCTCGCCCTCGCCGGGCGGTGCGGCGATGGCACGCTCGGCGGCGTCGCGGCGCTGCTCTTCCTTCTTGCAGGCGGTGGCCTGCAGGGCGAGCTCGTCGACCTTCGCGCGCGCCTTGCCGATGCTGCTCTGGGTGATCGTGGACTCGACCTGCTTGCGCTGGTAGGGCGGCAGGTACTTGAGTTCGATCTCGGGGTGATCGCGCTCCACCTCGGAGAGCGAGACCCACGCCAGGTCCTGGCTGATGCCCTGGTAGAGCGCGATGTGGCCGCCCTTGGTGCCGACGTAGTACTGGGTCTGCGTCCAGCGGTAGCCGGCGTACAGACCGCCGCCGACGACCGCCAGGGCGAGCGCGATGAAGAACGACCGCCGCAGCCAGGCGCGGCCGGGGCGCGGTTTGTCGAAGTCGTCGGTGTCGGCGTACGCGCCGTACGCGCCCTCGGGCGGTTCGCCGTCGTACCCCCTGCCGTCGCCGCCACCGGGCGGGCCGAAGCCGGCGTTCTGCGGGGGTACGGGGCGGCCGAGACCGGCCGCGCGGCCGGCCGGGGTCTGCATCGCGCCGCCGTCGTTCAGCTGGAGCTGGTTCTCGGCGACCGCGCCGACGACGACCGGGATGTCACTGAGCTGCCCGGACATGGTGTCGTTGGCGTCGGTGTCCAGGACATCGGCGACGATGCAGGTGATGTTGTCGGGACCGCCGCCGCGCAGGGCGAGCTGGATCAGGTTCTGGATCGTCTCCTGCGGGCCCTGATAGCTGGCGAGGGTCTCCTCCATCGTCTGGTGGGAGACCACGCCGGACAGTCCGTCGGAGCAGATCAGATACCGGTCGCCGGCGCGGACCTCACGGATCGAGAGATCGGGCTCGACGTGGTCACCACTGCCCAGCGCGCGCATCAGCAGGGAGCGCTGCGGGTGGGTGGTGGCCTCTTCCTCGGTGATCCGGCCCTCGTCCACCAGCCGCTGCACCCAGGTGTGGTCCTGGGTGATCTGGGTCAGCAGACCGTCCCGGAGCAGATAGGCGCGGGAGTCGCCGACATGGACCAGACCGAGTCGCTGGCCCGTCCACAGCAGGGCGGTGAGCGTGGTGCCCATGCCCTCCAGCTGCGGGTCCTCCTCGACCATCAGCCGGAGCTGGTCGTTGGCGCGCTGCACCGCGGTGCCGAGCGAGGTGAGGAGGTCCGAGCCGGGGACGTCGTCGTCGAGCGGCACGAGGGTGGAGATGACCTCCGACGAGGCGACCTCGCCCGCGGCCTGACCGCCCATGCCGTCGGCGATGGCGAGCAGCCGGGGGCCGGCGTAACCGGAGTCCTCGTTGCCCTCCCGGATCATGCCCTTGTGCGATCCGGCGGCGAAACGCAGAGAAAGACTCATGCGCACCTCGCCCGTCGGATCGGGGTACAGCCGGTCTCGAGCCACACTGCCCACCCTCCGGTCGGGAGCCCGTCCCGGTCCGCTGTCGGGACCGCTGCGGCTCGCTCGCTCCGCTCGCGCGCTGTCATTGTCCTACTACTTCCGCAGCTCGATGACGGTCTTGCCGATGCGGATCGGCGCGCCCAGCGGAATCGGTGTCGGGGTGGTGAGCCGGGTCCGGTCCAGATAGGTGCCGTTGGTGGACCCGAGATCCTCGACGATCCACTGACCGTCACGGTCCGGATAGATCCTGGCATGTCGGCTGGACGCGTAGTCGTCGTCCAGCACGATGGTGGAGTCGTGCGCCCGGCCCAGGGTGATGGTCTGCCCCTGGAGCGCCACCGTGGTGCCGGTGAGGGTCCCCTCGGAGACCACCAGCTTGGTGGGTGCCCCACGCCGCTGGCGGCTGTTCGACTGCTGTCGCTGCGGCGGTGGAGCCGCGCTCTGGTTCTGGTTCTGACGCGTCTGTTGCGGACGCGTGTCGGTATTGCGGCGTGAGCCGCGCTGTGTGACACGTGTGCCGAACAGATCGCTGCGGATGACCTGGACGGCCACGATCACGAACAGCCACAGAACGGCTAGGAAACCCAGCCGCATGACCGTCAGGGTCAGCTCTGACATTGCCCCCGCTTCACCCTTCGGCTTGCCGGTAAACGATGGTGGTGCTGCCCACGACGATCCGCGAGCCGTCGCGGAGCGTAGCGCGGGTGGTGTGCTGCCCGTCCACCACGATGCCGTTGGTGGACCCGAGATCCTGGATCGTCGAGGGCGTTCCGGTCCGGATCTCACAGTGCCGGCGCGATACGCCGGGGTCGTCGATCCGCACATCGGCTTCGGTGCTGCGGCCCAGCACCAGCGTCGCGCGGGAGATCTGATGGCGGGTGCCGTTGATCTCGATCCAGCGCCGCACCTGGGTGCTCGGCAGCGGTCCCGGCCCGCCAGCGGGGGGCCGGTCGCCCACGGGCGCCAGGTTCGGCCGGCCGCCCGGAGGCGGCGAGGCGGGCATGGGAGGTGCTCCGGCGGGGCCGTCGCCGACCGCGCGGGGCGGGTAGCCGTAGCCACCGCCGGCCGGCGGGGCGGCGGGGCCGGGTGGCGGGGTCGCCGGTCCGGGATCGCCCGGCGACTGTGACGTACTCGACGCGAGAGTGCGGCTGCGCACCCGGTACAGACCGGTGTCGAGGTCGTCGGCCTTCTCCAGATGGACCTTGATGGGGCCCATGAAGGTGTAGCGCTGCTGCTTGGCGTAGTCGCGCACCAGACCGGCCAGCTCGTCGCCGAGCTGTCCGGAGTAGGGGCTGAGCCGCTCGAAGTCGGGCGCGCTCAACTCCACGATGAAGTCATTGGGGACGACGGTCCGCTCGCGGTTCCAGATCGTCGCGTTGTTGTCGCACTCGCGCTGGAGGGCGCCGGCGATCTCGACGGGCTGGACCTCGGACTTGAACACCTTGGCGAAGGTGCCGTTGACCAGACCTTCGAGGCGCTGCTCGAAACGCTTCATGACTCCCATCGGGCACCTCCTCCGTCGTTGCCGCCCTCATACTGCTTACTGATCGTATCCACGCGTCGGGAAATCGGCTGGTTCCCCTTGTCTGCCCCGTCGATGAGTGTCACCTCTCACACGGATCGTAGAGGCGGCCTCATGACAGTGTCCCGCACCCAGGGGGCGTCGCGGAGGCGCGGGGGGCGGGCGGCCCCTGCCGGTTCGCTGTCCACCCTTCCGTTTCCGGGCCGCCGGCGCGTCGGTGTGCGCGCCGTTTCCGTGTCGTGTCCGGTGGTGCGCCGGGTGCCCGGGGTGTCGGCGGCCGGTCTCCTGGTCGGTCCGGTGGGCGGTTTCCGGCTCTCCTTCGGCGTCTGTTCCCGAGGTGGCGGTGCCAAACAATCGGATGTGAATCCACCCTGGGCAGCGTGCTAATCTTCTCGATGTCGCCAGGCAGACGCACCACACCGGTGGGAAACCGAACGACAGCACCCAATGCGCGGGTGGCGGAATAGGCAGACGCGCTGGATTCAGGTTCCAGTGCCCGAAAGGGCGTGGGGGTTCAACTCCCCCCTCGCGCACAGAGAAACCGTGAGACGGGTCTCGACCAGGACGAAAGTTCTGGCGGGGCCCGTCTCTCGTTGTGTTCCGCGGGTGCTCGGGCTCAGGTCGGGGGTGTTGGCGGGCTGTTTCCGGGGCGCTCGGGTCGGTGGCCGGGAGTGCTCACCGTATGGGGCGGCCCGCTCACCGTGCGGCGGGGAGAGGGTCGAAGGACGACCTTCGTCGCTGTCGCTCGGGACGAAAGTCGGCCGTGAACGCCCGGGACGGCTGCCTAGTCTGCTGATGTGAACGTGTCATCGAGGATCTGGGCCGGGCTGCGCACGGGCTGGGCGTGGCTGGTGGCGCCCCAGCCGTCGGCGCCGGGCTCCATCACCGTCCTGCGGCGCGGGATGGCGGTCGAACTGGTGCTCGCGCTGGTCATGGCCCTGGTGGCGGCCGGGATCGAGCAACTGGCGGGGGTGCAGGGGCTACTGCTGCTCGCGGTGGCGGCCGGAGCGGCGCTGCTGTCGCTGCTGCGCCGGCGCCTGCCCGTACCCGCCCTGATCGCCACGGCCGGGCTGTCGGCGCTGCTGGCCGGCTTCGTACCGCTGCTGATGCTCGTGGGCTGGTCGGCGGGGCGCAGGATCCTGGGTGTCGGGCGGGCGCTGACCGCCTTCGGTGTCGCCTATGTCCTCTTCGCCGTGCTCAGTCTGCTGAGCACCTGGTCGATGTTCTCCTGGTCGAAGCAGGCGGTGTTGCTGGCCCTGCTGATCACTCTGTCCTTTCTGGCGACCGCCGTCGTGCCGGGTCTGGTCAGCCGGTACTGGAGCCAGCGGCGGACCCTGCTGCACGCGCTCCAGGAGCGCAATACGCAGTTGCTGTGGGAGCGGCAGATGGTCGCGGGGCAGGCGCGGCTGCTGGAGCGGCAGCGGATCGCCCAGGACATGCACGACAGCCTCGGGCACCAGTTGGCGCTGATCTCGGTGCACACCGGGGCCCTGGAGGTGGACCCGGAGCTGACCGCGCGGCAGCGGGAGGGGGTCGGTGTGCTGCGGAACGCCTCCGTGACCGCGATGCACGAGCTGCGGGAGGTCGTCGGGATCCTCCGCGACGGGGTCGAGGCGCCGGCCGGACAGGTCGACGAGGCGGGTCGTGCCGTGCGGGGCGCGGCGGGGATCGAGGAGCTGGTGGCGTCCGCGCGGGCGGCGGGAAACACCGTGGCCCTGCGGCGTGCGGGCGACCCGAGACCGCTCGCTGCGGCGGCCGACCACGCCGCGTACCGGATCGCGCAGGAGGCCCTGACCAACGCGTACAAGCACGCGCCCGGGGCATCGATCGAGGTGGAGCTGCGGTACGAGCCGGACTCGTTCGTCGTCGAGATCGTCAGCGGGCCGGCGTCCGGGGGCGCTGGTGATGCGGTCAGCGGCGGACGCGGACTCACCGGCCTGCGGGAGCGGGCGCGTCTCGTCGGCGGGATGGTGCACGCCGGACCGGTCGACGGCGGGGGATTCCGGGTCGCCGGGGTGCTTCCGTACGGAGGGGGCGATGCCGCTCGGTTCGTGCCGGTGGGCGATGCCGCTCGGTTCGTGCCGGTGGATGACGCCTTCCCGCACCGGACCGCGACGGGCGGCCCCGGTGACGGTGCCGCGCCCATGGACTGGAGCGTCGTCAGGGCCCGTGAGCCGTTGATGGGCGAACTGGACGTGAATGGCCGCAGAGGGAGGGTCAGCGGGTTCGGGCTGGGCTGCGGAGTGGCCGTGGCCGCTGGGCTGATACTGCTGGTGGCGGTCGCCGTCGGGGTTTTCTTCCTGTGGGGCTCGATGGAGAAGAGCATGATCGACCCCGCTGAGTACGAGAAGGCGCGGATCGGGGCGGCGGAGAAGGAGATACGCGACCGGCTGCCGAGCGGGGACACCTTCGCGACCTCCGGGCTGGGCGACAAGGGGCCGAAGGAGCCGGCCGGCTCCGACTGTCTGGTGCTGATGTCGTCCGAGTTCGGGGACGGTGTCACTGCCGAACCGGTGTTCCGGTTCTGCTTCAAGGACGGCAGGCTGATCGAGAAGAAGGCGTACGACGCCAACCGCTAGGCGCCGGGCCGGTTCGGATCGTACGGATCGGATCGGATCGTACGGATTGGTCGCGGGCGGTTCTCCGTAGATCTCTGCGGGTCTCTGCGGGTCTCTGCGGTTCGATCCGGCAGGGCTTCGGCGGCGCTTTGGCAGGGCTTCGGCGGGGTTTCGGCAGGATGAGAGCTCGGCCGGTGAGCGGCCGTTGGCTATGAGGTGAGTGCGAGGGTGGATATGACCGGGGCGCCGATTCGGGTGGTCATCGCCGACGACGAGCCGCTGATCAGGGCCGGTATCCGGATGATCCTGACCTCGGACCGGGAGATCGAGGTCGTCGCTGAGGCGTCGAACGGGCGGGAAGCGATCGAACTCGTCCGGGCGCACAGAGCCGATGTGGTGCTGCTCGACATCCAGATGCCGGTGATGGACGGGCTGACCGCGATGGCGGAGCTGCGCCGTGTCGTGCCGGCGGCGCGGGTCATCGTTCTCACCACCTTCGGCGAACGGGAGAACGTCCTGCGGGCCCTGGAGTCCGGTGGCGCCGGGTTCCTGCTGAAGGACACCGCGCCCGCGGAGCTGATCGGAGCGGTACGGGCGGCTGCGGCCGGGGACGCGTACCTCTCCCCCGGGGCGACCCGGCATGTGGTGGATCAGTTCGCCTCCGGGCGGGCCGCGGCACGCGGCGAGGCGGCGCGGACGCGGGTGGCCGGGCTGAGTGGGCGGGAGTGCGAGGTGCTGTCACTGCTCGGGGAGGGGCTCTCCAACGCGGAGGCGGGGCGGCGGCTGCATATGAGCGAGGCCACCGTGAAGACCTATGTGAGTCGGATCCTGGCCAAGCTGGGGTGTGAGAACCGGGTCCAGGCGGCGCTGCTGGCCCGAGATGCGGGGCTTGGGGCCTGAAAGGGGCGGGGGCGGGGTCTGCGGGGTGCCTGGGTATGCGGGGTGGGCGGGTATGCGGGGTGGGCGGGTATGCGGGGTGGGCGGGTTTCGGCTTGGCTGGGTGGTGGGCTGGCCGGGTGCTGGGCTGACTGGTGGGTGGTTGGGCTGGTTGCTGGGAGGGCTGTTTCACGTGAAACGTCGGGCGGTGGCGGTGGCGGTGGCGGTGGCGGTGGCGGGTCCGGTGGCGGGTCCGGTCTCCTTGGCGGCGGGAGGGTGACGGAGTTGTCCACAGGGAGAGACCTCAAGCGGTTGGCGCGCTCTCCGGCCGCGCGCGCTCGGCGGTCTTCGTGCGTGGCAGCGGGTGTTTGTGGGCGCCGGCGGCGTCTGTCCACAGGGGGAGACGGCTGTCGGGGAGCGGCGGTACGGTCGGGGGCGAGCGATGCTGAACGTGTGTACGACAGTGGGGGAGGCGGCGCGCCATGGGCGGGTCCGAGACGATGAAGCCAGTGGGACTGACCGAGGCCGGTGCGGCGGGAGCCGGAGGTGCGGCCGGGAGCGGCGGGCGTATTCCGGTGGTACCGGGCTTCGCCCGGCGGGTGGTCGCGGAGGCGGGTGCACGGTCGCCGAAGCAGGAGGGGAAGGCGCTGCGGGACCGGGTGCCGCGCTCGTCCCACGACTCCCTGGTGCTGGCGGTGGACCGGCCGGGTGCGGTCGAGGCGGTCGAGGAGTCCAGCCTGGGCCGGGTGCCCGAGCTGACGCCGATCCGGGTGGGCAGGATGGCCGCGTCGCCGTTCTCCTTCCTGCGGGGTGCTGCCGGTCTGATGGCCCAGGACCTGGTGGGCACTCCGGTCACCGGGGTGGCCGCACAGATCTGCGGCGACGCCCACGCGGCGAATTTCGGTCTCTACGGTGATGTCCGCGGCCGTCTCGTCATCGATCTGAACGACTTCGACGAAACCGTCGTCGGCCCCTGGGAGTGGGACGTCAAGCGGCTCGCGGTCTCGCTGGTGCTGGCCGGCCGGGTGGCGGGCGCGGACGAGACGGTCTGTGGCGCGGCGGCCTTCGACGCCGTGGGTGCCTACCGGCGCACCATGCGGCTGCTGGCGAAGCTGCCCGCGCTGGACGCGTGGAACGCCATCCCGGACGAAGAGCTGGTCTCCCACACGGACGCGCGCGATCTGCTCGGCACCCTGGAGCGGGTCCAGGAGAAGGCCCGTAACAACACCAGCGCCCGGTTCGCGGCCAAGGCGACCGAGGCGGTGACCGACGCCGTCGGTGAGCGGCGCCGCTTCGTGGACGCTGCGCCCGTGCTGCGACGGGTGCCCGACGCGGAGGCCGCGGCGGTCGCCGCCGGGCTGGAGCAGTATCTGGAGACGGTCTCGGAGGACCGGCTGCCGCTGCTGGCGCGCTATGAGATCCACGATGTGGCGTTCCGGGTGGTCGGCACGGGAAGCGTTGGCACTCGCTCGTATGTGGTGCTGCTGCTGGACCACCGGGGCGATCCGCTGGTGCTCCAGGTGAAGGAGGCGCGTGCGTCGGCGCTGCTGCCGCATCTGGCCGCGGCCGGGTTCGAGGCGCCGGAGCCGGTGCACGAGGGGCGCCGGGTGATCTGCGGGCAGAAGCGGATGCAGGTGGTCAGCGACATCCTGCTCGGCTGGACGACGGTCGACGGACGGCCCTTCCAGGTACGGCAGTTCAGGAATCGCAAGGGCAGTGTGGATCCGGCGGCCCTGACTCCCGACCAGCTCGACGACTACGGACGGATGACCGGTGCGCTGCTCGCGCGGGCCCACGCCCACAGCGCCGATCCCCGCCTGCTCGCCGGATACTGCGGCAAGAGCGAGGAGCTGGATGAGGCGGTGGCCCGCTTCGCCACGCTGTACGCGGACCGCACGGAAGAGGACCACGCGGAGCTGCTGACGGCGATCAAGAGCGGTCGAATAGCCGCCGAACTGGGGGTATGACACGGCTGGCGGCCCGCCATCGGGCCGGGTGCGTGACATCCGGGCGCGGAGCGCGCTTAGGCTGGGCGGGTGACCCAGGATGCGCCCGGGGGGCCGACGACCCGGAACGACGAAGAGCAGGACGAGCGGACCCGGCCGGAGGCCCGGCTGGCCACCGCGGTGAGCGCGGCCGAGCAGGCGTTGATCGAGTTCGAGATCGCGCTGGAGACGTTCCGGGTGGAGATGGAGAACTTCTCCCGGCTGCACCACCAGCGGCTCGGCCCGATGTACACCCGGCTGGACGAGCTGGACGCGCAGATCGCCGAGGCCAAGGCGGCCCGCACCGGCGATCCGGAGGATCTGCGCAAGGCCCAGGAGGCCCGGGCCATCGTGATGCCGATGCCCGGTGTCGAGGAGCTGTTCCACGGCTGGATGGACGCCGATGGACTCTCCCCCGAGGCCGCTGCGATGCTCAACGACCAGGCGGTGCAGACGCCGAAGCGGGTGCGGCCGAGCGAGGAGGCCCGCAAGCTCTACCGGGAGCTGGCCCGCAAGGCCCACCCTGACCTGGCCCAGGACGAGACGGAGCGGGCGCGGCGCGAGGAGTTCATCACCCGGGTGAACGCCGCGTACGCGCTCGGCGATGCCACGGTGCTGCGGGAGCTGCTCGACGAGTGGGCCGCGGGGCCCGCCCCGGCCGAGTACCGGCTCAGCGAGAGCGAGGAGCTGTACGCCCGGCTGGAGTGGCTCTCGCAGCGCAAGGAGCTGCTGGCCGCGGTCGCCAAGGAGCTGGAGGAGAGCGCGATCGGCTCGATGCTCCGGATGGCTCCCGACGATCCGGATCGGCTGCTGGAGGAGATCGCCGAGCAGTTGCTCACCCAGGTCGCCGAGCGGGAGAGCGAGCTTGCCGGGCTCGTGGAGTAGGTTTTTGGGCGGCTGCCGCCCTGCCGGCCGTCAGGACAGCTCCGCGTGGAGCCCCTGTCATAGACGAGAGAAGGCTTACCCATGAATATCGCCCCGCTGCCCTCGGTGGATGTCGCGGCGGTGCCGGCCGACGGTCTGGTGCTCGATGTCCGGGAGGCCGATGAGTGGGCGGCCGGGCATGTCGAGGGTGCGCTGCATGTGCCGATGAGCGACTTCGTGGCCCGGTTCGGCGAGGTGACCGAGGCGGTGGCGGACGGGCGCCGGGCCTATGTGATGTGCCGGGTGGGCGGCCGGTCCGCCCAGGTCACCCAGTATCTGGTGCGGCAGGGGATCGACGCGGTGAACATCGACGGCGGGATGCTGGCCTGGGACGGTGCCGGCCGGCCGATGGTCGCCGACCACGCCGGTCCGGCCTCGGTCATCTGAGAGCCGTCCGCCGCGGCACTCGTCGCCCAGGGCCGGTGTCAGCCGAGGGGGTGGGCGGCCAGTAGGTCGCCGAGGGCCTCCTCGTGGGCGGCGGCGGGGCCGAGGGAGAGCTCCAGCTGTTTGGCCCAGGCGTGATAGCGGTGCAGCGCGTAATCCGTGTCAGCGCCGAAACCACCGTGCAGATGCTGGGCGGTCTGGACCGTCCGGCGGACGCCGTCCGCCGCCCAGATCTTCGCCACGGCGATATCGGCGGCCACCGGTAGCGGTCCACCGACCCCGGCGCTCCCCCGCGCGGGCGTCAGCCGCCAGGCGGCCTGCCAGAGGGTCGCCTCCATCGCGCGCAGATCGATATAGCGGTCGGCGGTCTGCACGGCGACCGCCTGGAAGGTCGCCACCGGGAAGCCGAACTGTTCCCGCTTCCCCGTGTACTCGCTGGTCATCGCGAGCACCTTCTCGCCCAGACCGAGTGCGAGCGCGCAGGTGCCGGTGGTCAGGAGCCGGTGCAGCCACTCCCAGGCGCCTTCGGTGTCGATGAGGCGGTGGCCGTCGATCCGCACGGCGTCCAGGCTCACTTCGGCGAAGCGTTCGCCACTGGTGGAGATCTGCTCGGCGTGGGAGACGCCCTCCTGGTCGCGGGGGACCAGCGCCAGGACGGCGCGGCCCTCACCCAGATGGGCGGGCACGGCGATCAGGTCCGCCGAGTGGGCCCATGGCACCGCCGTCTGCACCCCGTCGAGCACCCAGGCACCGTGTTCGGCGTCCGGGCGGGCGACGACGGCCAGCTCGGCGGGGTCATGTCCGGTGCGGCCATGGGCTCCGACGGTGAGCATCAGCTCTCCCCGGCCGACCCGGGGGAGGATCTCGTCGCGCAGTTCGGGGGCGCCGTAGCGCTCCACGGCCATGGCGACCGCGCTCGTCTCCAAGAGGGGTACCCGGGCGAGCACCTTCGCGGACTCGCGCAGCACCAGGCAGAGCGCGAGGGCGTCGAGCCCCGCCCCGCCGTACTCCGGGGACAGCACCAGACTCAGCAGATCGGCTTCGGCGAGCGCGGCCCACAGCGGCCGGTCGAACTCGTCGGCGACCGCGCCCGGGGTGAGCGCGGGGCTCGGCACTCCGTCGGGTGTGACCCGCGAGAAGACCGCCTTCGCCGCCTCGACGGCCGCCTGCTGCTCCTCGGTGAAGGTGAAGTCCACTGTCCTGGCCTCCCACGCGCCGCTGCCATGGCGTATCTGACGGGTCGTCAAGATAAGCCACGCGCGTGGAAATGAACACAGCGCGGAGTCATGGGCGCGATCGGGAAGGGTGGGCCCGGAGTGCGTGGCGGACGGATCGGAGTGCGTGGCTCCGGGGCGTGGCTCGTGGGGTGGGGTCTGTGGGGTGGGTGGAGCAGTGGCGTATGGGTGTGGCGCGTGGTGCGGGGGCTCAGCGGTCGAAGTCCAGCTCCACCTCGGTCGTCGCGGGACGGGACTGACAGGCCAGTACATAGCCCGCTTCGGTCTCCTCCGGCTCCAGCGCGAAATTCCGCTCCATCCGCACCTCGCCCGAGACCAGGAACGCCCGGCAGGTGCCGCAGACCCCGCCCTTGCAGGCGTACGGAGCGTCCGCGCGGGCCCGCAACACCGTCTCCAGCAGGGATTCCCCGTCCCGGACGGGCCAGCTTCCGGAACGGCCGTCGAGCGTGGCCGTGAGCGCGGCGTGCGACGGTGCCGTGGCCGGGGCGGTGACCGTGGTCGAGCCGTCGTCCACATGGAAGATCTCCTGGTGGATGCGGCTCCGGTCCACGCCCAGGCCGCGCAGCGCCGTCTCGGCCGCCCTCACCAGCCCGAAGGGCCCGCACAGGAACCAGCCGTCCACCTCCGCCACGGAGAGCAGGGCCGGCAGCAGGCCGGTCAGCCGCTCCCGGTCCAGCCGCCCCGACGGCAGGCCCGACTGCTGTTCCTCCCGGGAGAGCACGGTGACGAGCTGGAAGCGGTCCGGGAAACGGTCCTTGAGGTCCGCGACGTCGTCCAGGAACATCGTGGACGCCACCGTGCGGTCGCTGCGTATCAGGCAGAAACGGGCCTTCGGCTCCCGCTCCAGCAGCGTGGTCACCATCGACAGCACCGGGGTGATTCCGCTGCCGCCCACGATCGCCGCGAAGTACCCCTGGCGGGGATCGAGATGGAAACGGCCCATCGGGGGCATCACCTCGACCGTGTCGCCGACGGCCAACTCCTTGAGAGCGAAGGTCGAGAATTCGCCGCCGTCCACCAGACGGATCCCCACCCGCAGTACCGGATCCACGCCGGGTGGGGAGGCCGGCGCGCAGATTGAGTACGTACGGCGGATCTCTTCGCCACCCACCAGCCGGCGCAGGGCGAGGTGCTGGCCGGGGGTGTGCCGGAACGCGTCCCGCAGCTCGGGCGGCACGGCCAGGGTGATGGCGACCGAGTCGTCCGTGAGCTCATCGACCCGGCTGACCCGGAGCGGATGGAACATCTACAACTCCTTGAAGTGGTCGAAGGGTTCACGGCAGTCGACACAGCGCCGCAGCGCCTTGCAGGCGGTGGACGAGAAGCGGCTCAGCAGCTCGGTCTCGGTGGATCCGCAGTGCGGGCAGCGCACGGAGAGCGTCAGCGGTACCGGTCCGCCGCCCGCGCCGCGGTCCGGTGCGCCGGCGAGGTGCGGCCGGGGCGGGGCGATGCCGAACTCGGCGAGCTTGCGCCGACCCTCGGCGCTGATGTCATCCGTCGACCAGGCCGGGGAGAGGACGGTGACGACCGAGACATCCGGGATGCCGTGGTCGTGCAGCACCTGCTCGATGTCCGCGCTCATCGCGCCTATCGCCGGGCAGCCGGTGTAGGTCGGGGTCAGCTCCACCTCGACCCTGCCCGGACCCAGGATCTGCACACCGCGCAGCACTCCCAACTCCGCCAGCGTCAGCACCGGGAGCTCCGGATCGGGCACCGATCCCGCCAGGCCGCGCAGCTCCGCCTCCAGCCGTGTGTCGGTCACCATGACGCCCCCGGGTGGCTGCGGTGAAGATGCTGCATCTCGGCCAGCATCCGGCCGAAGGACTCGGTGTGCACTCCCTGCCGGCCCGCCCCGGCCGACCAGGCGCCCGACCGAGGGCCGTCCGGCACCGTCAGCGTCGCCCGCTCCAGGACGGAGGTCACCGACTCCAGCCAGGCCGCTTCGAGCGACGTGGTGTCCACCGCACCGGCTGCGCCCTCTGCGCCTGTCAGGGGCTGGAAGATCTCACCGGTGAACTTCCACAAGGCCCGGCACGCCCGGTCCATCCGCTCATGGCTCTCGGCTGTGCCGTCCCCGAGGCGCAGGGTCCACTGCTCGGCATGGTCCTGGTGGTAGGCGACCTCCTTGACCGCCTTCGCCGCGAGGGGGGCGAACTCGCTCTCCCCGGCCGCCAACTGCTCGTACAGCAAACGCTGGTAGACGGAGAAGTAGAGCTGGCGGGCGATGGTGTGGGCGAAGTCGCCGTTGGGCTGTTCGACGAGCTGGAGATTGCGGAAGGCGCGCTCCTCCCGCAGATACGCCAACTCGTCCTCGTCACCGACGAGGGAGTACAGCACGCGGGCCTGGCCCAGCAGATCCAGGGCGATGTTGGCGAGCGCGACCTCCTCCTCCAGCACGGGCGCGTGGCCGGCCCACTCCCCCAGCCGGTGCGAGAGCACCAGCGCGTCGTCGCCGAGAGCGAGGGCCGCGGCGGTCGCCGTCGTGGTCACAGGTGCTTCACCCCGTCCGGGATCTCGTAGAACGTCGGGTGGCGGTAGGGCTTGTCGGCCGACGGCTCGAAGAACGGGTCCTTCTCGTCCGGCGACGACGCGGTGATCGCGGTGGAGGGGACCACCCAGAGGGAGACGCCCTCACCGCGCCGGGTGTAGAGGTCGCGGGCGTTGCGCAGGGCCATCTCCGCGTCCGGGGCGTGCAGGCTGCCCGCGTGGGTGTGCGAGAGACCGCGGCGGGAGCGCACGAAGACCTCCCACAGCGGCCAGTCCGTCGAACCGCTCATGCCGTCGCCTCCTGGGGCTCGGTGCGCCCGGCCGTCGGCCCCGGGACCTGATGCTTCTCGGCGTAGGCCGCGGCGCCCGCGCGGACCCAGGCGCCCTCCTCGTGTGCCCGGCGGCGCTGGGTGAGCCGCTCTTCGTTGCACGGGCCGTTTCCCTTGAGGACTTCCTGGAACTCGGTCCAGTCGATCGCGCCGAAGTCATGACGGCCGCGCTCCTCGTCCCACCGGATGTCGGGGTCCGGGAGGGTCAGGCCCAGCGCTTCGGCCTGGGGGACGCAGATGTCCACGAAGCGGCGGCGCAGCTCGTCGTTGGAGTGGCGCTTGATCTTCCAGGCCATGGACTGCGCCGAGTGGGACGATTCGTCGTCGGGAGGACCGAACATCATCAGCGATGGCCACCACCAGCGGTCGACCGCGTCCTGCGCCATCTCGTGCTGGGCGGGGGTGCCCCGGGAGAGCGCGAGCAGGAGTTCGTACCCCTGGCGCTGGTGGAAGGACTCCTCCTTGCAGATCCGGACCATCGCGCGGGCGTACGGTCCGTAGGAGCAGCGGCAGAGCGGGACCTGGTTGGTGATCGCGGCGCCGTCCACCAGCCAGCCGATCGCGCCGACATCGGCCCAGGTCAGCGTCGGGTAGTTGAATATCGAGGAGTACCGCTGACGGCCGGCGTGGAGCTTGTCGAGCAGCTCTTCGCGGCTGGTGCCGAGAGTCTCGGCGGCGCTGTACAGATAGAGGCCGTGTCCCGCCTCGTCCTGCACCTTCGCCATCAGGATCGCCTTGCGGCGCAGCGAGGGGGCCCGGGTGATCCAGTTGGCCTCGGGCTGCATACCGATGATCTCGGAGTGGGCGTGCTGCGCCATTTGGCGGACCAGGGTCGCCCGGTAGGCGTCCGGCATCCAGTCACGGGGCTCGATACGCTCGTCCGCCGCCACCGTGGCGTCGAACACCGCCTCGTACGCTTCCGCCGTCTTCACGGTCATTGCCGTCATCCGGGCCCCCTACCGACCGATCGTTCGGTTCATGGACTTCAATGGTGGGTCGGCGGCCCTTAGGGTGTCAACCCTGTGGATAACCGAGGTGTACCGGCGGGGGATCGGGGCGGGATGGACTCCTACGAGGGTGGGGACGTCGAAGAGGCCGGTGGGACGATCCCGGCACAGCCGTCCGGACCCGCCACCGAATCCACCCCCGACCTCTCTGAGCAGCGCAAACGACCCCCCGGACGGTTGAATCCGGAACCAGATTCGGCAGGGCGGCCCGCTCCGGAACCCGCGTCGGCGCGGTGGCCGGCACTCGGATCGGCACGGAATCCGGGGGTGGAACCGGAACCGGATCCCCGGGGGAACGAGCGGTCTCCTCGAACCGAGAGCGAGCCGGTAGAGCCGGAAGCGCTGGGTGAGCCGAAAGAGCTGGATGGGTCAGCTGAGCCGGGTGCGTCGGGTGAGGTCGGCGGGCCCGGTGCGGCCGATGGGGTGGAAGAGCAGCCCGATGAGGTCGCGCGGGGCGGGCCCCCGATCCCACGGGGCGGGCGCGGCATCATGGCGCTCTCGCGCCCGTACCAGGCGGTCCTCGCCGCCGCCCTCGCCCTCGTGTCCGCCGTCGCCGCCGTCCACGTGGGCATGGTCTTTCTGCATGTCGCCCCCTCCAACACCATGAGCAAGCAGTACGGCAAGGCGGTCGACGCCTGGGTCTACCCCGAGTTCGAGCAGAACTGGAAGCTGTTCGCCCCCAATCCGCTTCAGCAGAACGTCGCCGTGGAGGTGAAGGCCGACCTCAGAACCCTGGACGGCGGCCGCGCGACCACCGACTGGATCAATCTGACCGCCAAGGACGGCGAGGCGATACGCGGCAACCTCTTCCCCAGCCACACCAACCAGAACGAACTGCGCCGGGGCTGGGACTTCTACGTCAACTCGCACGACGACAAGAACCGTTCCTCGGGCCCGCGCGGACAGCTCTCCGAGAGGTACATCCGGCGCATCGTGATGCTCCGGCTCAACACGTACGACCTCGGCGGCACGGTCGAGCGCATCCAGCTCAGGTCGTCGACCCGTCTGATCGCGCCACCGCCCTGGAGCGATGAGAAGGCCGACACCCGCCCCGCCCGTCGCGTCCTGCCGTGGTGGACGGTGACCCCCGCTGATCTGCCCGCCGGTGTCGACAACGGCCGCATGGAACGCACGGGAGCGGGCGAGTGAAGAACACCTTCGGTGACAAGGTCGCCGACGCCTTCCAACGGATCACCGCGACGGCCCTGGGCCCGCACCAGACCGCCGTCGTCAGGATCGGTTTCGCCGCGAGCTGGCTGTTCTTCCTGCTGCGCGAGATCCCGCACCGCCATGAGATGTACGGTCCCGGGGGGCCGTGGGGCTGGGACATGGCGCGTCAACTCATCTCGGGCAATGACGCCTTCACCACCCTCATGTGGTCCGAGAACGGCGCCTGGTTCGAGATCGTCTACGTCGTCGCCGTACTGTCCAGCGCCCTGTTGATGGTCGGCTGGCGGACCCGCACCATGTCCGTGCTCTTCATGGTGGGGGTGCTGTCACTCCAGAACCGCTCCATCTTCATGGGCGACGGCGGTGACAACGTCATCCATCTGATGGCGATCTATCTGGTCGTCACCCGCTGTGGACAGGTCTGGTCCCTCGACGCCAGACGGGCCGCACGGGAGCGGGCACGGGCGACGGCCGGTCAGGACGACGAGACGTACGAGGCGTACGACGCGGTGCCGGAGCCCGCGCGCGACACGGTCGGCCCCGTGCTCTGGGCCGTCCTGGGGCTCGTCCTCTTCATCGGCACCTTCCTGAACCAGACCGGTTGGCTCATCCTGCTCCTGCTCTGGGCGGTCTGGCTGGGGCAGGCGGTGTGGTGGGCGCTGAACCGCTACGCGCCGGAGTCCGAGCCGCGCGTCCTGCTGGACGCCCTCGCCAACGTCCTCCACAACGCCGGACTCCTGGTGATCATGGCGGAGGTCTGTCTGATCTACGCCACCGCGGGCTGGTACAAGATCCAGGGTTCGCGCTGGCAGGACGGCACGGCGCTCTACTATCCGCTCCATCTGGACTACTTCACGCCCTGGCCGGCCCTCTCCGATCTGCTGGCGTCCGGCGGTGTGATGGTGATGGTGCTGACGTACGGCACGGTCATCGTGCAGGTCGCCTTCCCGTTCACGCTCTTCAACCGGCGGGTCAAGAACGTCCTGCTCGTGATCATGATCCTGGAGCACGCGGGCATCGCCCTGCTGCTCGGACTGCCGTTCTTCTCGCTCGCGATGATCGCGGCCGATGCGGTCTTCCTGCCCACCGCGTTCCTGGTCTGGCTCGGTGCCACGACGGGGCGGGGCGGGCGACGGCTGTTCTCACGGGGGCGGGGAACCACCGACGGAGCCGAAGAACCGGCCCCGGACGGAGCGGCCCCGGAAGGATCGGCCGCGGACGAGCCGGCCGGAGCAGGGGCGCGGGCGGGGGCGTCACCGGATACGGGCGGGGTGCGCACCGCACCGTAGCCTGATGTGATGAGTGACGATGACGCCTCGGCGGCGGTGGCGCGCTGGCGTGAGACCGCGCCCGATGCTGTGCTGCTCGACGGCTTCCACGCGCTGAAACACGCGCTCCGGTTCAACGCGGACGTGCGGCTCGCGGTCAGCAGCGACCGGGCGGCCGTGCTGGCGCTCGCGGCCGACCTCGCCGACGACGTGACCGACCGGATCGGGGAACTCGTCACCGAGGTGCCCCTGGAGACCCTGCGGGAGCTGGTCCCGAGGATCCACCCCACCCGGGTGGCCGCTCTCGCGACGCGGCGCGGCCGTGGCGCCAATGTGGGGACCCTGGCGGAGCTGCCCAGACGGGCCCCGGTCGTCGTGCTGGACAACCCGCGCAACCTCGGAAACGTCGGAGCCGTCGTACGTCTGGCCGCCGGATTCGGCGCCACCGGTGTGATCACCACCGGCGACACCGATCCCTGGCATCCGAATGTGCTCCGGGCGGGCGCCGGCCTCCACTTCGCGACCGCCGTCGAACGGCTGCCGCCCGATGACTTCCCCCCGGGGCCGCTGTATGTCCTGGACCCGGAGGGCGACGACATCAGGACGGTCACCATCCCCGACGACGCGCTGCTGGTGTTCGGCTCCGAACGCCACGGGGTCTCACCGGAACTCCGGAGCCGGGCGACCAGACTGCTGGCCCTTCCCATGCGCCCCCAGGTGTCCAGCTACAACCTCGCCACGAGCGTCGCCATGGCGCTCTTCCACTGGGGAGGACCCGCGGGCACCCAGGACCCGACACCCCGGCCCGTAGGCGCGTAAGGGCTGTAGGCCCGGGGCCCCGGGGGGGCGGGCTCCCCGGCCGCTGTGGGGCGCCGCCGTGGCACCGCTCGTCCGGTCTGCGGGCCCGGGGGCTCGGGGGCTCGGGGGTCACGGCTCGCGCCCCGGACGAGCGGTGGCTCCGGTCACGCCTGGCGGCGCACCTCCACGACCCGGAAGCGGTTGGCGACGAAGGCGCCGTCGCACAGGGCGGCGTTCGCCGCGGGGTTGCCGCCCGAGCCGTGGAAATCGGAGAACGCCGCAGTCTGGTTGACGTACACCCCGCCAGTCAGATTCAGCGAGAGCTGCGCCGACTCGTCCAGGCAGATCTCCTCGATCGCGCGCTCGGTCTCCTCCGATGTGGTGTACGCGCCGACGGTCATCGCGCCCTTGTCGCGGATCGTGCGCCGCAGCAGCTCCAGGGCGTCCGCCGTCGAGTCGACGGCGACCGCGAACGACACCGGTCCGAAGCACTCGGCCAGATACGCCGCCTCAGCGTCGGGCTTGGTGCCGTCGAGCTTGACGATCACGGGGGTGCGGACCACGGCGTCGGGGAAGTCCGGGTGGGTGATCTCCCGGGTGGCCAGGGCCACTTCACCCAGCTCGGACGCGCCCTCAAGGCGCTCCTTCACCCCCGGGTTGACCAGGGCGCCCAGCACGGCATTGGCCCGCGCGTCATCGCCGAGCAGGCCGCTCACCGACGCCGCGAGGTCGGTCACCACCGTGTCGTACGACTTGGGTCCGTCGTCCGTCTCGATGCCGTCCCGGGGGATCAGCAGATTCTGCGGGGTGGTGCACATCTGGCCGCTGTACAGGGAGAGCGAGAACGCCAGATTGGAGAGCATCCCCCGGTAGTCGTCGGTGGAGTCCACGACGACCGTGTTGACCCCCGCCTTCTCGGTGTAGACCTGCGCCTGGCGGGCGTTGAACTCCAGCCAATCGCCAAAGGCGGTGGAGCCCGTGTAGTCGATGACCTTGATCTCGGGGCGCACCGCCAGGGTCTTGGCGATGCCCTCACCGGGGCGCTCGGCGGCCAGGCAGACCAGATTCGGGTCGAAGCCGGCCTCCGTGAGCACCTCGCGGGCCACGCGCACCGTGAGCGCCAGCGGCAGCACCGCCCGGGGGTGCGGTTTGACCAGCACCGGATTGCCGGTGGCCAGGGACGCGAACAGGCCGGGGTAGCCGTTCCACGTGGGGAAGGTGTTGCAGCCGATCAGTAGGGAGATGCCGCGACCGGCCGGGGTGAAGCTCTTCCGCAGATCCAGTGGGGGGCGCTTGCCCTGGGGCTTGGACCAGTCGGCGTCGGTGGGGGTGCGGGTCTGCTCGGTGTACGCGTACGCCACGGCTTCCAGGCCGCGGTCCTGGGCATGGGGCCCACCCGCCTGGAACGCCATCATGAACGCCTGGCCGCTGGTGTGCATCACCGCGTGCGCGAACTCATGGGTGCGGGCACTGATGCGGGAGAGGATCTCCACACAGACCAGGGCCCGCAGCTCGGGTCCGGCCGCGCGCCAGGCGGGCATCGCCGCGCGCATCGCGGGCAGCAGGACATCCACATCCGGATGCGGATACTCGATGCGCAACTCCGGTCCGTACGGCGAGGTCTCGGCGCCCGTCCAGCCGTCGGTGCCGGGCTGGTCGAGGTCGAATCGGGTGCCGTGGAGTGCCTCGAAGGCCGCGAGTCCCTCGGTCGGCGCGCTCTCGCCGTACGCCTTGGGGTGCTCGGGGTGCGGGGACCAGTAGGCGCGGGTGCGGATCGCTTCGATGGCCTGGTCGAGCGTCGGCCGGTGGCTCTCGGTCAACCGGGTCTCGGTGAGCTGCATGAGGGACCAACTCCTCGTCGAGCTGGGCAGGAATGGGCGGACAGAGTTAGAGTAACCGAACGATCGGTCGGTACAAGGGGGCCTGTCATACCTGTGGATAACTCATCCGGGAGTATCACTCCCATGACCGCCATCGATCCGACCGCCCCAGCGGGGACCGCCAACGCCGTGCCCGCCACCGCGGTGACCGAGGGCGGGAGCGGAGCCGTGGACCCCGGCCGCACCGTCGCCGTGGTCGGCACCGGCACCATGGGGCAGGGCATCGCCCAGGTGGCCCTCGCCGCCGGCCATCCCGTACGGCTCTACGACGCCGTCCCCGGGCGGGCCGATGAGGCGGCGGTCGCGATCGGCGCCCGGCTGGACCGGCTGGTCGACAAGGGCCGTACGACAGCGGCCGAGCGGGACGCCGCCCGTGCGCGGCTGAGTCCCGCCGCCGACCTCGCGGACCTCGCCGACGCGGCGCTCGTCATCGAAGCGGTCGTCGAGCGACTGAGCGTCAAACAAGAGCTGTTCACCGCGCTGGAGGAGATAGTCGCCGGCGACTGCCTCCTCGCCACCAATACCTCCTCCCTCTCCGTCACGGCCGTCGCGGGGGCCCTGGAGCGCCCCGGCCGGTTGGTCGGTCTGCACTTCTTCAACCCGGCGCCCCTGCTCCCACTGGTCGAGGTCGTCAGCGGCTTCGCCACCGATGAGACATCGGCGGCGCGCGCGGCGGCGACGGTGGCGGCCTGGGGCAAGTCCCCGGTGCGCTGTGCCGATCTGCCCGGTTTCATCGTCAACCGCGTCGCGCGGCCCTTCTACGCGGAGGCATTCGCGGTCCACGAGGACCGGGCGGCCGACCCCGCGACGATCGACGCGGTGCTGCGGGAGTGCGGCGGCTTCCGGATGGGCCCCTTCGAGCTGACCGATCTGATCGGGCAGGACGTCAATGCGGCCGTCACCGGGTCCGTCTGGGAATCCTTCTTCCGGAGCGCGAAGTTCACCCCGTCCCTGGCGCAGCGGCGGCTGGTCGAGGCGGGGCTGCTGGGCCGCAAGACGGGCCGTGGCTGGTACGCGTACGGGCCGGGGGCCGAGCGACCGGAGCCGCACACGGCGGCGCCGGCCGACGCCCCCGCTTATGTGATCGCCGAGGGTCGGCTCGGCGCAGCGGCCGGCCTGCTGGAGCTGATCGCCGAGTCCCCGGTCACCCTCCGTACGGAGGACGAGGACGACGGCACCCGCCTGGTGCTGCCGAGCGGTGGGCAGTTGGTGCTCGCCGACGGTCAGACCTCCGCCGAGTACCGGGATCTCGTCTACTTCGATCTCGCCCTCGACTACCGGGCCGCCACCCGGGTCGCGCTCGCCGTCTCCCCCGACACCCCCGAACGCACCCTTCAGGAGGCGATCGGCCTCTTCCAGGCGCTGGGCAAGAGCGTCAGCGTGATCGGAGACGTACCGGGGATGATCGTGGCCCGTACGGTCGCGATGCTGATCGACATCGCCACGGACGCCGTCGTCAAGGGGGTCGCCACCGAGGACGACATCGACACGGCGATGCGGCTCGGCGTCAACTACCCCGTGGGGCCCTTCGCATGGGACCGCCGACTGCCCCGTGGCTGGGCCCATGACCTGCTGGAGTCCGTGCACGAACGGGTGCCGGGCGGGCGGTACGCCCCGGGGCTCGCGCTCTTCCAGCGCTCTTTTCTCGCTGCTGAGGCAGCCGGTGAAGATCCTGGTGGGAGTGGTGGTACGGGCGTATCCGACGGTGGGGCGGACCTCGCCGGCGCCGGTGTTGGAGAGGGAACGGAAGCATGAGCACGGCCAAGCGCGACACCTACACGCCGGAGACCCTGCTGACCGTGGCCGTGCGCGTCTTCAACGAGCGCGGTTACGACGGCACCTCCATGGAGCACCTCTCCCGGGCGGCGGGCATCTCCAAGTCCTCCATCTACCACCATGTCGCCGGTAAGGAGGAGTTGCTGCGCCGGGCGGTGAGCCGGGCGCTCGATTCGCTCTTCGCCGTTCTCGACGAGCCGGGGGCGATGCACGGGCGGGCCATCGAGCGGGTCGAGTACGCGACCCGGCGCACCGTGGAGGTGCTGGTGGCCGAACTGCCCTATGTGACGCTGCTGCTGCGGGTGCGGGGCAATACGAAGACCGAGCGCTGGGCGATGGAGCGGCGCCGGGAGTTCGACCAGCGGGTCGCCGATCTGTTGAAGGCGGCGGCGGCCGACGGTGATCTGCGCGCTGACGTGGACATCCGGCTGGCGACCCGGCTGCTCTTCGGCATGGTGAACTCCCTGGTGGAGTGGTACCGACCGCACCCCGGTGGGGGGTACGAGAGCGAACAGGTCGCCGAGACGGTCGCCCGGCTCGCCTTCGACGGGCTGCGGACGCATGCGGCGGGGAACTGAGCGGCGGGGCCGAACGGCGGGGAACTGAGCGGCGGCGCGGGAAGTGAGCGGCGGGACCCGGGGATACGGGTCGGGTCTCTCGCGACCCGCACCGGGCGGCCCCCCGGAGGGGGGATCCCGGTGGCTACAGGGGTTGGCCGTCCGGAGGCGCCGGTGGTGCTGACGGGAGTGCTGGGGGCGCGGGGTCGAGATCCGTCTCCTCGAACACCAACAGCGTCCGGGTGGACAGGACCTCGGGGATGGCCTGGATCCTGGTGAGGACGAGTTCGCGCAGGGTGCGGTTGTCCGGGGTGTGGACCAGGAGCAGTACGTCGAAATCGCCGCTGACCAGCGCGATGTGCGCGGCCCCCGGCAGCGCCTGGAGCTGTTCGCGCACGGTCCGCCAGGAGTTCTGCACGATCTTTAGCGTGATATATGCGGATGCCCCCTGACCAGCGCGTTCGTGATTGATCCGAGCGCTGAACCCGCGAATGACACCGTCGTCGATGAGCCGGTTGATCCGGGCGTAGGCGTTGGCGCGCGACACATGGACCCGCTCGGCGACCGACCGTATCGAGGCGCGGCCGTCCGACTGGAGGATGCGCAGGATGTCGCGGTCGATGGCATCGAGCGCGCGGGGCGGAGCACCCTGCTCGAAACGGTATCCGCCCTGGTCGGCACGGTCCCCGTGGTCGGCGTCTTCGGCCATTTGTTTAGCTGTCATATCCCCCCGCCTCCCTGGCATGGACGACCTGGCTCCATCACAGGCTGTGGAGAACCGTTTGTCCACAGGCTGAAGGCGCCTGTAGCCAAAATGCGTCCACGACCGAACAATCGGTAGGTGAGGCGCGCCACATTCGGGCCGCTTCGTCGTCGCTCCCACGAGGAGGTGCTCGCCTTGCGAAAAAGCAGCATGACGGTCCAGGAGCCGCCCGGTGCCATCGCGTACCGGCTGACCCCGCCCCCGGCCTGGCAGCCCCGCACCGACCCCGCGCCGCTGCTCCCCGACCCGGAGCCCTTCCGGGTGCTCGGCACGGACGCCGCGGCGGACGCCGACCCCGAGCTCCTCCTGAGGCTGTACGCGGAGCTGGTGCGCGGCCGTAGGTACAACGCGCAGGCGACCGCCCTCACCAAGCAGGGCAGGCTCGCGGTCTACCCGTCGAGCACCGGACAGGAGGCGTGCGAGGTCGCCGCTGCGCTGGCCCTGGAGGAGCGGGACTGGCTCTTCCCCAGCTATCGCGACACGCTCGCGGCGGTGGCGCGCGGAGTGGACCCGGTGCAGGCGCTGACGCTGCTGCGCGGCGACTGGCACACCGGATACGACCCCCGGGAGCACCGGGTGGCTCCCTTGTGCACGCCGCTCGCCACCCAGTTGCCCCATGCCGTGGGCCTGGCCCACGCGGCCCGGCTCAAGGGTGACGACGTCGTCGCGCTCGCCATGGTCGGCGACGGCGGCACCAGCGAGGGCGATTTCCACGAGGCGCTGAATTTCGCGGCCGTCTGGGGTGCCCCCGTGGTCTTCCTGGTGCAGAACAACGGCTTCGCGATCTCCGTACCGCTGGCCAAGCAGACCGCCGCCCCCTCCCTGGCCCACAAGGCCGTGGGGTATGGAATGCCGGGCCGTCTGGTCGACGGAAACGACGCGCCGGCCGTGCACCAGGTGCTCTCCGAGGCCGTGGCCCGCGCCCGCGGGGGCGGTGGCCCGACCCTGATCGAGGCGGTGACCTACCGGCTCGAAGCCCATACGAACGCCGACGACGCCACCCGCTACCGCGGCGACGCCGAGGTCCAGACCTGGCGGGAGCACGATCCGATCACGCTGCTGGAGCGGGAGCTGACCGGTCGCGGGTTGCTCGACGAGAAGGCCCGGCGGGCCGCCGCCGACGCGGCGGAGGCCATGGCGGCCGGGCTGCGTGCGCGGATGAACGCCGAGCCGGTGCTCGACCCGATGGATCTGTTCGCCCATGTCTACGCCGAGCCGACCAGCCAGCTGCGGGAGCAGGCGGACCAGCTCCGGACCGAGTTGGAAGCGGAGGGGGAAGCACGATGACCACGGCCACCACCCCGGCGCCCGCCGCGACCGCGGCGAAGCCGGCCACCATGGCCCAGGCCCTCCGGTGCGCCATGCGCGACGCCATGGCCGACGATCCCTCGGTCCATGTGCTGGGCGAGGACGTCGGCACGCTCGGCGGGGTCTTCCGGATCACCGACGGGCTCGCCGCGGAGTTCGGCGACGACCGGTGCACCGACACCCCGCTCGCGGAGGCGGGCATCCTCGGAGCGGCCGTCGGTATGGCGATGTACGGACTGCGTCCGGTGGTCGAGATGCAGTTCGACGCCTTCGCCTATCCGGCGTTCGAGCAGTTGATCAGCCATGTCTCCCGGACGCGGAACCGCACGCGCGGCGGAATGGCGCTGCCCCTCACCATCCGGGTGCCGTACGGCGGCGGGATCGGCGGTGTCGAGCACCACAGCGATTCGTCCGAGGCGTACTACATGGCGACCCCGGGGCTGCACGTCGTCACGCCCGCGACCGTCGATGACGCGTACGGGCTGCTCAGGGCCGCGATCGCCAGCGACGATCCGGTGGTCTTCCTGGAGCCGAAGCGGCTCTACTGGTCGAAGGCACCGTGGTCGCCCGAGGCGCCGGGCCGGGTCGAGCCGATAGGCCGGGCCGTCGTCCGGCGCACCGGCCGCAGCGCCACGCTGATCACCTATGGGCCGTCGCTGCCGGTCTGTATGGAGGCGGCGGAGGCCGCGGTGGCCGAGGGCTGGGATCTAGAGGTCGTGGATCTGCGCTCGCTGGTGCCCTTCGACGACGCGACGGTCACCGCCTCGGTACGGCGCACGGGGCGCGCGGTCGTGGTGCACGAGGCCACCGGTTTCGGGGGCCCCGGAGGAGAGATCGCCGCCCGGGTCACGGAGCGCTGCTTCCATCATCTGGAGGCGCCGGTGCTGCGGGTGGCGGGGTTCGACATCCCGTATCCGCCGCCGATGCTAGAGCGGCACCATCTGCCCGGCGTCGACCGGGTGCTGGACGCGGTGGCGCGGTTGCAGTGGGAGGCGGACAGCTGATGGCGCGGGTGCTGGAGTTCAAGCTGCCGGATCTCGGCGAGGGGCTGACCGAGGCGGAGATCGTGCGCTGGCTGGTCGCGGTGGGCGATGTCGTCGCGATCGACCAGCCCGTCGTGGAGGTTGAGACGGCGAAGGCGATGGTGGAGGTGCCCTGCCCCTACGGGGGTGTGATCACCGCGCGCTTCGGCGAGGAGGGGACGGAGCTGCCGGTGGGCGCGCCGTTGCTGACGGTCGCGGTCGGGGCGGAAGACACCCGGGAAGCGGCTGGCGCCGGGTCCTCCGGTGGCACGTCGGCGAGTGGTGGCACGGGCGGTGTGGCGGGAGGCGTCGGCACGGGTGGCGCCCCGGCGAGCGGTGACCCGGGTGAGGCGTCGGGGAATGTCCTCGTCGGCTACGGGACGGGGGCGCCGATGGCGCGGCGGAGGCGGCTCCGGCCCGCCATGGCCGCCACCACCCGGGCCAAGGCCAGCGCGCCGGCCGGGACCACGGCGCCGGTCGGGACCACGGCGCCGGTCGGGACCACGGCGCGGGCCGGGGTCTCAGCGCAAGCCTCCCGCGGGCTGGCGGACACTCCGGCCGGGGCGGTCGCCACGATCGCCGGTGATGCCGTGGGAGCCGCGCGGAGCGGGCCGGTGGCCGTCATATCGCCCCTCGTCCGACGGCTGGCGCGTGAGCACCGCCTTGATCTGCGGGAGCTGACGGGGTCGGGTCCTGACGGACTGATTCTGCGGGCGGACGTCGAGTCCGCCGCGCGGGCGGTGGCCGAGCCGGCCGCCGCTCCCGGGCCCGTCACTGTCGTGGCCGCCGTGGCGCCGCGCGGGGAGCGTGTCCCGCTGCGGGGCGTCCGGGGCGCGGTGGCCGACAAGCTCTCCCGCAGTCGCAGCGAGATTCCGGACGCCACCTGCTGGGTCGACGCGGACGCGACCGAGCTGATGGCCGCGCGGGCCGCGATGAACACGGCGGGCGGCCCGAAGATCTCACTGATCGCGCTGCTCGCCCGGATCTGTACGGCGGCGCTCGCCCGGCATCCGGAGCTGAACTCCACCGTGGACATGGCCGCGAGGGAGATCGTGCGCCTCTCCGAGGTGCATCTGGGGTTCGCGGCGCAGACCGAACGGGGATTGGTCGTCCCCGTGGTCCGGGACGCGCAGAGCCGTTCGACGGCGTCACTGAGCGCGGAGTTCGGCCGGCTGACCGAGGCGGCCCGACAGGGGACGCTCACCCCCGCGGATCTGACCGGAGGCACCTTCACCCTGAACAACTACGGGGTGTTCGGTGTGGACGGCTCCACACCGATCATCAACCACCCGGAGGCGGCGATGCTCGGCGTGGGCCGGATCGTGCCCAGGCCCTGGGTCCACCAGGGGGAGATAGCCGTTCGCCAGGTCGTTCAGCTCTCGCTCACCTTCGACCACCGGGTGTGCGACGGCGGTACGGCGGGTGGATTCCTGCGCCATGTCGCCGACTGCGTGGAGCGCCCGGCGGTGCTGCTGCGCGAGCTCTAGGAGGACCCGTCCGAGGTACGGGCCCGGTCGGGTGCCGGAAGGGCGGGGGAGCTTCCGGTTCCCGGCGCGGGGACGATACTGCGGGGCATGAGAGCGAACCCGGGCAGCGAGACCAGCGGCCAACCGACTGGTGGGACCGACGCCGTACCCACCGGTGGGACCACCGGTGGGACCAGTGGTGAACCGACCGGTGAACCGATCGGCGGCGCGGGCGGCGGGGCCGGGTACGACGCCGTCGTACTGGCCGGAGGGGCGGCGAGACGGCTGGGTGGAGCCGATAAGCCGGGGCTGAGCGTGGGCGGGCGGCCCCTGCTCGATCGGGTGCTCGGGGCCTGCCGGGAGGCGGGGCGCACGGTCGTCGTAGGCGGGCGCAGGGCCACCGCGCGGCCCGTGGTCTGGGCGCGCGAGGAACCGACGGGAGGAGGGCCGCTCGCGGCGCTGGACGCAGGGGTGCGACAGCTCGCAGGGGAGAACCAGGCCGTTCTCGTGTTCTCGGCCGACCTGCCGTTCCTGGGGGAGCCGACCGTGCGCCGACTGTTGGAGGCGCTCGGTACCGGCCGGCCCGAAGGCGGAGGTCAGCCCGAGGGGGTGCTGGTGGTCGACGCCGATGGGCGGGAGCAGCCGTTGGTCGCCGTGTACCGGGCGGAGCCGCTGCGCCGTGAACTCGCGCTCCTCGCGACCGAGCACGGAAGCCTGGCCGGGTTGCCGCTGCGGCTGCTGACGAACGAGCTGGACCTCGCCCGGATCGATGCCGGGCCACTGGCGTCATTCGACTGCGACACCTGGGAGGACATCTCCGCCGCCCGGGCCCGGATCAGGGAGCATGGGAACGTGCTGGATGAATGGATCACCGCGGTCAAGGACGAACTCGGCATTGAGCTCGATGTCGACACCCATGCCCTGCTCGACCTCGCCAGGGACGCCGCGCACGGTGTCGCCAGGCCCGCCGCGCCACTGACCACGTTCCTCGTGGGGTACGCGGCGGCCATGGCCGGCCGGAACGGCCGCGTACCCGACGAGGCGGTGGCGGAGGCCATCCGCAAGGCCGTCGCCCTCGCCGGACGTTGGGCGGCGGAGGCCGAGCACGCCGAACACGCCGAACACGCTGCACAGGCCGAACGGTCTGAACCGGGCCCGCAGACTCAACCGGCCGGTGCCGACGGCGGTGCGCCGGGGGCCGGCGCCGACCAACCCGGGTCCGCTGCCGGTGCGTCCGGTCAGGCCACTGCCGGATGAGCGCCCGGGGCCGGGAGACCGCCGCGCCGGGCGGGACCCGCGCGCGTACCTCCCGTACGACCGGCGACAGCCCTGAGCAGGCCCCTGAGCACACCCCTGAACGCGCCATGGAACAAGGCCCTGACCGTGCCACGGCGCCCAGCACGGGACACAGCACGGAGCGCGGGAGCGGGCGCGGGACGGAAGCCGGCACGAAAGCGGCCACAGAAGTGGGTGCGGAGTGGGTGTCTGACGGTGTGGAGGAGGCTCTCGCGCTGGTCAACGGTCCTGCGCGGCCCGAGCCCGCCCCTGCCGTCGCCCCCACCCTCGATACCGACCCTGCGCCCGACCCCGACGCCGCGCGCGAGCCGGGGCGGAGGGCCGGGCGCCAGCGGGTGACCGCATGGGCGGCGGCGCGGGAGCTGGCCGCGCGGACCGGGCGCACGGGCTCACCCCGTACCGGACGGGTGCCGCTGGAGCGGTCCCTCGGCCGGGTGCTCGCCGCACCGCTCACCGCGCTCTGCGATCTGCCGTCCTTCGACACCTCCGCCATGGACGGTTGGGCCGTCGCCGGGCCCGGACCCTGGCGGGTCGACGACGGTTCGATCCTCGCCGGGCTCGGCACCCTGCCGCCCCTGGAGGACGGTACGGCGGTACGGATCGCCACCGGCGCCCGTACCCCGCCAGGGGCCACCGCCGTGATGCGCGCTGAGTACGCCCGGCTCAGCCCAGAACGCCGACTGCTGCATGCCGTGCGGGCACCGCACCCAGGAGAGGACATCCGACCGCGCGGTCAGGAGTGCCGCGTAGGCGATCATCTGCTGCCCGCTCGTTCCCTGGTGACCCCGGCCGTGTTGGGGCTGGCCGCCGCTGCGGGCTATGACGAACTGCTCGTCGCCGAGCGGCCGCGGGTCGAGGTGCTCGTCCTCGGCGACGAGCTACTCAGCGACGGACTCCCGCACGAGGGGCTGATCCGTGACGCCCTCGGTCCCATGATCAGCCCCTGGTTGAGCAGCCTCGGCGCCGATGTCATCGGTACTCGACGCCTTGGCGACGACGCCGATGCTGTCCACCGGGCCGTCACCACCTCCGATGCCGATCTCGTACTCACCACGGGCGGTACGGCCGCCGGGCCGGTTGATCATGTGCACCCCGTGCTCCGGAAGGTGGGGGCCGAGCTGCTGGTCGATGGGGTCGCCGTCCGGCCCGGCCATCCGATGCTGCTGGCCGCGCTTCCCACCGAGGGCGATCTCCCGGTCCGTCATCTGGTGGGGCTGCCGGGGAACCCCCTGGCCGCCGTATCGGGGCTACTCACCCTCGCCGAGCCGCTGCTGCGTGGGCTCACGGGGCTGCGGGCTCCGCTGGGCTATCGGGTGCCAGTACGCGACGAGGTGACCGGCCATCCGCACGACACTCGGCTCGTCCCCTTCGTCTACCGAGATGAGCGGCTGGTGCCACTGCGCTACAGCGGGCCGGCCATGTTGCGGGGGATCGCCGCCGCCGATGGGCTGGCGGTCGTTCCCCCGGGCGGTGCGCGGCCGGGGGACGGGTTGGAAGTATTGGATCTGCCCTGGGCACCCGGGACCCCTTCCGGAGCCACCTGAGCGTGTTTCACGTGAAACGCGGGCCGGGAGGGTGATTGGGGCAGGCGCCCGGGGTCCAGGTCCGGGCGATCAGGCTCAGGCGCCCAGGCCCAGGCCCAGGCCCAGGCAGGCCCGGGGCCCGGATGGTCAGGCGTAGGTGGGCTCGGCCCGGCTGACGGTGATCAGTCGGTCCCCGAACTGGAGAGTGGCGCACTCCGGGTCGGCGTAGTCCAGCATCTTCTTCCGCCGGACGACCGATACGACGAGGTCGGAGCACTCGCGGGGGGATCGTCCCACCTCGTCCTTGCTGACCGGGCGTTCGGCGAGATTCAGCCCGCTGCCGCGGGTCATCAAGTCCTCCAGGATGCCGGCGACATGGGGACTCGCCATCGAGACACCCAGGAGCCGCCCCGCCGAGCTGGAGCTGGTGACCACGGTGTCGGCCCCGCTCTGCTTCAGCAGCGGGACGTTCTCGTCCTCACGGACGGCAACGACGATGGTGGCCCGCTTGTTGAGCTGGCGCGCGGTGAGCGTGACCAGGGTCGCGGTGTCGTCGCGCTGCGGGGCGATGATCACCCGGGCGGCGGTCCCCAGCTCGGCCTTGAGAAGCGTCTTGGAGCGGGTGGCGTCGCCGAGGACGGCCACCAGTCCGTCGGCGCTAGCGGCGTCCACCGCCTTGCGCTGGGGATCGACCACGACGATCTTGTCCAGGGTGATGCCCCGACCGCGCAGTGTCTCGATGGCGTGCCGGCCCTTGGTGCCGTAGCCGACGACGATCACATGGTCACGCATCCGGGAGCGCCAGCGGTGGACCCGCACCTGCTGACGGGTGCGCTCGGTGAGCACTTCGAGGGTGGTGCCGACCAGGATGATCAGGAAGACCACCCGGAGGGGCGTGATGATGAAGATGTTCGTCAGCCGGGCGCCGTCGCTGACCGGTGCGATATCGCCGTAGCCCGTGGTGGAGAGGGTGACGGTGGTGTAGTACGCCGCATCCAGGAAATCGACCTTGCCATCGGCGTTGTCGCTGTAGCCGGCGCGGTCGAGCCAGACGAGCAGGGTGGTGACGGCCAGTACCAGCATCGCCATGGCCAGTCGCCGAAGCACCTGCTGCAGGGGCGGAACACTGGCCTGGGCGGGCATGGTGATGGAACGGTCGGCCTCCGCGTCCTCCTTGGCGTCGGCGCGGGAGCGGAGCCAGAGGGTGCGCAGAATTGAGATGGGCCCCGATCTGGACGTCGGTTGCTTCTCGTCCTTCATCGCGTGTCCCCCTGGCGGTGGTGCGTTCGATCGGCTTGGGTGACCATGGTCGCCGATCCTGGCGGACGACGTGGTCATCCGGGCGTCGCGTCCGTGGTTTCCCTCATGGCGGTAGCGTCATTCAGGACCGTTGGAGGATTCGTTGCGTGATCACACCGTCGTCGTGGGTTTCGGGACAAAGGGGCGTTCCGCGATTCAGACGTTGACCGCCACCGGACTGAAGAAGGACCAGATCATCGTGGTCGACCCCAGCGGAAAGGTGATCGAGTCCGCCATCACCGAAGGGTTCGGCGGGGTGGTCGGTGACGCGACCCGGAGCGATGTGCTGCTCCGGGCGGAGGTCCAGCGGGCCAGCCAGATCATCATCTCGACCCAGCGAGACGATACGGCCGTGCTGGTGACGCTCACGGCCCGTCAGTTGAACCGGGAGGCGAAGATCGTCGCCGCGGTGCGCGAGGAGGAGAACGCGCCGCTGCTGAAGCAGTCCGGCGCGGACGCGGTGATCACGAGTGCGAGTGCGGCGGGCCGGCTGCTCGGGCTCTCCGTGCTCAGCCCCAGCGCGGGCGCGGTGATGGAGGATCTGATCCAGCAGGGCAGCGGGCTCGATCTGGTCGAACGGCCGGTGATAAAGGCCGAGGTGGGGCTGAACGTCCGAGAGACGGGCGATCTGGTGGTGACCGTACTGCGCGGGCATCGGCTGCTCGGCTACGACGATCCGGCGGCCAGCCCGCTTCAGCTAACGGACCGGCTGATCACGATTGTCCGGGCGGACGGGGGCACGGGCATCCCACCCCGCACGGCGGAGTAGCTCCAGCGGACCGGGGCGGGCGGGCGGCGTCATCGGATCGTGGCGGGCGCGGGAGTAGCCTCGCGGCCATGTATGCGATCACGATTTCCGAACCCGGTGGTCCCGAGGCGCTGGTCTGGGCCGATGTGCCCGATCCCGTACCCGGTGAGGGGGAGGCCCTTGTCGAGGTGGTGGCGAGCGCCGTCAACCGTGCCGATCTGTTGCAGCGGCAGGGGTTCTACGATCCACCGCCGGGGGCGTCGCCCTATCCGGGTCTGGAGTGCTCCGGCCGGATCACCGCGCTGGGGCCGGGGGTCTCCGGCTGGTCCGTCGGGGACGAGGTGTGCGCGCTGCTCGCCGGCGGCGGATATGCGGAGAAGGTCGTTGTCCCGGCCGGCCAGCTGTTGCCCGTGCCGAAGGGAATGGACCTGGTCACGGCGGCGGCGCTGCCCGAGGTGGCCGCGACGGTGTGGTCCAACGTGTTCATGATCGCGCACCTGCGGCCGGGTGAGACGGTGCTGATCCACGGCGGTGCCAGTGGTATCGGCACGATGGCAATCCAACTGGCCAAGGCAGTGGGCGCCCGGGTCGCCGTCACGGCGGGCGGGCCGGAGAGGCTGGCGCGCTGTGCCGAGCTGGGCGCGGACATTCTGATCGACTACCGCCAGCAGGACTTCGTGGCGGAGCTGGAGCGTGCGACGGACGGGGCGGGCGCCGATGTGATCCTCGACATCGTGGGCGCCAAGTACCTGGACCGGAACGTACGGGCCCTGGCCGTGAACGGCCGGCTCGCGGTGATCGGGCTCCAGGGTGGGGTCAAGGGCGAGCTGAATCTGTCGACGCTGCTGAGCAAGCGGGCGGCCGTGACGGCGACCTCACTGCGGGCGCGCCCGCTCGGTGAGAAGGCGTCGATCGTGGCGGCGCTCCGGGAGCATGTGTGGCCGCTGATCGAGGCGGGGCGGGTACGGGCGGTGGTCGACCGGCGACTGCCGATGGCGGAGGCGGCGGAGGCGCACCGGGTGCTGGAGTCGGGTGGACATGTGGGCAAGGTGCTGCTGCTGACGGGCTGAGGGCCACAGCCGCCGAGCCGGGGGGCCTTCTGGCGACCAGAAGGCCCCCGGGCCGGTACGGCGGTCCTGCGGGATCGCTCCCCGCCCCGGCCGGACCGTCCCACACCCGGGCTCGGCACCGTCCCACACCCGGGCTCGGCACGGAGCCGTTTACGCCGGAGCCGTTCGGGCCGCCCGGGGGTCACGGGCGGTCGCCCGATGGCCGGTCGGGAGCAAAGGCCGGCGACGAAGACCAGCGACAGAGCCGGCGACAGGGGCCAGCGGCGACGGAGGCCGACGCGAGAGGCCAGCCATCAGACTGACGGCAGGGGCTCACCCCAGAAAACCGCCGCAAGGCCCCCCCGCGCGAGGACCCGCCCCCGCGAGGACCCGCCGCCACAAGGGCCGGCCGCCGCAGAGATCCGCCGCCGCAAGGGCTCGCCGCGAAGATCGCGAAACCGCGAAACCGCGAAACCGCGAAACCGCGAAACCGCGAAGACCGCAAGGCCGGCCCGGGGGCGGCAGCTACAGATACGGGCCCGAGCGGAGCGCACCGTGGTGGGCCGGGTCGTCGTCCTCGTGGGAGGCGCCCGGGGGAAGGGCCCTGCGCATCTGCTCCAACTGCGCACGTGCCGCCATCTGCTGGGCGAACAGCGCCGTCTGAATACCGTGGAACAGGCCCTCCAGCCAGCCCACCAACTGCGCCTGCGCGATGCGCAGCTCCGCCTCCGAGGGGATCGCCTCGTCGGTGAAGGGCAGCGACAGCCGCTCCAACTCCTCCACCAGCTCGGGAGCGAGACCGTCCTCCAACTCCTTCACCGAGCTGGCGTGGATCTCCTTGAGGCGGACCCGGCTGGCCTCGTCCAGAGGAGCCGCTCTGACCTCCTCCAGAAGCTGCTTGATCATGCTGCCGATGCGCATGACCTTCGCCGGCTGCTCGACCATCTCCGTCACCGGGATCTCACGCGACTCTTCGTCACCGCCGCCGAGTGCCATCCCGTCCTGGCCTACGACTAGGACGTGGGGACTGTCCTGCGACCGTTCATTCCTCGGCATCTCCATGCGGCCATTCTCTCGCACATACGCGTCACGAGACGGTGCGCCCCCGTACGAGAATGATCAACCTCGTACGGGGGCGCAAAAGCGCAGGCAGGGCCGTCGGTGACGATCTACGACGCCTCGCGGCGGGCCAGTGCGCCACGGGAGCGGGTCAGCAGCGCCGCCAGGAGCGCAGCGCCCACGGGGACCGCGATCAGTAGTGTCGCCAGGGTGCCCCAGGGCACCACAATGGGGACATAGGGCGCGGTGTCGATGCCGCCGTACCCCTCGTCGAGGGCCATCTCGTACCACGCCATCTGCTCGCGGCGGTCGGTGAGCCGCAGTCCGATCGCGGGCAGGACGCCCGCCGCCGAGCCGAGCAGCACACCCATCGCGGCCACCACCCCGCACTGGAATGCGCTGAGGGTCCTGCGCACCCTGGGCGGGGCGCCGACGGCGGCGAGGGTCTTGAGATCCGCCTCGGCGTCGGCCTGGGCGAGACCCGTGGCGATACCGGCCGCACCGATGGTGATCAGTCCGGCGAAGATGGCCAGCGACAGCATGATGATGTTGTTCTCGCTGGTGTAGCCCTCCTCGATATGCAGGTTGACCTCGGCGCCGGTCTTGTCCAGCTCGCCGTCGAGACGCTGGCGCTCCTGACTGCTCGGCTGCTTGTCCGTGGAGTAGTAGGCACCGAACGGGACCGTCTGGAGGCCCGCCGCCTTCGCCGTGGCCGGGGCCATGAGCAGCGGAATGCCATAGGACTGGCCATCGGCGCCGGAGGGGCGGTACGCGTCGAAGGACTTGACCTCACCGGGCACGGTCTTGTTCGCCGACCGGGCCTCGTCGGCCGCCTTGGTGTCGGTGATCAGCCGGATCCCGGCCTTGCCCTTGGCATCGACATAGCGCTTGTCGAACGCGATGATCTGTCCGGCCTTCAGGGCCTTCTCGACGCCCTTGTCCTCGATGTTGAGGACATCGAGCAGCTTCTCGTCACCCACCATGACGTCGACCTGGGCATAGCTGCCGCCCATGCCGCCCTTGCAGCGCCAGTCCTTGGCGAGCCGGCGCTTCTCGGCCTTGCTGAATTGCGAACCGGGGTCGGCATCCGGCCGGGCCGGGTCGACGGCCCAGAGCGGGCATTCATTGGCCGGCGGGGTCACCAGCTCAAGCTGTCCGCACTTCGCCGAGCTGCCTTGGAGGTCGCCCCACATCGAGCAATTCGGGTTGCCCACGGCTATCCGGTCCACATCGGCCCGCACATCGACGGGCAGCATCTTCTGCACCGTGGAGCGCACGCCGGAGACCTCCCGGCTGCCGCCCGCCTCGCCGAGCGTGACGGAGACGGCGCCGTGCGGGAGCTGTGCTTCATAGGCGGCCCGCGACTGAGCGTCCTGGCTCGCCGCGAAGGTCGCCACCGCGACCGTGCCGGCCACGGCGGCCAGCACCGCGGCGACAGCGGGGGCCGTACGCCCCCGGTTCCGTACCGCGTCCCGCAGCGCGAGCCGCGGGGACAGCGGGAGCCAGCGTCCGAGCCGGCCGAAGAGGCCGACCAGCGCCGGGGTGAGGGCCACCACGCCCAGCTCGGCGATGGCGCTGCCACCTCCGACGAGCACGACGCTGTCGCTGACCATCGAACCGTAGAGGGCGATGGCCACACCCAGGGCGACGGCGATCAGACCGATCGTCGGCAGGACCCGGCTGCTTCTGCGGATGCCACGGCGGCCGGTGAGCGAGGACAGCACCGACTGGCGGGAGGCGCTGACAGCGGGCACCAGCGCGGCGAGCAGACCGGTGAGGACGGCGAGCAGCGCGATGCCGAGAAGTTCCAGCGGGCGGATGTCGAAGCTGCCGAACCGCTCGCCCGCGAAGTCTTCGAACGTCGGTCGCAGCAGATAGGTGAGGATCAGTCCCAGGGTCGTGCCGATCACCGCGGCGACCACGCCGATCACCAGACCTCCGGCGAGCACGATCGCACGGATATGGCTGCGGTTACCGCCATTGGCTCCGACGAGCCCGAGCTGGCGGCGGGAGCGCCGCGCGCCGACCGCGAAGGCGGGACCGGCCAGCAGACAGATCTCCAGCAGGGCGAGGCCGACCACCGTGGCGGCGGAGGCGTAGAACGCCGTGTCCGCGCCCGAGCTGTTCGCATAGCCTCCCCAGCCGGACTCCTGGAAGAGCGGGACCGCGGACGACGGCGGCGGGTTCAGAGTCACCGACCGGGACTGGACCACCACGCCCTTGGCGTTGGCCTGCTGGACCATGTTCCACGTGAAACCACCGTTGGTCTTCACCAGATAGGTGGTGGAGGGCCCGGTGGTGGGCAGCCCGGCCTGTGCCAGCGCCTGGTCGAGCGGTGCGAGGAGTGCGCCCGGGAGGGCGTTGACCTGGTCGGACTTGAGCGCGGCGGGCAGTTCGTACGCCCCCACGATGGTGAACTCGCGATCCAGGTGACGCGCCGTGAGCTTGGAGCCCACCTTCAGCCCGCTGTTCTTCAGGAAGGACGAGGTCGCGGCGATCTCGTCGGCCTGCTGCGGGAACCGGCCGTCGAGCAGCGGCATGATGCCCTTGACCATCGGATCCGCCGCCTTCAGCTCACGGATCTCGGTGTTCAGCAGACCGTGCTTACTGTGCAGCTTGGCCCGCCCGAGCGTGTCCGTCAGTTGGATGACACCCGGCGGCAGCACCTTGGCGACATCGGTCCTGCCCTCGGGGTAGGGCTTGTTGTCGAAATCGCCCACCGCCATGGAGTTCTGGGCGTCGGGGGTCTGCATGACGGGCGCCCCGCCCGTTTCCGCGTCGCTCACCCGGGCGTCCGCCCGGCCGAGATCCCGGGAGAGCTTCTGCTCGGGGGAGAGTTCGACGCTGCGCATGGTCAGATCGGCGGCGCTGACACCGACGATCGGCAGGGCGAGCATCGCCAGGACGAGGGAGCTGCGTCCCTTGTTGCGCCATGCGTCGCGGCGGGCGATCCGTATCGCGGCCCGCCAGGAGTGGTACCAGGTGTTCACAGTTCGGCCGCTTCCTGACCGGAGAGCAGCGAGTCGGCCTGGCTGCGGAGGGTCTGGTCGACCACGGCGCCGTCGCGGAGGAAGACCACCCGGTCGGCCCAGGCCGCGAAGCGCGGCTCATGGGTGACGAGAATGCCCGCCGCCCCCGCGTCACAGCGTGCGCGCAGCAGTGCCAGTACGGATTCGCCGGTCTCGGAGTCCAGCGCACCGGTCGGCTCGTCGGCGAGGACCAGTCTCCGCCCGCCCACCAGGGCCCGGGCGATGGCCACCCGCTGCTGCTGACCGCCGGACATCTCGTCAGGGAAGCGCTCCGCGAGGTGTCCGAGGTCCATCTCCGCCAGTGCGGCGAGGGCCTCGACCCGGGCCTTGCGGGCGGAGACTCCGTCCAGTTCGCGCGGCAGGGAGACGTTCTCGGCGGCGGTGAGGGCCGGGATCAGGTTGTAGTCCTGGAAGACGTAGCCGATGCTGCGGCGGCGCAGGGCGGCGAGTGTCTTGCGGTTAGCGGTGGTGATGTCGGTGCCCTCCACGATCACCCGTCCCGAGGTGGGGAGATCGAGGCCGCCCGCGATGGTGAGCAGCGTGGACTTGCCGGAGCCGGACGGGCCCATGACGGCGACGAGTTCACCGGGGAAGACATCCAGATTGATCCCGCGCAGCGCGTGCACCTCGGTCGCACCACTGCCGTGCACTCGGGTCAGTTGCTGGAGTTGCAGAACGGGCTGTTGTGACTTCTGGGGCGTGGAGTTAGACATGTCAGGGTTCCCCCCTTGGACGGATGGGACGAGCGGAAGACTTCGGGTCCGGGACGAGCACCCCCTCGGCGGGGACGATCGGCGGACGGCTCCTCAGCAAGAGACAGCGCCTCAGCGACAGACGGCGCTTGAGCGACAGACAGGGCTTGAGCGACAGACAGGGCCTGAACGGCGGTGGGGCCGAGCAGCAGATAGCTGTCCAAGCGCCGGGCCGGGGACCGGGGTTGAGCGGGCCCGAGGCCCTGGGCGGCCCCGTTGGGGACGGGGCTCGCGGTGTGGGGACGGGGTGCGCGGCCTGGTTCTAGGCCGTGGACGTGGAAGTGGATGTGGGCTTCGAGATCGATGGAGCAGTGGGGTCCTTGGAGTGCGCCGAGGGTTCGGCGCGGGCCCGTGCCGCCGGGTCCGCCTGCTGGCGGGCGCCCGCTGACCCGGTGGCCATGGAGATCCTGATGAGCCGTACTTCGCAGTGGTCGAGCCAGCGTGCCTCGGCCTCGGTCTGGAAGATGAGCTGTTCCAGTACGAGCAGCCAGGCCACATCGTCGCGTTCCCGCGACCCCTCGCTCTCGATCGCGGCGAGTGCCTGCGCCTTGAGCCGGGTGTAGTCCTGCATCGCCTTCACGGTGTGGTGGCGCTGGGACTGGATGACGGCCCGGATGTCCAACCCGGGTGACCCGATGGCCATCGCCAGCTTGATGGCCAGCTCGTCACGGGGCGGGCTGCTGCGGTCCACCGGCGTCTCGAACCAATTCCTCAGCTCGGCGCGGCCCGGTTCGGTGATGACGTACAGCGCGTGGCCGGCGTCGTCCGCACCGCTCTGCGCGACCATGCCGTCCCGCTCCAGCCGGTTCAGGGTCGTATAGACCTGACCCACGTTGAGCGGCCAGGTGGCACCCGTGCGCGACTCGAACTCCGTGCGCAACTGAGAGCCGTACCGGGGGCCGTGCTCAAGGAGGGCCAGAAGCCCGTGACGAATGGACATACCGAGTATGTATACCGGGTATGCCAGTTCGCTCCAACCGTCAAAAGACGGAATCGAAGGGTCCGCCTCAAGAGGGAGGACGAGGTCCGGAAGGCGGGTGGACGAGGCTCAGCGCCGCCTCAGCCGTACCCCCAGAAAGCCGATCCCGAGCCCCATCAGGGCCATTCCGACGCCCAGGGAGAGCGGTGAGATCTGCTGGGCGACCGGCTCGGGGGTGGCCTGCGCGGGCTGGTGACGTGCTGCCGCGGGGGCCAGCGGGCTCAGTTCGGCCGCCGGTGGGTCCATCGCTTCCCCGCCCTCCTCCGTCCAGGGGCCCGTGTCCTCCCCAGGAGGGACGGTCCGCCGCCCGGAGGCGGTATGGGCCGGGGTGGAGGGGGCGGGGGAAGCGGGACGAGACTGTGACACAGAGGCCGCCCCGGACGGCGTACGGACGGTCCCGGAGGCGGCGGAATCGGTCGGGGGCTCGGTGGCGGCGGAGTCGTCGGCCGGCGCGGTCGGGCTCTCGGTCACCGGGGCGCGCCCCGGCCGCGGCCGTCCCTCCCCCGCGGGCCGCCCCGCGAGTGAGGCGGTCGGTGCCGGATCGGGGCGCGGGCTGGCGGCGGGCGCGTTGACCCCGGCTCCGGCCACCCCGGTCCCGGTCCCGGCCCCGACTCCGGTCCCGGCCCCGACGCCGGTCCCGCTCGTGCGCGGGGCTTCGATCCCATGCGTGTGCGGATGCTCGATCCGGTCCGCGCGCGGGGCGGGGACCGGATCGAGCACCCCTCGCGCCGCCTCGGTCCCGGCCGCGTACCCCGCCGGGACGTCTTTCGTGTACGCGGCCGTCATCCGCTCCGTGTACGCCGCGATCCACTCCGAGTGCACCGCCCCCGTATCCTCCGCCGCGGATGCCGGAGGCGCGACCGCCAGCAGGAGCGAGGCAGCCGCCATCGACCACCGAGTGCGGAGCCCTGGAGCCACCGGGTGACCCCCTCCCGTACTGACCGCACGGTCCCGCGACCGTGCTGACCGTAGTGACGGTGCTGCCCGCGCCGACTGGCGGATACCCAGCGTGCTTCGAGCCGTCGTGATGACGGAATCAGCGTCACACGAGCCGACATCTCCGGCATCCCGGGAGGAAGCGCGTCAACCGAACGCGCGGCGAGTGGGGCTCAGCCGGACTTGCCGGTGGAGATCTTCAGCTCGAACTCCTGGCTCTTCGGCACCACCGGCGAGCCCTGGCTCGGGTACTGCTCGATCACCGCGTCCTTCGCCCACTGGGGGTTGTCCACCTCGGTGACCTTCCAGGTCCACCCCGCGGCCCGCAGGCAGTCCTTCACGGAGAGCACGTCCTTGTGGAGCAGCGCGGGCGCCTGGACCTTCGACGGATCGGTGCCGTCCTCCATGGCGTCCGTGCACTTGGAGGAGTCGATGGTGCGCGTACGGTCCACCGGGCGGCCGTCGCCGGAGTCGGAGCCCGAGTCCCCGTCGGAACCGGATCCGGTCTCCGTGCCGGTCTCCGAGCCGTTGTCCGTGCCGTTGTCCGCATCGGGGTCCCGGTCGGTCCCCTGGTCCGAGCCGGAACCGGAGTCGGATCCGGAGCCCGTCTCGGATCCGGAGCCAGCGCCGGGCTCGGAGCCCGACCCCGAGGTCGATCCCGTGGCCGGGCCCTTGCCGGGCGTCTGGCCCGCCGTCGGCCGGCTCTCGGGGTTGTTGTTCTTGTTCGAGTTGTCGACGATCTGCCGCACGATGCCGATCGCCATCAGCGCCAGCACGACGGCGCCCACGATCATCGCGATCTTCGGCCCACGGCTCTTCCGCGCGGGAGCCGGATTCGGCGCCGGGGAGATCGTGTACGAGGACTGGGCGGCCCCGGCCATCGGCCCGGGCGCTCCCTGATACGCCTGATTGGTCGGGTACGGGGCCTGGGCCGGCGGATACCCGTACTGCGGCCCCGGGGTCGGTGCGTGCTGACCCGGACCGGGCATCGGCGCGTGCTGAGCCGGCGTCGGCGCCCCGTAAGGACCCGACTGGTACGGCGTCTGCACCCCCTGCTGGTGCGGTGCGGGCATCGACTGGTCCAGCGGCGGGAAGACCGCGGATCCCACCCCCGAACCGCTCACCGGCGGAGCGCCACTGATGATCACCGGCGGGGCCGACTGTCCCGCGCTCGCCACCCGGGCACAGGCGTCCCGCATCGCCGCTGCGTTCGGGAAGCGTTCGTTCGGATTCTTCTTCAGCGCCCGCGCGACCAGCGCGTCCATCGCCGGGGTGACCGAACGATTGACGGTGGAGGGCGCGACCGGCTCCTCCTGGACATGGGCGTACGCGATGGCCAGCGGGGAATCCGCGTCGAACGGCAGCCGTCCCGTGAAGAGTTGGAAGAGCATGATCCCGACGGAGTACAGGTCCGAGCGGGCGTCCACGCCCCGGCCCAGCGCCTGTTCCGGAGAGAGGTACTGCGGAGTGCCGACCACCATGCCGGTCTGGGTCATCGAGGTGACGCCCGACTGCATCGCCCGTGCGATGCCGAAGTCCATCACCTTCACCACACCGCGCCGCGTCACCATCACATTGCCCGGCTTGATGTCCCGGTGGACCAGGCCCATCTCATGGCTGGTCTCCAGCGCGGCCAGTACGTCGGCCGTCACCCTGAGTGCCTTGTCCGCGGGCATCGCGCCATAGTGCTGGACATCGGCGTGGAGCACGGAACCGAGCGGCTCGCCCTCCACGTACTCCATGACGATGTACGGCATCGGGAAGCCGTCGCCGCCACCGCCGACCACCGTGTCCTCGCCGGTGTCGAAGACCGAGACGATATTGGGGTGCGAGAGCTTGGCGACGGCCTGCGCCTCGCGCCGGAACCGCTCACGGAAGGACTGCTCGCGCCCCAGCTCCGTATGGAGTGTCTTGATGGCGACCTGGCGGTCCAGGGCGGAGTCGTACGCCAGATAGACGGAGGCCATACCGCCCTCGCCCAGCAGGCCGCGGAGCTGATACCGGCCACCCGCCAGGGAGCCGCCCGCATAGCGGCCCTGCGCGCCGTCCTGGCTCATGACGTATGTCCCCCTCGGCGCGCGGACCGTGCGCGTTCCCCGGCGACCCGGGGCGAATCGCCCACCCGGTCCGGGGACCGTGTCTCCGCGATCCGTGTTCTGTGATCGTTATTTCCGTGATCCCTATTACGGGGCAAGTCTGCCCGAGGGGTCCGGCACGTCAAGCCGGATGCCCGTTCCGTGACCGTACGCACAAGAAGCGTCCCGCAAGCGTTACCGGAGGCCCGTGAAATTTGCGTGGCCGAGCTCACAGGGGGTTTGATGGCCGGTCCATCTCGGGCCGGCCTGTCGTACGGAGGCTGTAGCGTGAGGCGACGGCACGGATTTCACGGATTACACGACGGCGAGGACTGATGGCACCCGAACCCGAAGCTGGCGGCGGCGGCGTGCCGGATCCGGTGGATTCATGGGGTATCGGCGGACTGGTCGGCGATGGCCGCTACCGCCTCACCCACCGCCTCGGTCGCGGCGGCATGGCCGAGGTCTTCGCGGCGGAGGACGTACGGCTCGGCCGCACCGTCGCCGTGAAGCTGCTCCGCTCCGACCTCGCCGAGGACCCGGTCTCCAAGGCCCGCTTCACCCGTGAGGCACAGTCGGTGGCCGGCCTCAACCACCATGCGATCGTCGCCGTGTACGACTCCGGCGAGGACGTGGCCAACGGCCAGTCCGTCTCCTACATCGTCATGGAGCTGGTCGAGGGCCGCACCATCCGCGATCTGCTGATCAACGCCGAGGCCCCGCCGCCCGAGCAGGCGCTGATCATCGTCTCCGGAGTCCTGGAGGCGCTGGCCTACTCGCACCAGCACGGCATCGTGCACCGTGACATCAAGCCCGCCAACGTCATCATCACCCACTCCGGTGCCGTCAAGGTGATGGACTTCGGCATCGCCCGTGCCCTGCACGGCGCGTCCACGACGATGACCCAGACCGGCATGGTCATGGGCACCCCGCAGTACCTCTCACCCGAACAGGCGCTCGGCAAGGCCGTCGACCACCGGTCCGACCTCTACGCGACGGGCTGTCTGCTCTACGAACTGCTCTCGCTGCGCCCGCCGTTCACCGGCGAGACCCCGCTCTCGGTGGTCTACCAGCACGTCCAGGACATTCCGCTGCCGCCGTCGCGGGCTTCGGACGTGGTGCCGCCCGAGCTGGACGGCCTGGTGATGCGTTCGCTCGCGAAGGACCCGGACGACCGGTTCCAGAGCGCGGAGGAGATGCGCGGACTGGTCCAGTACGGGCTCCAGATGCTCCAGCAGCAGGGCAGCCACAACGGCAGTTGGAACACCGGACCCGTGCACGGCCCCGGCGGCGGTGGCACCCCCGCGATGGGGGTGACCGGCGCGACCGCGGTCCACCACCCGGTGCACGGCGACACCTCGCAGGGCCCGATCCTGCCGCCGATGAACCCGGACGACGGCGGTTACGACGGCGGGTCCCACGGGCAGGGCGGTCGTCGCCGCAGCAAGGTCTGGCTGGTGGCGGCGCTCGCGCTGATCGCCGTGGTCGCGGGTGTCGCCTTCGCGCTGAAGAAGACGGGAGCGACCGAGACTCCGCCCAAGGAGAAGGTCAAGATCTCCCAGACCCCGTCGAGCCCGCCCGCTTCGCCGAGCCCGTCGCCGTCGAAGTCGGAGAAGCAGGAGGAGCCCGACAACCCCACGGACGGCGGACGCGAATCCCCCTGGAAGCCCACCTTCAAGGAGGAGCCCCGGCAGTCGTACTCCGAGGAACCGTCGGAGGAGGCTTCGCTGCCGGCCGAGCCCACCAATGAGGAGAGCGAGCAGCCGACCGGCGAGGCCAGCGAGCCGTCGGGCGAATCGCCGGACCCGGGCACGTCCGGCGAGCCGGGAGGTCCGGGGGAACCCGGTACGGACGGCGGCGCGGAAGGCGGCGACGGCGGCGCGAACAACCCCTGACCGGGGGAGCGTTCAGGCGCCGGGCGGCGCATATGGTGCGGCCCGGGCGCCTGCCGCCGGGCCCGCGGTACGGCCCGAGATACGGCGCGCGGCTCGGGCGGGTGGGAGCGCGTCGGGCGCGGCGCCTGCCGCCGGTCAGGCCGTGAATGCCTCCCGTACCGCGTCGTACTCCCGGGTCCACCACTCCACCAGGGCCGAAACCGCGGCGAACTGCGGGTCGGCCCTGCGGTCGTGCAGTTGGTAGCGCCAGCGCAGTATCCAGAAGTCATTGAGCCGTTCCCACCACACCCGGTGGACCGCCGCGGCGAGTTCGGCCGCGTCAGCGCCGGCCGCGCGGCGGTAGGCCCGCGCATAGGCCCGGACCTTCGTCAACTCCAGTTCGCCCGCGGGCTGGACGAAGAAGATCGCCGCAGCCCGGACCGCCTCCTCCGCGCGCGGCTGCACCCCTAAGCGGTCCCAGTCGACGATCGCGGCGGGCTCCCCGCCCCGGTAGAGCAGATTCAGCGGATGGAAGTCGCCGTGCACCCAGCCGCCCGCCGACGCGGGGGGCGGACGGCGGTGCGCGTGCCGGGTCAGCAGTGCGCGGCGCTCCAGGAGACGGTGTTCGGCGAGGGTGTCGAAGGCGTCGCGGGGGCTCGCGGTCCGTGCCAGCGCGAGGAGTTCGTCGATGAGCGCGAAGGTCTCCTCCGGGTACGCGCTCTCGTACTCCCGCTCCCGGCCGAGCACCTTCCCGAACTCGTCACCGGATCCCCTCGCGAAGCCGTGCGCGGACCCCTTCTCGAACTCGTGGGCGTACGTCCGCTGTCTGATCCGTCCCCGGCCCGGCTCCACCCGCTGGTTCATGACCCGTTCCAGGCAGGTGTGGACGAGCCCGAGGAGGGAGCCGAGGCGCCGGGATTGGAGGGTGGTCAGTTGCGCGCCGTCGCGGTGCCGGCCGTCCACCCAGGGGTGCAGGGCGTAGCAGTGGCCGCCGATGACGGCGACCGTGTCCCCCTGGAGGTCCTCGACGGGGGGTGCGACCGGCACCCCGAGCGTCTGGAGGCGCTGGGTGGCGCGGTGCTGGCGGGTGATGGCCTCGTGGTCGCCGTCGAGGTGGTGTTTGAGGAAGTACGCGCCGTGGGTGGTGGCGAGGCGGTAGCCACGGTTCAGCAGCCCCTCGGTGACCCGCTCACAGGAGAGCGGTTCGCCCGGGTCCTCGTAGCGACGCAGTAGAGCAACAACGGGAGGGGCAATGACAGATGAGCGTGGCACTCACCAAATGGTAGATCACGCAGCGTGTCGGTTGGACTGCTCTTCGCCATAGTCCAGGGTATGTACGGTGACGAACTGAGGTTCTATGCGCATATAAACCGGCTCAAATCGCTCACCGTCCGCCTGGGTCGGCTCATCACCGAAGAGCGCCGCACTGCCGTCCGGCGCCCGGACGATGTCCGCCATGCCCGTGAACTGCACCGACCAGAGGGTGTCCGCGCCGGAGTTGAAGTTGTCCGCGCCGTACGCGACCACGCTGCCGTTGCAGGCCCGGTGGTAGCCGAAGCCCCGGTGGATCCGCAGCACGACACCGCCGTCCAGCACGATGTGCCGGGCGGGGGCGACGAAGGGCATCGCCCGCATGCTCGTGGCCAGCCTGCCGTACGAGACGCGGGCGAGCAGCTCGATGGCGCGGAGTTCCTCGGTGGACATGGGTCCACTCTCGGTGACCGGGGGCCTGGCGGGAAGGGGCCGCCGCCCCTCGTCCTCGGGGACGTAAGTCCCGTCGTCGGGGGCCGGCACGGTCCCGTTCCGGCCCCCCGACGTCGGGGACGACGCCCCGGGTGCCGCCCCGTGCCGCCTGGTGACCTTCCCCCGTGCCGTACGACCTCCGGGGCGGGTCAGGGCCCCGCAGGGCCGGGGCGGGGCCCCGTGGGGCCGCCCCGGTTGCACCTGCTCGGCGGTGTCGGTCAGATGGTGCGCCGGTTGGTGGTGTCGGTCAGATGGTGACCCGTTGAGGGGGCGGCCTCCCGGCGGCGTCGGCTCAGCGGTGCCGTCCCAACCGGTGTGGCCCGCATCGGCCCCGGGGTGCGGACGGGTGTGGCCCGCATCGGCCCCGGGGCGCGGCGGGCGAGGACCCTCAGTGGTGCTGGCGTTCCGCCTGCATCCGGGCCACGTACGCCGCCGCCTGCGACCGCCGCTCCATCCCCAGCTTCGACAGCAGGCTGGAGACGTAGTTCTTGATGGTCTTCTCCGCGAGGTGCAGCCGTTCGCCGATGACCCGGTTGGTGAGGCCCTCGCCGATCAGGTGGAGGATCTTGCGCTCCTGCTCGGTGAGGTTCGCCAGCCGTCGGTCGCCCTTCGGGGTGTTCCCGTCCCGGAGCCGCTCCAGCACGCGCGCGGTCGCCACCGGGTCCAGCAGCGAACGGCCGGCCGCCACGTCCCGTACCGCCGACAGCAGTTCGTTGCCCCGGATCGCCTTGAGGACATAACCGGACGCACCGGCCATGATCGCGTCGAAGAGGGCCTCGTCGTCGGCGAACGAGGTGAGCATCAGGCATTTGATGTCCTCGTCCTGGGAGCGCACCTCCCGGCAGACCTCGACCCCGCTGCCGTCCGGCAGCCGGACGTCCAGCACGGCGACATCGGGCCGGGTCGCGAGGATCCGCACGATGGCTTCCTCGGCCGTCCCCGCCTCGCCGACGACCTCGATATCGTCCTCGACCGAGAGCAGCTCATGAACGCCGCGTCGGACGACTTCATGATCGTCCAACAGGAATACCGTGATTTTTCCTTCTTCGCGCACGAATGCAGTCTCACACACCGGCTCTTCCCGTGCCCGGGGTGCCCGGGATAACGTGCCGGTGTTCCTGACGGGACCACAAGGCTGTGACCTGTAGTTGTTCCCCTATTTCGCGATTTACTTGGAAATCCAAGCAAATCCGCAGGTCAAATAGGGTTTCGCAGGAATGCGAGCTACTGGGTAACGTGCTTTTTGGCAGGGTCTCGTCGGGGCACCTGTCACGCCAGTTCCCGGTCGAGCCGTACCCACCCCGTGCGGGAGGCCGAGAACCGGCGGAGCCTCCCCCTGCCTCACGCAGGGGCGACCCCAGGCTCCCGGCGAACCCGGGAGACCGGACAGACGGAGGAGCACGCACGTGACCGTGGAGAGCACTGCCGCGCGCAAACCGCGACGCAGCAGCAAGCGGGTGAGCGCCGCGAAGAAGCCGCAGAGTTCCGAGCCCCAGCTCGTACAGTTGCTGACGCCCGATGGCCAGCGCGTCGAGCATCCCGACTACAGCATCGACATCACCCCCGACGAGCTGCGCGGGCTGTACCGGGACATGGTCCTGACCCGCCGTTTCGACGCCGAGGCCACCGCTCTCCAGCGCCAGGGCGAACTGGGACTGTGGGCGTCGCTGCTCGGCCAGGAGGCCGCCCAGATCGGCTCCGGCCGCGCGCTGCGCGATGACGACTACGTCTTCCCGACCTACCGGGAACACGGTGTCGCCTGGTGCCGGGGGGTCGATCCGACCAATCTGCTCGGGATGTTCCGTGGGGTGAACCACGGCGGCTGGGACCCCAACAGCAACAACTTCCACCTCTACACCATCGTCATCGGCTCCCAGACGCTGCACGCCACCGGCTACGCCATGGGCGTGGCCAAGGACGGCGCCGATTCCGCCGTGATCGCCTACTTCGGCGACGGCGCCTCCAGCCAGGGCGATGTGGCGGAGTCCTTCACCTTCGCCGCCGTCTACAACGCTCCGGTCGTGTTCTTCTGCCAGAACAACCAGTGGGCGATCTCCGAGCCGACCGAACGCCAGACCCGGGTCCCGCTCTACCAGCGCGCCCAGGGCTACGGCTTCCCCGGCGTCCGCGTCGACGGCAACGACGTCCTCGCCTGTCTGGCCGTGACCCGCTCCGCGCTGGAGCGCGCCCGCCGGGGCGAGGGCCCCATGCTGGTGGAGGCGTTCACCTATCGGATGGGCGCGCACACCACGTCCGACGATCCGACGAAGTACCGGCACGACGACGAGCGGGCGGCCTGGGAGGCCAAGGACCCGATCCTTCGGCTCCGTACCCACCTCGAGAGCGAGAACCACGCCGACGACGCGTTCTTCTCCGCGCTGGAGGAGGAGAGCGACGCCCTCGCCAAGCGGGTGCGCGAGGCCGTACGAGCGATGCCCGACCCGGACCCCATGGCGCTGTTCGACCACATCTACGCGGACGGGAACGGGCTCGTCGACGAGGAGCGCGCGCAGTTCGCCGCCTACCAGGCGTCCTTCGCCGAGGACGGGAGCTGATCATGACCGCGCGGAAACTTCCCCTCGCCAAGGCGCTCAACGAGTCGCTGCGCAAGGCCCTGGAGACCGACCCCAAGGTCCTGATCATGGGTGAGGACGTCGGCAAGCTCGGCGGCGTCTTCCGGGTCACCGACGGGCTCCAGAAGGACTTCGGCGAGGACCGGGTCATCGACACCCCGCTCGCCGAGTCCGGCATCGTCGGCACCGCGATCGGGCTGGCGCTGCGCGGCTACCGGCCGGTCGTGGAGATCCAGTTCGACGGGTTCGTCTTCCCGGCGTACGACCAGATCGTCACCCAGCTCGCCAAGATGCACGCCCGCTCGCTCGGCAAGATCAAACTGCCCGTCGTGATCCGTATCCCGTACGGCGGTGGCATCGGCGCGGTCGAGCACCACAGCGAGTCCCCCGAGGCGCTCTTCGCGCATGTCGCGGGCCTCAAGGTGGTCTCGCCGTCCAGCTCGTCCGACGCGTACTGGATGCTCCAGCAGGCCATCCAGAGCGACGATCCGGTGATCTTCTTCGAGCCGAAGCGGCGCTACTGGGACAAGGGCGAGGTCGACACCGGGGCGATCCCCGGACCGCTGCACGCCGCCCGGACCGTCCGGACCGGTACCGATCTCACCCTGGTCGCGTACGGTCCGATGGTGAAGGTCTGTGTGGCGGCGGCCGCCACGGCTGCCGAGGAGGGCAAGTCCGTCGAGGTGATCGATCTGCGCTCGATGTCGCCCATCGACTTCGACGCCGTCCAGGCGTCGGTGGAGCGGACGGGCCGGCTGGTGGTGGTGCACGAGGCCCCCGTGTTCTACGGTTCGGGCGCGGAGATCGCCGCCCGGATCACCGAGCGGTGCTTCTACCACCTGGAGGCTCCGGTGCTGCGGGTCGGTGGATTCCACGCGCCGTATCCCCCGGCGCGCCTGGAGGAGGAGTACCTTCCGGGACTGGACCGGGTGCTGGACGCCGTCGACCGCTCGCTCGCGTACTGAGGAGTGCCGTGACCATGACGCAAGACACTTCGCTTCGCTTCCGCGAGTTCAAGATGCCCGATGTGGGCGAGGGGCTCACCGAGGCGGAGATTCTCAAGTGGTACGTAAAGCCGGGTGACACGGTCACCGACGGCCAGGTGGTGTGCGAGGTCGAGACGGCGAAGGCGGCGGTGGAACTGCCGATCCCGTACGACGGGGTCGTGCACGAGCTGCGCTTCGCCGAGGGGACGACGGTCGATGTCGGCCAGGTGATCATCTCGGTCGATGTCGAGCCAGGGGCCCCCGCCGTGGCCGAACCGACGGCCGATGCTCCGGTGACGGCCGATGCGGGTGCCGACGCCACCACCGGCACCGCTGTCGATGCCGATACCGACCCCGATACCGATGTCGAGGGGAAGCCGAAGGGCCGGCAGCCGGTGCTCGTCGGGTACGGCGTCGCCGAGAGCTCCAGCAAGCGCCGCCCCCGTAAGGCGGCCCAGGTCCCGGGCCAGACCGCGCCCGCACAGCCCGCACAGCCCGCCCCGGCCGCGACGGGTGGGACCGGTGGGGCCGGCGCGACCGGTGGGGCCGGAACGCCCGCCCGGCCCGTCAGCGAGCCCGCGGCCGCCGCGCTCCAGGCCGAGCTGAACGGGCACGGCTCCCCCGCCGCCCGCCCGCTCGCCAAGCCCCCCGTGCGCAAGCTCGCCAAGGACCTCGGCGTCGATCTGGCGGCGGTCACCCCCACCGGGCCCGCCGGCGTCATCACCCGCGAGGACGTCCACGCGGCGGTGACCCCGGAGCCGTCCGCCACCGAGCCGGTCACCGCTGAGCCGGCCGCCGCCCCGGCTCCCTCGGTTCCCGCGAGCACGGCCACGGCCACGGCCGCGCGAGAGACCCGTATCCCCGTCAAGGGCGTTCGGAAGGCCACGGCGGCTGCCATGGTCGGCAGTGCGTTCACCGCGCCGCATGTCACCGAGTTCATCACCACCGATGTGACCCGGACGATGAAGCTCGTCGAGGAGCTCAAGTCCGACAAGGAGATGGCGGGCCTGCGGGTCAACCCGCTGCTGCTGATCATCAAGGCGCTGTTGGTCGCCATCAAGCGGAACCCGGAGATCAACTCCAGTTGGGACGACGCCAACCAGGAGATCGTCCAGAAGCACTACGTCAATCTGGGCATCGCGGCGGCCACTCCGCGCGGGCTGATCGTGCCGAACATCAAGGACGCGCACGGACTGACCCTGCCGGAACTGGCGCGGGCACTCGGTGAACTGGTCACCACCGCCCGCGAGGGCAAGACCACCCCGGCGGCGATGCAGGGGGGCACGGTGACCCTCACCAATGTCGGCGTCTTCGGCGTCGACAGCGGTACGCCGATCCTCAACCCCGGCGAGTCCGCGATCCTGGCCGTCGGCGCCATCAAGCTCCAGCCGTGGGTCCACAAGGGCAAGGTCAAACCGCGCCGGGTGACAACCCTCGCGCTCTCCTTCGACCACCGGGTGGTGGACGGGGAGCTGGGCTCCAAGGTGCTCGCGGACGTCGCGGCGATCCTGGAGAACCCGAAGCGGCTGATCACCTGGGCGTGACAGCCCCCCGAGACGGCTGAGGTCCCGTGACACGGAAGGGTGTCACGGGACCTCATGCGTGGGGACGCCGGATCAGTCGTTCTGCGCGCCCACCGGCAGCGAACGCAGCTTCATCGTCTTCGCCGTGGTGGAGCCGAAGGCGAAGTCGAGCAGCTTGCCCGCGTCGGTGTAGCGGGCGGAGCTGTTCAGGACCACGCCGACATAGGTCTTGTCCCCGCGGGTGGCCGCGAAGATCAGGCAGGGGCCGGCCTTGGTGCCGGTGCCGGTCTTGATGCCGACGGCGCCCTTGTAGGAGCCCAGCAGCCGGTTGGTGTTGTACCAGGTGTACGTGCGCTTGCGGCTGTCCTTCGTCAGCGCGACGGTCTTGTACGAGGTCGCGCCGACCACCTCGCGGAAGACGCTGCTGCTGAAGGCGTGCCGGGCCAGCTTCGCCAGGTCGGACGGGGTCGTGTAGTTCGCCCCGGCCCGGGAGATGCCGTCGAACGAGTCGTACTTGGTGTTCTTCAGGCCGAGCTGGCTGGCCTTCTTGTTCATCTTGCCGATGAACGACGCGGTGCGTGCCGCCGTGGTCGAACCGGTGCCGAAGGTGTCGGCGAGCGCGTACGCGGCGTCGCAGCCCGAGGGCAGCATCAGCGCGGAGAGGAGCTGGCGGACGGTCAGCTTGTCGCCGGTCTTCAGGTCGGCGGTGCTGCCACCCTCCCTGACGACATAGTCGCGGTACGCCTGCTTGATGGTGACCTTGCGGTTGAGATCGAGGCCCGGCGTGGTGAGAACGGTGATCGCCGTCGTGACCTTCGTCGTGCTCGCCATCTCGCGGCGCAGGTCGTTGGCCTTGCCGTAGATCGCCTTGGCCGAGGTCTGGTCGATCACGAAACCGCCCTTGGCGGCGATCGACGGGATCGGCCGGGACGCCGCCTGGGCGGGCGCCGCAAGGGGGGAAGCGGTCAGCAGGAGACCGCTGGAGAGGACAACCGTGGCGGCGCTACGCACGCTCGTGTTGCTGAATATCAAGAGAATCGCTCCGAGTTCGCACTCCGTCGAAAAACGCCTGTCGCGGGGCCGGCTCACGGGAGGGCCCCGATGAAAGACTCCTGAACGGGTCGAACGGATGCACGGAATCACGCGATTTCTGTTCGAAAATTCCCGGTGTCCCCCGACGCCCCCTGCCGGACGGGTCCCGGACGCGTCCCATGGGCCCCCCTCCCGCCCCCGTGGGGCGCCCGTGGCGGGTGGGGCCACAGTCAGGCCCTGGGGAGCTTCGGAGGGGGGTCCGGGGCCGGTTGTGGCGCCGTCCTGGATGGTGGACGGCCCCTTGGGATGCACCTGTCTTGTATCTATGCTGTGCGCATGCCTGCCGCCGCCCCCGCCGCCGAACGTGTCTACGCCCATGTCAAGCAGGCGGTTCTGGACCGCCGCTACGAGGGCGGAACCCTCCTCACCGAGGGCGAACTGGCCGATGCCGTCGGGGTGTCCCGCACCCCCGTCCGTGAGGCGCTGCTCAAGCTGGAGGTGGAGGGGCTGATCAAGCTCTACCCCAAGAAGGGCGCGCTCGTCCTCGCCGTCTCCGCGCAGGAGATCGCCGATGTGGTGGAGACCCGGCTGTTGGTGGAGGAGCACGCGGCCCGTAAGGCCGTACCCGCCTCACCGCTGCTGATCGCCCGTCTCGAAGACCTCCTCGAACAGCAGAAGCGCCAGGGCGAGGCCGGGGACCTGGCCGCCGTCGCGGTCACCGACCGGGCGTTCCACGCCGAGATCGTGCGCAGCGGCGGCAATGAGATCCTCTCCCGGCTCTACGACCAGCTCCGCGACCGGCAGCTCAGGATGGGGGTCGCCATCATGCACGCCCACCCCGATCGCATCGCCAAGAACGTCGTCGAGCACAGCGAGATCCTCCAGGCGCTGAGAGCCGGGGACGCGGACCTGGCCGCCGCCCTCGTCCACCGGCACGTGGGCTGGTTCAGCAATCTGGCGCGGGGCGAGGTCCGGTGAGCGCCCCGGCCGGCATACCCGGCGACCCTCCCGGCGGCCGTCGCGCCGCCGCGGTCTGGGGCATCGGCGTCGCCGTCTACTTCGTCGCCGTCATCTTCCGTACGTCGCTGGGGGTGGCCGGACTCGACGCCGCCGACCGCTTCGACGTCAACGCCTCCGCGCTCTCCACCTTCTCCATCCTCCAACTGCTGGTCTACGCGGGAATGCAGATACCCGTGGGGCTGATGGTCGACCGGTTCGGCACCAAGAAGGTCCTGGCGTTCGGCGCGCTGCTGTTCACCGTGGGGCAGCTCGGGTTCGCGCTCTCCCCCTCGTACGGCACGGCCCTCGCCGCCCGCGCCCTGCTGGGCTGCGGGGACGCGATGACCTTCATCAGTGTGCTGCGGCTGGGCAGCCGCTGGTTCCCGGCCCGGCGCGGCCCGCTCATCGGGCAGGTCGCCGCGCTCTTCGGGATGGCGGGCAATCTCGTCTCGACCATGCTCATCGCGCGGCTGCTGCACGATCTGGGCTGGGTCACCACCTTCGCGGGCAGCTCGGTGGCGGGCGCGGTCGTCGTCGTGCTGGTGCTGCTCTTCCTCAAGGACCATCCGGAGGGCCATGAGCCCGCCGCGTCCGGACGGCACGCGGGCGCCGCGTTCGTACGGAAGCAGATCGCCCTCTCCTGGCGGGAGCCGGGCACCCGACTGGGGATGTGGGTGCACTTCACCACCCAGTTCCCGGCGATGGTGTTCATGCTGTTGTGGGGGATGCCGTTCCTGGTCGAGGCGCAGGGGCTGACACGGGAGACGGCCGGCTCACTGCTGACCCTGGTGGTGCTGGTGAGCATGGTGGTGGGCCTGGTGTACGGGCAGATCATCGCCCGTCACCACAGCGCGCGCGTCCCCCTGGCGCTCGGCACGGTCGCGGCGACCGCGCTCGTCTGGGCGGCCACCGTCATCCACCCCGGGGACCAGGCGCCGATGTGGCTGCTGATCACACTCTGTGTGGTGCTCGGGGCGTGCGGCCCGGCGTCGATGATCGGCTTCGACTTCGCCCGTCCGGCCAATCCGCCGCAGCGACAGGGCACGGCTTCGGGCATCGTCAACATGGGTGGCTTCACGGCCTCCATGACGACGCTGTTCATGGTCGGCGTGCTGCTGGACGCGAGCGGTGGGAACTATCGGATCGCGTTCTCGTGCGTGTTCGTGCTGGAGGCGCTGGGGGTGGCGCAGATCCTCCGCCTGCGGGGCCGGGCGGTCCGGCTGGAGCGGGAACGGCTGGTGGCGAGCCGGGTGGAGACGGTGCACGTACCGGCGTAGGGCGCGGCGCGCACGGTCCCGGCGTGCGCGGTCAACCGGGGTCCGGCTCCTGGTGTGGGTCCCCCACGGCGAACCGCTGGGGGTGACGCGGTCGTTCAGGGAGTGACCGCGAACGACCGCAGGATCGCCGTCGCCAGCTCCTGGTCGCCGTCCACCTTCACCCGGTCGGCCACCGCCGCGTACCGGACCCGCCCGCACGCCAGTCGGTAGTACGTCTCCCAGTCCAGAGCCAGTGTCACGATCGGCCCCAGCGAGGGCGATCCGTCGACCGAGCCCTTCCCCTCCGCGTTCACCCGGACCGTGCGGAGGAACTCCACCGGACCGTGCACATCGATCACCACCGCCGAATTCGGCGGCGCCCCCGCGTCCTTGGCGACGACCTTCGGCAGCGCCTCCAGCAGTACGTCACGGGTGACCAGGGCGCCGGGGGAGTCGATGTTGCCGGGTTCGTGGAGCGCGACCCGCAGGTCCTGCTCGTGCACCCAGGTGTCGAACGCACGCATCCGCATGGCGAGTTCGAGGCTCTGCTCGGCGCCGAGCGGGGCACGGACCTTGGTCTCCGGCGAACGCTTCTCGTTCCGCAGCGAACGGGCCCGCCGGATCATCACATACTCCAGTTCGGAGGTCATCTCCGGAGCGGTGTGGTGACGGCGCACATCGACCTGCATCTCCATGTACCGCGCGAAGTCGTTCTTCACATGGTAGAGATCGCGCGGCAGGGTGTGGATGGGGCGCGGATCGCCGAGCATCTCGGTCTCCATGCCGATGACATGCGAGACCACATCGCGCACCGACCAGGCGGGGCACGGCGTCACTCGGTTCCACTCACCCTCGACGAGTGGCTGTACCAGCTCGGCTATCGATTCGATGGCGTGGGTCCAGGCATCGACGTAGGTCTGGAGGCTGGGATGGACGGTCACGGGACCCCTCGACGTTCTGGCGGTACGCGGGCTGACTGCTGACGGCTGGGCTGCGCAGGAGGCTCGGCTGTTTAAGTTACGCTGCCGGGCGGCGCCCCGGCAGTCCTTTCGTGTGACGATCGTAGGCCCGGGGGCGGGAGCCCGATGAATCCGCGTACGGATCCGGGTCCGGGGTCTCCTGACGACGGCCGCTCCGCAGGCCCGCCGTACGGGTCAGTCGTCGGACGGCTCGCGCTCCTTCTCGGCCATGCGGATCACACAGACCGCCACCGCGATCAGCAGCGCCGCGTCCGCGTCCTCCCGTACGACATCGATCGCATAGGTCTCCCGCACCCGGAACCAGCGGCGGGAGACGTGGGCCAGCAGCTCCCCCTCGTACTCGATCACGAACTCACGGTCCAGCAGCCGCCCGCTCACATCCAGCTCGGTGCCCTCCACCAGGGTGACGCGGTAGTGGTTGCGCAGCAGCGAGAGGCGCTTTCTGCGGATGGTGGCGAGGGTGGCCTCGTCGCGCTCGATGGTCATCGTGTCGCGCAGGCTGAGCAGCTTCTTGCGCAGCGTGATCAGGACCAGTCCGGTCGGGTCCTTCAGCTCCAGGGTGTCCCGGAGCCGCAGGGCCTTGCCGTCCACGAGGAAGGCGTGCCGGCCGCGCTCGTCCTCGATCCAGTAGTCGTCGCCGATCGCGAAGAGCTTGTCTCGTACGAGATATTTCATACCGAAATGCATACCCGGGCCGGTGCGGTTGGATGGGGGTATGGCGATACGTGCACGCGTTCGGGCCCCTGAGCTGATCGGCAAGGGCGGCTGGCTGAACACCGGTGACAGGCAGTACACCCTCGGCGAGCTGCGAGGGAAGATCGTGGTGCTCGATTTCTGGACCTTCTGCTGTGTCAACTGCCTGCATGTCCTGGATGAGCTGCGGGAGCTGGAGGAGGAGCACCGCGACACCGTCGTGATCATCGGGGTGCACTCGCCGAAGTTCGTCCACGAGGCCGATCACGAGGCCGTGGTGGACGCCGTCGAGCGGTACCAGGTGCACCACCCCGTCCTGGACGATCCCGAGCTGGCGACCTGGAAGCAGTACGCCGTACGGGCCTGGCCCACCCTGGTCGTCATCGACCCCGAGGGGTACGTCGTCGCCCAGCACGCCGGCGAGGGTCATGCACACGCCATCGCCGCCCTGGTGGCGGAGTTGGAGGCGGTGCACGGCGCGAAGGGCACCCTGCGGCGCGGGGACGGGCCGTATGTGGCGCCCGAGCCCGCCGCGACCGAGCTGCGCTTCCCCGGGAAGGCCCTGCTGCTGCCCTCCGGGAACCTCCTGGTCTCCGACTCAACCCGGCACCGGCTGGTCGAGCTGGCGCCCGACGGCGAGAGCGTCGTACGGCGGATCGGGGACGGCACCCGGGGACTGGCGGACGGCCCGGCGGAGACCGCCCGGTTCAACGAGCCCCAGGGGCTCGCACTCCTCCCCGACGGCGCGGTCGCCGTCGCCGACACCGTCAACCACGCGATCCGCCGCCTCGACCTCGGGACCGGGGCCGTGACCACCCTCGCGGGCACCGGGAAGCAGTGGTGGCAGGGCTCGGCGACGGACGGCCCGGCGCGGGCGGTCGACCTCTCCTCGCCGTGGGACATCGCCTGGTGGGAGGGGAAGCTCTGGATCGCCATGGCCGGGGTGCACCAACTGTGGACCTACGAGCCCGCAGCGGACACCGTCCGCGTCGCGGCCGGGACCACCAACGAGGGGCTGGTCGACGGGCCGGCCGCCGAGGCGTGGTTCGCGCAGCCGAGCGGTCTCGCGGCCGCCGGTGACCGGCTGTGGATCGCCGACTCCGAGAACTCCGCGCTCCGCTGGATCGACACCGGGGGGACCGTCCACACCGCCGCCGGTACCGGGCTCTTCGACTTCGGCCACCGGGACGGGGACGCCGGGCAGGCCCTGTTGCAGCACCCGCTGGGGGTCACCGCGCTGCCGGACGGATCGGTCGCCGTCAGCGACACCTACAACCACGCGCTGCGCCGTTACGACCCGGCGAGCGGGCAGGTCAGCACCCTCGCCACCGATCTGCGGGAACCCTCGGGCGCGGTGCTGGTGGACGGCGACATCGTGGTGGTGGAGTCGGCGCGGCACCGGCTGACCCGGCTGCGGCTGCCGGAGGAGGCGGTACGGGTGGACGCCGTCGCGCACCGCACCCGGCGGTCGGCCACCGACGTCGCCCCCGGCCCGCTGCGGCTGGACGTCGTCTTCCAGGCCCCCGACGGACAGAAGCTGGACACCCGGTACGGTCCGTCGACCCGGCTGCTGGTCTCGTCGACCCCACCGGGGCTGCTGCTCGGCGGTGCGGGCGCGGGGACGGAGCTGTCGCGCGCGCTGGAGATCGATCCGGGGGTCGGGGAGGGCGTGCTGCACGTCTCCGCGATGGCCGCGTCCTGTGACGACGATCCGGCCAACGAGTACCCGGCCTGCCATGTGCACCAGCAGGACTGGGGGGTTCCGGTACGGGTGACCGAGGGCGGGGCGGCTCGGCTGCCGCTCGTCCTGGCGGGCATGGACGACGGCGCCACGACCGAGCCGTAGGGCATTCCCGCGGGGTGCCCCGGGGCGAGCCGTAGGGCGTTCGCACGGGTGCCCGGGAGGTGCACGACCTCCCGGGCACCCGCACGCCGGCTCCCGGGGGGCGTCAGCTCTGGAGGAACGACGTCAGGGCGTTGGCCAGCAGATACGGGTCGTCCGATCCGCACAGTTCGCGCGCGCTGTGCATGGAGAGACAGGCGACCCCGATGTCCACGGTCTGGATGCCGTGCCGCGCCGCGGTGATCGGGCCGATGGTCGTGCCGCACGGCATCGCGTTGTTGGAGACGAAGGACTGCCACGGCACCCCCGCCCGCTCGCAGGCCGCCGCGAACACGGCCCGCCCGGCGCCGTCGGTGGCGTACCGCTGGTTCACGTTGACCTTGAGGATGGGGCCGCCGTTGGGGCGCGGGTGGTGCGTCGGGTCGTGCCGCTCCGCGTAGTTGGGGTGGACCGCGTGGCCCACGTCGGAGGAGAGGCAGATGGTGGCGGCGAAGGCGCGCGCCCGGTCCTCGTACGTACCGCCGCGGGCGAACACCGAGCGCTCCAGCACCGATCCGAGCAGCGGTCCGTCCGCGCCGGTGTCGGCCTGGGAGCCGTTCTCCTCGTGGTCGAAGGCGGCGAGGACGGGGAGGTACGAGAGCCCGGGCGCGGCGGCTGCGGCGATGAGCGCGGCGGCACCGGCGTGGACGGAGAGCAGGTTGTCCAGGCGCGGGGCGGCCACCAGCTCCCGGTCCCGGCCGAGGTAGGCGGGCGGTTCGACCGAGTGGGTCATCAGGTCCCAGCCGGTGACCTCGCCCGCACTGAGCCCGGCCTCCTCCTCCAGGAACCGGATGAGGTCGCCCTCGTGGACCTGTCCCAGCCCCCAGATGGGCTGCATATGGCGCTGCTTGTCGAGCTTCAGCCCGTCGGACACCACCGAGCGGTCGAGGTGGATCGCGAGCTGCGGTACCCGGAGCAGCGGCCGGTCGATGTTGATCAGCCGCTGGGAGCCGTCGCGGAGGGTGAGCCGCCCGGCGATCCCGAGGTCGCGGTCGAGCCAGCTGTTGAGGAGCGGTCCGCCGTAGATCTCGACGGCGATCTGTCGCCAGCCGTGGGCGCCGCTGTCCGGGTCGGGCTTGACCCGGAGGTTGGGCGAATCGGTGTGCGCGCCGACGATCCGGAACGGGGTGTGCGGATCGGCGCCCTCGGGCACGTACCAGGCGATGAGCGCACCGCCGCGGATCACGTACTTGCCGCCCGCGGTCGCGTCCCAGGCATCCGTCTCGCGGACCTGCCGGAATCCGGCCTTCTCCAGCCGCTCTGCGGTGACCGTCACCGCGTGATACGGCGAAGGGGCGGCGGTCAGGAAGGAGAGGAGGTCGTCGGTGTGTCCGCGGTCGAATCGGACCGGCGTGCTGGTGCTCATGAGCCCACCTTAACGAGGGGCGCGCAGAGGGGGCGCGTGATGCCGTGCGCACGCTCTCGATGGTGTAGGGGCAGGTGGTGATCCCTCCGTCCCGCCCCGCACCTCCCGGGCACGGACCCGTGCGACCGCAGCGGGGTCAGCCCGCCACCTTGGCGGAGGGCTTCTCGCCCTTCTGCGCCTGCTGGGACCGTTTGACGAACATGGTCGCCAGATCGCTCAGCCGTGCGTCGCTGAGTCTGCGGGCGTCGGCGCCGCCGCTCTCGATCAGCAGCAGGGTGGTGCCCACGCGGAGCTGGACGATTGCTCCGGGAGCGGTCATGAAGGGGTACTTCCCGCGGCGGGCGTTGTGCTGTTGGCCGGTCTCGCCGCTCAGCCGCGCGTTGGTGAGCGGGGGGCGCAGCTCGGCGTGGCCGTCCTTCCACATGTGGGGGTAGGCGCTGGTCGCCGCCGTGGCGCTCTTGTAGGCGTAGACGGTGAACGTGATCCGCCCGCTGTTCGCCTTGGCGTAGAGGGCCTTCCCGTACGCCACGGCGTCCCCGCAGACGGGCGCCGCCCGGGAGGAGCAGACGAAGCCGGGGGCGGAGGTGACGTCCTCCGCGGTCGGCCCGCCGACGGGCGTCCACCCCTTGAGCGCGTCCCGCGGTGGCAGCAGCTTCCTGGTCCGGTCGCGGTCGAGCACGCCGCTGCGGGCCGCGGACCTGCTCGACGCCTTCTCCTCGTCGGTGGCGTCGGAGTCCTTGCCGTCATCGCCGTCGTACGATCCGAACATCAGGACGAGGGCGGCGAGCCCCGCCAGCCCGGCCACCGCGAACCGTGATAATCCGCTCGACATCGTTCCCCCCAAGCCTTGGTGACCGCTGGTCATACGGACGGCCCGCGCACCTCCCGGAAATTTCGGGAGGCCGCGGGCCGACGGTATTGCATCGGGTCCAGGGAGGACCAGATGACCTGCGCTGCGTCAGGGTTCCCCGGTGGCTCCGGAGCGGCTTCTCAGCGGCTCTCCCATGGCTCGCCCCGCGGCCCTCTCAGCGGCTCTCGCAGCCGGTGTTCAGCGGCTGAAGAACTCGCCGAAGTGGACGGCGCCGCCCAGTCCGCTGAGGGTCTTGGCGGTGACGCTGGTGCTGCCGGTCCCGGTGACCCCGGAGGAGTTGGTGGGCAACCGCCAGACGCGCCCCACCCACCGGTCCTCGCCGAAGCCCCCGACGAGCACCTCGGTCCTGCCGTTGGCGGCCTTGGCGATGTGCACCTTGTCGCCGAACTGGTCCCGGCTCTCGGAGGTGCTCGGTACCCCCTTGGTGTTCTGCGTGAAGAGCTGGGCCCCGTTGGTGGTGACGCCCTTGGCGCTGCCCAGCAGCACGGTGACCGAGCCGGACCCGTTGGTGCTGGCTTCGGTACCGTCCTCCCAGGGAGCGCCGATGACGACATCGGCGTATCCGTCGCCATTGACGTCGCCGAGGTCGACGGCGGCGCCGAACCGGTCGTCCTTCTCGTTCACCCCCGGCACGCCGGGGGTGTCCTGGGTGAAGGTCTGCGGCTTCAGCGTCGTGCTGGTTCCCTTGGGGCCGCCGTAGGTGATGCGGACGGAGCCGCCGGACGCGGCCGCCAGGTACATGTCCTGGCCGCTGACGAAGTCGGGGTAGCCGTCCTTGTTGATGTCGCCGGAGGCGGAGGCCCAGCCCTGGCCCTTGACGACGGTGCCGGGCACCAGGCCCTTGGCCGAGCCCCGGTAGATCATCCCGGCGTCGACGAGATAGGGCGAGCCGGAACCGCGCCAGGAGCCGTTGGTGATCAGGTCGTCTATGCCGTCGCCGGTGATGTCGGAGGTGGCGAGGGACGCCGGCGCGTACTTGTTGTCCTTGACCTCGGTGTACCGGATGACGACCTCGGCGGGCTTGCCGGAGCGGTCGAACGGACCGTTGAGGAGCATCAGGGCGTACTTCGCCGAGTCGAATGGTTCGTCCAGGGGCTGTACGTTCGCCGTCGAGGCCAGATCCGCCGCGCCATCGCCGTTGTAGTCGCCGATGGCGACGGTGTTGTAGAAACGGGGAGAGGCCGTGGTGCCCTCGCCACCGCGCAGTTCGACGCCGCCCGAGAGGCCCTGCTTCGCTCCCCACAGGACCGTCCAACTGCTGGTCCAGTGGTTGCGGACCAGCAGGTCGTCGTATCCGTCGCCGTTCAGGTCGCCGCCGTCGTCGACCTGCCCCCAGCGCTCGTCGGTCTTGGGGTCGCCGGGGACTCCCGCGTCGGCCCGGGAGACGGTCTGCCCACCGGTGTTCCGGTATCCGGTGGCGGAGCCGAACATGACGGTGACGGCCCCCGCCTTCGCCACACCGTTGATCTTCGCGTTGGGGGCGCCGATGGCGATGTCCGCGAAGCCGTCGCCGTTGTAGTCGGCGGTGGATTCGGCCTTCGCCTTCGGGGCGGGGACGGAGGGGGCCGCGGTCGCAGCGACGGGGGTCAGACCGATCGCACCGAGCACGGTGGCGGCGCAGACCGCCACCGTGGCGGCCGAGCGGGAACGCGTGTTCATAGGGATGTCTCCTGTGCCTGCCCCGTGGACCGGCGCGCGATCGGTGTGCCGATCCCCTCGGGGCTCCGTCTCCCACCAGTGGTGGAAAGCTCTCATGATCGAACGATTGACCATGAGACCCGCGGCGGATTCGGAAGGTTGTACGGCCAATCCGGACCATGTGGTGATAGGAGGCTCGGACCACTGGGTCGCAGGAGGCCCGGACCATGTGGTGGCAGGAGGGCGAGGAGGGCCGTGCTGGACGGAGTCCGGCCCGAACACGCCGGAACCGGTCCCCTCGGCGGAGCCGGCGCCGGGCCGCGTGGCCCGGCGCCGCCCCACCGGCAGGAAGACCGGTTCCGGGAGGTTCTTCTCTCGTTCTCTCGTTCTGTTGTCCGGACAGGCCCTAGAAGGCCGCCTCGTCCAGCTCCATCAGCGAGAGGTCCACGCTCTCGGCGAGGCTCCGCTCGACGGAGACGCCCGGCAGTACGTTCGCGGCGAAGAACTTCGCCGCCGCGATCTTGCCCTGGTAGAACGGCACGTCCTTCGCGGACGCCGTCTGGAGCTTCTCCGCCGCCACGGCCGCGCCGCGCAGCAGGAGGTAGCCGACGACGACATCACCGGAGGCGAGCAGCAGTCGGCTGGTGTTGAGGCCGACCTTGTAGATGTTCTTGACGTCGTCGCCGGTGGCGATGAGGTCGTTCGTCATCGCGCCGACGATCGCCTCCAGGTCGACCGCAGCCTTGGCGAGCGCATCGCGGGCCGGTGCCAGCTCCGCGCCGCCGGTGCCGACCGCCAGGAACTTCTTGATCTCCTCGGAGAGGCTGTTCAGCGCCTGGCCCTGGTCCCGGACGATCTTCCGGAAGAAGTAGTCCTGGCCCTGGATGGCGGTGGTGCCCTCGTAGAGCGTGTCGATCTTGGCGTCCCGGATGTACTGCTCGACCGGGTACTCCTGGAGGTAGCCGGAGCCGCCGAAGGTCTGGAGCGACTGGGCGAGCTGTTCGTACGACTTCTCGGAGCCGTACCCCTTGACGATCGGGAGGAGGAGGTCGTTCAGCGCGGTGAGCGCTGCGGTGTCCTCGCCCGCGCTCTCCTTGGCGGCGATCTCGTCCTGGACGGAGGCGGTGTGGAGGACGAGCGCGCGCATCCCCTCCGCGTACGCCTTCTGGGTCATCAGGGCGCGCCGGACGTCCGGGTGGTGCGTGATGGTGACCTTGGGCGCGGTCTTGTCGGCGAAGTTGACCAGGTCCTGGCCCTGGACTCGCTCCTTGGCGTACTCCAGGGCGTTCAGATAGCCGGTGGAGAGGGTCGCTATGGCCTTCGTGCCGACCATCATCCGGGCGAACTCGATGATCATGAACATCTGGCGGATGCCGTCGTGCTTGTCGCCGATCAGCCAGCCCTTGGCCGGGTGCCGGTCGCCGAACGTCATCTCGCAGGTGTTGGAAGCCTTGAGGCCCATCTTGTGCTCGACGTTGGTGGCGTAGACGCCGTTGCGCTCGCCCAGCTCGCCGGTCTCCCAGTCGAAGTGGAACTTCGGCACGAGGAAGAGCGAGAGGCCCTTGGTGCCGGGGCCGGCGCCCTCGGGGCGGGCGAGGACGTAGTGAAGGATGTTCTCCGACATGTCGTGCTCACCGGAGGTGATGAAGCGCTTCACGCCCTCGATGTGCCAGGAGCCGTCCTCCTGCTGGATCGCCTTGGAGCGCCCCGCGCCCACGTCCGAGCCGGCGTCCGGCTCGGTGAGGACCATGGTGGAGCCCCACTGCTTCTCGACGGCGATCTCGGCGACCTTCTTCTGGGCGTCGTTGCCCTCCTCGAAGAGGATGCCGGCGAACGCGGGGCCCGAGGAGTACATCCAGATGGCCGGGTTGGCGCCCAGCAGCAGCTCGGCGTAGGCCCAGATCAGGGAGCGGGGCGCGGTGGTGCCGCCGATCTCCTCGGGCAGGCCGAGCCGCCAGTACTCCGAGTCCATGAATGCCTGGTAGCTCTTCCGGAAGGACTCGGGGACCGGCGCGGTGTTGGTCTCGGGGTCGAAAACGGGGGGGTTGCGGTCGGCGTCGGTGAAGGACGCGGCCAGCTCGTTCTCCGCGAGCCGGGCGACCTCCTCCAGCACGCTCCTGGCGGTGTCCACGTCCATCTCCGCGAACGGGCCGGTGCCGTACAGCTTGTCGCGGCCGAGGACCTCGAAGAGGTTGAACTCGATGTCGCGGAGATTCGACTTGTAATGCCCCATGGCGACGGCTCCGTAGAGATCGGGAGTCAGTGTGCAAACCCACGTACCAGCAAGTAGCTACCATGATGCTACCCGTCGGTAATAAGTTGCAACCCCCCTTCGTCCAACTGTGACTCGTTACTCTTGCGGGCATGTACGGCTATGACCAGAGTCAGGGCGCTCACCAGCAGTACGCTCCCCAGCAGCCATACGGGGGCCAGCCGCAGGGGCAGCCGCTGTACCCGGAGCCGTCGCCGCCGTCGCTCGCCGACGCGGTGCGCGCCTTCACCACCGGCACCCTCGCCGCCGAGGACTTCCAGCAGATCTTCGCGACCTCGAAGGTCTACTGCCCGCGCGGCGACAACCCCGGCTTCCTGGCGCTGCACAACACCCAGCAGCCGGTGATCCCGATGTTCTCCTCGCTCAAGGAGCTGCGGCGGTACGCGGGCAAGGAGTCCAAGTACTTCGTGATCACGGGCGCGGAGGTGATCGACCTCCTGCCGACGGGGTACGGCTTCGTCCTCGACATGGAGGGGGAGCACCGGATGGTGTTCGACGCGAAGGCCGTCGAGCAGATGGTGGACTTCGCGATGCGTCGGATGTACGGCTGACGCGGCGGGACTGAGGGGGCTGGGGGCTGAGGGGTCTGAGCGGGCTGAGCGGGCTGAGGGGTCGGCGGGCTGGCTGAGCGTTCGATGCGGGGATGCCCGGGAGGAATACCTCCCGGGCATCCCCGCGTTATGGCTGGCAGAAAGTTCAGGATTCAACTAAACTGAGCGCACGAGCCGACCGGAGCGCAGAAGTCGGCCGCACAAGGAGGTCCTTCGATGCCCGCCGTGACTGTTGAGAACCCGCTCACCCTGCCGCGCGTCGCCGCGCCCGTGGACGCCGCACCCCGCCCCGTCCTCGCCGTGAGCACCGCGCCCACCGGCTTCGAGGGGGAGGGCTTCCCGGTGCGCCGCGCGTTCGCCGGGATCGACTACCGCTACCTCGACCCGTTCATCATGATGGACCAGATGGGCGAGGTGGAGTACGCGCCGGGCGAGCCCAAGGGCACGCCCTGGCACCCCCACCGAGGCTTCGAGACCGTCACGTACCTCATCGACGGAACCTTCATCCACCAGGACAGCAACGGCGGCGGCGGAACCATCCAGGGCGGCGACACGCAGTGGATGACCGCGGGCTCCGGCCTCCTGCACATCGAGGCGCCCCCGGAGTCCCTGGTGATGTCGGGCGGGCTCTTCCACGGGCTCCAGCTCTGGGTGAACCTGCCTAAGTCCGACAAGATGATGAACCCCCGCTACCAGGACATCCGGGGCGGTCAGGTCCAACTGCTGACCTCCCCCGACGGTGGCGCGCTGCTCCGGGTCATCGCGGGTGAGCTGGACGGCCACGAGGGCCCCGGCATCACCCACACCCCGATCACCATGATCCACGCGACGCTGCGGCCCGGGGCGCAGATCACCCTGCCGTGGCGCGAGGAGTTCAACGGCCTCGCGTACGTCCTGGCCGGGCGCGGCTCGGTCGGCATGGAGCGTCGTCCGGTACGGAAGGGGCAGACGGCGGTCTTCGGCGACGGCGGCGCGCTCACGGTCCGTGCGGACGAGTCCCAGGACTCCAACACGCCGGACCTGGAGATCGTCCTGCTCGGTGGCCGGCCGATCCGGGAGCCGATGGCGCACTACGGGCCGTTCGTGATGAACACGGAGGCGGAGCTGCGGCAGGCGATGGAGGACTTCCAGGCGGGCCGGCTGGGGACGGTGCCGGCCGTGCACGGCATGTGAGTCGTACGGCGACGGGGGCGGCGGGGACAGGGCCGGGCGGTCACGGGATGTGACGGCCCGGCCCTGTGCCGTGTGGGGCGGGGGGTCAGTAGTGGTCGACCGTCTCGCCTTCAGGGACCTGGAAGCAGCCGGAGACCACGGTGATGACGAGCCCGGGGGGATTGTCCTTTCGGGCCTTGCCCTTCTCCCAGAATTCGACGTTGACGCCGAACTTCTTCTCGTCGTGGTCCGCGATCAGCGTCAGGCTCTTGGCGGGGCTGTTGTTGCGCTCGTACGAGACGATCTTCCAGCCCTGCTTCGGGAGCCCCTCCTTGAGACGCGTCATGGCCTGGGCTACCTCGGCGTCGGTCGATCCGGACACGTTCCACGAGTGACGCATGAGGAAGTGCTTTTCCCGGTCGTCCCCGCACTCGCCGGTGCCGGGGCCCGCACCGCCGATCTTCCCCTTCATGGCGATGAGGTCGAAGATCTCGCTGGAGACCTTCTTGGTCTCCTTGTTCGCCGTCTCGACACTGCGTGTTCCGTCGATTTTGGTTTCCGCTGGATCGGTCATGCTGCATCCCGTGAGTACGGCCAGTGTGATGGCTATCAGAGGCACACTTCGGCGGATTCTAGTCATTGAGCTGCACCGCACCGTAGTTCCCCGTGACGACCGCTGCTTGGTTATTCAAGCTCTGAGTACCCTCTTTCCAGTAATCGCTGTGCCCAGAGGTGTCCGTGGTCATCTGATTGGCGCCGAAGGGTTCGTCACTGGGAATGAGCATCACTCCGCCGCCGATCCGCCACTGATTGCCGCCGTGTCCATAGCGGCCGATATCGGGAACCAGGTCCCCCTTGGCCTCCTCGTTCCACACCCGGCCCTTGGGAACGTCCATCTCCTCGGCGGAGCCCACCTGGACACCCGGACTGCCCGCGAAGATCACGTCGTCCGCGTTGAGATCGCCCTGTCGGGCGGCCGAGCCGATGAGCGTGGTGCCGTAGGAGTGGCCGACGGCCGTCTGATGGCCGCCCGACTCCGTCGTGTTCGTCGCGCTGAGGCCGTCCAGGAACGAGTTGAAGGCCGGTGCTCCGTCGTTCGCGTAGTGAGCGAAGGGTGCGTCCTTGGCGATGCTCTGCGGGGCGTCGTAGCCGAGCCAGGTGACCGTCGAGATACTGCCCGATCCCAGGATATCGTCGGAGGCACGCCAAAGGTTGTTCATCCGGTTGACATCGTTCTCGATCTTTCCGAGATTCGATGTGGTGCCTGGAACATAAACCGCCGTGTGGTCAGAGGTGTCCGGATTTCCGGTGGCGACGATCGCGCGCCCGTTGCCTTCGGGAGAGAATCCCAACAGGTACGCCTCCGGGAGCCCTTCCTTTCCCGTCGCGTCGAAGCGCTTCTGAATCGCCTCCATCCCCTTCAGCGCGTTGTCCACATGTTCTTTCCGGTCCCCGTGCTCCCGGTGCCACTTCATCCATTCGTCGCTCTGGAGCATCCCGGCGCGGCCGGCCGAGACCCACTTCGGGAAGGGCTCCGGAGGGATCGACCTCTGTTCCAACTGGTACTGCGCCTTCGCCTCGGCGAGCACCGTGCGGTTGGCGTCGTCCCGGACCGTGGCGGGGACGCCGTCCAGCGCTCCCACCGACGCCGGATACAGCGTCGCGTACTCCTCCCGCTGTTCCTGTGACAGGCCCTTCCACCAGGACGCGTTCTCCTCGGCCGACTTCCCCTTCGGGATGTCCTTGGCGTCGAGGTAGCCGCCGGCCGCCCGTTGGACGTCCTTGGTGTCGCGGGCGGCGTCCGCCAGTGTCGCGGCGTCCACGGTCAGGCCGCCCGTGGTGTTCAGTTTGCGCAGGACGCCCGCGTACCGGGCGTCGATCTCGGCCGCCGTGCGGATGGCCTGGGCGATCTGTTCGGCGATCTCCTCCGCCTGGGCCTTGTTCGGGTCGCCGTTGCCCTCGGCCTTGCCGGGGAGGAGGGGGACCGGGGCACCGGGCTGGGCCGTGCCGCCGGTGGGGGCGAGGGGGATGGTGGGTCTCGGGGACGCGGGGTACTCGACCGAACCGTCCGGGTGGACCGTGAACTTCCGGCTCTCCGCGTCTTCCAGGGCCCGCTTCAGCTTCGACTGGGGCGCGACGAGTTCCTTCGCGAGGCCGTTCAGCGCGGTACGGATCAGTCCGCACTCGGTGTGCAGGTACTGGTAGTTGAGGGCGAGCGTCCGCAGGTTCTCCACCGCCGTCTTCGCGGTGTCGCCCTTCTGGGTTTCGAGGATCTTCGCGAGCATCTCGTTGTCGACGCGGTCCTTCGCGGCGTTCGCCCGGTTGGAGACCTTGCCCCAGCCGTCCGCCGCGGCCTCGTACTCGCTCAGCTTCACATCGCGCAGTTGCTGCCAGGTGGGCATCCCCGGTCAGCCCCCCTTCTTCGGCTGGGGGACGGCGGACGCGATCTGTTCCTTGGTTCTGGTCTCGCGTTCGCCGAAGTCCTTGCCGGCGCCCCTGAGCGCGGCGTCGAGGCGCTCGCACTCGTCCCGTACCGAGGTGAGACGGTCCTGCCAGCCGGTGCGGATCTCGGTGAGCGCCGCCGTCGCCATGAAGCCCTCGGTGGCGCCGGTGACGCCTTCGAGGGCGGTCTCCAGCTCGGTCATGGCCGACGCGGTGGAGCCGCGCAGCTCTCCGGCGACGCCGCCGGCGCCCGACCACGGCGTCTGATCCGCCTTCAGATCGGGCCCGCCGTCACCTCCGCCGCCGCCTCTGCCGTCCGCCGTCGCCAGGGTCATCCCGGCCCCGGGGTGCTCCGTCCCGAAGAGTTCCTGCCATTGCGTGTTGAGTGTCATGCGGTGGCCCCCCGTGGCCCCGTACCCATCAGTGGTGATCCCTGAATTGCTCACGCGAACCTAGCAACTGTCGGTGGACGAGTGGAGGGGGAGGGGGAGAGAGGCGGAGGAGGGAGAGGGGTGGAGGAGGGGGAGCAGGGAGAGGAAGAGCAGGGGGAGCAGGGCGGGAGGCTGATGGGACGTCACCCGGGCGGGTGCGGTGGACAGGACGCCGGCGCCGGTCCGTGGTCGGCTGGAGGGGTGCAGACCCTACTTCCCGAGCCGGTACGGCGGCTGGCCGCCTGGTGCGTCGTCCTGCTGCTGGTGGCGGGGGTCGGCGCGGTGGGGCTCTGGTTGATCGGTACGTTCCGGACCGCCGTCACGCCCGTACTGCTCGCCCTCCTCGGGACCGCCCTGCTGGGGCCGATGTACCGGAGGCTCGTCAAGATGCGGGTGCACCGTTCGCTCGCGGCCGGGCTCACCTGTGTCGCCGTGCTCGCGGTGGTGGGCGGGGCCACGTACATCGTCGTCAGTGCCCTGGTGAACAGCGGCGATCAGATCGTCGCCTCGCTGCGGCAGGCGGCGAAGGGGCTGACCGAGCACTTCGGTTCGGCCGGGACCTCGCTCGACGACCTCGCGACCAACGCCAAGGAATTGCTCGGCAAGTTCGGCGGTACCGCCGCGTCCGGGGTGCTCAGCGGGTTGAGCGTGGTGGGGGAGGCGATCGCCACCGCCGTGCTGGCACTGCTGTTGATCTTCTTCTTCCTCCGGGACTCGGAGAAGGCGTCCGGATTCGCCCGTTCCCTCGCCCCCGGGTCCAGTGGCGAACTGGTGGAGGCCATGGGCCGGCGGGCCTTCGAAGCGGTCGAGGGCTTCATGCGCGGGACCACCTTCATCGCCTTCATCGACGCGGTGTGCATCACCGTCGGGCTGCTGATCCTGCGGGTGCCCGGCGCACTGGGCCTGGGCGCGCTGGTATTCGTCGGCGCGTACATCCCGTATCTGGGTGCGTTCCTGTCGGGCGCGGTCGCGGTGCTCGTCGCCCTCGCGGACCGGGGCTGGGTGATCGCACTGTGGGCGCTCGGCGTAGTGCTGGCGGTGCAGGTGCTGGAGGGGCACGTGCTCCAGCCGATGATCCAGAGCCGTACGGTCCAGATGCATCCGGCCGTCGTCATGCTGGCGATCACCGCGGGGGCGGGGGTGGCCGGGATCCTCGGGATGCTCCTCGCCGTGCCGGTGACGGCGGCGGCGTTCGGGGTGATCGGGGAGCTGCGTACGCGGTACGAGTCGGAGGTCGGGACGCCGCCGTCAGCAGCCGGACCCGACCCCGGACCCGACCCCGGACCCGATCCCGGAGCCGGATCCGACCCCCGAGCCGGGTAGCCGTCGGGGTCGCCGCCGCCCGAGACCGGGTGACCCGTACGTCCGCGCCCGTACGCCTGTTTCCGTACACCAGCGCTCGTACGCCCGCGCCCGTACGCCCGCGTCCCGCGGACCCGGCCTACCCGTCCAGCCGCTCCGGGTCCGGTTTGCCGTCACCCGGCTCCGGGCTCGACTCCGCCAGTTCGAACCAGATCAGCTTGCCCTCCCCCTGGGGGTCCACCCCCCACGCGTCAGCGAGCATCTCCATCAGCAGCAGCCCCCGCCCGGACGACGCCATCTCCCCCGGCCGCCGCTTGTGCGGCAGTTCGTCGCTCGCGTCCGCGACCTCGACCCGGAGCCTGCGCACGGCCCCGGCCCCGGCCCCGGCCTCGCCCTCGTTCTCGGGCCCGCCGTGGGTCATCTCCGCCACCAGCAGCGCGTTCCCGTCCGTGTGGACCAGCACATTGGTGACCATCTCGGAGACCATCAGCACCGCCGAGTCGATCCGGTCCGGGTCCGCCCAGTCGTGCAGCAGTTCCCGAGTCTGCTGCCGCGCCGCCGCGATCCGTTCGGGTTCGGCCTGGGCGATCGTCATCGCCGTGCGGCGGGGGGTCTGGCGCGCCGGTGTGCCGTCCCGGGCGAGCAGCAGCACCGCCACATCGTCCTCGCGCCGGTCGGCCAGCGGCCCGGTGGTGTAGTGCGAGACCGGCCCGTGCACCGCCTGGACCAGGGAGTCCGCCAGCTCCTCCAGCGACTGTCCGGTGTCGCTCTCCAGCACCGCCCGCAGCCGGGCCCAGCCGGTGTCCAGGTCGTGGCCGCCGGTCTCCAGCAGCCCATCAGTGCAGATCATCATCGTCTCGCCGGGCTCCAGCGTCAGCCGGGTCGTCGGATAGTCCGTGTCCGGGTCGATGCCCAGCGGCAGCCCGCCCTCGGTGGGCCGCATCAGCACGGTGCCGTCGGCCATCCGGACGGCGGGGTCCGGATGCCCGGCACGGGCGATGTCGAGATGTCCGGTCGCCGGGTCGACCTCCAGATAGAGGCAGGTGGCGAAGCGCGCGCCGGCCTGGTCGCCCTCGCCGTACGTGTCGGTGATGCCGTGCAGGAAGCGGGAGGCCCGGGAGAGCACCGCATCCGGTCGGTGCCCCTCGGACGCGTACGCCCGCAGCGCGATCCTGAGCTGGCCCATCAGCCCCGCGGCCCGTACGTCATGGCCCTGGACATCGCCGATGACCAGGGCGATCCGGCCGGACGGCAGCGGGATCATGTCGTACCAGTCGCCGCCGACCTGGAGGCCACCACCGGTCGGTACGTACCGCGCGGCCACCGACATCCCGGGGATCGCGGGTCCGAGCACCGGCATCATCGACCGCTGGAGCCCCAGCGAGAACTCCCGTTCGGTCTCGGCGACCCCGGCCCGCGCGAGCGCCTGCGCCAGCATCCGGGCGACCGTCGTCAGCACCGAGCGCTCGTCGGGGGTGAACGCCACCGGATGGCGGAAGGCCGCCATCCACGCGCCCATGGTGCGCCCGGCGACGATCAGCGGGAGGTAGGCCCAGGACTGCCGTCCCAGGCGCTGGGCCAGCGGCCAGCTCGTCGGGTAGCGGCGGTTGTAATCCTCCGGGCTCGGCAGGTAGACCGCGCGGCCGGTGCGGACCACCTCGGCGGCGGGGTGGTCGGTGTCCAGCCGCATATCGCGGAAGGGGTCCTCGCCCGCCCCCTGGTGCCCGTGGTGGCCGACGATCCGCAGCCGCTCACCCGCCGCAGTGAAGACGGCGAGACCGTCCGGCGAGAACCCCGGCATGGAGAGCGAGGCGGCGACCCGCAGCACCTCGGCGGTGGAGCGCGCCTCGGCCAGCGCCCGCCCCGCGTCCAGCAGGAACGCCTCCCGGGAACGCCGCCAGTCACCGGTGATGGGGGTGCGCGCGGCGGTGCCCTCGGTGGGTTCGGCGACCTCCTGGAGCATCCCGTCGAGCAGGTAGGCGCCGTTGTGGAGGACCGGCTTGGACCGGCTGCGTACGGTACGGAGCACCCGGCCTTCCTCATCGACGATCCGGAGCCGGCCCTCGGCGAGCGTCCCCTCGGCGATGGCGAGGCTCACCACGCCGTTGATCTCGTTCCAGTCGACCGGGTGGAACCGGGCGCGCACGACGGACTCGGGGTGGATACGGGTCTTGGGCGGGAGCTCCAGCAGCCGGGCGGCCTCGGCGTCGAGAGTCACCGTCCCGGCTGCGTTGTCCCACCGCCACAGACCGGTCGCGATCGCGGCCAGGACGTCCTCGGTGCGCATTGCCTCACTTTATTCCGATCTGCCGACTGCCGACTTCCCGGTACCCTTTCGGGCCATCCGGCAGTGGCGTGTATATGCCAATGAGACACGGGAGGGGCGAGCGGTAACCTTGACGGGCCCGACCCATCCCCAAAATCACCAAGACTGGATGAACGACGATGCATCGGTACAGGTCACACACGTGCGGCGAGCTCCGCGCCTCTGACGTCTCCACCGACGTCCGGCTGAGCGGCTGGCTGCACAATCGCCGAGACCTGGGCGGCATCCTCTTCATCGATCTCCGTGATCACTACGGCATCACCCAGCTCGTCGCCCGGCCCGGCACCCCGGCCAACGAGGCGCTGAGCCACCTCACCAAGGAGACCGTCGTCCGTATCGACGGCTCGGTCGTCAGCCGGGGCGCGGACAACGTCAACCCCGAGCTGCCCACCGGTGAGGTCGAGATCGAGGTCACCGCGGTGGAGGTGCTGGGCGCCGCCGCCCAGATCCCGTTCACCATCAACACGGATGACGGCGTCAACGAGGAACGACGGCTGGAGTACCGCTTCCTCGACCTGCGCCGCGAGCGGATGCACCGCAACATCATGCTGCGGACGGCCGTCATCTCCGCCATCCGGCACAAGATGACCACGCTCGGCTTCAACGAGATGGCCACCCCGATCCTCACCGCCACCTCCCCCGAGGGCGCGCGCGACTTCGTGGTCCCGTCCCGGCTGAACCCCGGCCGGTTCTACGCGCTGCCGCAGGCCCCGCAGCAGTTCAAGCAGCTCCTGATGATCTCCGGCTTCGACCGGTACTTCCAGATCGCGCCCTGCTTCCGCGACGAGGACGCCCGCGCCGACCGCTCACCCGGCGAGTTCTACCAGCTCGACGTCGAGATGAGCTTCGTCGAGCAGGAGGACGTCTTCCAGCCGGTCGAGAAGCTGATGACCGAGCTGTTCGAGGAGTTCGGCGGTGGCCGTCACGTCACCTCGCCGTTCCCGCGCATCCCGTTCCGCGAGTCGATGCTGAAGTACGGCAGCGACAAGCCGGACCTCCGCGCCCAGCTCGAACTCTTCGACATCACCGATGTCTTCGAGGGCTCGGAGTTCAAGGCGTTCGCGGGCAAGCACGTCCGCGCGCTGCCGGTGCCGGACGTCGCGGCCCAGCCGCGGAAGTTCTTCGACCAGCTCGGCGACTACGCGGTCGAGCAGGGCGCCAAGGGCCTGGCCTGGGTGCGGGTCGCCGAGGATGGTTCGCTCTCCGGCCCGATCGCCAAGTTCCTCACCGAGGACAACGTCAAGGTCCTCACCGAGCGCCTCGGTCTGGCCGCCGGTCACGCCGTGTTCTTCGGCGCGGGTGACACCGACGAGGTCGGCAAGATCATGGGCGCGGTCCGGGTCGAGGCCGCCAAGCGGTCCGGTCACTTCGAGGACGGCGTCTTCCGCTTCTGCTGGATCGTCGACTTCCCGATGTACGAGCGGGACGAGGAGACCGGCAAGATCGACTTCTCCCACAACCCCTTCTCGATGCCTCAGGGCGGCATGAAGGACCTGGAGGAGAAGGACCCGCTGTCCATCCTCGCCTGGCAGTACGACATCGTCTGCAACGGCATCGAGCTGTCCTCCGGCGCCATCCGGAACCACGAGCCCGACGTCATGCTCAAGGCGTTCGAGATCGCCGGTTACGACCGGGAGACCGTCGAGCACGAGTTCGCGGGCATGTTGCGCGCCTTCCGTCTCGGCGCCCCGCCGCACGGCGGCATCGCCCCGGGCGTGGACCGCATCGTGATGCTGCTCGCCGACGAGCCGAACATCCGCGAGACGATCGCCTTCCCGCTCAACGGCAACGCGCAGGACCTGATGATGGGCGCGCCGAGCGAGCTGGACGAGTCGCGGCTGCGGGAGCTGAACATCCAGCTCCGCAAGCCGGTGGCGAAGCCCGCCGAGTAGGACCGCCGCGCCCCCTGGTGGGGTGCGCCGGGAAGGCCCCGTACCGCAGTGGACCGACAGCGTCCGCGGTGGTGGTACGGGGCCTTCCCGCGTCCCGGCGCTCCCGGCCGGCCGCCGCTGGCCGGGGTTCCCGTGGCCCCGACCCGGCCGGCGTACGGGCTCTCGCGGGTTCCGGTCCAACGCCCGGCGAACGGGCTCCCGGGTCCGTGCCCGGCGTACGGGCTCTCGCGGGTTCAGGTTCGCGCCCGGCCGTACGGGCTGCGTACGGGCCCCCGGTGCGCGTCCCGCCAGGGCGGGGGCGTCCCCCGAACGGCCCGATGGACGCGCCGTCCCGCCCCCGCCGCGATCGACTGGGGGCGGGAGGTGCCAGCCATGACCGGGACGCGCGGGACGGGCAGTGGGCGGGAGGCGGACGGGGCGGACGGTACGAGCGGTGGGCGGGGGAGCGCTGATGGGCACGGGCAGGGGCCTGGGCGGGGGGCCGCCAGGAGTCGTGCGGCAGCCCGTACGGCCGGGGGAGGGCACGGCGCCCACCGCACCATCGGCGGATCCGAGGCATGGCTGGTCTGGGGCCTGGCCACCGCCTTCGTGGTCTGGCTCTTCGCGATCCAGACCGGCTACGGCATCGTCTCCCCGGAGATCCAGCGCTCGGCCGGCCTCACCGTCGCCCAGATCGGCCTCGCCGGTTCCGTCTACACCTGGGCCTTCGCGTTCTGCCAGTTCTTCAGCGGCGCCCTGCTCGACCGGTTCGGCTCCCGTCCGCTGCTCGCCGTCGCGGTCGCCTTCGTCACGGTGGGAGCCTTCCTGTACGCGCGGACCACCGGGTTCGGCACCCTCGTCACCGCCCAGATCGTGATCGCCGTCGGGGCGGCCTTCGGGTTCGTCGGCGCGGGCTACATCGGCGGCCAGTGGTTCCCCGCCGCCCGCTACGGACTGATGTTCGGCATGGTCCAGTCGCTGGCCTCGCTCGGCTCGGCGATCGGCCAGCCCGCGATCTCCTGGCGGCTGGAACAGGTGAGCTGGCAGCGGCTGCTCAACGGCTTCGGCGTGGCCGGGGTGGTGCTCACCGTGCTCTTCGTCCTCCTCGTCCGGAACCCGGCGCCCGGACCCGGGCGGGTCGAGCGCCCCCGGTCCGCACTGCTGCCGTCGATCGCGCGGGCCCTGGGCACCTGTTTCGGCAACCGCAATGTGCTGCTCGCCGCCGCGCTCTCCGGGGTCTCCTTCGGTTCGATGATCGCGATGGGGTCGCTGTGGGGACCCCGGCTGGTCCGGGCCCAGGGCGCCGGTGAGTCCCTCGCCGCCGCGCTGAGCGCGATGTCCTGGCTCGGCCTGGCGGTCGGCGCCCCGCTCTTCAACATCGTCTCGAACCGCTGGGGGAGCCGCCGGGTGCCGGCCGTCGCCGGGGTGTTCCTCCAGGCGGTCTCCGTCGCCGTACTGATCTGTCTGCCGGCCGGTGTCCCCGGTGTCACGACCGTCGTGATGTTCGCGGTCGGGTTCTTCTCCGGCGCGCAGATGTTGGGTTTCACCGTCGCGGGGGAGTCGGTGCCGGCCGCGCTGGTGGGCAGCTCGGCGGCGATCGTCAACGGGGTCTGCTTCATCCTCGCCGGTGTCCTCGAAGCGGTGCCGGGGCGGCTGCTGCCCGATGTCCCGTCGCTGGCCGATTACCGCTCGGCCCTGCTGATCATGCCGTTGCTGCTGGTGGCGGGGGCGGTCGCGGGGCTCTTCATCCGGGACACGGCCCGGGCCACGACACAGGGGTCCTGACGCGGGGGCGGTGCGGGTGGTCCGGATGGTGGTGTGGGCGGCCGGGGTGGTGCGGGCGGTACGACCGGCACCGGGCGGTGTGGGCGGCCGGGGTGGTGCGGGTGGTGCGGGTGGTGCGGGTGGGGCCGGATGGTGGTGCGCGGTGGTTCACCCGAACGGCCGCTTCCACCCGGCGTCCCCGCCCCCGTACGGCTCCACTGGTGCACATGACGAACGGCACGAACGGCATATCCGCGACAGGACGGGCGGCGGGGCAGGCCGGGCGGATCGGGTCCGGCGCGGTCACCGCCGTACGCGGAACGCTCATCCGGTTCCGCGGCGACCCCTTTCTGATCGGCCGCGACGACGCCTTCGTCCACTGCGCGGACGGGCTGCTGATCTGCGTGGACGGAAAGGTCACCGCGGCCGGCGACTACGCGGAGCTGCGCGACCGGCTGCCCGACGGCGTCACCCCCGTCCACTACCCCGGCCAGGTCATCTGTCCGGGGTTCATCGACAGCCATGTGCACTACGTCCAGACCGGGATCATCGCCGCATTCGGCGCCCAGCTCATCGACTGGCTCAACCACTACACCTTCGTGGAGGAACAGCGCTTCGCCGACGGCGCCTACGCCCGCCGCGTCGCCGCGGCCTTCTGCGATGAACTCCTCCGCAACGGCACCACCACCGCGCTGACCTTCGCCGCCGTCTACCCCGACTCCGTCGACGCGCTCTTCGAAGAGGCGACCAGGCGCGATATGCGGATCATCGCCGGCAAGGTCCTGATGGACCGCAACGCCCCCGACGCCCTGCTGGACACCGCGGCGACCGGCTACGACGACTCCAAACGGCTCATCGACCGCTGGCACGGCAAGGGCCGCAACGGCTACGCCATCACGCCGCGGTTCGCCCCCACCAGCACCCCCGAACAGCTCGCGGCGGCCGGTCAGCTCTGGCGGGAGCACCCGGACACGCTCGTCCACACCCATGTCTCCGAGAACGTCGGCGAGATCTCTTGGGTCCGCTCCCTCTTCCCGGAGCGGACCGGCTACCTCGACGTCTACGACCACTACGGACTGACCGGGCCGGGCGCGGTCCTCGCCCACGGGGTCCATCTCACCGGCACGGAGCGGAGGCGCTGCGCCGAGACGGGCACGGCCGTCGCCCACTGCCCCACCTCGAACCTCTTCCTGGGCAGCGGTCTGTTCCACGTGCACGACGCCAAGGACCCGCACCACCCCATGACGATCGGTCTGGGCACGGACATCGGCGCCGGTACCAGCTTCTCGCTGCTGTCGACCATGAACGAGGCGTACAAGGTGGCCCAGTTGGCCAACTACCCGCTCGACGCGGTCAAGGCGTTCTATCTCGCCACCCGGGGCGGCGCCGAAGCACTCCGGCTGACGGACACCGTCGGCTCCCTCGAACCCGGCCAGGAGGCGGACTTCGTGGTGCTGGACCCGGAGGCCACCCCGGTGCTCGCCCAGCGCACCTCGCGGGTGTCGGACATCGAGGAACTGCTCTTCGTGCTCGCCGTGATGGGGGACGACCGGGTCGTACGGGCGACCTATGTGGCCGGGGCCCTCGCGCATGACCGGGATGCGCCCCGGGACGCGGCCAGGGATGCGAAGAACGGGCCGGGCGGGCCGGACACCTGATACCCGGCGTCTCCCCCGCCGCCCTCTATGCCCCCTTCTGTCCGCCCCGCACCGCAGACGACGTACGACGCCCAGGAGGCAGCGATGTCCACCCCCACCGACGGCGGCGCGTACCGACACCACCCCGGCGCCCGCATCCTGCACGGCCCGCACCGGACCATCGGAGGCGTCGAGGCATGGATCGTCTGGACCCTCTGCGCGATCTTCGTGGTCTGGCTCTTCGCGATCCAGACCGGATACGCCGTGGTCTCCCCCGAGATCCAGCGGACGGCGGCCCTCTCCGTCGCTCAGATCAGCCTCGCCGGTTCCGTCTACACCTGGGCGTTCGCGCTCTGCCAGTTCTTCAGCGGCGCCCTGCTCGACCGGTTCGGCTCCCGTCCGCTGCTCGCCGTCGCGGTCGCCTTCGTCACGGCGGGCGCCTTCCTGTACGCGCAGACGACGAGCATGACCACACTCGTCATCGCACAGGTCGTCCTCGCGATCGGTTCGTCGTTCGGGTTCGTCGGCGCGGGCTACATCGGCGGCCAGTGGTTCCCCGCCGCCCGCTACGGACTGATGTTCGGTCTCGTCCAGACCCTCGCCTCACTCGGCTCGGCCGTCGGCCAGCCGGTGATCTCCTGGCAACTGGAGCACGTCAGTTGGCAGCAGTTGCTCAACGGCTTCGGCGCGGCGGGTGTGCTGCTGATCGTGCTCTTCGTCCTGCTCGTACGGAACCCGGCACCCGGACCCGAACAACTGCGGACGGCGACCCGCCCACCGCTGTTGAAGAGCATCCTGAAGGACCTCGGCACCTGCTTCGCCAACCGCAATGTGGTGCTCTCGTCGATCCTCGCGGGCGTCTCCTTCGGCTCGATGCTGGCCGTGGGCGTGCTGTGGGGGCCGCGCGTCATCGAGGCCCGGGGCTCCGACGCCTCCTTCGCCGCCACGCTCACCGCCATGTCCTGGCTCGGGCTCGCGGTCGGGGCGCCGCTGTTCAACCTGATCTCGGACCACTGGAACACCCGCCGCGCCCCGGCGATCATCGGGGTGCTGCTCCAGGCCGCCGCCGTCGCGCTGCTCATCTATCTGCCGACGGAGACCAACAGCGTCTCCATGGTGGCCATGTTCGCCATCGGGCTCTTCGCGGGCGCCCATATGCTCGGCTTCACCGTCGCCGGTGAGTCCGTCAGCCCCGCACTGGTGGGCAGTTCGGCGGCGATCGTCAACGGTGTCTGCTTCATCGTGGGCGGAGTGCTCCAGGCCGTGCCCGGCCGGCTGCTGCCGGACAATCCGGTCCTCTCCGACTACGGGAGCGCCCTGCTGATGATGCCGATCCTGCTGGTCATCGGGGCGCTGGCCGGGTTCTTCCTCAAGGAGACCGGTGCCGAGACCGGTGCCGAGACCGGGGCCGAGACCGGGGTCGGTGCCGGGGCCGCCGAGAGCGGTTCGGGTACGGGGCCGGGCGGGAGCGGCACCCGCTGAGCTGAGGGGCTGCCTCGCTCGGACAGGGCCTGGCCCCGCTCCCCGCACTGGCTTCCGCCCCGGTACGAATTCCGCCCCCGTACCCGTACCGGCCTCCCGTCTTCCGTACCCGTACCGACCGCCCGGTGTGACTCGGCGGCGATCGGGCAACCGCAACCTCGCCCCACCGCGTTCCCTCTGTGTGGACGACGGAAGACAACGGCGAGGAATGAGTGATGGGCTCCCAGGGGGACGACGGCGACTTCGAGGCATTCGTCGCGGCCCGGGGCGGCCGGCTGCTGCGGATGGCCTGGTTGCTCACCGGGGACGCCCACCTCGCGGAGGACCTGCTCCAGACCGTACTGGCGAAGGTGTGGCCGAAGTGGCGGAAGATCGCCATGGATCACCCCGAGGCGTACATCCGCAAGGCGATGGTGCACACCCACGCCTCCTGGTGGCGGCGGCGCTGGCGGGGCGAGGTCCCGCACGGCGAACTGCCGGACACGGTGGCCGGGTGGGACGCGTACGGCAACGTCGATCTGGAGCAGTCGCTGGCGGCGGCCGTCCGCGCCCTGCCGGTGCGGCAGCGCGCGGTGGTGGTGCTGCGCTTCTTCGAGGACTTGAGCGTCGAGGAGACGGCGGCCACGCTCGGCTGTGCCCCGGGCACGGTCAAGAGCCAGTCGTCCAAGGCGTTGCGCACACTGCGGGCGCTGCTGCCCGCCACGACGGCGGAGAGGGTTGACTGCGGTGCGTGACCCCGAGACCGGCGCGGACGAGATGCGTCTGCTGCTGGAGCGGTTGACCCCCCGGCCGGCCGCCCCCGACGACCGGCTGGAGCAGGTGCGCGAACGGGTCAGACGACGCCGGCGCCGACGGCGCGCGGCGGGCGGCGCGGCGGGCACGGTGACCGCGCTGATCCTCGCCGGCACCGTACTGCCGTCCGTCGTCCAGGACACCAGCCCCCCGACGCGGCCGGCGCTCCCCGCGCAGACCCCGCCACAGACTCCTCCGGACGAGCCGAGCACGGTGGCCTTCCCACGGCTGGCCGGGCTCTCGCTCCGGCTGCCCGCCTCCTGGCACGCGCTGGACATGACGATCAAGGCAGCGGGGGAGCCGGCCCCGCCGGGGTTCTTCGCCACCGAGCCGCTCACCCAGCCCGCGTCCTGCACGGGGAAGTACCGGTGGGAGTGTCTGCCGCTGCGGCAACTGTCGCCCGGGGGCGCGATTGTCACGCTGAGCCTCTGGCCGGGGAAGCACGGTGCGGACAAGGCCAGGACGGAGGGCCACGGTTTGCAGGACGTGAGGAATGTGGCTCCCGCCTGTGCGAAGGTCGGTGGCACGGTCGCGTACAGCGGGACGATCGGCGACGGTTCGAGGTCCGACGCGGCGGTCGGGGTCGAGGTGTGCGCGGCGCGTGACCGGACGCCCGGTGCGGCCGACGACATCCAGCAGATCCTGAACAGCATCAGATTCGCCAGCAAGGCCACTCCCTCCGGCTCCTACGCCGCCCCCGGGACCGCTCCCCCCACCGGGCGCGACACCCCTCCTTCTAGGAACAAGCAGGTCAGTCCATGAGAGCGCGGATATCCCGACGTACGATCCCGGTGGCCGCGCTCGGCCTCCTCCTGCTGCTCACCGGCTGCGGCGGTACGGGAACCACACCGGAGGCCGACGACCGCCGGGCCACCGCCCCGGCCGGAGGGCCGGAGCGCTCGAACCCCTCCCCGATGGCCGCGCGCCCGCAGGAGATACCCGGCCTCGGCCCGGCGACCCGCGCGCGGATCGGCGCGGCGGCGCGGCAGGTGTTCGTGGTGACCGGTGAGACGGCGGACTCGAACCGGGCGACGGCGGTCCTCTACGAACGGGACGAGGTACGGGGCTGGCGCCCGGCGGCCGGCCCCTGGCCCGCCCGTAACGGCCGCCGTGGCTGGACCGAGGATCACCGGATGGGTGATCTGCGCTCGCCGATCGGCGTCTACGGGCTGACGGACGCGGGCGGGAAGCTGGCGGACCCGGGTACGGAGCTGCCGTACGACCGGAGGACGGAGTTCCGGGCCCCCGGGCGGAATGTCGAGGGGGAGTCGCTGGAGGAGGCATTCGACTACGTGGTGGCGATCAACTACAACCGGGTGCCGGGCCGGACACCGCTGGACTGGACGCGTCCGCTGGGCGAGGAGAAGGGCGGCGGCATCTGGGTCCATGTGGACCACGGCGCCGCGACCCAGGGGTGTGTGGCCCTCCCGAAGCCGCTGATGCGCGATCTGATGAAGCGGCTGGACCCGGCCGCGCGACCGGTGGTCGTGATGGGCCCGCAGGGCGTGCTGGCCCGATAGCGCGGCGGCGCCCGCCGTTGGTGCGGTGACGTCAGCCGGCCGGCCGGTTCGGTGGCCCCAGCCAGCCAGCCAGCGCGGCGGCCAGCCAGCGCGCCGGCCGGTTCGGTGACGACGAGCCCGGCCGGTTCGGTGCTCCAGCGAGCCGGTTCGGTGACGACGAGGCCCCCGGGTCCTGAGCGAGTGGCTCGGGACCCGGGGGCCTCGTGTGGTCACCGGAGGGATCCGGTCCCTACTGGTCCTTCTTCGGCTCCTCCAGACGCGGGAACAGCACCGCGCCCTTCGTCACCGTCGTGCCGACCGGCAGCAGTCCCCAGGTGCCGGCCGACTGCACCCGCTGGTCGGCCAGCGCGCCCAGCGACGCGTCCGCGCCGAGCGAGTCCCACAGCGACTGCGAAGTCTCCGGCATCACCGGGTTCAGCAGCACCGCGACCGCCCGCAGCGACTCCGCCGCCGTGTACAGGATCGTGGCGAGCCGCGCCTGACCCTCGGGCGAGGTGTCCTTCGCGACCTTCCACGGCTCCTGCTCGGTCAGATAGCCGTTGACCTGCTTGACGAAGTCGAAGATCGCCAGGATGCCGCCCTGGAAGTCGACCTCGTCGCCGATCTTCCGGTCCGCCTCCGTGACGGCCTTCGCCAGGCCGTCCCGTACCGCCTGCTCCGCCTCGCCGGACGCCGTCGCCTCCGGGAGCGCGCCGTCGAAGTACTTGCCGATCATCGCGGCGACCCGGGACGCGAGGTTTCCGTAGTCGTTCGCCAGCTCGCTCGTGTAGCGCGCGGTGAAGTCCTCCCAGGAGAAGGACCCGTCCTGGCCGAAGGCGATGGCCCGCAGGAAGTACCAGCGGTAGGCGTCCACGCCGAAGTGCGAGGTCAGGTCCTGCGGCTTGATGCCCGTGAGGTTCGACTTCGACATCTTCTCGCCGCCGACCATCAGCCAGCCGTTGGCGGCCACCCGCCCCGGCACCGGCAGTTCGTTGGCCATCAGCATCGCGGGCCAGATGATCGCGTGGAACCGCAGGATGTCCTTGCCGACCAGATGCACATCGGCCGGGAACGTCTCGGCGAACTTCTCCGGGTTCTCGTTGTAGCCGACCGCCGTCGCGTAGTTCAGCAGCGCGTCGATCCATACGTAGATCACGTGCTTCGGGTCCCACGGGACCTTCACACCCCAGTCGAAGGTGGACCGGGAGATCGACAGGTCCTGGAGGCCCTGCTTGACGAAGTTGACGACCTCGTTACGGGCCGACTCCGGCTGGATGAAGCCCGGGTTGGCCTCGTAGAACTCCAGCAGCTTGGGGCCGTACTCGCTGAGCTTGAAGAAGTAGTTCTCCTCCTTCAGCAGCTCGACGGGCTTCTTGTGGATCGGGCAGAGCTTCTGCCCGGCGTACTCGCCCTCGCCGTCGATCAGATCGCCGGGGAGCTTGTACTCCTCACAGCCCACGCAGTACGGGCCCTCGTACCCGCCCTGGTAGATCTCGCCCTTGTCGTGCAGGTCCTGGACGAACTCCGCCACACGGTCCGTGTGCCGCTTCTCCGTCGTCCGGATGAAATCGTCGTTCGCGATGTTCAGGTGCTCCCAGAGAGGCTTCCACGCCTCTTCCACGAGCTTGTCGCACCACTCCTGGGGCGTGACCCCGTTCGCCTCGGCAGTGCGCATGATCTTCTGACCGTGCTCGTCCGTGCCGGTGAGGTACCACACCTTCTCGCCGCGCTGACGGTGCCAGCGGGTGAGCACGTCGCCTGCGACGGTCGTATAGGCGTGGCCCAGGTGAGGAGCGTCGTTGACGTAGTAGATGGGGGTCGTGACGTAGTACGCCGTCGCCCCCTGCTTCTCGGATCCAGTGGCCGCCATGTCCGAAATCCTAACGGCCTCCACGTCATCCCTTCGCACGGATAAACCCGTCCCCCGGCCGGTGGAGACATCCGCGAAACATCCCATGCCGTAAAAAGGCGCATCCTTGGAGAGAGGTGGCATACGGGGTGCGAGGGGACGACAACATGCGGGTACTGGTCGCCGAGGACGAGCAGATCCTGGCCGAGCTGGTCGCCACCGGGCTCCGGCGCGCCGGATTCGCGGTCGACACCGTCTACAGCGGGGACGCGGCCCTCGCCTATCTGGGGCTGCACGACTACGACGTGGTCGTCCTCGACCGCGATCTGCCCCGGGTCCACGGCGACGAGGTCGCGCGGGAGCTGGTCGCCTCCGGATCCCGGACCCGGATTCTGATGCTGACCGCCTCCGCGTCCCCGGAGGACCGGGTCGAGGGGCTCGACCTCGGCGCCGATGACTACCTCGGCAAGCCCTTCGACTTCCCCGAGCTGGTCTCCCGGGTCCGGGCGCTGCGCAGGCGCAGCGCCCGCGCCGTACCGCCCCTGCTGGACCGGCACGGCATCCGGCTCGACACCGTACGGCGGACCGCGGACCGGGACGGCCGGCCGCTGGACCTGTCGCCGAAGGAGTTCTCGGTGCTCCAGATCCTGCTGGAGGCGGACGGTGCCACCGTCTCGGCCGAGGAACTGCTCGAACGGGCCTGGGACGCGCACGCCGACCCCTTCACCGGGGCGGTACGGGTCTGTATGAGCAAGCTGCGCGCGAAACTCGGCGAACCGGGGCCGATACGCACCGTCCAGGGCGTGGGGTACGCCTTGTGAGTCGCCGTGTTCTGTTGCGGTTGCGGTTGGGGCCGTGCCGTTCGCGTTTCTTGGTCGGTCGTAGGGGCCGGGGCGGGGCGGCCGGTCCGCGCCGACAGTCGGCCGGCTCCACCATCCTGACGCGCTCCACCGTCCGGACACGGATCGCCCTCGTCTACGGCGCAGTCTTCCTGGTCCTCGGTGGAGTCCTGCTCGGCGTCGTCAATCTGCTCTCCAGCGCCGGTACGGAGACGGAGGCGGCGGCCATCGCCCGGCGGGCCGCGCCGATCCGGATCCAGACCGATTCCGGCGTCGGATGGATCATCCGGCGCGCCGACGACACCCAGCGGATCAACGCCGACCAGCTCACCGACAACGTCAGCGAGGCCGCGTCCGACCAGATGCTCTTCTGGTCGGTCACCGCGCTCGTCGGCACGGCCCTGTGCGCGGTCGCCGTGGGCTGGTGGACGGCCGGGCGGGTGCTGCGGCCGGTGCACACGATGACCGAGAAGGCGCGGAAGCTGTCCGAGCGGACCCTCTACGAACGGATCGGGGTGAACGGACCCGACGACGAGCTGAAGGAACTCGGGGACACCCTCGACGCGCTGCTCGCCCGGCTGGAGAAGGCATTCGACAGCCAGCGGCGGTTCATCGCCAACGCCTCGCACGAACTCAGGACACCACTGGCGACCCAGCGCACGGCGATCCAGGTGGGCCTGTCGGCGCCGACCCCGGAAGAGCTGGCCATGACGAAACAGGTACTGCTGGACACCAATCGGCGCAGCGAACGGCTCATCGAGGGCCTGCTGATGCTGGCACGCGGCGAACGGGGTCTTGAGCAGCGGGACGAGGTCGACCTCGGGGCCGTCGCGGCGGAGGAGGCGCGGCGGCACGGTGTGACGGCGGACGTGTCACGGAGCGGGACCGTCGAGGGGAGCCGGCTGCTGCTGACCCAGCTCGTGGGCAATCTGACGGCGAACGCCGTTGCGTACAACGTGCCCGGTGGGCGGGTCACGGTCACCGTCGTCGGCGGGGTGCTGACCGTGGAGAACACCGGTCCGGTGGTGGCGGCGGACGATATCCCGGCGCTGTTCGAACCGTTTCGACGGGGGGAGGGCCGGGACCGGATGGGCCCCGGCGCCGGCCTCGGCCTCTCGATCGTCCGGTCGATCGCGGAGGCGCACGGCGGCGAGGTGACGGCCGGGCCGGGCCCGGAGGGCGGCCTGACCGTCACCGTGACGCTGCCGGAGTCCTAGCGGACCCAGGCACTAGGGCTAGGGGCTAGGGCTAGGGACCAGGGACTGACCAGGGCTTAGGACTTCTTGGTCTCGCGCCGGGACTTCCAGCCCTGGAGGAGACCGTCGTAGAACGCGTCGTCCGGGAGGTCGGCGGGGGTGGGCCCGGCGTGGAAGAAGCCGGTGTTCTCGGCGGAGAGCTTGCGGAGGTAGTCGAACGCCTTCGCCTCGTGCTCGCCGAACGCGACGAACTGCCAGAAGACGGGCCGGTCGGCCGCCTCGGCCAGCGCGGCGGTCGCGGCGGTCTTGGACTCGGGCGCGCCATCGGTCTGGAAGATCACGAAGGCGGGGGCGGTGCGGTCCGGTTCGGCCTCGGCGTGGAGGGCGAGGACCTTCTCGACGGCGACGTGGTAGTTCGTCCGCCCCATCCGGCCCAGGGAGCCGTGCAGCTCGTCGATCCTGCCCTCGTACGAGGCGGGGGTCAGCTCGCCGGTGCCGTCCACATCGGTCGAGAAGAACACGACCCCGACGGTGGGGTCGTCACGCAGACCGGCCGCGAGGGCGAGAGCCTGCTCACCGAGGTGCTGTGCGCTGCCGTCCTTGTAGTAGGACCGCATGGAGCCGGAGCGGTCGAGCACGAGATAGACCCGCGTCCCGCGCGCTCCGTCGAGCCCGGCCCGCCGCAGCGCATCGAGCGCGGCGGAGTGGTGGGTGGTGACTTCAACGGCGGTGACGGAGGGGGCGGGCGTCGGTACGGCTGCGGCTGCGGCCGGGGCGTCCGTCTCCGGGGCGCTGTCGGGAGCGTCGGCGCTCTGGGCTTCGGGTTCCGCCTCCGGCTCGGGCTCGGGTGCGATGGGCTCGGGCTTGGCTTCCGCCTGCGGCTCCGCTGCTGCGGCGGGCTCGGGCTTGGCCTCCGGCTCCGCTGCTGCGGGGATGGGCTCCGGCTTCTCGGCGGCGGGGGCTTCGGGCTCGGGCTCCGCCTCCGGCTCCGCTGCTGCGGCGGCCTCCGGATCGGGCCCAGGCTCGGGCTTGGCCTCCGGCTCCGGCTTGGCTTCCGGCTCCGCTGCTGCGGGGGCTTCGGGCTTGGCCGTGGTGTCCGGCTGCTGTTCTGGCTCGGGTTCCGCCTCAGGCTTGGGTGCGACGGGCTCCGCCTCCGCCTGCGGCTCCGCTGCTGCGGGGGCGGCCTCTGGCTCGGGCTCCACCTTCGGCTCCACCTTCGGCTCCACCTTCGGCTCCACCTTCGGCTCCACCTCCGGCTCCGCTGCTGCGGCGGCCTCCGGATCGGGTCCAGGCTCGGGCTTGGCCTCCGGCGTGGGCTCCACCTCCGGCTCCGCTGCTGCGGGGGCCGCGTCCTGCTCGGCCTTCGGCTCCTCGGCGGCGGCGGGTGCCTCGGCCTCGGTGTCCGTGGCCGCCTCCGGCAGGGTGGCCGGGGTTTCCTCGGGCGCTTCCGCTTCCGCTTCCGCCGCTGCTTCTGGTGCTGTCGTGGTTACGGCCTCCGGCGCGTCCTCAGCCGTGAGGGCGGCCTCCGGCGTGGCCGGGCCGCCGTCCTCGGCGACGGGTGCCACCGGGCTGTCCGGGTTGTCCTCGGCGCGAGCGGTGCTTTCGGCGTCCGTGGATACGGGAGCGCTCTCGGCCGGGGCAGCGGTCTCCGATGCCTCGACGGCAGGTTCGGTCTCGCTCTCCTCGACGGGGGCCGCTTCCGGCTCCGGCTCCGTAACCGCCTCCGTAACCGGCTCAGCTTCCGCGACCGGCTCCGCGACCGGCTCCGTGCGCGTCTGCGCCGGTACGGACGGTGTCACCGGGCGCGGCTGCGGGTTGTCGAACGCCGCCGAGACCAGCTCCGCCGCCCGGTCCTCGGGCGACGGCGGGGTCGAGGCCGAAGCCTCGGCCGCCTCAGCCGGCTCGGAAGCGGTCGTGGTCGACTCCGCCGCCGCCTCGGTGGACGAGGAAGTGGTCGTCGTCGTGGTCGTGGTCGCCGTGCCCGACGCCGGAGCCGACGAGGCCGACGGCTCCGCCGCCGTCACCGGAGGGGAATCCGTCTCCCCCGAGGGCTCTACCGACGGCTTGGCCGGTTCCTGACGTTCGATTTGCGGTGGAATGGAGGCCGACGACGACTCATTGGGCTCCGAACCGGTCTCCGAACGATCGCGACCGAACATCTTGCGCAGCAAGCTCCGAATGCCCATGTGCGAGCCTTTCCCATGAGTTGGGTGCCGTAATGTCCGCACTTGGGCCGAGGCGTCCTTTGGTGTGTCCTGGCCAGAGCGGACACGTAAGGTTAGCCGCCACCCGCCACAAACCTCAGCGGGGGCAAATGCCCCCGCAATGGCCGGTAGCACCCACTCCATCCCCGGGATTCATCCGTCGTTCACCGGGCGTCCGTCACCTCGAACACCACCACGCTTAGCGTCGCGATCGGAGATGTTTCCGACACGATGTCGGCGCGGTGTGCGCCGGAGGAGGACTAAGTGCGCAATCTGTTGCCGCTCTTGAGCACCGGAGCACACGCGGGTGGACGTTCCGCGCTCACCTGCCGCTACCGCTGTGGCGACGCCTGTTTCCAAGAGGTGCCCAACACCAGCGACAACGAGTACGCCGGAGACATCATCGCGGGCGCGCTCTCCCGCCGTTCCCTGGTCCGGGCCGCCACCGTCGTGACGGTCGCCGCCGCGGCCGGTGCCGCGACCGTTGCGACCCCCGGCGGTACGAGCGCCAGCGCCGCCCCCGCCGCTGCCCACCGGCCGTCCGCTCCATCGACTTCGTCGAAGAACGGCGCGCGCGGACTCCGCTTCACCCCGGTCGCCCCCAACCGGAACGACAAGGTCACCGTCCCCGCCGGCTACACCCAGAACGTGGTGATCCGCTGGGGCGACCCCATCCTCCGTGGCGCCCCCGCCTTCAACGCGGCGAAGCAGACCGCCAAGGCGCAGGCGGGCCAGTTCGGCTACAACAACGACTTCCTCTCGCTGCTCCCGCTCCCCGGTGAGCGCCGCCGACAGGTCATGGTGGCCAACCACGAGTACACCGACGAGGTGCTGATGTTCCGGGGGTACGACCCGGAGAAGCCGACCCGCGAGCAGGTCGAGATCGCCTGGGCCGCCCACGGTCTCTCCGTCGTCGTGGTCGAGGAGGAGCGGGACTCGGGCAGGCTCACGCCCGTCACCAGGCACCACCTCAACCGACGGCTCACCGCCACCAGCCTCTTCAAGATGACCGGTCCCGCGGCCGGCAGCCCGCTGCTCCGTACCTCCACCGACCGGTCCGGGATCCGGGTGCGCGGCACCCTCAACAACTGCGCCGGTGGCACCACCCCGTGGGGCACCACCCTGCACGGCGAGGAGAACTTCAACCAGTACTTCGCCAACGGCTCCAGCGTCACCGACAAGCGCTACGGCATCGGCTCCGGCCCGAGCGAGCGCAAGTGGGAGCGGTTCGACAAGCGCTTCGACGTCGCGCGGGAGCCCAATGAGTCGCACCGGCACGGCTGGGTGGTCGAACTGGACCCGTACGACCCCGACTCCACCCCGCGCAAGCGGACCGCGCTCGGCCGTTTCAAGCACGAGGCCGCGCAGCCCCGGCTGACCGACGACGGCCGGCCCGTCGTCTACATGGGCGACGACGAACGATTCGACTACTTCTACAAGTTCGTCTCATCGAAGCGGATGAAGCGGGGCACCTCCCGGGCCGCCCGCGAGCACAACCGCACGCTGCTCGACGAGGGCACGCTCTATGTCGCCAAGCTCTCCGGTGACAGCCCGCAGGACATCGACGGCACCGGCAAGCTCCCCAACGACGGTGAGTTCGACGGCTCCGGCGTCTGGATTCCGCTGGCCACCGGCACCACGTCGCACGTCCCGGGGATGACCGCCGACGAGGTGTACGTCTTCACCCGTCTCGCCGGTGACAAGGTCGGCGCGACGAAGATGGACCGCCCCGAGGACGTCGAGCCGTCGCCGCGCACCGGCCGGGTCTATGTCGCCCTGACCAACAACACCGACCGGGGCAAGGCGGGCAAGCCGGGTGCGGACGAGGCCAACCCGCGCAACCTCAACAAGCACGGCCAGATCCTGGAGCTGGCGGAGAACTGGGACGACGCGGCGGGCGACGGCTTCGCCTGGCGACTGTTCCTGGTCGCGGGCGACCCGAACGACCCGTCCACGTACTTCGCGGGCTTCCCGAAGGAGAAGGTCAGCCCGATCTCCTGCCCGGACAACGTGGCGTTCGACCCGCACGGCAATCTGTGGATCTCCACCGACGGCAACCAGCTCGGTTCGCACGACGGGCTCTTCGGCGTCGCCACCCACGGCGAGCGCCGCGGTGAGCTGAAGCAGTTCCTGACCGTACCGAGGGGCGCGGAGACCTGTGGTCCGGTCATCCAGGACCGTCGGGTCCTGGTCGCGGTCCAGCACCCCGGGGAGCTGGACGGCGCGTCCGTCGAGAAGCCCGCGAGCACCTGGCCGGACGGACCGGGCAGGATCGTCCGCCCGGCCGTCGTCTCGGTCTGGCGCAAGGACGGCCGCGATATCGGCGTCTGAGCCGGAGATCCCGAGCCGGAGTACCCGAGCCGGTGAATGGACGGGGCGCCGGAGGGTGGGCGTGTCCGACGGATCAGACCGGAGATCAGGCCGGATCCGTCGGACACGCCCTCGTGGGAACGTCTCCGCGAACGTCTCCGCGAGCGCCCCGTAATTCCCGTCGGCGGGGGCTGCCCGGGTCGTAGAGTCTGTGCCATGGATACCGAAGGGACAGAGGGGTCCGTACGGGTCGACGCATGGATCTGGTCCGTGCGGCTCACCAAGACGCGCTCCCAGGCCGCGGCGGCGTGCAAGGCGGGCCATGTGCGGGTCAACGGCGCACGGGTCAAGCCCGCGCACGACCTGCGCGCCGGCGACCAGGTGCGGCTCATTCACGCGGGCCGGGAACGGCTGGTGGTGGTTTCCAAGATCGTGCGCAAGCGGGTGGGCCCGCCGGTGGCGGTCCAGTGTTACGTGGACAACAGCCCGCCGCCTCCGCCGAAGGAGTTCACGGCACCGGTGGCCGTACGGGACCGGGGCGCGGGCCGCCCGACGAAGCGGGACCGCCGCGAGATGGAGCGATTGCAGACGCCTCCCCAGCCGTAGGGCGGCGATCGGCGGTCCACCGAGGCCGCCCGGCCGGCCGTCGCGGTACGGCCCCCGCCCGGCCGTCGCGGTACGGCCCCCCGCCGGGGGGCCGCTACTGCTCGGTGCGCGGTGGCCGTTCCCGCTCCCGGCGCGGTGGTGAGGTGATCGCCCGCGCCGCCGTCACCTCGTGGCGCAGCGGCGCGAGCACCCCCTCGTCATCGCCCTCCAGCACCGCCCGCACCTCCACCAGCACCGCACTGCTGCGCAGCCCTTCCGCCAGTTCACGCAATTGGCGCTCCACCCCGAGCACCTCCCGCCGCGACGGTCGGGGTGCGCCGTGGTCCACCCGTACCCGCGCGGCCGTCGTCGCGTCCACGATCCGTTCGACGGCCACGACCAGCGGCCACCACGCCGCCGCCCGGGTGCCCGTCGGCGGCGGTTCGGTCAGCGCGCGCTGGAACTCGGACCGTACGGATGACAGGTCCCGGTAGATCCGGCGGCGCCTGCGGATCTGCTCGGCCTTGTCCCCGGCGGTGTCGAAGGCGCACCCCACGTACCCCGCGATCTCCTCCACGGCCGCCGCCAGCCGGTCGCCGATCCGGGAGTGCCAGCTCTCCGGCCAGAGCAGATATCCGGCGATCAGCGCGATGGCGCAGCCCAGCAGACTGTCCAGCAGCCGGGGCAGGACCAGGTCGAACCCCTCGTGGTTGAGGGTGTCGGAGAGCAGCAGGATGACCGGGGTGATGGCCGCCGTCTGGAAGGCGTACCCCTTCGCCGAGAACCAGGGGATCAGCGCGGCGAGCCCCATCATCACCGGCACGTCCCACCAGCCGCGCTGCACCTGCGCCAGGACCGCGGCCGCGACCAGCAGTCCGGCCGCCGTGCCCAGCGCGCGCAGGACCGCGCGGGAGAAGACCGAGCCGAAGTCGGGCTTCAGGACGAAGGTGACGGTGAGCGCGACCCAGTACGAGCGGGGGACGTCGACCAGCGACACCAGCGACTGCGCGAGGCCGATGCAGAGGGCGAGCCGGAGCCCGTACCGCCAGGACGCCTCGGAGAAGAGCACGCCACGGGCGGTGGCCCGGAACCGGACGCTCAGCGTCGGCGGCCGGCCCAAACGGTCGTCGGCCGGGAAGGGGTCGCCATCGGCACTGGTCACCACGGTCGCGGCATGGCGCAGCGCCGAGTCGACGGCCCGGTCGGCGGGGCCCTCCGGCTCCGGCAGGACCAACTCGGGCACATCGCCGCGCGCCTCGGCGACGGCGTCGGCCAGCTCGCGTACGGCGGCGGCGATCTCCGGTCGGCGGGAGGCGCGCCCGTAGTGGTGGGCCGCCGCCGCCCCCTCCACCAGCGGGATCAGCACATTGAGCTGGGCGAGCAGCCGTACGAGCGGACTGCGACGCCCGTGGTCGCGGGCGCGGCGGGCGAGGATCAGGTCGTAGGCGGTGTTCAGGGCCTCGGTGACGTCCTGGCGGCGCTCCCCGTACGCGGCGGTGCCAGTGGCGGCGAAGAGTTCGGCGACACCGCGGTAGGCGCCGGCGACCGCCGCCCGTTCCGGCATTCCGCCGCGCAGCGGCCAGGCCAGCAGGGACAGCAGGAGGACGAAGAGCCCGCCGACGCCGAGCAGCAGGGGGGCGGTCCACCACGGCTGGGGCATCTCCAGGCCCGCGCCCACGACGGCGTTGAGCAGCAGCAGGAGTCCGGAGACCGAGGCGACCGCGCCGATCGAGGAGATCATCCCGGAGACCAGCGCGACGAGGGTCAGTACGGCGACGGCGAGCCAGCCCTCCCCGTACACCAGGGTGCCGACCGTGACGCCGATCGCGCCGAAGAGCTGGGGGATGGCGATATTGAAGATCCGCATCCGATACGCGTCGGCGGTGTCGCCGATGACACCGGAGAGCGCGCCCATCGACGCCAGTGCGCCGTAAGCGGGTTCGCCCACGAGGAGTCCGATGGCGAGCGGCACGGAGAGCGCCACTCCGGAGCGGGCGACGGCGGCCCAGGGCACGGGCGCGGACTGCGGTCGCAGACCGTTGAGCAGCCACTCGGGTGGGGACAGCCGTCCCGCTCGGGTCTCCATGGTCACCATTTGTGGCACGGACGCGGACGGGGGCAAGCGCCGGGGGTGGGCGCGCCCCGCCCCGCACGGCCCGGACGCACGGTCCGCGCCGTCCGCGCCGTCCGGGTCGGCACGCGGGCGGAGTCGGTGTCGTCCGGGTCGGGCCTGGTTGGGGCGGGCCGTCGGCGGGTGTCGTACGGGCCTGGTCGGGGCGGGCCGTCGGTCGGTGTCGTACGGTCGGGGGCTGGTCTGGCTGGTCTGGCTGGTCAGGGTGGTCTGGGTGGGGCGGGCCGTCAGCGGGTGTCGTGCAGATCGAGCCGGACCAGGAGCGAGCGGTGGTCCGTGTCGGCCAGCTCCAGGAAGCGTGCGTCGCGCACCGCGAAGTCCTCGCTGATCAGCACATGGTCGATCTGCGCGCCCAGCGGGGCACGGACCGCCGTCGGCCAGGACGGCGCCCGCGCAACGCCCCCGAGGGCCGCCCCGTTCCGCAGCCCGCCAGCCGCCAGCACCCGGCGGAACGCGGCATGGTCCTGGGTGGCGTTGAAGTCGCCCGCGAAGATCGTCGGGGAGCCCTTCACGCCCTTGGCCCAGGTCGCCATCCGGCCCAGTTCCCGCCGCCAGTCGTCCACGCCGCTCGGGACGGGCGGCAGCGGGTGCGCGAGCTGGAGGTGCACCTGGTGGCCCGCTATCTCGGCGACCGAGCCCGGCATGGCGAGCGTGCTCTCGATCCCGGGGGCCGGCCGCAGCGGGTACTTGCTGAGGATCGCCGAACCCTTCGCCATGGAGCCCTCGACCACCTCGCGGTACGGGTAGTCGGCGCGGGGGAGCCCGGCAAGACCGGTGGAGCAGCTGTGGGCGCACTCCTGCACGAAGACCAGGTCGGGCCGTTCGCGGCGGATCGTCTTGAGCAGCCCGTCGGTCGCGTTCCCGAACTCGACGTTCGAGGTGAGGACCGTTATCCGGGCGACGGCCCGCCCGGCCGGCTCGTCGGCCAGACCGGTGTCGTACGGGCGGACGAACCAGCCAGTGACCAGGAGTACCGCGACCGCCCAAGCCATCCCGAACCGCCAGCGGGCGAAGAGGGCGAGCACGAGGGCGGCCCCGGCCGGCAGCAGCAGCCAGGGGAGGAAGGCCAGCAGTTGGGTGACCGGGGTGACGGCGTCGGTGTCCGCGGCGCGACAGGCCACCACCACGGTCGGCACGAGCAGCAGCGGGACGGCGAGCCAGACTCCCGCCCGGCGGCCGGGGGCGCGCGGCGGGTCGTCCGGCCCGGCGGCCGGGGGCGTCGCTGTCGTGATGGCGCTGTCCAAACTCTCCTCCGGGCAATGGGCGGTTGCCCGGGTGGTACCCCGGGGGCTCCGGGCGGTGGTGTCACCCACCTTGATCTACCCGCCCTGTGGACAGGGACGCCAGGCACCGGTCAGCGGCTCCACTCCGGGGGCGGATTCGCGGGGGCACGGCCGCCGCGCCGCGACCACCACGTCACCACCGCCACCGCGGCCCCCACCCCCACCAGCCACCACGACACCACCCGTAGCGTCGCCGTCAGCGCGTCGAACACCGCCCCGGCCGCCGCATGATCCACATCGGCCGGCAGATCGTCCAGTGCGAACGCCCGGCCGACGACGACCGTCAGCCGCAGCAGCAGACCACCGACGGCCAGGGCGAGACCCAGCCCGATCAGGGCCGGGCCACGGCGGCGCGCGAGCAGCAGCGCTGCGATCGCCAGCAGCAGCGTGGCCACGGGCAGCCAGACCCCCGCGACCTGCAAGGCGTGGAACATCTCCCGGGCCGCGCCCAGCTTCGCGGAGTCCACCACCGTGATCCTGATCTCCGCCACCGGGATCTGGTCGGCGAACGGCACCCCATCCGTGATCAGCTGCCGTTTCACCTGCTCGATCACCGGGGCCAGATCGATACTCGCGGTATCGCCGTCGTCGCTGGTCAGAGCCTGTTCCACGGCCGTGTGCGCGGCCCGGTTGACCGTGTTCCAGGCCGTCTCGTACGCCTCGGTCCCGGTGAACGAGAGCACCGCGGCGTGCACCAGATCCCGTACGCCCCCGGACAGCAGCGGTCCCGGGTCGACCTGCCGCAGTACCTCGTCGGTGATCCGGTCCGCGACCGCGTTCCGGACGGCGGGGTCCGAGGCGAGCGGCGCCATCGCGGAGACATAGCCGTCCGCGTCGCCGATCTCCCGTTCGGCCCAGACCGCGAGCGCGCTCAGCGGCGTCAGGAGGGCCACGACCACGATCAGCAGGGCCGACACCGCCGTCGACGCCCTTGAGAGGAAGCTCCGCACCCCTCAAGAGAACGTGTGCCACCGGAGCGCCGCGACCGCTGCTCCGCCGACCGGGCGCGCTCACGACCCTTCCGTACCCCTGCCCCTTCCGTACCCCTGACTCCTCCGTACCCCTGACTCCTCCCGGCCCTTCCGCCTCCCGGCCCCTCCGCCTCCCCGCTCCCTCTGCGCTTCTGTGTCCCCTACCGGCCCCTTTCGCTCCTGTGGGGACACGGCCCACGGCCGGTCTGACTTGCCGGCCGCCGTCTCCGGGTGTGCCCTGAAAGGGCAGAACGCGAGGGAAGGAGTCTCCGCCATGGCCACACACGCGACGACAACCGCCCGCCAGCACCGTTCCCCCCGGCGGGCGAGCGGGACGAGCCGGCTGAGCCGGGCGAGCTGGGCGATTCCGCTGGCACTGGGCACGCTCTTCGGCTTCTACGCGGGCTTCCTCCGCCGCACCGGCGAGGCCGTCAACTGGTGGGACGTCCTCTACGGCGTCGTGGCCGGGGTGGTCTTCACCGCCCTCGCCTTCGGCCTGGGCCGCATCCAGCACGCGCTGCCGCGCGAGTTGCGGGCGGTCGCGTACGCGGCCCTGTGCGGTATGGCGATCGGCTTTCTGCACAGCCTCACCGGGGACAGCGTGCTCCGGTCAGTGGGCATGGGGCTGATGCTCGGCGCGGTCATGCTCGCCGCGTCGTTCTACGTCTTCTACACCAGGGACGAGTAGCCAGGGCGTGGGCTGCCCTCCGACCCGACCCGGGCCGGAGGGGGTCTGGAACGCCCGCGCGGATATCGAGGTACGGGGGCCGGGATGCGGGGGCCGGAGTCCCCTACCGGCCCCCGCACCTCGATGTCCCGGGAGGTAGTCGGCCCCGGGACGCGGGTCATCCGGCCTGGTTCAGGAGGGGCGGGTGAGCCGCGCCGCCACTCCGTCGAGGACGCATTCGAGGCCCTGCTCGAACTTGTCGCGGCGCTCGCTCCGCGCCTCGGCGTTCCGCTGTGCGGCGTACAGCCTCCGCAGCCGTGGGTACCCCTGCGCCGCAGCCTCCGCGGTGGGCCACAGCTCCTCCACCCACTCCTGTTCGTCCCGGCCGTTGCGGGCGAGGGTCGTGAGCCAGGCCGCCTCGGCCGTCGCCATGCCGATGATGAACGCGAAGACGGTGCTCAGGGCGTCGTCGGCGTCCTCCAATTCGAAGCCCGCCTCCTCGAACAGCCCCAGCAGGCTCTCGGAGAACCGCATCATGTTCGGTCCGAGATACGCCATCCCCACCTCGCCGAAGAGCGACGCGATCCACGGATGCCGCAGGATCGTCCCCCGCGCGCTGTGCGCGTAGGAGGTGACTGCCGTCCGCCAGCCCTCCGGGCCGGCCGGGGCCGGCACCTCGATCTCGCCGTAGACCTGGTCCACGACCAGCTCGATCAGCTCGTCCTTGTTGGTGACATGCGAGTACATCGAGGTGGCGCCCGCGTTCAGCCGGGTGCCGAGCTTGCGCATACTCAGCGCGGCGAGCCCCTCGGCGTCCAGCAGGGCGATGGCCTCGGCGACGATCTGCTCCTGGCTCAGCGCGGGCTGCTCCCGCCGCCGCCTCGGCGGACGGGCCCATACGGACGAATATGTCTGCTCCTCGGCTGGCATAGCGCCTCCCCTTTCTCGACTCACTCGACTCTCTTGACTGCCGCTACTGCCGCTACTGCCGCTCTCTGACTACCGCCAGGGTATCCCGTCGAGCGCACGTTGTACGCCCTTGCGCACACTGTGCGGTGACCGTACAGTGTGCGGTGAAGCGCACGCCGTATGGAGTTCGCCCAATCGATTCCCATGGGGGGAAGACCGATGACCCGATCCGAACGTCACCCACGACGCTGGCTGATCCTGGTCGTGCTCTGCCTGAGCACCCTGGTGCTGGTCATCGACAACATGGTGCTGACCGTCGCGGTCCCGCCGATCGTCGACGATCTGGGTGCCAGCGCACAGGACATCCAGTGGATCATCGAGTCGTATGTCCTGGTCTTCGCCGGCCTGCTGCTGACGGCGGGCAGTCTCTCCGACCGGTACGGCCGACGGCGGGTGATGATCATCGGCCTGGCGCTCTTCGGGGCCGCCTCGGTCCTGGCCACCGTCGCCGACAGCCCGGGGCAATTGATCATCGCGCGGATAGTGATGGGTGTGGGCGGCGCGCTGGTCATGCCGAGCACCCTCTCGATCCTCATCACCGTCTTCGACGAGGCCGAGCGGCCCAAGGCGATCGGTGCCTGGAGCGCGGTGGCGATGGTGGGTCTGGTCGGCGGTCCGGTGCTCGGTGGCGCGCTGATAGCCAAGTTCTGGTGGGGCGCGGTCTTCCTGATCAATGTGCCGATCGCGCTGCTCGCCATCGTCGCGGCCCTGGTGCTCATGCCCGAGTCCAAGGGCCCGTGGCGCAAGCCCGACCCGCTCGGCATGGTGCTGTCGATGGCTGGGATGACCGCCCTCGTCTGGACGATCATCGTGCTTCCGAAGGACGGTCTCACCACCCCGAGCACCCTGGCGACGCTCGCGGTGGCCGTGCTCGGTCTGGGCGGCTTCGCGGTCTGGGAGACCCGGACGGCGTCCCCGATGGTCCCGTTGTCACTCTTCCGCAACCGCGTCTTCACCGGCGCCAGCTTCTCGCTCGTCCTGCTCACCTTCGCCAACGGCGGGTTGATGCTGGTGCTGACCCAGTACCTCCAGTTCGTGCTCGGCTACACGCCCACCGAGACGGGGCTCGCCTTCGCGCCGATGGCCGTGGCGGTCATCGCCTTCAACTCCGTGGGCGCCGCGCTGGTGGCCAAGACCGGCAACCGCGCCATGACGGTCACCGGACTGCTGGTGACGGCGGCCGGGTTCGGTCTCCTCGCGACCCTCTCGCAGGGCGACGGCATCGGCCCGCTGGTCACCGCGATGGTGCTGATGGGCGCGGGCGGCGGACTCGCGATGCCCGCCACCATCGCCGCGCTGATGGGGGCCGTGCCGCCGGAGCACGCGGGCGTCGGATCGGCGCTCAACGACACGATCCAGCAGGCGGGCGCGGCGCTGGGCGTCGCCATCCTGGGCGCGGTCCTGTCGAGCACCTACACCGACGAGATGCCTGGGTCGGCGCCGGAAGCCGCCCGCCACTCCATCGCGGACGCCTTGGCGCTCGGGGAGAGCGGATTGGCGGATGCGGCGCGATCGGCCTTCACCTCGGCGATGTCCGGCACCTTCGTGGTGGGCGGCTGCGGAGTGGTCGCGGCCGCGGTGGTGGCGCTGGTGCTGATGCGCGGACGCGGGGGCGGGAAGCCGGAGGCGGGCCCGGTGGGCGAGCCGGAGCGGGTCGCCGAGAGCAGCCACTGAGCCCGTCACGGGAGCGGGGTCGGGCGGCCCGTCACGAGTACGGGGGCCAGGCCGGAGACGGCTGGGCACGGGGTGGCCAGGTGCGGGGTCGGGCGGCCCGTCACGAGTGCCTAGTCAGGCCGGGGCCGTGGGCACTCGGAGCGTACGAGCCGGAGAGCGGGTGGCCCGCTGGGACCCGCGCGTGGGGAGATCACACCCGCGCGCGGGTCCCAGCGGGCCACCGCGTCGGTTCCCCGGCCGGGCGGCCGGCGCCGGGCACTGGGCGCCGGGCGCCGGCCGGGGCGCGGAGGATCGGGGAAGGCGGCGGAGCGGTGAGCGGATTCGGCGCTCCGCTACTCCTTGCCGGCCGCGTCTCCCTTACCGGCCCCGCTGTCCTTGCCGGCCTTGACGGCTCCGGCTTCCTCGCCGGCCTCGCCGTCTTCGAATCGCGCGTCCAGCACCGCGTCCAGCTCCGCCGCCCATGTCTTGAGCTGGTCCTTGGACGTCGCCTCGACATCGTGCTGGAACCAGCGCTGACCGGACAGATAGACCGTGACACTGAAGCGCCGGCCGAACCGTGGGGTGTCGATCTCCACCGCACCGATCTCGTCCCAGCGGAAATCAGCCTTCTCCTCGTCCAGCCGATAGGTGACACCGGTGGCGTCGGCCACGATCGACCCACGCCGGTCCGACACCTCGAAGACGGGACCGTCGTCCGGTTCGTCCCCGGATTCCTCATCGGCCGCTGTGCTCGCCGTGTTCCCGGCGTTCGCCGTTCTCCCTGCGGTCTCGGCAGTCTCGTCCTCCTCGCTGGTCTGGCCGTCGGACACGGCGGCTACGGAGTCTTCCGGCGCCGCCTCCGCGACAGCCTGCTCCCGGTTCTTCTCCTCGCCCTTGTCCGCGCCGACAGGGCGCGCGGGCACCAGCCCGGGAACGTACGCGGGGTCAACCCCCGCGGCGGGCGTCGGCGGGACATTCGGACTTATACGCTGCTGCTCCACGGCGAGAAGTATGGACGACAAACCTGTGCCGAGGCTCGGCCGGGCCGCGAATCCGCGCGGAGTTATGGTGATCGGGGACGGACGGAGGCGCTGTGGACACGGTGCGAGAGCCGGACGACCGGTCCGGATGGCCCGGTGGGAGCTTCCTCGGGCGACTGCCCGACGAGGCACGCCGGGATCTGCTGTCGCTCGGCCGGGCCCGGGAGTTCGGGGCTCGGGACATCCTGATCCACCAGGGCGGCGCCGACCGCCACACCCTGCTCCTGTTGCGTGGATTCACCAAGGTCACCGCCACCGCCGAGAACGGCCGGGAGTCGCTCCTCGCAATTCGGCTCGGCGGCGACATCGTGGGCGAGATGGCCGCCATGGGCGACCAGTGCCGGTCGGCCACGGTCACCGCATGCGGACCGGTGACGGCGCGCAGCGTCTCCGAGGAGGCGTTGGGGGCGTTCCTGCTGCGGCGCCCGGAAGCGGCGGTGTCATTGGCCCGGATGGTGACGGACCGGCTGCGCTGGGCCAACAACCGGCGTCTGGAGTTCCGTGGTTACAGCGTCAAGGTGCGGCTGGCCCGCATCCTGGCTGATCTGGCCGAGGCGCACGGGCGGACCGGCGCGGAGGGCGTGGTGCTCGGCTTCACGCTCACCCAGCCGGAGCTGGCCGCGCTGACGGGCTCCGCCGAGCCCACCATCCACCGGGCGCTCAAGGAACTCCGGGACGCCGGGCTGATCGGCACCGGGTACCGCACCACGGTGGTCCGGGATCCAGTAAGGCTGCGGGAGGTCGCGAAGCTCCCGGCCTCGGTCGCACCCGGGCGACCCGCCCGCGGGGCCATCTCGCCCCGACCCCCGTCAGCTTCTTCGCCCCCCGCGCGCGGCCCGCGAACCCCCGGCCCGCGAACTCCGGGCGTCTGAAGCCGGTGCACCCGGTCAGCCCGGTGCACCCGGTCCACTCGGTCAGCCCGCTCCCGTCCGGCTGCGCCGGAAGCGGGGACGGCCCACGCCTCCTCACCCCGTGAACGCCCGGAGCAGCAGGGACAGCCCGGCGACGGCGGCCATGACGGTGGTGCAGGCCAGGGCGGCGTCCAGATAGCGGCACTTGACGATGGTGACCGAGGCGAGGAAGCGGCAGACGTGCCACAACTCCACCCGCTCACGGGCGTCGTCCTGCTCCGTCGTCGGCGGAGCCGTCGCGCCGGCACCCGAGGCCACGCCGGCATCTGAGGTCATGCCAGCACCCGAGGTCACGGCCGCACTCGAGGTCATGGTGGCTGACGCACCGGCCGTCACGCCGGTCAACCGTGGCCGGCGCGGCGATACGGACGCCCGGACGCCCGCCAGATCGCGGTAGCCGAACCGGTTGCCGGCGGTCGGCCGCCACAGCCGTGGCCGCAGCGCCAGTGCCAGACAGATCACCCCGCCGAGGAACCCGATGACGAAGAGGGCGAAGAGTGCGGCGAACAGGACGGCGGTGGGCCCGCCGTCCGCCCAGGTGCGATGGGCCGCCCCCGCCCAGGGCCCGCAGGCCGCGACCAGGGCCGCCTGGACACCCGCGAGGATGCCCACCTTCCCGTCCGCGAGTTGATGGGTGGTGTGCAGCGAGGTGAGCGTGGCACCGGGATCCCCGGACAGCTCCGGCGCCGCCCCCGCCGCCGCCAAGGACGACGGCGGCCCGGGCGGTGGCGGCGGCCCGGGCGGCGCCGGCGGCATCGGCGGTGGACCCGGTCGTGGTGCGGCGGGCGTCGGTGACGTGGTGGGCCGTGGTCCGTCCGATCCCTGAGCCATGTCCGGTCCGCTCCTCTCGACGAAGCCCCGCGCCCCCGTGGGCTGTCCGACGGATCGTCCCGAAGATCGTCGCGGCGGCTTTCCCAGTAACGCGTACTCTCCGGATGTGGACCAGCTCTTTATGTGATTTCTCGTCGCGTGCGTTCCCGTGTGAGTTCTGGTGTCAGTTCCTGTGGGATTCCGTCATTCCCATATTTCGATCGGGTCTTGTCTCCGCGCGACTGGTACGACGGTTCCTGAGGTATCCCGACCATGCCCTTCGGCCCCGATGTCGTCGTCCTGTCTCAACTCTGCAACGGGGGCTCACCGGGGTGGGCTTGGCTGTGATGCTGCTCATCTCCTTCGCGGTGGCACCGTATTCCGGCCGCCGCGAAGATGCTCGAACACATGAGGGAATGGGACGTGAATCGAACCAAAGGCTTTACCCGACGGCCACTTCTGGCGGTCGATGCGGAGGGCTACGGGAGAAGCACCAGCCGTCGACAACACTGGATCCAGTCCGCAGTACCGCAGGTGCTGGATGAGGCCGCCGAGGCGGTGGGCTTCGCCCGTGACGGGTGGGACACCCAGGCCGCGGGCGACTCCGAGTTGGCCGTGCTGCCGGTGGGCGAGTCCGAGCCGCTGCTCGTCGACGATTTCATGCGGCATCTGGAAGCCGCCCTGCGCGGCCTCAACGACGGCCGCGAGCCGTCGGCCCGGCTGCGGTTGCGTGCCGCGGTGCACCACGGCACCGCCGTCCGCGCGGTGAGCGGGTTCTCCGGTCCGGGGCCGGTGGAGGTCTCGCGCATCCTCGACAGCGCCCCGCTGAAACGGGCCTTACTCCGCTCGCCCGGGGCCTGTCTGGCGCTCGCCGTCTCGCGGGAGGTGTTCAACACCGTGGTGGCCGAGGAGTTCACCACGCTGCGCACGGAGGAGTTCCGTGAGGTACGGGTGGTGAGCAAGGAGTTCGACGACACCGTCTGGATCACGGTCCCCGGCGGCGGTGACATATGGGGACTGGACCTCGCGTCCGAACCCCGCACCAACGGCGCATCCCGGCGCGGCGGTCACGACGGCGCCAGCGGTCACGACGGCCACACTGATCACGCCGCCACCGATCGCGGCGGGCCCATCGATCACGACGGCCCCCCTGATCGCGACAGAACCGGTGAACCGGCCACCGGCGCGGCAGGCCAGCGGGCGCTCCAGGTGTTCGAGGCGCCGATCGCCGGATCCGTCATCGGAATCGCCAATATCCACGGCCGATGAACGCGGTCGTGCCCTCGCGGGACGAGGGCGATCAGACGGTTTCCCGTGAAGTCGATCAAGCAGTGCCCCGTACGGACCCCAGGGAATTGCCCCATGCCGTGGCGGAGCCGATGGTGAATGGCGCGGAGCCGATGGTGAATGGCCAAGTGATCAACTCCTCCGGCGCCGCGGCGGTGGACGCCGAAAAGGAAACGGGTGACGGCATCCCGAAGAGAACCGGAACGAAGAACGGGACAAGCCCCGGCAGGACCTCCGACAAGATCAAGGAATCCCCCGCCGATCCATCGCCGCCACAACAAGATCGCAATTCGGCGGCAGATCCGGATTCCGTCGCACCGAACGCACCGAGTACACCAAGCGCTGCGAAAGATGCGAAAGACGCGAACGACCCCAACTCCGCGAACTCCGCGAACTCCGCGAACTCCGCGAACTCCGCGAACTCCGCGAACTCCGCGAACTCCGCGAACCGCGCGGACGAGCGGCTGGCCCAGGTCCAGCACAACTACGTCAACCAGTACTTCCAGGGCGCCATCCACGGCAAGGGAGCGGTCGCCGGAGTCGCGAACCGCGCCCCGAGCCCGCACGTCCGCGCCACCGGCCCCATGCGGAAGGAGGAGATCGACCACCTGGTCGAGTGCTACGCGGAGCCGGCTGCCTTCGGCGCGGCACAGCAGGCGCTCCAGGACGACCGGGTGGTGGCCCTGATCGGCGAACCGGGCACCGGGAAGCGCTCCGGCGCGGTGGCGCTGCTCAGGAGCGCCGTCCGACAGGCCCGGATGGTGGTCCTCTCCCCGGACCTCACCCTGGAGCAGCTCGCCGAGCGCCGCTTCGAGCCGGGGTACGGATATGTCGTCCTCGACCGGGTCGCCGAACCCCGGATGAGCGGTGAACAGGCCGACTTCGCCTGGCGCCGGGTCCAGGAACGGCTGCGGACCTGCACGTCGTACCTGGTGGTCACCGCCCGGCCGCGGACGGACTGCCCGCCGCCCACCTCCGTACGGCACATCGGCTGGGAGCCGCCCCCGGTCGAATCGGTACTGCGGGTCCGGCTCCGGCTCGCCTCGCACCCCGGCCCCGCAGTGGACGAGGCCGTCCGGCTGGCCAGACCGGGCTGCACCGTCGCCGAGGCCGCCGAGGTGGCCGAGCGGATCTGCGCGGGCGAGGCCCCGGAGGCGGTCTGGAAGGCGTACGACGACGGGACGTACGAGGCGGTCCAGCACTGGTTCGGCGCCGACCGTCCGATACGGGAGATCCTCCAGGTCACCGCGGTCGCCTTCGCCGAGGGCACCGGCCCCCGGACCTGTGAGCAACTGCTCGCTCTGCTGGAGAGCCGGCTCGACGGCGAGATCTCACGGGTCTCCCCCGGCCCCGACCGCTGGAACCAGTCGGGCGGCTCGCCGGCCGAATCGGCGGCCACGGAGCCGGACGCCACCGTGAAGCCGGTGGGCGGTGCCGCGGCCCGGCTCGACCACCGCAGGGCGATGCTGGACATCGAACTGCTCACGGTGGAGCGGATCCGGTCCGGCACGGTCACCCGGGAGGCGGTGGTGTTCCGGGCCCCGTCGCACCGCCGCTGGGTGCTCACCCAGCTCTGGTCGCACTACTCGGTCGACTTCTGGAACGCCGTACAGAAGTTCCTGACCGATGTGGTCAACAGCCCGGCCGCGCCCTGGCGGCCCGGCACCCTCACCGGGGCCCGCATCGAGGTGTCCATCGCCTCGGCGCTGGCGATGCTGGCGAGCACGGCGTACGAGGAGGTCACCGAGTACTACCTCCAGCCGTGGGCGACGGGGGAGGCGGGGGCACGCGGCCAGGCCATGGCGGCGTACGTCCTCTGGGAGATGTGCACCGACAAGGGCCTGGACACGGCGGCACTGGCCATCGCGAGGGAGTGGGCGCAGTCGTCCTCCCCCGAGCTGCGGGAGACGGCGGCGCTCGCCTTCAGCGGGCAGCTCGGGGTCCGTTTCCCCACGGACGCCGTGAAATGGCTCTGGCATCTGATCGTGCGGGAGACGACCCCCGGGATCGGCACCTACGCACTGGCACGGTTCTTCGCCGTGCTGGTGCACTACGAGGAGGACCCGTCCTGTGTGCTGGGCGCGCTGGCGTACCGGGTGCGCAAGCAGCTCTCGTACACCCGCCGCTCCCAGGTCAAATCGCTGACGTTCGTTGCGGTGATGAGCGTGCTGGCCGTACGGGACGCCAGCGGCCGGCCCGCGGCCATGCGCTGGTTCGCCGAACGGCCGGAACGGGGCGCCCGGCTGGTCGAACTGTGGACGGCGGCCCTCTGCTACTGGCCGCTGCGGCGGCTCACGCTCGACACCCTCACCGCGCAGCTCCGGGCGCTCCCCACCCTCACCCGGGATCCCGCCGCGATCGCCGCCGCGCTGGGACGGGGGCTCGGCGCCGCGGCGCCCGGCGAACGGGAGTTGGGCGCGCTCCACTCCGATCTGACCCGACTCGCCCTGCCGAAATGCCCGGCCGACGTCATCGTCCCGCTGCTGGAAGAACTCAGAAAGGCACAGTCCCGCTATGAAGGATGAGCTGAGCGGCTCCTACCCGATCGTGCTGCGGACGACGCTGGAGCCGGTGACCAAACGGCGTTGGCTGGGCGCCGGCGCCCGCCCGGGGAGCGAGCTGCCCCGGCTGGACGGTCATCAGGTGGCCGTCTACCGGGTCGGGGAGAACTGGATCGAGGACCACGGGGACATCGACCCCCGGGGCGAGACCGCACGGCGGGCCGGGTCGGTGGCCGTCGTGGACCGACGGCGCGACGTCCGGGTCGACGCCATGGTGACCATCCCGTCGGCGGACGCGACCGACTTCGCCGTACGGGCCCGTTTCCAGTGCACGGTCACCGATGCGGTGGCGCTGGTACGGGAGGGGCCGCGGGAGGCGTCCGCGGCCCTGGAGGGCTATCTGCACGGCTGCCCGGGGCTGGCGGAGGAGGGACTGGACTACGCCACCTCCGAGATCACTGAGGTACGCAAACGGGTGTCGGCGCTGCTGACGGCGAGCGCCACGGTGATGCCCCCGCGGTTCGCCGGACTCCAGGCCGATCTGATCGGCGTCGAGGTCCTCACCCCCGGCGAGCTGCTGGAGTACCGCAAGCACCTGGAGGAGCTGCGGCGGGAGCGGGAACGGACCGAGATCGAGCAGGCCGTGGCCCAGGACCGGCTGGTGCGGGAGGAGAAGCACAAGCAGGAGCTGGCCACGCTCCAGGAGGAGTACCAACTGCGGCTGCGCGAGCAGGAGCAGGAGTTCGAGATCGCCCGCGAGAAGCAGCGGTCGATGTTTGAGCGGGAGGAGGCGGAGAAGGACGCCGCGACCCCCGTGCCCACCTCACGGTCGATGCTGACCCGCGCCTTCATGAGGAAGGAGCTGACCGCCGAACAGCTCGCGGACCGGCTTCAGGCGGCCGAGCAGGAGGCGCGGCGGGCGGCGGAGCGCGAGGACGAACTACAGCGCGCCCTGCTGGAGAAGATGGCCGCCACGGACCAGGAGGAGGAGAGGCGGCGGGCCGAGCGGGACGACCGCCGCTGGGAACTGACCCGGCTGGAGGCCAACCGGATGCTGGAGACCCAGCGCGAGGACCGGCTCCAGAAGGACAACGAGAAGCGGGACGAGCGGCTGCGCCGGGAGAACGAACAGCGGACGTTCGCCGACCAGAAGCTCCAGATGCAGTTCGAGCTGTTCAAGCGGTTGATCCAGGAGGGCCACACCAGCAGCACGCCCATCGATATGGGGGAGATGCTGGAGCAGGTGCTCGGCCAGAAGCTGTCCCGGGCGCCGGAGTCGGCGACTGCCGGCCCCCAGGCGGAAGCGTCCGCGCTCGCCGCGCGTGCCCCGGCCGCCCCCGGCATCACCGATGCCACCGATGTCACCGATGTCGATGTCGAGGTGGCTGTCGAGATCGAGGCGGACGCACACGACCTCGGCGAGGCGGTGAGAGAAGAAGATGGCTACGAGGACCGGTGAACCGGCCGCCACCCCCGACGCATCACCGGAGCCCCTGCCGTCGCCCTCAGCCACCGTGGGCCCGGCCTCCGCAGGTCCGCCCACCGTGGGTCCGGTCACGGTGGGCCCGGCCGAGCCGGCGCGGGGCGTCGGCCGGCGGCTGCGGAATCAGATAGGCGTCAGCGAACCCACCCTGGACTGGGTCCCCGCCGAGCGGATGGCGTACGCGCGCTACGGCGGGATCGTCATCGCCACCGCGCTCATCGGCGGCGTCTCGTTCTGTCTGGCGCTCGATTCGCTGATGGCGGGCGCGCCGCTGGCCGTGCTGCTGGTGGCCGGCGGGGTGTGGACCGGATTCGTCTATCTCATCGACAGCTGGCTGGTCTCCAGCACCCACGGCAAGGTGAGCCGCCGCCGCGTCCTCGCGCTGCTGCCACGGCTGCTGCTCTCCCTGCTGCTGGGCCTCGCCATCGCGGAACCGCTGCTGTTCCAGGTTTTCCACGTCGAGATCGAGAAGGAACTCGCCGTGGACCGCGAACGGGAGACGCAGAACTACTACGGGGAGCTGCTGCGCTGCAATCCGGTCGACGGCACCCCGACCGTGACGGTGGCCGGCTGCGGTGAACGGCAGTTGGGAGTGAAGGGCTCTCCCGTCCTGCTGCGGGACGAGCTGGCCGCCACGAACACCCAGGCCAAGACCCTGCGCGTGCATATCGACGGGGTGGACGGACTCCAGGCGGCGAAGGACGCCACGGCCGCCGACCTGTGCGCGTCGAACAACTGGATCCGGCGCGGCCGTGGCTGGGACGTCACGGTCAGCTGCGAACGGGCCCGCCGATCGGCGACCGCGTACCAACAGGGCAATCCGGTCGACGCGGACCGCCGGACCCTGGCGGCGCTCGGGACCCGCTCCCGCGCCCTGACCCAGGACCTGAAGACGGCATCGGACCGCTACCGCACCCGGGTACTGGCCGCCGCCGAAACCCGGCGCGCGATCAAGGAACGGGAGCTGCGCTCCAGCGGCCTGCTGGACCGGGTCGGGGCGCTGGGCACGGTGATGGCGGGCAGCGGGTACGCCCTCTTCTTCGGTCTGCTGCTCCACCTCCTGCTCCTGGTCATGGACTCGCTGCCGGTGCTGGTGAAGCTGATGGGCGGGGTGACCCGGTACGACAGGCTGCTGGCGCGGCGGATGGAGAGCGTGGAGCGGATGCACGGCGTGGACCGCCGACTGCGGGAGACCTGGCACCGGGAGGAGAAGGAGGCGGATCTCGCCCTGGAGCGCGCCGGGGTGACCGAGGAGTGGGAGGCCCGGGAGCACGAACTGCGGAAGGGCCGGCTGGAGCGGGAGGCGGAGGCGCGCGCACTGGTGCGGACCCTGGCCCGCCGCCTCCTCGCGGAGGGTGCGAACCCGGTGCCGGGGCCGCGCGGCTGAGGCGGTACGGACCGGAATGGACCGGAATAGACCGGAGGGCCTGGACCGTGGGGGCGGTCCGGGTCCTCCCCCGGGTCACGTGATTCGACCACCGCGCTGCCCCGGTCCGCCGAGACGTGCCAAGGTGGCCGAAAACGACTGCTGGGGAGATCGGTCATGACAGAACTGACGAAGGGCGCGAACACGCCGGTCGGCGCGGAGCGGATCACGGTCGAACTGCGCCGCTCGGGCGCGCCCGTGGACCTCACCGCGCTGCTGATCGGCGCGGACGGCAAGGTCGGGTCGGACGCCGACATGGTGTTCTTCAACCAGCCGAGCGCCGGCGCCGGCGCGGTCCGGCACACGGCGGCGACCCCCGGCGGGCCGGAGCTGATCACCGTGGACCCCGCCGCCCTCGCCGCCTCCGTGCACCGGGTGGTCCTGGTCGGGAGCTGCGATCCGGACGACCCGGGCCGCACCTTCGCGGAGGTGACGGAGCTGGCGGTACGGGCGGTTCCGGAGGGCGGGGAGCCGGTGCTGTTCCCGGTGCCGCCGATGACGGACGGCGAACGGGCCGCCGTGCTGCTGGAGATATACCGGAGGGGGCCGGGCTGGCGGATACGGGCGGTGGGTCAGGGGTACCGGGAGGGGCTGGCGGGCGTGGCGACGGACTTCGGCGTCGAGGTCGCCGAGGAACCACCGCCCGCGCCGGCCCCCGTACCTGCATCGACCCCCGTACCTGCGCCGGCCCCCGTACCCGTAGCTGCATCGACCCCCGCTCCCGTATCCGCTCCGGTATTCGCTCCCGCTCCCGCTCCCGCGCCCACCCCGGCGCCCGCCGCAGCCCCCGCCATGAGTCTGATCAAGCCGCCGCTGGGCCGGATCAGCCTGGACAAGGGCGCGCGTGCCGCGATCAGCATGGACAAGCAGGACCGCGAGCTGGCCATCGAGGCCGCGCTCGAATGGGACGGTGGCGACGCGAACAGGCGCAAGCGCGGCGCGGACCTCGACCTCTACGCCCTCTTCGTACCGGCGTCCCGCGCGGTGCGCGGTGTGAAACCGGCCGGGACGCTCGTCAAGTCCGGCCACACCCCGCAGGGCGAGGCCGTCCGCCCGGAGAACGGCGCGGTCCGCTCCGGCGAACAGCCGACCGGCGCGGTGGACCGGGCGAACGTCGTCTACTACAAGAACCTCGGCTCGCTGAAGGAGAAGCCCTACATCCAGCTCGACGGCGACTCCAAGGTCCCCGGGCGGGAGGCGATCCGCATATCCCGCCCCGATGAACAGGGCTACATCCTGCTCTGCGCCTACTCCGCCGTCAGCAACGGCTTCGGATCGTTCCGCAGCTTCGGCGCCAAGGCAGTGATCAGCGACGGCCGGGGCTCCACGGTCACCGTCCCGCTCTTCGAGAACACCAAGACCCGCTACTGGGTCGCCCTCGCCCTGCTCGACTTCACCACGGACGACGGCGCGGCGGTGCGGCACATCGAGTCGTACAGCGGCCGGATGAACGAGCGTCGCCCCCTGCTCCATATCGACGGCACGATCGAGATGAACGCGGGACCGGTCGAGTTCAAACGCCCCTGACACCCACGGCGTCAAGGCGGCGCGTCAACAGAGCGGCGAGAAGAGTGTCCCCCGCACCAATCCGGTGGGGGGTCCGGCTTCGAATCACGGAGACACATCGTGTAGGTCTCGGGAGGAACGCCGCGTGAGAGAAGCGGTGCACATTGGCAGGAGCCCCTCGGCGGGCCCGGATCTCGAAGAGCTGATGCGGCTGGTCGCGCGGGGTGACCAAGAGGCGTTCTCGGCGCTGTACGACGCAGTGGTGGGCCCCGTGCTCGGCGTCGCGCGCGGCGTGCTGCGCGATCCGGCGCAGTCCGAGGAGGTCGCCCAGGAGGTGCTGACCGAGGTGTGGCGGACCGCCGCCCGCTACCGGCCCGATCGGGGATTGGTCATGAACTGGGTGCTCACACTGGCTCATCGGCGGGCGATCGACCGAGTGCGTTCGGTCCAGGCATCGGCCGTACGGGAGGAGAAGGCCGCGCGGTTGGAACACGTGCCGGCCTATGACGAGGTCGAGGAAGAGGTGGCGACCCGCCTGGAGCGGGAACAGGTCAGACGCTGTCTGCGGACGCTCACGGAACTACAGCGCGAGTCCGTGACCCTGGCCTACTACCGGGGGCTGACCTACCGCGAGGTCGCCGATGTGCTGGCGACGCCGCTGGGCACCGTGAAGACCCGGCTGCGGGACGGGCTGATCCGGATGCGCGACTGCCTGGGGGTGGGCGGATGAAGAGCGCCGATGTACACACGCTGTCGGGCGCTTACGCGCTCCACGCGCTGCCGGAGGACGAGCGGATCGCCTTCGAGCGCCATGTGACGGAGTGCGAGAGCTGCCGCACGGAGACCCGCGAATTCGGCGAGGTGGCGGCCCGGCTGGGACTGGCGGCCACCGTCACCCCACCGCCCGAACTCAAGCGGGTCGTGATGCAGCGGATCGGGACCGTACGGCAGGAGGGCCCCCGGAGCGCAGCGCGCCCCGACCCTGCGGTCCGGCCGTCGGCGGGCCGTCGGCTCTCCCGGTGGGCGCTGGCCGCCTGTCTGGCCGCCGCCACCGCACTCGGTGGTTCGGCGGTCTGGCAGCACCAGGAGGCCGAGCAGGCGCGCGACCGGGTCGAGAGCCTGCGGGGTCATCTGGACCGGCTCGCCACGGTGCTGGCGGCGCCCGACGCGACGTCGCGTACGACCGGACTGCCGAACGGCGCCCGCGCGACGGTCGTCACCTCGCGGGAACGGGACAAGGCCGTCTTCATCGGGACCGATATGGCCAGGCCACCGTCGGGCAAGGTCTACCAACTCTGGTTCGACGACGGCGGAACGATGCGTTCCGGGGGGTTGATGGATCCGGACCGGGCCACGGAGTCGGTACTGATGGCGGGCCCCTTGGGCGATTCGACGGGCATGGGCATCACCGTCGAGCCGGCGGGAGGGTCGAAGGGGCCGACATCGGCGCCGGTGGCGTTGATCGGATTCGGCTGATCCCCGCGGAGTGACAAGGCAGTTGCCGAGTGATTCGGAGCCGATGACCCCGGCGGATTGGTCTCAGGGGAAAGAACATTCCTTTGGGCGAGAGACCAATCCGCACCCCCTCCCCGCACCGGATTCCCCCCGTGAACGAAGAGCGGAGAGACCCGAGTCGGCGAACCCGCCGGTGGCGGCGCGGTGCGCTGGGTGCCCTGTCGGGGGTGCTCGCCGGATACGCGTCGCTGGCGGTGGCCGAGTCGGTGTCGGCACTGGTCCGGCCCGAGGCCGGTCCGGTGATCGCCGTCGGTGGCGCGGCCATCGACCGGACCCCGGCACCGGTGAAGGACTGGGCGATCCGGGAATTCGGCACGAACGACAAGCTCGTGCTCCAACTGGGCATTCTGACGGTGCTCGCACTGCTCGCCCTGGCGCTGGGCGCCGTCGCGGTGCGCCATCGGCGGGCCGGATCGGCGGGGGTGCTGCTCTTCGGGGCGATCGGGGCGCTCGCGGCGACGAACCGCCCGGACTCCACGGGCGTCGTGGACGCGCTGCCGTCGGTCGCCGGGGCGTTCGCCGGAGCGGGACTGCTGTACGCGCTGGTCGGCCGGCTGCGGGCGGTGCGGCCCGGCTCCGGTGCGGTCGACCGAGCCCCGGAACAGCGGCCGGTGCCCGGGACAGTTCCGGACCAGCAGGACCAGGCGGCACCTGATCACGATCAGACGGCACTTGATCGGAATCGGGCGGCACTTGACCACGATCGGGCGGCACCTGATCAGGATCTGGATCAGCAGCGGGAACCCGACGGTGAGCGCCCCCACCTCAACCCCCACACCGGTCCCGTGCCGTCGCGGCAGTCGGAGCCCGAGTCCGAGTCCGAGCCCGATTGGGACCGGCGCGGCTTCATCGTGGCCGCCGCCGCCGCTGCCGCGGCCTCCACCGGAGCGGGCGCGCTGGGCCGGGAGCTGAACGACTCCCGGGGGCGCGGCGCCGTGGACTCCCGTAACCGGATCACCTTCCCGGCCCCCGCCTCCCCCGCCGCCCCCGTACCGAAGGGCGCCGCGCTCCGGGTCCCCGGCGTCAGCCCCTTCATGACGCCGAACAAGGACTTCTACCGGGTCGACACGGCGCTGGTGGTCCCCAAGGTGGACGCCGGTCGGTGGCGGCTCCGCATCCACGGCGAGGGGGTCACCCGCCCGCTGACCCTGACCTACGACGATCTGCTCCGCCGTGAACTGATCGAACGAGACATCACCTTGACCTGCGTCTCGAACGAGGTCGGCGGACCGTATGTGGGCAACGCCCGCTGGATCGGCGTACGGCTGGCCGATCTGCTCGGCGAGTGCGGGGTGCGGCCACCGTCGGACGGTGGCCCGGCCGATCAGCTCATCGCCCGCTCGGTCGAGGGGATGACGATCGGCAGCCCGGTCGAGGACATCATGGACGGCCGCGACGCCCTGCTCGCCCTCGGTATGAACGGGCGGCCGCTGCCGTTCGACCACGGCTTTCCGGTACGGATGGTGGTGCCGGGGTTGTACGGGTTCGTCTCGGCGTGCAAGTGGATCGAGGACCTGGAACTCACCACGTTCGACGCGTACGACCCGTACTGGGTGAAACGCGGCTGGGCCCGGCAGGCGCCGATCAAGACCCAGGCCCGGATCGACACCCCCAAGCCGTTCGCCCGCCCGGCGGCGGGTCCGGTGATGGTCGCCGGGGTCGCCTGGGCGCAGCGGCGCGGTGTCACACGCGTCGAGGTCCGGATCGACGACGGCCCGTGGGAGGAAGCGGACCTCGCCGCCGAGGACACCCGGGACACCTGGCGCCAGTGGTCGCTGCCGTGGCGGGCGACCAGCGGCGGTCACACCCTGACCGTGCGCGCCACCGACGGCACCGGTGAGACCCAGACCGAGAAACGTGCCGGGACGGTCCCCGACGGGGCCAGTGGCCGGCACTCGGTGGTGGTCACCGTGGACTGACCGCCCACTCCCCTCGCCCCGTTCTCCCCTTCCCCTCCTTTTCCCTCTCTCCCCCTCCGGGCGGGCGTCCGCCCTCCCTCTCCCCCTCTCAAGGAGTCATCCATGAACGCCAGCACGCTCCGTTTCCGCCGCACCGCCCTTGCCGTGGTCGCCGCCGCGACCCTGCCGCTGGGCCTGGTGGCCTGTTCGGACGACGGCGACAAGAAGGACAGTGCGTCGGACAGCGTGTCGGAGAAGTCGACGGAGGCCACCTCCGACTCCGCGCAGTCGTCGGAGGGCGCCACGGACGGTATGACCTCGGACGCGCCGTTCGGTCCGGCCTGTGCGTCGGTCCCGGCGAACGGCGCGGGCTCCTTCAACGGCATGGCGAAGGACCCGGTCGCCACGGCGGCCTCCAACAACCCGGCGCTGTCGACGCTGGTCACCGCCGTGAAGAAGGCGGGCCTGGTCGACACGCTCAACAACGCCCAGAACATCACGGTGTTCGCGCCGACCAACGACGCCTTCGCGAAGATCCCCAAGGCGGACCTGGACAAGGTCCTCGCCGACAAGGCCATGCTCACCAAGGTCCTCACATACCACGTGGTGGGCGAGCGGCTGAGCCCCGAGAAGCTGGCCAAGGGCTCCTACCCGACCCTGGAGAAGAGCGCGCTGACGACGGCCGGCTCGGGTGAGTCGTACACGGTCAACGGCACCGCGAAGACGGTGTGCGGCAATGTGCAGACTGCCAACGCGACCGTGCACATTATCGACTCGGTCCTGATGCCGAAGGCGTAACCGCCGCCGTACGGCACCGAAACGCCGCGTTCCCGGGCCATCCGGCATGGCACGGGAACGCGGCGTTTCCGTCCCGTACGAGGTCTCCGTACGAGGTCTCCGTACGAGGTCCGCGTACGACGTCTGCTTGCGAGGTCCGCGTACGACGTCTCCGTGCGACGTCTGCGTACGAGCGCCCTGGACGAGATCGCCGTACGGGCTCACGCGGAGGTGGCCGGGACCCGCCCGTCCCGTACCGCCGTCACCAGGGCCAGATGATCGCGTTCGTTCTGGTCGGCGTAGCCCTCGGCGAACTCCACCAGCGCGATGTCGAAGACGTCGCCCGCGCCCAGATAGGCGGCGATGGCGATCCGGTCGCCGGAGCGGGCATGGGCCCGTGCCAGGGTCTGCCCGCAGAGTTCGCCGAACACCCGCATTCCGTTGGGCACCATGATCGTGGGGTCCAGGATGCCCTTCCAGTCGTGCAACTGCCGTACATAGAAGTCCCGTTGGTGACCGTCCAGGCCCTTGACCCGGTCCCAGCCCAGGAACATGTCACCGACCGCCTGCATCAGCCGCTGCCCGGCGACCACGCGCTTCCCCTGGTTCTGGTACTCGCTCTCGCCGACGTGCGCGGCGAGCACCGACCGGTCGGCCTCCTTCGCCTGGAGGATCAGGGGATCCTCGTCGTCCCGGCCCAGCAGCAGCAGGACCCAACAGCGGGTGCCCACGCTGCCCACCCCGACGACCTTGCGGGCGATATCGGCCACGCGGTACTGCCGGAGCAACTGCCGCCGCTCCGTGGACAGGCTCCGGCCGTACCGGTCGACCAGCCGGTGGAGCTCCCGTACCAGCCGGTCGCGCTCGCCGCCCCGCAGCAGATCCTCGATCGGCACGAGCAGCGGCGGATCGGGCACGAACCGGCGTTCGCCGTCGCGGAGCCGGGTGAGCTTCCCGAACGCCTGGAGACTGTCCCGGGTACGGGCCTTCGCCATCGCCTTGGCCACCCGCCCGCGACCCCGTGCGCTGAGCCGCTGGTCCGCCAGGACCTGGAGCCGCTCCATATCGCCGCGGTCGTACCAGACGTCGAGATTGCCCATACCGGCGAAGACGCGCATCCGCTCGCGGTAGGACCGTACGGCCGCCCGGACGATCCGGGCCCGTTCCTTCGCCGGGTAGCCGTTCTCCCGGCCGGCGATCACCAGACTCACGGCGAGCCGTTTGACGTCCCACTCCCACGGCCCCGGCAGGGTCTCGTCGAAGTCGTTGATATCGAAGACCAGCCGCCGCTCGGGCGAGCCCAGCAACCGGAAGTTCAGCATGTGGGCGTCGCCGCACAGTTGCGCGGTGATGCCGGAGTTCGGGGTCGACGCCAGATCACCGGCCATGATCGCCGCGGCGCCCCGGTAGAAGCGGAACGGTGATTCCGTCATCCGCCCGTACCGGATGGGCACCAGCTCCCGCACCCGTCGCTCCGACTGCTCCTCGACCACCGTCACGGGGTCGGTGCGCCGCGTCCCGGGGGTGAAGCCCGCATGGCTCGACCTCGGCACCCGTTTACGGGCCGCTCTGCCCCGCTCCGCCCGCTCCCGGGGAGACGGTCGCGGCCGGTCTCCGGGAGGGATTCCGCCGCCCTTGGCCATGGAACGCACCTTCCGTCCGCGAACACGACGTACCTGAATGTCCCGTCTGTCCATTATCCGGCCGGTCCCGGCGCGCGCACCTCCACCCACTGCCTCACTCCGCCGCCAGCCGCCGCCCCAGTACGTCCAGCCCGTGCCGGAGCCGGCGGAAGTACGTGGCCCGGCTCATATGGAGCCGGCAGGCGAGCTGCTGGTGGGTCTGGGGCCGCCCGAGGTAGTAGTGCAGCAGGATCCACCCCGCCTCGGCGTCCTCCGGTATGTCGCTGTCCGCCAGCGTGCGCACCCCGTCCCGCAGCCAGTCCCGTAGATCCGGCACGGTCGCCGTCCGCGGGCGGATCAGCAGCGGGCTCTGGGCCAGCCGGTCCGCGTCCCCGATGTGGGCGAGGGCCCGGCCCACCTCCCGGCCCGTCGGCGGCCGGGAAGCCTGCCGGTCCGATGCGTGGAAGAGCCGTCCCACCCAGTCGGCTATCGCGTCACGGCCGAAGTCCTGGCTGTAGATCTCGGGCTTCCGGCCACAGCGGTAGACGTCGTCGTTGGTGGTGCCGTGCTGCTGGAACCGCAGGCGGGAGAGGAGTTTCTGGTAGTGCGGGTTGGGCGTGGAGACCGTCAGCAGCAGGCTGTTGGCCATGACGTGGTGCAGCAGATCGCGCAGCAGGCGCGCGTGCAGCCCCCGGTCGGGACAGAAGGCGGCGCCGAGCACCAGGCTCTCCGCGCGCTGTCGGTCGAGCAGTTGGTCGGTGTGCTGCTGGAGCAGCGGCTCCACGCTGTGCACGGTGCGATCGGCGACGCGGACCAGGCCCATCACCCCCACGGCCCGTCCGTCGGCGTCCCGGGCCAGCCGGAAGCCGGCGGGGTCGTCGCGCAGCCACTGGTCCACCAGACGGTCCGTACGCCGGGTGTCCATGCCCCCCTGCCGGGCCCACTGGTGCATCAGCCCGCCGATGGCGTCGGCGTCCCCCGGGGCGGCGGTCTGGATCAGACCCGTGGACGGGCTCGCGGGAAACAGGGTCTCGCGGATCGTGTCGTCGCCGCTGAGGGCCATGGCCCCTTCGGCGAGCCGGCTGTGCCGCGTGACGCCGGACTCGCCGGCCAACTGCTTCCTCCGGTGGGCGAGCGCACGGGCCCACGAGCCCTTGTGTGCGGCGGGCTGCCGCCAGCGGTGGGCCTGTTCGATCACGCTGCGGAACGGTTCGAGGATGGTGAGCCCGAGTTCCGTACGGGTGACGAGGCTGAGCCGGCCGAGTGCGTCGAAGAGTTCCCGGTCGGCCTTGAGTAGCTCCCGGTCACCCGACCACATGGTGGCCAGCCGCTCCAGCGCGGGCTGCAACCGGTCCACGGGCTCCTCGCGGGAGAGCCGCTCCACGATCTCGCGCGTGACCTGGTCGGCCACGGCTCCGGGGGCGTCCGGCGAGGCGCCCGCGTGCAGGGCCCGGCAGGCCGCCCCGGCGATCAGCGGATTGCCGCCCGCGAGCCGGACGACCAGATCCCGCGCCCGCGGGTCGGCCAACTGCGCGTGCACCGTCAGATGCCTGATCCGCTCGTCCGGCCATGAGGGGATCCCCAGGACCATGGCCCCCGACAGGGTCCAGTCCGGGTGCGCCAGCAATGACAACCTGCTGACCAGGAGTAATGGCCGGGCGTCCGTACCGCCCGTACCGCCCATGGGCCGTACCCCCGCCGACCGTGACGACAACCCCGACAACCCCGACAGTGACGACAGCGCCGACAGCGCCGCCGGGCCGTCCACGCCGTCGATGACCAGCGGCTGACCGGTGGTCTCGGCCAACGCCTCCGGCACCGCAGCCACGCCGTCGGGCCGGGACAGATCCAGCACGCGCGCCGACCGCAGCCGGGAGACGAGCCAGGACTTCCCGCTGCCGAGCGGACCGGTCAGATTGACCAGCCGGTGTCTCTCCAGCGCCGCCCGCAGCCCACCCGGCGTCAGCCGCGGTGATCCCGACAGCGCCGGTGAGCCCGCAGGCACCGCAGTCACCGCAGATACCGCCGCATCAGCCATCAGACCTCCTGCCACGCTCCCCGAAGGGCCCGTTGTCGCACTCGGCGACCACCCTATTGACCGAGTGTCATGGCGAGAAGGCGATGTGAACAGCTGTCTGATCTGAGACTCGCGTGAGACTCCGCTCCGCGAGTGCGCGGCTAGCTTGTGTCCGTGGTCACACCAGACATACGGGACTGAGCACTCAGGGAGATGGCATGGACACCCACAGCATGTCCGTACTCGGCCTGACCAGCGCGGAGGAGGACGTCTACCGCCACTATCTGCGGAATCCGGGAACGCCCGCGCGCGCCGTCCATGTGGTGATCCCCAGCGACCGGGAGAGCGCCGTCCGGGCGATCGGCCGGCTGCGGGAACTCTGGTTGCTGCACGGGGACGACGACGGCATGTGGGCGACGGACCCCGGTGTCGCCGTGCCGAGGCTGGCCGAGGAGCAGCTTGACTCGGCACACCGGACGATGCGTCAGCTCGTCAACACCCGCCCCATCCTCTGGTCCTTGCAGCGCGACAGACCGGGCCCGGGAGCCGAGCCCCCCTCCTCCGGCGAAGCCGAACCGGCCCTGCGCCGGATGGAGGACCTGCGCCAGGTGCGCGCCCACATCGACCAACTGGCCTTCAGCGCCCGGTCGGAGGTGCTGGCGTCCGAGCCCTACGACGCGCTGTCGCCCGAGAACATCGCGTACGCCCGGCACCTCGACCTCCGCTGTCTGCGGCGCGGCGTACGGATCCGCAGCCTCGTCCGCGCCCGCGCGCTGGAGGATCCGGGGACCCTGGACCATCTGCGGGAGCTGCGGGCCGGGGGCGCCCGGATCAGGGTCGCGGACGAGCTGTCCGAGCTGATGCTCGTCTACGACCGTCGTACGGCCCTGGTGCCCATCGACGCCCGCGACACCAGCAGGGGCGCCCTCTGTACCGAGGAGAGCAGCCTGGTGAACAGTCTCGTGGGCCTCTTCGAGAGGCTCTGGGCCGCCGCGACGGATTTCGACGGTCTGGCGGCGACCGAGGACGGCGGGCAGGCCGCCCGGCTCACCGACGCACAGCATCGGGTGCTGACCACCATGTGCGCGGCGAGCAAGGACGAGACGGGCGCCCGGCAGGCCGGGATGTCGCTGCGCACCTACCGTCGGCACATCTCCGACCTGCTGCGGCTGCTGGGCGCCAGCAACCGGGCGCAGGCGGCGCTGCTCGCCCGCGAGCGGGGCTGGGTGTGACCGGGGCGCCCCTCGCCCGGGTGCCGAGGGCCGGCCCGCCACCTCGCTCCGGCCCTCGCGCGGGCCCGCTCCGGCCCCGCGGGGCCAACGCCCCACTCCCTGGCATCCGGTGGCCGGTACCCCGCACCACCCCTCCGGCCGCTCACCGCTCACCTCTCACTCACTCCGGTGACGGCCCGCCCCAGGGCCGGCAGCGGCAGGCCGAACTCGCGGCGCAGCGCCGACCGCGCCGCCAGCAGACCGCACATCCCGTGCACACCGGGCCCCGGCGGGGTCGCGGCCGAACACAGATAGACCCCCGGTAGCGGGGTGCGGTACGGGTCCCACTGCGCGACCGGCCTGAACAGGCTCTGCCGCAGGCTGATGGCCCCGGTGGCGATGTCCCCGCCGACGTAGTTGGGGTTGTACTCGGCGTAGGCCGCTCCGGACAGACCGCGTTCGGCGATCACGGTGTCGCCGAAGCCCGGCGCGTACCGCTCGATGGCCGCCCGGATCACCGGCAGCGGGTCCCGGGTCGAACCGTGCGGCAGATGGGCGTAGGCCCACACGGGCCGGCGTCCGGCCCGGGCCCGGCCCGGGTCGGCGACCGCCGGATCGACCACCAGGACGAAGGGCCGGTCACTCGACTCGCCCCTGGCGTTGATCGTTTCCTGTCGGAAGACCTCCGCCGCCGTGCCGCCGATGTGCACGGTTCCCGCCCGGCCGACGTCCGGGGCCGACCAGGGGATCGGCTCGGAGACGAGGAAGTCCGCCTTGCCGACGGCCGGACCGTACCGGTAGCGGCCGAGCCGCCGGGCGTAGCCGGAGGGCAGCCGGTCCCCGGCGAGAGCGGGCAGGGCGGTGGGCGAGGTGTCCAGCAGCACGGCCCGCACCCCGTCGAGCTGCCGCAGATCGGTGATCTTCCGCCCGGTGTGCAGGACACCGCCGTGCGCCCGGATGTCATCGGCCATGGCATCCGCGATGCGCTGACTGCCGCCGCGCGGCAGCGGCCAGCCGGGCCCGTGGGCGAGCTGGGCGAGCAGCAGACCGACGGCCGCGCCGGGCAGCGACGGCAGTGGGCCGATCATGTGTGCGGCGGCACCGGCCAGCAGCGCGCGGGCCTCCTCGCCGCGGAAGGAGTGCGGGCCGAGCCGGGTGCCGTGCAGCAGGACCCGGCTCAGCAGCGCCGGGGCGGCCCGGAGCCCGGTCGGTCCGCGCAGATCGGAGAGGAGTAGTTCGACCATGGCCGCGCTCCGCGCCAGCAGGGGTTCCAGCAGCCGCCGCCAGCGCGGTCCGTCCGGGCCGAGCCCCGCGCAGGTGGTGTCGAGGTCGTGCCAGGCGAGGGCGGCCCGCCCCCCTTCCAGGGGATGCGCGTAACTGATCGCGGGGCGCAGCATGTCCACCCGTTCGGCGAGGCCGAACTCCCGGAAGAAGGGGGAGGCGACGGCCATCGGGTGCACGGCCGAGCAGATGTCGTGGACCACGTCGGAGTCGAAGAGGGCGGCTCCGCGCAGTCCGCCGCCGATCGTGTCGGCGGCCTCGTACACCGCGACCCGCAGTCCCGCCCGGGCCATGGTGACGGCGGCGGCGAGCCCGTTGGGGCCGCTGCCGACGACGGCCACGTCCATGTCACTCATCGACCACTCCTGTCCGCGGCCGGCCGGGGGCGCCGGTCATACCACTGCCGTCCGTCGACGGCGGGCGCCGAACCCACAGGGGCACGGGCGGTCGCGGCGGGGGCCCCGCGCGCTGTCGAGAGGGGTGCGGCTCGTCCGGCGGCTCCTACGAGGGCTCATCGGTCGGCTACCACGCGGCTCATCGGGCGATCCCCGCAGGGCCCATCCGGCGGCTCCCGTGGGACTCATCGGGCGACCCCCGCGGTGGGGAGGTTCGGCGCGACGGCCTTCCCGATGGACGGTTTCCCGCCGGAAGGAGGCTTTTCGGCGCCAGGCCCCGCCAGGGCCCCGTCAGCGAACTGGGCCGCGGCCAGCCGCCGGTACAGCTCATCGCCCTGGATGAGCTGCTGATGCGTCCCGACGGCACGCACCCGGCCGCTGTCCAGGACCACGATCCGGTCGGCCTCGACCACGGTGGAGATGCGGTGGGCGATGGCGACGACCGCGCACCGGTCGGCGATCCGCCGCAAACTGTCCCGCAGCGCCGCTTCGGCGTCGGAGTCCAGATGGGCGGTGGCCTCGTCGAGGAGGATCACCGCGGGCTTCTGGAGCAGGGCGCGGGCCACGCACAGCCGCTGGCGCTGTCCGCCGGAGAGCCCGATGCCCTGGTCCCCGAGGAGGGTGTCCAGTCCGTCGGGCAGTCCGGCGATCATCTCGGTGAGCCCGGCGAGTTCGACGGCCTCCGCGATGTCCGCGTCGCCCGCATCCGGCGCGGCGTAGACGATGTTCTCCCGGAGGGTGCCGCGCATCGCGGCGTTGTCCTGCTGGACATAGCCGACGCGACCGCGGATCTCGGCCGGTGACAGATGGGCGATGTCCTTGCCGTCCAGGATCACGGCGCCGTCCCCGGGCCGGTAGAACCGCTCGATGAGTTGGAAGACCGTGGTCTTGCCCGCGCCGGAGACGCCCACCAGGGCGGTGAGTCCACGGCGGGGGATGGTGAAGGAGACCCCGTTCAGTACGGGCCGGTCGCCGTAGCCGAAGCCGACCTCCCGGAACTCCACGGCCGGGTGGCCGCCGTCCGGCGCCGGTCGCGGTACGGGGGCCGCGGAGCCGTCCCCGGGGCCGGGGGTGTCCTCCTGCGGGATGCCGTTGAGCTCGTCCACCCGCTGGACCGCGGCCCGGCCCTGCTGATAGGTGCCGATCGAGAGGAAGACCAGGACCAGCGGCGATACGAGGTAGAAGAGGTACATCGTGAAGGCCGTGAAGTCGGCCACGCTGAGGGAGCCGGTCGCCACCCGGGCCATGCCGAGGCCCATCACGGCGGCCAGCGACGCCTGGAGGCCGACGTTCAGTACGGGGGAGAGCAGGGCGTTCAGGATGGTGACCCGGTTGCCGGACCGCCGTGCCTGGTCCGCCCGCTCCGCGAGCCGGTCCTCCTCACGGCCCTCGGCGTTCGCCGCCTTCACGGTGGGCAGGGCGGACAGCACCCGCTGGAGATCGGCGCCGAACGCGCCGGTGTCGGCTCGGTTCACCAGGGCCGCCTTCCGCAGCCCCCGGGCCACCCAGATGGAGGCGACGCTCGCGACACCGAGACAGCCGACGGTCACCAGCAGCAGCCAGACGTCGATCAGGGCCATCATCACGGTGCCGCCGACCACGATCAGGCCGTTGAGGACGATCTGCGCGAGGCTCTGCGTCAGCGCGATCTTCATCAGCGCGGTGTCGCCCACCAGCCGGGTGTGCACATCGCCCTGCCGCTGGGCGTTCAGGTGCGCGAGGTCGGCGCGGAGGACCTTCCGCGAGAGCAGGACCCGGGCGTCGCGGACGATGTTCTCGCCGGCCCTGCCGATCAGATAGCCCTGGGTCGCGGAGAGCGCGGCGTCCGCCACGAACAGGACGGCGAGCAGGGTGATGAGCCCGGCGACCGGCCGGTTCCCGCTGACCGCCTCGATCAGGTGGGCCACCAGCTTGGGCTGTACGAGGGTGGACACCACCCCTCCGACGCCCAGCAGCACCCCGCCCAGCAGGAGCCGCCGTTGGGCACGGGTCAGCTCCCGGATGAGGCCGCGCGACGAGGCGGTGGTGGTCACGACCGGCGCGGCGGCGATGGTGCTGGTCACGACCGCTCCCCCTGCTCGGCGACCACGTCAGCGGCCTTCTCGGCGACCACGTCAGCGGCCTGCTCAGCGGCCTGCTCGTCGGCCCGGACATAGCGGCTGATGTGGACGGCGCTCTGGTCGGGCACGAACGCCCCTCCCGACCAGTCGCCCTGCCGGGACACCAGCACCAGCCCGGCCTCGGCCGCGTACGCGTCGACCTCCTCCGGCATGGTCAGCCGGTTGACCTCGCTGCCGAGCCGGACGCCGCCGGCCTCGTGCCACAGGTGGGAGGTGTGCCAGAGGCCCCGCTCCGGGATGAGCGTGGAGTACGTCTGGAGCCCGGTGCCGGGCTCCGGGTAGGGCGCGAAGAACGAGGTGCGGACGCGCCCTTCGTGCAGGGTGTGCACGAGACCCGGGTTGTGGGTCTCCACCACCAGCGTGCCCCCGGGGGCCAGATGGTGCGCCGCCCGCGCGACGGCGGTGCGCTGCCCGGCCGCGTCGAGCACCAGGGACAGGGTGGCGCAGACGGCGTAGACCAGCCCGTAGCGGGTGCCGTCGTCGTAGGTGCGGATGTCACCGTGTACGGGGACGACGGGGGCGCCCGACTCGGCGACGGCGGCGCGGAGCTGGTCGAGCATCTCCGGGGACGAGTCCACCCCGACGACCTCGCCGGTGCGGCGGGCGACCGGTACCGCGATGCGACCGGTGCCCACGCCCAGTTCGAGGGTGCGGCCACCGGGGTGCCAGCCGGCCAGTGTCTCGGCCGTGCGCTCGGCGGCGCCGTCCTGAGGGAAGAGCCGGTCGTAGAAGGCGGCGAACTGTCTGCCGTAACCGACGTCCATGATCTCGGGAGCGACAGAAGGGGCGGCGGACGGGACGGCGTTCGATGGGGCGGTCGCGGTGCTCACGCGTGCTCGCTTTCTGCCACCGGGGCGGATTCCGTCGCCGCCGGGGGCGCCGGGGTCCGCATCGGCGTGTAGGGAGAGACGAAGATGATCTCGGGCTCTTCGGAGTCGTCGTAGCCCGCGTTGCGGACCAGCGTGAACTGGAATCCCTTCACATCGGTGGCGCCCGTACGCTCGATCTCGGCCCGGAACCAGGCGGTCAGCATCCGGTAGCCGGGCAGACCCCGCGCCACCTGGAAGCCCTTGTCGAGATGGCGCATCACCTCGGTACCCAGGTCGAAGACGGCCTTCTCGGCGCGGCGACCGGGGAACCAGACGACCTGATGGGCCCGGCGCCCGGCGATGACCTCCACCGGCTCCCATTCGGAGGTCTCGCCCGCCTCGTTGAGGGTCCGGCAGTAGAACTGCAGATCGTGCTGGGCCGGGGTCGGCGCGAAGAAGCGCCAGTTGGGGAAGAGCGTGGAGAACACGTCGAGCTTCACGACCCGGCTGAACGACGGCTGCGGGTGCTGGGCGCAGACGGTGCCCAGCAGGGCGAGGCCGGCGACCAGGCGGTAGGCGCCGTCCGGGCCGCCGAAGTGCCGGGCGAGCAGCTCACGGGCGGGCTTCGTGAGCCGGGCGGTGGTGGTCACCGGGCCTCCTGTTCCGCCGTGGCGGAGTGCTGTCCGGCCGGGGCCGGGGTGGTGGTGTCGCCGAGGAAGGCCAGCAGGTGCCGGACCGCCTCACTGGCGAGCTGCGGATCGGTGAGGATGCCGTCGTGGTCGGATCCCTCGATGACGACGTTGCGGACGGTCCGGCCGGGCAGGTGCGCGTCGGCGAGGTCCTTGTGCATCAGCAGATGGTCGGGGTCGCGGTCCACGGTGTGCTGGGCCGACAGCACCAGTCCATGGGCGTCCAGCCGGGCGAGCGGCCCGCTGAAGGAGCGGAAGTCCCGCTCCGCCGAACGCCATTCGCGCAGGGCCGCGGTCCACACCCGGTGATCCGCGTACTCGGCCATCGCCCTGTTCCGTACGGTGGTCGGCAGCGTGCGCACCCACTCGGGGGGCTGCATCAGGATCCCGAGGCCCAGCCGCAGGCTGACGGAGGTCGTACGGATCAGGTCCTCGATGAACCGGGCGTTCTTGCCCTGCTGTTCGGACCGGTCGAGCTGCTCGGGGTGGGAGCTGTCGACATAGACGACGGAGTGCACCCGCTCCCCGAGCCGGGCCGCGGCCCGGCGGGAGATCTCGCCGCCCAGGGAGTGCCCGACCAACGAGACCTGACGTCCCGCGGGGATGGCCGCCTCGATCAGATCGATCAGATCGTCGACCGATTCGCCCAGGTGGTACGGGGTGTCGGCGTGACGCCTGCTCGGTCCGTAGCCGGCCCGGCTGTAGGCCAGCCACTGCCGTCCATCGGCGTTGAATGCGCGGGTGTACCAGCCGAAGTGCGCCGGCATGGCGCCGAGTCCGTGGACGAGGACCACCACCGGGCCGGTGTCCTGCCCGGTGATCGTGGAGTCGTGGCTCAGCTCGTTGCCGTGCCGGGTGGTCACCGTGGAGCCGTAGGTGTTGTCGGTGGCCCGCAGCCGGCGGTGGAGGGCGACCGCGGCGGCCGTCGCCACGCCACCGGCCAGCAGTAGACCCACGGCCGCGGGCATCCGGTCGTCCCGTCCGGCGACCGCGGGGTGGCTGCGGGGTGCGCTGGTGTAGGCGACCATCGGGTGCATCGCGGCGAAGGCGGGGAGGAACCTGCCGAGCCCCATGACGAAGCCGTTCGCGATGTGGAAGGCGACGACACCGCCGAGCATCGGGCGGGTCAGCCGGCCGCCCTTGAGGTAGAGCACCGGGAAGAGGCACTCCATGGCCAGCACGCCGTGCGCGAGGGTGCGGGCCGAGCGGGGGTAGCGCCGCGTCAGCCGCCAGATGCCCTCGTGCCCGTACGTCTTGGTGCGCATCACACCGGTCAGTGCGTCGCCGGTGCGCCAGTCCCGGCCGAGGAGCTTGACCCAACCGGAGATCAGGTACGACATGTTGGACTGGAGCGCCACGTACCACATCAGCGCGTCCTGGGCCTGGGGCGTGGGCGCGAGCCGGGCCAGTCCGGTAGCGGTCTGCACCAGCCCGGACGCCTGGTCGGAGCCATCGGTGCCGTAGCGATGGGTGGGGTAGAGCAGGGCGCCGCTGACACCGAGGAAGAGATTGGCCGCCCCGCGCCAGCGGCCGTCGCCTGGCAGCAGCAGCGCGGCGCTCGCGGTCGCGCGGGCGGTGTGCAGGGCCAGGGTGGTCCGCTCGTCGGCGACGACGTCGAGGAGTTTGCGCAGCGGTCTGCCGTACCGGGCGTGGCTGTGCTTGGCGATGGCCCAGTCGTTCAGCCCGCCCGGCCGCTTCTGCCGCTGGGTGGTGAGGTGTTCCAGGCTGGACAGCAGCGAGGTCACCGCCGACAGCCGCTCGGATGCGCCCATGGCCTGGTTGCGGGAGAGGGGCAGGGGGCCGCTGAGGGCGGACAGCAACGCTCTGGCCGTGGGCTTCGATCGTCTCGACCTGGCGAGGGGAGAGGGCATGGAAGGTTCTCCTGGACGGAAGTCTGACCGCCGTTTCGGCGGACCCCCGCCGCCGGTGGGGACCGGCGGCGGGGAGTGTTCGGCGTGGGCACTGCCCGGATACGGGACGGATGACCGGCGGTTCCGTCGAACGCCCTCGTCAGCCGGCCGGTGCACCGCCCCGGCCGTCCGTCGAACGTCGTCGTCAGCCGGTCGGCGCACCGCCCCGGCCGGTCATGGCGGACCTCGTCAGTTGACGCCGGTGAGAATCTCCGGCACCGGCTGCAGCGGCCCACCGTCTCTGCCGGCCACGAACGCGTTCACCAGCGCCATGCCGATGATCACGCCGGCGGCCACGGACGGCGTGGCCACGACGGGCGTGTGCGTGGTGACGAAGCGTCCTTCCACGTCCTCGATGCCGATGTCGGTCAGCGCACCGGGCCGGTGCAGGAAGGAAACGTCGCTCATATCGATCTCCTCATCTGATGGATGTGATGGTTCAGGGGCGTTACTGAATCTCCGGCTGGGTCTCCCCCATGGCCTCGGTGACCATCACGCCGAACGCGATGCCCGCGCCGAAGGCCGCCGCCGCGATCACGGGGGTCGCCGTGACCGGGGCGGCCATCGTGGCGGTGAACCCGGGGTCGGTCTCGACCAGTTCGGGCGCCGTCATCGGTGCGACAGGGCACACGGAAACGCTCATGGTGTTCTCCTGGGATGTTCGATGGCGTGAAGGAACCGCTCAGAGCTGCGGATGCTGATCGCTGATCGTGACGCAGACGTGCACACCGAGCCCGAACTCCGCGATGACGGGCATGACGCTGGCGGTCGGACCGGCGCCGGTGGCGTTGTGCCCCGGATCGGTCTCGGTCAGCGCCCGGGCGGTGACGGCCGTCTCAGGACAGGGAAGGATCTTCCTTATCGGGCGGTTCACTGCATTATCGGCTGGTTCTCGCCGATGATGGCCCCCGCCGCGTAGGCGATGACCACGGCGGCGGCGACGGTGGCGACGAGCTGCGTGGCGGCGACCGGCGTCACGCTGTCGAACACCTGCCCCTCGGCACCCTCGTCCAGCGGACCGACGGCCTCGGCCCACGGTTGCGATCTAACCTGCTGCAATTTCCCTCCTCTGTCAGCCTGACCGGCACCGGGGAAGCACCCGCCAGGTCCGTACGGGAACGCGCCCCCGGGGCCATGACCCCTGCTGGACCGGCGTTCCGTCTCCGCCAACAACCATGGCCAGCACCCTTGTTGAACGGAAGATCGCCGAATGGCACATCCCTGCAATGCGGCCCGCAGGATGGTGCAACCCCCGCCGACCCGTCCCCGGGACGTTTGAGAGCCCGAGGCCCCCGGGCATCCTTGATCCCCACCCGGCCCCCCCACCCGCCGCCCGTGCCCCACACCGCCCGACCCCCGAAGGCGTCACCAGGCCACCTGATTGCGCCCCGCCCCCGGCCCCTCGTCATCCGTCGCCGGGGACACGCCGAAGGCCCCGCTGCGAACAGCGGGGCCTTCGATGGCAGTGCGCCCGACGAGCCATCGGACGTACGAGATGTGAACCGGCAAGCGGGCTGCCTCCTATGCGCCCGCCTGCCAACTGTCCGGGGTCGGCCAAGCCCAGTCAGGCGGCATGTCCGGTGAAGACGACAGTCGAGTTGTCGCCGTCCAACGCGATGTTGAGTGAGGCATCGAGGGCCTTGGCGAGGCGGGCCAGTAGCGGCAGCGTAGGAACAGTTCCGCCGAGCTCAAGCTTCGACACCTGCGGCTGGGTCATGCTTGCCCGCCTGGCGAGTTCGCTCTGGGAGATGCCCAGCTCGGCTCGACGGTCGTACACGGCCTGTCCAAGATCGAAGGCCATACGGATCTCGGTGCGCACCGCCTCGACTTCCGACATCCCCTGCCGGTCCTCTGCGGTCGCACGTTCGCGCGAGAGCTTCCAGCGCGTGTGGTTCATCAGCCCTCACCCTTCCTTACCTCGCGAGTGAACTCGTCATGGGCGGTGTGACGCTCCGCTTCGCAGAGCTTCCTCGCCTGTTTGGCGCGGTGTACTTCGGCATCTTCTCGCATCCGTGTCTTACGGAACACGGTCAGGAATACGATCCGGCGGCCGGGCGCGAGCCAGTAGGTCAGGCGGATGGCGTTGCCGTCATGTCCCACAGCGAACCGCAGCTCCCGTAACCCTTCGCCCAGGTGGCGAGAGTACGGCTCGGCAAGCGTTGTCGGGGCGTTGAGCAGCCGTTCGGCCGCATGCTCAGCTTGCAGATAGTCGCGATCGGAGAGGTTGTCCAACCAGTGCCGGACCTCCGCTTCAATTTCGATCTCCCAGCCATCTTCCATATAGCCGACTGTATAGACAGTCAAGTGTATGGACAACCGGGTGGGCGGCGGAGCCGCTCTATCGAGACTTGGTCGAGGTCACGCCACGAGCTCCCGCTGAGGGCCGCTGTAGTCGAACCTGGGCCCAGACACGTCGAAGGCCCCGCTGCGAGCAGCGGGGCCTTCGACGTTAGTGCCCGGTGAGGCACTGGCGGAGGATACGAGATTCGAACTCGTGAGGGGTTGCCCCCAACACGCTTTCCAAGCGTGCGCCCTAGGCCACTAGGCGAATCCTCCGCGGCAAACAATACAAGACGCGGGGGACTGCTCGCGAACTCGTTCCCACCCCCGACCATCGGGTACCCTGTGCGGAGCCCCTCACGTGGCGCTATCTGACTGAACTCCCCCAGGGCCGGAAGGCAGCAAGGGTAGGTCGGCTCTGGCGGGTGCGTGGGGGGCGCTTGCGTTCCCGGGGGCGGAAGCCGCGGGGGCTTGGCGGGGACCCGGGGCCGGGCGCGGGTGGGGACGGTTGTCGGTGGGCCCCGATAACCTCGTAGGTGTGTCGTCCCTTGCGCTCTACCGCCGCTATCGCCCCGAGTCCTTCGCCGAGGTCATCGGGCAGGAGCATGTCACCGACCCGTTGCAGCAGGCCCTGCGGAACAACCGGGTCAACCACGCGTACCTGTTCAGTGGGCCGCGCGGCTGCGGGAAGACGACCAGTGCGCGCATCCTCGCCCGCTGTCTGAACTGCGAGCAGGGGCCCACGCCGACCCCCTGCGGCGCATGCCAGTCCTGCCGCGATCTCGCGCGGAACGGCCCGGGGTCGATCGATGTCATCGAGATCGACGCGGCCTCCCACGGTGGTGTGGACGACGCCCGTGACCTCCGGGAGAAGGCGTTCTTCGGCCCGGCCGGCAGTCGGTACAAGATCTACATCATCGATGAGGCCCATATGGTCACCCCGCAGGGCTTCAACGCCCTGCTGAAGGTGGTCGAGGAGCCCCCGGAGCATCTGAAGTTCATCTTCGCGACGACCGAGCCCGAGAAGGTCATCGGCACGATCCGTTCGCGCACCCACCACTACCCCTTCCGGCTCGTGCCCCCCGGCACCCTGCGGGACTACCTGGGCGAGGTGTGCGGCAAGGAGGACATCCCCGTCGCGGACGGAGTCCTGCCGCTCGTCGTGCGCGCCGGCGCCGGCTCCGTGCGGGACTCGATGTCCGTGATGGATCAGTTGCTCGCCGGCGCGACCGAGGAGGGTGTGACCTATGCCATGGCCACCGGCCTCCTCGGCTACACGGACGGGACCCTGCTCGACGCCGTCGTGGACGCCTTCGCCTCTGGTGACGGCGCCGCCGCGTTCGAGATCGTGGACCAGGTCATCGAGGGGGGCAACGACCCCCGGCGCTTCGTCGCCGATCTGCTGGAGCGGCTGCGGGATCTGGTGATCATGGCGGCCGTGCCCGACGCGGGGGAGAAGGGCCTGATCGACGCCCCCGCCGATGTGGTCGAGCGGATGGCCGCGCAGGCGTCCGTCTTCGGCGCCGCCGAGCTGAGCCGGGCCGCCGATCTCGTCAACACCGGGCTGACCGAGATGCGCGGCGCGACCTCGCCCCGGTTGCAGTTGGAGCTGATCTGCGCCCGGGTCCTGCTGCCCGCCGCCTTCGATGACGAGCGTTCCCTCCAGGCCCGGCTGGACCGGCTGGAGCGGGGCATGACCCTGTCGCCGGCCCCCGCGGCGGGCACTCCCGCCATGGGTTACGTCCCCGGGCCCGGTGCCGCCGCGCACATGCCAGGACCCGACGGCCCGGTCGTACGGAGCGGGGGCGCCGCCCCCGGGCTCGTACCCGCCGCCGAGGCGCCCGCCCCCGCGCCGCAGGTCCCCGCCGCGCCGCCGATGCCCCCCGCCCCGGCCCAGCCGCCCGCCGATCCGCAGCCCGCCGCCGGAGCCAGGCCGGGCGCATGGCCCGGTGCCACCGCGCCGCCCGCCCCCACCGCGCCGCCCGTCGAGGCCGCCGAGCCCGCCAGGCGCCCCGGTGGTTGGCCCACCGCCTCCGCCCCGGGGCAGGGCCCCCGGACCCCGGCCGCCGCACCCCAGGCCGAGCCGGCGCCGCGGGCCGAGGAGCCCCGGACCGCACCCGTCGCCATGGGGCAGGGCGCCGGACAGGTGCGGAGCATGTGGCCCGACATCCTGGAGGCCGTGAAGAACCGCCGCCGCTTCACCTGGATCCTGCTCAGTCAGAACGCACAGGTGGCGGGCTTCGACGGGACCACCCTCCAGCTCGGCTTCATCAATGCCGGCGCCCGTGACAACTTCACGAGCAGCGGCAGCGAGGACGTCCTCCGGCAGGCCCTCTCCGAGCAGTTCCATGTGCAGTGGAAGGTCGAGGCCATCGTCGACCCCTCGGGCGGTACGGGAGGCCCCGGCGCCACCGCACCGGGCGGCCCCCCCGGCGGTGGCTACGGACGTCCCGCGCAGCCCGGCCCCGCCGCCCCGCCGAGCCCCTCCAGGGCGCCGACGGCGCCGCCCGCGCCCTCGTCGCCCACCCCGCCGTCCGCCCGCCCGGCGCCGCCCCAGCCTGCGACCGAGTCGCGTTCCGCCGCGCCGGCGCCCGTGCACGCACCGCCCCCGGTCTCCCCGGAGGACGACGTTCCGGAGGACGACGACCCGGACCTGGTCGACTCCGCGCTCTCCGGTCACGATCTGATCGTGCGCGAGCTGGGCGCGACCGTGGTGGAGGAATACACAAACGAATAGCGGTGCCGTGGTCGGAGGGCCGTACAGGGCGGCCCCGGTCGGCGGTTAGGCTGACTGCCGTGAAGGTCCTCGTCATCGGCGGCGGCGCCCGCGAACACGCCCTGTGCCGCTCTCTCTCACTCGACCCCGACGTCACCGCTGTGCACTGCGCGCCGGGCAACGCCGGCATCGGCGAGGTCGCCCGGTTGCACCCCGTCGACGCGCTGGACGGCGAAGCCGTCGCCCGGCTCGCCGTCGAGCTGTCGGCCGGTCTCGTCGTCGTCGGCCCGGAGGCACCGCTCGTCGCGGGAGTCGCCGACGCCGTGCGCGCGGCTGGCGTCCCCTGCTTCGGCCCCTCCCGCGAGGCCGCCCGGCTGGAAGGCTCCAAGGCGTTCGCCAAAGAGGTGATGGCCGCCGCCCAGGTGCCCACGGCCCGTAGCTATGTCTGTACGACCCCGGAGGAGATCGAGGAAGCCCTCGACGCCTTCGGCGCCCCTTATGTCGTCAAGGACGACGGCCTCGCGGCCGGCAAGGGCGTCGTCGTCACCCACGATCTCGACGCCGCCCGCGAACACGCCCTCGCCTGCGGCCGGGTGGTGATCGAGGAGTTCCTCGACGGCCCCGAGGTCTCCCTCTTCGCCATCACCGACGGCGAGACCGTCCTCCCCCTCACCCCCGCCCAGGACTTCAAGCGCGCCCTCGACGGCGACGAGGGGCCCAACACCGGGGGCATGGGCGCCTACTCCCCGCTGCCGTGGGCCGACCCCAAGCTGGTGGACGAGGTCATGGCGACCGTTCTCCAGCCCACCGTGGACGAGCTGCGCCGCCGTGGCACCCCGTTCTCCGGGCTGCTGTACGCGGGTCTCGCGATCACCTCCCGCGGTGTCCGGGTCATCGAGTTCAACGCCCGCTTCGGCGACCCGGAGACCCAGGTCGTCCTGGCCCGGCTGCGCACCCCGCTGGGGCGCGTACTGCTCCACGCCGCCAACGGCACCCTCGGCGATGAGCCGCCGCTGCACTGGCGCGACGAGGCCGCAGTCACCGTGGTCATCGCCTCGCACAACTACCCGGACGCCCCGCGTACCGGGGACCCGATCGACGGGCTGGACGAGGTCGCGGCCAAGGATGCGCCCCATGCGTACGTCCTGCACGCCGGGACCAGGCGCGTCGATGACACGGTCGTGAGCGCCGGTGGGCGGGTCCTCTCGGTCACCGCGACCGGAATCGATCTGGGGCAGGCGCGGCAGCGCGCGTACGAGGCGGTGGACCGCATCCGGCTCGACGGATCCCAGCACCGGACCGATATCGCCCGGAAGGTCGCCGAGGCGTAGCCACGCCACACCACACCACGGCCGGGACGCGAGTACCCGGCACCGCGGCGCACAGCAGGCGGCACACAGAGGCACCGGGCGGAGGCCCGGTTCCGCCCGGCAGGAGACCGGGCGGAACCGGGCCTCCGCGCGTGGGAGCGCCGGGAGCGGCGGGGGTCACGGAAGCCGCCGGGGGGCCTGCGGGGCGGTAGGGCGCGGAGTTCCGCAAGGGGCCTAAGGAGCCTCTGGGGCCGCTGGGTCCTAGGTTCGGCCCCGTGGCCTTCCCCGCACGGTTCAAACCCCGCGGAACCGCCCAATCCCCCGCCCCGGCCGCGGCAGCACCTCGACCCAAGGCCATTCCATCGGGTGACGACTGGGCCATCCGGATGACGCCCGCCCACACCCCAACTAGGGTGCGGCGCAGGCATTCCGGCACTTGGCCCATCGGCATTGCGATGTCGGTGGCGGGTGCCACAGTGGGGGAGTGACCACCGGCGCAGGGCAGAGGGGGTGATGACCGACCGTGTCCGCCATCGGTATCGGCGAGTCGATCGGCGCGCAGGCAGCGCGCTCACGGGCACTGGCCGTGCTGCGCATCCGCGGCAGGGCGCTCGGCGTCGCCCTCCTGCCGGCGGCCGTCGCCGTCGTGCTGCTCGTCGGCGGTGCCACCGGCCGGCTGGGGGGCGCGGGCTGGGACGGCGCGCGCTGGGTCGTGGGCGTCCTCGCCGTCGTCGTGCTGCTGATCGCAGCCGGGGTCACCGCCGTGATCGTGCGGGCCAGCCCCGCGCTCAGCCCCACCGTCGAGCTTTCCGAGCGGGCCGCCCCCGACCTCTACCGGCTGGTGCGGGATCTGGCCGAGCGCCTCGACGTGCCCGCGCCATCGGCGCTGGCGCTCACCCCCGACTGCGACAGTTGGCTGGAGGACCGTTCCCACCCCGCGCACGCCCTGCCCCACGCGATACGCACCCGGCGCGGCCGGCGTACGGGGGATGCGCCGGTGCTCGTCATCGGCTCGCCCTTCCTGTGGTGGATGCGCGTCGGTGAGCTGCGCGCCCTGCTGGCGCCCGTGGTCGCCGGGACCGAGCCGTCCGCGCAGCCCGACATAGCCGCGGCCCGCCGGTTCGTCCGTGGCCTCGACGCGGCCGTCGCGGTGGCGGCCGGCCCCGTCCAGGGGCCGATACGCCCCGTGCGGAAGGTGGCACTCGGTTTCGTCGGCCGGATCGCCCGGCTGCTGCTGCACGCCTGCCAGACCCATGCGGGCGAGATGGAGCGCGGCGTCGCCGCCGCCGCGTCCGAGCGCGCCCAGGCCGTGGACTACGGCCTGCGGATCGTCGCCCAGGAGCAGGTCGGCCTCGCCTACGCGGGCTGGGACCGGCTGCTGACCAGGGTCGCGCTGCCCGCCTGGCGGATGGGCCGCTGGCCCGCCCGGCTCGACGCGGGCGTCGTCTCCGCGCTCACCGAGCTGTCCCGCCGCGACCGTCTCGCCGAGGGCTTCACCTCACGGCTGGGCGAGCGCCCCGCGTGCGACCTCCTGGAGGAGCCCGGCGCGGTCGACGAGGCCGCGTCCCTCCTCGCCGCCCGCCTCTTCCACGGCGGGCCAGCCGAGACCGGCGTCGACTGGTCACCGGTCGGCTGGCAGCAGTATCCGGAGGAGGTCGTGGACCGCAAATGGCGTACGGAGGCGGCCAGGCTCCACCAGGTGCTGGACGATCTCGGCGTGCGGTCCGTCAGCGGACCTGACGGCCCGACGCTCGCCCGGGTGCTGGGACACCTCTCCGAAGGCGGCCCGGAAGCGGCGGAGCAGCTCGCGGCCGGGATCGGCGCGACGGTCGCCCGTGAGGAGGCCGTCCGTGAGCGGGCCGCGCTGGCACCGGTCGCCAAGAGCCCGGGTGACGCGCTGAACGGATGGGGTGCCGACCCGCTGCCGCTCTTCCCGCTCCAGCCGCCCCGCACCGGCCGTGAACTGCTCGCCGACCACGTCATCGCCATGGTCTGCTGTGCGGCGGTCGACACCGCGGGAGCGATGCCCGGCCTCGACTGGCTCGACGGCCCGACCCTGCTGCTCCGCGGGGAGCGCTGTGCGGATCTGATGACCCCGGTGCTCGGTCTCACGGAGGACGGCGACGCGGGGCCGCTCCGCCTCTGGCTCTCGACGGTGGGCGTGCGCCCGGAGAAGCCCGTCCGGCTGGTGTAGCCCGGCCACGGGCCGGCCCCCGTCGTCCGGTCCAGCGCGCCCCCGCACGCCCGGCGCTCACCACTTCCGCGCGCCCGCCCCCGCCCGCCTCCCCGCCCCTCGTCCCCGCCCCCGCGTCTCGCGAGACGGCGCCCACCCGCCTCCTGCCGCCCGTCTCCGGCCGCCCGCCCGCCCCCGCCCGTCTCCTGCCGCCGCTTCCTGCCGTCCACCTCGTGCCGTCCAGGTAGTCCTTCTGTCTGATTTTGCTCGCGCAGGTGGGCGGTCGCGCCCGACGGCACCTCCAGCACCCCCGGGCGCCGTGAGAGGACCCGTCCCGGCCCCTCGGCCGCACCCCCGCGGGGACCCCCGCCCGTACCGCCGCCATCCCACCGTCCCGGGCCCGGAGGGGGAGCAGCGGGACCGGGAGAGGTGGACGGACCCGTCCACCTCTTCACATCCCCGCCATCCCACCAACACCGTCAACCCGAGAAGCCCACACCCACAACAATTCGCGACGAAGGGTGACGGCACGGCTGCGTTATGTGATGTGCTGGGGATAGGTGCCGAGCGTTCTGCACCAGCGTTGTCCGGGGAGACCGAGGGGGGCATATGGGGGACGAGCACATCCGGCGATGGGAATCGGGTGCTCTCGCCCACGCCGTTTCGGACCCCTTCGGGCAGGGCCCGCTCCCCTGGCTGCGCGGCAGTGAGCACTACCTGGACGCCAGCGGCAAGGTCGTCCCCTGGTACGCCGACCCCGACTGCGGCGCGGGCACCCGCGGCCCCCGCACCGCCGACGACCTCCGTCTGCAGATCAAGGGCTTCGCGTCGACCGGCACGGTCGCCCCCGGTGAGGCGATCGACTTCCACATCACGGTGGACCCGCCCCAACAGTTCTCGGTCGACATCTACCGCATCGGCCACTACGCGGGCCACGGCGCCTCGAAGATCACCACCAGCCCCCGGCTCTCCGGCATCGTCCAGCCGCCCCCGCTCGCCGCCGACCGCACGGTCTCCTGCCACCACTGGTGGCTCTCCTGGCGGCTCCAGATCCCGTCGTACTGGGCGATCGGCGCCTATGTCGCCGTCCTCACCACCGTCGACGGCTACCGCTCCCACATCCCCTTCACCATCCGCGACGACCGCTCCGCCGACCTGCTCCTGCTCCTCCCGGACATCACCTGGCAGGCGTACAACCTCTATCCGGAGGACGGTCGCACCGGCGCCAGCCTCTACCACGCCTGGGACGACGCGGGCCGGCTCCTCGGCGACGGGGACGCGGCCGTCACCGTCTCCTTCGACCGGCCGTACGCGGGCTCCGGACTGCCCCTGCACGTCGGCCACGCCTACGATTTCATCCGCTGGGCCGAGCGGTACGGCTATGACCTCGCCTACGCCGACACCAGCGATCTGCACGCCGGCCGGATCGACCCCACCCGCTACCGGGGGCTCGTCTTCCCCGGCCACGACGAGTACTGGTCGGCCCCCATGCGCCGGACCGCCGAGGCCGCCCGCGCCCACGGCACCTCGCTCGTCTTCCTCTCGGCCAACACCATGTACTGGCAGGTGGAGCTGGGCCCGTCGCCCTCCGGAGTGCCCGCCCGGCTGCTCACCTGCCGCAAACGGCGCGGCCCCGGCAAACCCACGCTCTGGCGCGAGGTCGACCGTGCCGAGCAGCAGCTCCTCGGCATCCAGTACGCGGGCCGGGTCCCCGAACCGCACCCCCTGGTCGTCCGGAACGCCAACCACTGGCTCTGGGAGGCGTCCGGTGCGGGCGAGGGCGACGAGCTGCCCGGACTGGTCGCGGGCGAGGCCGACCGCTACTTCCCGCGCATCTCGCTCCCGGAGCACCAGGGCCGCATCCTGCTCGCCCACTCCCCGTACAAGGACGGGGACGGTGTCGTCCGGCACCAGGAGACCTCGCTCTACCGCGCCCCGTCCGGCGCGCTGGTCTTCGCCTCCGGCACCTTCGCCTGGTCCCCGGCGCTCGACCGCCCCGGCCATGTGGACGCCCGGGTCCAGCGGGCGACCGCCAACCTCCTCGACCGCATCTGCAAACGCGACTGACGGCACCGCCGGGGGGACCCTCCCCGACGTCCGTCCCCCGGATACGGAAGAATCGACACCAGTTGTCAGATCGACGGGGAGTAGCCGTGTCCGGATTCGTGGAAAAGCCCCAACCGCTTCAGGTGCCGGGCCTGGTGCATCTGCACACCGGCAAGGTGCGCGAGCTGTACCAGAACGAGGCCGGGGACCTCGTCATGGTCGCGAGCGACCGCATCTCCGCCTACGACTGGGTCCTGCCCACCGAGATCCCCGACAAGGGGCGGGTCCTCACCCAGCTCTCGCTCTGGTGGTTCGACCGCCTGCGGGACCTCGTGCCCAACCACGTCCTCAGCACCGAACTCCCGCCGGGCGCCCCCGCCGACTGGGAGGGCCGCACCATGGTCTGCAAGTCGCTGCGGATGATCCCGGTGGAGTGCGTCGCCCGCGGCTATCTCACCGGCTCCGGCCTCACCGAGTACGACGAGACCCGTACGGTCTGCGGTCTCGCGCTCCCCGAGGGGCTGAGCGACGGTTCCGAGCTGCCCGCGCCGATCTTCACCCCCGCCACCAAGGCCGCCGTCGGCGACCACGACGAGAACGTCAGCTACGAGGAGGTCGCCCGCCAGGTCGGCGCGGAGACCGCCGCCCGGCTGCGCCAGACGACCCTTGCCGTCTACGGCCGGGCCCGGGACATCGCCCGCGACCGGGGCATCATCCTCGCCGACACGAAGTTCGAATTCGGCTTCGACGGCGAAGAGCTGATCATCGCGGACGAGGTGCTGACCCCGGACTCCTCCCGCTTCTGGCCCGCCGCCGACTGGCAGCCGGGCCGCGCCCAGCCCTCGTACGACAAGCAGTACGTACGGGACTGGCTGACCTCGCCCGCGTCCGGCTGGGACCGGCGGAGCGAGCAGCCGCCGCCCGCGCTCCCGCAGGAGATCGTGGACGCGACCCGGACGAAGTACCTGGAGGCGTACGAGCTGCTGACCGGCAGTAGCTGGTAGCGGTCAAGTGCGGCCGGGGAGCCCCCCCGGCCGCAGTGGTGGCGGACATGACGAAAGCCCCGGTTCTCAGGAGAACCGGGGCTTTCAACCGAGCGGACGACCAGGTTCGAACTGGCGACCTCAACCTTGGCAAGGTTGCGCTCTACCAACTGAGCTACGTCCGCATGCGCCGTGGCGCGCAGCCCACTATACCCAACCCCGCTCCCGCGCGAGACGGGCCGCCGTGTGCCGGTTCTCCGCGCCCAGCTTGGAGACGGCCGCCGACAGATAGTTCCGTACGGTCCCCTGGGACAGCGAAGCCCGCTCCGCGATCTCCGCGACGGGTGCGCCGTCCGCCGCTAGTTCCAGCACCTCCGCCTCGCGGGCGGTCAGCGGGGAGTCCCCGGCCGAGATCGCGTCCGCCGCCAACTCCGGGTCGACATAACGGTGTCCGGCGTGGACGGTACGGATGATCTCGGCGAGCCGCTGAGCGCTCACGGTCTTGGGGACAAACCCGCGCACACCGGCCGCGAGTGCTCGTTTGAGGTGCCCCGGCAAGCCGTGACTGGTGACGATCATCGTCCGGCATCCGGGCAGTTCGGCGCGGAGGGATGTGGCCACGCTCACACCGTCAGGACCCGGCATCTGGAGATCGAGGACCGCGACGTCGGGTCGGTGCGCCCGCGCCATGGCGAGCGCCTCGGTGCCGGACGCCGCCTCCGCCACCACCACGAGATCGTCTTCCAGCCCGAGCAGCGCGGCCAGCGCGCCCCGGATCAGATGCTCGTCGTCGGCGAGCAGTACGCGTACGGTCATGCCGTCCCCTCCCCGTCGTGTGCGGCGTCCGTCCCGGTACGGCGCGGTGCCACGGCCGGCCGGGTGTCCGTCCCGGCCATTCCGTCGGGACCGTCAGTGTCTTCGGGACCATCGGCACCGTGCGCTCCGTCGGGATCACCCGTCCCGCCGGAGCGACCGTACCGACCATCGCCACCGCCCGGTACGCCACCATCCCGTACGCCACCATCCCGTCCAGCACCGTCCGGCACGGCGCCGACACCCGCGCCCCCCGGTCCTGCCGCGCACCCCGACCTCGGTCCCGGTCCCGGGCGCTCCGGTACGGTCGGCGACGCCTCCGGGTCCCGCTCTCGCTCCCGTACCCCCGCCCGCTCCCCGCCCTCCGCCAGCGGATCCCGCCCGTCCAACGGATGGAGCGGATCCAGCGGGACCCTGGCCGTCAGCCGGAAGAGTCCGGCCCGCCGACGGCCCGCCTCCAGCGTGCCGTGCACCGCGGAGAGCCGTTCCCGCAGGCCCGCGAGGCCCGACCCGCCCCCGGCGACACCCCCGGCGGTGTCCTCCTCGCCGGCGCCGTCGTTCTCGACGGTCAGCACCACCGTGCCGGCCGCGCGCACCACCGAGATCGCGCAGCGCCGGGCGTCCCCGTGGCGCAGCACGTTCGTCGTGGCCTCCCGGACCACCCACGCCAGCGCCGACTGGACCTCGCGCGGCAGCTCGCCGTCGCCCGGGGAGAGCGAACAGTCGATCCCGGCCGCGTCCAGCACCCCTCGGGCGCCCTCCAGCTCCACCCGTAGATCCGCCGCGCGGTAGCCGCGCACCACGTCCCGCACCTCGCGCTGCGACTCCCGGGCGATGCGCTGCACCTCGATCATCTGGTCGACCGCCTCCGGGCGCTCGCGCCGGGCGAGCTGGACCGCCAGTTCGCTCTTCAGCGCGATGACGGCGAGATTGCGGCCCAGGACGTCGTGCAGGTCCCGCCCGAAACGCAGCCGCTCCTCGGCCACCGCCAGCCGGGCCTGGACATCGCGGGCCTCGTGCAGCTCCCACATCACCGCCAGCATCCACATGGAGACCCGGACGGTGAACGTCGTCCACCCGATCACCAGCGCCCCCGTGAGCACGAAGACCAGCACCTCGACGCCGGTCACCCCGCCCAGCACCGCAAGACCGGCCGACACCGCGACCAACATGGTGAGCTGCACCAGCGCGACGATCCGGAGGGAGGCCAGCAGGCTGTAGGCGAGCAGGAACGGTGTCAGCGCCAGCAACAGTGCCGGCAGGCCGTCCCCGGTGTCCCTGGGGTCCTCGGCGAACGCCGACGCCGCCACCAGGACGACCACCGTCGTCGCCGCGGTGATTCCCGCCGCCGCGACGATCAGCCTCCGGGACACCTCGCCCCGCCCCAGATAGGCGTCCATCGCACGCCGCATGAAGCGGGCGCAGACGACCCATTCCGCGATGACGAGCAGCGGCGCGGCGACGGCCAGGGCCACCGGGACAGCCGTCCGCGTGGGCCAGGTGACGAGGGTCAGCAGCAGGACGAGGCAGCAGACCCATTCGATCGCGTACAGGGTGCCTCGGGTGTACAGATCCACCTTGGCCAGCCTGCTGCGCCCGCTCCAGCCCTTCACCCGCACTTCGACTCCAGCCCTCAGCGGATCCCGACAACAATCGCCACACCCACACCCACGCCCGTACCCCCGGCATGTTCAGCGCCGCGGCTCCCAGCGGAACCACCGCTGGACGGCGAAGACGGAGATCCCGGCCCAGACCAGCGCGGTCACGGCGGCGGTCGTCACGTCCCCGCCGTCCGCGCCGCCCAGCCAGCCGGCCCGGACGAGGGTCGTGATGCCGGTCATCGGCAGCAGTTCGCAGACCGACGCCACCGTGTCGGGCATCATCTCCAGCGGGATGAGCAGCCCGGAGCCGCCCACCGAGAGCATGAACATCGGCATGGTGGTGATCTGCGCGCTCTCCACGGTACGGGTCACGGCGGCCGTGACCGCCGCCAGCGCCGTCAGGACCACCAGCCCGGCGCCGATCCCCGCGATCAGCAGATCCGGCCGTGCGGGCGCCCCCACATCCAGGAACGCGATCCCCGCCGCCATCAGCACCGCACACTGCGCGACCGCCAGCCCGGCGGCCGGCAGCGCGGTCCCGATGAGGATCTCCCGGTCCGACAGTTCGCCCGTACGCAGCCGCTTGAGCACCAGCTCCTCGCGCCGTGCCACATACGCCGAGACCAGGTTGAGGTGGACGACCAGCAGGAGGACCATCCCGATCCCGCCGGTCACCATCGCCTCGCCGACGTTCATCCCGACCTTGCCGAGATCCATCTCCTCTAGCGTGGACTTCGCCACCACCACCATCAGTACGGGGAAGAACAGCGCCACCGAGAGCGCCGTCCGGTTCCGTACGAGGAGGGTCACCTCGGCCCGTCCGAGCGCCCCCAGCCGTCCCGCCGCCGATGTCCCCCGCGTGATCGTCCCCGCCGTCTGCGTAGGACGTGTCTTCGCCACCGATGTCGTCATCTCACACACCCGCCATGTCCGAGTCGGTCCGAGCGATCTCCAGGAACGCTTCCTCCAGCGACGCCGACCGTGCGTCCAGGTCGTCCAGCCGTACGTGCGACTCCCGCGCCCACCGGAGCAGTTCCTCCAGCGACTCCTGGAGCTCCCGGGTCCGGATCTCGACCCGGCGCCCGTCCGCGCCGGCCCGCAGCGAGAGCGGCAGCCGGCCGGCCGGGATCCCCTGGGGCAGCGTGAAGCGGATACGGGAGGGCTGGGACGCCGTCACATCGGCCGGGGTGCCGGTGGTCACGATCCGCCCCCGGTGCATGATCGCCAGCCGGTCGGCGAGCGATTCCGCCTCCTCCAGGTAGTGCGTGGTCAGCAGGATGGTGGTGCCGTGGTCGCGGAGCGCCCGTACCAAGTCCCAGGTGTCCCGGCGGCCTTCCGCGTCCAGGCCGGTCGTCGGTTCGTCGAGGAAGAGCACCTCGGGCCGGCCGAGGAGGGCCAGCGCCAGGTCGAGCCGCCGCCGCTCACCGCCGGAGAGCTGTTTGACCCGCACTCCGGAGCGTTCGCCGAGGCCCACCAGCTCCAGCGCCTCGCCCACCGGCCGGGCCCGGCTGGTGCAGCCCGCCCACATCCGGGCGGTCTCGGCCACCGTCAGGTCGGAGGGGAAGCCGCCCTCCTGGAGCATCACCCCGATCCGGGGGCGGACGGCGGCCCGTTCCCGGTACGGATCGTGGCCGAGCACCCGGACCGTGCCGCCGCTGGGGGTGGCGAGCCCCTCCAGCAGCTCGACGGTGGAGGTCTTCCCGGCGCCGTTCGTCCCGAGCAGGGCGAAGATCTCCCCGCGTGGAACGGCGAAGGTGACGCCGCTCACAGCCTCGAAGCCGCCGGTGTACCGCCGCCGCAGATCGTCCACCGTGATCACGTACTGGTCTGTGGTCATGCCTTCAGCCTTCCGCCGAGCGGCGGCCGTGAGCAGTGCGGGCTGTCACCGGCCGCGATGACAAATGTCATGGGAGCGGGAACCCCATGGCGGGCGGTGACGGCGACGGCGGGCATGACGAAGGCCCCGATTCTCAAGAGAATCGGGGCCTTCAACTGAGCGGACGACCAGGTTCGAACTGGCGACCTCAACCTTGGCAAGGTTGCGCTCTACCAACTGAGCTACGTCCGCATTGCCTCCGCCTCAGCTTTCACTGGGCGGTGCGACCATCACTCTACCTGATCCATACGTGTGGCTGGTAAAGAGATGAGAGCGGGTGACAGGAATTGCACACTGCGCCTTCCTCCTGGAAGGAGGATGTTCTACTACTGAACTACACCCGCACGCTGCTGAGGTGGGGCCTTTCGGCCTTGCCCTTCGGCGTGAGACAGACTCTAGCCGATCGTGGGGGGTGCAGTGCAACTCGGGATCGACGGGCGGCCGTCGGCCCCGACGCTCAACTCGCCTCGCGGAACGCCGCGTAGACGGCCTTGGGGATCCGGCCCCGCGCCGGCACGTCCATCTTGTGGGAGAGCGCCCAGGCGCGGACGGCGGCAGGGGCGGGTTCCAGGGCGGTGTGCGTGTACGCGACCGCGGGTCGACCGCGCCGCCCGGTGCCGGTCTGCTTTCGACCGGCCGCCATGTACGGGGCCAGACCCTTGCGCAGTTTCTTTGCATTGGCAGGATTGAGGTCGATCTCGTACGACTTCCCGTCCAGGGCGAACCTGACCGTTTCCGTCGCTTCGCCGCCGTCGATGTCATCGAAGAGCGCGACCACTACTCGCTGAGCCACGGATATCGGTCCTTTCCCGCGGCAGCGCCGTGCCATGCGTTCTGACATGCGGCGATACCGGCTTTCCGGCTGTCGAGGGTCAAAGCTGCTTTCCTCTGTATTCCTTTGTACAGCGCTCGACGGAGCATTGTGAAGCCCACTCAATTACATCCGCGTGTCCTGGGCAATGATGCGAGGGATGTTTTCCCGTGATTTTTGCTGCGCGTTACCCGGGGCGTTCCCTCACGATGGCGCCCTATATGCGCCCATATCTACGCGAGTAGATTCTCCGGGCGGGTACGCTGAGGGAACCGCCTTCGCACCACATCACCGGGAGTGCCCGTGGCACGCGTCGTAGTCGACGTCATGCTCAAGCCCGAGATCCTCGACCCGCAAGGACAGGCGGTGCAGCGAGCGCTGCCCCGCCTCGGATTCGACGGTATCGCGGACGTACGTCAGGGAAAGCGCTTCGAGCTGGAGGTGGAGGGACCGGTCGACGACGCCGCCCTCGCCCGCATCCATGAGATGGCCGAAACGTTCCTCGCCAACACCGTCATCGAGGACTTCGTCGTCAAGGTGGAATCGTGACCACTCGTATCGGAGTCGTCACCTTCCCCGGCACGCTGGACGACCGGGACAGTCTGCGGGCCGTGCGGCTCGCGGGCGCCGAACCCGTGTCGCTCTGGCACCGTGACAAGGACATCAAGCAGGTCGACGCCGTGATCCTCGCCGGAGGATTCTCCTACGGCGACTATCTGCGCGCCGGCGCCATTTCCCGCTTCTCGCCGGTGATGGAGACCATCATCGAGGGGGCCAGGGGAGGGCTGCCGGTACTCGGCATCTGCAACGGCTTCCAGATCCTCACCGAGTCGCATCTGCTGCCGGGCGCCATGCTGCGCAACAACCATCTGCACTTCATCTGCCGTGACCAGAAGCTGCGGGTGGAGAACGCGGAAACCGCCTGGACCGCCGATTACGAGGCGGGGCAGGAGATCTCCGTACCCCTCAAGAACATCGACGGCCGCTATGTCGCCGCCGAGCGGGTGCTGGACGAGCTGGAGGCCGAGGGCCGCGTCGCCTTCCGCTACCTCGACACCAACCCGAACGGCTCGCTGCGGGACATCGCCGGGATCACCAACGCCGAGGGCAATGTCGTCGGTCTGATGCCGCACCCCGAGCACGCCGTGGAGCCCCTGATCGGCACCGGCCGCACCGACGGTCTGGCGTTCTTCACCTCGATCGTCAAGAAGCTGGTCACGGTATGAGCCTCGATGCCGGTACGGCCGAGCGCGCTGGCTCGCGAGAACTGAATCACCGTGCGCGAAGGAGCGACCGAGCGTGACCCTGGATGCCGGAGCAGCCGAGGGAGCGACCGAGCGCGCTGGCTCGCGAGATCTGAATCACTGTGCGCGAAGGAGCGACCGAGCGTGACCCTGGACACCGTCAAGAACGCAGGCGGGACGCCCGACGCCGAGCAGCCGTGGGCCGAACTCGGCCTCAAGCAGGACGAGTACGCGCGGATCCGGGAGATCCTCGGCCGCCGTCCGACCGGTGCCGAGCTGGCGATGTACTCGGTCATGTGGTCCGAGCACTGCTCGTACAAATCCAGCAAGGTCCATCTCAAGCAGTTCGGTGAGAAGGCCCCCGAGAACGACGCCCTCCTCGTCGGGATCGGCGAGAACGCGGGCGTCGTGGACGTCGGCCAGGGGTACGCGGTCACCTTCAAGGTCGAGTCGCACAACCACCCCTCGTACATCGAGCCCTACCAGGGCGCGGCCACCGGCATCGGCGGGATCGTCCGGGACATCCTGGCGATGGGTGCCCGCCCGATCGCCGTCGTGGACCCGCTGCGGTTCGGTGCGGCCGACCACCCGGACACCAAGCGGGTGCTGCCCGGTGTCGTCGCCGGTATCGGCGGCTACGGGAACTGCCTGGGCCTGCCGAACATCGGCGGCGAGGTCGTCTTCGACTCCTGCTACCAGGGCAACCCGCTGGTCAACGCGGGCTGCATCGGGGTGATGAAGCACGAGGACATCCATCTCGCGCAGGCGTCGGGCCCCGGCAACAAGGTCATCCTCTACGGCGCCCGCACGGGCGGCGACGGCATCGGCGGCGTGTCGGTGCTGGCGTCCGAGACCTTCGATTCGACGGGACCGGCCAAGCGGCCGGCCGTCCAGGTCGGCGACCCGTTCCAGGAGAAGCTCCTCATCGAGTGCACCCTGGAGATCTTCCGGGAGAAGCTGGTCGCGGGCATTCAGGACCTCGGCGGCGCCGGTCTCTCCTGCGCGACCTCCGAGCTGGCGAGCGCCGGTTCGGGCGGAATGCGCGTGGAGCTGGACACGGTGCCGCTGCGGGACGCGTCCCTCTCGCCCGAGGAAATCCTCATGAGCGAGTCGCAGGAACGCATGTGCGCGATCGTCGAGCCCGACAAGGTCGCCCGGTTCCTGGAGATCTGCGAGAAGTGGGACGTCATCGCGACCGTCATCGGTGAGGTCACCGAGGGCGAGCGGCTGGAGATCTTCTGGCGCGGCGAGCAGATCGTGGATGTGCCGCCGCGTACCGTCGCCCACGAGGGCCCGGTCTACCACCGCCCGTACGCCCGTCCCGAGTGGCAGGACGCGCTCCAGGCCGACGACGCGAACAAGCTGCCCCGGCCGACGACCGGTGCGGAGCTGCGTGAGCAGGTGCTGCGGCTGGTCGCCTCGCCGAACCAGGCGTCGAAGGCGTGGATCACGGACCAGTACGACCGTTTCGTGCAGGGCAACACCGTGCTGGCGCAGCCCGAGGACGCGGGCATGGTCCGGATCGACGAGGAGTCGAACCTGGGCGTGGCCATGGCGACGGACGGCAACGGCCGGTACACGAAGCTCGACCCGTACGCGGGTGCCCAGCTCGCGCTGGCGGAGTCGTACCGCAATGTCGCCGCCTCCGGTGCCAAGCCGCTGGCGGTCTCCGACTGTCTGAACTTCGGCTCCCCCGAGGACCCGGACGTGATGTGGCAGTTCGCGGAGGCCACCCGTGGTCTGGCGGACGCCTGTCTCCAGCTCGGTACTCCGGTCACCGGCGGCAATGTGTCGCTCTACAACCAGACCGGTGACATCGCCATCCACCCGACGCCCGTCGTCGCGGTGCTCGGTGTGATCGACGACGTCAACCGTCGTACGCCGATCGCGTTCGCCGAGGAGGGGCAGTTGCTCTACCTCCTCGGGGAGACGGCGGAAGAATTCGGCGGCTCCGCCTGGTCGCAGGTGATCCATGACCACCTCGGCGGGCTTCCCCCCAAGGTGGACCTGGAGCGCGAGCGGCTGCTCGCCGAGATCCTGATCGCGGCCTCCCGCGACGGGATGATCGACGCGGCGCACGACCTCTCGGACGGCGGTCTGATCCAGGCGGTCGTGGAGTCCTGTCTGCACGGCGGCAAGGGCGCCCGGCTGATCGTCCCGGACGGCGGTCCGGACGCCTTCACCTTCCTGCTCAGCGAGTCGGCGGGGCGCGCGGTCGTCTCGGTGCCGCGGAGCGAGGAGTTGCGCTTCACCGACATGTGCGGGGCGCGGGGTCTGCCCGCGACCCGGATCGGTGTGGTGGACGGTGCCGAGGTCGAGATCCAGGGCCAGTTCTCCATCTCCCTGAGCGAGCTGCGCACGGCCCACGAGGAGACCATCCCGGGTCTGCTGGTCTGACCCGCACGGTGTCAGGACATCCCTGACCGAGCCCCCGCCGTCCACCGGCCGGGGGCTCGGTCGTTTCTCCCTACACGTGGTTAGGCTGGACGGGCTCGGCACGACCGGCCGGAGCCACCACCACCGTACGAAGGGGGATACGGCGATGTCCGTACGGAACCGAAAAGCGCTGATGATCCTCTATCGGCTGAGCTGGATCACCTTCACCACGCTGGTCGTCGTGAGCTTCCCGGTCGATCTGCCGTTCGACCTGTTCTGGGTCTTCGCGCCCGCGGTGCTGGCGGCCGTCGTCGCCCAGGTGATGCACCGCGCTGCGACCAAGGACCTCACGCCTGAGCGGCGTGCGGCCACGGTCGAGGTGGACGCCCCGGTCCTGGGTCGCTGGACCGCGCTCAACAGCCCGGCCGACAAGATCCCCAGCCACGGCACCCACGGTTACGGCCAGAGCTTCGCCATCGACATCGTCGCGGAGTCCGGCTCCGGTTCGGGCGCGGCCGGTGCCGACCGTGAGCGGCCCGGTTTCTCCTGGCTGTGGCCCCTGGTCCGGCCCAGCAGCGCCTACCCGGCCTTCGGTGCCCCGCTGCTCGCCGTCGCCGACGGCACCGTCGTCCGCGCGACCGACCGCCAGCGCGACCATTTGAGCCGCAGTTCCCTCCCGATGCTGGCCTATCTGCTGTTGCTGGAGGGGCAGTTCCGGGAGATGGTCGGCGCATCGCGGGTCGTCGGCAACACCGTCGTCCTCGACCTCGGGGACGGTACGTACGCGATGTACGCACATGTCCAGCGCGGCTCCCTCCAGGTCAGGGCGGGCGACCGGGTCACCGCCGGCCAGCCCATCGCCCGCTGCGGCAACTCCGGCAACTCCACCGAGCCGCACATCCACTTCCAACTCATGGACGGCCCCGATCTGGACACCGCGCGGGGCATCCCCTTCCGCTGGCGGGGCATCGGCATCCCGGCGAACGGCGAGACCTTCACCGTGGGCGATGAGTCCACCGAGACACAGCCGCCGGGGGACTCCGCGGCCGGGGAAAATGAGGCGCTCCGCCTCACCGTCACTGACTAGTCTCGACACCATGCATCCGGCCAAGAAGCGCACCCGCAGCTACGACCCCGCCCGGACCCGTACGGCCGTGCTCGCCCAGTCCGACCACGTACGGAAGGCGGTCGGGGCGCTCACTCCCGGGCAGTTGGCGCTGCCGACCCGGCTCGGCGAGTGGACCGTACGCGAACTGGTCGCGCACCTGTCCATGGTCGTCGGGACCGTGGCCCGCAATGTCACCCTGCCGGAGCCTCCGGTGCGAGAGGTCACGCTGCTGGAGTGGCCGTTCGCCACGGCGGCGGCGGCCGGCGCGGTCGACGCCGACACCCGCGCGCTGGCGGCGGGGGGCGCGGCCGGCGAACTCTTCACCCGGGCGGCCGATGCGATGGCCGATGCGCTCACCGGCGTCCCGGACGAGCGGCTGATGCCGACCCGGGTCGGCGCCATGAGCGTCGGTGACTTCCTGGTCACCCGCGCCGTCGAACTCGTCGTCCACACCGACGACCTCAACGACGCGACCGGGCTTGCCGTCCCGTACGACCGCCAGGCGCTCGCCGCCTGCACCCGGCTGCTCGCCGACGCCCTCGCGGTGAAGGCCCCCGGCGGCTCGGTCGAGGTGCGGGTGCCGCCGTACGCGGTGGTGCAGTGCGTCGAGGGGCCCCGGCACACCCGTGGCACGCCGCCCAATGTGGTGGAGATCGACCCGCTGACCTGGGTCCGGCTCGCCACCGGGCGTACGGGGTGGGCCGAGGCGCTCGACGCGGCGAAGGTCAGCGCGAGCGGCGAACGGGCCGATCTGGCCGCGCTGCTGCCGATCCTGGGCTGACGGCACCGCCCCGGGCACCGGCCCGGACGGCCCCCGACTGTGTCCCGCCGCCCAGCCGCCCAGCCGCCCAGCCGTCTCGTCTGTCCGGTCGCCCGGTCGCCCGGTCGTCCTGCTGAAGTTGACCGAACCCGCCCGAATCCGGCGTACCGAACGCCCGGTGGAGCGGGAAGCGGAAGACCGGGAACCGGACCCCCGGCTGCCCCGTCCCAGGGGTATGCGTATCGAGCTGAGCGTTCCCGTCACCGTTCTGGCCCTCCTCGCGCTCGCCGCCTGCGGCAGTGAGAAGAGCTCCGGATCGGATTCCGCGTCCGACGGCGAAGGCGGCACGGCGGTCACGACCGATCTGCCGCTCACCGGCGTGCGCTGGTCCGTCGACAGCCTGACCGCCGGCGGCAAGAAGTCCGCCGCCCCGGCCGGGGCGCACTTCGAGATCACCGAGAAGGGCCGTGCCCAGGGCAACTACGGCTGCAACCAGTTCGGGTCCACCGCCACGATCGACGGGGCCACCGTCACCCTGGGCCCCGGCGAGATGACCGAGATCGCGTGCGCGGGACCCATCCAGAAGTTCGAGAACACCCTCCGCGACGCCCTGACCGGAAAACTCAAGGCGACCCTGGCCGACAAGAAGCTCACTCTGACCACCGCCAAGGGGGACTCGATCGGGCTCACCGCCGCGGAGCCGGCCCCGCTCATCGGCACCAATTGGCAGGTGAATTCACTGCTCGTCGGAGATGTGGCGAACGCCATGCCGGCCGGTACGGAGAAGAACGCGCGGCTCACCCTCGGCAAGGACGGTTCGGTCCGGGGCAATCTCGGGTGCAACACGTTCACCGCCACCGCGAAGGTCGACGGATCGAAGATCACCTTCGGCTCGCTCACCACCAGCCGGATGATGTGCGCGGGGACGGCGGGACAGGTGGAGGCCCATCTGCGTCAGGTCCTCAAGGGGCAGGTGGAGTACAAACTCCAGGACCAGGGGCTCAGTCTCACGGGCCCGGGCGCCAAGGGCGTCTCCGCGGTCGCCGCCCCCTGACCGCGCCCCCGCCTCCAGCCGCCCCCTGACCGCGCCCCCGCCTCTCACCATCCCCTGATCGGGCCCCCCGGCCGCGGCCGGGGCAACGGTTGGGTGACGATCGCCGGCACCGGAACCCGCCCCGGAATCCGCCCGCCGAATCGGAATCCGTCCGGATCGCGACCCATCCCGACCGCGCTCCGTGACGATCGGGGGCCGGTGGGGCGCCAGGGGCCCCGACTCCCGTCCGTACGGTCACGGTCCATTACCACACCGTGTCCGCCCGGACCGGGTCCGTCGCCGGCGAAACCGTGGATTCCCTGGTGAAAACAGCGTGACCGGGGAGCCCACGGCCGCCTGAATTCGGACCAGTGGTCGATCTCGCTTACACTCGGGTCCGTGCCACGTGGTGACGGTCGACTCAATCACGATCTGCTTCCCGGCGAGAAGGGCCCCCAGGACGCTTGCGGCGTCTTCGGTGTCTGGGCTCCGGGTGAAGAGGTCGCAAAGCTCACGTACTTCGGGCTCTACGCCCTCCAGCATCGCGGCCAGGAATCCGCGGGAATCGCGGTCAGCAACGGCTCGCAGATCCTCGTCTTCAAGGACATGGGCCTGGTCTCTCAGGTCTTCGACGAAACCTCTCTCAGCTCGCTCCGGGGTCATATCGCGGTCGGTCACGCCCGCTACTCGACCACCGGTGCCTCTGTCTGGGAAAACGCCCAGCCCACATTTCGGGCCACGGCCAACGGTTCCATCGCGCTCGGCCACAACGGCAATCTGGTCAATACCGCCCAGCTCGCCGAGATGGTCGCCGATCTCCCCCGCCAGGACGGCCGCGCCACCCAGGTGGCGGCCACCAACGACACCGACCTCGTCACCGCGCTGCTCGCGGGCCAGGTCGACGCCGACGGCAAGCCGCTGACCATAGAGGCAGCCGCGTCCCGAGTGCTCCCCGAGGTACGGGGTGCGTTCTCGCTCGTCTTCATGGACGAGTCCACCCTCTACGCGGCCCGCGACCCGCAGGGCATCCGCCCGCTCGTCCTCGGCCGGCTCGACCGGGGCTGGGTCGTCGCCAGCGAATCCGCCGCCCTCGACATCTGCGGCGCCACCTATGTGCGCGAGATCGAGCCGGGCGAGCTGATCGCCATCGACGAGAACGGCCTCCGCACCTCGCGATTCGCAGAAGCGAAGCCCAAGGGCTGTGTCTTCGAGTATGTCTATCTGGCCCGCCCCGACACCGATATCGCCGGCCGGAACGTCTATCTCTCCCGGGTGGAGATGGGCCGGAAATTGGCCAAGGAAGCCCCGGTCGACGCCGATCTGGTGATAGCGACGCCGGAGTCCGGCACCCCCGCCGCCATCGGTTACGCGGAGGCGAGCGGTATCCCCTACGGCTCCGGACTCGTCAAGAACGCCTATGTCGGGCGGACCTTCATCCAGCCGTCGCAGACCATCCGTCAGCTCGGCATCCGTCTCAAGCTGAACCCGCTCAAGGAAGTCATCCGGGGCAAGCGCCTGGTCGTCGTGGACGATTCGATCGTCCGGGGCAACACCCAGCGCGCCCTGGTCAAGATGCTCCGTGCGGCCGGTGCGGCCGAGGTCCACATCCGTATCTCCTCGCCGCCCGTGAAGTGGCCCTGCTTCTTCGGCATCGACTTCGCGACCCGGGCCGAACTGATCGCCAACGGGATGTCGATCGACGAGATCGGCGCCTCACTGGGCGCGGACTCCCTCTCCTACATCTCCATCGACGGCATGATCGAGGCGACCACCATCGCCAAGCCGAACCTCTGCCGCGCCTGCTTCGACGGCGAGTACCCGATGGAGCTGCCCGACCCCGAGCTGCTCGGCAAGCAGTTGCTGGAAACCGAGCTGGCGGGCGGCGCCGACGCCGCCGACGCGCTCCGTCGCCCGTAGCCACTCGCCGTGATCCACAGCGCCGTGATCCGCGGCGAGTGCCCCGCAGTAACGACACGAAAGCTCTCTCTGTCATGACCGCTGAGTCTTTTGAAGGTGCCCCGCAGGCGGGCGCCGGTGCCAGCTACGCCGGTGCGGGCGTCGACATCGAAGCGGGCGACCGCGCCGTCGAGCTGATGAAGGAGTGGGTGCGCAAGACCCGCCGCCCCGAGGTCCTCGGCGGCCTCGGCGGCTTCGCCGGACTCTTCGACGCCTCCGCCCTCAAGCGCTACGAGCGTCCGCTGCTGGCCTCCGCCACGGACGGCGTCGGGACCAAGGTCGACCTGGCGCGGAAGATGGGCGTCTACGACACCATCGGCCACGACCTCGTCGGCATGGTCGTGGACGACATCGTCGTCTGTGGTGCCGAGCCGCTCTTCATGACCGACTACATCTGCGTCGGCAAGGTCCACCCCGAGCGGGTCGCGGCCATCGTCAAGGGCATCGCCGAGGGATGCGTCCTGGCCGGCTGTGCGCTCGTCGGCGGCGAGACCGCCGAACACCCGGGCCTGCTCGGCCCGGACGACTTCGACGTCGCCGGTGCCGGTACGGGAGTGGTGGAGGCCGAGCTGCTGCTGGGCCCGGATCGCATCCGTACGGGGGACGCGGTCATCGCGATGGCGTCGTCCGGCCTTCACTCCAACGGGTACTCACTGGTCCGCCATGTCCTGTTCGACCGGGCCGGGATGGCGCTGGACCAGCAGGTGGCGGACTTCGGCCGCACGCTCGGCGAAGAGCTGCTCGAACCGACCAAGATCTACTCGCTGGACTGCCTGGCCCTCACCCGCACCGCCGAGGTGCACGCCTTCAGCCACATCACCGGCGGCGGTCTCGCCAATAACCTCGCCCGGGTCGTCCCCGACGGGCTGCACGCGATCGTGGACCGCTCCACCTGGACGCCGGGCCCGGTCTTCGACCTCGTCGGCACGGCCGGACAGGTCGAGCGCCTCGAACTGGAGAAGACCCTCAACATGGGCGTCGGCATGATCGCCGTGGTCCCGGAGGAGTCGGCGGACGTCGCGCTGACCCTGCTCGCCGACCGTGGTGTGGACGCCTGGATCGCCGGCGAGATCACCGACCGCGGCGAGCACGCCACGGGCGCCGCGCTCATCGGGGACTACGCGAGCTGAACAGCACAGAACCCGGTCCGGAGGCGGGGGCCTCGGACCGGGTTAGTGGTCAGTGCAACGTCAAGCGCCGCGGCGCTGCGACGACGGACCGGACTCTTCGTCCTCGTCATCGTCTTCGTTGTACATGTCCGCATACTGTGCGTACGGGTCGTCTTCCTCGTCGTCATCCTCGAACGGCTCGCCGTTCGGAGGTTGGCTCGAAGTCGATGCGCCCAGCTCGTTGGCCAGACGCGACAGGTCAGTCCCGCCGCTGTTGTACTTCAGCTGGCGGGCGACCTTTGTCTGCTTGGCCTTGGCCCGGCCGCGCCCCATGGCTCGACCCCCTCGGTGACGGGGCTCGACGGCCCCAGAGTCTTGACACGCGTTCATGATTCGAATCGGACTCTCCGTGGAGAGACCGGCCCGTAGGGCTTCAACGGTACCTGCTTCCGCGGCCATACGGTACGCCGCCCGCATGACGTGCCACTTCGCAGAACCCGCGAGGAGCCCCGTCCTCGCTGGTCAACTGCGATATTAACCTCTTCTTGGCGGCCGACCCGCCGTCCGGGGTGAGTCTTGTCTCCCGGAACGGCGGGCCGGTGAGCCGGTGAACGTCAGCGCGACCGGGCCTCCGCCATGCGCTGCTCGGCGATCCGGTCCGCCGCCGCGGCGGGCGGAATACCGTCCTCCTTCGCACGTGCGAATATCGCCAGCGTGGTGTCGTAGATCTTCGACGCCTGCGCCTTGCAGCGGTCGAAATCGAACCCGCGCAGCTCGTCGGCGACCTGGATCACGCCGCCCGCGTTCACCACGTAATCAGGGGCGTAGAGGATGCCCCGGTCGGCGAGGTCCTTCTCCACACCGGGGTGCGCGAGCTGGTTGTTGGCCGCGCCGCAAACGATCCGGGCGGTGAGCACGGGGACGGACTCGTCGTTCAGCGCGCCACCGAGCGCGCAGGGGGCGTAGACATCCAATCCCTCCGTGCGGATCAGCGCGTCCGTGTCCGCGACCGCCGTGACCTGCGAATGTTTGTCCTGAATTCGCTGTACGGATTCGGCGCGCACATCCGTGATGACCACCTCGGCGCCGTCCGCCAGCAGGTGCTCCACCAGATGGTGGCCGACCTTGCCGACCCCCGCGATCCCCACCGTACGGCCGCGCAGCGTGGGCTCGCCCCAGAGGTGCCGCGCGGAGGCGCGCATGCCCTGGAAGACGCCGTACGCGGTGAGGACGGAGGAGTCGCCGGCGCCGCCGTTCTCCGGGGAGCGGCCGGTGGCCCAGCGGGTCTCCCGGGCGACGACGTCCATATCGGCGACGTAGGTGCCGACGTCGCAGGCGGTCACATAGCGGCCGCCGAGGGAGTCCACGAAGCGCCCGAAGGCGAGCAGGAGTTCCTCGCTCTTCAGGGTCTCCGGATCGCCGATGATCACGGCCTTGCCGCCGCCGTGGTCCAGGCCGGCCATGGCGTTCTTGTACGACATGCCCCGGGCGAGGTTCAGCACGTCGGTGACGGCGTCGTCCTCGGAGTCGTACGGATAGAAGCGGGTGCCGCCGAGGGCGGCGCCCAGGGCGGTCGAGTGGATGGCGATGACGGCCTTCAGGCCGGACGTGCGGTCCTGGCAGAGCACGACTTGTTCGTGGCCCCCCTGGTCCGATCGGAACAGGGTCTGCAGGACGCCGTCGGTCACATTGGTCACGGTGGTGACTCCCTGGTTCGAGGCGGCGGACGAGGGGCCTTCCTAGGGGTGGGGAAGGCCCGATAGGGCATGAGGGTAAGTCCTGTCCGGGTGTGGTTCCGACGTGGTGGGGAGGATCTTCCCCTTCCGGAGTACCGGCATGGAAGGATTCACGACATGCCAGCCGTCTCCTCGGTCCTCGTCCCCTACGCGGCCTATCTGCGGGTGTATGAGCCCCTGACGGCCTTTCCGGAGCCCGAACGGAGCCACTGGGCCCGCTATGTCCGGCGCGGGCGGAATCCGACGGCACAGGACGAACTGCGGCGTTCGCTGGCCGACTTGCTGCCCACCCCGCCCGTCCCGGTGCCGGTCCACGAGAGCGGCGAGGCATTCGTCGTGGAGGTGGACGGCACGGTGTGCGTCTGTCCGTGGCGGACCCGGCTGCGTGGCTGGCTGGCGCTGGAGGAGTTGTCCGAGCAGTTTCCGGCCGCGCTGTTGGACGCGGTGTTGCCGCCGGTCGTGCGCGGGCAGGCGGCGGCCGACTGGGAGCAGTGGCGGAAGCTGAACCCGGACGCGCGGCCTTGGATCAGGACGGCCGTCTGGCAGGTCCCGGTGCGCTGGTTCGCGCTCTTCGACGACGAGGAGCGGGAGTACGAGCCGGGGGGACCGGGCGCCCCCGGCGGCCCGGTGCTCCGCTATCGCACGCCGATGGCGCAGGCGCGGCGCCGGGTCGCCCGGGTGCTGAAGACGCTGCGGGAGTCGGCGGACGCGGGGCGGCTGAGCGAGGGCCTGGTGGATGTGGGGAAGTGGCTAGAGGAGTTCCATCCGCGATCCCTGGTCGAGCTGGACTACGGCGGCCTGGTCCACGCACTGGCGGGCGAGCTGCTGGAAGAGGATCATTCGGCGGCGGATGTGGCTGCCGGCATAGCGGCGCTGCGGGACGGGGACGGCGAGCGGGCCGGCGAAGCGTATGCCCGTCTGGTGGACCGTTGGCGGGTCGTGCGGGACCTTCAGTTCGCGAACTGAGCGAATGTGTGGATGATTGAGCCTTCCGGCCAGGGTCCTAGGTCCTGATCCGGGCTTTTGTCTCAAGCGTGACGGACTGCACTATCTGGGCTCTTGCGTCCATCACCCACCCTCGTGTCAAAATAGGACAAGGAGTCCGGGGAGGGTTCCTTCCGTCCAACTACGGGCGGAACGCTTGGCATTGCGCTCTATGGGGGGTCTGACGGCTCCTGATCGCTCTGTGACTGATCGTCACTGTGGCGTGACTGTCCGCTATGGCATAGTCCATCGGCTTCCGCCACTGATGAACACCTCGGAGGGCAATTCCATCGGTTTGGCCGACGTGGCTGGACGGATGGTGTAGTTGTAGTGCCGAGGACAAGCCGTTCGTCCTATAACCGACTCGTCCCGCGTCCGCCATTTCGGGCAACGCGGGTCAAGGTGCAGAATTTAGAGGAAAGAACCGAGATGGTTCGGTTCTCCCGAGGAGGCCGCTCATGACCGCTCGCACCCCTGATGCCGAGCCGCTGCTGACCCCGGCTGAGGTTGCCACGATGTTCCGCGTGGATCCGAAGACGGTCACCCGCTGGGCGAAGGCAGGCAAGCTCACGTCCATCCGTACCCTCGGAGGGCATCGCCGGTACCGCGAGGCAGAGGTACGTGCACTGCTGGCGGGTATTCCGCAGCAGCGCAGCGAGGCATAAAGCCCCGCTGTTCGGGCATCTTCCGGGACCCCTATCCCGGTGAAGCCCACCTATAGCTCGACATGACGGGCGTCTGCCCCAACGGACCCCCAGTCATTGATCGCGCTGGACTCCGCCGGGTCCAGCGCGATTTTTTTCTGTGCTGATGTGTACGGCGATGTCGGTCGATGGCACCCGGGGGGCGGACGCACGGGCACGCGGACGACGGGCGCGCGGGGGCTCGCGGAAGCCGGAGGCGGCGCACGGCGGGTGGTGCAATTGCACATATTAAATTGGTTGCTTGTTGGCGGGGGCTAAGTACCGCAGTTCTGAAAACCTATACGGTGACACCCGTCACACCTTGGAACCCTTGCCAATGTCGAGCGTGTCACTTTCAGGGCCGTCCGGCATCGGGCCGAAGTCACTCAGTGGTGGGACCTTTGGCCCCGGCCGTCGGACCGGTTCAGGGTCGTGTGCGGGGTCGCGTTCGGGTCGGCGGTCGTGTGTGCGGCCGATGTCGGGGTCGGGGTCGATGTCGCGGTCGGAGCGGCGGCCAGGGTCTGCGTCGCCTTCGGGTTCGGGATCGGGTTCGGAGGGCTCCATGGCGAGCCGCAGGAGGCGATGGCAGATGGGGCAGTGTCTCGTGAGGTGCCGATAGCCGGAAGCGGCCGCCAGATGGGCTCTCAGTAGGGCTCTGGTCTCGTGCCGTCTCGCAGTGAACGCCGCCATCCGCGCCACCTCCGCCTTGGGTGGGTGCTGATCCCCTGATGAATGGGTACCGGCGCGCGGCAAGGTCGTCAAGAGAACGGGCAAGAGCCGGGGGCGGCTTCACCGCGGCGGCGGCCCACGGCGAGCGGTGCCGGGGGCGGCCGTGTCGCGGTCGGGGGTGTCGGGGACACGTCGAAGGCCCGCACCATTCGGTGCGGGCCTTCGATACAAGCGGTCCTGACGGGATTTGAACCCGCGGCCTCCACCTTGACAGGGTGGCGAGCACTCCAAGCTGCTCCACAGGACCAGGTTTCGCAGCTCCGAGTGTTGCCCTGGGCTGCGAAAAGAACTCTACAGCAGGGTGGCCCCGGCGGTCGAACTCGCTGTGGGTGACAGGGGCGTCACGGAGCCACCGCGTCGATCGCCTTCACGATCCGCTTGTCGGAGACCGGGTACGCGGTGCCCAGGGCGTGCGCGAAGTAGCTCACCCGCAGCTCCTCGATCATCCAGCGGATGTCGAGCGCCTCCTGCGGCACCGGCCGCCCCTGGGGGAGCTGTTCCAGCAGCCAGGCGTACTCGTCCTGCATCTCGTGGACCTTCGCCATCCGCGTGGTGTCGCGCTGGACGGAGGTCGGCATCTGCTGGAGGCGGCGGTCCACCGCCACCAGGTAGCGCATCAGGTCCGGCAGTCGTCGCAGCCCGGTCGCGGTGACGAAGCCCGCGGGCATGAGGGCCGCCAACTGCGTCCGTACGTCCTGGACGTTGTTGAGCAGGGTCAGACTCTTCGTGGCCTTCAGCCGGCGCTCACACGCCTGCCAGGCGGCCAGGATCTGCTGGACCTGGCCCACCGTGCGGACGGTCGTGTCCACCAGATCGGCGCGGACCGTGTCGTACAGCTTCCGGTAGGACTCCTCGTCCCACGCCGGTCCGCCCCGGTCGGCGATCAGCCGGTCGGCGGCGGCCATGGCGCAGTCGTCGAAGAGGGCCTGCACCGACCCGTGCGGATTGCCCGACAGGGCGAGCTTCTGCTGATTGCTCAGCTTGTCCAGGGCGAACTTGGCCGGGTTCACCGGGATGTTCAGCAGGATCAGCTTCCGGGTGCCGCGCCACATCGCCCGCTGCTGTTCGGCCTCGGTGTCGAAGAGCCGTACGGAGACGGTGTCGCCGGCGTCCACGAGGGCCGGGTACGCCTTCACCGGCTGTCCGGCCCGCCGGGTCTCGAAGACCTTCTTCAGCGGGCCGATGGTCCAGTCCGTGAGGCCCGTGCGCTCGATGGACTCGCCCGACGGCCCCGCGGTCGCCGCGGCGGCCTGGGAGAGCGCCTGGCGGGCCTTGGGGCGCAGCGAGAGCCGCAGCGACTCCAGGTCCTTGTCCTCGGCGAGCTTGCGGCGCCGTTCGTCGACGATCCGGAAGGTGATCTTCAGATGGTCGGGCACCTTCGACAGATCGAAGTCGTCGGCGGAGACCGGCACGCCCACCATGCGCTTCAGCTCGCGCGCCAGAGTGGCCGTAAGTGGCTCCTGTAGAGGGGCGGCGCGCTCCAGGAACGCCCGCGCGTAGTTGGGCGCGGGGACGTAGTGGCGGCGGATCGGCTTCGGCAGCGAGCGGATCAGTTCGACGACGACCTCTTCGCGCAGACCCGGGATCTGCCAGTCGAAGCCCTCGTCGGTGACCTGGTTGAGCACCTGGAGCGGTACGTGGACGGTCACGCCGTCGGCGTCCGCGCCCGGCTCGAACTGGTACGTCACCCGGAACTTCAGCGGGCCCTGCCGCCAGGAGTCCGGATAGTCGTCCTTGGTGACCGCGCCGGCCTTCTCGGTGATGAGCATCTCGCGCTCGAAGTCGAGCAGCTCGGGCTCGTCCCGCTGCTTCCGCTTCCACCAGGAGTCGAAGTGCGCGCCCGATACGACATCGGCCGGCACCCGCTGGTCGTAGAAGTCGAAGAGGGTCTCGTCGTCCACCAGGATGTCGCGCCGGCGGGCCCGGTGCTCCAGCTCCTCGACCTCGGTCAGGAGTTTGCGGTTGTCGGCGAAGAACTTGTGGTGGGTCCGCCAGTCACCCTCGACCAGGGCGTTGCGAATGAAAAGGTCCCGGGACGCCTCGGGGTCGATCCGGCCGAAGTTCACCTTGCGCTGGGCGATGATCGGCACGCCGTAGAGCGTGACCCTCTCGTACGCCATGACGGCGGCCTGGTCCTTCTCCCAGTGCGGCTCGCTGTAGGTGCGCTTCAGGAGGTGCTGGGCGAGCGGCTCGACCCACTCGGGCTCGATCCTGGCGTTGACCCGGGCCCACAGCCGGGAGGTCTCCACCAGCTCTGCCGACATCACCAGCCGGGGGGGCTTCTTGAAGAGCGCCGAGCCGGGGAAGACGGCGAATTTCGCGCCCCGCGCGCCCAGGTACTCGTTCTTCGCGTCGGTGTCCTTGAGCCCGATGTGCGAGAGCAGCCCCGACAGCAGCGAGATATGGACACTGGCCTCCGGGCCGTCGTCCTCGTTGACGTGGATGCCCATGGTCTTGGCGACCGTGCGGAGCTGGGAGTAGATGTCCTGCCATTCGCGGATGCGCAGGAAGTTCAGATACTCCTGTTTGCACATGCGGCGGAAACTGGAGGACCCGCGTTCCTTCTGCTGCTCGCGGACGTACCGCCAGAGGTTGAGGAAGGCGAGGAAGTCGGAGGTCTCGTCCTTGAACCTGGCGTGCTGCTGGTCGGCCTGTGTCTGCTTCTCGGCCGGGCGTTCGCGCGGGTCCTGGATGGAGAGCGCGGCGGCGATCACCATGACCTCGCGGACACAGCCGTTCTTGTCGGCCTCGATGACCATCCGGGCCAGCCGGGGGTCCACCGGGAGCTGGGAGAGCTGGCGGCCGAGGGGGGTGAGCTTCTTCGCCGGGTCCTTCTGCCCGGCGTCGAAGGCCCCCAGCTCCTGGAGGAGCTGCACACCGTCGCGGATGTTGCGGTGGTCCGGGGGGTCGATGAAGGGGAACTTCTCGATGTCGCCGAGCCCGGCCGCCGTCATCTGGAGGATGACCGACGCCAGGTTCGTCCGCAGGATCTCGGCGTCCGTGAACTCGGGGCGGGCCTCGAAGTCGTCCTCGGAGTAGAGCCGGATGCAGATGCCGTCGGAGGTACGGCCGCAGCGGCCCTTGCGCTGGTTGGCGCTGGCCTGGCTGATCCGCTCGATCGGCAGCCGCTGGACCTTGGTGCGGTGGCTGTAGCGGGAGATCCGGGCGTTGCCGGGGTCGATGACGTACTTGATGCCGGGGACGGTCAGCGAGGTCTCGGCGACATTGGTCGCCAGAACGATCCTGCGCCCGCTGTGCTGCTGGAAGACACGGTGCTGCTCGGCGTGCGAGAGCCGCGCGTACAGCGGCAGCACTTCCGTGCCGTGCCCGTGTGCGCCGCCGGCGCGGGTGTAGGGCTTCTTGTTGAGCGCGTCCGCCGTGTCCCGGATCTCGCGCTCGCCGGAGAGGAAGACCAGGATGTCGCCCCGGCCCTCGCCCTGGAGCTCCTCCACCGCGTCGCAGATCGCGGTGATCTGGTCGCGGTCGCTGTCCGCGCTCTCCTCGCTATCGTCCTCAAGGAGGGGGCGGTAGCGGACCTCCACCGGGTACGTACGACCGCTGACCTCGATGATCGGGGCCTCGCCGAAGTGGCGGGAGAAGCGCTCGGGGTCGATCGTCGCCGAGGTGATGATCACCTTGAGATCGGGCCGCTTGGGCAGCAGCCGGGCGAGATAACCGAGCAGGAAGTCGATGTTGAGCGACCGCTCGTGGGCCTCGTCGATGATGATCGTGTCGTAGGCGCGCAGCTCGCGGTCGGTCTGGACCTCGGCGAGCAGGATGCCGTCCGTCATCAGCTTGACGAAGGTGTCGGCGCCGACCTGGTCCGTGAAGCGGACCTTCCATCCCACGGCCTCGCCCAGCTCGGTCCCCAACTCGTCGGCGACCCGCTCGGCGACCGTACGGGCGGCGATCCGGCGCGGCTGGGTGTGTCCGATCATGCCCCGGACGCCCCGGCCCAGCTCCAGACAGATCTTGGGGATCTGGGTGGTCTTCCCGGAGCCGGTCTCGCCCGCGACGATCACCACCTGGTGGTCGCGTATCGCCTCCAGGATCACGTCCTTCTTCTGACTGACCGGGAGCTGCTCCGGATAGGTGATCTCGGGGACGCGCTCCGCCCGCCGGGCGACCCGGGTCGCGGCCTTCTCGGCCTCGGCGGCGATCTCGTCCAGCACGGCCTGCCGCGCTTCGGGCTTACGGATGCGGCGAGCGCCTTCGAGACGGCGGCCCAGCCGGTGGGCGTCGCGGAGCGACACCCCGGCCAGCAGCGTCTGAAGGTCGGCGAAGGAAGTAGACATACGGATGCCAGGATCGCACCCCCGGGAAAGCACTGGCGAACGCATTTCCCCGGCGCGCTGGTGCAGTATGGAACCGATCATTCACCCGAGGTCGGATCTGCACCGGTTCCGGCCCGGGTCCCGTACGGCTCCGGGCCGGGCTCCGGGCCAGAGAGGACAGCGCGTCCATGCCGCTCAGCCGCGTCCGCCGGAGCCGTCTGCCGGTCTCCGCGTCCGCGCTGACCGCGATGGTCTTCGCGCTGCTGGTGGCGGTCTGCTCGCCCACCCCCTCGTACGCCTCAGCCGGTGCCGGTGCCGGTGCCGGTACGGATTCGACGGTGGCGGTGGCGGTGGTCGCCGCGCAGGGGCAGACGCCCGGCTGCGGCCGGGGCGGACCGGACGACGACCGTGGCGCCCAGCCGTCCGTACCGCCGCGCGGCGGTACGGCGTACGAGCTGGCGCCGGTCGCACCCGCCGCCCATGACGTCACTGCCGGACCGCTCCGGGCCCTGGCGGTGCCGGGGATCACCCCCGATCGCGGCCCGCCGCCGCTCGACCCGCCGACACCGATGGATCTGTCCGTTCTGCGCGTTTAGGTCGCGGGCGCTTCACGCAGTGTGCCCGCTCTGTACCTTCTCGACCTTCTCGCTCAGGAGTGCTGAATCCCCATGTCCTCTTCCCGGAAGTCCGTGACCATCGGTGTCGCCGTCGTCGCCGCCGCGCTGGTGCTCGGCCTCGCCTCGTACACCGCGACGAAGCCTGACAACGAGCCCGCCAAGCCCTCAACCGCCGCCGCCGCGGACGCATCCGCCGCCCCGCAGGAGGGCACCTACCCCGAGCTGGAGAAGCTGGCCCGCCGCGACGCCAAGGACCCGCTCGCCGTCGGGCGCGCCGACGCGCCCGTCGTGCTGGTCGAGTACGCCGACTTCAAATGCGGCTTCTGCGGGAAGTTCGCCCGGGACACCGAGCCCGAGCTGATCAAGAAGTACGTCGACCAGGGCGTGCTGCGGATCGAGTGGCGGAACTTCCCGATCTTCGGCCAGGAGTCCGAGGACTCCGCCCGCGCCGCCTGGGCCGCCGGTCAGCAGGGGAAGTTCTGGCAGTTCCACGCCGCCGCGTACGCCGAGGGCGCCAAGGAGAAGGGCTTCTCCAAGGGCCGGCTGAAGACCCTGGCCCAGCAGGCGGGCGTGGCCGACATCGACCGGTTCAACCGGGATCTGGACAGCGCCGCCGCGAAGGCGTCGGTCAAGAAGGACCAGGAGGAGGCGTACGGACTGGGTGCCACCTCCACCCCGTCCTTCCTGGTCAACGGCCGGCCGATCGCGGGCGCCCAGCCCATGGAGACCTTCACCGAGGCCATCGAGGCGGCGCACAAGGCCGCGAAATGACCGACATCGGCTATCTGGCCGCCTTCCTCGGCGGCCTGCTGGCGCTGATCAGTCCGTGCAGCGCACTGCTCCTGCCGGCGTTCTTCGCGTACTCACTGGACTCGGCCGGCAAGCTGCTGCTCCGGACCGGGATCTTCTACGCCGGTCTCGCCACCACCCTGGTCCCGCTGGGCGTGGCCGGCTCGTACGCCGGCCGGTTCTTCTACGGCAACCGCGATCTGCTGGTCGCGGTCGGCGGCTGGCTGATCATCACGCTCGGCGTGGCCCAGATCCTCGGCCTGGGCTTCGCCTCCCGCCGGCTCGCCGGGATCTCCGGCCGGATCCGCCCGACGACCGCGGCCCCCGTCTACGCGCTCGGCCTGGTCTACGGCCTCGCCGGATTCTGCGCCGGCCCGATCCTCGGCGGCGTCCTCACGGTCTCGGCGCTCAGCGGCAGCCCGGTCTACGGCGGACTGCTGCTCGCGGTCTACGCGCTGGGCATGGCCGTCCCGCTCTTCCTGCTCGCCCTGCTCTGGGACCGTTTCGAGCTGGGCCGGCGCCGCTGGCTCCGGGGCCGCTCCCTGACCGTCGGCCGGCTGCGGCTGCACACCACCTCGCTCCTCTCCGGCCTGTTCTTCATCGTCCTCGGCACCCTCTTCCTCGCCTTCGACGGCACCACGTCCCTGCCGGGACTGCTGTCGGTGGACGATTCGTTCGCGGCGGAGCGCTGGGCGAGTGAGGTCGGCGATTCGGTGCCCGACTGGGCGCTGCTGATGGGCGTGGTGGCGGTGGTGGCGGTGGTGTTCGGCGTACGGGGGTGGAAGCGCCGCGACCCGGTCGCGCCGGAGCCCCTCGCGCGGGAGTCCCAGCGGGAGGGATGACGACGAAGGCCCCGTCCACTGGACGGGGCCTTCGAGGATGTGGCTGGGGCCGGGATCGAACCGGCGACCTATCGCTTTTCAGGCGATCGCTCGTACCAACTGAGCTACCCAGCCGCATGTCTCCCCGGCTGGGCCGAGGTGACGCAACCCGGGGGTTGCAGCGGTCCTGACGGGATTTGAACCCGCGGCCTCCACCTTGACAGGGTGGCGAGCACTCCAAGCTGCTCCACAGGACCTAGCAATGTGCGAGCGCAAGTCTCGCACACCTGTTGCGTGCCCCCAACGGGATTCGAACCCGTGCTACCGCCTTGAAAGGGCGGCGTCCTGGGCCACTAGACGATGAGGGCTAAGGGCCCACCTGGGCGCTTCTCAGCGCGTCGGGGACGTGAGAAGCATATGGGATGGCGGGAGGTATCGCCAAAACGCTTTTCCGGAGGGGGTTACGGGAGCTGTCGGGGGGACTCAGGGGACGGGGGAGCGGGAGGGCGGCGGCGGGCTCGGGGAGCGGGTGGCGCGCCGGGTGTTCTCCTCCGGGATGTGCCGGCTGACCTCGGCCGTCGCCAGGCCCAGACCGCCCAGCGTGATCTCGTCCCATGCCTGGAGCCGGCGGCTCGTCCGGTCCAGATAGAGCACCGAGGCCCGGATCTTCTCGGGCTTGTCGTTCTGGAGGGCGCGCAGTCCGCCGCCGCCCGTCGATCCCTCGATCTTCAGCCGGGTCCCGTGCTTGAGTACCTCGTTCACCCGGCGGTGCACATGCCCGGCCAGCACCAGCGGGACCGTGCCGTCGGTCTCCCGGGCGGCGACCGGGTTGTGCGCGACCGCGATGTCCACCGGTGTCCCGGCGCGCGCCTGGTCGCGCAGGGCGGAGGCGAGCCGGATGCCCATCATCCGCTCGGCCGGGTCGCCTTCCGCCTGCACCGAGCGGTCGGGGGTGAACTGGGGGTCGCCGCTGCCCGCGATCCGCAGCCCGGCGACCGTGACGGCCCGTCCCTCATCCAGCACCCGCACGTTCTTGAACTTGGTGAGGTACCGCTGGGTGATCCGGGAGTCGTGGTTGCCGCGCACCCACACATAGGGCGCGCCGAGGTCCGCGATCGGGTCCAGGAAGACGTTCTCGGCCGAGGTGCCGTGGTCCATGGTGTCGCCGGAGTCGATGATCACGTCGATGCCGTACTGCTCCACCAGCGTGCCGATGATCCGCCAGGACGCGGGGTTGAGATGGATGTCGGAGACGTGCAGCACCCGCATGGTCAGCGGATTGGGCTGGTACGTCGGCAGGTTGGAGGTCGCGTCGTACAGCTTGGTCACATTGGTGACCAGCCGGGCCAGCTCCTGCTGGTAGACGTCGAAGTCGGTGACGATGGAACGGGCGTCGCCGACCAGCGACGGCGCGCTGGTGAGCAGCCCGGAGAACTTCGGCTCCAGCACGGACTTCGGGTTCCAGGTGACGGCCGCGGTGACCCCGGAGACCACCAGCATCCCCAGGGCCAGACCGCCCGCGGCGAGGGCGCGCCGGGGGCGGCGGTAGACGGCGAGCCCCAGGGCGGTCGCGCCGGCGACGACGGCGGCGCAGGAGCGCAGGGCCAGCTCGGAGGTGCCGCCGGCGACATCGCGGGCGACCTCCTTCTCCAGGCCGGAGAGCCGCTCGGGGCGTTCGACCAGCGCGCGGGAGCGGATCGGGTCGAGCCGGTCGACCCGGACGTCCAGGCGGACCGGCGCGGAGTGCGACTCGATCTCCAGCGAGCCCAGCGGCGAGACGGTGATCTTCGTGCCGCCGGTGAGGTCCGGGCGGAGCGCCATGCTGGTGTTCATGGGGCCGACGGAGGTCTCCACACTGCCCACGATCAGCAGCCCGAGCCAGGCGCCCACCACGGCGATGGTGGTCAGGCCCAGCGCGCGGGACCAGGGGTGCGGGGAGCCGGTCAGGGCGCCCGCGGTGGGTTCGGTGCGGCCGGGGCGCTGGCGGCGCCTGAGCCGGGTCAGAGCGGCTCGGAACAGATGCTGGGCTACGCGCTGGCCTGCCATTGGGCCCGTATGCCCATCGGGATGGGTTCGTATGCGGTGGGCGCCGCCCGGCACCGGCCGGCACTCGTGGGGGCATGCCACGCCGGAATCGCGTGACGTACGTGACAATGGCCGGGTGCTTGTGATGACACGCGAGGAGTTCGAGGAACTGGTCGCCGAGGCGCTGGACAGGATCCCGCCGGAGCTGACGCGGCTGATGGACAACGTCGCGGTGTTCGTCGAGGACGAGCCGGCCGCCGACGATCCCGAGCTGCTCGGGCTGTACGAGGGGACTCCGCTGACCGATCGCGGGGAGTGGTACGCCGGGGTGCTGCCGGATCGGATCACGATCTACCGGGGGCCGACGCTGCGGATGTGCGGGAGCCGCGAGGAGGTCGTGGCGGAGACGGAGATCACCGTCGTGCACGAGGTGGCGCACCACTTCGGGATCGACGACGAACGGTTGCACGCGCTGGGGTACGGATGAGTTCGGCCGGGGGGCCGGAACCGCCGCGACCGTACGGGCGCCCGGGCTCCGGGCGCCCGGAGGCGATCGACCCCGATGTCGACCTCCATGTGCCCGGGCAGCGGGCCGAGCTCTCCGGTGGCCACCGCGCTGCCGTGCTCGCGGCGGTGGCGGCGGGCGGCGTGGTCGGCGCCCTGGCGCGGTACGCGGTCTCCCGGGCGTGGCCCGTCGCCGACTTCCCCTGGACCACGCTGGGGATCAATGTGCTGGGCTCGGCGCTGATCGGGGTGCTGATGGCGCTGATCGCCGAGGACGGCCGGAGCGCCCGCCCGCCCGGACAGGGTCTGGTGCGGCCGTTCGCCGGGGTCGGGGTGCTGGGCGGGTTCACCACGTTCTCCGCGTACGCGCTGGACATCCAGGAGCTGTTGGAGCGCGACGCGATCGGTCACGCGCTGGCGTACGCGGCCGGGACGGTGCTCGGCTGTCTGGGCGCGGTGTGGCTCGCGGCGTGGTCGACCAGGCGGGTGCTGGGCGCGTGAACTGGCTGCTGGTGGCGGTCGGGGCGGCCGTCGGCGCGCCCCTGCGCTATCTGACGGACCGGGCCGTGCAGTCCCGCCACGAGTCGGTGTTCCCCTGGGGCACCCTGGCCGTCAACACGGCCGGCTGCCTGGTGCTGGGCGTGCTCACGGGGGCTTCGGTGTCGGTGGCGTCCGGCACCTACGCCCTGCTCGGTACGGGACTCTGCGGCGCGCTGACGACGTACTCCACCTTCTCGTACGAGACGCTCCGGCTCGCCGAGACCGGTCGGGGCGGACTCGCGGTGCTCAATGTGGCCGTGTCCTCGCTGGTGGGGCTCGGATCGGTGGTGCTGGGCGTGGCGTGGGGAAACGATCTGGCGGGGTGAGGGCGCGCGGGCGGGTGGTGCGAGGGGCGTACGGCTGCCGGCACGGGTCGTGTACTTGTCAGGCGTGCGGGCGTGTCCCTTGTGGGGCGGAGGGAGTTGGGCAGGGAAACCCGTGTGCTGTCCCCCTCGGAGGTTGCCCTCGTGCGCCAGTTGTCCGCGCCTGGCCGTTTGGCTTTCGCATTCGCCACGTCCCTGGCGCTCGCAGCCTCGGCGGGCTGTATGAGCGTCGGTGAAGACGAGGGCCGGAAGCCGGCCCCCAGCAAGTCCGTGGACCCGCCCACCGATGTGGTGTCCGAGCCGGAGAGCGCCCACGGCGGGCCCGGGGTCCGGCAGGATCCCGGCTGGCCCACGGGTTCCGGCAGCCCCGGCGCCAAGGGCGGCCCGCCGCAGAAGTCGGCCGGCCCGAGCCATTCGGCGGCGCCCACGGTCCGGCCCACCCGGGGAGCGCACCGGCCGCAGCCGCCGGGGGTGCCCGAGCCGACCTGGGGCGGTGTCGTCCCGTCCGTACCGCCACCGCAGCCCACCCCGCCCCCGGTGGAGCCACCCGTCGAGCCTCCGGTGGAGACCCCGACCCCGACCCCGGTCGAGCCGACCGAACAGCCGTCGCCGACCTCGGCGCCCGAGGTGCACGCGGGCGCGCTGCGGATGACGGAGACGGACGGTCGCGGGCTGCTCCGGGAGCCGACGGCGTCGCCGCAGGCCCAGCCTCTCTAGGGAGGTGACGCGGGAGGTAACGGGGGTCACTCGGGACCGGGTTTGCCTTCAGTGGGGGAGAGTGCGTATGGTGGTAGATCGTTTGATCCCATTGCCCGGCGCCGAAAAAGAAGCGCGCCGCGTGGCGCGTACTCTCCCTAGCCGTGGCTGACCGCATCGAGGCGGTCGAATTGCGAAATCACGGAGTTTGGGCGCGTGCCGAGACTCCGGAAGGTTTCGCATTTCGCATGTCCACTTTCAGTACTGAGCACCCCGTTATGCCCGAGAACGACGAGATCATCACCGAGGCCGTCGCCGAGGTCGTTCCCGCCGAGGCTGAGGCCCAGATCGAGGCCGCTGCCGACACCGCCGTCGAGACCGCTCCCGAGGCCGTCTCCGAGCCGGTTTCCGACGCCGCCGACACCGACGTGGCTGACGTCGCTGACGCCGACATCGAGGCTGAGGCCGACGCCGAGGTCGAGTCCGGTGAGCCCGAGGTGACCTTCGGCTCCCTGGGTCTGCCCGACGGAATCGTCCGCAAGCTGGCGCAGAACGGTGTCACCAGCCCGTTCCCGATCCAGGCCGCGACCATCCCGGACGCCCTGGCCGGCAAGGACATCCTCGGCCGTGGCCGCACCGGCTCCGGTAAGACCCTCTCCTTCGGTCTCCCGCTGCTGGCGACCCTCGCCGGTGGCCACACCGACAAGAAGAAGCCGCGCGGTGTGATCCTCACCCCGACCCGCGAGCTGGCCATGCAGGTCGCCGACGCGCTCCAGCCGTACGGTGACGTCCTCGGCCTGAAGATGAAGGTCGTCTGCGGCGGTACCTCCATGGGCAACCAGATCTACGCCCTGGAGCGCGGGGTCGACATCCTCGTCGCCACCCCGGGCCGGCTGCGCGACATCATCAACCGTGGCGCCTGCTCCCTCGACCAGGTCCAGATCGCGATCCTGGACGAGGCCGACCAGATGTCCGACCTGGGCTTCCTGCCCGAGGTCACCGAGCTGCTCGACCAGGTCCCGAGCGACGGTCAGCGCATGCTGTTCTCCGCCACCATGGAGAACGAGATCAGCACCCTGGTCAAGCGCTACCTGACCAACCCGGTCAGCCACGAGGTCGACAGCGCCCAGGGCAATGTCACCACCATGTCCCACCACGTCCTCGTCGTGAAGCCGAAGGACAAGGCGCCGGTCACGGCCGCCATCGCCGCCCGTAAGGGCCGCACCATCATCTTCGTCCGCACCCAGCTCGGCGCGGACCGGATCGCCGAGCAGCTCCGTGAGTCGGGCGTGAAGGCGGACGCGCTGCACGGCGGCATGACGCAGGGCGCGCGTACCCGCACCCTCGCGGACTTCAAGGAGGGCTACGTCAACGCGCTCGTCGCGACCGACGTCGCCGCCCGCGGCATCCACGTCGACGGCATCGACCTGGTCCTGAACGTGGACCCGGCCGGTGACCACAAGGACTACCTGCACCGCTCGGGCCGTACCGCCCGTGCCGGCCGCTCCGGTGTGGTCGTCTCGCTGTCGCTGCCGCACCAGCGTCGCCAGATCTTCCGTCTGATGGAGGACGCGGGCGTCGACGCCTCGCGCCACATCGTCGGTGGAGCGGGCGCGTTCGACCCCGAGGTCGCCGAGATCACCGGTGCCCGGTCGCTGACCGAGGTGCAGGCCGACTCCGCGAACAACGCCGCCAAGCAGGCCGAGCGCGAGGCCGCCGATCTGACCAAGCAGCTTGAGCGGGTGCAGCGTCGGGCCACCGAGCTCCGCGAGGAGGCGGGCCGCCTGGTGGCGCGCGCCGCCCGTGAGCGCGGTGAGGACCCGGAGGCCGCGGTCGCCGAGGTGACCGAGGCCGCCGAGGCCGAGCTGGAGGCGGCGGTCGCCGCCGCGTCCGTGCCGGAGCAGCAGCAGTCGGACCGTCGTGACGACCGGGGCAGCTTCGACCGCCGTGACGACCGCCGTGACGACCGTCGGGGCGGTGGCCGTTCGTTCGACCGTCGCGATGACCGTCCGTCCTCGGGTGGTGGCGGTTTCCGCCGTGACGACCGCCCCTCCGGTGGTGGCTTCCGTCGTGACGACCGTCCGTCTTCGGGTGGTGGCGGTTTCCGCCGCGATGACCGTCCGTCCGGTGGGTTCCGTCGTGATGAGCGTCGTGACGACCGTCCGTCTTCGGGTGGTGGCGGTTTCCGCCGCGATGACCGCCCGTCCGGTGGGTTCCGTCGTGATGAGCGTCGCGATGACCGTCCGTCTTCGGGTGGTGGCGGTTTCCGCCGCGATGACCGCCCGTCCGGTGGGTTG
>NZ_JBIRRE010000003.1:740278-795074 GCF_044333555.1 Streptomyces sp. NPDC020965
CCGTCGTGATGAGCGTCGCGATGACCGTCCGTCTTCGGGTGGTGGCGGTTTCCGCCGCGATGACCGCCCGTCCGGTGGTCACCGTGGCAGCGACCGTCCGTTCAACCGCGACCGTCGTGACGACCGCCCGTCCACCGGTGGCGGCTTCCGCTCCGGTTCGGCCGAGCGTCCGTACGCCCGCCGTGACGACCACCGCAGCACCGGCACCGGCACCAACACCGGCTCCTTCGGCCGCCGTGACGAGAAGCCGCGCTGGAAGCGCAACGGCTGATCTCACCCTCAGCACCCCGTCCGGCCGGCACTGATCGCCTGCCGGACACCACAGGGCCCGTACCTCGCACGAGGTACGGGCCCTGCTCGTTCCCCGGGGTCGAAAATTCGTTCCTTCGCAGGTGAGTGGCTGTTACGATCCGTTCACTCGCGGTGGGGGGGCACGGCGGGTGGCGCGGACCGGGGGGTCTCCCCGCCGGGGGGCCAGGGGATGATCACGGGCAGACGGCCGGACGCGCGCGCCCACCGCCGAAATGGATCAGGCCGCCATCTCGCGCGCCGTCGCGATCGGCGCTGGAACCGGGACGCGGTTGGACCGAGTCGGCCCGGCTCTCCCGGGTGATCCCACGGCCACCGCCGGGGGGGACGCACACGCTCCGGCAGTCTCCTGGTGCCCTCCCGTACCGCCGGTTTCCCACCCGACATCTGGAAGGGCCCCATGAGTCTTCGCTCCACGCAGCTCCGCCGCTCCGCGGCCACGGCCGTCGTCCTCTCCCTGGGCACCGGCCTCTGCGCCGTCGTCGCCCCGGCCGCCGTCGCGGCGCCCGACCCGGCAGCCGAGGTCACCCTCCCGGCCGGGGCGCGGTTCATGCCCCGGGCGGAGCAGGTGTTCCAGGCCGGCGCCACCGGCTATCTGCACGAGCGCGAGGGCACGACCGGAACCCAGTGGACCGATTACGCCTCCGGTGAGTCGCGGCCGGTCGCCGACGACCCCACCGCCGGACACTCCGGGCTGCGGGCGGGCCTGGTGACGGACCCCGACGGCACCGAGCACTTCACGGTCACCGATATCGGATCGGGCGCCGTCACCCGGATCCGGGCCCGCGCCGATTTCGGTCCGAGCGGCGCCTACAACGCCGATTCGGTGGTCGTCATCCGGAAGGCGGCCGACGGGGTCCTCGCCGAGGCGAAGATCCTGCGGCGGGTCGACGGTCAGGTGACCGATCAGTGGGTGGAGGGTCTGCCGTATGACGCCACGACCGTCACCGTGGGACAGCAGGATTCGCGGGGCGCGCTGATCACCGTCGACGGGCTGCTGCACTACTTCGCGTACGAGACGGCGCGCCTCACCGAGCTGCCGATCCAGCCCGGGCCGCAGAAGCCGGTCCTGCTGGGCGGCGACCACATTCTGGCGGTCGACGGTACGGTCGTGGGCGGTCCGCCGTTCACCAGCGTCCCGAGGGCCAACCCCACCCAGACCCCGCTGATCACCGCGATGCCGGTCGGGCTGAAGGGCCCCGGGCTCTCGTACACCACCGTGGGCGATTCGATCGTCGCGTTCCAGCGGCCCACCATGACCACGGTTCCCGCCGCTCCCCTCAAGGTCTTCCCGATCGGCGGCTGGAGCGCGGTCAGCGATCTACTCCCGTACGCGGATGAGCGTTTCGCCCTCGCGCCGGACGGCAGTCTGCTGGTCGTCGGGGGCAAGGACGCCAAGGACTGGGCGGTGCGCCGGATCTCGTTGGGCGCCCGCGGCCAACTGGTCACGAGCGTGGTGCGGGTCGTCCCGCCGGTGCCCGCGAAGATCAACGCCCTCGCGCTCGGCGCCGGGAAGCTCGCCTATGTCAGCCTCGCCGACGGCCACCCCGACCCGTCGCTGTACCAGCACCATGTCGCGATCACCGGCAAGCTCGCGATCGGCCAGCGCACGCTGCTGTCGCCCTGGACCTCCGGCGCGCTGCCGCTCTCCCTCGGCAACGGCCGGACCGCCCATGTCAGCGGCAAGGAGGTGCGCTCGCCGCTCTCCCCGACGGCCCTGGACTTCGTCCCGCTGCCGGCCACCGGGACCCTGATCGGCGCCACCGGCCGGTACACCATCGTGAACGGCAGCGACGGCAAGCAGTACATCGGCGACTACGGGGTGAACAACGGCAGCCTCGCGCTCACCAGGACGCGTACCGCCGCCGCCGTCTGGGGCACCACGCTGTGGGTGCCGGGCAAGACCACGGGCAGTGTCGCCTGGCAGGACCTCAAGACGAAGAAGACCTCGCCCGATCTCGCGACCGGCGCGGGGTGCGTGCCCAACGAGCTCCAGGCCGTGGGGCGCTGGATCCACTGGAGCTGTGACACGGTCAAACGGGCCGGGGTGTGGGACCAGAAGACCCGTACCTCGACCTCGGTCGGCTACGGCGAATCCCTCCTCGGCGACGGCTTCGTCGTCCGCAGGAATCTGCACGACCTCCAGCTCACCGATGTCAGCGCGGGCGGTGGCGCGCCGGCTCCGGTCAACCGGATCGCCACCGTGCCGCTGACCGCGACCCGGGGCGTGGGCTGGACCGTCGACAAGTTCGGCGGGCATATCGCGTACACGGACGCCGAGCAGCGCGTCCACATCCAGGCGGTGACGGTGCCGCGTTCGGCGGTCGGGGCCATCGAGTCCCGTACGGACACCAACGCGAACATCGGGCTGCCCGCCAGCCAGGACAACACCTGGGACAGCACCTGGCAGCTCTCGCGGCCCGTGGTCGCGTGGAAGGTGGCGTTCAAGGACGCGGCGGGCCGGACCGTACGGACCCTGTCGACCAACGAGCGCCAGGGCGCGGCGATCACGGCGCGATGGGACGGCAAGGACGGCGCGGGGAAGAAGGTCAACACCGGCGCGTATAGCTGGACGCTGACGGTCGACGACGGCAGGGGCGTCTTCGCGACGGCGGCCAGCGGCACGCTGCGGCTGACCGGCGGGGGCACGCCGTTCCGCGACTACGACGCCGACGGTACGCCCGAGGTGTTCACCAGGACCGGTACCCGGCTCACCGCGCATGAGCCGCTGACCGGCGCGGTGACCACGTCGACGGGGTGGACGGGTGTCAACCATGTCGTCCCGATGGGCGATATGACCGGTGACAGTTGCAACGACGTGGTGGTGCGGGACGCCAAGGGCGAGCTGTACCGGTACAGCGCCGTCTGTAAGGGCATTCCGACCCCCAAGTCCCCGAAGACCAGGATCGGGGCGGGGTTCAACGCTTTCCATCCGCCGCTGTCGGCGGGTGACCTCACCGGTGACGGCCGTGCGGACCTGCTGGCGCGGATGCGCACCACCAATGACCTCTATCTGTACGCGGACAACGGTACGGGCGGTCTGAAGGCCGGGGTGAAGCTGCCGGGTTCCTGGAAGGGGCTGGTGCTGATCGGTGCGGGTGACCTCACCGGTGATGGTCACGGTGATCTGCTGGCGCGGGACGCGGGTGGTGAGCTGTGGCGGTACAACGGCACCGGTAAGGGCGGTTTCACGGCGAAGGCCCTGGTCTTCAAGGACTGGGGTGCCGGGCGGAACGCGTTCGTCGGCGCCGGTGACCTCAACGGCGACCGTAAGAACGACCTGGTCTCCCGGGACGCGGCGGGCAAGCTACTGCGCAACCTCGGCGACGGCAAGGGATCGTTCGGGGCCACCGGGACCGTGGCCACCGGCTGGCAGGGGTACAACGACCTGTTCTGATGGGTGGTGACCAGGGCCCCCGCCGTCTCCCCGCCGGGGGGCCCTGGCTGCCGCTGACGATGGAGTGGTGGCCGGGCGCCCGTACGGACGGGGGGACCGGCCACCGGTCGTGACCGGGCCGGACCGCCGGCCGCAGTTATCCGGATGCACAGCACAACCATTCGCGTGGTCGCGAGTCTCACTTCACAGAACCCCTCAGTGCTCGTTGAACATGTTCAGAACTCTCTGCCGTCGCCGATGTGACGGGAGTAAAGTTTCGATACTCGTGTGAAAGCTGCGGCCGGGGGGCCTTGTGATGCAGCTCCAACGGGTTTCCGTTCCTGGGGAGGGACTCTCTGTGACTCGTCATGCCTTGATCGGCGTCGCCGTGGTGGCCGGGCTCGTCGGCGGTGCACTGGTACCGCTGACCGCCGCCTCCGCCGCACCCACCCCAGCTCCCGCGCGCGCCGAACCGCCCCTGCCGCCGCACACCGTCATCGACGTCGACCGCTACACACCGCGCCACCACCAGGTCTGGTCGGCGGGCCCCACCGGGATGCTCCACCAGCAGGACGGCGCCGGTATCCGCTGGACGACCTTCGCCGGCAACCACAGCTCCACCATCCCCGGTCTCACCCCCACCAGCGGTTTCGTGGGCGAGCTGGGCGCCGGGTCCGACATCGTGCCCCTCGTCCGGGACCGTGCGGTCGAGCTGCGGAACCTCGCAGACGGCACCGTACGGACCCTGACGCTCCCCGGCGGGCACCGCTACATGGGCACCTTCGGCGAAACCGTCCTCACCTACAGCGAGGACAGCTCCGGCGGGCTGATCGGCGGTTTCGTCCTGCACCGGCTGACCGCCGCCGGGACCGTCACCAGCCAGGAGGTCGCCGCCCGCCCGGGCCTGTCGTTCGAGCGCGCGCCGCTCGCCGCCGACGCCCGTACGGTGGTGCTGCGCGCCCAGGAGTACGTCGACGGCAACCGGCACCGGCTGATGACCCTCGACCTCACCACCGGCCGGCTTGCCGATGTCGCCGAAATCCGACCCACCACCACCCCCACCACGGTCGCCCTCGGCGAGGAGCTGCTGGCCTGGCACTCCTCCGGACAGCCGGTGCGCACCGTGCCGCGCGACACCCCCGGCGCCGCGCCGCGGACCGTGCCGATGCCGAACGAGAAGCGCAAGCTCACCCTCGGCATCGCCGGACCGTGGCTGATCGTCGCCCGCCACTACGACGCACAGCAGGGTGACGACGAGGTCAATGTCCGGGGGATGCCGCTGACGGCCGTACCGCTGACCGGCGGTACCCCGCTGACCCTGCTGCCGCACGCCGAGGCCAAGCTGACGCAGATCCCCGGCGGTGATCTGGTGGTCGCCGGTGGCAAGGACGCGCAGAACTGGGAGGTACGGCGACTGGCCGCGCCCGACGTCGGGGGCGGGGCACCGACCCTGACCACCCTCGCCACGCTGAAGCCCGCCCGCGCCCACATCCAGCGGCTCTCGCTCGCCAACGGCACGCTGGCCACCCGGGAGACCGACAGCAACTCCTTGCCGGCGTACGTCCGCCGCCCGGTGACGACGGACGGGGAACGGCTGACCGCCGGGAACCCCTCCGTGCTGACCTGGGCGACCCACGCGCCGGACGACGCGCCCTGGTCGGCGGGGGACGGCCGGGTGGTGCGGCTGGAGTCCGGCCATGGGACGGTCGCCGTGAGTTCGCTGGTCAAGGACGATCCGGCCGGGTTCTTCCGGACCTCCGGCACCGGCGCGCAGCTCACCGACATCTCCGGCCGGTACGCACTGGTCAACACCACGGGGCCCGCCAAGCTCCAGGTGGGCGACCTCGGCGTGTACCAGGACCTCAAGCCCATCCGTACGAAGACGGCCGGCGCGGCCTCCGTCTGGGGCACCACCCTGTGGACCCAGTCCACCACCGCGGGCAGGCTCACCGCCGAGGACCTCAAGAGCCGCGTCACCGCCACGCTCACCACCGGGGCGCCCTGTGTCGCCAAGGAGCTCCAGGCCGTGGGCCGCTGGCTCTACTGGTCCTGCGGCCCCAAGGGTCCGGCCGGCGTCTGGGACCGGACCGCGCGGAAGAACATCCCCGTACCCTCCGGTGACGCCAGGATCGGTGACGGATTCCTCGTACGGCACGATCTGACGGCCGGGAAACTGCTGCTCACGGAGTTCCGGGACGGCACGGCCGGCGCCGACCGGACCATCGGCGAACTCACCGAACCGTCGACTCCGGGCCAGACCTGGAGCGTCGACAAGTTCGGCGGCGGCGTCGCCTACATCGCCGACGACGGGCGGATCCGCCTGGCGCCGACCGGGGTGGCCACCGAACGGCTCGCCGTCGTCGAGAGCGAGAGCGGGGCCGACGCGGCGAAGAAGGAGTGGCGGGGCCGGTTCGCGCTGTCACGGCCCGCGAGCACCTGGACGCTGCGGATCGAGCGGTACGGCAAGCCCGTCCGTACGCTCTCCGGCACCGGCCGGGACGGCACCGTACGAGCGGCCTGGGACGGCCGGAACGACCAGGGGAAGCCCTCCCTCAACGGCTCCCACACCTGGACCCTGACCGTCCGGCCCGCCAACGGCCAGGGGCCGGACGCCGTCACCACCGGCGCGTTCGGCGTCGACTTCGGGGCGCCGCTCTGGCGTGACCACGGGAGCCCCCGTAGCTGGCCCGGACCGCCCGACGGACGGGCCGACCTGCTCTCCATCAACGCCAAGGGCGTCCTCGGGGCCCACTTCGGCAACGGCGCCGGGGGGATCAGCGGTGTCGTCGGCTCCAGCGGCTGGCCGACCACGGCCACCGTGGTGCCGACGGGCGATCTGAACGGCGACCGCTGCAACGACCTGTTCGTCCGGATCGGTTCCGAACTGCGCGCCTACCGCACCGACCACTGCGGCACCGTCCCCGGCCCGCGCGCCCCGTACACCTCGCTGGGCAAGACCTGGGGCCAGTTCAACGTGCTGACGTCGCCCGGTGATCTGACCGGTGACGGCCGGCCCGACCTGGTCGCCCGCCAGACCACGACCGGTGACATGTATCTGTACGCCGTCGACGGCAAGGGCAAGCTCACCGCGCGCGGCCGGATCGGCACCAACTGGAAGCTGTACCGCTCGGTGTTCGGCGCCGGGGACCTCAACGGCGACGGCATCGGCGATCTGCTCGCCGTGGACAAGACCCACTCGCTCTGGCGGTACGACGGCACCGCGGCGGGCGGCCTCAAGGCCCGCGCCCTCGTCCTCGGCAAGAACTGGGCCACCGGCCGCGACGCGTTCGTCGGCGTCGGCGATCTGACCGGTGACGGCCGGGCCGACCTGGTCTCCCGGAACGCGACCGGCCAACTGCTGCGCAACAGCGGCAACGGGGCCGGGTCGTTCGGGTCGACGGTGCGGATCGGCGCCGGGTGGACGACGTACAAGGGCGTCTTCTGACCTCCAGGCGGTCGCCGTCCGACGCATACGCAAGAACGAACACGCAACAACGAACATGCAGGGGCGGGTCGGACAGTAGGTTCGGCCGGCCATCAGGGAAGGAACTTCTGTGCGGTATGGCTCAACTCTCCGGTGCACGGCGCGGCTGAGGCGGGTGACCGCCACCGCGGTCGTCATCGCTGTCGGCGCCGGGCTGTACACGGTGGCCGCGCCCACGGCGACGGCGGCCACGGGTCCCGCGGTGGGGGAGGAGACCGTGCTGCCGCCGATGGCGCGCACCACACCCCGGCACACCTATCTGTACGAGGCCGGCGCCACCGGGTTCACCCGCACCCAGGACGGTCTCTCCGGACTCCAGTGGACCGACTACGCGACCGGGGAGACCCGTGCGATCAGTGGCGGCCCCGACGGGCACTCGGGGCTGCGCGCCCGGCAGGCCGAGCCCGCCGCCGACGGCTCCCGGAGCATCGCCCTGACCGATCGGGCCGACGGGACGGTCGTCACGGTCACCATGCCCGCGGGGTACACCTGGACCGGCGCGTACGCCAAGGACTCGGTCGTTGCCCACCGGACGGGAGAGGACGGAACGGTCAGTGAGCTGGCCGTGCTGACCGCCGCCGCGGGGCGGACCGAGGCGCGCCCGGTGACCGGGCTGCCCGCGGGATACACCAGGGCGGCGACCCAGCACTCCTGGCAGGACACCCGGGGCGCGGTCCTGCGGCTCACGAAGCCGGGCGGGTCCCTCAACGTCCTCGTCGAACACCAGGTCGCCGAGGCCACGGCGACCGAGCTGCCCGCGGAGTTCAACCGGACCGGTACGAGCATCCGCCTGTACGGGCGCCATCTGCTGACCTACACCAGTGGGAACGCCCAGGCGGTCACCGTCGACCGACGCGACCCCACGGTGGCCCCGGTCACCACCACGCTGCCGCCGCCGGCCGACGCGGCGCAGAGCCAGCTCCGGGCCGGCGCCATCGGCGACTGGCTGGTGTACCGCCACACCGGGACGACCGTGGACTCCGGCAAGCTGCGGGCCGTCCCGATCGGCGGGGGCGCGCCGCGTGAGCTGCTCGCGAAGGCCAACGCCCAGTTCGTCGCCGCGCCGGACGGAAGTGTGCTCGCGGTCGGGGGCAGCAGTTCCCAGGACTGGGCCGTACGTCGGATCACCGAGGGCGCAGACGGGGCTCCGGAGCTCTCGAAGCTCCTCGATGTGCAGCCGGTGAGCATCCGGGTCGAACAGCTCCTGCTCGGCGCCGGGAAGCTGGCCTACGTCAGCGCCCAGGAGTCGTCGGGACCGGCCCTGTACGAGCACGAGGTGAGCGCCGGGGCCGGGGCGCCGGAGCTCTCGGAGCGCAAGCTGAACTCCCGGTTGAACCCCGGCCCGGACGGCGCTGTCCACGCCCTCGGCAATGGCCGGTACGCCTACAGCGACGGCACCGATGTGCTCATCCCGGTGGGCGAGACGGGCTTTGGATCCATCAACACGGGCCCCATCGTCAACCGGATCGTCGATGCCACCGGCCGCTATGTGGTGATGGACACCGACGACGGTATGCAGCAGGTCGGGGATCTGGAGCATGGTGCCCTGGGTCGGGTCGTCCTCACCCGCCCGCAGAGCGCCGCCACCATCTGGGGCAGCACTCTGTGGAGCCCCGGCAAGACCGCCGGCAGCATCCTCTGGCACGACGTCAAGTCCGGGAAGAAGTCGCCCGACCTCGCGATCGGCTCGGGGTGTGTGCCCACCGAGCTGCAGGCAGTGGGCCGCTGGATCCACTGGAGCTGTGTCACCCGCAAGGCGGGCGTGTGGGACCAGAAGACCCGTAAGTCCACCCCCGTACCGGTGGGCAAGTCCAAGCTCGGTGACGGCTTCCTCGTGCACCAGGACGGGACGAAGCTGCGGCTGTCCGACTTCCACCAGGGCACCGGCACCGCGAAGACCACCGATATCGCGGACATCCCGGCCGGTGCGCCGTGGGCCGTCGACAAGTTCGGCGGTGGGCTCGCCTACACCGACGCTCAGCAGGCCGTCCATGTCCGTCGGGTGAATGTGCCGAAGACCCCCGTCGGGGTCGCCGAGACCATGGTGAGCACCTCCGCGTACGGCGACGCCACCCCGGTCTGGAAGGGGACCTGGCAGCTCACCCGGCCCCCGGCCCGCTGGAGCGTCACGATCAAGAACGCGGCGGGAACCACCGTACGGACGATCGCGTCCACGGTCCGTCACGGCGCGGTGATCACCACGAACTGGGACGGCAAGGACACCTCGGGGAAGCCGGTCTTCGGCGGGAAGTACACCTGGACGCTGAACGCCGACTCCGGCGAAGGCGACGGTCTGCGCGCGGTGGGCAGCGGCGCGTTCGATCTGAGCCGCGCGGCGACCCCGTTCCGCGACTACGACGGAAACGGCGTCCCGGAGCTGCTGACCAAGCAGTCGACGGATCTCGTCGCGCACGAGCAGCTCGTCAAGACGGCCTCGGCCGGGGCCGCGCGGACCACCTCCAAGGGCTGGACCGACGCCAACCACATCGTGCCCATGGGGGACATGACCGGCGACCGCTGCAACGACACGGTCGTCCGGAACGCCAAGGGCGAGCTGTACCGGTACAGCGGTGCCTGCAAGGGCATCCCGACCCCCAAGTCCCCGAAGACCAGGATCGGCGCGGGGTTCAACGCCTTCAACCCGCCGCTGTCGGCCGGTGACCTCACCGGTGACGGCCGTACGGACCTTCTCGCGCGGGTCCGCACCACCAACGACCTCTACCTCTACGCGGACAACGGTACGGGCGGTCTGAAGGCCGGGGTGAAGCTGCCGGGTTCCTGGAAGGGGCTGACGCTGATCGGTGCGGGTGACCTCACCGGTGACGGTCACGGTGATCTGCTGGCGCGGGACGCGGGTGGTGAGCTGTGGCGGTACAACGGCACCGGTAAGGGCGGTTTCACGGCGAAGACCCTGGTCTTCAAGGACTGGGGTGCCGGGCGGAACGCGTTCGTCGGCGCCGGTGACCTCAACGGCGACCGTAAGAACGACCTGGTCTCCCGGGACGCGGCGGGCAAGCTGCTGCGCAACCTCGGCGACGGCAAGGGATCGTTCGGCGGCACGGTCCAGATCGGTACGGGCTGGCAGCGCTACCTCGGCCTCTACTGAGCCGCCCCAGCCCCGTTCCCCCGTACATCCCCGTACATCCCCGTACGTCCCTGTACAACCAATCCCCTGTGTCGTGGGTCACACCTCTCAGTTGATGGGGTGTGACCGTCAGGGGGAACAGGCATGACCGACCGAACGAAAAAACGGACGGCGTTCACGATCGGCGTGGCACTCGCGGCCGCCGTCGGAGCCACCGGGCTGACGCCCCTGGCGCCGGCGGCGGCCGTTCCGCGTGATCCCGGCGCCGATGACGTCGTCTTCACCCTGGGCACCCGGGACGGCCGGATCGCCCGCCCCGAGGGCATCGCACTCGGCGGCGGCCGGCTGAGTGCCATCGGCTGGGCGGACCCGGAGCGCTGGCGGGGGCTGTACGAGTACGATCTGCCGGCCTCCGGGACGCCCACTCCGGGGCCGCGCCGGACGGTCGATGAGCACTTCTGGACCCAGTGGCCCTGTGGGGGGCAGACCGAGGAGTTGTGCGACCACTTCGAATCCCGGCTGTGGGCACTGGGCGACGGTCGGATCGGCTACAACTCGCCGATGGGGAACCAGGAGGCGGCCGGCGGGGAGATGCCGAAGAGCTCCACCCAGCTCGGCTGGTGGGAGTCGCCGGACCTGGTGGCCGGGGCCTCGGGCCCGTACGTCATCGTCAACAACACACGCCGCGGCCAACAGCTCATCGGATCGTTCGACGCGTCGGACCGCGATCCGCAGGGGGACTCACCCGGGCTGGCCCACGCCCGTTCGATCACCGCATCCGCGGTCTGGGGCGACAAACTGTGGAAACCGGGCACCAGGCTCGGCACGGTCAACTCCTTCGACCTGCGGACGAAGGTCAACTCGGCCGATATCGCGCTGGGCGCGGACTGCCGGCCCGATGAGCTCCAGGCGGTCGGGCGCTGGCTCTACTGGCGGTGCGCCGACAAGAACAAGTCAGGCATCTGGGACCACTCGACGCGCCGGAACATCCCGCTGCCGGTCGTCTGGCGGGCTCAGCTCGGCGATGGATTCATCGTCTGGCAGCCCCAGGAGGGGTACCGGCTGAAGATGATCGACTTCCATCGCGGCGGCGGATCGCCCACCACGGAGACGGTGATCGCGGACCAGTCGCACCTCTGGAGCTGGACGGTCGACAAGTACGGCGGCCAGGTGGCGTTCGTGGACGAGGCGGGCCGTATCCACCTCACCCCCATCAAGGTGCCGCGCTCCCCGATCGCCGCACTGGACGCCCGTACGGACGCCTCCCTCCGGCTGGGCGGCTCCCCGTCGGCCCGCTGGTCCGGCCACTGGCGGCTGAGCCGCCCCGCCGAACACTGGAACCTGACCCTCACGTCGCCGTATGGCAGGGTCGTGCAGACCATCGGCGGCAGCGCGCGCGACGGCGCGGCGATCCGCACCACCTGGGACGGCCGCGACGTCGACGGCCGTCCGGTGATCAGCGGCCCATACACTTGGACGCTGTCGGTGACCCCCGGCGACGGCCCGCCGCTACGGGCGATCAGCTCGGGGACCGTACGGGTGACGGGCGGGCGGACGGCGTTCCGCGACGGTGACGCCGACGGGCTCGGCGAGTTCTACGCGATGACGAAGGCCGGCAGGCTCTCCGCCCACCGCATCGGCGCGACCGGCTCCTGGTCGAGCGGGCCGTGGGACCCGGCGACCCGGTTCATCCCGTTCGGAGACATCGACGGCGACGGCTGCGAGGACATGCTGCGGCGGACCGTGGACGGGGCGATGTGGCGCACCGGGGGCGGCTGCGAGGGCCACTTCACGCCCGGCTCCCGGCAGGTCCGGATCGGCACCGGCTTCAACGCCTTCGACTCCTTCGCGGCCCCCGGCGACCTCACCGCCGACGGCCGCCCCGACCTGCTGGCCCGCCAGACCTCGACGGGCCACCTCTTCCTCTACGCCGCAACCCCCACGGCCCGCTTCGCCGCCCCGGTCCGCGTCGGCACCGGCTGGCGGGGCCTGACCCTGATCGGCGCGGGCGACCTCACCGGCGACGGCCACGGCGACCTCCTGGCCCGTGACACGGGCGGCGAACTCTGGCGGTACGCGGGCGACGGCCGGGGCGGCCTGAAGCCACGGGCACTGGTGTTCAAGGACTGGGGCGCGGGCCGCAAGGAAATCCTCGGCACGGGCGACCTGACCGGCGACGGCCGCCCGGACCTGCTCTCCCGCGACACGACCGGCAAACTGCTCCGGAACGCGGGAGACGGGAAGGGGTCCTTCGGGGGCACGGTGAGGGTGGGGACGGGGTGGGCGGCGTACCGGGCGCTGTACTGAACCCTTTCGTCTGGCCTGCCCCGGGGGCCGGTCCCTCTCGTCTCCCCGGGGCCCGGAGTCGTCTCCTGTTTTGCCTGTCGCCCGTGGCCGATCGCGCGGCGCCTGTCCCCGGAGCCGGGTCGCGCGGAGCTTCATCCCCCGGAGCCGGGTCGCGCGGGCCCGGCTCCGGGAGGCGCCGACCGGGCGGTTACGGTGGGCGTGTCCGGGACAGTGATCGGATACCCGATCGGTTCACGGGTCGGCTCCGGCTATGCTCGGGGGTGACTCGTCGAGGGCCGTTAGCTCAATTGGCAGAGCAGCGGACTTTTAATCCGTTGGTTGTGGGTTCGAGTCCCACACGGCCTACGAGTCGCGGGGCAGGCTGTACTGCTCTGACCTGCGAAGAAGCGCCTCACCTGGCTGATACCGGGCGGGGCGCTTCGCTGTTGGGGGCTCGTGGGGGAGCGGGGGCGCCGACAGACCAGCCGGCTGGAAGCGACGGTTTCAGGTCAGTGCGCCCGCGCGGTTGGCGAAAGCCCGGACGCCGGGGAGTACGCGGTCGTGCCTGATCAAGCCGGCGGCCATGGTGCGTACGGAACCGCGGCGGACTTCCTGCGGGGCGGCCTGTTCGGCGGCCAAGAGGGCCCGATAGCAGCGATCGGGTTTGCCCCACTGGTCGAATGACCGGGCGACATCGATCCAGTAGCGGGCCTGTCGTTCGGGTGTCGGCAAGTGGCCGACATCGACGCGGCGGGCGTGTTCGATGGCCTGGCCCGAGTCGCCGAGGAGGTGGCTGATGGAGATCTGGTGCAGTAGGACCTGACTGGGGCCGAAGAAGGCGGTGCCACCCAGCTCGTCGTGGCCCAGACGGTCGGCGGTGGTCTCTGCCTCGGTGATCAGCTCGCGGGCTGTCTGTCGATCGCCTTGCTTGGCGGCGGTGTAGGCCGCGGTGGCATACAGATTGCCCTGTACGGAGAGCCGTTCGGCGCCCGGCGCGGTGCGATCCACCGCCAGATGCTGGGCGGCAGTCACGGCGACATCGGTGGCGCGGGCGTAATGGCCCTGCCGGCGCCAGGAACTGGAGACCATGCGGTGAGCTTCGGCGACGGTGAGAGCACCGGCACCGGAGAGGGCCGCGGTCAGCGCCCGGTCGGCGGTGACCGCGGCGAGGCCGTCCTCCCCCAGCTTGATGCACAGCCGGGTGGCCGTGTTGTAGAGCGCGGCGACGGCGGTGGCAGACCGCTCGGCCGCCCCCTGCTGGCCCAGGGCCTGAGCCAGGGCGATGCGGGAAGGCAGCGCACGGGCGAGGACGTCGTACCGGCAGGTGCCGAACTCCCGGCGGGAGGCCGCGAGTGCGGCGGCCACTGTCTGCGGAGTGGGTTCAACGCCAGTGGCCGAGCCACTCCGGTGCAGCAGCAGATCCTCCAGCCCGGACAGAACCGGCCGGGCGGTGGCCGGTGCCGTGCCGAAGACCGTGCTCGCGGCGGTCGTGGCCAGCCCGGTCAGGAGATTGCGGCGTCGCACAGGATCCTCACCCTCCTCGCCGAACGGCGATGTTCCGGCCACCCTAGTTGTCGGGCCGGGCAGGTGAGAGTCGGATGCGTACGCCCCAGACGGGGTGTGTCGTAACGCGAGGCCGAGTAGCTGGGGCGGGATGTTCAGAACCTCCGCGATCCGCCTCAGCAACGCCATGTCCCGCATTGGCTGTTTACCGCGCTCCATCCTGGAGATCGACGCGGCGGTGTAGCCGGTTGACGCGCCCAGTTCGGCCTGGGTCAGCTCCGCCGCGACACGGGCCAGTCTCACGATGGCACCGGATCTGCTCTGAGCGATGGCCTCCAGCATCGGCGGCGTGCTCCAGATCGGGTGTGTGTCGTCCAGGACCACGGTTCCCCACCTTCCGCTGAGTGGATTGTCGCGTCAACGCCGCCCGGAACACGAGGTTTTGTACGTCATTTACGCCGGATGTACGTCGCTTGCATGTCGGCAGGACGACTCTCCCTCGGTGCCCCACCTGCCGGTTTCCTTTCCTCACCGGCGGACTGAGACCCGGACCGCCCACCACCTGAGATCGCCCCGGGCAGGGACTCTGAACCCCCGCGCCCTGCTGGGGTGCACGAACCCCGTCCATGCGGACCGGGGACGCCCGAGAGCCTTCTCCACGATGAAAGGGGAAACCTGTGTCCTTGCTGCTGGAACGCGTCCCGTCGCTCTCCCACGAGATCGTCGCCGAACCCGCCGGACCGGCCGAGACTCGCCCGTTCGGTCTGGACAGCCTGACCAACCCGGTTCCGGTCACCGGTCACCGTCCGGTGCTGACCGTGGACCCGGTCACCCAGCTCTCCCTGGCCGACGGCCTCCCGGCCGGCGCCCACCCGACCATGAGCAAGACGTCGTGCAACACCGAGTCGGACGGCAAGGACGCCATCGCCGTCGACACGGACCAGAACGACGACGAGTACGACGACTGATGACGTTCCGCGCCAATCAGGGCACGCGCGGCTGTCTCCCGCCGCGCGTGCTCGTCGTCACCCACGCCCTGGACCCCACCGCGGATTTCGTCCTGCGGGAGCTGAACGAGCGGCGGGTCCCGTTCTGGCGGACCGACCTCGCCGACTTCCCCACCCGCACCACTCTGCGGACGGAGCTGGGGGCTCACGGCCGGTGGACCGGTTCTCTGCACGATGACGCCCGAGGTGTCGACTTATCGGAGCTGCGGGCGGTGTGGTGGCGCAAGCCCACCGTTCACGAGCTGCCGGAGTCGATGAGTGGTCCGGAGCGCCGGTTCGCGGTCGGGCAGGCCAAGCGGGCGGTCACTGTCCTCGGCTCCCTGCCCGGGGTGCTGTGGGTGAACCGGCCGCAGGCGAACGTCGACTGCACCAAGCCCGCCCACTTGGCCGCCGCCGTGGCCAGTGGACTCCAGGTGCCGGAGACGCTGATCACCAACAACCCGGCCGCCGTGCCGCCCTTCGCCCGGCGTTGTGGTGGGCGGATCGTGACCAAGGTGCTGGGCGGGATCGTCCACACCGAAGGCGGCACCCGGGGCCAGCTCTACACCCGCCGTGTCCCCGAAGAACAGTGGCGCGACCCCCGGATCGCACTGACTGCGCACCTCTTTCAGCGGGAGATCACCGACCGGGTGTACGAGGTCCGCGTCGCGGTCGTCGCCGGAAGGCTGTTCGCCGCCGCGATCCACGCTCCGGCCGGGCGCACCGCCCCGGACTGGCGCCAGGACTCCGACGCCTTCACCCACACCGCCATCGACCTGTCCGTCTCGATCGCGGACGCGGTACGCGAGATGATGCGCCGCCTCGGCCTGGTCTTCGCTGCCCTCGACTTCATCGTGGACGCCCAGGGCGCGCATTACCTGGTCGACGTCAACGCGGGAGGCCAGTGGGCCTGGATCGAACCCACCCGCGAACCGATCACCCACGCCATCGCCAATCTCCTCCAGAAGGGCTCCACCCGCTGATGACCGACGACCTCACGATCCGGGCCGCCGTGGCTCGGCGCGCGCTCGCCCAGGCCCTCACCGACGCGGGCGACCTCACCGACCTCCAGTGGCGCCGGGCCTTCGAAGAGGTTCCGCGCCATGTCTTCGTCCCGTACTTCTACGCGCCGTCCGGTGACCGGATCTCTGGCGACGACCAGTGGTTCACTGCCGTCTACGAGGACCGAAGCCTGGTCACCCACCGCACGGACGGGGCGGCGACCTCGTCCAGCTCGCAGCCCTCCCTCATGGCGACCATGCTCGAAGCCCTCGCCGTCCAGGACGGGATGAGCGTGCTGGAGATCGGCGCCGGCACCGGTTACAACGCCGCCCTCCTCGCCCACCGCCTCGGCGACGATCACGTCACCACCGTCGACATCGCCGAGGACATCACTGGACCTGCCCGCGATCGTTTGGCCACCGCCGGATACCACCCGACCGTGATTACCGGCGACGGCTCCCTCGGCGCCCCCGACCGTGCGCCCTACGATCGCATCATCGTCACCTGCGGCCTCTCCTCTGTCCCCCCGGCCCTGCTCCAGCAGCTCACGGACGACGGCTTCCTCCTCGCCCCCCTCGGTAACGCTCTCGCCCGCATCCACCCCACGGGACCGGGCGCCGCCACGGGCCGCTTCCTCCCCCACGGCGCTTTCTTCATGCCTCTCCGCCACACGTCGACCGACGGCGTTCCGACCCGCCGACCGCCCTTGCCCACCGTTCCCGGCCGTCCCTCCACCCTTACCGCGGAGGCCATCGCCGACAACGACTTCCGCTTCCTCGTCGGCATCGCCGTTCCCGGCCTCACCTGGCAGTACGACCTGGGCGAGAACGGCGAGATCACGGGAGCCCGCGTCTGGCACCCTGACGGCTCAATCGCTCAGCTTCACCCCGGCACCACGGTGACCGAGACTGGCTTCCGACCTCTCTGGACTGCGCTCGAAGATGTCCACCGGACCCACCTGATGGCCGACTGCCCGGGGCCTGATCGTTATGGCATCACCATCAGGCCCGGCGAGCAGTGCGTCTGGCTCGATAGCCCCGACGGGCCAACCCGGATCTTGACCATGTGACGATCACGCACGTCGTGACCTTGAGGAGGGCGCCGCTACAACGGTTGGTGCCTCCGGCCTGCTACTTCGCGGGAACGGTCTACTCCAGCGGTATCTCAACGGAGTTCGGTGCGTACACGATCGTCGCGGGTCGCTCTTTCGCAGGCACTGTGAGTACGGCCTTCCCCTTCACGCACTTGCCTGTGGTCAGCTTCGTTTCCAGCGGGTCTCCGGCTTGGGGAAGTCGTCGTAAGTCGTACTCGACGGCTCGATTCGGCTGCCGTCTCTCTGCGTGTGCGGGAGACGAGGTTCCCCCGCGTCTGAGGTGAGCACCGCTGTGAGGGGGCCGGTGGAGCGGGGCGGCGCCCGGTTGTGGCCGGGGCGTCAGATTGTCAGTGGGCGGCACTACGGTGCCGCCATGACAGCTGAACCCCCCGGAACCCTTGATGCTTTCCTGTCCGACTGGGACCGCCAACTGGCCCGCGCCTTCGGCGTCCTGGTGGGCCGCCCCCTGGACGAGTTCGACCCGGACGCGGTCTACGCGGCCGGGCTCCGGGGCAATGCGCTGTACGAGAGCGGGTTCCTGCGGGAGCCGGACTGGGTGCTTCCGGAGGCCCTGAGCGGCGTCAGACCGATCCCCTGCCCCTTCGGCCTGAGCAGCGAGGCCGACCGGTTGCCGCTGTTCGACGCGAGCACCTCGATCTTCGAGTTCGACCGGTGCGACAGCCCGCAATCACCGCTCCCGAAGGACTTCGCGGCGGCCCTGAAGGCCGCCTGCTTCGCGGGGAGCCTGGTCAGAGGCGCCGACATAGCGCCTCTGCTGGACCGGTTCGGCGTCGATCTCACCGCCCCTGCCCTGCGAGACACCTGGGACATCCACTTCCCCCGCCTGGTCTCCGACGGCACCCTTCTCGACGCCCTGCGTGTCGCTCTGGACACCGGCCGCACCCCCGAAGACCTGGTCCCCTTCACCCTCACCCTCCCCACGGAACCGCAGGAGGAGTGGGAGGAGGACCTGGCCACGATCGAGCACGCCGCGCTGCGCACGCATCTCGCCTACTTCTGCACGGACGGCGAGGAGGGCATGATGCCCCGCTATCAGGGTGAGACAACGACCGTCCTACAGGACGAGGGCTGTGAGCCGGTGTCGGGGTGGGAAGACGGTCACGGGCAGATCGAGATCATGGTGATGAAGCTGAGCCCACTGGTCGCAGGGCGGGGCCCTGCCTTCTCCGAGCCGCTCTCGAAGACGCCCACCGCGCCTGCCGGATCGCGGGTCGCCCTGCCCCGGACCGCTACGGCATCGCCATCACCGCCGACGAGCAACGCGTCCGGCTCGACAACCCCGACGGGCTGAGTTGGATTCTGGGCGGATGAACTGAGCCGTGCGACGCATGCACCGGTGCCGGATCTCGATGGAAGCGCCCCCGCCGGGCGGGGGCGCTTCTGTTGTGCCGGGGTCGGGCGGGTCCGAGGACCTCAGGAAGCGTCCGGGCGGGCGCCGTGCTCCGTGGCCAGCGTGGTGATGCGGGTGGCGAGGGCGGTGTCCAGGGCGGTGATCGCGTCACCGGCGTCATGGGTGTTGAGCGCGAAGGAGATGGTTCCGTAGAGGACGCGGATGTCGGCGTGGTGGTTGGCCTCGTCCTCGGCGGCGGCCACGGCCGCGTACAGGCCGGGGATCGCCGCCCGGTCGGCCTTGAAGACCGCGGTGAGGCTGCCGTCCCGCACGCTCCAACCGGGGAGGTCGGTGAGGGCCTGGTCGAGGTCGGCATCGCTCAGAGGGGCGGCGGGCATAGGAGTCTCCTTCGCGTCAGGGGCGGGCGGCGATCGGTCGCCGGCTCGGTCGAGACCGTGTCTTATGTGGTCGCGCGACCGCCCGTTCATGGCCTGTCGCCACGCTAAACCCGTTGTGTCGATCGCCGTCCACGACCTACCGTGCCCATGAATAACGAACGTTGGTGCGGTAATCGAACTCAATGCTAAGGACGGCCTGTGGGACAGCGCGGTTGGGACCTCATCGTGGTCGGTGCCGGATCCTCGGGGGCGGTGGTGGCCGCGCGGGCGGTCGGGCAGGGGAAGCGGGTGTTGCTGCTGGAGGCCGGGCCGGACTACCGGGCGGCGGAGATGCCCGAGGTGTGGCGGTCGCCGAATCCGATGCGGGCGCTGCTGGATCCGGCCGCGGGGGCCGAGTTGGTGTGGCGAGGGCTCTACGCCTCGCGGACCGATGCGCAGGATCCGGCGCCGTTCTGGCGGGGGCGCGGAGTGGGCGGCAGTTCGGCGATCAATGGGCAGATAGCGATCCGGCCGCCGATGGAGGACTTCGAGGACTGGGTCCGCGCCGGGTGTGCGGGCTGGGCGCCGGAGGATGTGTTGCCCCACTTCGTACGGCTGGAGGACGACGAGGAGTTCGGCGACGCGCCCTGGCACGGGCGCGGCGGGCCGATTCCGATCCATCGGACGCCCCGGGAGCGGTGGGGCGTGGTGGACGCCGCGCTCGATCGGGCGGCGCGGGCGGCGGGGCACGGTTGGGCCGGGGATGTGAACGAGCCGGGGACGACCGGGGTGTCCCCGTACCCCATCAACTCCAGGCTCGGGCGCCGGGTGTCGACCAACGACGGGTATCTGGAGCCCGCGCGGGCGCTCGCCGGGCTCACCGTCCGGGGTGGGGCGCTGGTGGACCGGGTGCTGGTCGCCGGGGGGCGGGCCGTCGGTGTGGAGGTGCTGGTCGACGGTGTGATGACGCGAGAGTACGCGGATCTCGTCGTGCTGAGCGCCGGGGCGGTCCACAGTCCGGCGATCCTGATGCGGTCCGGCATCGGCCCGGCCGACCGGCTGCGGTCGCTGGGGATCGACGTGGTGCGGGACCTGCCGGTCGGACAGGGACTGCAGGACCATCCCGTGGTGTTCGTCGGTATCCCGCTGAATGAGGAGTCGGCGGTCAGGTCCCCGGACGACCGTCACACGAATGTCTGCGTCCGCTACACCAGCGATCATCCGGAGGCCCGGGTGAACGACATGCTGATCACCGCGGGCAATCAGAACGTGCTGGCCATGGAGGTGGCCGAGGTCCACTTCGGGGCGGGCGCCTTCGGGCTCTGGGTGAACCAGGTCCACTCCCGCGGTTCGGTGAGCCTCGTCTCCGCCGATCCGACCGCGCAGCCGGAGGTGCGCCAGCGGATGCTGTCCGACGACCGGGATCTCGCGCGGCTGCGCACCGGGATCAGGGAGCTGCTCGCCCTGGCCCGGAGCGAGCAGACCGCGCCGATCACCGCGTTCTCGCCGGACCGGCTCAACCGGGATCTGCTCGCGGTCGTCGACGACGATGACCGGTTGGACGCCCATCTGCTCGCCACGGTCTCCGACGCCCAGCACGCGACGAGCACCTGCCGGATGGGCGATCCGGCGGCTTCGGCGACCGTGGTCGATCCGGAGTGCCGGGTGCTGGGTGTCGACGCCCTGCGGGTGGTCGACGCCTCCGTCTTCCCGACCGTTCCCCGGGCGAACACGCATCTGGCGGCCGTCATGGCCGGGGAGTTGATGGCCGACCGGATGGCGTGACGAGGGCGGGAGGGGTCAAGAGGGCGGGAGGAGCGAAGAGGGCAGGAGGGTGAAGAGGGCGGGAGGGGCGGGGGTCAGGGGTACGCGCCCGTCTTCCGGCGCGATCCGAACGGTGGCGTCAGATGAGCTGGGGGGCGAGTTCGGCGGCCGTTTCGCGCAGCAGGGAGAGCACCTCTCCGTGCATGGTGTCCGGATCGATCCGTTCGATGACGCAGCCCACATGGAGCGCCGCGATTACCCTGCCGTCCCAGCGCCGCAGCGGGACCGCGATCGAGTGGGAGCCCCGCTCGATGTCGTGGGCGACATAGCTGTAGCCGTCCGCACGGATCCGTTCGACGGTGGAGGAGCCGATGGGGGAAGGGTCGGTGGGGGGCGGCGTGAGGTGGGCGAGGAGGACCTTGCCGAGGGAGGAGATGGCGACCGGTGTGCGGTAGCCGATATTGCTGCCCAGCGCGATCAGTCGGTTCGGCACCGCGCGGGCGACGATGACCGCGTCCTCGCCGTCGAGCACCGCCACCGAGCACGCCTCCCCCAGCCGGGCGGTGATCCGGTCGCAGACGGGCTGGAGCACGGAGCTCACGGTGTTGGAGCTGAGGTAGCCCGCCGCGAGTCGGAGGACCCGGGGGGTCAGTTCGTACGTCCGACCGTCCGCCACCAGATAGCCGAGGTGTTCCAGGGTGAGCACCGCCCGCCGCACCGTGGCCCGGGAGAGGCCGAGTTCGCGGGCCAGGTCCGCCTGGGTCAGTCGGCGGCGTTCGGCGCCGAACGCCGACAGTACGGACAGCCCCCGCGCCAGCGCCTCCGAGAAGTCCGCCGCGTTCGCCGCGCCGCTGAGCCGGCGCTGTTGGCGTATGTCGCTGTCCTTGTCCGCCAGGCGTCCCATTGCGTCATCCCGTCCCGAGGCCGTGTGTTCGCGCGGCTGTGTGTTCGCGCGGCTGTGTGTTCGCGCGGCTGTGTGTGCCCGGAGCAGGCTAACTATCGTACGAATGTGCGTCAATCGAACCGCGTCGCCGGTAAGGGGTGCGGATGTGCCGCCGCCCTGGAATGCATGGCGCGCGGTTTCGGGTGTAGGGGCCCGGTTACCGTACTTATATGTTCCGTAAGGTCGGAAGCCGGCCATGCGCCGCTCGGTTCCGGTCACGATCGGGCCATGGCAGCCAGTGACCTCCGCGCGGTGCGATCCGGAGGGACGGCTGCCACTTTGCGTCGGCCGGGAGACCGGGACGGCACGGGCCGACGAGAGTGATCCGTGTCTCACCGCGTCAACCGGACACCCGTTCCCCGGCGTAGTGCCATCGAGACCCGAATGACTGCGAGGAGCCGACGTTGACCGAGGAGGAGTTCGCCGAGTTCTACGCGCGATCGGTCCACCGGCTCACCGGCCAGTTGTATGTGATGACAGGCGACTTCCACGAGGCCCAGGACGTCGTGCAGGAAGCCTTCATCCGCGCCTGGGGGCGGCGCCGGCAGCTCCAACGGGACCTGGGGCCCGAGGCATGGGTACGGATCGTCGCCTGGCGGCTCGCGATCAGCCGGTGGCGGCGCGTGGTGCGCGGACAGCGCGCCTGGCAGCGGCGCGGCGACCCGGTGTCAGGCGAGGGACCCGGGCCCGGCCTCGTCGATCTGGAACGGGCGCTGCGCCGGATGCCCCTCCGCCAGCGGCAGTGCGCCGCCTTGTTCTACGTCTGCGACCTTCCCGTCGAGCAGATCGCCGCCGAGACCCGGCTGGCCACCGGCACCGTCAAGACCCATCTCTCGCGGGCGCGCGCCAAGCTCGCCCGGGAGCTGGACCACCACGCGTACACCGGGGAGAGCCGTGACGCCTGAGTACGACGACCGGGTGGCGGACGAGCTGCGGTACGCCGCCGGGCGCGCCGCGGAGCGGGCGCGGCCCATGGACATCCGGGCGATCACGGCCAGGGCGCGCGATCGCCGGCGCCGGCGGGCGCTGGCCGTGACGGGGGCGGGCGCGCTGTGCGCGGTCGCCTCCGTGGTGCTGGTGCTGTTCGGTGGTGCCGCTCCCGCGCCCGTACCGCCTTCGGTGCCCGCGACGGTGCCGATCGAGCCGGCGCCGTTGCCCGAGGACTCGCTCGGACTCCCGACGCCGGTGCCGAGCCGGACCGTTCCGCCGTCGACGGGGCCGCCGAGGGGCACCGGCGAACCGGACCCGACCACCGCGACCACCGGGGCCGGGCCCACCCGGTCGCCCTAGGGAGTGTCTTCAAAGTGGCGTCATCCGCCCGGGGGGCGGGTCTGGCGGCCCGGACAGGGCCTGGGCGGTCACGCCCCCCGGGCGGACGCCTCCCCGGATGACGCGCGTCTCACCGTGACCGTTCCGTCCACCCCGTCGCGGCCTGCGGACACAGGCCCGTAGCAGCCGACCCACGAGGAGCCGATGGTGAACCAGACAGAGAGCGACGTCACCCGTACCCCCGCCATCGTCGCCTCCATCCCCACCCCCGCCTCTGCCCCCGTCGCTCGGCCGGCCGGCCGGGGAGAGGGCGACCAGGTCGCGGAGGCCCGGGGCGATGGCCAGAACGACAGCAGGGAAGGCGACCCGGAAGGCGACCGGGACGGCGACCACCGGGACATCTGTGGGGGCGGTGCCCGGGAAGGCGCCCGGGAAGGTGAGGGCGACGGCTGGGGAGAGGGGAGCCGGGGTACGGGAGCGGAGCACGCCGCCGCCCCGGACTCGTTCTCGCCCCGTACCGCCCGTACCGCCCGTACCGCCCGTACCGCCTGGTCCGTCCTCACGGTCTACGCCGTGAGCACCGTCGTCCACCTCCTGGTCCTCGCCGTCATGACCGGCCCCGACGGCCCCACCGTCCGCGATCGGCTGCTGGCCTGGGACGGACTGCTCTACCTCTCCATAGCCACCGACGGATATCCCGACGGCCTCACCTACAACCCCGACGGCGAACCGACCGGCAACAACCTCGCGTTCTTCCCGCTCTTCCCGCTGCTGACCCGCTGGACGCACCAACTGACCGGCCTCGACGCCGGCACCGCGGGCGTCATCGTCGCCCATCTCGCCCTGATCGCCGCGCTCTTCGCCGTACACCGACTGCTGATCCCGCTGTACGGGGCGCGCACCGCGACCATCGCCATAGCCCTGCTCGCCGGTGCGCAGCCCATGGCGCTGACCTTCCTCATGGCGTACAGCGAGGCCCTCTTCCTCGCCCTCGCCGCCGCCTCCCTGCTCGCCGCCCACCGCCGCCACTGGCTGTCGGCCGGTGTGCTCGGCCTGCTGGCGGGTCTCACCCGCCCCGCGGCCCTCGCCCTGGTCGTCGCCCTGGCGGTCGCGGTCGTCCTGGAGATGCGGCGGGCGCGCCGCCCCGCCTGGCCCCCGCTCATCGGTCTCGGCCTGGCCACCGCCGGCACTCCGCTCTATCTCCTCTGGGTGGGCAACCGGTCCGGGCAGCTCAACGCCTGGTTCGTCATACAGGAGGCGGGCTGGGGCACCCGCTGGGACAACGGCGCCGCCTTCGTCGACTTCGTGCGCGACACCCTGCTGCGCGGGGACGGCTGGGTGCCGGTCAGCACCGCCGTACTCCTGCTGGCGACCGTCTGCGCCACCTTCGCCGCCTGGCGTCGCGGCGCCTGGCCCCCGTTGCTCGTCTACGGCACCGTGATGCTGGTCGTGGCCCTCGGGCAGAGCAACTACTACCACTCCAAGCTGCGGTTGGTCATTCCCGCGCTCGTCTTCCTGCTGCCGCTCGCCCACGGGCTGAGCCGGGCCCGTACCCGTACCGTCGTCGTCACCCTGACCGCAGCGACGCTCTTCGGCAGTTGGTACGGCGCGCACATGCTCACCACGTGGCGTTACGCGATCTGAGCCCTCTGCCCTCGGCCGCCCCCATCAGCCCTCTGCCCTCGGCCGCCCCCATCACCCCCCGGCACCCCGCCCCCGGTCACCCAATTCGCCCCGCCCGTCGCCCCCGCCTCACTCAGCAGGTCTTCCGGTGGGGCAGGTTCGAGATGTGCTGCTTCCACTCGTCCGCGTGGAGACCGCCCCCGGAGCGCTCACAGACGGCGTCGGCCACCCGATCGGGATCGACGGGGTAGGTGCGCGGCGGAGTGTGGTCGCCGTCGACGGTGAGTGTCTTCCCGTCCTTGCTGAAGGAGAGCGAGACGACCGAGTCCCCGGAGGTGAGCAGGGGACCGCCCAGTGGCCGGTTCGATGCGGTGTCCCACAGCCGTACGGTCCCGGTGGAGCCCCCCGAGACGAGGATCCGGCCGTCGGGGGAGTAGGCGAGGGCCCGCACGCCCTCGGGTTCGGGAGCCCCCGTGGCCGTGGAGGTGGCGGCGAAGCTGGCGAGCGGCTGATGGTCGGCGTCCAGGATCGTCACCCAGCCCGTCCTGTTGCCCTGCGCCAGGCGACCGCTGCCCTTCGGGCCGGCCACCACGGGTGATCCGTCCTCCGTCACGGCGGTGGGCAGCGGCGGCCGCGCGGGGGGTGTCTCGTGCTCCCGCGGGTGCCAGGCCGGGTCGAGGGCGTTGCCGAGGGAAAGGGTACGGACCGTGGAGGTGGGGTGGGGCTCGATGTACCGCACCACCTTGCCTTCCGGGTCCAGCGTCAGCTCCCCGAGGGTGCCGCCCTTCAAGGCGTACCGGTAGACGGGCGCCTCCTGGCGGTCGACCCGCCAGACCGCCAGTTCCTGTTCGTTCGCAGTCACGATGAACCGTCCGTCGTCGCTGACGTCGGACGGGTTCATCCGGGTGACGGGGATGGGGCGCAGGGCCCTGCCCCGGTCCAGCTCCCAGATCCTGATCTGCTCCTCGGCGGTGATGATCAGCCGCCGCGCCTGTGACTCGATCTGTATGCCGGTCCCCTGGGTGTCGCAGGCCAGCCGTGACAGTGCCGCCGCTTCGGGGGTGGGTATCCGGCGGTTCAGCCGAACGTCCCACACCTCCAGTTGGTCGGAGGTCGTACAGAAGGCGGCGATCCGGGCGTCCGCGCTGAGCATCGCGCGCCGGACCGGGATCGCGCGGTGGAACAGCCTGCGAGGTTTCCGTACGTCCCACACGCTGACCGAATCCCTGGCCGCCGACAAGAAGACGGTTCCGTTCGAACCCACGATGTTGAAGGTCTCGGTCGGGCCGAAGGGGAGCGGGTGCACCGAGCCCGACACGATGTTCCGCAGGTGCCACCGGTCGTCCACCCTCGTCAGCAGATGCGGCGGTACGAACGGGATGGGCACCAGTTCCTCCCCGTGTGCGAGCTGGACGGTCTGGTCCGGTTCGCGGTTCTCCAGGTCCCAGACGTGGGCCTTGTCGCCGGCGTCGATGACGGCCGCCTTCCTGCCGTCGAAACTCAGGTGCACCTGGCTCTCCACCCGGGACCTGGGGAGGCTCACGGAGTCGTGTTCGCGCTGGGACAGGGAACCGTGGAGCGCCGCGCGCGCTTCGAGGGTGGGGTGGATGCGCCAGGCCGCGACGCTCAGCCGCATGGCGGTCCGCGGATCGTCGTAACGCATGGTGTCGGCGAGGGAGGCGATTCGCCGTGAGGTGGCCTCAGCCAGCCGCTGTTCGCCCGCCTGGCTGCGCTGCCAGGCGGTGACTCCGGCCAGCAGCGTCAAGGCGAGCAATAGACAGATCGCACTGGTGAGAACGTTTCTGCGGCGTCGTTCGTTAGTGCGCCCCGCGCGGCTGGCGACCAGGAAGTCCTGCTCCAGTTGGGTGAGTTCCGCGAGCCGGTCGAGCGCTCGGAACGCCTCCCGCGCCTCGGCCAGCCGGAGCCCCCGGTAGAGGGCCCCGGAATCCCGCCCGAGGTCGTCCCAGGCGCGGGCGGCCTCGGTGAGATTCCGGTGGACGCGCAGCCGCTGGCGGTCGGTGTCGATCCAGGTGCGCAGGCGCGGCCAGGCGGTGATGAGCGCCTCATGGGTGAGGTCGATGCTCCCCTGGTCGAGGGTGATCAACCGGGCGGCGGCGAGGCGCTCCAGCACCAGCGCGGTGTCCCCGGCCGGCTGGGCGTCCGGTTCCCGGCGCTCGTCGGACCGGGGGGTGTCCAGCTCCCGGCGGTCGATGGGGCGGCGGGTGTCGGCCGCCCCGTCGCCGGGGGTGATCAGCCGGAGCAGGATGCGGCGGGTCAGCCGGGCCTGTTCGGCGGAGAGGCCGGCGAACGTCGCCTCGGCGGTGGTGGCCACGGCACCCTGGACGCCACCGGTGGCCTCGTACGCGTCGAGGGTGAGGGTACGGGCGCGACGCCGGCGCCAGGTCTCCAGCAGTGCGTGCGACATCAGGGGGAGCGCGCCGGGCTCGTCGGCGATCTCGTCGATGATGCGGGCGGTCAGTTCGCGTTCGACGGTCAGTCCATGGGCCTTGGCCGGCCGGGTTATCGCTTCCCGGAGTTCGGCGCGGGTCATGGGTCCGACGAGGAGTCCGGTGCCGCGCAGGGCGTCGGCCAGGGGCCGGTGCTCGGCACAGCGGCCGTAGAAGTCGGCGCGGACGCCGATGACGACGCGCAGCCGGCTCTCCGGGGCGAGCGCCCCGAGTAGCAGACCGATGAAGCGGGCGCGCTCGGCCGGATCGGTGCAGAGGGTGAACGCCTCCTCGAACTGATCGACGATGACGATCGTGTCGCCGGGCGCCTCGCTCGGGGTGAAGACATCGCCATGAGTACGGGCGGGGTGCTCGCCGGGTGTGAGGATCCGGATCGCGGCCGGCAGGAGATCGCCCTCCTGGAGCCGGGGGATGAGCCCGGCGCGCAACAGAGAGGACTTCCCGCTCCCCGACCCGCCGACGATGGCCACCATCCGCCGCGAGTGGACCAGTGCCAACAGATCGTCCACGAGCTGGTCCCGGCCGAAGAAGTGCCCCCGGTCCCCCGGTTCGAACCGAGCCAGTCCCCGGTACGGCGGATCCGTGCACTCTTCCCCCTCTGCCTGCTCGACGGCGCTCTCCTCCACCGCCGTGCGCCACCGGGCCTCCCACTCCCCCTCGTCGCCGCCGCACGCCACGGCATACGCGAGGGCCACCGGAAGCGAGGGCAGTTGTTCGCCCCCCGCCGCCCGGGACAGTGTCGTCACCGAGTAGCCCGCCTGCCGCGCCATCGCCCGGTAGGTGAGGCCGCCGGCGTCCCGCCGCAGCTTTCGCAACTCGTACGCGAACCGCTGAACCGGTCCGGCTCCCGGGTCCACCGGTACTTCTCGTCGCCCCGCCATCCCACCCGCCCCTCCAAGACCAACGCTTCAAGCTACGCACACACTTCCCACCCTGAAAGATCGCCCAAGGCCAATGTTTCGTCACAGGAAGGGGCTGCCGAACAATCCGAACACGGGATGAAATCAGCGGTGAGCCGTAGAAACCCCAGGCCCGACGGTTGCGCGGAGCAGACTCCCCGGAGTTGTCCGCCATGGCCGTCGAGGTTGTACGAGAACCCCGCCGACGACACACGAGCCCGCGGCACACCGGGCGATCGCCTCACTTCTCCCGCCCGATGCGCTACACCGTCCCGTGGTCGCACCGTCGATGTCGCACCAGCCCCACCGACCCGGGTCCCGTCTCGTCATCACCCCGGAAACTGACACAGAGGGACGCACATGAGTGACCTCACACCGCACCGGCACGAGCCGAATGGCGCCCAGTACCTCCTCGATCAGCTCCTGGAAGATCCCGACACCGACGTTCTCCGCATCCTCACCGGTGCCCTCCACCCGGGGGCCACCGGGGGTGGCCGGGCCGACTTCCGTCCCTTCCCCCTGACGGTCGTCAGGGACGACGGGGGGCAGCCGGCGCCGGCCGTCGCCGAGCCGGCCGATGCCGAGCCGGACAGCTCTGTGACGCGGCTGCCGGTGGCCCATGTGGCGGACATCGGCCGGCTCGCCCCGGTCTTCGCCTCGCTGGAGATGGTGGACGACGCGCTCTTCCGCATCTATCTGGCGCTGGAGGACACCACCGACCACTACGCGCCCGACGACCATCCGTCCGTCGTCGTGATGAAGCGGATGGACGCCTTCGACATGGAGGAGGCGAAGGCGCGGCTCCAGACGCGGGAGCTGTCCCGGGCGGAGGCGCTCAACTGGTTCGGGGACGCCATGAACTTCATGACGGAGCTGACCCTCATGCTCCGCCCCATCATGAACCGGATGGACATCCGCGAGAACCGGAAGAACAACGGCCGTTCGAGCAGTTGGACCGCCCGGGTGAAGGCGGACGTCACCGGCGCGGTGCAGGGCCTGCGCGGCGGACGGTCCGCGGTCATCAGGTACTTCGACGAGACGGTCCAGGGCCGCCATACGGCGTGACATCCGGCCGCCGCCCCCGGCCGCCGTCCTCGGCCGCCGCCCCCGGCCGCCGTCAACACGGCGACGGCCGGGGGCCCGTCACACCCTCCGCGATGCTGCCGAAGTGGGTCAGTTCGTGAGATTTACGGTACGGGCTCGTAAGTGACCGTGGTCCCCGAGCACTCCGTCGCCAGCGCGAACAGCCGGTCCTGCTCGGTCTCGTCCACCGTCAGGCCCCAACGGAGCTTGGTCGCGGTCCATTCGGACACGTACCGACAGAGCGCGTCGGCGGCCGGGGGCAGCCACTGGGCCGGGTCCTGGTCGGACTTCTGCCGGTTGGCGCGGGCGGTGACGGCGACCAGCGACGCAGCGGCTCCCTGGTCGTTGGCGTACGCCTCGCGGCGCCCGGCCGTCCATGCCGAGGCGCCGCTGTCCCATGCCTCCGCGAGGGGGACCATATGGTCGATGTCGAGGGAGCCGGCCGGGGTCACGGTCTGGTTGTCGTAGTACGAGAACCAGGAGCCCCCGGTGAGCGCGCACCGTTCGCCGACCGTGGGTGCCGTGACCGCCTCCGCGATCAGGACCTCCGCCCGGGTGTTGCAGCCGTCGGTGAGGTTCAGTCCCGCGTTCCAGTGGCGGAACGAGTCCCGTTCGTAGCCGGTGCGGTCCTCGACCACGACGGAGAGCCGACTGACCCCGACCGTGATCGGCACGGTCTCGGGCGCCCGCCCGAGCGAGCCGAGCGAGCCGACGGACGCGGCGGACGCGATGGGAGCGCCGGATGTGGCTGATGTGGCTGATGTGGTGGGGGCGGCCGAGACCGGGACGGAGAGGGAGAGGGGCAGTAGGGCGAGCGCGACGGCCGTGGCGGCCCGCGACAGATTCTTGATCACGTCAACGGGGATACGCGTCCATCACCCTGAAGTGGATCAGTGAACCGAACAACTGCGCCGGATGGGCGCGTGGGTTCACCCCGCCCGCGCTCCGTGTCCCCCGGTCCCGCGCCCGCCGCCCCTCAGCCTTTGCACCCGACCCTGCGCCCGCCGCCCCTCAACCCTCGGTCCCCAACCCCAACCCCAACCCCCGCGCCCGCCGCCGCCCCGCCGCCCCTCGGACCCGCATCCGCCCGCCCCGCCGACTCCTCGCCCGCTCGCCCGCCCGCGCCGCGCCCCGGCCCCCCGTGCCGCCCCCCGGACCCGCACCTGCCCCGACCGAACACCCCGCCGCCCCCGGTCGGCCGAACACCACCCGACCCCCGCGGTCCTTGCGGGTCATCCCGTGCCCCGGCCCGTGACCCCCGATCGCCCCGACCGTTGTCCCCGGCATGACCAAGACTCAGCGCATCCTCACCGCCGTGGCCCTCGCCGCCGGAGCCTCCGCGATGGCCGTCTCCGGAGCCGCCGCCTCGGGACACACCACCGAGCAGACGGCAGCCGGGGCCACCTCGCTCGACCAGCTCGGCAAGCTCAGGGAGCTGAACCAGCTCAACCAGTTGATGGAGGTGCCCAACCACCTCCTCCCGCTGACCGCCCCGGTGACCCAGGTCCTCGGCGCCGTCCAGTAGTGCGTTTCACCCGGATACGCGCCGGATGCACCGGATACGCTCCGGATCGATCCGGAGCGCGCTGGATCACCGAGACTCCGGCCGGGCCCCGGAGAAAAAAATCCGGAAAACATTCCCGGCACGTGTCGAGAACCCGGCACCTGCTCCGACGTCCCCTGTGAGAGTCGCCCACCAGGGACGACCCCGTATCCACAGGAGCGATGTCATGAAGTATCTGGTGATGGTCCAGAGCACCCAGGCCGAGTACGCGGGAATGGCCGGCCAGGCATCCCCGAACAGCCCGGCCTGGAGCGAGAGCGACCTCAAGGCGATGTTCGACTTCATGGGTGCCATCGACAACGACCTCGCCGAGTCCGGCGAACTGGTCGACGCCCAGGGGCTCACCGAGCCCGCCCGCGCCCGTACGGTCGAGGTGGACCCCCAGGGACGGCCGGTGATCACCGACGGTCCCTACGGCGAGACCAAGGAGGTCCTCGCCGGCTACTGGGTCCTGGACTGCGAGAGTCTGGAGCGCGTCACCGAGATCGCCACCAGGATCTCGCTCTGTCCGATCCCGGCAGGGGCGGTCAACTACCCCATCGTCATCCGGCCCCTCCAGGGCACCGGCGGAGGCGATGTGTGACACTCCCGGCCGTATGAGACGCACGGACGAGACCGAGGACCTGCTGCGCCACCACGCGCCGCAGGTCCTCGGTGCGCTGGTACGCCGGTACGGACACTTCGACGCGGCCGAGGACTCCGTCCAGGAGGCCCTGCTCGCCGCCGCCGAACAGTGGCCCCGGCAGGGTGTCCCGGACAATCCACGCGGCTGGCTGATCAAGGTCGGCGCGCGCCGGCTCATCGATCTGCTCCGCGCGGACGAGGCCCGCCGCCGTCGTGAGGAGACCGCCGCGTCCCTCACCCCGCGCGACGCCCACACGGCCCCGGGCCCCGGGGAGAGCCGCGCCCCCACCGACGACGACACGCTCACACTGCTCTTCCTCTGCTGCCACCCGGTCCTCACCCCGGCCGCGCAGATCGCCCTCACCCTGCGGGCCGTCGGCGGTCTGACCACTGCGGAGATCGCCCGCGCGCATCTGGTGCCGGAGGCGACGATGGCCCAGCGCGTCAGCCGGGCCAAGCGGCAGATCGCCGGGGTGCCGTTCCGGCCGCCCGAGCCCGCCGACCGCGACCAGCGGCTCTCCGCCGTGCTCCAGGTGCTGTACCTGATCTTCAACGAGGGCTATACGGCCACATCGGGCAGTTCGCTGCACCGCGCCGACCTGGCCCGGGAGGCGATCCGGCTGACCCGTTCCGTACGCCGGCTGCTCCCCGAGGACGGCGCGGTCACCGGACTGCTCGCGCTGATGCTGCTGACCGAGGCCCGCAGCGCCGCCCGCACCGGCCCCTCCGGCGAGCTGATCCCGCTGGACGAACAGGACCGGGACCGCTGGGACCGGGACGCCGTCCGGGAGGGCGTGGACCTGGTGGAGCAGGCGCTGCGGCAGGGTCCGGCCGGCCCGTACCAGCTCCAGGCCGCCATCGCGGCCCTCCACGACGAGGCCGCGACCGCGGACGCCACCGACTGGCCACAGATCCTGGCCCTGTACGACCTCGTCGTCCGCCAGACCCCCGAGCCGATGGCCGCGCTGGGCCGGGCCGTGGCCGTGTCGAAGGTGTACGGGCCCGAGGCCGGGCTCGCCGAGGTCGCGGGACTGGCGGAGCGGCTGGCCGGGCACCACCGGCTGGCCGCCGTACGCGCGCACCTGCTGGAGCAGACGGGGGACACGGACGGCGCGCGGGATGCCTACCGGCTCGCCGCGCGGGGCACACTCAGCGAGCCCGAGGCGCGGTACCTGCGGACCCGCGCGGCCCGACTGCCCCGCTGACACCCCGGCCGGGACCGGTGTCCGGGACCGGTACGGATCGGCCGATCGGCCCAGGCTTGACCTTTACGCAACGTCAAGTTCTAGCGTTCAGGTCATGGAGTGGTCGATCCAGGAGATCGCCCGGCGTGCCGGGACGACGAGCCGCACACTGCGGCATTACGGAGAGCTGGGACTCCTCGAACCCAGCCGGGTGGGGAGCAACGGCTACCGCTACTACGGCCCGGAGGCGCTGGTCCGGCTGCAACGGATCCTGCTGCTGCGCGAGCTGGGCCTCGGGCTGCCCGCCATCGCCGAGGTGCTGGAAGGGCAGCGGGACACCGCCGCCGCGCTCCGGGCCCATCTGGGACTCCTGGAACAGGAACGCGAACGCGTCGGGCGGCTGATCGCCTCGGTGCGGACCACTCTCCACAAGACGGAGAGAGGAGAGGAACTGATGGCCGAGGAAGTCTTGGACGGCTTTGACCACACGACCTATGAACAGGAGGTCACCGAGCGCTGGGGGCGGGACTCCTATCGGCGGAGCGACCAGTGGTGGCGTTCGCTGAGCGATGAGCGGAAGCAGGCGTTCCACCAGGAGCAGACCGCCATCGCCGAGGACTTCGCCCGCGCACTGGCGGCGGGTGCCGCCGCCGACAGCGACGAGGTGCAGAGGATCGCCGGACGTCAGTACGCATGGCTTTCGGTCATGGATGCGCCGTCGAAGAGCCATTTCATCGGGCTGGGCGAGATGTATGTCGCCGATGAGCGCTTCCGTGCGGTGTACGACCGGCACGGTGCGGGGACGGCGGAGTTCGTCCGCGACGCGATGCGGAGCTACGGGGAGCGGGAATTGAGCGATGGGTAGCCGAGTGACCCCGTAGCGTCATGAATTTCCATGGATGACGGTGACCCGCGCCACTCGGGTGCCCATGGGGGCGGGAGTGGCGCGGGCCATGCTCCGGATGGCGTAGAGTTGGGTTTAACGACGCGGGGTGGAGCAGCTCGGTAGCTCGCTGGGCTCATAACCCAGAGGTCGCAGGTTCAAATCCTGTCCCCGCTACTGAAGATCTGGGCCCGGCACTCATTGCGAGTGCCGGGCCCAGATCGTTTCCGGACCCCCGCCCGTCCTGTCTGCACGCGGTTGCGGGGCCCGCACATCCCCGTATCGCCCAGTTGGACCGCGGTGGCTCGCCGCCCGGCGCCGGTGCCGCCAGCATGAGGGGGGCGCGGAAGCCGTGACCGTGGCCGTCGCCGGACCGGGCAGGAGGGCAGTCTTGGCGCAGCGAGACCAGCCCAACGGCTACGGCGCCCGCCGCTTCGTCCGGATGCTGCCGGCTCTGATGATCGTCGGCGCGGTCGCCTTCGACGCCCTGACCCCCAAGGGGTTCACGGCCTCGCCGATGTTCGCGGCGGCCCCGCTGATCGCCGCTCCCTTCTTCTCCTGGCTCACCACCCTGCTGACCGGGATCGCGGCGACCCTGGGCGTGATCGGCCTCCATATCTACAAGGACACGGTGTACGCGTCCACGTCGTACACCGAGACCGTCACCGTGATCACGGTCTCCGGGCTCGCGCTGCTGATCAACCGGGTCATCCAGCGCAGTAGCGAGCGGCTCGCCTCGGCCCGGGTGATCGCGGAGACCGCGCAGCGGGCCGTGCTGCCCACTCCCGCCGAGCGGATCGGCGGGCTCAGGATCGCCGCGCGGTACGAGGCGGCCATCGCGGACGCGTTCATCGGCGGCGACCTCTTCGCCGTCCAGGACACCTCCCACGGGGTGCGGCTGGTCGTCGGAGACGTACGGGGAAAGGGACTGGGGGCCGTCGAGGCGGTGGCGGTGGCCATCGGGGCGTTCCGGGAGGCCGCCGAGATGGAGCGGTCACTGGTGGACGTCGCCGCGCGCCTGGAGCGGTCGATGATCCGCGAGGCCCAGCGGCGGGACACCCTCGACGCCGAGGAAGGGTTCACCACCGCCGTACTCGCCGAGATCCCGCACGGGGCGGGTGTCGTACGGCTGGTGAACCGCGGCCACCCCGAACCGCTGCTGCTCTTCGGTGACGGTTCCCTCGTGGTGCTGGCCCCCAGCACGCCCGCGCTGCCGCTGGGCCTGGTGGACATCGCGACCTGGCCGGACCGGGCGGAGGAGTATCCGCTGCCCCCGGGGGCCACTCTGCTGCTCTACACGGACGGGCTCTCCGAGGCGCGTGATGCCCGGGGTGTCTTCTACGATCCGGCCGCGTGGCTCATCGGGCGGTCCTTCGCGGGGCCGGGGGAGCTGCTCGACGTCCTGGTCGAGGACGTACGGCGGCATACGGGCGGGGGCGCGACGGACGATATGGCGCTGCTGGCCGTGGCCAGGCCGTCCGAGGAGGGCTCGGAGGGTCCCCCGGGGCCGGCTGCCGAGTCAGCCGCCGGGCCGGCTGCCGAGGTGTCCCCCGAATCGGCCCCCGAGGTGTCTCCCGAGGGCTCTCCTGAGGTGTCTCCCGAGGTGTCTGTCGAAGGAGCGCCGGGGCAGGCCCCGCGGCGGCGGGAGGGGCCGGACCCGGGGGCGCATGCGGAGGCAACACGCTGTAGTTGAAGTGCAGCCCTCCGCATAACATTTGACGAACCATCAAGAGTGTGAGGTTCTCCGAGGTGTAAGCAAGTCGCCCGAATCCGGCCGCTTGTGTCCCGGTTAGACCCACCCGAAGGTGTTAATGATCAACCGGAACAGCTTGGAATATAGTCCCCGTGTCTATTAACGTTCGATAACGCAGCGCGGTCGCCCAGCCGTCGTCAGGACGGCGCCGTGCGCGAGCGCCGAATTCCGCAAGGGAACCGGGGAACCACCAATTGGGGTGAATCGGGCGTCTTCCGTCGAGTTACTCGCGGCGGACGACACCCGTAGGAGACCTTCCTGCTCCGAACCCGTCAGCTAACCCGGTAGGCGAGAAGGAAGGAAAGGAGCACGCCTCAGTGGCGTCAAACAGTCCTGCCCCGGAAGCACCCCCCACGACTGGCGTCTTCAGTGAAGACGGAGCCGCGCGGTCGACCGGGGAGTGGAACCCCACCGCGGACACCGTCCCGGTGCGTGGGCGCCACCGCCAGCGGGTCATGAAGCAGCGCGGCGGCTTCGCCCGCAGCTCCACGGTCCTCGGCGTCGGTGTGATCGCCGCGGTCGGCGCCGGTGGCATCGCCACCGCTCAGAACAAGCCCGCCGTCTCCATATCTCTTCCCGATGTCGGGGCATTTATGTCCACGGAGGAGGAGCCGAAGGCCGCCGAGGCGGACGAGAAGGCATCCTTCGCCGCGATGGGTCTCGCCACCCAGGAGGTCGGCGCCGAGCAGTCCGGCACCGGCGAGGCGCTGCGTTCCCGGATCCTCCTTCAGGCCGAACAGCAGCAGACCCAGGCCGCCGCCGAAGCGAGAGCCGCCGCCGAGCGCGCCGCGGAGGTCAAGGCCAAGGCGGAGGCGGAGAAGAAGGCCAAGGAGAAGGCCAAGGCCGCCGCGGAGGCGAAGAAGAAGGCCGAGGCGGAGGCCGCGAAGAAGGCCGAGGCCGAGCGGCTCGCGAAGAGCTACACGATGCCCCTCTCCTCCTACCTGATCACCGCCACCTACGGTCAGTCCGGGTCCAGTTGGTCGTCGGGCCAGCACACCGGTCTCGACTTCTCCGCCTCAGCGGGCACCCCCCTCAAGGCGGTCGGCTCCGGCACCATCAAGTCGGCCGGCTACTCCGGCTCGTACGGTTACCGCGTCGTGCTGGAGCTGAACGACGGCACCGAGATCTGGTACGCGCACCTGTCGTCGATGAGCGTGGGTGCGGGCCAGAAGGTGGCCACGGGCGAGAATGTCGGGCGGGTCGGATCGACGGGCAATTCGTCCGGCGACCACCTGCACATGGAGGTCTTCACCCCGGGTGGATCGCCGATGAACCCGATGGCCTGGCTGCGCAGCAAGAACCTGAACCCCTGATTCCGTACGGTCCGCCCGTACGGTTTTCTGTGCGCCCGCCCGCGATACCGTCCGTCGTGTCACCAACGGCGTGTCACCAGCGGCCGTGTCACCGAGATTCGTACCGCTGAAAGCCGCACTCCGGCGCCCACACCACCGGCGTCGTTCGTGTGATGTCCCTGTACCCCGGCGGCCCTGGCGCACACCCCCCGACGCCAGGGCCGCCGGTTCTTTCGTGCCGCGGTCCCGGCCGGCCGGCCCGGTGGCTCAGCTTCGGCAGGGTCCCGTCGGCTCGGCGCTGGGTCAGCGTCGGTAGGGGTTGTAGCCCTCGTAATCCCGGTACGGCGGCGGCACCCACACCCGGCCCGTCGCCCGCGCCGCGTACGTCAGGGCCGGTCCCGCCAGCTCCCTCCGCTGCCACATGTGGTGCAGCAATTCCTGTTCGCGCGCCACGAAGTCCGGGCCGGCCGTACCGCGCCGGGCGCGGTGGCGCAGAAACGCCAGCGATGTTGCGAACCGTTGATACTCCAGCAGTGCGTGCGCCGCCGCCGGGCCGTGCGCACGGCGGGCGAAGTCCCTGGCGAGGGTGCGGGCCTTCATCGAGGAGAGCGCCTGCGGAGCCGCGGCGGTCAGCCAGCCGGCCATGGCATAGGCGGGCAGTTCGGTGGATATCGTACGCAGCTCGCGCTGTCGGGTCCAGATCGTCAGCCAGGTCAGCAGGGCGAAGACGGGAAGCATGAACGCCGCGTACACCACATAGAACCCCCAGGGCCCGAAGAACGACGCGGAGCCGTTCCACAGTGCGTGCACCCCCATGGCCAGGACGAGACCGAGCAGCGGCAGCGCGATCCGGCGGATCCGCTGGTGCCGCCCGGCCAGTGCCGCGATCCCGAAGCCGATGCCGGTGAAGACGGTGAACAGGGGATGGGCGAACGGTGACATGACGATCCGCACGAAGAACGTCGCGGCGGTCACCGACGGGAGCCCCGAGAAGCCCAGGTCCTGGTCCTCGCCGAAGGCGGTGCCCAGATAGAGGATGTTCTCGGTGAAGGCGAAACCGGTGGCGGTGAAGCCGGCGATCACGACTCCGTCCACGATCCCGGTGAAGTCCCGCCGCCGGAAGAAGAAGATCAGCACGATCGCCGCTGCCTTCGCGCTCTCCTCGACGATCGGGGCGACGACCGTGGAGCCGAGGGTGTCCGCGCCGGCCGGGTCGGCGGTCGCCGTGGCGATCCAGCGGGTCGCGAAGGAGTTGGCCAGGATCGCCACCAGCGCGGCGGCGAACGCGCCCCAGGCGAAGGCGAAGAGATGATTCCGCCAGGGGCTGGGCTCGACCCGGTCCAGCCAGCGGAAGGCGGCGAGGAGGAGGGGGACGGGCAGGGTGGCGAGCCCGAGGCCGACGAGGAATCCCTCGGTGCCGGTCTGCGCGCGGACGAGGGCGAGGATGACCAGCGCGCAGAGGGCGAGGACCGTGATCAGGATGCCGGCGCGGATCGCCTTGCTGTGCCAGAGGCGGAAGGCGCGACGGGGTTTGTAGCGCCAGCGCGCCCGCTCGGGCACGGCGTCGAACCGCGGCTGCTGGTGGAACGCCGGGACGGCGGGGTGGGCATGGTGCTGGGGCTGGGGAGGCCGCGCGGGGTGGGCGGGGTCGGCGGGGGCCTCCTGGGCGCCTTGGTGGCTCTGGACGGGGTGCTGCGGGACCGGCTCGGACACCTCATGACCCTAACGACGCCCACTGACAACCGGCGACGCCATTACCGGGCCGTCGACTTCCCCCGGGGCCGTTGGCCCTGGGGGCCCTGACCCATCCGGCCCTGACCCATCCGGCCCTGACCTGTCCGTCCTGGTTAGTCCGGTCCTGGTCAGTCCGGTCCTGTTTTGGCCCCTGCCGGTCCTATCCCTGCGGGTCCTGCTCCTGCGGGTCCTGCTCCTGCTGGTCGTGCTCGTGCTGGTCGAGCGGTGCGTCCCGGGCCACCCGACGGAACAGCAGGTCGTTCACCCGGTGACCCTTGTCGAGACCCTGGCCCTCGAACCGGGTCAGCGGCCGGAAAGCGGGACGCGGGGCGAAACCGCCGTCGTCCCGGGTGTTCTCGAACTCCGGATGCGCCGACAACACCTCCAGCATCTGCTCCGCGTACGGCTCCCAGTCGGTGGCGCAGTGCAGCACCGCGCCGGGCTTCAGACAGCGGGCGGCGAGCGTGAGGAACTCGGGCTGGATCAGCCGCCGCTTGTGGTGCCGCTTCTTCGGCCAGGGGTCGGGGAAGTAGACCCGGAGACCCTCCAGGGAGCGGGGCGGGAGCATCTCGCGAAGGAGGATGATCGCGTCACCGTTGGCCACCCGGATGTTGGACAGGCCGTTCCGCTCCGCGAGACCGAGCAGATTGCCCTGCCCCGGGGTGTGCACATCGACGGCGAGGATGCCGGTGCCGGGGGAGTCGGCCCCCATCTGGGCCGTGGCCTCGCCCATCCCGAAACCGATCTCCAGCACGACGGGCAGCCCGTCGAACATCTCCTCCAGATCGAGGACGCCGTGTCCGTCGATCTCGAAGCCCCAGACGGGCCAGAGCCGCTTCAGCGCGTCCTCCTGGCCGGTCGTGACCCGGCTGCGGCGTGGCTGGAAGCTGCGGATCCGCCGTTCATGATGCGATCCGGCGGGGTCGGCGACGGGCCCTCCGGGGAAGCGCGGCGCGCTTCGGTCACGGATGGGTTCGCTGTTCGGGGTGGGGTTTCGGAGCTTGGACACAGTGCCTTGATTCTAACGGGGGAGTCCGCGCCGGCCCGGCGCCCGGCTCCAGCACCCCGGACTGTCGGATCTTCATCGGGGCGCCGCCCGACCTCGTACCGCCACCCGGCCCCGTACCGCCACCCGGCCCCGTACCGCCGTCCGACCTGGCCCCGGATACCGCTGCCCGGCCCCGTACCGCCGTCCGACCTGGCCCCGGATACCGCTGCCCGGCCCCGTACCGCCGTCCGACCTGGCCCCGGATACCGCTGCCCGACCTCGTACCGCCCGCCCCGCCCCGCCCACGCGACTCGTGCCGGCCACCGTGCCCCCCGCCCGGGTAGCGGTCTCCGGTGCCCAGCGGCCGGCCCCCGGGGCGCCGCCTAGAGCAGGGCCAGCGCCCGGCGGGCCACCTCCCGGCCGATCGGCAGGGACGCCGTCGCGGCCGGGGACGGCGCGTTCAGCACATGGACCGTGCGGGGCGCCTCCCGGATGAGGAAGTCGTCCGCCAGGGTCCCGTCCCGCAGCACCGCCTGGGCCCGCACCCCGGCCGGCGCCCGGCGCAGATCGTCCTCCGTCACCGCTGGCAGCAGTCGGCGCACCGCGTTCGTGAAGGCCCGTTTCGACAGGGAGCGGTACAGCTCGCCGCCCCCGTAACGCCAGTGGCGGCGGGCGATCCGCCAGGAACCGGGCCAGCTCAGCGTGGAGGCCAGCTCTCCGGGCCGCACCACCGACCAGTTGTAACCCTCGCGGGCCAGCGCGGGGACCGCGTTCGGCCCGACGTGGACGCCGCCGTCGATGCCCCGGGTCAGATGCACCCCCAGGAACGGGAAGGCCGGGTCGGGGACCGGGTAGACCAGCCCGCGGACGAGCGAGGGGTCCGTCAGTTCGTAGTACTCGCCCCGGAAGGGGACGATCCGCATCCCGGGGTCGTCACCCGCCAGCCGCGCCACCCGGTCGCTCTGCAACCCCGCGCAGTTGACCAGAGCCCGCGCGCGCAGCACCGTGCCCGCCCCCGTACGCACCGCGACGCCCCAGGGGCGGCGGTCGACCGTGGTGACCTCCTCGCCGCAGCGGATCTCGGCCTCGGCGGCCTCGGCGGCGGACGCGAGCCGGCCGGCCACCGCGCCGAAGTCGCACACCCCCGTCGTCCCGACGTGGATCGCCGCGAGTCCGCGCACCCCCGGCTCGTACTCCATGATCTGCGCGGGGCCCAGCTCCCGGACCGGGATGCCGTTCTCCCGGCCGCGCTGGACCAGGGAGTGCAGCCGGGGCAGCTCGTCCCGGCCGGTGGCGACGATCAGCTTGCCGGTGACCCGGTGGGGTATGCCGTACTCCGCGCAGAACTTCACCATCTCGGCCGCGCCGCCCACCGCGAACCGGGCCTTCAGCGAATCCGGCCGGTAGTAGATCCCGCTGTGGATCACTCCGCTGTTCCGCCCGGTCTGGTGGCGGGCGGTGCCGGGCTCCTTCTCCAGGACGATCACCCGCGTGCCGGGTGCCGCGCGGGTCAGGGCATACGCCGTCGACAGACCGACGATCCCGCCGCCGATCACCAGCACGTCGCAGTCGAAGCCAGGTCTGACCGTCATCACCACGCCACCTCCCACCCCGATAGTGCACTGGCCCACTGACAACGCGGTTAAACCAGTCGGGCCGGGGTCGTGCGCCCGGTTTTACGCCGGAGCCACCAGCAGCGGTCTGGCCCGCTCCCGCAGCTCCACCACTCTGGGCTCGTCCCCGTACGGCTCCAGGCGGTGCAGGAGGTCCCGTACGTACTCCGTGGTCCGGGCCGACGAGATCCGCCCCGCGACCTCGACCGCCCGGGTGCCCGCCGCGCAGGCCGCGTCGAGATTGCCCGATTCCAGCTCGGCGACCGCGCTGACCACCAGCCGCAGTCCGTGCGAGCGGACGAATTCCTCCGTCGGCCGGGACAGCGCCTGCTCGGTGAAGCGGCGCACCTGCCGGGGGGCCTTCAGATCGCGGTAGCACTCGGCGGCATCCGCGCAGAACCGGTCGTAGGTGTAGAAACCCAGCCAGGACGGATCGGGATCGCCGTCCCGGGCCCGCTCCAGCCAGCCCTCCGCCGCCTTCAGCGCGGCCCCGGCCGCGAGCGCGTCGCCCGCCTTCGCGTGCGCCCGCGCCTCCACCAGCCGGAAGAAGCTCATGGTGCGGGCGGTGGCCAGCCCGCGGTTGCGCTCCAGGGCCGCCTGGGCGAGGTCCACGCCCTCGTCGGCGAAGCCCCGGTAGATCGACTGGAGCGACATCGACGCCAGCACATAGCCGCCGAGCGGTACGTCGGCCGCCGCGCGGGCCAGCCGCAGCGCCTGGATGTAGTACCGCTGGGCCGCCTCCTGCTGGCCGGTGTCGAACGCCATCCAACCGGCGAGCCGGGTCAGCTCGGCGGCGGCGCCGAAGAGGGCGCGGCCCACTTCGTCGGAGTAGGAGCTCAGCAGCAGTGGTGCCGCGTCCACGCGCAGGCACTCCGGGACCATCGAGGAGCGCCAGTCGCCGCCGCCGTACTTGGAGTCCCAGCGGCGCGCGTCCTCCGCCGCCTCGCGCAGCTTGGCCACATCGCTGTGGCCCACGCGGGCGGGGGCGTCATCCGCGGCCCCGGTCTCCGGGATCCGCTCCACCGAGGGGTCGGCGGGCGTTATCAGCCAGCGGGACGCGGGGGTCGCATAGGCGCTGACGGCGAAGGAACCGGCCAGCGACTGCCAGATGCCGCCGCTGCCCGCGCGCCGGCCCGCGAGATCGAGTCGGTACAGCTCGGTGGCCGATTTCACCGCCTGGCCGACATCGCGGGGAAAGGCGAGCCCGACCTCGGGCGCCGGGTCGGCGTCGGCCAACCCGATCTCGTGCAGCGGCACGGGGCGGCCGAGCTTCGCGCCGATCGCGGCGGCGATGAGGTGCGGGGCCGCGCCCTGCGGCACCATGCCCTTCGAGACCCATCTGGCCACGGAGGTCTTGTCGTAGCGGAGGGTCAGACCCCGCTGCGCGCCCAGGTCGTTGACGCGCCGGGCGAGTCCGGCGTTGCTGATTCCGGCGAGGGCGAGGACAGTGCCGAGCTTTTCGTTCGGCCCGCGTAGCTCTCTGGTCATGGCCCACCCCTCGACACCCGGACGGCCGCCGCGTCGCCGTCCGGCGCGCGCGGCATTCGTACTGAGTCGTCCCCGGTGGGCGGCTCCTCGCCCCCGACCGGTCCCGGTCGCACAAGCGCCTGGCCCAACCCTGAGGAATATGCCCGTCGGTTCAGAACATCAGTAAACACAGCGTAGTTCGCCGCATCCCGACCGTTAAGGGGCGGTGTTCCGGATGGCGAGATTGTTGCGCGCCGGGGTGGGCGCGCGATGAACCTGCCCTCCGTGAAGGGTCGTTGACGCCCCATCGCGTGCTCCGGGTGTGTGGCCGTGCGCCCGTGCGTGCGCTCTGGCCCGGGTGGTGAGGCGGGCGTTTCGATGAGTCTCGCGTGGGTCGGCCCGCTGCGTACTGGAACCAGTGGGCTGGGGGACACGCCGCCTTCATATCCCCGCGGGCGGCGAAGCGGTCCGGGAGGTGGCAGCGCCTCCCGGACTGTCGTACGGGAGAGTCGTGACGCGCTGTCGTACCGCACGGTAGCCCCCGGGCGGCGGTATCCGGACGCATGGTGATGTATCCGGACTGCTGGAGCGCTGGTTCGGTGGGCCTGTGCGGTCTTTGTGCTGCCCGTCGACATTTGTAGATTGGCTGAATGTCGACTGTCCCTCTCGCGGTGAATATCCCTGTATGCCGTTGGCGCGATCGTTACGGTAACTGTTGAACTACCGTCAAAACGGCCTCCCCGGCGCCCCCTTCCGCTGGCGGGCGCGCTACCCGAACCTCTTCCCGTGCGCCGCCTTCGTGGCAGCATGTTCCCGAACGGCCGGGTGCGGCACGCTCCCGAACGGCGCACGACGCGCCTTGCGCACAACCAGGTGTGGCGCGCTCCCGGACCGGGCGTAGCGTGCTCCCGTACGGCCGAGGAATCCAGGCGGCCAGGGTTTGTCCACAGCCTGTGGAGGCGGCGATGCGGTGGTTGGTGGGGTGGAGCAGTATCGCCGCTCACTTCGGTTCGGCCGGCGCCGTCGGCTCGCCCGACGAGGGCCTCGCCGTGCAGCCCGTCGGATCCCAACTCCTCTGGGGCGACCCCGATCCGCTCTGGGCGGTCGGTGACTGGCGCCCCGACGAGATCCGCATCGTCACCGTCGACGCCGCCCCCGGCTTCGGCCGCGAGGCCCCCACCACCCGGCTCGCCGTCCTCGGCTGCTGCGCCGCCAGCGACGAGGAACTCCGGGCCGGACTGCTCACCGCGCGCGGCGGGGCACTGCGGCACCTGACCGCCTGGGCCGGTAGCTACACCGCCATCGTCCAGGTCGGACGGCGGATCACCATCGTGGGCGACCTCGCGGGCGCCCGGCCCGTCTTCTACACCCCCTGGGCCAACGGCACCGCCTACGCCACCGCCGCGCTGCCCCTCGCCGACCTCATCGAGGCCCAGCTCGACATCGGGCACCTCGCCGCGCTGCTCGCCTGCCCGGAGACACCGGAGGCGCTGCGCGACTCCACCCCGTACGAAGGGGTCAAACGCATCCCGCCGGGGCACACCCTGATCCTCCGGGAGGGCTCCCGCGAGATCGCGGGGTACGAGCCGGTCGCCTCGCTCGCCGTCGCCGGGCCGCGCAAGGACCCCGAACGGGCCGTGGACGGGGTGCGGGACGCACTGATCGACGCCGTACGGGCGAGACTCACCGCGCCCCGGCACGCCCCGGAGACCATGCCGCCCGACCCGGGTCCGGTACCCGGCATGGGACCGGCCGAGCGCCGCGCGCGACGGGGCGCCCCCGCTCCCGGGATCGGCGCCGACCTCTCCGGCGGCAGCGCGTCCGGGACGCTCGCACTCCTCGCCGCCGGGCTGCCCGGAGTGCCGGGCACCGTACTCGGACACGGCACGGGCGCGGGCGAGCGACTCCTCGCCGTCACCTACAACGACCTCACCGAGGACGGCCGCGAGGCCGAACTGGAACGGGCCCGCGCCATCGCCTCCAACCCCCGGCTGCACCATGTGGTCGTGGCGGCGGGCGAGGAGGGGCTGCCGTACGCGAACCTGGAGAACGGGCCGCTCACCGACGAACCCGCGCCCTCCCTCGTGCTGGGGGAGCGGCATCGCGGCCGGCTGGCCTCCGGCAGCGCGGACCACTTCACCGGCGCGGGCGCCCGCCAGGTCCTGGACGCGCACCCCGCCCGGCTCGCGGATCTCCTCATCGACCGGCGCCGCCGCCATCTGATGCGGCCGGCGACGGCGCTCGCACGGGCCGAAGGGGCCTCGCCACAGTCGCTGTTCATCCCGCTGACCGTGTACCGGGCGGCCCGGCGACTGGCCCGTACGCCCTACCGGACGGGACTTGAGGCCGCCGCCGACCGGCTCCTGGAGGCGAACCGCCCGGGGACGCGGGGCGGCGGGGTGGGGCCGTTGGGCGCGTCCCTGGCCGCCCTGACCTGGTCGCGGCCGGGTCCGGCCGCGCGCTGGCTGACGGGCGAGGCACTGGCTGAAGTATCGGTTCGGCTGATGGAGGCGGCGACCCGGCCGGTCTCCATGCAGCGACCCGGTGAGGCCCGCGCCCGCGCGGCCCTCACCCGCCACGCGACGGACCACCGCATCCTGGAACAGGCGGCCGAGGTCCGCAGTCAGCGACTCCACGCCCCCTTCCTGGACAACCAGGTCGTACGGGCGTGCCGGGAGCTTCCCGAGTCGCTGCGGGTCCGGCCGGGGGCGCGGGCCGAGATACTGCGCACCGTCCTCGCGGGCGCGGGCATCCACGATCTGCCCCCGGGCTGGGGCGCGACGACCCCCACCGCCTCGACCGGGCAGGCGCTCGTGGGCCTGCGCGCCGCGCTCCCGAATCTGATGGCCCTCTTCGACGCACCCCTGCTGGCGGACGCGGGCCTGGTGGAGGCGCGGGTGGTCCGCAAGGCCCTGCGCGCGGCGTCGGAGGGCGAACCGGTGCCGCTGGACGGTCTGGCGGACTTGATCTCGACCGAACTGTGGCTGCGACGGCTGCTCTCCCGCCGGGGCACCTGCTGGACGGGCACGGCGGCCCCCCGCCAACGCGCGGTGGCGGGCGGCGTTCCCCAACGGCCCACGCTGCGGTCCTAGTCGCGGGGGCGGGGTTCCCGCGTGCGGGTGCGTGGGTGGGCCGGGTTGTGGGTGCCCCGGGTGCTTGTGCGGGTGGGTGGGTGGTGCCGGGGTGCGCTCCGGTGTGGCGGCGGGACTGCATGATTTACGGCGCTACTCAGGCCCTTGTTTGCCGGGGCACCTTCAGCGCCACAAATCACGCTCTACGTCCCGCCACCACTCCTGCGCGCCCCCCTCCCGCCCTTTCGTTCCGGTCCCGTTCGTTGGCCCGTTGCCGCGTGGTTCACGGATGAGGTGGGGCGGGGGCGAGAGGTTCGCGGCGCGGTGGTGCCGTGTCGTGGCTGGGGGGCGGTCAGCCGCAGGTGATGCGGGATCTGGCCCAGTCCGCCAGGGCCACCGAGTCGAACGGTGTGTGCGGCTCCACCACCAGGCGGATCGTCTTCCGGCCGGCGATCGAGGCCGCCATCGGCACGGCTCGGTCGCCGCCACGGATCACCTCGGACCGCCAGAGCCGGGTGCCGTCCCCGTAGAGGGAGAAGCGCACCGCGCCGAGGCCCAGCGTCATGTCGTCCACCCCGACGAGCGCCTCATAGCGCGCGCAGGAGCGGTTGAGCTGGATGGTGATGCTCGACTTGGCGTGCACGGTCACCCCGTGCCGGTACCGCTCGCCGCCGATCCGCAGGCCCGTGCGCTGCCAGAGCCAGGTGCTCTCGGCGAGCTCCACCTCCGGGCCGCTGTGGTCGCCGGTGACGCTGAACTCCAGCCGGTTGAGCTGGTACACCTTCCGCTCCGGCGTCGGCGACGGAGTGGGTTCCGGCTCGGGTGGGGGCGGTGTCGGTGACGGTGGTGGGGTACGCGCCGGTGGCGCCGGCTCGGGTGGTGTCGGCTTCGGCTTCGGTTCGGGTTTCACCGGGGTCGGTTCGGGCTTCGGCGGTGGGGGTTCCGCCCGCACGGGCGCGGGCGGTGGCGGCTCCTCCGGGGTGGGAGGCGCCGGTGGTTCCGGCTTCGCCGGGGGCGGGCCGGGCTTCATCGGCGCGAGGGGCTGGGTGACCGGCGGCTTCGCCTTCGGCTCGGGTGCCGGCCGTGGATCACCCGTGAACGCCCACACCAGCCCGGCCGCCGCGGCGACCGCCAGCACTCCGGCGATCCCGGCCTTCGCCGGCATCCCCAGTCCTTCGGACGCGGCGGCGCCTCCCGCGGCCCCCGTGGAACCCCCGCCACCCGTCGCCGCGGCGGCCGCTCCCGCTCCCGCCGCACCCGCGGCGCCCCCGGCGACGATCCCGGCCGCCTTGACCGAGTAACCCGCGGCGAACCAACCGATGACCGCGACCGGTAGCAGCGCCGGGATCCCGGCGTTGACATGCTGGAGCTCGCCCACGGCCAGCCGGCACTTGACGCACTCGTCCAGATGCTTCCGCAGCCCGCGCTCGGCCCGCATCCGCAACCCGCCCCGGGCATAGGCACCCAGCCGGTCCGCATACCGCGCGCAATCGCCCTCCGAGGTCAGCGAGGAACTCACATGCGCCTGGAGATACGCCTGCTTGAGGCCCTCACGGGCCCGGCTCGCCAGCACCGCGGTGGCGTTGGCCGTGAGACCGAAGAGCGGCGCGATCTCGCTGGGCGACTCCTCCTCCACGGTGGTGTGCCAGAGCACCGCCTGCCAGCGCTCCGGCAGCGACCGGAACGCCTGCATGGCCAGCGACTGCTCCGCCTCGTGCATCGCCCGGACATCGGCGCCCAGATCGTGCGTCTCGCCGGTGCCGGAGTCCGCGCCACGGGCCGCCTCCGCGGCGAACACCGCGAAGTCGTCGATCAGTTGTTCCCGCTTGGCCGACTTCGTCCAGGTGGCGGCGGTCCGCCGAACCGTCGTGAGCAGATAGGCCCGTACGGCCTGCTCAGGGCCGGCGCCACCCCGGACCGCCTGAAGAGTGCGGGCGAAGACCTCGGCCGTCAGATCGTCGGCGGTGTGCGCGTCCCGGCAACAACTGCGCGCATAGCGGCGCACCGCGTCGGAGTGGCGCCGGAACAGCTCCGCGTAGGCGCTGTCGTCGCCGTCGCGCATCCGCTGGATCAACTCGGCGTCGGACTGGACCGGATCACGGGACGGCGGCAGCAGGGAGTCGGACCCGCGGACCCGCTCGCGCTGCGACGGCACAGAATGGATCTCCGCCTCGAAGCCGGAGTCGAAGCCACTGCCGAAGCCGGTGTCCGAGCCACTGCCGAAGCCGCCCTCGGGGCCGCCGTCCGGTTCGACACCGGAGGCGGCGAACACCGGTGAGTCATCGGCCGGGGTACCGCTGGTCCCCTGGTTGGGAACGGTGTGAGCGGATCCGTCCGGATCGATCGCCCCGGGACCGGCGCTCGCGGGACCGGGGACACCGTGCCCCAGGCCGAAGCCGGAACCCGTCCTGGACCCACCGGGCCCGCCCTGCCCGGGCACCTGCCGCGAACGCGGTGCGCCGTGCTCCGCACCACCCGCACCGCCCGGTGAATCGTCCCGTGCGTCCCGACCGTCACCACTCATCGCGGAAGCCCTCGTTCATCGCGGAAGCTCCCGTCAGCACCCTCGGACCCGAACACCGGGCAAGCGTGCCACACGGCAACAGCGCGCCGAGCCCCCATCCGCGTCAACCACTCATCCGGGGAGACTTGACCGGATCCCCGCACCTCCATGGCTTGTTAGTGAAAATATCAATCAGCTCTGCGGGCGCCGGACGGAGCGCGGTCCGCCCATAGCGGTCCGCCCATAAGGGCCACGGCCACCCGGCGCACCGCGCTCCCCGGCCATGGCTCAGGCAGCCCTCGGCCGCAGCCCCTCCAACAGAATGTCCAACAACCGGGCCGACGCCGCCGCCTGCTGCGCGGCATCCGGCAGCGAGGGCGCCGCCGTGGCTATCACGAGCAGCACATCCGCCACGGTCACATCACCCCGCAGCTCACCCGCCGCCCGCGCCCGGTCGACGAGCTGCCCCACGACCTCCAGCAGATCCGTCGCACCCGCGTCGTCCGGCTCGTCGCCGGCGGGCGGACGCTGTCCCACCACCCGCAACTCGGGCGGCCCGCCGGGGGACCGCTCGGGCTGCGCGCCCGACCGCTGATGCGGAACGCGCACCCCGTCGGGGGCCGTCTGCTCCGCCGCGTCCTCCGGCTCCACGCCCACCCGCAGCACCTGGGGCGGCAGCAGCCGCCCCGCGCCCGATGCGACCGACGTACGGAGGAACCGGGCCAGCGCGGACCATGGCTCCTCCTCCTGCCCCAGGGCCGTACGCGCCTGCTCGGTCAGCCGGGAGGTCTCCTCCTCGGCTATTCGGCGCACCAGTACGTCCTTGCTCGGGAAACGGCGGTAGACCGTCCCGACACCGACCCTGGCCCGGCGCGCCACATCCTCCATCGGCGCCCCGTAACCCAGCTCGCCGAAGACCTCGCGAGCCGCTCGCAGCACATGCTCAAGGTTGCGCTGCGCATCCACTCGGAGCGGCGCCGAGCGGCTGGCCCCGCCCGATCCCGCTCGTCCGTTACCTTCGCCGCCGAGGTGACCGCCGTGCGCGCGCGTGTCCGCGGTCGGTGGTACGGCAGCCTGCCAATGCGAATCCTGAATGGTCATACATGTTCCCCCGGTCACTGTGTCTCCCCCCGGAGACCGCCCCGCCTGGTCTGTCGGGCGTGCCTTGACCGAGCACCCCGACGAGGTACGAACATAGTTGAGCCCGAGTCAATTCAGAAGGGGGTAGTTCCGCATGGAGCGCCCCCCGATCGGAGCAAGGACCGGAAGGCTCCCGTTTACGCCCCCGAGCACGGCCTATCGCGCGCCCGCTGACCTGCGCACCTTCACCGTCTCGTGGGGGAATCCCGGCGCATGGCCACAGGGGAGCTCCGGTCACACAAATTGCCGGGCCTGTGGACAAACGCCGGGGACCGGTGCGTCATGGGATGGTGAAGGCAGCTGACTCCCCGGACTCGACCCCCGGCCCCCCGCCGACCGCGCGCACCGGGGACACCCGTGTCCTCGTCGTCGGCGGCGGCTATGTGGGCATGTATACGGCTCTGCACCTCCAGCGCATGCTGAAGCGCGAGCTGGCGCGCGGTGAGGCGGAGATCCTCGTGATCACGCCCGAGCCCTATATGACGTATCAGCCCTTTCTCCCGGAGGCAGCGGCCGGATCCATCTCCCCGCGCCATGTGGTGGTGCCACTGAGACGGGTGTTGGACAAGTGCAAGATCCTTATTGGTGAGGTCACCGCCGTCGACCACGCGAAGCGATCGGCGACCGTGACCACCCTCGCCACCGCCGAGGAGGGGGCCGGCGCCATCACGGTGCCGTACGACGAACTCGTCATCGCCCCGGGCTCGGTCTCCCGCACCCTGCCCGTCCCCGGGCTCGCCGACTTCGCCATCGGTTTCAAGACGGTCGAGGAGGCCATCGGTCTGCGCAACCACGTCATCGAGCAGATGGACATCGCCTCCTCCACCCGCGACCCCGCGATCCGCGACGCGGCCCTCACCTTCGTCTTCGTCGGCGGCGGCTACGCCGGCGTCGAGGCACTCGGCGAGCTGGAGGACATGGCCCGCTACACCGCGCGGTACTACCACAACATCAAGCCGGAGGATCTGAAATGGATCCTCGTGGAGGCCACCGACCGCATCCTCCCCGAGGTCGGCGAGGAGATGGGCCGCTACGCCATCCGGGAGCTGCGTTCCCGCAATATCGACGTCCGGCTGGAGACCCGGCTGGACTCCTGCGAGAACCGGGTCGCCGTCCTCAGCGACGGCAGCCGCTTCCCGGCCCGCACGGTCGTCTGGACGGCGGGCGTCAAACCCGCGCCCGTGCTCGCCGCCACGGATCTGCCGCTCACCGGGCGCGGCCGGCTGCGCTGTACGGCCACCCTCGCCGTCGCCGATACCGAGCACGCCTGGGCCGCCGGTGACGCGGCCGCCGTGCCGGACATCACCTCCGACCAGCCGGGCGCCGAGTGCGCCCCGAACGCCCAGCACGCCGTCCGCCAGACCAAGGTGCTCGCCGAGAACATCGTGTCGAGCCTGCGCGGCACCCCTCTCAAGGAGTACGCGCACCGGTACGTCGGTTCGGTGGCCTCCCTCGGCCTGCACCGGGGCGTCGCCCATGTCTACGGTCGCAAGCTCAAGGGGTACCCGGCCTGGCTGATGCACCGCGTCTACCACCTCAGCCGGGTGCCGACCTTCAACCGGAAGGCGCGCGTGCTCGCCGAGTGGACCCTCGCCGGGCTCTTCAAACGGGAGATCGTCTCCCTGGGTTCGCTGGAACACCCGCGCGCCGAGTTCGAGATCGCGGCGGGCGGCCGGCCCGAACCCAAGCCGCCAGGGCCGAACACGCCGGGGCCGGGATCCGGAACCGGCCCGGGGGGCGGGCCAGCCGGCGAACCGCCGAAGGGCGACCCCAGAGGCACCTGAACCCGGTCCAAGCGGCCCCCCGGCGGCCACGCCGAAGGTGCCTCTCGGACCACCGCACGACACCGACTGTCAGTACGGTCGGTCACACTGGACGTGTGACCATAGGTGGGCTCACATTTGCACAGAGTGACCCTAGTGACCCTTGGCGACAACCATTGAGGCTAGAAAGTCAGTGAACTTCACGCGTTGGAGCGCAAGGCTCCCGGGTACACAGCGCCGTGCAGCAGCGCGGCGGACCGATCGGGCGATCTCCACGGCACCACGACCGGCCCGGCGAGGGGAGAACAAAGGGGACGGCAGCGGGGAAGCGGGCGCCCAGGACGGGGAGACGGGTGCCCAGGACAACGAGAGAGACGACAGAAGCGACAGAGGGGAAGGGGCGGTCCCAGCGGCCCGCGGCGGTGAATCCGAGAAACCGCCCGAAGCCGCCACACCATCCATCGCCGACTGCCCCGTCCGCGAGATCCTCGGCCGGTTGCCCGCCCTGGTCGCCCTGACGTACGGCCCCGAGCACCGGCTCGCCTACGTCAATGACGCCTACACCACCGCGTTCGGCCCCCGCCCGATCGGCATCCCCGCCGCCGACGCCTGCCCCGAGCTGGCCGAGCTGGGACTGTCCCCGCTGATGGACCAGGTCATCCGCAGCGGCAGACCACGCACCGTGAAGTCCCGCAAGGTCCTCGCCGGAGGCTCGTACACGGTCACCTGCCTGCCCGTCGACAGCCCGACCGAGGGCAGCGGGGTCCTCGTTTTCGCCGCCGACGTCACCGACCACGCCGAGGCCGCCGAACGACTCCGCGCCAGCGAGCGACGCCAGCGCCAGACCGCCGTCACCCTCCAGCGCTCCCTACTCCCCCAGGAGCTGGAACAACCCGACGACCTGCGGATCGCCGCCACCTACCAGCCCGGTGGCACGGAGGCCGCGGTCGGCGGCGACTGGTATGACGTGATCACGCTCGGCGCGGGCCGCACCGCCCTCGTCATCGGCGACGTCATGGGCCGGGGGGTGCGCGCCGCCGCGGTCATGGGACAGCTCCGCACCGCCGTCCGGGCGTACGCCCGCCTCGATCTGCCACCCCACGAGGTGCTGCAACTCCTCGACGGGCTCGCCGCCGAGATCGACGCCAGCCAGATCGCCACCTGCGTCTACGCCGTCCACGACCCGAACGAGGGCCGGCTCGTCTACGCCTCGGCCGGCCACCTCCCCATCCTGGTGCGCGACGAGGACGGCACGGTCCGCCGCGCCGCAGACCCCACCGGCCCGCCGCTCGGCACCGGCGGTTGGCTGCACACCTCGGGCACCATCGCGCTGCCGCCCGGTTCCAGCGCCGTCTTCTATACGGATGGTCTGGTCGAGCGCCGGCACGAGGACATCGACGAAGGCGTGGCCGCCCTGGAGCGCGCACTCTCCGGGGCGACGGGCACCCCACAGGTCGTCTGCGACCGGCTGATCCGTTCCCTGGGAGTGACCGCAGAGCACGACGACGACGTGGCGGTCCTGGTGGTCCAGCACCCCGCGCGTACGGGCGCGTCCGCCGAGCTGTTCCACAACGCGGCACTCGATCTGCTCGGCGGCGTCGAGGCGGCACCGCGCGCCCGCGCGTTCGCCTCCGGGGTCCTCGCCTCCTGGCGGTTCTCCCCGGAGCTGCGCGACCTGGGCGTCCTGGCCACCAGCGAGCTGGTGGCCAACTCCCTCCAACACGGCACCCCACCCATGCGCCTCAGGCTCCGCCGCACCGACCGCCGCCTGATCGTCGAGGTGACGGACGGGGACGACCACCTCCCGCGCCGCCGCCGCGCGGAAACGGAAGACGAGGCGGGTCGCGGAATCTCCATCATCGCGACGATCGCCTCGTCCTGGGGCTCCCGCCGCACTCCCGGCGGCGGCAAAGCGGTCTGGTGCGAGTTCGCCCTGCCCTCCTAAGGCTGTTGCGAGAGCACCGCCGCCCGGTCCCCCAGCCAGGGGACCGGGCGGTCCGGGTGTCAGGCGACGGCCTCCACCTGCTCGGCCGGCTTGTGCTGCGCCACCACCCGCGACGACGCCGCGAGGGATGGCTGATTCTGTACGGGGGTCAGCTCCCGGCCCAGCCGCAGCGCCAGCACCGTGATCGCGAGCGAGAACAGCACGAACGTCACGATGTACGGACCGTGCAGCGCGGCCCCCATCGGTCCGCCGATCGCCGGACCGAGAGCCAGCGCGAGCTGCTTGACCAGGGCGAAAGCGGAGTTGTACTGCCCGACCATCGACTCCGGCGCCAGATCGGCGACCAGCGGTGCCACGGTCGGCGACAGCATCGCCTCACCGAGTCCGAAGAGGGCGTACGTGGTGATGAACGCGGCCGTCGCCATGGCCTGGCTGTGGGTGCCGAGCCCGGCGTACCCCGCGAAGATCCATGCGACCGCCCAGATCAGGCCGACCGCGGCGACCATCCGGCTCCGCTTGCGGCGCTCGACGAACTTGAGCACCAGGAACTGCGCGAGCACGATCACGGCGGTGTTGGCGGCCAGCGCCGTACCCAGCGTGGCGGGCTCGATCCCCGCGGCCTCGGTGCCGTACGCGGCGAGTCCCGACTCGAACTGTCCGTAGCAGGCGAAGAACAGGATGAACCCGAGCACACAGAGCTGGACCATCGCCTTGTGCCCGAGCAGTACGCGCATCCCACCCTTGGCGGCGGCACGCGCGGCGGACGGGTCCTGGAAGGTGGCCGGCCGCGGCAGCCGGATGGTCAGCGCGATGCCGCCGAGCACCAGGAACATCACGGACTCGATGCCGAAGAGCAGCAGGAAGCTGTCCGGACGGCTCTTGTCGACGATCTGCCCACCGATCAGACCACCGAGGCCGAGGCCCAGGTTCTGCAGGAAGAACTGCATGGCGAAGGCGCGCGTCCGGGTGGAGGCGTCCGAGCACCAGACGAGCATGGTGGCGAGCGCGGGCTGCATCACCGCCGTACCGGCGCCCAGCAGGGCGGCGGAGAGGACGACGGTCGTCACATTCCCCGCGAGACCGAGGGAGAGCGCGCCGATGGACGCCAGCACCGCGGCCCCCACCAGCACGGGCAGCGGCCCGCGCCGGTCGATGACCCGGCCGGTGAAGGGGAGCGCGACGAGTGCGGCCATCGCGAAGACCGCGAGGACGGCGCCGGCCGTCGTCGCGCCCAGGTCCCGTACCTGCGCCACATAGACATAGAGGTACGGAACCGTGAAACCGAGTCCGAACGCGCTCAGCGCGCTTCCCACCTGGATTCGGCGCATCGCTGCACCCATCACCCTGGTCACACTCACCTGCCTTGGTGTTCAAGAGGAGTGAAGTCCGAAGACTTCAACAGTAAAGTTAGAGCCTTAACAATACATGTCGAAGGACTTCGAAGCCAATGAACGCCATGCGATACTCCGGTGTATGCCTACCGCGAGCCCCGAGGGCCCAGCAGTGACCGGCCCGGCCATCCAGGAACCGACTCTCGACGAGCAGATCGCCGCCTATCAGCGTGAGTACGGAGACCTGGACCCCCAGGTCGAGCAGGTCGTCTCCGCCCTGGGCCGACTCAACCGGCGGATGAACGTCGCGTACGGCCGCCAGGTCGCCGCCCTCGGCATCAGCAACGCCGAGTGGGAGGTGCTGAAGAGCCTGGTCCTCGCCGGCAGCCCGTACCGGATGGGTCCCGGTGAACTGGCGAAGCGCCTGGGTCTCACCCCCGCGGCCATGACCCACCGCATCGACCGGATGGCGGGCGAAGGTCTCGTCACCCGCGACCGGGACGAGAACAACCGGGTGCGGGTGATCGTGGAGCTGACGCACGAGGGCCGTACGAAGTGGTTGGAGGCGATGCGCATGGCCACCGTCTTCGAGGAGGACCTGCTCCAGGACCTCTCTACGGACGAGCGGGGCGTCCTGGGTGAGCTGCTGATCCGCCTGCTCCGCAGGGTGGAGGACACCCAGCCTGATGCGGGCGGCCGGCTGACGGATCTGGACCAGAACGGGTCGCTCGGCGGGGTCGTGGGCTGAAGTTGACACGGACTTCATCCGTCCGTAAGGTTCTTCGAGTTGTCACGGAGCCGGAACGGTTCTGCGACGACCACTCCCGCCGCGAAATGCGGCAACCAAACTCAGCACGATCCCTGACCAGGATGATTTTCGGCCTGCCGAAAATCATTCGACAGGCCCGATTATGAGTCGGTCGGGAAATCCGCTAGAGTTTGAAACGTCGGAACGGCCCAACAGCCGGAAAGACAACCCGATTTCGACCGGGAGTCAGGCCCGAAAGGATCTGATAAAGTCGGAGCAGCCGAAAGGCGAA
>NZ_JBIRRE010000004.1:0-70833 GCF_044333555.1 Streptomyces sp. NPDC020965
CAAGCCGCTCCACAAGCTCCTGACGCGTCCCCGCAGTGATAGCCGCACGATGCCCCAAATGAGCACGCCCCCCAGCCAACGAGAAAGCCAGGTCGCTGAGGTTGAGGTCGGGAGCTTCGGTGACCAGTCGGTGCAGGTTGTCTGCTTGTGTGCGCAGTGCGGCCGGGGTCCTCGCTGAGAGGGGAAACAGCAGCGGCCCGGTGTGCGCTGCCACCGGTATCGGCAGATGGCCAGGCGCTTCTTCGAGCACGAGATGGACATTGGTGCCGGAGATCCCGAAGGAGGAGACCGCAGCTCGTCGGATGCGCTCCCTGCGGAGCGGCCAGTCAACGGGCCAGGTCAACAGTCGCAGACATGTGGTGTCCCAGTCGATGTGCGGACTCGGTCTGTCGGCGTGCAGCGTTCGAGGCAGGCGTTGGTGCTGGAGTGCCAGGACCAACTTCATCATCCCCGCGACGCCCGCCGCGGCACCGGTGTGACCGAAGTTGGACTTGATGGAGCCCAGATGGAGGGGCCTATCGCGGTCCACTCCGTAGACCGCTGTCAGGGCCTGGGCTTCGATGGGGTCGCCCAGCGAGGTACCGGTGCCGTGCGCCTCCACCGCGTCGATGTCATCTGGTTCCAGTCCGGCGTTACGTAGCGCGGCACGGATGACGCTCCGCTGAGCAGGTCCGTTGGGCGCGGTCAGGCCGTTGGAGGCACCGTCCTGGTTGACTGCGGAGCCGCGGATCACCGCCAGCACCGGATGGCCGTTGCGGCGGGCGTCGGCGAGCCGTTCCAACAGCACCAGACCGACCCCCTCGGAGAGGCCCATGCCGTCGGCGTCGGCACCGAACGCCTTGCAGCGGCCGTCGGGAGCCACCGCGCCGAGCGAGAGGAGCCCGAGCAGCATCTCGGGTGTGGACAGGACCGAGACACCGCCGGCGAGGGCCAGATCGCAGTCGCCTGTGCGGAGTGCCTGGCAGGCCAGGTGGATCGCGGTCAGTGAGGAGGAACAGGCCGTGTCCACACTGACGGCGGGCCCCTGGAGCCCCAGGGTGTAGGCGATGCGACCCGAGGCGACACTGGTGGTGGTTCCGGTGAGACCGTACCCCTCGGCGGGAGAACCGTCCTCGCGCAACTCGGCTCCGCTGCCGTACAGAGAACTGAAGATGCCGGTGAAGACTCCGGTGGCGGTCCCCTTGAGGCGGTCGGGGGCGATGCCGGCGCGCTCCAGGGTCTCCCAGGCGACCTCCAGCAGAATCCTCTGCTGCGGGTCCATCGCGGCGGCCTCCCGCGGGGAGATCTCGAAGAAGGCCGCGTCGAACCCCGAGGCGTCCGCCAGACTGTGGACGCCGAGATTCTGCGGGCTGCCCATGGCATGGGCGGTCGACTCCCCCCAGACGGTCAGATCCCAGTCGCGGTCCTGGGGCAAGGACCCTGCGGTGTCCAGGCCGTCGTCGAGCAGCTGCCACAGATCGACGGGGGTACTGATCTCACCAGGGAATCGGCACCCCATGGACACGACCGCAATCGGTTCCCGGATCGCCCCGTTGATGCCTTTCAGCCGAACGTTCTCGCGCAGGGCGGCCCGTAGCGCCCGGGCCACCCGGTCATCGGATATCGACACCGGAACCCTCCTCGGCGGCAGGGTCGGGGTCAGGGGCGGTGCCAAAGCTGTTGAGGGCTGCTGACCACATACGGTAGTAGCCCGCCAGCACGGTGACCTCGATCAGCTGTGGTGTGTCATAGCGGGCCGCCAGCTGGTTCCAGGTGTCATCGCTGATGACGGCCAGCCGATGGAGCTCGTCGGCCGCGGTGAGCAGAGCCGCGTCATGCGGACTCCAGCCCTCGGCTTCCGGCCCGGCCGCGGTACGCGCGACCTCGGTCTCGGTGAGGCCCGCTCGGAGACCGAAACCCCTGTGGTGGGTGAGCACATAGGTCGAGTCCGCCAGATGGGCGGTGCGCAGGATCACCAGTTCACGGTCCCGGGCCGGAAGCACCCCGCTGAACAACAGGACGCCCGAGAAGGGGAAGGAGGCGATAAACAACGCGGGGTGCTGGGCGACCGTGGTGTTCCCGTTCCCGGTGCGCGCAGGCGGATAGGGGATCGAGGCAAGCAACTCGCGGACCTCGGTCGGGTGGTGTGCGGGGGCCAGCGGTGGGATGCGGACGGTCGTCATGGCTCACCGGGCCCATGTCATGGGTACGGGTCCAAAGCGGCGGAACTCATTGCTGCGGTCGGTCATGGCCGGCTGCTTTCCGGTCCCTGCGGGCGGGCAGGGCACCTGTCTGCTCACAGGAGCGGGCTCGACGGGGGCTGGGAGAGAAGCGGAAGGCTGCTCAGGGTGCGGATGGGGCCGGGGTTCCAGACGAGGTCGGTCGGATCGACGGCCAGGGTCAGGTCCGGGAAGCGGGTGAGGAGGGCGGGCAGGGAGACAGCGGCTTCCAGCCGGGCCAGTGCCCAGCCCGGGCAGAAGTGGATGCCGTGTCCGAAAGGCAGCCGTTCACCGGCCGGGCGGCGCAGGTCGAAGGTATGGGGGTCCGGGAATTGACGGGGGTCGTGGAGGGCGCTGATGAGCCCGATGATGACCTGAGTGCCGTCGCCGGGGATGGCAGTGTCCCCGATGACGACGTCGCGTTGGGCGAACCGCTGTTTGGTGTTGAGGACAGGCGGTAGGTAGCGCAGGGTCTCATCGATGGCCTGGTCGATCAGTGCGGGGTCGGCGCGCAGTAGGGCGAGCTGGTCGGGGTGGGTCAGCAGGCACAGGAGGGCGTTGGAGAGCAGACCGATACTGGTCTCGTGGCCACCCCCGAACAGGGCGATGACCGTGGCGCGCAGTTCACTGGCGGAGAGCAGGTCTGCGTCCGCACACCCCAGGAGGGCGCTCAGGAGGTCGGTGCCCGGACACGTGCGTTTGTCGGCGACCAACTGGTCGGCGTAGGGAATCAACTGATGGCGGGCGGCGAAGGCTTCCTTGACATCGGTGGCGAAGGTGATGAGGTGTGTCCAGGTGCGCAGGCGCGCCTGATCGGCCTCGTTGATGCCGAGGATGTTGCAGATCACCGTGAGGGCCAGTGGTGCGGCGAAGTCTTCCACGGCGTCGAAGGGCGCGGTGTCGGGCAGAGCATCGACCAGACGCTTGGTGGCCTCTTCCACCATGGGGCGCATGTCACGGGAGCGACGGGCGGTGAACGCCTGCGCGATCGGTTTGCGCAGGCGGGTGTGGTCGGGCGGGTCCGAGGTCAGCAGGATGCGGCCCTGGGGCAATTGGGTGGTGTCCGCCGAGAGGAGGTAGCGGGTGCGCCAGGCGGGGGTGGCGTTGGCAGGGTCGCTGGAAAGATCGGGGTGCGAGAGGGCCTCCTTGACCTCCTCGTAGCCGAGGATCAACCACGTGGGGGTGGAGTCGGGCTGGACGGCCCAGTGGATCGGGCCCTCGGCCAGCAACCGGGCGTAGACGGAATACGGGTCGCGGTGGAGAGCATCGCCGAAGGTGCGGAGGTCGATGGCGCGCCGCCCGTGGGCGGTGGTGGTGGGAAAGGGAGGGAGCTGGGTCATGGCGGCCTCTGCGAGGTGAGGGGTAGCGGAAGGAGGGCGCTGTGAAGGGAGAGGGCTTCTCGGCCGGAGGGAGCGGGCGGTATTACTCGTTGCCGAGCGCCAGGTTGATGAGTTCATCGGTGGTTGCGTTGTCGAAGAGGTCCGGTGCGGGTGATCGGTCGCTCCCGTGGGGCGCCTCCGCTTCCTGCTGTTCCGTCGGGATGAGTTCGGAAAGCAGGTACGCGCTGAGTGCTTGTGGTGTGGGGTGGTCGAAGATCAGCGTTGGCGAGAGTCGGATGCCGGTGCTGCGAGCAAGGGCATTGCGCAACTCCAGTGCGGTGAGCGAATCGAAGCCCAGGACGCGGAAGGATGCTTCGGGGTCGATGTCGTGGGGGGCGGAGCGCCCCAAGATGGTGGCGGCGTGGCCTCGGAGGAGGCCCAGAACCTGGTCAGACCGCCGCTCCGGAGCAACCGCCGCCAAACGCGTCACCAGCGAGCCACTGCCGTCTCCTGCCCCTGGGACGGTGGCGGTGCGCCGGGCCGGCCGGATCAGGTGGTGCAGCAGCGGATGGACCTCGTCGGTCAGCCCGGTGCGCACGGCCCGGGTGAGCGGTGCGGGGACGAGCGCGGCGGCGCCCTGCGCGAGTGCGTGGTCGAGCAGGGCGCCACCGTGGTCGGCCGCGATCGGTGCGAATCCAGCCCGCTCCAGCCGGGCACGGTCGGCGTCCGTCAGGTGTGTGCCCGCCGACGCCGGCTCCCATAGGCCCCAAGCGAGTGAGGTCGCGGGCAACCCGAGCAGATGGCGGTGGTGGGCCAGCGCGTCCAGGAAGACGTTGGCGGCGGCATAGTTTCCCTGCCCGGGAAGACCGAACACGCCGGCGACGCTGGAGTACAGGACGAACGCGGCCAGATCGAGATCCGCGGTGGCCTGGTGCAACTGCCAGGCGACTCCGGCCTTCACCGCCAGCACCCGATCCATCTGTTCCGGGGTAAGAACGGTGATCGGGGCGTCCGCGAGTTGCGCCGCAGTGTGGAGTACCGCGGTGAGGGGGCGCTCCGTGCCGATCTCCTCGACAAGGTTGCGGACGGCATCAGGCGCGGTGAGGTCACGGGCCATGACCACCACATCCGCGCCGCGGTCGGTCAACTCGGCGGTGAGGGAGCTCACTCCGGGAGCGTCTGCGCCTTGTCGGGAGACCAGGAGGAGGCGGATGCCGGGATGGTGCGCGGCGAGTTGTCGTGCCGCGATGCCGGCGAGGGTTCCGGTGCCTCCGGTGATCAGCACGGTGCCCTGGGGGTCGATCCGGGTGGGCAGTGTGAGTGCCAGCCTGGTCGTGTGCCGCGCGTCGCTCATCAGCCGAAGCGCTTCGGCTGTCTGGCGGATGTCATAGCCGGTGGTGGGCAGAGGTGTCAGTGCCCCGGAGGTGAACAGCTCTGCCAGCGCGCTGAGAGTGGATTGCAGCTGCGGGATACCGAGGGAGGTGAAGGAGAAGGAGCGGTAGTCAACGCCGGGGTGCGCGACGGCGACCTCGTCGGGATCGCGCAGATCGGACCTCCCCAGCTCGACGAAGTGGCCGCCCGGGGCCAGCAGCCGCAGTGAGGTGTCAGTGAGCTCGTTCTCCACCGCGCTCAGTACGGCATCCATACCGGCGCCCCCGATGGCGTCGCGGAAGGTGCTCTCGAATTCGAGCCCGTGGGGACCTGCGATGCGCTCAGCCGGGACCCCGAGGCTCTCTAGGACGGTCCCCCCGGCAGGCGGTGCGGTCGCGTACACCTCGGCGCCCAGATGTTGTGCGAGGCGGATCGCCGCGTGTCCTTCGCCGCCAGTTCCCGTATGGATCAGCACACGTTGCCCAGGGCTGACCTCCGCGAGGGTCACCAGGGCGTGGTACGCCGTGCCATAACTCACCGTCGCGACCGCGGCCTCCAGATCGCTCCAGCCCTCCGGGACGGGTATGAGCAGTCGCTCGTCCGCGACGGTGGTCGGTGCGAAGGCGCGTGGCACCAGCCCCATGACGCGGTCACCCTGCCGCTGCCGAGTGACATCGGAGCCGGTCTCGATGACCGTGCCGACGGCCTCCACACCGAACCCGTGACTGTTGTGCAACCGCCCGAGACAGATCGCGACATCGGAGGAGTTCAGTCCCGCCGCCCGCACCCGCAGCCGCACCTGCCACCCGCTCAAGGGCCGCTCCGGCTCCGCCTGGTACGTCAGGTCGTCGACAGTGTGCGTGGCACCGGTGGTGTCCATCCGCCAACCGGTCCCCTCGCGCCAATCGTCGAGCCCGGTCCCTTCGGTACGAGACCGGAGTGCGGGCAGATGCGCCACTCCATCGCGCCATGCCACTTGGGGCACCTGGGCGGTGAGTGCGGCGCGTACCGCCTCCGGGACGGGCGCGTGCGAGGCGGACCCGTCATGGTCGAGCAGGACAACGCGTCCGGGGTGCTCGGACTGGGCACTGCGCACCAGCCCCCACAGCGCCGCTCCGGCAGGGTCGACGGGTTCCCCGGGATGGGTGGCGACGGCCTGCCGGGTGATCACGAGGAGTCGGGTGTGCTCCTGCGCTGCATCGGCGAGCCATTCCTGGAGGAACGACAGTGCCTGGTGGAGGAGTTCGCGGGTGCGGGTGAGTATGTCGCCCTCCGCCTCGGGCGCGGTCCAGTACAGGACATCGTCCGCTGTCCCTTCTGGGATCACCCCCTTCTGCGGGGTCCAGGACAGTTGGAGCAGATCGCGGCGTACGGTCGGATGCCGCTGCTCGACGGCGGGCTGGTAGGGGCGGGTGGTAACGGAGTCCACCGTGAGGACGGGGGCGCCGGCCGGATCGTAGGTCTCCACGCGCCAAGCGTCCGCGCCGATGGGACGGATACGGATGTCCAGGGTGGTGGACCCGGTGGCGTGCAGGGTCACCCCGGAGAGGGTGAACGGCAGCCGCACTCCACCACCGGTAACGGTACCGAGCAGCAGTGGTTGAAGGGCGGCGTCCAGCAGGGCGGGGTGGATTCCGAAGCCTTTGGCGTCGAGGCCCGCTGGCAGCTTTGCCTGCGCGTAGATGGTGTCGTTGTCCCGCCAGAGTGCGGTGATGCCGCTGAAGGTCGGCCCGTAGACGTACCCGGCCTCCGCCAGCTCGGCGTAGCACTCCTGCGCATCGCGGTGTCGGGCGCTGTCCGGGCGACTCCACCGGGGTGTGTTGTCCCGCACCGCGGTGGTCAACTCACCGCTGGCGCAGAGCTGCCAGGGCTCGTCATTCGTGGGTCCCTTCGACCGGGCGTACAGGGTGAATTCGCCGGTCGTGTGCTCCACGGTGAGTTGGACCTCCTGCGCCCGGTCGAGGAACAGCGTTCGCTGGAGGACGAGTTCGGTGATCCACGGAAGGCCGATGAGGTGGCCGGCGTGGAGAACGACCTCGGTAACGGCCGCCGCGGGGAGCAGCGGGACGCCCTGCACGGCGTGGTCGGCCAACCAGGGGAGTTTGGTGCAGGAGATCTGTCCGACGAGGATGGTGCTCTCCCGACCTGCCCATTCCAACGCCGTGCCCAGCAGTGGATGGCCAGTGGCAGTGGCACCCGGCGGAACCTCTAGGTCACCGGGGCCTGCGGTCAACCAATGGTGCTCGGGGCGGAAAGCGTAGGTCGGCAGGTCCACGCTCTGCGCCCCGGGGTGCACGGCGGACCAGTCGGGAAGGTGACCGTGGCAGTAGAGCAGCGGCAGTGTCGCCCGGTCGGGATGCTTCCGTCCCAGGGTGCCGCAGGCGAGCGGTGGAGGTGACCCGACAGACGGGTCGACCGTATCCAGGATGTGCTGGAGCGCCGGGAGAAGGGTGGGACGGGGGCTCACTTCAAGGTAGGTGCTGTGCCCTGCGTCCAGGAGCGCGTGGACGGTGTCCTGGAAGCGGACGACGCGGCGGACACTGTGCCACCAGTACTCCGCATCCAGTTGTTCTCCGCTCAGCGCCGTGTCATGGGGGTAGCCATCAACAGTGGAGTGGAAGGCGTAGCGAGTCGGCCGTGGGCTCACCGGGGCGAGCTCGCTCAGGATCTGCTGGCGCAGCCCGTCCATCATGGGCCCGTGCACTGCTATCGTCCCTGTCCGCACCCGGACGGGAATGCCCTGCTCAGCGCAGTGGGTACGGAGCTCCGCCAGGGCCTCGTCCTCGCCGGAGACCACAGTGGAAGCGGGGCCGTTCACGACCGCGAGGGACAACCGCCCCTCATAGGACTCCACCAGCGCGACCGCCTCGGCCTCACCGAGCGTGAGGAACGCGGTCCCTCCTCCGGTACCCATCAGGGTGTCCATGGTCCGTGAGCGCAAGGCTACGATCCGGGCCGCGTCCTCCAGCGTGAGGGCGCCGGCGATATGAGCGGCGGCGACCTCGCCCTGGGAATGGCCGATCACCGCGTCGGGGACGATGCCGTACGACTCCCACAACCGTGCCAACGACACCATCACCGCCCACAACGCCGGCTGGACCACACCCAACTCCGCCAAGTCCGGAGCACCCGCGTCCTGCCGCAGTACCGCAAGGAGATCCCACGCCACCCACGGCGCCAGAGCCCTGGCACAGGCATCCAGATGCTGCCGAAACACCGGCTCCGAACCGTACAACTCCACCCCCATACCCACCCGCTGCGCACCGTGCCCGGGAAACACCCACACCAGACGCCGATCCGAGCCGGTGGCCGGCCGTGCGGTGGCGAAGACCGAGGGGTGCTCCTCGCCGGAGGCGAGCGCGTGGAGGGCTGCGAGGGCGGTGTCCCGGTCCTGTTCAGGTCCGAGTGCGATGGCGGCCCGATAGGGATGGTGGGTACGCGTGGTTGCCAGGGAGTGCCCGACGTCGGCGAGCGGGAGTGCGGGGTGTCCTTCGACGTGGCGGGCCAGCCGCGCAGCGGTGTCACACAGCGCCTCGGGAGAGCGGGCCGAGAGCGGCCAGACGAGGGGGGCGAGCCGACCTGTGGGAGTGTCCTCGCGACGCCCCACCTCAGGGTGTGTTCCGGCCGGGGCCTCCTGCAGGATCAGATGGGCGTTGGTGCCGCTGGCACCGAAGGAGGAGACACCGATCCGACGCGGGCGTTCTCCCGCTGGCCATGGCTGCGCCCGCGTGACCAACTGGACGCGGTCGTCCCAGGTGATGAGCGGGGTGGGCCGTTCGGCATGCAAGGTGGGAGGCAGCATCTCGTGCTGGAGGGCCAGGACGCCCTTGATGAGGCCGGCGACGCCGGCAGTTGCCTGGGTATGACCGAGGTTCGACTTGATCGAGCCGAGGAGCAGCGGCCCCCTGGTGCGCTCTCCCCCATAGGCGGCCATCAGGGCTTCGACCTCGATGGGATCGCCCAGCGAGGTGCCGGTGCCGTGCGCCTCCACCGCGTCGACGTCTGCGGGTGTCAGCGCGGCATCGGCGAGGGCGTCGATGATGACGCGTTCCTGCGCGAGGCCGCTGGGTGCGGTGAGCGTGTTGGTGGCACCGTCCTGGTTGAGAGCGGAGCCGCGGATGACGGCGAGGACGGGCCGGCCGGCTGCCTGTGCGTCGCCGAGCCGCTGGAGGGTGAGCATTCCGGCGCCCTCGGCGACACCGATGCCGTCGGCGCCGTCGGCGAAGGGCTTGCAGCGGCCGTCCGCCGCGAGCGCCCCCTGATCGCCGAACCCGATGAGATCGGCCGGGGTGGCCAATGCGGTGGCACCACCGGCCAGAGCGAGGTCGCACTCCCCGGCCCGTAGGGAGCGGCAGGCGAGGTGCACCGCGGTCAGTGAGGAGGAGCACGCGGTGTCCACACTGATGGCCGGGCCCGCCAGGCCCAGGGTGTAGGCGATACGGCCGGAGGCGATGCTGGGCATCACCCCGGATTGCAGGTGGGCGCTGGGCTCGGACCGGTGGTGGTGCGCGTAGTCGCTGGGCATCATCCCGGCGAACACCCCGGTGCGGGTGCCGGCCAGCGATGCGGGGACGATCCGGGCGCGTTCGATCGACTCCCACGCGGTGGCGAGCAGCAATCGCTGCTGGGGCTCCATCGCCTCTGCCTCCCTGGGCGAGATGGCGAAGAACGCGGCATCGAACCCCGCGATGTCGTCCAGGAACCCACCACGGCGCGCGGAGACTCTTTCCCGAAGGGCTTCCAGGTCCCAGCCTCGATCGAGGGGCATCTCCCCGGTGGCGTCCGTCGCGTCGATCAGCAGTTGCCAGAGCTCCTCTGGGCTGGTGACACCGGCGGGGAAGCGACAGCCGATGCCGATGACAGCGATCGCTTCATCATCACGAGTGTGGGTGTCCAGAGCCAGGGGGCCGCTCGTCGTGGTGGTCCCGGCGATGTGTGCGGCCAGAGCGAGAACAGTGGGATGGCGCCACACCACCATAGGGGACAGTGTCACACCGTGTTCGGCGCTCAGCTCGGCCGAGAGCCGTACGGCTCCCGCGGAGCTGAGGCCCTGTCGGCCGAGCGGCAGCTTGGGGGCGACGGGGCTGCCGGTGATCGCGGCGACTCGCGTGGCGATCCGCTCGACGAGATCGCCGGTGGACGTGGGCTCAGCCGCGGCCAGCGGCTCGGTAACGGCCCTCGCGAGCCGGTCGACCGCTGAGCGCAGGTCCTGGAGATAGCGGGCGGCCTGCTCGCCGTTGAGAGCCAGATGGTCGAAGGCCAGTGCCAACTGCCGCTCCCCGCGTGTGTCAGGGGTGCCGAGGAAGAGCGTGGCCACGGCAGGGGCCACCACTACCGGCACCGCGTAGTGGGCACTTGGCACATCGAGGTGGGAGATGTTCAGTGTGACCTGGCCGTCCGCCCCCGCGCCGCCGTGGCGGGCGTTCTCCACACCGTTCTGGTACTCGGCCACGAACGAGGTAAAGGTCAGCTGGTCCGCCTGGGGGACCACGGCGGAGAACAGGTCTTTTCCGTCGCCGACGGCGATGCCCAGACTCAGGTGCCCAAACGTCCGCAAGGAGTCGTTGCCCAGCCGGCGGGTGCGCAGGGCCGGGTGGTCCGCGGTGGTGCGGGCGGCGAGGTGGGCCAGTGCGGTGAACTCGGTCGCGAAGAGCGGTTCCCCGCTCTGGTGGTGCAGGGCGTCGGTGGCGCGGCGCAGGGTGTTCTGATCGAGGGTAGTGGCGACGAGCGCGGGCACGGTGCGGGCCGCTGAGTCTTCCATGGCCTGGTTGAGTTGCTGCCTCGCCGGGGAGATGGGGTGATCGGTCCACCGCGCGGGCGTAACCCAGGAGTCGATGTCTTGGGCGGTGCGAGGGGGGCCGTGCTCGGTGGCCAACGCATCGATCCGAGCGTCGCTGATGCCTAACTCCCGGGCGAGTGCGCGGAGTCGGGGTGCGACTCTCGCCGTGGCGGGTCCGTTGGCGCGGGGTGCGGGTCGGCCTTCGCGGTCGGTGTGATGGATCGGGCCAGCTGTTTGATCTGTCGGATCAGTGTCTTCACCGTCCCGTGGCGGGGGGTCCACGGGGTCGGTGAGTTCGAGATGGGCGATCTCGGTGCCGGGCGGCACGGTGTCGCCTTCCGCCACCAGCCAGGTGCTGACGCGGCCGGTCGCCGGCGACTCGATCTCCATCGTCGCCTTGACGGTCTCGACCTCGTACAGGGGCTCGTCCCGCTCGACCCGTTCACCAGTCTGCTTGAGCAGGCGCAGCACGGTGACCTCGACGATGCTCTCGCCGAGGTGCGGTACTACCAGCACATGACGCATGGAGTGCTCCTGGTCAGGTCAGAGTGGCGTGCACGGCCGTGACGATGTCATCGGTCGAAGGCATGACATGCGCTTCCAGCCCGGTGTCGTAGGGGATGTGCACCGACTGTCTGGACACCAGGCGCGGAGGGGCGAGCAGTTGGTAGAAGGAGTCGGGATCGGTGACCAGAGCCGAGACGAGCCAGGCGCCGAAACTGCTGGCCGGTACCGCCTCCTGCACCACGACCAGCCGCCCGGTGCGGGTCAGGGACTGCCGCAGCGGGCCGAGGTCCAGCGGGTCGAGCCAGCACAGCCCCACCACGTCGACGTACACCTGGGCGTCGGCCAGTCGGTCGGCGGCTTCCTGGGCGAGTTCGCGACAGTTGCCCCACGCGACGACGGAGACATGGGCGTTACGCCGGGAGGGGGGCGCGGACGAGTCGGGAATGCGGCGCCGCAGCAGGTGCTTCGGCAGCAGGATCACGGTGGGGTCGGCGCCCGAGCGTGCGGTACGGAAGGCCGCGGTGGTCTCTGCGGGGGTGTAGGGCATCGCGACGCGCAGTCCGGGGGTCTGGGTGAGACTGCTTTCCAGGCTCTGGCTGTGCCAGATACCGCCGCCCGGCACATAGGCCCCGGACGGTGCGTACAGGATCAGCGGACAGGTCCAGGCGCCTGCGGTGCGCCAGCGCAGGGTGGCGAGCTGGCTGGTGATCTGGTTCCACGCAATGCCGGCGAAGTCGATGAACTGGAGTTCCACCACGGGTCGTAGCCCTGCCGCGGCCAGTCCGACGCCGACTCCGACGATGGTGGCCTCGGCCAGCGGGGAGTTGACCACCCGGTCCGGGTGGCCGAGGTTCTTGGTGAGGGAGAAGACACCGCCTTTGGGTGCGGCGATGTCCTCGCCGAAGAGAAGGGTGTCGGAGTCCTTCAGTGCCTCGGCGAGCGAGGCGGTGACAGCTACGGCCATGGTCGCGGGGCGCTCTCCGGGTGCCACGGCGGGGAGCGGTACCGGTGGGGCGTAGAGCTGGGTGAGCACCTCTGCCGGGTCGGGCCGGGGCGCGCGGGCGGCCGACTCGAACGCCTCCAACACCTCTTCGGCGATGTCCTCACAAAGCCGACGAAGCTCGTCCTCGTCCAGCACACCCTCGTCCAGCAGACGACGGCTCAGGATGGTGATCGGGTCGCGCATCCGGGCCAGTTCCTCAGAACTGCGGTAGACCCGCTGGTCGTCGAAGGACGAGTGGGAATCCAGCCTGTCCATCTCGCACCACAGCACCACCGGCCCGCCACCGTCCCGGGCCCGTTGGATGGCCTCCTTGGCCGCGCGATCCAATACCGCGGGGTCCGCCGCGTCCGGAACCGACTCCCCCGTCAACAGCGACAGCCCCCGTGCGGTGCCGGAGGCGGTACGGGTGCTGATTCCATAGGCGTTGTCCTCCACCACGAAGACCAGCGGAAGCCGCTTCTCCACGGCGAAGGCGAGCGCTTCATAGAACTCGCCCTGCCGCGTGGACGCCTCGCCAAGCAAGCACACCACCACATCGTCCCGACCGCGCAGCAGGGCGGCCCAGGCGAGTCCGGCGGCAGGCAAACAGTTGCTCGCCACCGGGGCGGCGATGGAGAAGATGTTCAGTGGGCGGTACGAGAAGTGGCTCGTCATGTTGCGGCCAACCGATGCGGATGCCGCGGTGGCGAACAGGTCCGCCGCCATGTCGGCCAGGGTCATCCCGCGGGCCAGTGCGAGCGCCCGGTCACGGTAGTGCGGAGCGATGATGTCGTCCGGCCCCAGGTGCCACGCGAGCACCGCCAGCGACTCATGGCCAGAACCAGAGAAGTGGTATCCGATCTGCCCCTGGCGGTAGGCCAGTGCCGCTCGCCGGTCGAACTCCCTTGACACCAGCATGGTACGGAGCCAACTCATGGCACGCCCCTCGGCGAGCCCGGATACCGGGTCCGGGCTGGCTACGGCGGCGTGGCTGTCGACCATCAGAGTGCCTTCTCTGCTCGCGGGAGACCGTGACCGTGTATCGCCCACTCCGCCTGGATGACGTGGACGAAGGCGACTGCCCAAGCGCGCGGACGCCTGGCGGGTCGGGCATGAAGCCCTAGAGCCGGGCAGTCGGCGGCCTGCCCGGGCGGGCGTCCACCCGGCGCGGCCAAGGCGCACCGCCTCGGCGCGGAGGGGAGGGTCCGCTGCCCGGCGAGTCCTTGGCCGCCGACTCCATCGCAGCAGCGCGCATGCCTGGACACATCGCCGCTTCCGGGCGCGAGGCAACCTTGCGTGCGGATGTCCGCGGGACGGTGGACGTTCATGCCCCGCCACCTGTGGTGCCGCTGTCCGTCTGCAATACCTGCGCGTCCAGGCTGTAGTAGTCCTCATGTCGGGTGATCTTCATATCCGGCCCGAATGTGAAGACGGAAGCACCCCGGACCTTGATCTTGCTGCCGACCACGAACCCTTCGGGGAGCCCCGGGAACACGGTGGCGAGAGTGCCGGTGACCACCCAGGTGGCCGCCGCGCTGCCGGGGCACGCGACCAGGGTCCGCGCCTCTGACCAGGTGTCGGGAACAGCCGCGAGCCAGGCATCGAGTGTTGTGGAGTAGACACGGTGGTCTCGTACACACAATCCCAGGGCGATGTCCTCGAAGATGAAGCCCTCCGCGTAGAAGGCGGCGGCGCCCTGCGCGTCTTGGGCGTTGATGGCCGCGATCAGCCGGGTGACGAGTTCCGCCTCCACCGCAGGGTTCTGCGGAGCATGTTCCGGCATCACTGACCGCCCGCCAGGTGGGTACGGCATCGGCGCGGGCCAGGCCGCCGGTGGCGTGAGATGGTTCCTTGCCTCGAACGTCGGCAACGGGGCACAGCGTGCTGTCCAGGACTGGCAGCGGATGGGCTACTCATGGTCATCGCAATCTCCGTCGAAAGACTTGACACAGAGTGATAGGACGCCACCCACGCGGAGTGCCAGTCGGTCACCGTCTCCTATTGACCGGCGGTACCGGGCGGGAATATATCTACAACAGCGCCACTCGCGTCCTGGCGGAAGAGGCGTGGAGCCCTGAATCCATGCACGCGTTGAACGCTTGCGCGTTTGTGAATCCCCAGACCGGCCGTTGCGGAGGGACTCATGGCACGCCAGCAACCGAACGACCGGTTGGTCGCGTTACTGGGCGAAGCGGAATGGAAGGGCACAGAACTCGCCCGGGCGGTAGTGACCTTGGGAGCGGCGCAGGGGCTGCGTCTTGGATACGACCGCACTTCAGTGGCCCACTGGTTGTCCGGCTCCCGCCCGCGACCTCCCGTCCCGGAACTGGTGGCCGCAGCCCTGACCCGCCGCATCGGGCGGGCAGTCACCCCGGAGGACACCGGCCTGGTCCCGACACGACGAGCGACGGCTGCGTTCACCGAGCTGCGCCCAAGGGCAACGGATTCCGATGCGAGGGATGTTGTCCATCGCATGATCGACCTGTGCCGCCAAGACGCAGACCCCACCAACCGCGCCCACCTCAAACGCAGCATTTTCAGCCCGACCGGCCTCGCCGTGCCGGCATGGCCCTCTACCTCGGACCAACTGCGCACACCTATCGACCCCGGAGCGGAGGTCACCAGCGCTCCCGCTGAGCTCCTGCAAGAGATGGGCCGACTCTTCTTGGATCTGGCCGTGCGGTACGGCGGCGCACACGCCCGCACCTCACTGGTGATCTATCTCGCCGACGACGTCGCCAGCATTCTGGCCGCCCCCGCACCACCACACGCCCACCGCGAACTTCTCACCACCGCATCCCAACTCACTCACATACTGGCCGATATGACCATCGATGCTGGTCACCCTGGCCTGGCCCAGCGCTACTACACCATCGCCCTGGCCCTCGCCCGCCAGGCAGACGACCGCCGCCAGTACGCCATCACCCTACGTTCCATCAGTCTGCAGTCCTTGACTCTTGGACACCCCACCACCGCCCACCGCTTTGCCCACGCCGCTCTCGAGGCCGCCGGACCCAGCATCGATCCCGCCGCCCGCGCCTTCCTCCTCGCCCAACACGCCCTCACCCAAGCCCACCAACACCACTCGCGCTCCGCCCGAGCCACCCTGATCGACGCTGAATACTGGCACGAACAAGCCGACAGCAATCCGTCCGGTCCGTTCACCAACTACCCACGCCCCGGCCTGGAGTACCAGCGTGCCCAAACCCTCTCAGCTCTGGGCGATTGGCCCGGGGCTCTAGCGTCCCTCTCCGACGCCGCCCGCAACCGCAACTCCACCCAACGTACCCCTCATGCGCTCACCCAGGCCCGCCTAGCCGAAACGCACCTCCGCCTTGGCCACTTGGAGGTGGCCTGCCACCACTGGCACATCTTCCTCAATGTCTACCCCCGCATCCGATCCCACCGAGCCGACCGGGCCCATATCCGTCTCCTCCACGCCGCCGGACGCTTCCCCCACCAACGTCACGCCACCGCACTCCTGGAACACGCCCAAACTGTCATCACTCGCTCTCCAGAAAACCCATGAGGCCCCGTGGCGATCATCTCGTGGGTTCAACTCGCCACCCAGGTCGAGCCAGCAAAGACACCCACAATACTGCTATCGCCACAGCGGCGACCGCTCATAGTCCCCAAGCGGCGTTCAGCCACCCCGGCGAGAGCGAAAAGGTAGCGAGTATCTTGACCACCTGTGATAGATGCGTACCGCGTGGCGGCGGACTTCTTGAGGGGCGGCCTGCTCGGCGGCCAGCAGGGCGCGGCAGCAGCCGTTCGGGTTCGTTCCACTGGTCGAAGGCGCGGGCGACAACGATCGCGTAGCGTACCGCCGTTCGGCCGTGGGTAGGTCTGTGGCGTTGATGTGGCGGGCGGACGCGACACGGCGAGGCTGAGGCACATCCAGATAGGCCAGCAGACGGGTCTCCGCGCGAGCGGAAGTGCGCGGCCCATTGCTGCGGAGAATCAAGGGTAGACCTCCAGAGCAGAGCCCCGGCCCTGCCGCGCTGCTCAACGTCGAGTAGCTCAGGAAGGACGTCCATCAGCCGCGGGAGTCATCTGGGACTTCCGACTTCATCAGCCGGTGCGAGCATGAATCAAGTGAAAGACCATTCGCGCAGGTCAGCAGCCAAAGACCCCTCATCGTGGCAGGTCACCGCGCTGGCTGGTCTCTTGCGCGACATCTGAGCGGGCCGATCGGGCTCGGTGCATCACTCGTCGTCGCATCAGCACCTGACGAAGGCCCTCACCGAGAAGGGCCGGATCACCCCGGTCGTCGACCGCGCCTACACCCTCGCCAAGGCACCCGCAGCCATCCGCCACCTGAGGCGGGGGCACCCCCCGGGGCAAGCTCATCGTCACCGTCCGACGGCGGCCCGGCGTCCCACGGGCCGAAGTTCCTTCACAAGAGCGCAAGCGTTCAACACGTGCACGCATCCACCACGTCGCACCTGTTCACAGGAGAAGCCGACGGGTGTCGAATGGTCGGAGGGCCTTACCTCCTCCGCTGCCCCGGGCATCGGCTCGCGGTCTCCGCGAGCCCCCCTCCCTCGGCAGCCGGACAAGGGCGAATCCACGATAAGGGGCCTCGATACGGAGGCTGAGATGCGTTTGCGGAATCGCACACGCCGCTTCATCGGGAAGCCGGTCCGCACTCATGACGAGCTGCCGGCGGCGCTGCCCTTCCCCAACGGCTGGTTCTATCTGGGCATGTCTCGCGAGTGGACACCGGGATCCGTCCGCACCCTGCCCTTCGCTGGGGAGGAGGTCGTCATCTACCGCACCCGACGCGGCACGCTCTGCGCCACCCGTCCGTACTGTCCGCACATGGGTGCGCATCTGGGTGTCGGCGGCGCCGTCGAGGGCGAGTATCTGGTGTGCCCCTTCCACCGCTTCGGCTTCGCCACGAACGGCGAGTGTGCGCGGACCCCCTATGGATCGCCGCCCAAGGCCAGGCTGGACACGCTTCCCGTCCGGGAGATCTCCGGCATGGTCTGGGTCTGGCGCCATCACGCCGGTGAACCGCCCCTGTGGGAGCTGCCGGACATGGGCATCCCCGGTGGGCACGCGCCCGTGAGCCGCTCGATCGAACTGGCGGGCCAGGCACAGGACGTGGTGGAGAACGGGATCGACTACGGGCACATCGTCGAGCTTCACGGCCTCGGCGTCCAGGACCCGGTCACAAAATTCGTGCCTGGCAGCCCCTTCTTCGATGTGAGCCTCCGGCTGCTCCGCAAGTTCCCCCTGCTGGGCACCACCGAACAGGACGTGAAAATGCGGGGCATCGGTGTCGGCGCCTACTACGGCGAATTCGACCTGGCGCGCTACGGCCTGCGTATCCTCGCCTGGTCTCTGTGCACGCCCACCGAATCCGGCCGCTTCCGGTTCACCTTGGTCAACGTTTCTTCCCTCGACGGGCCCCGATGGCTGCCCGGGCCGCTGCGACGCCTCGGCGCGCGTGCCGTCAGCCGTGCCGCGCTCCGGGCCGGCGTCAAGGACACCACCATCGACCTGTACATCTGGAACCACCGGCGCTTCCTGCATCATCCCAAGCTCAACCAGGAGGACGGACCCATCGGACCCTTCCGGCTCTGGTCCCGCCAGTTCTATCCGCCCGTGGCAGTGGACGCTGCCGGAGACGTGGCCGAAGCCGCCCCGGCCACGTCTCCGGCCCCGCCGCCCCGGGACATCCTGCCGCAGGTGACGACGGAGACCTGAGGTCCGCGCGGTCGTCACGCGGCTGGATCCTCCTCTCCTCGATCCTTCTCTGCTGCCCCTGGACCAATTGAGCCCGGAGGTATTTGAGCGGCTGGTGGCCGAAGTTGTCAGTCGGCAGGACAACAGCGGTGTCCAATTCTTCGGTCGCCGGGGACAGAAGCAGTACGGCTTGGACGTGGTTGAGCGACACCGTGATGGTAAGAGGTCGCTGTACCAGGTCAAGCGCTACAAGGTGCTCACACCAAAGCTATTGAAGTCCGCAGTCGTGGAGTACGCGGGGGAACCGCGTCTCAGAGGTGAGAACCGGAAGCCCAGACCGTTCGCGCCTTATCGCTTCGTCGTGGTGACATCAGCAGAGCTGGATCGTGACACGGCAACCGTGCAGGCCGCCAATACCTTGCAGGACACTACACGGGCGATCTGGAGATCGAGGTCTGGGGTGCCGAGGAACTCGGCCGCAAACTGCGGGATGCTCCGTTCCTGGTGGCCGCTGTGTTCGGTGGGCCCTGGGCCGGGGCATGGTGCGGATTCACTCCCAAGTCAGCGGATGTATCGGCACCTCTCCCGCTGGGATTGGTCGAGGGTCCCCTTGCCGTTCTTCACTTGGAGGCGATGGAGGCAGACGCAGCCCGGATGGAAGACTCGGCTCCGGCCCAGTCGGCTCACCTGTACGAGACCATGTCCCGGCATCTGGCGGACAGTAACTTCCCCGGCCATGCGGAGCAGATGCGTCGGCGTCAGGCCAGTGCGGCCCGGGCCGCAGGTGAAGCACAGGCAAGCTTCGCCATTCTTGCCGATCTCGCGGTGAAGAAGATTCACTCCGGCTCGACCGACTCTCGCTTCCCCGAGCGCGATTTTGGTGATCTCGCTGTCGAAATCGGCGGCGCAGCGCAGGCGAAGTACGCCGTGCTTTCTGCTATCGCCGACTGGTACGGGCGCGGCACTCGACTCTCAGACACGATTCCGGCCCTTGAGGAGCTCGTCGCGGCGCGTGAACCAGATGCAGGTCTGTTGTGCTGCCTCGTCCTGGAGCAGGCCGTCGTGGACAACTAGTACGATCATGCCCCGCCCCACTCCGTCGTCGCCGATGTCGATGACGAAACGCCCACTCTGCTGACCCGCCTTCGTGAGCTGGCGGGCGTCGCAGAGGTGAGCGACGTCGTTGAGCGAGCCGAGAACCTCTGGAGGCAATCGGTCCTGGCGAGCAGCGAGGACACCTACTACGGCGATGCCCGCTACGCCCTGCGCGCAGCTCAGCGGTCCGACTGGGACCGTGGACTCCTGGAGCTGAACGGTCTCCACCTGATCACCAGCGCCCTCCCGTCCAGAAAGCGGCTACTGGCCGGCACTCACGATGCCGCCCTGTCCGCCTACAACGGAGCACACGACGGCAATACGGCCGAAGCCTTCGGCGCCACCCGGCGCTTCCTTTGGGAGGCACGCCTGTCAGGCGGCTGGCAGGAGGAACTGCTTGCGCTCGAGCTGTTCGGAGATCTCCTGACGCGCGCAGGGCACCTTGAAGAAGCGGTGCAGACCTACCTCGGCGCGGGCAACAGCAAGAAGGCCGTTCAGGTCGCCCTGAACCTGGTGACCATGGTCCTGGACCGGATCGACCGCGAGGAACCCCACCACGCTCAGCAGGCGGCGACCGCTCTCCGGTCCGCCAGGGCCGCCCTGGAGATCACCCCCGGCCTGCAGGACGACATCGACACCGAGTGGACCTGGGCGGACTACCCCATGCCCTGGCTGGCCCGCGACGAGATCCGCGAGGTCTCCCAGGAGGCGCAGAGGATCCACGACGGCATAGCCGCCGGCCGCCTGGTCATCCACCGCAGCCATTCAATCGCCGCCTCCCGGCGCCCGACTGCAGTCCGAAAGCGCTGACAGGGCCGGTACAGCACTCCGGATTCCGGCGCCGACGTGCCCCGGTCCGCCGAGCATCTGGGCTGCATGGATGGATACCCCGCGGTACTGGGGTGAGGTGGCGACGTGTCGGTTTGCCGTACGGCTGTCCGTGTCTATGGCTGTCTGATGATGCCTGGCCACTCCCGAACACGGGGACGGCCGGGTCCGGGAGTCGAGGAGCGTATCGATGGCCAGGTTCCGAATAGGGGCAGTCAGTCTGCCAGGGCTGGCCGGGGCGGTCGGCCTGGTGATGCTGGCGTGCTTCCCCGCCTGGGCCGCCGGCTCGGTGGCGCGGCAAACCGATGACAGACCGCAGTCCTGGTCCGGCCAAGTCTCCCGAGTGCTGGATGTCGGCTCACCCAGGGGGTCGGCGCCTGCGCGGCCCCTGGGTGCGGTGGCGTGCACGGCGTCGACCGGGCCGTATCAGGAGGAGGTGGAGGAGCATCTGGGGCTGGTGGTGGACGGTGTCCAGTCCGCGGGGGACTGTGCGGCGATCCGGGAGTTCCAGCGGGAGCTCGGGATCCTTCCCGACCAGGGGTACGCGGGCCTGTACACGTACCGCGCGGTGCTGTGGGAGCGGGCGGTGGCCGACGGGGACGGGATCGCCGGGTGCCCGGACACATCAGGGGTGGTGGTGTGTGTAGACATGAACCGGCAGATCCTGTGGGTGGAGAACGCCGGGCGGATCATCTTCCGGCCGGTTCCGGCGCGTACCGGGTCGCCGGACTTTCCGACCCGTACGGGGTGGCACACGATATTCGACCGGCAGAAGGAGTTCTGGTCGACGCTGTACGAGGGGCCGATGCCGTTCGCCCAGTTCTTCGACGGCGGCCAGGCGCTGCACGGCAGTTACCGCAACATCTGGGAGGACCCCGGCTCCCACGGCTGTGTCAACCTCCGCTACGAGGACGCGAAGGCGCTGTGGAGCGGGCTGCGGCTGGGTGACGATGTCTACGTCTGGGGCCGGCGCACCGGCGACTGACACAGGACGGCACCCGGCGCCACGTCCGGAGGATGGGCATCCGGTCAGCGGGCGGCCGTCGCGCTCAGCACCAGCCCGTGACTCGCCCGCTTCACCTTCCTCTTTCCATCGCTCTCGGTCTCCTCGTTCTCCTCCCCCTCTGGGTCCTTGATGACCTTGGCGGGCGGCGGGCCGAGGGCGATGACGCGCAGTTCACGAGCCCTGCCCTTGTCCTTGTCCTTGTCCTTGTCCTTTTGGCTGGGGGAGCTCTTGAGGGCGGCGGGGTCGGGGGCGGGCTCGCTCAGCTCCTGGATGCGACCGATGACGAACGTCACCCGTTCCCCGTCCGCCCGCTCCACCACGATCTTGTCGCCGACCCGGGTCCTGGCGACGTTCCTCAGCAGGCCCGCACGGCCGTCCGCGTGGATGCGCCCGGCGAGGACTGCCACCCCCTTCTCTCCCGGGGCCACCGTGCCGGAGTGCCAGCCGACCCGGGACGCACGGTCCGCAGGAGGCAGCGGAACGGCCCCTCGCTTGACGGGCTTCAGGTCAGGCACCGGTGCCGCGTCGACGCCGGCGGAGGCGATCCGCAGCTTCACCGGCCGGGCCTCCGCGGCCGCAGGTGCCCCGGCCCGCCCGTCGTCGAAGGGACCGGTCCCGGCATCACAGCCGACAGCACCGGTACTGAGAACCAGGGCGATCAGTCCAGCGGCTGCTGGACTGATCAGGGAGCGAGGCCGACCAAGGACATCACGCGCATGGATGGCTCCGGAAGCACTCAGCGGTGCAACTCGACAGACATAACAAAGCGGACACTATGCGAGTGATACGCACGTCTCGGTCGTGACATCCCGGGTACCCAAACCATTTTCCCGTCGGGCAGGAACATGACGATGGCCCGGGACACCCACTCGCGGGTGTCCCGGGCCATGTGCGTCAGAAGTCAGGAAGTAAGGGCCGCGCGGGGGCGGTCCTTGTCCTTGTCCTTGACATCTACCTTGCCCTTAGTCGTGCAGCGGGCGTCGGTTTTGCCGGGGGCTTCACTGCCGCCTGCGGGGCAGTTGCTGCCGGGGGTGTCGGAGGCCACGGTGTTGTCGAGCTTGAGGTCACCGAACGGGCGGGCGTTGGTGGTGAGGGAGAAGGTGATGGTCGCGGTCTGTCCGAGGGCGAGTGCGCCGGACCATTCCAGGACGGGCTCGCTGTAGGAGACGTCGCCGCGGGTGGCGGTGGCGTCGTTGTTGTAGCGGGCGTCGTCGAGGAGTTCGGTGAGGTCGTCGCTGAAGGTCGCCGGGTTCGCCTCGGTGTAGGCGGCAGTCCCGGTGTTCTTCACCGTGATCGTGTACTCGACCTCCTCGCCGGCCTTGACGGTCGCGGGACCGTTCTGCTTCTTGGTGATCTCCAGTTTGGAGATTTTGGTGGTGGTGGTGCTGGTGTTGTTGCCGGGGGTGGGGTCGGGGTCGTCGCCCTTGACGGTCGCCGTGTTGGTGAGGGTGGTGGCGTTCGCGGCGGCGGTGCCGGTCACCGTGATGGTGACGCTGGCGCCGTTGGCAAGGGGGCCGCCGGTGCAGGTGAGGGTGGAGGCTCCGATGCCGCAGCCCGGGCTCTGCGTCGATGCCCCGGTGAGCTGGGCGGGGATGCTGTCGGTGAGGGTCCAGCCGGACGAGGCGCCCGGTCCGTTGTTGGTGATGACGATGGTGTAGGTGATCTCGCCGCCGAGGGTGACGGTGGCGGGTCCGGTCTTGGCCACGGAGAGGTCGACGCTGCGGCCGACGTTCGTGGTGGTGGTGTCCTGGTTGTTGTTCGGGTTGGGGTCGGGGTCGTCACCGGTGACCGTCGCCGTGTTCACGATGGTCGTGGCGCCGGGTGCGGCGTTACCGGTCAGCGCGATGTTGAAACTCGCGCCGTTGGCGAGGGGGCCGCCGTCACAGGTCAGGTTGCCGCCCGCGACCGTGCAGCCGGCCGTGGTCGTGGCGGCGTTCGTCAGACCTGCCGGAATCGGGTCGGTCAGGGTCCAGCCCGTTGACGCGCTCGGACCGTTGTTGGTGACGGTGATGGTGTACGAGACGGCGCCGCCCGCGGCCACCGTGGCCGGGCCCGACTTGTCGACCGCGAGGTCAGCCTCGGGGGTGACGTTCGTCGTCGTCGTGGAGGTGTTGTTGTTCGGGTTCGGGTCCGGGTCGTCGCCGTCCACGGTGGCCGTGTTCACGATGGTGGTGGTACCCGGAGCTGCGGTGCCGGTGAGGGTGATGTTGGTGCTGGCGCCGTTGGCGAGCGGTCCGCCGGTGCAGGTGAGGTTGCCGCCCGCGACGGTGCAGCCGACCGTGGTGGTGGCGGCGCCGTTCAGACCTGCCGGGATGGGGTCGGTCAGGGTCCACCCGGTGGAGTCGTTCGGGCCGTTGTTGGTGACCGTGATCGTGTAGGAGACGTTCCCGTTCACGTCGACCATGGCGGGGCCGGTCTTGGTGACCGCGAGGTCGACCGAGGCCGGAGGTGTCGTGGTGGTGTCGGTGTTGTTGTTCGGGTTGGGGTCGGGGTCGTCGCCCGTGACCGTGGCCGTGTTGGTGATGGGCGTGGTGCCCGGGCCGGCCGTGCCGGTGACCGTGATCGTGGTGGCGGCTCCGTTGGCGAGCGCGGCGCCGGTGCAGTTGAGGACTCCGGCGGTGATGGTGCAGCCGGGGGTCGACGTGGACGGGTTGACCAGGGCAGCCGGAAGGGTGTCCATGACCGTGTAGCCGGTTGAGTCCCTGGGGCCGTTGTTGGTCACCGTGATCGTGTAGGTAAGCGGTTGGCTCGGACTGTAGGCGGCTGGGGCCGCCGTCTTGGCCAGGGCGAGGTCGGTGGCAGCACCGGGGAAGTTGGTGAAGGTACAGGTGGTCTGGACACCGTTCGCGTCAGGGGACGCGGGCTGGGTCACCTGGACGGAGGTGCCGTTGCCGGAGGCAATCGGCGCGTTGTTGTGGGCGGTGTCCACACACGAGTACGTGGTGGTGTAGTCGGCCAGATTCGTGCCGCCCGCACCCGTCTCGGTGAAGGTGTAGGTCTGACCGACGACGGCGGGGACGGTGGTGGTCTCGCCGACGGCGGTCTGCAAACCGGTGTCCGTACCGGTGGTGGTGCCGATGTTGCCCGAGCCGATGCCGTTCCCGGTGACCGACACCTGGAACTGGTCACCCGGGTTGACCCGGCCCACGATGTTCTTCTGCGCGGTCAGCGAGCCAGTGAAGGAGCAGTTCCCGGCGTCCGCGACCCCGGAGGGCGTGCCTCCCGGAACCGACATGTTCACCGAGGAGACGAGCGCCCCGGTGTTGGGGTCGATCTTGCTCAGTACGCCGGCCGCGCCCTCGTTCACGGTGACGTAGAGGTAACCGTCTGCCCCGAACATCACACCGCCGTACGCGGTCCCGCTCGCGGAGGGCGGGAGGGTGGAGAGCAGACTCCCGGTCAGCAGCATGTTCACCGCTGTGGTCGGCAGGGTCTGATTGATCCGGACCAGGACACTGGTGGTGCCGCCGGAGATCAGCATGTACAGGTTTCCGGCGCTGTCGAAGGCCATGTCGCCCGACCCGCCACCGGTGGGGTAGTTCAGCGTGCCCACCTGGCCGACGCTGACATTGTTGACCGTGTCGAAGGCGTAGATCGCCTGAGCCGAGGACGAGTTCAGCGAGCCGGAGTAGTAGTACCAGCCGTTGACTGGGTTGATCGCCCCCCGCAGGATGGCACCCACCCCGGGTGGCTGCACCACACCCGGGAACGCCTGGGTGGTGTTGGTCGCCAGGTCCAGCCGGTACACGTTGTACGGACTGCCCGAGGCCGCCGGGGGCGACAGCGCCCACGCCGACAGCCCGCCCGGGGAGATGTCCATCGCGTTCAGGTTCGGGGCGATCCCCGTGAAGGTGCCGATCGCGGAACGGACACCCGTGCTCAGATTCACCTCCTGGACCGAACCGTCACCACCCGACAGCACATAACCGAACCCCGGCAGACACGCCGCCGGCACCCGCGCCGATACGGCCGGTGCCGTCTTCGGCTCGGGGGCGGCTGCCACTGCGGTCGACCCGAGGGCCGCGGTTCCCAGCTGGGCCAGAACACCGAGCACCAGCAGCAGCCGGCCGGGGCTGCGAACCGACAGGGCCCCGGGGGGCCTTCCTCGAAGGCTGATCGTCACAGCGTTTCTCCGTTTCTGTGTCCGGGACCGGAAAGCGGACACACCCCACGAGCCTCACATGACACCTATTCAGATAGATAATGATCCTCTAGGCACATTTAGGGCACTCATGGATTCGTGTCGTTCTGCCCGACCGGCCATTTGCCCTACGCGCGAGACCCTCCTCAGAGGCCGGCTCCTTCCGTCGCCGCGGTCCGCCTGTGCCGCTGAAAGCCGACCGCGCGAGGAAGCCACAACCGTGACCAGCCGAGACGGCCGGCATCGTCCCAGGCCGATCACTGCGGCGGCTCTGGTGCAAGACACTGCCCGGTGAAGCCGGCAGATGATCACCATCAGCCGAGTCCGGGCGCATGCAAGCGGCCAGGACAGGGACACGGCAGCTCCGAGCCCCCTGCCCCGAGTGCCTCGCCAACGGACTCGCTGTCCAAAGCCGGGCAGCCGCACAAGGAACTTCTGCTCGGAGAGGGAGCTCTGACACAACAGCAATCCCGCAACAGGCTCCCAGCCCCCCTCCCGGCCTCCAGGGACAAGAGCAGTCAGGTGAGCCGGCAGCACGCTGGTGACGGGGCCGGCCTGAGTCCCGTCCCATGACGGTGCGGTTCAGTTTCACGGAATCCCGCGGAGGCATCCATATCCATGGGGTGGGCTGTGGACGGCAGACCGGGTCGGGCCGCCTCCTCCGCTTCCAACCCCCTCCCCGCAGCCGCCGACACCCACGTGCGGCCATGGACAGCGCCACAGCGGACGCCCGCCCCGTGGACCGCAAGCCCTACCTGTTCACCTGGGACGACCACGGCACACCCAGATCTGCTCTGCACGCCTCGGAGCCATCCGCCCGCAAAGCGACGGCGTCCAGCTCGCCAAAGTCGCCCTCCCCTCCTTCCGAGCCACCCAGGCCAATGAGCCGCCACCAAGGCCGGGAGACCTTGCCGGGCAGCCCGGAGACCGCCGATGACCGGCCGATACACAATCCGCCCGGTCGAAAGCGGTCGGTCTCCAACAGCGCCGAGAGACCCCGAGGGCAGGGCGGGGGAACGTAACAGCGGGTCCCCGGTTCACGAAAGCGGGGACCCCCTGGACTATCGATTACTCCACCGCCACGCCGTGTCCGCCTCGTCCGAAGGAAACGCGAGCCACGACACGACAAGTCGAGGCCGAGCGAGTCGATCCTCCCCTTGTGAACCGGCCCAGTGCTGTACTCGCTCGCCAGGAACCGCACCCCCAGCATCGTCTCCATGTGGGCCTCGACAAGGTCCTGCACATCCGCCTCGGCCTCAGCCAGACGCGGCGCAACCTCCGTCACACCCAACCTCGAACCTGCGCATCCATCATTCCGAGACTGTGGAAAATGCGTGGAACGGCACCTTCTACAAAGGGGCCATCGGGACGCGTTGATGCAGGTCAGAGACGTATCAAGATTGAACGAGTGGGGTTACTTCCAAGCACCTGCTCCACTCAGCGCACTTCGAACATGTACGCCATCACTGTGGTACGCCAGGCATCGAGCTGATCTTGAGTGCATGCGGCCAGGCCGGCGTCCATGCCGTCGTCGATCGTCACAGCGGGCACACCAGCGTCGCCGTTGGGCTGGAGCCCGGAGGCCGACAGGTTGCCCGAGTACCCGGGGCCAGGTCAGATCGCGATCCGTTGCAGGGCGGTCGATACAGGGCCTGGGGACACCGTGCCGCCTGCGGTGCGTCCGCGACACCGCGACATAGAGTCCTCGGTATGCGTGTACTGGTCACCGGAGGCGCGGGTTTCATCGGCTCGCACATCGTGGCGGAGCTGGCCGACCGTGGTCATGAGGCGGCTGTGCTGGATGCCCTGTTGCCGTCGGCGCACGGGGCGTCCCCGTCGGCGGGTGCGGAGCTGGTCCATGCGGATGTGCGGGATCGGATCGCCTTGGCCGAGGCGTTGCGCGGTGTGGACGCGGTGAGTCATCAGGCGGCCATGGTGGGGCTGGGCACGGGGTTCTCCGACGCGCCGGAGTATGTGGGCTGCAACGTTCTCGGTACAGCGATGCTGCTGGCGGCGATGGAGGAGGCGGGCGTCCCCAACCTCGTGCTCGCGGGTTCGATGGTGGTGTATGGGGAGGGGCGGTACGACTGCCCCCGGCACGGACGGATCCGGCCCGGTCCGCGCGCAGAGGCGGACCTGGCGGCGGGCCGCTTCGAGCCCCGCTGTCCGAGCTGCGGCACGGAACTGGCTCCCGGACTGGTGGGCGAGGACGCGCCGGTCGATCCGCGGAATGTGTACGCGACAACCAAATTGGCCCAGGAGCATCTGGCCGCGGCATGGGCTCGGGCGACCGGAGGACAAGCAGTCTCACTGCGGTACCACAATGTGTACGGGCCCGGGATGCCCCGGGACACTCCCTACGCGGGGGTGGCGTCGTTCTTCCGTTCGGCGCTGGCCCGAGGTGAGGCGCCGCGGGTTTTCGAGGACGGCGGGCAGCGGCGGGATTTCGTTCATGTACGGGATGTCGCCGCCGCGGGTGCGGTCGCGCTGGAGGCGGTGTCCGGCCGGGAGCCGGGGGCGCTGTCCGTCTACAACACCGGCAGCGGTGAGCCGCACACCGTCGGGGAGATGGCATGTGCTCTGGCCCGTGCGCACGGCGGCCCGGAGCCAGTGGTCACCGGGGAGTTCCGGTTGGGCGATGTCCGGCACATCACCGCTTCCTCGCGCAGGCTGACCGAAGAGCTGGGCTGGCGGGCTCGGGTCGGGTTCGCGGAGGGGATGACGGAGTTCGCGCACAGCGGTCTTCGGGAACCGAGCGGCGGGACACCACAAGATTCATGGGTGAAATGACGGGAATGGCCTTCATGGGTTCTTAGGGTGGGTGAGTGACCGAGCCCAGCCCCGCGGCGGTGGATGTCGTCCTTCCCTGTCTGAATGAAGCCGCCGCGCTGCCCTGGGTGCTGGCGCGCATCCCGCCGCACTGGCGGGCCGTTGTCGTCGACAACGGTTCGTCGGACGGTTCCGCCTGGATTGCCGAGGCCCATGGTGCGACCGTGGTCCACGAGTCTCGGCGGGGTTTCGGCGCCGCTTGCCACGGGGGGCTGAAAGCCGCCACCGCCGGCATTGTCTGCTTCTGCGACTGCGACGCCTCCCTCGATCCGGGGCTGCTGCCCGCGCTGGTTCGCGAGGTGACACTGGAGCGAGCCGAGCTGGTGCTCGGGCGACGGCGCCCGGCCGGCCCGGGTGTCTGGCCCGCGCACGCCCGGGTGGGGAATCTGGCGCTCTCCCGGATGGTACGCAATCGGACCGGGCTCCGGCTGCACGATCTCGGGCCCATGCGCGCCGCGCGCCGGGAGGCTCTGCTCGGTCTGGGACTGACCGACCGGCGCAGTGGTTATCCGCTGGAGATGGTGGTCCGCGCCGCGGACGCGGGCTGGCGGGTGCGGGAGATGGATGTGCCCTATCTCCCCAGGGCAGGGAAGTCGAAGGTCACCGGTACCTGGCGGGGTACGTGGCAGGCGGTGCGGGACATGCGGGCGGTGCTCGCCCTGCCACCACCGTTGCCCAACGGCGGGGAGGTCCCGTGACCACGCTCCTGGTGATCGCCAAGGCACCTGTTCCGGGCCGAGTGAAGACCCGGCTCACCCCGCCCTACTCCCCGGGCCAGGCGGCCCTCCTCGCCGAGGCGGCGCTCACCGACTCGCTAGCGGCCGTGGCGGACGCCCCCGTACGGCGGCGGGTCCTCGTCCTTGACGGGGCAGCCGGCGGGTGGCTCCCGGACGGTTTCGAGGTGGTGTCCCAGTGCGCCGGGTCGCTGGACGTCCGGCTGGCCGCCGCCTTCGCGCTCTGTGCCGGACCGGCCGTGCTGATCGGGATGGACACCCCGCAGGTCACCCCGGGTCTGCTCGCCCCCGCGCTCGCGAGGGACGCCTGGCAGGGGTGTGACGCGTGGTTCGGACCTGCTACCGACGGCGGATTCTGGGCGCTGGGGTTCGCCGTACCGGAGCCCGAGTTGGTGCGCGGGGTGCCGATGTCCCGGCCGGACACGGGCGCGTTGCAGCGAAAACGGCTGGTCGACGCCGGTCTCACCGTGCGTGATCTGCGGGTCGTCCGTGATGTCGACACCGCGGAGGACGCGATCGCGGTGGCCGCCGAGGCACCGCACACCCGATTCGCCAAGGCGCTGGCCGGCCTGCCGCTCACCGGAGGTGACGCCCCCTGAAAGGGACCCGGGCCGGTGGAAGCGTACCGCCGTGCGCGCCGGCCGGGGAGCCGGGCTCGGCCGGCCGGGGGTCCCTCCCGCGAGGGCAGGCCCGGTGATCGGTCCACGGATCGCCCGTACCGCTCTGTTCCTCTCCGCACTCGTCGCCGTCCTGGTCCTGACCGTCCGCCACGACGGCTACCACCGCGATCCGGCCGGGCTGTTCCGGTGGTACGCGGCGTGCTGGGTGCTCTTCGCCGGTGCGGTGTGGTCGCTCCGCCTGGTCCCCGTCCGGCGGACGGCAGCCGTGGTGCTCCTCGGCGGCATCGCGGTGGCGGCCACCGGCTTGACGGCCGCGCCCCGTACGAGCACCGACATGTTCCGTTACGCATGGGACGGCCGGGTGCAGGCCGCCGGTGTCTCCCCGTACGATCACCCGCCTCGCGATCCGGCGCTGGTCTCCCTGCGCGACGGCTGGCTCTTCCCTTCCGGCACCGCGTGCGCCGAGCCCGACATGACACGTATCCCGGGTCCCAGCGGTCAGGTCCACTGCACGCGGATCAACCGGCCCGGAGTGCACACCATTTATCCGCCCGTCGCCGAGGCGTACTTCCTGCTGGTCCACTCGGTCTCGCCGGACGGTTCCCGCCACAAGCCGCTCCAGGTGGGCGGGGCGCTGATCTCGATCGGGACCACGGCCGCCCTGCTCCTCGTGCTGCGACGGCGTGGTGATGTCCGGTGGGCCGCGTACTGGGCGTGGTGTCCGGCGGTCCCGATCGAGGCGGTCAACAACGCGCACGCCGATGTGCTGGGCGCGCTGCTCTCCGTCGTGGCGCTCGGTGTCGTTGTCCGGCACCGAAGCTGGGGCGGTGCGTTGCTGGGCGGCGCCGTGGCGACCAAGTTGCTGCCCGTGGTGGTGGTTCCGGGTGCGCTGAGCGGGGTGCGGCGGGTCCGGGACGCGGCGGCTGTCCTGTTGCCCGCCGCCGGGGTGACCGCGCTGGTCTATCTGCCGTACGCACTGGTGTCCCGGGAGTCGGTGCTCGGCTATCTCGGCGGCTATGCGGCCGAGGAGGGGTACGACGACACGTCCTCCGCCAAGAACCGGTTCGCACTGCTGCGTCTGGTGCTGCCGGACGACTGGGCGCTGCCCGTCCTGGTGGTTGTGCTGGTCTCCGTGGTGGGGTGGGTGGTGTGGGGTGGTGATCCGGAGCGGCCGTGGAGCGGTGCCCTGCTGGTCACCGGTACCGTCTTTCTGCTGTTGACGCCGGGCTACTCCTGGTACGCGCTCCTCATCGTCGCGCTGGTGGCTCTCGACGGTCGCTGGGAGTGGCTGACGGTCGCGCTGGCGGGTGCGGCCAAGTACGTTCTGGCCCCGGCGTTCGACGACGGGTACGCGGTGGGCACCACCGCCTATGCGATCGCGGCGTGCGCGGTACTCGTGGGCTGGGCGGTACGCCGCTCCGGTACGGGCGGGGAGTTCCGGGGCAGGCACCGAGCCGCAGCGATGTCCATGGCTTCGGAACCGACCGGTGCACCCGGCCCATGCAGCCGGACGGGTGAAGGCTCCGAGTCCTGAGCGCCGATATCCAGGGCCCACCCGAACAGCGCAGTTGGCTTCGCCGATCCGCCTGCCGGTGCGCACACTGGCCATGATGAGCCCTCCAGCCTCTTCCACACGGTGTGTCGCACGGCCCCGGCAGACCCGCTGCCCGCTGGCGCGGGGGCTGCCGTGACAGATCCCTGGACGGGCTCCGCCTACGGTTCCGCGCTGCTGGCCGGCCGGGGCCGACTGTGCCTGCGCGGCGCGAACGGCTGGCTGCTGCCTCTGGAGCTCGACCGTTGGTGTGGCCAGGCGGACTCATGTGACCTGGCTGTCCTGCAGCGTTGCGAGGGGCCGGTGCTGGACATCGGCTGCGGCGCCGGTCGGCTCGTGGAGGCGCTGACCTTGCGTGGCCACCGCGCCCTGGGCGTCGATGTCTGCGCTTCAGCCGTCGCCTCAACGCTCAGGCGCGGGGGCAGTGCCCGTCTCGGTTCGGTCTTCGACGCACTTCCCGGCGAGGGGCGATGGGGCACCGCCCTGCTGATCGACGGGAACATCGGGATCGGCGGCGTCCCGTCCGCGCTCCTCGAACGGGCTCGTCAACTGGTCCGCCCCGGTGGTCTCCTGCTCGTCGAGACCGCCACCGACCACATCGACGCCCGGCACCATGTCCACATCGACGACGGCCTCGGGAGGCGGGGCGCAGCGTTCCCCTGGGCCCGTGTCGGGCGCCGGGCGCTGATACGGTACGCGCTCACCGCCGGGTGGACGGACATGGACCACTGGACGACATCCCGTGGACGTCACTTCTCCGCCCTGGCGGCCCTGCCCTGAGCGCGTGCCGGGCACGGATCACTCCGGATGCGTCGACCGGCCCGACCGCCGCAGCCGGATCAGCAGGCAAATCGCCGACACGGCGAACAGACCTGCGGTGATCAGCAGCCACCGGCCGAGGAACACATCGGCCGGCAGCCCTGTCACGGCCGTGTAGTGGGGCACCCGGCGCAGGATCAGTGGCCACCAGACGAGCAGCAGCAGTCCCGAGAGGAAGACGGGCACCCGCAGATGGTTGACGCCCACGCGGCGGCCCGGGGCCGTGTCCGCCGAGGGGGCGTCGGACCCGTCGCTTTCCGGCACGGACCCGCCGCCTTCCGGCACGGGCCGGCCGGGGCGTGGCCCGCACAGGCGCTGTGCCAGCCGATCGGTGACGGAGTAGGCGGGCAGGAAGAGCAGATCGTGGATGAGGGCGGCTCCGGCGAACCAGATCAGTACGCCCAGTGTGTCGCCCCGGAGCAGCCGCACCCCCGCGTACAGGGCCAGGGCGAAAGACGCGAGAACGAGCAGCAGATGCAGCGGGGAGGCCCCGTAGCGGTCGCGGAAGGCGCTCATACCGGCTCGCCGAAGGTGACGCGGGTGACCCATTTGGTGTTGTGGACCCCGGGCGCGCCGGGGACGATGATCCTGGCCGGGTATCCGTGGTCGGGTGAGAGAACGGCCCCGTTGACGCGCAGGGCCAGCAGGGAGCGGGGGTCGCGGACCTGGTTGTCCCGCAGGACGGCCGAGGCGAACGCGCCTCCGCGCTGGACCGACTCCACCAGGACCTGTGGCGGGTCCGTCCCCAGTCCGACCAGCGCGGCCAGATCGGCCAGCCGTACTCCTCGCCACAGTTGATCCGTGGTCGACCAGCCCTCCACGCAGGCGATCGGGAGCGCGGATTCGTGCTGGGGCAGGGCTCGCAGTTGGTCGAGGGTGAGCACGGTCCGGCGACCGCCGCCGTGCACGGTGAGCCGCCAGGCCGGACCCGTGTCGCCGACGCGGATACCGAGGGAGGCCGCCGTCTTGTTGATCTGAAACCCGTTCGGTCCCGTCCCCGGGTCCCGGCCGTGCGGGGCGAGCACCGCCGTCCTGCGGAACCAGCCGCCCACGCTCTGCCCCACCGTGACCACCAGCAGCACCCCGGACCCCGCGCCCACCATCGCCACGGCGCCGCGGCGGGAGATGGTCGGCGGCGCCGGACGAGGCGCGATCAGTGCGGCGGACCGGTCCACGTCGGCGGCGGAGCCCGCCCCGCGGGCGCGTACCGCACGCAGCGCTCTGGGCAGCCGGAAGACCACATGGACCACAAACGCGCCGATGAACACCCACGCGCCATAGAAGTGAAGCGTGTAGAACGAACCCGGGAAAATGTAGTGGAGCTGCGCGTTGAGGATGCCGGTGGCGAACTCGAACAGAGCGCCGCCTACCAGAAGGAGCAGCGACAGCCGCTCCACCGCGTGGCTGAGCGAGCGCACCGGCGGCCAGGAGAACAGCAGCGGAATGACGGACCACAGCTTCGCCAGCAACACCGGCACGAGCACGATCCCCAGGGTGACGTGGATGCCCTGGGTCACCCGGTAGATCCAGTACGGCGAGGTCGGCCAGGGGAACAGGTAGAAGCCGAGCGGCCCCTTGTCGGGTGTCTCGTCGTTGATCCGGGCCAGGTCCGGGTTGTAGGAGGCGTACGACAGCAGCCCGGTCACGAACAGGACGGTCACACCGAAGAGCAGAATCAGCCCGAACACGGCCGTCAGCCACGGCCCCCGCAGAGGACTGCGCCAAAACTCCGAACGCGCCGGACCCGGCGGCGGCCCCGCGGCGGGCGCGAACCGCGACCTCAGTCGCCATCGGCCGCCTGGAGTCTCGTCGGCCGGCTTCCGGGACGAGGCACCTGTTTGCTCGAAGCGATCCGCCTCGCCCGATGGCACTCCTTGTCGCACGGCCGGTTCCTGCCGTGCCGAGGCGGGGACGGCGGTTCCGCGGCTGCCGATTCGGGCGGTCGTTCCGTCCGGTCGTTCGGCGGGACGCCGGCCTTCCGGGAGTGCCCCGCCGCCATCGTCGGAAGTCGGCTCCTCGCCCGACGATGCATCCTGCCTTGGGGGCCTGGATTCCGACTCCGAGGGCTCCTTCCCCTCCTCACTGCTGTCCACCGATGCCCCTTCTTTTCTCCACCAGCCCGACGGCGACGCGACGCCGACACCCGGCCCCACGCTGCCGCATGAGTGGGCTGCCCAAGGTCAGGCAGTAAGGCGTGCCCCGTCATCCGCCGCCGATGTCACCCGTCCGCTCCCCCGGCTGATGGCCAACAAGGTGCACAGCGGCAGGCAGGTGGCCGACGACGGGAAGGGAAGCTGTGCGTGTCAGGTGTCGATGCCGCGGCGGTTGAAGCGATGGAGCCCTGCCGCGACGAGTGCAGCCGAGGCGAGGGCGAGGACCGTCGCGTCGCCCCACTGGAATCCGTTTCGCAGGGGTTCGCCGCCGATGTAGTAGTGGAACGGGGAGAGAGCGGTGAGCCAGTCGGCGCCGAGTTGGGTGGCGAAGGTGCCGGCCATGTACGCGATCACGCCGGTGACCGCGGTGGCGACCAGGACGGTGGTCCGGCGGCCGAGAGCGGCTCCGAGGCCGAGTGCCAGGGCGCCGAAGAAGACGGCCAGGAGCGCGAGGTTGAGGCACTGGGCGAGGAGTTCGGTGGGGGTGACGGTGGTGAGTTCGGCGCTGGTGCGGACGGTGAGCAGGCCGAGCCAGACGAGGCCGGCGATGGCGAAGGCGCCGGTGGCGAGGGCGGCGAAGCGTTCGAGGGCGAGGCGGGTGCGGGTGAGGGGGTGGGCGAGGAGGAGGTCGAGTCGTCCGGATTCCTCGTCGCCGGCGAGGGCACGGGTACCGGTGGTCACTCCGTAGATCATGGCGAGGAGGGGGAGGAGGATTCCGAAGACGCTGGCATTGAGGTATCCGGCGGCCGTCGCGTCGATGTGGAGGCCGTCGCGGAGTGCCTGGGGAATGCTGTCGGTGTTGGCCCGCTGGGAGGGGTAGGTGCCGGCGTAGGCCATGGCGGTCAGGGCGGTGCCGACGGCCCAGCCCGCCAGGCCGCGGCGGCTGTCGGCGAGGTGCCGGACAAAGACGGTGGCGCTCACAGGGTCGTCCTTCCAGGGGCATTCACCGGTTCGGGAGCACCGGAGTCGGACTGCGCGCGGGAGGCTTCTGCGTCGGCTGGGGTGTAGAAGGTGTGGAAGAGGTCTTCGAGAGGTGGTTCGGTCGCGCGGAAGCTGGTGACCTGGTGCTGTGCGAGGGCTTTGATCAGGGCGTCCGGGCTGCCGGTGAGCTGTCCGGTGAGTGTGGTACCGGCCGCGTCGAGGCGGAGGCCGCTGCCGCCGGGGATGCATTCGAAGGCGGTGGCGGGCACCGGGGTGTGGAAGGTGGCCTCGATGTCGCGGACGCTGCCGGCGCGCAGGTTGGCGACGGTGTCGAGGGCGACGAGTTGCCCGTCGCGGATGATGCCGACGCGGTCGGCGACGGCGTCGACCTCGCTCATGATGTGGCTGGACATGAAGACGGTCTGCCCGGCCGCCGCCGCCTCGGTGACCAGGGCGAGGAAGGTCTGCTGGACCAGCGGATCGAGACCGGAGGTGGGTTCGTCCAGGACGAGCAGGTCGGGTGTGTGCATGAACGCCTGCACGAGTCCGAGTTTCTGCCGGTTGCCCTTGGAGAGCTTCTTGATCCGGGTGCTCTGGTCGAGGCCGAGGCGCTCGGCCAGGTCGTCGATCCGGTCGTACGGGACGCCGCCGCGCAAGTCGGCGAGGAAACGCAGCAGACCGCGGACCGTCTGCTTTCCGTCGCAGACGAAGTCCCCGGCCAGGTAACCGGTCCTGCGGCGCAGTTCGACGCCGTCGGTGCGCGGGTCCAGGCCGAGGACGCGGGCGCTCCCGCCGGTGGGCCTGATCAGGTCGAGGAGCAGGCGGATGGTGGTGGACTTGCCCGCGCCGTTGGGGCCGAGGTAGCCGAAGACCTCGCCCGGACGCACGTCCAGGTTCAGGCTGGCCAGGCCCCGGCGGGTGCCGTAGGTCTTGGTGAGCTCACGGAGCTCCATCGCGTTCTCCATGCCGAGGAACGTAGCGAACTTTCAGAGTTCTCTGAATACTCTGATCGTTAAGATTTTTTAGTAGGCTTGGATCCAGACACCGGGGAGGCATGGATGAACGACGCGGACGACCGGCTGCGCGAGACGGCGGAAAGGCTCGCGCTGACCCTGTCGCAGGGCGGTATGCAGAAGACCACAGCCCGCGTGATGACGGCACTCCTCTTCAGTCCGCGGGAGTCCATGACCGCAGGCGACCTCTGCGACGAGCTCAAGATCAGCTCGGGAGCGGTCTCCGGCGCGGTCAAGCAGCTGATCCCGACCGGTATCGTCGAACGCGTCCCCGCGCCGGGAAGCCGCCGGGACCACTACCGCTTCCGCAAGCACGCCTGGGCCACCCTCATGGGCGACCAGAACACCCTGCTCGGCGTCATGCGGGACGCCGCAGCCGAGGGCATCGCCGCAGCGGGCCCCGACAGCACCGCCGGACACCGCCTCGACGAGATGCGCGACTTCTACGCCTTCATGCAGCAGGAAATGACCGCGCTGATCACCACCTGGCGCGAACGATACGACGCACAACACGACTGAACCGCACCACACACCACTCCCGACCTGGCTCTCCCCAACCCGACGGCCACGGGCCTCCCGTGTCCGGGAGCGACGGTGCCCGATGGCCAGCGGGGACCTGGGTGGGTACGGTGTTAAAGACGCGTCAAGACGATGCGGGGTGTGCCGGGAAGCCTGGTCGGCGAGTAGGGGCTCTGTGCCCGTGTGCCGATCACCCCGGAGGGTTCGCCGTGCCCCGTGCTCCACGAGAGCGTGCCCCGTTCCTGGGTCTGCTGCCGCTGCCCGAGCGGCAGGCCGTCGCGCAGGCGCTGCGCACGGAGACGGTGGGCGGACTGGTGCTGCTGGCGGCTGCCGTCGCGGCGCTGGTGTGGGCGAACAGCCCGTGGAGCGGGGCGTACGAGCAGATACGCGACTCCCACTTCGGGATACCGGCCCTCGGTCTGGACCTGTCGGTGGGGCACTGGACCGCCGACGGCCTGCTGGCCATCTTCTTCCTCGTCGCGGGCATCGAGTTGAAACGCGAGTTCGTCGTCGGCGAGCTGCGCACCCCCGCCACCGCCGCGCTGCCGGTGATCGCGGCCCTGTGCGGGATGGCCGTACCCGCCGCCCTGTATGCGGCCGTCGCCACCGCCGGGGGCGGTTCCCTGGACGGCTGGGCGGTGCCGATGGCGACCGACATCGCGTTCGCCCTCGCGGTCCTGGCGATCCTGAGCACCCATCTGCCCGCCGCCCTGCGCGCGTTCCTCCTCACCCTCGCCGTCGTGGACGACCTCGGCGCGATCCTGATCATCGCGGTCTTCTTCAGCAGCGACATGAACTTCGCCGCCCTCGGCGGGATGTTCGCCGGACTCGTCCTCTTCTATCTCCTCCAGCGCCTGCGCATCCGCGGCTGGTGGTGGTACGTACCCCTCGGCCTGACGATCTGGGCCCTCGCCTACAACAGCGGCGTACACGCCACCGTCGTCGGCATCGCCATGGGACTCATCCTGCGCACCACCCGCGACCGGGACGAGGAATCCTCCCCCGCAGCCCGCACCGTGCATCTGCTGCACCCCATCTCCGCCGGGATCGCCGTCCCTCTGTTCGCCCTCTTCGCCGCCGGGGTCAGCGTCTCCGGCAGCGCCCTGGGGAAGGTTTTCACCACCCCCGAGCCGCTCGGCGTCGTCATCGGACTGATCGTCGGCAAGACGCTCGGCATATTCCTGGGCACCTACCTGGCCGCCCGCTTCACCCGCGCCCAGCTCAACCCCGACCTCGCCTGGGCCGACGTCCTCGGCCTCGCCTCCCTCGCCGGAATCGGATTCACCGTCTCCCTCCTCATCAGCGAACTCGCCTTCCCCGGCACCGAGACCGGTGAGCACGTCAAAGCGGCCGTCCTCGTCGCCTCCCTCCTCGCCGGCATACTGGCCGCACTCCTCCTGCGCCGCCGCAACACCATCTACCGGCGCCTGTACGAGGAAGAGACCGTCGACGCCGACGCCGACGGCATCCCCGACATCTACCAGAAGACCCCCACCACGAGTCCGGACGGCAACCCGCCCCCGCAGGAGGGCCGGTGAACGGAGAGGCATGGCTGCTGGGCCCGGCCGTCGTGCTCGGCGCCCTCGCCATCCGCACGGCCGTCACCGAACTGCGCCGCCCCGGCACTGCCCGGGAGCAGTGGGCGTTCCTTCAGAGCCGCCGAGCTCTCTTCGCCGGAGCCGCGGCCAGCCTTGTGGCCGGTGCCGTCGGCTGGCATTTTCTGGGTGCCGCCTCGGCGGCATGGGCCGTGCTCACCGGCTTGCTTGTCGCGCTCATCGCCGCACCACGCGTCTGAACGTAGGCCGCTGCGGCACGCCGGGACCGGCGGCACACACAGCCGCACCATCTTGTGGTCGAGCGACACACCGAAAAGGTGCCGAAAAGGTACGGTCAAGCCGGTCAACCCCAACCATCCGGAGGCGCCTGCCACCCCCATCTCTACTACGGAGAGCGACGGGTTGCTGACCGTGAACTCCGGCGGTACATCGGGAGCCGTCTTCCCTGTCGCCGTTCAGCAAGGACGCAGATGACCGCACGAACCTCCAGCCGGTCTCTCACGGGCCGGGGGCTCGCCGCCCGGCCCGCGCCGCCGACCGCAGGACTTCCCCAGTGGCCCAAGCCATCGCTCGCTGCCGCGCGATAGCCTCCTGACAGTCACGGAGAGCGGCGCGGCGGCCTCTGGCTGCCACCCCCGATGTGGGGGGCATGGCGGACGGGTGCCGTGTCGCGTCTGCAGTGACGGCGGGCCTCGTACGGCAGGAACGGCTCTCAGCGGCGGAACTCAAGGGAGGCAAGGATGGGCCGGGTAGCGGATGTCATGCGAAAGAAGCCGGTCCTCGGAGTGCTGGCGATCTGTCTGACAGTCGCCGCCGTGGGCTGTATCTGTTCCAGCCGTGGAAGCTCTGGACCGACGAGAGCGTGAATGAAGCACTGCCCGGCACCGCGCCCTCCACCAACACGGCGGCACCGGCGAGGCCGGTGACCTCCGGCGGGCCCGAAGCTCCCGCAGGCCCGTCCACCCTGGCGTCGGGCGAATTCATCACCCACGAACACAGGACCACCGGCCGAGTGAAGATCGTCCGGCTCTCGGACGGCTCCCGCGTGCTCCGCCTGGAGAACCTCGACACCAGCAACGGCCCGGACCTGAAGGTGTGGATCACCGACGCTCCGGTCAAGCCGGGCAGGGCCGGTTGGCACGTCTTCGACGACGGCGCCCACCTCAGCCTGGGCAAACTCAAGGGCAACAGGGGAAGCCAGAACTACGTGCTGCCCGCCGGGGCCGACCTGGGCACGTACAGCAGCGTAAGTATTTGGTGCGATCGCTTCAACGTCTCCTTCGGTGCCGCCGAACTGGCCGCCGTCTGACACGGCCCGGCGTCTCCCACGTCGCCGAAGCCGGGCATTCGGCGGAATCTCCCGTTGCAATTCAGTCGCCCTGTGCCCATGTTGCCGATCGGCCCAGGAGAAGCACTGCTGACGGAAAGCCCTGCGTGTGTTCCCGACATACCGTGCTGCATGGCTTTGCCACACCGCCTGCACTCCTCCGGCGCGAGAACGCAGGGAGACGGGCGGGACGGGCAGAGTCGGTAAGGACGACGAGGGCCATATTCACGCGACGCCGCTCACGAGGTGGAAGGACGCGAGAGCGGTGAGGACCAACAGCGTCAAGGTCGCGGCTGCTTCAGGCGATCTCCCCATGAGTCGTGCGAGTGAGATGTACGGGAGCAGAGCCCAGGGTATGCAGACGACGGTCCACAGGCGCATCGATTTCAGGGCTGCCCATTTCTCCGATCGCCGCCCCTGTCGAACATCCAACCGCGACCACACTCGCCCAGGCCCATCGAATCTCGACGGGCCAGTGGGTGGGATCATCCGGGAGATGCTTCCTTGATATCCGCTCGCGGACCTTTGCCATAATGAGCAGAATCGCCGTCAGGAGCCTGGGGAGTGTGTAGAGGACCGTGTGCGATGTCACGTCCTGTGCCCTGCTGTCTGTTTGCGCATGGTTCCGCTGGTTGCTTCATATGTGTTCACCCGGCTGGGAGGCGAGCGCGAAGAGGCATAGCCGGAAGCGCATCCGAGCCATGCCGCGAACTCGGTCTCACACGGTCGTCGCGCGAGGGTGTTTCCCTGTCACCGACTGCCCTGACCGGTCAGCGAGGGCTACCGGGAACAGACTCGGACCTTTCTCTCACGTAGACGGTGAGTAGACGAAGTAGGCCGCCAGCAGAGCCAGTCCGGTCCACCACACGCGCCGTCGGTAGCGAGCCCGCCCCGTGGGTGCCGGCCGCGACAGGCTGAACGCCGGCACGCTCACGTACAAGGGGTCGGCACCGCCGCGCCGAGCAGCCGGACGGACCTCGCCGCAGACGCTGCCGCGGCGGATTCCAGCCCGCGACCGGCGCCGTTCCCCAAGGCAGCAGGAGCAGCGTGAAAACGGTGAGAATCGTCCAGTCCAGGGTGGTGTTCACACACGTTCTCCTGGAATCGATCGGTAGTGGTGCCGTGCTCGGGGAGCAGAGTCAGCGGAGCAGTTCCGTCGCCGCGTACAGGACCACCGCCAGAGGAATCACCCAGCGGACGTATCCCTGTCCCCGCCCACGTCGGTCCACCTGGGCGGTGGGGCGGAGGTGGCTGTGGCGGGCCATGGCAGTCAGGGTGTCGGCCGCCGCGTTTCCGGTTCCGGTCCTGCGGGTGATGCGGGTCAGCCACGGCGGAGCGAAGAACCCTCCAGCCAAGTCCGGCCCACCCCCGATGAAATCGAGCTGCCCGTCCCGTCGCAGCTCGACCCGGCTGATCAGCTGCCAGGGAAGGAGCTTCACCGACCAGAGCCTGCGGAGGTACACACCCTCGCGGTCAGCGATCACCCGCCACAGTGCGAGCCGGCACAACAGCCAGGCGACGAAAAGGGACATCCACACCGCGAGGAAGAGATCACCGGGCCGCGGATGCAGCACACTCGCCCCCGCCGGCCGTTCGACGGTGACCACGAACAGCATGGCCGCAGCGATCGCCGCCGTCCGACCACGCCAGGTCGCCCCCCGGACGACCGGTGCGGACGGCGCGGACAGCGTCGCCGCGAGCCGTTCCACCCGCACGCGCTGCTCCCTACGCTCCGCGCGGTGCCGCTGCTGACGCTTCCCCGCCACCTCTGCTCCCCCTCCGTTGCTTGCGTGAGTGGACCGGTCCTGCCGAACGGCATGGGACGGCCCTCCTCCGAACAATCCGCGGCTCCCTGTTCCTCAGCCGCCCATGGCGTGTCCTCTTGACCCACTTCAACTCCGTTGCGCATACGGTGCATTCATCCGGGAGAGGGCAGCGAGGACCGCATCAGCGGGCACGGCGGCCAAGGCGCAGGCAAGAGCGTCCGCAGCCGTCGCGTCGACAAGAGACCGAAGGAGATCGGTCGTAGCAGAGGGCACGATCACCCCCACAGCCGCAGCGGTGACCAGCGCGCCGAGACGAAGGCGGTGCCGGCGCAATCCAGTACCCGCCAACACGAACAAGGCAGGTACCGCGACCGGTACCCCCGAGACGTCCAGGAGGGTCGTGGTCACGTAGGACAGCCCGAGGCAGCACCAGAGCAGACACACCAGCCCAAGGCACCGGCCACGGTCCAGTAGCCGACCAGTCCGCCCCGCGCCCCTCATCGACCGCGACCGAGGGGCATGGCTACCAAAGAGCTCCCGAGAAGCACCGCTCCGAGACAGAACACCAGCAGACCGGGGCCCGGGAGTACATACATGGCCGCCCCGGCGATACACAGCGCCATACCAGTGCCCGCCAGCACATACGGGAGTCGGCTTCTCACGCTCGGGTTCAACTCACGCCCCGCTCGGGCGCGCCGGAACATAGCGCCCGAGACTCCAGAACAGGCGGATGCCCCGGACAACCGGTGGACACCGACAGGAGACGCTGAGGATGTTCAGCGGGGCACACCCTGGCCATGGGGACTCCAGGAGGAAACGGCGGACTATCACGCCGACCAGGCTTCCCGGCTCACCTGGTGTGATCGTAGCCATGTCCCGGCCGAGGCAACAGACTGGCGCCCCCGCCGAGCGGCAGGAGCTCCGCCAGGGCACCGAGGGCGAGTACGGGAAGCGAAACAGGGCCTCGGCTCCCCCCCGGCATCCCTGCACACGAGAACTCCTGGCGGCAGCGCTCACGCCGCCAGTGCAGCGGTGACGCCGCCCCGCACCGGTCATCCACCGGTGCGATCTTGACGAACCCCCTACGCGCGCACCCGGTCACACCGCCGCCGGGTACGGGGATACTCGGCCGATGAACAGCCTCTACCGCAGCGCCGTCGGCCGCGACCGGATCAGACGGTGGTGCGCCGGACAACTCGACGCCTGGCCCGTACCGCACCAGCGCGCCACCGTGACGGCGCACGGCGCCTCCACGCACGCGGTGACAGCGGGATCGGGCAAGCCGGTCGTGTTCGTCCCCGGAACCAACTTCAACGCGGCGGCCTCGCTTCCCCTGGCCACCGCCCTGGTGTCGGCAGGCCACTCGGTCACCCTGCTCGACGTCCCCGGCCAGCCCGGACTCAGCACGGACGGGCGCGACATATCGCGAGGTGCCATGTCCTGGTACGGAACCTGGCTGGACGAGGCGATCCACGAACTGCACGAGACACCGGTCACCGTCATGGGACACTCCTTCGGAGCCGCAATCGCCCTCTCCGGCCGCTCACCCCTCATCGGCGCACGCGTACTAGTCTCCCCCGCCGGAATGACACGACTCCGGGTCACTCCCCGACTGCTGGCAACATCGGCCGCCTGGTATCTACGCCCCACCCCCGACCGCAGCAGACGCCTCCTGCGCGCCATGATGGCACCCGGAGCCGGGCAACCCCGCGAAGCCCTTGTGGAATGGATGACCCTCGTCGCACGCCACACCCGGTCAAGTGGCGCGCCGTCCACCGTCCCCCCGTCGTCGCCGGAACCGTGCGTGTTCATCTCCGGGGCACGCGACGCCTTCCTCCCACCCACCCGACTGGCACGCGCAGTCCGCACACGATTCGACGCAGTCCTCCACACAGTCGATGACACAGGCCACCTCATCGTGGAAGAACGCCCCGACCACCTCGCCGACCTCCTCACACCCAGGACGTAGAGGTCACCACGCCTCCGGCCCCTTCGGGACCCGGCGGAGGCTGCGGACAAAGACGATGAGGCGGGACCGGACTGAGTGTCAGGAAGCATCCAGGTGGCTGATCAGCGTGCGGACCCGGCCACCTGCTGGACGTCGGCCCCGGTCGCGAGGGCGCGGGTCTGGGCTGCATCGCCCTGGTGGAACGGTTAGTCCGTGTAGCCAGCTTCCCCGGCGCTGTAGAACGTGGCGGGGTCGGCCGCGGCCAGCGGCAGGTTCTCCCGGTGGCGGCGGACCAGGTCCGGGTTGGCGATGAACGGCGCGTGGAAGGCGGCCAGGTCGGCATCGCCGGTGTGCACCGCTGCCTGGGCTCGGGCGAGGTCGTAGCCCTTGTTGGCGATGTACGCGCCGGCGAACCCGGTGCGCAGCGCGCGGTAGTCGCGGGAGATGGTCGTCGTCGCCATGCCGCGGTGGTGTTGGTGGCCCGGTCCAGCTTGTACACGTTGTACGGGCTGCCCGAGGCCGCCGCGGAACCACTCCTCTGACCTGGTCACTGCGGAGACATAGTCGACGGGAACGATGGAAGTCGGCCGGCAGGCCACGGGTGCCTGTGCCCCGCTGCTCCGATCCAGGTGTGAGCGGGTGAAAGCCTTAGGGTTGCTGTATCGATCCGGCAGCAGAGAGACCGCATGTACTGACGGCAAAGTGCAGCCACTGCCGGATCAATACGGCACAACGTAGATGCCGGGACTTCCCGTCAACGGTTTGGCGCGAACGGAGGGCCGTGGGCCTCGTGCCGATCAGCACCTACCCTCACGGATGAGAGATCCTTGGGCGGGTCCGCGACGAAAGAGGGGTTTTCCGGCCAACTTGGCCTCTGGCAGTGGCGTTTCCGCTCGGATCGGACGATTCGGGCCCCCGGGGTGGAGGGTGGCTGGATCATCGGTGGCGTGCCGCGCTCCAACTGGGGCGTTACGGCCGCGATGGCCATGTGGATGCAGGGAAGGGTTACGCCGATGGCTACAGGCGCTGTGAAGTTCTTCAACATCGGCGACCATCTCGACAGGTGGCCTCGTCTCCTGGCTCCCGGGCACCTCCGTCCGCACTGGCCTCGACCTCGCCGTGCGGTTCGCCCTCAAGGGCGTCCCCGGCGAAGCCAGCCTGGGACAAGTTCCGGACCATTCCCGGACCAGCACCCGGCCGATCCAGTGCCCCCGTTCAGCCCTCTCCTCAGGACTTCACGACCTCCCGGTCGACTCCATTCGGCAAATCCCCCGACAGCGAGCCGGACGTGCAGCTGTGCGGTGCCTGGTACTCGACCGGGGAACTCACCCGCCTTCTCCGCGTCGCCCCGTCGACTCTCCATCGTTGGCGGACCGCGTAGCCCCACCAAGGCCCCCGTACGCTCCCGCGCGTGGGCGTGTCGTCCTGTACAGCGCCCGCGATGTGGAGACCTGGATTGCTGAACGGCGTGTCATACCCGGTTCGGTGGTCTGATGCCCTATACCGAGGCCGTTCCGCTCGGTGTGCGCGTGGCTGGCGACATCGAGTACCGCCCCAACCGCGCCTCGCCCAACCATGCACGCGTGCGCTAGTTCGACCCCGTATCCATGCATGGCGGGCAACGGCCGGTCAGACAGGTACCTGTTTCCGGATCGTGAATCGGCTCCTGACCCGCCAGGATTCGAAACACCGGCCCCACGGGCCAGGTGGCCTGCCAGACATGGGCGTCACGCGGTCGGTAAGCAACCTAATCCGATCAATTGTGAATTCCCTGTTGGAGAGCCGCCGGTCTGCTGTCAGTCTGGCGAGATCGCCGCGGGCCGGGCTCCGTCCGTGACCGTGAGCGATGCGCAGCCGTGTTCCGGGTGGTCGGTGACCCCGCCGGGCAAGCCGCGCCTGTACGAGCGTGACCGCACCGCCGCCGGCTGTCGGGGTCCGCCGGGTCCCGCCCGCGGCAGGCGCGCAACCGAGTGAAGGGGGACCTTCATGTCCTCGAACACCACCCCGATACCCGTGCCACCTGCGGGACGGGGTCCGCTGCGCCGGATGCGCCGACGGGTGCTGTCCGGGCTGGCGACCCTGGCCCTGGCGGCCGGAGCGGTACTGGCCGTTCCCCAGGCCGCCCACGCCGTCTCCAACATCAGCGTCTCCTCCACCACCGTCGCCGCCGGCGACACCTTCACCATCACCTTCAACGGCCTCGCGGACTTCGACATCGCCAGCGCCGGTGAGAACTTCTACGCCGGCTCCTCCACCCTCGGCCCGCTCCCTGATTTCACGACCATCGAATCGTGCACGGGCAACACCGCCCCCTGCACCAGTGCCTTCGGCATCGCCCAGCGCGTACCGCTGGGCGACCTGACGGAGGGCGCCGCGTTCGACGGAACGCTCACCCTCCGGGTCAACCCCGCAACCCCGGCCGGTACCTTCGTCCTGGGCCACCAGCTCTACGGCGACACCGCCAGCGACCCCACCGTGTACGAGACACCCATCACCGTCACCTCCGCGCCGCCGCCCGCCGCCGACCTCGCCGTCGACGTGACCGCACAGCCCCACCTGGGCATCCTGACCCCCTACCTCACCTACACCCTGACCGCGCACAACACCGGCCCCGGCGCGGTCACCTCCGCCACCGTCACCGCCACCCTGCCACCCGGCGCCTCCGCCACCGGCCTGCCGACCGGATGCACCACCGCCACCGGCACCGTGACCTGCACCTACGGAGCCATCGCCAACGGAACCAGCGCGGCCAAATCCTTCCGCCTGCCCCTGCACCTGCTCTCCCTGGGCCACGTCACCATCACCGGGACACGCACCGCCTCCACCCCGGCGGACCCCAACCCGGCCAACGACACCGACAGCGCCACCTGCACCGTCATCTCCATCCTCCTGGCCACCTGCCCATAGCCCACCCCGCACCCCGCACCCTGCCCCGCGCGACCGTCACCCGGGAGGTTCTCCACCGGGCAACCCCGGAGGCGCAGCCGACCCGAGAGCCGGCCGCGCCACCGCGGTCCGGGCCGCAGTCCGTGCCCGCGCGGGGCGCCCGATCAGGGGGTCCTACGTTGCTGGTGGGTTGGACGGGCCAGTCCCAAGGTCCAGAGATCACGAGACACCGGGTATGGCTTTCAGGGGGTTGCCCTCGATGGTTCCCGACACCTGGCCGCCCGGTGTCTCACGACGACTCGGCCGCCGATGATCAGCTGGGCGCCCCCGCGAGTGCATCGCCGAGTAGGAACACGTCGGCGAGGTCGTCCCGGGAGAACACTGCATGAGTGACTGTGGGCGGTGGGATTTCTCTGGGACTTTTCTGGGACTTCCGGCTGCATCAACAGGCATGGGCGTGAAACAGTCGAAAGGTCATTTACGCAGGTCAGCAACCTGACCCCAGGAACCGCAGCAGGTCACAGTCCTGACTGGTCTCTTCCGGCGGCAATGAGCGCGTCGCGGCCGGGCCGAGACGTCTGCACGTAATGGTGGCCTGTCGCTGATCCAGCCGTTCTTGTGGTGAGGGCGCGCTGTTGTCCGGCCGAGGTCGCCACTCGCCCGCACCGGACAACAGCGCGCCGGTGAGCGAGCCGCAGCGCACTCCTGCGATGCCCGGGGCCTTGGCCCGCTCGCGCAGTGAACGGCGCGGGTCGGGAGAGGAAGTAGTGCGGCGCGCTCGTCTTTGCGGTCGTCGGCGTGCTGGGCGATTCGTCAGGCAAGTCGGCTGTCGAGATCGACGGGCGCTGCCTTTGCGCCTGGCACCGTCTTGGTCGTGGTGGGCCGTGTGGTCGGGCGCTGCCGTGGCCGACCTCCGGTGTGGCGGGATCCGAGCAGGGCGAGTGAGTCGGCGTCCGCGCTCCCTGGTTCTGCGGTTCCGGCCAGCAGATACTGTCCTGGTGTTGCCTGGACCTCGAATGCCTGGTAGGCGAGGGTGATCCGCCCCACGTCCGGGTGGTTGAACACCTTGGTCTTGCTTCCCAGTCCACTGACCCGGTGGTCGCGCCAGAGAGCCGCGAATTCCTGGCTTTCGGCGAGGAGTTCGACAACCAGGGTGGTGATCTCGGGATCGTGCTGGTCGTGCCCGGCGGCCAGCCGCAGCGCCTCGACCGTGTCACGGGCGACCGCATGCCAGTCGGCAAACAGCTCCCGGGCGGACGGGTCGCGGAACAGGGTACGGACCATGCTGTGGCGGTCGGCCAGCGGTGCCAGCAGCGCGTCGGCGAGGGCGTTGGAGGCGAGGACGTCCAGCCGCCGGTTGACGATGCAGGCGACGGCGGTGGGGAAGGCGTCCATCAGCCGCGTCAGGCCGGGGCCGACACGGTCCTGATCAGGGGGACCGGGGCGCGGTTCGGTGTTCGGGGTCAGGCCGGCCAGGCGGTAGGCGTGCCGGTGGGCGTCGTCCTCCAGCCGTAGCGCGCGGGCGATGGCGTCGATCACCTGGCCCGACGGGTGTCTCTCCCGGCCCTGCTCCAGCCGTTCGTAGTAGTCGGCGCTGACGCCGGCCAGGACGGCCACCTCCTCGCGGCGCAGTCCGGCGACCCGCCGCGCACGGGTGGCGGCCAGCCCGACATCGTCGGGCTGGAGCAGGGAACGGCGGGCGCGCAGGAACTCTCCCAGATGGTTACCGCTCATCCGGGCAGAGTACGTCGCCCCGGCCCGGTCGGGGGCCGTCTTCCTGGGTGCCGTACACCTGGGAAGGACCGGCCTTCCTCCCCTGCCCGGAAGGGGCGACAGTGCACGTCATGAACGCGATCCCCGAACTGGAATCCACCGGCTTCACCCTCACCATCGGCGGCGCGGCCGTGGCCGCGCCGCCGATCTACCCGGTCGTCAACCCGATCGACGAATCCGTCGTCGCCCACGCCCCGTCCTGCTCCGACGAGCAGCTCGACCAGGCCGTCTCGGCCGCCCGCAACGCCCTCCCGGCCTGGTCGGCGACCTCGTTCGACATGCGCCGCGAGGCCCTGCTGGCGGTCGCCGACGCCGTCGAAACCCGTGTCGAGCCCCTGGCCCGGCTGTTGACGGCCGAGCAGGGCAAGCCCCTGGCCGACGCCGCGGGCGAGATCAGGGGCTTCTGCTGGTGGCTGCGTGACACCGCCGCCCTGACGCTGCCGGAGACCGTGAACGAGGACAGCCCCGACCGGCTCTCGACCACCCGGCACGTGCCGGTGGGTGTCGTCGGCGCAATCGTGCCGTGGAACTACCCGATCGGGAACGCGGCGTTCAAGATCGGCCCAGCGCTGCTGGCCGGGTGCACCGTGGTCTGGAAGCCGTCCCCGTTCACCCCGCTGACCTCCCTCAAGGTGGGCGAGCTCCTGCGCGGTGTGCTGCCGCCCGGCGTACTGAACGTCGTCTCGGGCGAGGACGGCCTCGGACCGCGCATCACCTCCCACCCCGGCATCGACATGATCAGCTACACCGGCTCGACGCCGACCGGCCGCCGGGTCATGGCCGGCGCGGCGCCGCGTCTGAAGCGGGTGACGCTGGAGCTGGGCGGCAACGATCCGGCGATCCTGCTCCCGGACGTCGATGTGGACGATGTCGCCGCGAAGCTGTTCTGGGGCGCGTTCGCCAACTCGGGCCAGGTGTGCGTGGCCATCAAGCGTCTCTACATCCACCGGGACGTCCACGGGCCGCTGAAGCGGGCCTTGGCCTCTTATGCCGCCTCCGTCACCGTCGGCGACGGCACCGAGCCGGGCGTCCGGCTCGGCCCGGTCCAGAACCGCCGTCAGTACGACCGTGTGGTGGACCTGCTGCGCGACTCCCGGCAGGCAGGCCACGATTTCCTCCTCGGCGGAGTCCCTGCGGACGGGCCCGGCTATCTCGTACCACTGACGCTCGTCGACAACCCGCCGGACGACGCGCGCATCGTGCGGGAGGAGCAGTTCGGACCGGTGCTGCCGTTGCTGAGGTTCGACGACGTCGAGGACGCTGTCGCGCGGGCCAACACCGGCGAGTACGGCTTGGGCGCTTCGGTCTGGTCGGCGGACGCCGAGGCAGCAGCGACGGTCGGGCGGCGGCTACGGGCCGGCACGGTGTGGATCAATGAGGTCCAGCACCTTTCCCCGCATGTCACCTTCGGCGGGCACAAGCAGTCCGGCCTGGGAACCGAAGGCGGCCAGGAGGGGCTGCTGGATTACACGCTGCCGCAGACCATCACGATCCGGCGGCGGTAGTCCCACTTCGGCGAGAACACAACCGGCGCGGGCATCCCTCACGGTCTCGGCAGGACACCGAGCAGCAGGCGTGGAGACGATTACCCGGTCTTGAGGTCTCGTTGTCCTGGTCCCGCTCGATGGCAGCCCCGCGATCCCGCGCACCTCCAGCGGGTCGCCACCGCCCCCTTCGGCCGGGAAGGGCCCGGACGCCTCTTGCCCGAAGTGCCGGGAGGAGCGCTCATCTCTGCAGGGCCGTACGGCCCTGCGGCGGCCGATGGGGGTTTCATCGGCCGGCGGAGTGTTCCCCGCCGGGTTGGCACACCTTTCTGAAGGCGGCGGCCACCGCTCGTTCGACTTCGTCGCGGTCCCGTGGCACACGGGCGGTGTCCCGGTAGCGCTTGGGGGCGACTCCGTTCTCCCGTTTGAAGGCGTGGCTGAAGGCGCTCTCGGAGGCGTAGCCGAGGGAGAGTGCCAGCTCCGAGACCGGTGTGTCTTCATGGAGCAGGGTGTGTTCGGCCAGGCGCATGCGCCATTGGTGGAGGTAGGTGAGCGGTGGTACACCCGCCACGGAGGTGAAGGCTCTGGCGAAGGCGCTGCGTGACATGGCGGCTGCCCGGGCGAGTTCGGAGAGCTGCCAGGGCCGGGCGGGATCGGTGTGCATCAGGTGCAGGGCCGGGGCGATGCGTTCGTCGGCGAGGGCCCGGAGCCAGCCGGGGGGACAGGACTCGTTCCGGGCGAGGTAGGCGCGCAGGACGTGGGCGAAGACCATGTGGGAGAGGTATTCGGTCACGTGGCCGCTGCCCGGGCGGTCGGAGCTCATCTCGCGCAGCACCTGTTCGAGGAGCCAGCACAGCGTCGGTGCCTCCTCGCCGTCCCGGGGCAGGTGAATCACCGGGGGCAGCACCTGGAGCAACAAGTCCTCTCCTGCGGTATTCAGTTCGAAGTGGGCTCCGATCGACACCATGTCGGTGATGCCCTCGTCTCCGGCGTGGGCGAAGAGGTGGGGGGAGGTTCCGAGCAGTGCCAGTGCGTCCTGCGGGGGCACGGACGGATCGGCGGCCAGGACGTAGGGCAGACCTCCGCCGAAGGCCACCACATCCCCCGACTTCAGCAACACGGGTCGCTCGTCGCCATCGACCGTCAGCCAGGTGACGCCGCGCAGCACGGCGTGCACCTTGAGTCTGCCGGGGGCCGGAAACCGCAGGGCCCAGTCTCCGCCGGCGGTGAGACCACGAGCGAGTACGCAGCGCGCACTGGTGACATTGAGGGTGTGGGTGAGTGGGTCGGGATTGGTCGATCCCAGATACGGCGGTGCGCCCATGAAGGGACTCTCGCGCAACTTAGTGGGACGGGCAAGCATGTACCGCAGGCGCTGTCCGGCGCATCCTGGACAAGTCCCGTTCCGCAACCAGTAAGCGGTGCATTGCACGAAGAATTCCCCACTCATTTGTACGCATAACACACATGCATTCGATTCCCATGCCCTGTTGATTCCGGACCTCATGACCCCATGGCACGGATACGCCGGAACATGGAGTGGTCCTGGCGGTCGAGCCTCCAGAGAGAAACCCTCTCCCCGGCTTTCGGGCCGAATCGCACAGAGCCGGCCTCTGGTACGGACGTCGGGAAGCGGGTCCGAAACGGCTCTTCCGTGAGGGAGAGTCCGGGGGAGTCCGCCCGGAGCGCATCGACCCTGATCATTCTGCGAGGAAGAGGCCGTGCCCAGAGGTATCGATCTTCATATTCCATTCCCGCGCCGGATCAGTCGTGATGTCGACCGCGCGCGGGAACGGCACCTTCACTGGCCCCGGTCGCACGGCCTCCTGCACAGCGAGGAGGCCGCCAGAAGGCATACGGGTGCCCGCTACGCGGAGCTGGCGGCACGGTTCTATCCCGACGCGGTCGGCAACGACCTCGATCTCGGTGTCGACCTGATGAGCTGGTTCTTCCTGTTCGACGACATGTTCGATGGTCCGGAGGGTGAGGACCCTACCCGGGCGCGGGCACTCGTGGAGAGCGTCGCCCGGGTCCTTGGACGCCCGGCGGCACCCTCCGACGCCCCCGTGGTTCGGGCGTTCTCCGATCTGTGGCGGCGGAGCTGCGACGGCATGTCCCCGCAGTGGCGCCATCGCGCCACAGAACACTGGCGCACCTATCTCTCCGGATATGTCATCGAGGCGCGTCACCGGCAGCGCGGCCTCATGCCCACGGTCGAGGAGCATCTGCTGCTGCGCCGGGAGACCATCGGCGTCTATCCGACGGTGGATCTGGCCGAACGGCTCGGCCGCTTCGAGGTGCCCGAGCATGTGTACGCGGACGGTCGGCTGACCGCCATGCGGCACATCGCGGCCGAGGTGGACACCATCCACAACGACCTCTGCTCCGTGGAGAAGGAGGAGGCCCGCGGGGAGATCCACAATCTGCTGCTCATCCTGGAACAGCGGCGACGGTGCACGCGTGCCGAGGCAGTCGAGGAGATGCGCCGGATGATCCGCTCCCGCACGGAGCGGTTCCTGGTTCTGGAAGCCGGACTGCCCGGCCTGTGCGACAGCTACCGCCTTGCCGGGGCGCAGCGTGCATCGGTCGACCGCTACGCCGACGCTCTGCGATCCGTCATGCGGGGCGACTACGACTGGGCCGAACGATCCGGCCGCTATGCGACCGAGTACACCCCCCGCGAGCAGGAGACCGCATCATGACGTCGCCCACCGCACAGGAATCAACGCGTCTGATTCCCGTGGCACCGGGAAATCTCCCGGCCCTGGGGCACGCCTATCACCTGTGGCGTCACACCCTGGAATTCCTGGACTCCCTCCGTTCATACGGAGGCGTCGTCCGTATCAACATCGGCACGTTGCCCATGTATATGGTCACCGATCCCGAACTGACGCGCCGAGTGCTCACCTCCGAATCCCGGCACTTCGAGACCGGAGGCCGCATGGGCGACAATCTCGCGCTGATCTTCGGGAGCGGAGTCGGCACCATCAACGGTGACGGGCACCGGCGTCAACGGCGCATTCTCCAGCCGTTGTTCAACCGGTCGTACATCGCGGCCCATACCGACGTGATGCGGGATGCCGTCCGGGGGCGGGTCTCCGGCTGGCGGGAGGGTATTCCGTTCGAGGCCGCCGCCGAGATGGACCGGGTCATGGTGGCCGCGTTCCTAACCACCCTGTTCGGTCCCACGCTCCCGGCGCCGAGGGAAGAGGAGTTCTACCGGCTGCTGCGGACCCTGATGAAAGGGGTCATGCGCAAGACGGTCGCACCGTCCTGGGCGAACCGGGTCATGGTCACCGCCAACCGTGAATTCGACCGGGCCCTGGCCCGGCTGCGGGGGATCATCGACTCTCTCATCCGCGAAGGACGGCAGAGCCCGGAGGCGGCGGGCGGGGTCTTCCGGGCCATGCTGGCGGCCCGGGACCCCGACACGGGTGCGGGGATGACCGACGCCCAGATCGCGGACGAGGCCGTCACCATGCTGGGCACCACCGGCGAGGCGCCGGGAACCGCCCTCGCGTGGGCGCTGCACGAGATCAGCCGGAACCCGGACATCCAGCGGCGGGTGCGGAGCGAGGTGGACACGGTGTGCGGCGGCCGGCCGCCCGGCCCCGCCGATCTGGCGTCCCTGGAGTACACCCGCTGTGTGCTGACGGAGGTGATGCGCCACCACGGGCCGGGCTATCTCTTCACCCGCTGGACCACCGCACCGGTCGACCTCGGCGGTTACCTGATTCCCGCGCACGCCAATGTCGCCTACAGCCAGTACATCGTCCACCACGACCCGGCAGTCTTCCCGGACCCCCAGCGCTTCGACCCCGACCGCTGGCTCCCGGACGCCCCCACCGTTTCCCGCTCGTCCTATCTCCCCTTCGGCCTCGGCAGCCGGCAGTGCCTCGGCGAGAACTTCTCCTGGACGGCGATGCTCCTCACCGTCGCCGAGATCGCCGCCCGCTGGGACCTGCACCCCCACCGCATCCGTCCGGTGAAGCCCGTCGCCAGCACCACCGTCCGCCCCCACCATCTGACGATCACCCCACGCGCGCGAACCACCGGACCCGGTGCCGCCTGAGCCCGTACCGCGGGCCGGCCTCAGTGGTCACGCCCGCGTACCGTCCGACCACTCCGCGAGGACCGCATGGAAACGTCCGTATCCCCGTCCCCCATCGTCCCCGGGGCATGGCCGCTCCTGGGGCACGTGCCCCGGCTCGCACCCGATCCGCTGGCCTTCTTCCACCACCTGCGCGACCATGGCCCCGTCGTCCGTATCCGGCTGGGGAACCGGCCCGCATATGTGGTGACACGGCCGCACCTGGTGCGCCGGCTCCACCTCGCCGACCAGAGGCTCTTCGACAAGGGCGGACCGCTCATCGAGAAGTCGCGCCTCTTCCTCGGCAACGGCCTCGCCACCTGCCCGGCCGCCGACCACGCCCGCCAGCGTCCCCTGATGCAGCCCGCGTTCCACTCCACCCAGCTCTCGCGGTACACCGGGATCATGCAGGAGTGCGTCGCGGAGGTCACCGGCTCCTGGCAACCCGGACAGGTCATCAGCCTCAACGAGGAGATGCACCGGATCACCGCCAAGGTCACCTCACGGACCCTGATCTCGGCCGTGGAGGCCAGACCCGCGGCAGCACAGATCGCCCGCGCCCTCCCCGAGATCCTGCGCGGCCTGTACTGGCGCATGGTGATCCCGGGCAGCCTCTTCCCCCGGATCCCGCTGCCGGTCAACCGGCGGTTCGACCGGCAGATGCGGCTCACCCGCCACGTCCTCGACCAGGTCGTCTCCCACTACCGCGCGACGACGAGCGACTACGGGGATCTGCTCTCCATGGTGATCACCGCCTGCGAGGAGGAGGACGACCCCCAGCAGGCAATCTACGACCAGGTCGTCACCATCCTCATGGGCGGGGTGGAGACCACCGCCGCCACCCTCGTCTGGCTGCTGCGCCTGCTCGACAGCCACCCCCACATCCGCCAGGAACTCCTGGCGGAGATCACCGGGACACTCGGCGGACGCCCGCCCGGCCACAGCGACCTCCACGACCTGCCCTACACCCAGCAGGTCATCACCGAGACCGTGCGCCTGTACCCGGCCGGCTGGATCGTCAGCAGATCCACCACCGCCGACGTCCACTGGAGCGAAGGCCACATCCCCGCCGGCTCCGATGTGTTCTACAGCCCCTATGCGCTGCACCGCGACCCGGAACTCTTCCCGGACCCGGAAGCCTTCGTCCCCGACCGCTGGAGCCCCGAGCAGGTCACACCCGCACAGCGCCAGGCATTCTTCGGTTTCGGAGCCGGCCGCCGCAAATGCATCGGCGACGTCTTCGGCATCACCGAGGCCACGATCGCCGTGGCCGCCGTCCTCAGCAGCTGGCACCTGGAGCACGCGGGCCCGGTCACCGACCGCCCCCTGATCGGGACCCTGCTCATGGCCCCACCCACCCGCATGCGCGTTCAGCGGGCCGTCCATGCATGACCCGGACCGGCGGCGAGTCGTCACCTCCGCCGTGGCGGGCCGCCTCCGAGCAGTGTGGGCAGGGAGGCTGTCACGGTCTCGGGGCCGGCCGGCAGTGAGGTGGCGGCGGGGGTGCGCAGGCCGTCCAGCAGGAAGGCGATATGACGGCGCCAGGCGTCGGGTGCTGTCGCGGCGGTGGTGCGGGTCAGCCGGGAGTTGAGCCAGAACACCACGAATACGTCGTCGGCGGTGAGGTCGGGGCGCAGTGAGCCGTCGGCCTGGGCCTCGGCGAGGAGCCGGGTGCCGTAGACCACCGACTCCGCGCAGATCGCGGTGAGTTCGGCGGCGTCCTGGTAGGAGCGGGCGATGATGTCGTTGAGTGCGGTGTCGGCGGCCTGGAGCGCGCACATCTCCTCGATGTAGACGGCGAAGCGCGACCACGGAGTGGGCTGTGCTCCCGCGCGCCGCATGGCTTCGCCGAGCTTGGCCCCGGCGAGCTCGGGCACCACCGCGTCGATCAGTTCCTGCCGGCCACCGAAACGGTTGTAGAGCGTCCCGATGCTGACCCCCGCGCGCTGGGCGACCTCCTCCAGCGGCGCGCTCAGACCCTGCTCCCGGAACACCTCGGCGGCGGCGGCCTTGAGTTTCTCCAGGTTGCGGCGGGCGTCCGCGCGCAGGGCGGGGGCGGGGCGGTCCGGCATGACACCTCCATTAACTTGACGACACCTCTCAGGTTAGCGGTACGGTGGAATCACAACTTGAGGTACTGCCTCAATCTGTGATGGGTGGAGGGCGGAGTCATGCGCACAACCGTGGCCGTGTTCGGTGCGGGGAGTGGAATGGGAGCCTCGGTCGCCCGTCGCTTCGGCCGGGAGGGATACCGGGTCGCGCTTGTGGCCCGCCGCCGTGATCCGCTCGACGGGCTGGCCGCCCTCCTCGCGGCCGACGGCGTCGAGGCGGCGGCGTTCCCGGCGGATCTACGGCGCACGGAGAACATCCCGGAGCTGGTCGCCGCCATCGAAGCCCGCTTCGGGCACATCGACGTGGCCGTGTACGCGCCGTTCGTCCCCGCGACCCTGATCCCCGCCGCCGATGTGGACGCGGCCGTCCTGCGCGCATGGCTCGACCTCTACCTGCTCAGCCCCGTAGAACTCGCGCACACGCTGCTCCCGGGCATGCTGGAGCGCGGCGACGGCGCCCTCCTGTTCGGCTACGGATCCTCCGTGGTAACCCCCGCGGCCGGCCTGTCCGGCCCCGTACCCGTCCTCGCCGCACTCCGCAACTACCTCCATGCGCTCCACGGCGAAGTCGCGGACCGCGGAGTCCACGTCGGCGGCCTGGCCGTCCGTGCGGTGATCGAGCGCAGCGAAGCCCACCGGGCACTGCACTCGGGCGACATGAGACTCGCCATCGACCTGCCGACGGTCGACCCGGACGAGCTGGCCGACCTCGTCTGGAACCTCGTCACCCAGCGGGACCGGATCGAGATCGTCCACCCGGCCCCCTGACACTCCACGGCATGCCCACCGCTGGCCGCACCAGACGACTTCGAAGGGTTACGTCATGACGTATCGCGTCACCGTCGGCACACCCGTACCCATGCGCGACGGCACACAGCTCGCCACCGACATCTGGCTGCCGGAGACCGATACCCCCGTACCGGCGCTGCTGGTCCGCAACCCCTACGGCAAACACCAACTCGCCAACTACGGCTTCACCTCGCCGAACATCTTCCGGCTGGTGGAGGCGGGATACGCGGTGGTGCTCCAGGAGTGCCGGGGCACCTTCGGCTCGGAGGGCCGCTACACACCCCATGTCCACGAGGGCGGCGACGGCGCGGACGCGGTGGCCTGGCTCGCCCGGCAGGAGTGGTGCGACGGCACGGTCGGCACCTGGGGCGTCTCCTACCTGGGGATGACGCAGTGGCAGACCGCCGCGACCGGCATTCCCGGCCTCAAGGCCATCGCACCGTCGATCGCCTCTGCGGATCTGTACCGCGCCCCGTACTACTCACCGGGCGGCGCCCTCTCCCTCGACACCGTCCTGATGTTCGCCACGATCATGAGCGCGAACGACGCCCTGCGGGACCTGGCCGGCGGCACGGGCGATCCGGCCGAACCTGCCGCAATCGGATCGGCGTTCGACGACCTCACCGCCCAAGCGTCCATCACCCCGCTGACCGCCCATCCCGCCCTGGCCGCGCGCCAACCGTGGATCTTCGGCCAGGCGATGGGACACCCCGGCCGGGATGCGACCTGGCGGGAGCTGTCCGCCCTGGACAAGGCCGGATCAATCACCGTCCCCGCCCTGAACATCGGCGGCTGGTACGACCCCTTCGCCGGGGAGACCCTCCGGGCGTACACGGAGATGAAACGCCACGGAGGCTCACCCGAGGCCCGCACCGGACAACGGCTGATCATGGGGCCATGGACCCACTCCTCCACCACCGGGGTCTTCCCCGACCGGAGCTTCGGCTTCACAGCATCAGCCGACGCGGCGGACATGACCGGCGCGCATCTCGCATTCTTCGACCGCTGGCTCCGGGGCAGACAGGAAGCACTCGACAACCTGGCACCAGTCCGGATCTTCGTCATGGGCACGGACCGATGGCGCGACGAGGAGGACTGGCCCCTGCCCGACACCCGGTACACCCCCTACCATCTCGACGGCCCGGGACCCGCCAACACCTCTTCCGGGACCGGCACACTGACCCTGAAAGCCCCTGCGGACGACTACACCGACACCTACCTCTACGACCCCCGCAGACCGGCCCCGACCCTGGGCGGCTCGCTCATGCGGCCCACCGGCTCCGCCGGGCCCGTGGACCAGCGCCCCGTCGAGAACCGGGACGACGTCCTCTGCTTCACCAGCGCCACCCTGGACACCCCGATGGAAGTGACCGGACCGGTGTCGGCGACCCTCTTCGTCTCCTCCTCGGCACCCGACACGGACTTCACCGTGAAACTGGTCGACGTCCATCCCGACGGCCGGGCGATCAACCTCTGCGACGGCATCCAGCGCATGCGCTACCGCGACTCGCTCGACACCCCCGAGCCGATGGAACCGGGCACCGTCCATGAGATCACCGTGGACCTGATCGCTACGGCGAACGTGTTCCTGCCGGGCCACCGCATCCTGGTCGAAGTCTCCAGCAGCAACTTCCCCCGCTACGACCGCAACTCCAACACCGGAGGCGTCATCGCCACGGAGAACGACACGCAGATGTCCACCGCCGTGAACAGAATCCACCGCGGGCCGGGACACCCCAGCAGAATCACCCTTCCCGTCATCACCCGCGAGACCACGGCCCGGTGAAGCCACACCATCAAGACGGCGGCCGGTGCTTGTCGGCCGTGCTCGTCGCCCGTGCTCACCTGCGGCCGTTTCCTTCAACTGCCCGGTGATCCAGGTGGTCAACCCGGCCACCGGAGCCGTCCTCGCCACCGTCCCCGACGGCGGTGCCGAGGATGTCGACCGCGCGGTCCAGGCCGCCGCCCGGGCTTCCCTCACGTAGTCGGCCACCTACCCGACCGAGCGGATCGCCTTGGTCCGCCGCATCGCCGTTGGGCTCCAGACCCGCACCGAGGAGATCGCCGTCACCATCAGCGCCGAGATGGGCGCACCGATCAGTTTCGCCAGGATGGGCCAGGCCGGTCTGCCACTGATGTCGATCGAAGCCGGCGCCGACGCCGCTGCGGACTTCCTGTGGAGCGAGGAGATCGCCAACTCGCCGGTGGTGCGGGAGCCGATCGGCGTGGTCGGCGCGATCACCCCGTGGAACTTCCCGCTCCAGCAGGTCGTCACCACGGTGGTTCCGGCGCTGCTGGCCGGAACCACCGTGGTCCTCAAGCCCTCCGAGGTGGCACCGCTCTCGGCCGGGATCCTGGCGCGAGGCCACCGGCGCCGCGGGCCAGGGGTGATCGCGACCGTGGCCGCCGGTGCGCATACGATTTCGCTGCTGGGCGCACAGGCATGGGCTTCTTCTACGGCCGCGAGGCTTTCAAGCAGGACACGTTGCCGATCGTTCAGGGCAGAGCACCGATACACACGGACCAGCCCACACCGCACCCCCACTCTCCGCATAGAGCCCAATGAGTGACTGCGGGCGGTGGGAGTTCCCTGGGACTTTTCTGGGACTTCCGGCTGCATCAACGGGCATGGCCGCGAAAGAGCCGAAAGGTCATTTACGCAGGTCAGCAGCCCCACCTCAGCAAAATCAGCAGGTCACAGACCCGACTGGTCTCTTCCGCGAGTTGCGGAGCGACTGCCACACGGCGCCCGCCAGTGCCCGCGTCGCCCGCGGTACCGAGAGGTGCTCGTGCTCGCGGTACAGGGCCCAGTTGTACTGCACGAGGGAGAGCTTGTTGGAGGACAGCGATCCCGCCTGACCGGCCCGGTACACCGCAAGGGGTTCGGCCAGGCCCCGGGCGTCGGCGCCGCCGCGCATGATCGACAGCCAGAGGGCGTAATCCTGGCGCTTGCGCATCTCCGGCATCAGCCTCGTGCCCAGGATGTTGCGGTCGTACATAGCCGTAAGGGCACCGATGTGGTCCCGGACCAGCATCGCGCGGTAGTCCACATGCTCCCGCGCACGGACCACCCGTCCGTTCGGGACCCAGTCGGTGCTCTCACCGGCGTAGTCGGCGTCCATCTTGAAGTACGAGGTGAAACGCCACCGACCTGCGCAATTCACCCTCGGCACGTGTCGCCGAGCTTTTGATCAGCCTCGGCGCCGAGGTCCGCGGCGCCGACCCCAACACCCCGGACGGCGACGACACCGAGCTGAACGTGCCCCGGGTCGATGCGAGCCCGGAGCAGATCACAGCCGCTGATGCCGTGGTGCTCCTCATGGACCACAGCAAGTTCGACCTTCCGATGATCGAGAAGAACGCACCCTATGTCCTCGACTGCCGGAATCGCCTGTCAGGAGCGAACGTCGAGGTTCTGTAGCTCGTCGACCTCCCCCACCGCAGCCACACCGCCCTCGGCGGACACCCACCCATCAGCCGCGTTAACAACCCTGCGGGTCAATACAGCTAGAGCGTGTCTCCCTGATTCGCTCGTCGGTTGATCGGACATGTCCATCCGATTAGCGATCACTGATGCGATGTGGAGCCGGATCAAGCCGCTGATGCCGGCCGACCCGGTTCGCGGCTGGCGATGGGCCGACCATCGGCGAACCCTGGAAGCCATCGTGTGGAAGTACCGCACCGGCTCGCCTTGGCGGGACCTGCCAGTTGAGCTGGGCCCGTTCCAGACCGCTCACAAACGGCTGCTGAGGTGGGCCGCAGATGGTACCTGGGAACGGATCCTCTCCGCGTTCCTGGCAGCGGCCGACGAGGCTGCTGACATCGGCTGGACCGTATCAGTGGACTCCACCGTCTGCCGGGCCCACCAGCACGCCGCCGGAGCCAGAAAAAGGGGGCGCCAGATCGGGCTGAGCCCGAAGACCATGGTCTTGGTCGTTCCCGCGGCGGCCTGAGCACGGAGGTCCATCTCGCCAGCGACAGCCAAGCACGCCCCTTGGCCCTCCGCGTCATCGCGGGCCAGGCGGGCGACGCGCCGGCCTTCGAGGCCGTCATGGCCAGCATCCGTGTTCCGCGAAGGGGGCACGGAAGGCCGCGGACCCGGCCGGACGCCGTCCTGGCGGACCGCGCGTACTCATCCCGCGCAATCCGTGAGCATCTCCGGCGGCGAGGTATCCGTGCCGTGATCCCACAGCCCGCCGACCAGGTCGGTCACCGGCTGCGGCGAGGTCGCGCCGGTGGTCGCCCGCCCGGCTCCAACGCCGAGACATACAAGCAGCGCAATGCCGTTGAACGGTGCATCAATCGCCTTAAGCAGTGGCGGGGTCTGGCCATGCGAACGGACAAGCTCGCCATGGCCTACCAGGCCGCACTGCACCTCGCCGCGATTCTCGTGTGGACACGGTCCTGACTGCGGGCCGGCCCAGGACCGGGGCGAGGGGCTACAAGGGGCGGACCATTTCCGCTTGCGGCCCCTTGGGCCCCTGGGTGACCTCGAACTCCACCGGCTGGTTCTCCTCCAGGCTCCTGTATCCGTCGATCTGGATGGCTTGGTAGTGCACGAACACGTCTGCGCCGCCGTCGTCCTGGCTGAGGAACCGTTACCCCTTCTCGCTGTTGAACCACTTCACAGTGCCTGTTGCCATCAGTCCCAGTCCTTCGTCAGTGCCTCGGCACGATCTTGACGCCCCGGCCGGAGTCCGGTCGGGCGGACTCCAGCACTTGATCATTTCCTGCCATTGCCGCAAGATCCACCATCTTCGCGGAACCTCACTCATGAGGGTGTGTCTCGCGCGGTCCGGTGACCGGCACCGTCGTGGCGGCGGCGCGGGCCACCGCCCCGCGCCGCCCGGCAGCAGACCGGCCCGGCGGTGCTGGATAGGGTCTGGGCAGACCGTGCCGTATGGGTGCGCGGGACAGGCCCTCTCCTGGAGTACGGCTCGGACCCCTGGTGCCGGCGGCGGCCTGCCCTCGGCACCAGGCCCGCGACGTCCCGCTGGGTGGCGGAGTGCGGTGGAGCGTTTCCTCGTCCGCTACACACCGGCCGTCTGATCCCGCACGGCGCGCAGGGCCCGCACCATGTCCGGTGCGGGCCCTGCGCTGGTGAGGGCCGCTTCTGCGTGCTCGAGGGGTGGCTCCGAGGGCGATGAACCGGTGCGTCGGGCCGGTGGCTGAAACATGATCAGCTATCCGGGTGGAAAGAGCGGAATGGGGTTCTGCGGGGGCGGTTTGGGGTTGATCGTCGGAGTGCAAGCCGCAGAACCTTTCACAGGAGTCTCCTTATGGCCATGATTCAGACCGGCAAGATCAACCTTGGTTCCGACAACGCCGTCGAGACCGCGGGGGGCAACACCTCCACGTTCACGAAGGTGACGTTCCCGACGCCGTTCCCGGCCGGGTCCGAGGTCATCGTGCTGCCGCTGACCCAGACGTTCAACGGGCCCGACACGCCGGGGATCCGGGTTCACGAGGTCACCGAGAAGGGTTTCCTCATCCGGCTGAACGAGGTCAGGGTCAACGCCAGCGTCGTGAGCGACGGCAAGCACACCACCGAGCAGGTCGGCTGGCTCGCCACCACCGTCTAACCGCTCTCACCACGCCGAGCCGCTGAAGGCAGGGCCCGGGCCGCCACGGTCCGGGTCCCTGTCCCGTGGGAGTACGCCCGCTGCCGGTTCCCGGCCGGACGCCCCTGGTAGTTGATCTTGCACTCTGAGTGACTAGGGTGAAACCATTATCAATGCCTAGTTTCTGGAGTATTCGTGACAAAGTCCCGTGTTCGTCTGGCCGTTCTCGGTTCGGCTGCTGTGCTCGCCGCCAGCGCCCTCGTCCCCGTGCAGTCCGCCGGGGCGCACCCCGCCGCCGCGGCCGGGCAGAAGCAGTGGGTCGCCCTGGGCGACTCGTACACCGCCGGGGTCATCCGGGCCGCGGGCGACACCTTCGAGGTCCCACGCGACGGCTGCGACCGTACCGACCGTTCCTACCCCCAGGTCATCGACCGTGATCTCGGCGGCCTGTTCGAGCTGACCAACGTCAGCTGCGGTGCCGCCACCATCGAGAACGTCACCGACACCCCCAGGACCCGGTCGGCCGCCACCTGCCGCCCTTCTCCGAGGACCCGGACTACCCCTTCTCTCCGGTTCCCCCTCAGTCCGCGGCGGTGGGCGCGGACACCGACGTCATCACCGTCGGCGTGGGCGGCAACACCCTCGGCTTCGCCGAGTTCCTCACCAAGTGCGCCGAGCTCGGCGCCGAACACGACGGCAAGGGCACCCCGTGCAAGGACGCCCTGGCCACCGGCGTCCCGGCCCGGCTGAAGACGGTCCGCGAACACTACGACCGGATGCTCACCGTGCTGCACGAGCGCGCCCCGAAGGCGAAGATCCTGGCCGTCGGCTACCCCACGGTCATCCCTCAGGACGCCTCCAAGTGCACCTTCGGCGACCTGACACAGTTCGGCACGATCACCCAAGGCGACCTGGCCTGGCTGCGCACCGACGTCCTGGAGCCCCTCAACAAGGCCATCGCCGACTCCACCGGCACCCAGGACCCCGCCGGCTTCGTCGACCTCTACACCTCCTCCCGCAACCACAGCGTCTGCGACGACACCAAGTGGGTCGAAGGCTTCGTCACCCTCCCCGCCCAGCTGTCCGTCGTCCACCCCAACACCCTCGGCCACCGCAACGCCGCCGACCACATCGAAGAAGCGCTGCTGAACACTCTTGGCTGACCGACACCCTGCACCCTGCAGACGATCCCGCAGCGGACTGGCCTCCGGCACCAGCCGGAGGCCAGTCCCATGTTCCATCCAGCCCTACATCGGCCTCAGTTCTGGGAGACAGGCCCTAAAAGGCTCATGAAGATCTTGGTGAGGGGCTGTCCGGTCGGCAGGCCGGACGGCCCTTGTGGTCATGCACCGGCTGGTGTGATGTGCCAGGTGCCATTGGTGTGGGTGAGTCCGAGGTTGATCAGCCGGCGGAGGTTGAGGGCGGCGGCTCGGGTGTGGAGCCAGGTGTCGTTCTTGATGGTGCCGCGGTAGCGCAGGGTGCCGGTTGCCGTGGTGGACGAGCCAGGCGACTGCGCGTTCGACCGGTGGCCGCCAGCGGCGGTAGTCGGCCTGCCGGTCGGGGTCGGTGGCGGCCTGGTGGCGGGCTGCTGTCTGGAGATTGTGGTGAGGTCGGATGGTCAGGATGCGTCCGGCCCTGGCTTTGGTGCACCGCTCGCGCAGGTGACATCCGGTGCACAGGCCCCCGAAAGAGGCTTTGCGCTGGTGGTGCTGCCCGCCGGGGCCGGACAGGGGCGCGGTGTGTCCGGCTGGGCAGGTCACGACGGCGGCTGTTGTGTCGATGGCGAAGTTGTCGAGGGTGAAGCCGCCGGGGACGGCGGGCCGCAGTGGGGCGGGTTTGAGGAACAGCCGGTGCCCGGCCTCGTGGAGGGTCTGGCCGGCGTCGCCGGTGGAGTAGGCGGTGTCACCGAAGACGTCCAGCGGGTTGTCCTCGTCGGCGAGCAGGTCCAGGCCGACGGCGGCTTCGTGGTGTTCGGCTCCGGTGCCGGGTCTGAGGGCGACGGCGGTGTACAAGCCGGTCTCGGGTTCGATTGCCAGGTGGGCCTTGAAGCCGTCCTGCCGGTGGCTGCGGGTTTTGTGGATGTGCCGGGCTTCGGGATCGATGGTGGAGACCATCCGGCCAGGGGCAGTGCCCCGGGTGATGCGCCGGCGGCCGTCACGGCCGTCGGAGTCCTCGGCGGGCTCGACGTCTTGTCCTGCGACCAGGGCCAGGATTCCCACCGCGTTCGCGGCTTTCTCACCGAGCTGCTGTTCGGGCAGGTGGCCCAGCAGGCGCAGGGCGTCCGTGACCAGTGCGTCGACCAGTTCGGCGCGGGCCTGCTCGTCGTTCCAGGCGATGCGGGGCTTACCCGGGTCGGTGTACTCGTGTGCGGTGCACCGCGCAGCCGCGACCGTCCCGGCACCGGGGACCTCGCGGATCACCGCGCGGACGGCGGCGATGATCTGCGTGACGGTGTCCTGGGTGGCGACCGCGTCGTCCAGCACGGTGGAGTCCAGTGCCCGGCGGTGCCTGCCTTTGATGACGCCGGTGGCCTTCACGACCTCGCGCACGGCCTCGAACACGCGGTTCGGGCGGGCGGAACGGGCCGGCCGGCGGCGGAAGTAGGCCAGCAGTGACGGGTCGAAGGCCATGTCGTGGAGGCCCAGGCCGCATGCGGCCTTCCACCGCAGGTGCATCGCAGTTCCTGGACCGTCTCGAAGTCCGACAGCCCGTGCAGGGACTGCAGGGTGACCGCGGTGGCCAGGATCTGCGGAGGCATGCTCGGCCGTCCGTTCGCCGACGGGTACATGTCCACGAACATCGCCGCCGGGAACAGCTCGTCACGGTGCTCGGCCAGGAATGCGAACACACTCCCTGCCGGGATCAGATCCCGGCAGGTCTCCCACACGTCCGGCCCGACGGTCTCGCCGACCCACTCACCCATCGCCACAAGACGAGTCTGGCCCTACCGCCAATGCGGCAGGGCCAGAACCCCAAGATCTTCATGAGCCTTCTAGTGTCCTGAGTCCTTGATCCGTCGGCAGTATGCGGCGAGGGATTCGAGGATCTGGTCGGCGGTTTTGGTCCAGACGTAGGGGCGGGGGTTGTCGTTCCAGTCTGCGAGCCAGGCGCGGATGTCGCGTTCGAGGGCCTGGACGGAGCGGTGGATGCCGCGCCGGAGCTTCCTGTTGGTCAGCTCGGCGAACCACCGCTCGACCATGTTCAGCCACGACGCGCTCTTGGGGTGTGAAGTGCAGGTGGAACCGTGGGTGGGCCAGCAGCCACTTCTTGATCGCTTCGGTTTTGTGGGTGGCGTAGTTGTCCAGGATCAGGTGCACCTGCAGGCCGGCCGGGGCCTGTCGGAACTTCTTGAACTCGGCAGCCCGATGGCGGCGGTGGAGTGAGCCGATGACCTTTTCGCTGGCCATGTCCAGGGCCGCGAACAAGGTGGTGGTGCCCGAGCGCACGTAGTCGTGGCTGGCGCGCTCGGGCACCCCGGGCATCATCGGCAGCACCGGCTGGGACCGGTCCAGGGCCTGGATCTGGCTCTTCTCATCGACGCATAACACCCAGGCCCGCTCGGGCGGGTCAAGATGGAGCCCGACCACATCATGGACCTTGTCCACGAAGAACGGGTCGGTGGACAGCTTGAACGACTCCGCCCGGTGTGGCTGCAGACCGAACGCCCGCCAGCCTCTGGAGACGGTCGACTGCGACAGGCCGACCCGGCTCGCCATCGACCGCGTCGACCAGTGCGTGGCGTTCTTCGGCTTCGTCTCCAGGGTGGCCCGGACCAACTCGGCGACCTGCTCATCGGTCACCGTGCGCACCCGGCCCGGACGAGGCGCGTCCCCCAGGCCGTCGAGCCGGTCCCGCAGGAAGCGCCGCCGCCACTTGGCCACGGTCTCCGTTGTCACGCCCACTTCGCCGGCTACCGCAGTGGCCGAACGCGGCAGGCCGCTCGGTTCTATCCCGGCGCAAGCCAGCACGATCCGCGCTCTCAACGCCAGTGCCTGTGGAGTCGATCGCCCCCGCACCCAGGCACCGAGCACCTGCCGCTCGACATCCGACAACACCAACACGGCCAGCTTCGGGCCAGGACGTCCCATGCACTGAAGAACGACGGATCAAGGACTCAGGACACTAGCCCTGCCTCCAGAGATACGAAGCGACCTCGCGTCGGACAGCCACGCCGGTGTCCGCCGTACTCTCATCGCAGCCGCGCACCAGGGGCAATCGCAAAGATGATGGCCAACCGAACCAGCCACACACCTTCCTGAGGCCCCACTGCCCGCCGGTCTCGTCCGAGAGGGGCTCGGCGCCACACGGCGGGCTTTATAGCAGGTGATCGCCGGTTTCCCTAACCGGGGATCTTGCGGAGATTTGAAGGGTGAACCACCCGCACACGCACCCTTCGTCCACCCGCTCACTGCTGCCCGTCCAGCCCTCTTCTCAGGACTTCACGACCTCTCGTTCGACTCCATCCGGCGTATCTCCCCACACCGAGCCGGACGGACAACTGTCCGGTGCCTGGTACTCGACCGGAGAGCTCGGCCAACTTCTCCGGGTTGATCCCTCGACTCTCCGGCGCTGGCGGACCGCGCATCCCCGGCAAGGCCCCCCGTACGTTCCCATCAGCGGGCGGGTCGTCCTCTACAGCGTCCGCGATGTGGAGACCTGGCTCGCCGAACGCCGCGTCATGCCCGGTGCGGTGGGCTGATGCCCTACACCGAGGCTGTCCCGCTCGGGGTGCGGGTGGCCGGCGACATCGAGCACCGTCCCAGCCGGGCCTCGCCCTACCGTGCCCGCGTCCGCTGGTTCGATCCCGCCTCCAAGCGCCGCAGGTCCCTCTCCGAGGGCAAGGACACGCACGACGAGGCTGAGGATTGGATCTCCGGGATCCTCAAGGCCGCGGAGGCGGGGATCGCGCCGGATGTGGCCACCATGTCGCTGGCCGAGTACGGCACTACGAACATGGACCTGGCGCTGCGCGGTCTGGAGTTGAAGACGCTCGATCCGTATCTCGCCGGCTGGCGCCGCCGGGTGGTCCCCGCGCTCGGGCACATCCCCGTACGCATGATCAGCAACGGGGCTGTCGACCGCACCGTTCACGGCTGGATCGCCGACGAACAGAGCCGCTCCACCGTCAAGAACAGCCTCGCCGTCCTCGTCCGTGTGATGGAGCAGGCGGTCCGGGACGAGCTGATCACCGTCAACCCGGCCCGGGTCACCGGCTGGCAGCGCGAGTACAAGCAGGCCGAGGACGAACTCGACAACCCCCGTGCCCTCGCACTGCGCGACTGGCCCACCCTGCTCCGCCTCGCCCAGGCGCTCGTGGAACGTTCCCACGGCAACTACCAGGGGTGGGGTGAGGTCGTGGTCTTTGCCGCCACGACCGCCGCCCGCATCGGCGAAGTGTCCGGCGTCCGCGTCGCCGACATCGACACCACCAACTGGATCTGGACCGTCCGCAGACAGACCACCCCCGCACCCGGCGGACTCATCGACAAGAACACCAAAGGCAAACGCGCCCGCCACGTACCCATCGTGGAAGAGATCCGCCCACTCATCGCCGAACGCATCCTCGCCGCAGGCCCCAACCCCGAAGCGCGCCTCTTCACCGGGCCGCGTGGCGGGCGGATCTCCACCGCCGTCCTGCGCGACGCCACCCACTGGGACGAGGTCGTCACCGTGCTCGGCCTCGAACACCTGCGGCGGCACGATCTGCGGCACACAGGACTCACCTGGTTCGCCGACGCCGGAGTCCCCGCCCACGTCCTCCGCAAGATCGCCGGACACGGATCCCTGCTCACCACCCAGCGTTACCTCCACCCCGACATGTCCCAGATCACCGGCGCCGGGACCGCCCTCACCGCCCACCTCAACCCCGTCCGCGCACCCCTCAGCCTCGCGGTCCAGCCCGTCCCCGGAAGGCGTCGCTAGAACGTGTGGTCCCCAAATGGTCCCCAAGACATACGGAAAGGCGGTACCGGATTTCTCCGATACCGCCTACGACCTGCGAAAACGCTGGTCGGGACGACAGGATTTGAACCTGCGACCCCTTGACCCCCAGTCAAGTGCGCTACCAAGCTGCGCCACGTCCCGATGCGCGTTCCGGCCGGTGTGGGGCCTTGTGCGCAGGGCAAACATTACCCCACTCCGAGGCTCCTCCGGACGCCCGGCCTGCGGCCATGTGACCGATTCGGGGAGAATCGATTCGTGGACAAGGCATCGAGGGACCGCGACGACGAAGGGCGGGCCCGTAACGCACGGCCCCGTGACGGACTGGGGCGCCCTCTCCCCCACGGCGCGCCGGGGATCGAACGGCAGCCCGAGGGAGTGGTGCGGCCGCCGGACCGCACGCTGGACGAGGCTCAGCGGTTGCTCGACGCGGGCAGACCGTTCCACACGCATGAGGTCTTCGAGGACGCCTGGAAGTCCGGTCCCGGGGCGGAGCGGGAGTTGTGGCGGGGGCTCGCACAGCTCGCCGTCGGGCTCACCCACGGCGCACGCGGCAATGTGACCGGCGGGGCACGTCTGCTGCTGAGGGGCGCGGACCGGATCGCCGACTTCGAGGATCCGTACGGCATCGACGTGGCGGGCCTGGTGGGGTGGGCGCGGGAACTGGCGGCCCGGCTCCCGCGTGCGAGTCCGGTGGACCCGGCCGCCGAGGCCCCCCGGCTGACCCATCGGAAGGCGCGCCCGCCAAGCCCGCCGAGTTCGGCGAACCCACCTCCGCCACCTGGTACGGAGCCGTAGCGACCTCGCTGTTGCACCCCCGGTCCGGGGTCCCCGTGCGGGGCGCTCCACCCCGTACGGCAAACTCGGCGGGTGCGGAAAATCTATGTGATCGGCATCGGGGCGGGCGATCCCGACCATCTGACGCTCCAGGCCGTCAAGGCGCTGAACGCGGCTGACGCGTTCTTCATCCTCGACAAGGGCGAGGCCAAGTCGGATCTGACCCGGCTACGACGGGACATTCTGGACAGGCATGTCAAGGACCGTTCGTACCGGCTGATCGAGGCCCCCGATCCCGAGCGGGACCGCCGGACGCCGGACTACTCCCCCGCCGTGGACGACTGGCGCGCCCGCCGGGCCGATCTCTATGAGCGGTTCATCGCGGCGGAACTGGCCGACGGCGAGTGCGGGGCCTTTCTGGTGTGGGGCGACCCCGCCCTGTACGACTCCACGCTCGGCGTCCTGGAGGAGGTCCTGGAGCGGGGAACCGTCGCCTTCGACCATGAGGTGGTGCCGGGGATCAGCAGTGTCTCCGCGCTGCTGGCCAGGCACCGTACGGGACTGAACCGAGTGGCCCGCCCGGTGCAGATCACCACCGGGCGGCGGCTCGCCGAGGGCTGGCCGGATGGGGTGGACGATGTGGTGGTGATGCTCGACGCACGCCAGGCGTTCACCCGCCATCTGGACCAGGATCTGTTCATCTACTGGGGCGCCTACGTCGGAACGGCGGACGAGATCCTGGTGTCGGGACGGCTGGCGGAGGTATCGGACCGGATCGAAGGGCTACGGGCCGAGGCGCGGGCGCGCAAGGGGTGGATCATGGACACCTATCTACTGCGGCGCGGCTGAGCGGCCCACCGCCGACCGGCCCCCGTATCCGGGTCGACCAGCCCCCGCGGGCCGACCGACCCCAGCCGGCCGACCGGGCTCAGGATCGAGTGGAGGGCCCGGGCGGCAGCGGCCCGGGCCCCGGAGGGGATCACGGGTCCGGGCCGGGCCGGCGACGCACACCGGTCAGTCGAGTGCGCGGAAGCCGTGGAGCGATCCGAGCAGCCGGAGCGCCCCGGGCACGTCCTCGGCGGTGGCCACCCCGCCCGGCACGGGCGGGCGGCGGACCAGCACGACCGGCACCCCCGCCGCCCGTGCGGCGACGAGCTTGGCGACGGTCGCCGGTCCACCACTGTCCTTGGTCACCAGCACATCGATGCGGTGCGCACGGAGCAGGGCGCGCTCGCCCTCGACCGTGAACGGCCCCCGGTCCAGGATCGTCTCGATTTGCCGGGGCATCGGTGGTTCGCACGGCTCCACGGACCGTACGACGAAGTGCAGCCCGTCGAGCGGGGCGAAGGCGGCGAGGCCGAGCCGCCCGGTGGTGAGGAAGACCCGCCGGCCCAGTGCGGGCAGCCGGTCGGCGGCGTCGGCCAGCGAGTCCGCCTCGTACCAGCGGTCGCCGGGCCCCGCCGACCAGCCGGGGCGGCGCAGCGCATGGAGCGGGACGCCCGTACGGGTAGCGGCCTCGGCGGCGTTCGCGCTGATGGTGACGGCGAAAGGATGCGTGGCGTCCACGACGGCGGCCACCGCGTGGTCCCGCAGCCAGCACACCAGCCCCTCAATCCCGCCGAATCCGCCGATCCTTACCTCTCCCGGTGGCAGTCGGGGTGCCGCCACCCGCCCGGCGAGTGAGGTGGTGACCCTGATGTCCGGCCGCGCGGCCAGTGCCGTGGCGAGTTGTCGGGCCTCGGTCGTGCCGCCGAGGATCAGGAGGTGCGGAGGGGACATGCAGTCGAGGCTACTGCGCCGACGGCCCGGACGGCTGACCCCCGCCTGAGGCGCGCTGGTGGACCGAGGCGTGCCGGTCGCGCCGGCTGACCCGCCGCCGGAGGCGCACCAGTCGTACCAGCACCGTGCGTCCCGGAGGAGCACCGGCGTGGGCACGGCGGTGCGCTTCGGGGTGGCTCTCCCGGGGCCGGCCCCGGCTGGATTCGGGGGCCGGGCCCGGGGGCACGCCCCACGCGTGCCCGGGGCCGAGCCACGTATGTCCCCTGGCTTCCCGGAGACGGCGCCGGCGCCGCTCCCCGGTGCGCTCGTACGGCGTGGGCGTAGACGTAGGGGTGTCGAGGATCCGTACGCGGGCACCCGACCCGATGTCCCCGTAAGCGATAGGACGAGGAGCAGAGATGTCGAAGATCGAAGAGTCCGTCGAGGTGATCGCCCCTCTCACCACGGTCTACAACCAGTGGACACAGTTCGAGGAGTTCCCCCGTTTCATGGGGGGTGTGGAACATGTCGAACAGCGCACCCCGACGCTCACCCACTGGGTGACCTCGGTCGACGGGGTGAAGCGAGAGTTCGACGCGGAGATCACCGAGCAGCGCCCGGACGAGCGGGTCGCATGGACGACCGTGTCGGGTGATGTCCGACAGGCCGGGGTCGTCACCTTCCACCGGCTGGATGACGCCCGTACGAAGGTGATGCTCCAGCTCGACCACGATCCGGCCGGAATCGCCGACACGGTCGCCGACAAGCTGGGCTTCGTACGGCGGCAGGCCAAGGGGGATCTCGCGCGCTTCAAGGAGTTCATCGAGGCGCGTGGCGTCGAGTCCGGCGGCTGGCGCGGTACGGCCTGATCGCGAGGGGCCCCGGGGGCACCACTGTCGTGGGGGGGGGGGGGGGGGGGGGCGCGGGGGCGGCGGGGGGGGGGGGGGGGGGGGGGGGGGCGCGCCCGCCCCCCCGGCCCCCGCGTGGCGG
>NZ_JBIRRE010000004.1:70843-252118 GCF_044333555.1 Streptomyces sp. NPDC020965
AGTGCCGGGCGGCGGGGGGGGGCGTGTCCGGGGGGGGGGGCGCCCGGGCGTGTCGGGGGGGGGCCGGGGGGCCCCCCGGGGGGGCCCCGGGGGGGGCCGCCCCCCGGGGGCCACGACAGTGGCCGGGCGTCAGGCCGGTCCGCTCCCCCGGGACCGGTCCCGGGTTCTCACCTGCCCCTGCTCCAGCGGAACTCGACCTCCGGGAAGCGGGCCGCGGGCCCGCGCAGCAGGGGAGCCGGGCGGTGGGCGAGGAAGCGCCCGAAGAACGCGACCGTGTAGGCGCGCACCACCTCGGTGGCCCGGTCGGGTTCGATCGTCCCCATGAATTCCCGCCAGAGCGTGTCGGGCCAGACCTGCCGCAGTCCGATGGCCTCGGCGTAGGACGGCAGGTCGGTGGCGCTGAGGTGGCCGCCACCCGCGAGGTGCAGATGGCGGCCCCAGCCGTGCTGTGCCGCGCGCCAGCGGGCCCAGGACTCATGGTCGGGCGACGAGGTGAGCAGCAGGAACGGCCGGTCCAGACCGGTGTCGGCGACGGTGGTGCCGAACAGGCCCCCGTCGAGGTCGAGTCCGGCGACGAAGCGCCGGTCCTGGCGCATGGCCTCGGCCGCGGCCGGTCCTCCCATCGAGTGGCCGAGCAGTCCGACGCGCGGCGGTGCGAGGCGGTCGGCGATGAGCCGGTCGGCGACGAAGCGGAGGTCGGCGGCGCGGACACCGGTCTCCAGCCGGTCCTGGGCGTCCCAGTCGGCGGGGGCGGACGGCAGATTGCCCCGGATCAGCCGCCCGTCGGGGAAGTGGACGGCGGCGGCGTCGTAGGTGTGGTCGACCGCGGCCACCAGGTGTCCGTGCGAGGCGAGTTCGACGGCGAGCGAGGTGGTGAGGGACCGCGCGGCGCCGCGGCCGTGGCTGAGCAGGATGAGCGTGGGGCGGCGACCGCCCCGGCGCACGGCGGGAACGCCGGTACGGATCCGGGCCAGCGAGCCGGCCGCGACTCCCCACTCGCCCTCCAGGACGGCGGCGGTGGCCGGGGGGATGTAGGCGCTGAGGCCGCCATGGCCACCGCCACCGCGCTCGGATTCGGTGCCGAGCTCGGAGTCGTCGCGGTCGGTGGCGAACCAGAGTTGGACCATGAGTTCGCGCGGTCGGGGCAGCGGCGCGAAGGGGTCGGTACGGGCGCGATCCACCAGTGGGAAGGCCCGGGTGACGACGGTGCCGGGCCCGGTGGGCGCGGGTAGCCGCAGGCCCCGGCCGGCGACGGGGAGCGCGGAGGTGCGCGCACTGGCATGGGCGGGCACGGTGCAGAGCCCGGCCGCGGCCACGGCGCCTCCGGCTCCGAGCAGCAGGGAACGACGAGCGAGCACCGGCACCTCCTGGGGAGCCACGGGTGCGGGATGCGCCCGGGGCAGGCACACATTAATTGGTCCGGACCAATTGTCGGGAGGGGTGGGAGGGGAGTTGATCAGATCGGGTCTCCCCCGCGGAGCCTTCACCAGGGCTCCTGGGCGCGGCGCACCACCCGGTGGCCACGCCCGCCACCGTACGACCACCGGGGCGGAGAATTCGCTCACGCCGGAATCGGTCGACGGTTCGATGTGGGCGCGATCTCCGCCAGGACGTGCGGTACGCCGGGGAGGTTGAACCGCCGACGTTCACACGCCCGTGTACACCCGGGCGCCTGTCGCCGCGTGTATGCCGGAGACATGGTCGGAGCGGTGTCGGCGCGCCGTAGGATCCCCCGCGTACGGGTGCCGGGGCGACCCGGCCGGAAAGGTGCGTGGGCCGGTGACACGGGTCGAACAAGAGCAGGACGGGGCGCGGATTCACGCCTCGGGAGCAGGACTGCGGCTGCGCGGCGGTCGGGAGGTGCTCCGGGGTGTCACGCTCGACATCGCGCCGGGGCAATTGGTGGGCATCGCGGGTGGCAGCGGCGCGGGTAAGACCCTGCTGCTGGAGACTCTCGCCGGGCTGCGGCGCCCGGCGCACGGCCTGGTCCGGCACGACGGACACGAACCGGCCGACGCCGCGGTGCCGTTCGGATTCGTACCGCAGGACGACATTGTCCACCGCGGTCTCGATCTCCGCCGGAGTCTGGTGTACGCGGCCCGGCTGCGCGGCGCCGAACCGGCCGCCGTCGACCGCGTCCTCGGCGAACTGGGGCTCACCGACCGCGGCGGACAGCGCGTGGGCACCCTCAGCGGGGGCGAGCGTAAGCGGGCCGGGATCGCGGTGGAACTGCTCTCCCGGCCCCGCGTGCTCTTCCTGGACGAGCCCACGTCGGGACTGGACCCCGCGACCGGCGACCGCCTCATGGATACCCTCGCCGCCCTGGCCGCCTCCGGCGTCACGGTGGTCCTCACCACCCACTCCCCCGCCGATCTGGCCCGCTGCGACCTCGTCGTCTTCCTCACTCCCGACGGCGGCTTCGCCCACGCCGGCACCCCCGACGAGGTGCTGCGCCACTTCTTCGCCGAGAACCTCACCAAGGTGTACGCGGCGGTCGCCGAGCACCCCGTGACCCACCCCGAGGCGACGGCGGCGCCCCGGCTCCGGAGCAGGCGCCGGCTCGCCGTCCAGGGCCCGGGGCCGTTGTGCCAGTGGCGGCTGCTCACCCGGCGCGGCGGTGAGATCCTGCTCAGGGACCGGTTGTCGACCGCCATCGTGGTGGGCTCGCCGCTGATGATCGTGGCGATGTTCGCACTGCTGTTCCGGCCGGGTGTCTTCGATCCGGCGCGACCGAGCCCGTCGTCGGCGGCGATGGTCCTGTTCTGGATCGCGTTCGGCGCGTTCTTCTTCGGACTCGCGTACGGGCTCCTCCAGATCTGCGGCGAACTGGCCGTGGTGCGCCGGGAGCGCCTCACCACACTGCGGCTCGGCCCCTATCTCGCCTCCAAGGTCGCCCTGTTGCTGCCGGTCCTGGCATTCGCGGACGTCCTGCTGCTGGCCGTGCTGCGCGCCCTGGACCGGCTGCCGGACGCCGGGCTCGATGTGTACGCCTCGCTCTTCGTCACCAGCTCGTTGGCGTCGGCGGCCGGGCTGGCGCTGGGGCTGCTGACCTCGGCAGCCGTCTCGGATCCGGGCCAGGCCGCGCTGATGCTGCCGTTGCTCTGCTTCCCCCAGGTGCTGTTCTCGGGCGCGTTCGTACCGGTGCCGCTGATGGCGACGGCCGGGCAGTGGATCAGCGGCGCGATGACCAATCGATGGGCGTTCGAGGCACTCGGCGCGGGCGTTGACCTGGAGCGGCTGTGGACGGGGGGCGCCTCGCCCCTGGGACCGCCGCTACTCGCCTCGTACGGGGACAGCTTCTCCCACGCGCCGTGGACGCGCTGGCTGATCCTGCTGGCGTTCACCGTGTTCTTCCTGGTCGCCGCGTGGTGGGTGCTCGACCGGCGCTGTCCCACCGTCGCCCGGCCGCTGGTCAACAGGTCAACCGGGGGCTGAAGCCGCCGGCCGGGGGAACGCGGTCGCGGTAGGTGTCCTTCAGGAAGCGGATCAGGGCGTCCACGTCGTCCGTGTTCGACGGGAGCCCGAGGGACACCCGGACCGCACCGCCGGAGGGCAGGGCGAGCCGGGAGAGATAGTCGTCGATACTCCGTATCCCGCGGTCACGGCCGGTGCGCCGGAGGGCCCGGCGATCGATGCCGAAGGCCGCCTCGCCGGTGCCGGGGTTGCAGAAGCACCCCGTCCGCAGCGAGATCCGGGCGGCCGTGCTGTCGCGGGCGACGATCCGTTCGTCGACGACGGCGCCGCGCGCGTCGAGCACGTTCAGTGCCACGGTACCGCCGCGCCGGTGGGTGGTCCGGGGCCCGTACAGCCTGACCAGCGGGCGGCCGTCGCTGTGCCGCAGACCGCGCAGTCCGGCGAGCAGTCGGTCGGTCAGCCGGGTGACGTGGGTGTGTATCGCCTCGATGCCGATCGACTCCACCCAGTCGAGTCCCGTGCAGACCTCGGGGATCGCGTGGAAGTTGACGGTGCCGTCCTCGAAGGCCGCCGCGCCCTCCGCGAGGCGGTGCCACTGCGCCTGGGCGCTGACGACCTGGATGGTGCCGCCCGAGAACCACGGCCTGCGCAGCAGCGCCAGTGACGTCGTACGGGCGATGAGGCAGCCCACTCCGGTGGGGTAGCCGAACACCTTGTACCAGCTCAGCACGGTGAAGTCGGCGGGCCAGCGGTCCAGCCGCAGCGGATTGGTGGGGGCGAAGGCCGCGGCGTCGAGGAGGACGTGCCAGCCCGCCTCCTGGGCCGCTGGTATCCACTCCAGGGAGTGCTGGACACCGGTGAAGTTGCTCTGCGCCGGGAACGCGAACAGCCCCCGGCCGCCGCGCCTGCCCCGCAGGGCGTGGCTCATATCCGCCTCGTCGATGCGCAGTTCGGGCCCGGTCAGGGGAATGTAGGTGGTCGGCGCGGACCGGGCGCGGGCGAACTCGCGCAGGCCGTTGACGGAGTTGTGGTTGTCGAGCGTCAGCAGCAGCTCCGCGTGGCGGCGGCGGAAAGGATACGCCTCGCCGACCAGCCGGCAGGCCGCGGTGGCGTTGGCGGTGAACACGACCGTAAATACGGCCGGATCGGCCCCGGCGAAGTCGAGCACCCGGCGGCGCGCCTCCTCCACCAGTGCGGTGGTCGGGGCGGAGGCCGGGCTCTCGGTGTGCGGGTTGCCGTAGACGCCCTCGGTGAGCCGCGCGGTCTGAGCGCTGAGCTGTCGCCGGGCGGGCAGTCCGGCACCGGTGTGGTCGAGATAGACGTGGCGGGTGTCGTCGAGGTACCCGTACTCCCGTGTGCGCAGCCGGGCGAAATCGGGTTCGGCGCCCGTCCCGTCGCGGTGGTTCCAGCGCGGCTGTCTGTTGTCGGTCCCGGTGGTGTCCATGCCCATGACCTCCCAGTTCCCTCACTCCAGGATGCGGCCGTGCGTGGCACCGAGGCAAGAAGGCCCCCTGACGGCGTACCAGGTCACGGGGCGTGCGCTGCGTTTTCACGCACGCCCCGTGACGCGCTGTCATCGCCTTGACCGCCTTGCCCCCGGCGCCCCGCGGGCCCGGAACGCGGGGCTTCACGGGGGCCTGGAGGGTCATCGCCGTACCCCCGCGAGACCCCCATTCCCGGCTGGTGCAGCCGCACTCCGCACATGCGATCGAGGCATGGCCGGCACATGTGATCGAGTTCCTGGGCGCGATCACGTCAAGTACCCGAATGCCGCCACTCCGTCACCCCTCGCTGCTCGGCGAGGGGCCCAGGCAGGGGCGGGCCGGCGCGCGAGCGGGGATCCGCCGCTCCTCCGTGATGGTACGGAACGGGGTGCGACGGGGCAGGTCACAGGGCGGGCCCCGAACGCGACGTGGCGCGACCGGGCCGGGCGGGCGGGGCAGGCCCGGCGCGGCGGGGGCCATGGCCGACCGCGGCGGGAAGCGGGGGGCGGCTGTGCGAGCACAGGAACGGCCCGTACGACTCCGAGAAGTCGTACGGGCCGCGTTCCCGCAGTCTTCTCGCGGGGGGTGTGTCTAGCGCCAGCGCTCCGGGATGTTGGCGATCTGCGTCAGCAGGTCCCAACCCTTCGGCTTGAGCGAGGGCGAGTTCCAGACGGCACCATGCCCCACCCAGTAGCCGCGGTAGTCCCGGATGCCGCTCAGGCCCTCCCAGGTGCCGGGAGTGCCCATGTCACCGATACCGGACTCGGTACCGCAGCAGTCGCAGATACCGGCCGTGGGCCATCCGTTCTCCCAGAACAGGGCTCCATCGCTGTAGCCGCAGATCCGGCAGATGTCCTCGTTGTCGGTCTCAGGGTGGTTCATATGTGTCTCCGGTCGGCGCGGTGTGTCGTCACCGCCTGGTGCCCTGTCCCTTCAGATAGTCCTCAAGGGTGGGGTACCTGTTGGGATCGTAGCCCCTGGGGTTGCTGGGGCTCTTGGGGGCAGGACGGTTCATGGTGCGCGGCAGACCGTCACCGGCGTACGAGGCCAGGGTGTTGGTGGCCTCGTCGTAGACCACGTAGCCGCCGTCGGGCCGGTCGTACACCCGGTGGCCCTTGGGGATGTTGGGAAGATCGGCGGCCGTCCGGTACCGGTGCGCCATCTCGACGTACTCCCGGGCCGACTTCAGTTCGGGGAACTCGGCCTTGTGGTTGCTGTAGTGCTTCGACGCGTTCTGCGCGTGGGGCGTCTTCATGGCTCCGGACCCCGTGTACCGAGCGGCCCAGATGTGTGCGACGTTCCCCGAAGCCTTCTGCGACTTGAAGTACGCCTCCATGGCGGACATTCCCTTGGCGCCGAGCTTGCCGCCGGTGGCGCCCCAGCCGAGGATCGGAACCATCGCGGCGCAGGACAGACCGGCGTTGAGGGCGTCGCCCTCGGCGCCGTACCAACCGCAGTTGATCGCGTCCGCCGGCTCGCCGACGACGGGGATGAGACCGGCGACATCGAGGGCGAGGTGACCGCCCTCCTTCACCATGTCCCAGACGCTGCTCTCCTCGTCGGCCATGGCCGCCTGGAACTCGTCCTCCATCTTCTGGAGGTCCTCGGCGGCCTGACGGGCTTCCAGGTCACGGCGGAGCGCCTCGACCTCCTCGCGCGCCTTCTTGACGGACGCAACGAGCGCCTCCTTGGCGGCCGTGTCGGCCGCCTTGGCGTCCTTGCCCGCGTTGATCGCGGACTGACGGGCCGCGTTCGCCGCAGCCCATGCCTCGTCGGCCGAACCACGGGCCGCCGAAGCGGAGGACTCTGCCTTCGCCGCGTAGACGTCGGCCTTGCGGGCCGCGTTGTGGGCGTCAGCCTCGGCGGCACGCGCGGTCCGGGCGGACTGCGCGGCCTGCGCGGCCGACGCCTCGGCGTCCTTGGCGGACTGGGCGGCCTGCGCGGCGTAGGTCTTGGCCTGCTCTGCCGATGCCGCCGCCTGCTTCGCGGCAGCCGCGGCCTCGGCCGCCGCCTTCCGGGCGACCGCGGCGACTCGCGCCGCCTCGGCTGCATCCTGCTGGGCCTTGGCCGCCACGGCGGCGGAGCCGGAGATGAGCTGCTGGACCCGTGCCACATGGGTCGCGGTCAGCCGGTCCTCGCGCTGGGCCTGGTACTGACCGCTCTGCACGAAGGCGCGCAGCAGCGCAGGAGGTCCTTCGAAGGCGACCCGGGCCGCGGCCTTGACCTCGGGGGTGCCGCTGCCGATGAGCTGGACCGCGATCACCCGGTCGTCGCTGATCCGGGCGGTGTGCTGACCCTGGGTGATGAACGCCCGCAGGGCGTCGGGCGACCCGTCGGCGAGCGCGGCCTGAGCCGCCGCCTTGACTCCTGGGCCGGCCGAGTTGACGAGCTGGACGGTGTGGACCCGGTAGTCGTGGATCGCCGCCTGGTGCTGGCCCGTGGTCAGGAAGGCGCTGATCGCCGCGGCATTGCCGTCGAGGGCGGTCTCGGCGGCCGCACGGACCGGCTCCGACTCCGACATCAGAGCGAGCTGCTCGACACGCGCGAACTCGTCCCGCTCGGTCGCTTCCTTCCAGCCGGTGCGCACGTAGTCGACCACGGCGTCGGTGGGGCTCGCGAGAGCCACCTCGGCTGCGGTACGGCTCCAGGGACCGCGGGTCTTCATCGCGAGCAGCGCGGCCTGGCGGCCCTTGGCGGCCACCTGCGCCGGGTCCATGCCCGGCTGGGCCGCCTCGGTGGCGAGCCGGACGGCTTCCGCGTCGAGGGCCTTGGCGTCCTGCCGGGCCTTCTCCGCGTCGGCCCGGTGCTGGTCGTCCTCGGCCTTGAGGTCCTTGGCCTGCTCGATCGCGGCGGCGGTGCGGGCGGCCAGTTCGGCGGCCTCGACCTCACGCGCGATGTCATGGGTGGTGCGGGCCTTGGCCACCGCAGCGGTCGCGGTGTCGGCGGCCGTCTTGGCGGCGGCGGCGTGGGCGGTGGATTTGGCGGCTGCCGTGGCGGCGTCGCCCGCGTGCTTGGCCGCCTCGTCGGCCGCGGTGGCGGCCTTCTCCGCGTGGTCGGCGGACGAGTTGGCCGCGTCCTTCGACTCGCGTGCGGCGGTGGCGGCCTTGGTGGCGAGCCCCTGCGCCGCGTTGGCGGCGCGCGTCGCCTCACCGGCGTGCCGGCGCGCCTGGGCGGCGGCGGCGCGGGCCTTCGCGGACGAGGCGCCCGCCTGGTCCGCGTATCCGCTGGCCTGGTAGGCGGCGTCGGCCGCCGCGTCGGCGTTGGCGCCCGCGCTGGCGGCGGAACTCGCGGCGACGCCAGCGGCGACGGCCGCGACGCCCGCCTGCTCGGCGGCCTTGGCCGCCTTGCGCGCTCCCTTGGCGGCGTCGCGGGCGTTCTCCGCTGCCTTGCGGGCGGCGGACGCCTGGCCCGCGTCGGTGGCGGCAGCAGCAGCCGCGCCCCGGGCGCGGGAGGCGGCCTGCGCGGCACCCGCTGCGGCGGATGCGGCCTGGGCGGCGGCGTTCGCTGCCACCCGTGCGGCGGTGTTGGCGGCGCTGGCCGCGTCGATGGCCTTCTGGGCGGCCTTGGCCGCGCCCTGTGCGGCCTCCGCCGCGCGGGCGGCAGCGGACGCCGCCCGCTTGGCGTCGTTCTTCGCGGCCTCGGTCTCTACGGCCGCTCGCTGCGCGGCCTCCTTGGCGAGCTTGGCAGCGGCCACGGCCCGCTCCGACGCCTCGGTCGCGGCCTCGGTCTCGGCGGCGGCCCGCCGGCCGGCCTCCTCCGCCTGCGCGGCGAGTTCGGCGATGGTCGCGTGCTCCTGGTCGCGGGAGCGCGCGATGTGCTGGCCGACCTCCAGGAACTCCTTGACGTCGATCGCAGTGCCATCCATCGCGACCTTGGCGGCGGCCCGGACGTTGGGCCCGCCGACGCTCATGATCTGGACGAGCTGGACCCGGTTGTCGGAATCGCGCGCGGTGTGCTGCCCCTTGTCGAGGAAGGTGCGGACGTCGCGGATCGAACCGTTCAGCGCGGCCTGTCCGGCCTGCTTCACACCGGCCGCGCCGTAGTGCGCGATCTGGGTGACGCGGACCCGCTGGTCCTGCTCAAGGGGCGCCTGCCAGCCGCTGGCCAGGAAGGTCCGCAGTTGCTCGTCGGTGCCACCGAGCGCCACCTGCGCGGCGTCGCGCACGCCTCGGCCGCCGATGGAGACGAGCTGGACCGCGGCGACCCTGGTGTCGTGCCGCTCGGCCAGGACGTGCTCCTGGTCGAGGAAGACGCGTACGTCCGCGTCGGTGCCCGTGAGGGCCACCTCGGCAGCGGCCCGCACGCCGGGACCGCCCGACCGCCACAGTTCGACGATCCGCCCCCGGTCGGTGGCCGGGACGGGGCTGCCGATCTCCTCACCGTCGGGGTTCTCGTTCGCCACGGCGGGCGCCGAGTTGACGAGCCCCACCACCAGGGCCAGCGGAAGCATGGACCCCACGAGTGCACGCATCGAACGCGGCACTCTCCCCGGTCCACATCTTGTACTCAATTTCGGCAACAAACTCAACCCTCAATTTCACTGACCAACTACCTGGCCTGCCGACGAATTTCGGCGGGATGAGCATAAACACGATGAGAGTCGATCCGGTGCTGTCTGATCACTTTCTCGACAGAAGGAAGAAAATCAGCCACTCATGACTGATTTTCGCCGATAACCCCTCTGACGTGTGATGCACCTCATGCGCAACAGGTGGTGACCGTCAGATACGATCCACCGGCACTCTGTTGAACGCCCATCAGATGTGCGGGGGGAGGCGATTATCCGGACTTCGGCGTCGCTCGCCGTGCATCATCCGGAAGGAATTACCAGCGTGATATCTCGCACTCGCAAGCGTTTCTTTGCTTTGCTGGCAGGTTCGGTGGCCACCATGGCCGGAATATCCACTATCGCATTCGCCAATACCTCTTCCGCCGGTGCGACGGCCGTCGAGACACCGCCCACCGCGGTGGAGGACTTCGCCTACCCGGGGGCGGCGAAGATCCTCACCGAGAAGGGCATCAAGCTCATCAAGGGCGATGGCCAGATCGTGCTCGCGGACTGCGATAACTCCGTCGACCAGTTCATCGTGTGGACCCGGGTCGCCTCCGGGAAGTTCTGCTTCCGGGCCCTGGGCAAGAGCGGTCACCTCACCCTGGAGCTGGACAAGGTCTACGCGATCCAGACCGCCGCCCGGCCGGTCAGCGCGGACCTGACCACCAACGGCCAGACCACGACCGTCAACGTCCCCAAGGACCACCTTGAGGGAGTCGGCGAGGGCACCACGGGTGCCCCCACCATCCTGGTCGAGCTCCGTGTCACCGGCTGACCCCACCCCGAACCGCCGCCCCGTCCAACGCTCTTTCGAGGACTGACACAGAACACCCATGGACAGCAGACCCCGCACACCCCGCCGACGTCCGCGCGCCGCCCTGGCCGCCGGCGTTCTCACGGCGGCCCTCGCCGCCGGTCTCCTCACCGCGGTACCCGCCCAGGCCGTCGCGGGCGCCCCGGCCCCGGACGGCACGTACACCTTCACCGCCAGGCTCGACATCGGTGGCGAACGCGTCTGTTCGGGCGCCCTTGTGGCACCGCAGTGGATCGCCACGGCGGCCTCCTGCTTCGCCACCAACCCCGAGCAGAGCCACATCATCCCGTCGGGCAAGCCCACGCAGAAGACCGTCGCCACCGTCGGCCGCACGGATCTCGCCGCCACCGGGGGACACGTGGGCGAGATCGTGGAGCTGGTGCCGCGTTCGGACCGCGACCTTGTGCTGGCCCGGCTCGCGAAGCCGGTCTCCGGTGTCGCGCCGGTCCCGGTCGCCGGCTCGACGCCCGCGCCCGCCGAGGTGCTCACGGTCGGTGGCTACGGACGGACCAAGGACACCTGGATCCCCGGCCGGCTGCACACCTCGACGTTCGCCGCGGGCACCGTGGACGCCCTCACCCTTCCCCTCGCGGGGACCTCGGCCAACTCCGCCGTCTGTAAGGGCGACACGGGTGGTCCCGCCCTGCGCACGGTCGGCGGGAAGGTCGAGCTGGCCGCAGTCAGCAGCCGTTCTTGGCAGGGCGGCTGCCTCGGCGTCGACGACCCGCGCAACGACGCGGTCGCCACCCGGGTGGACAACCTGAAGGACTGGATCGAGACCACCACCACGGCGGCGCCGGTCACCGACTTCAACTGCGACGGCCAGCGCGATGTCGCCATCGGCGACCCCGGGGCGACCGTCGGCGGCGACGCCAAGGCCGGACTCGTCCGGATCGTCTACGGCGGCGGCAAGGGCACCGCGGAGATCAACCAGGACCTCGCGGCCGTCCCCGGCGGAGCCGAGCCCAGCGACTGGTACGGCGAGACGCTGGCCACCTTCGACCACGACCTCGACGGCTGCACGGACCTCGCGGTCGGCACCCCCGCCGAGGACCTGGGCACCCAGGCCGACGCCGGCACCGTGCAGGTGCTCTACGGCGCCCGGGCCGGTCTGACGAAGGGCAAGGCCCCCCTCAACCTGGAGCAGGGCAACGGTGGCGGCGCCATCGGCGCGTCCGGTTCCGAGGCCGGGGACCGGATGGGCCACGCGCTGGCCGCCGGTGCCACCTCGATCGGTGACCCGTATCTGCTGATCGGTACGCCGGGTGAGGACCTCGGCACCGTGGCCGACGCGGGCACCGCCTTCTATCTGCGCGGCAGCGTCAACGCCGCGATCCACCAGGACAAGCCCGGTGTCTCGGGCGCCCCCGAGAAGGACGACCGGTTCGGCAGTGCGGTCGCCGGATCGCCGCGACACCTCGCGGTCGGCGGACCCGGTGAGGCCGTCGAGGCCAAGGCCGGGGCGGGCGGCACCGAAGTGCTTGAGCACAAGATCAGCGCCGACGGCATCCCCACGCCGATCGCGGGTCTCACCCAGGACCTCGCCTCGATCAACGGAGACGCGGAGCCGGGCGACCAGTTCGGCGCGTCGCTCGCCATGGTCCCCTACCGTCCGGCGGGCGCCGCTTCGGCGACGGACTCCATCCTCGCCGTCGGCTCCCCCGGTGAGGCCCACGGCACCGTGAAGGACGCGGGCCGTGTAGTCACCCTCCGGATCCCCGCGACGGGCCCGATCACCCAGCTCAACGACATCCACCAGGGCAGCCCGGACGTGACCGGCAACATCGAGGCGAGCGACGGATTCGGTCGGCGCGTCACCGCCATCAGCATCGCGCCGGGCGCGGTGAACACCCCGCAGAACACGCTGCTCGCGGTCGGCACGCCGAACGAGGACATCGGAGCCGCGGCGGACGCGGGCACGATCACCGTCTTCCCGCTGATCGGCGCGCCGGGCGCATCGGACGTCGTCATCGAGCCGGGCCACGTCGGACTCCCGGGCGCCCCCGGGGCGGCCCAGCGGCTGGGCACCAACATGACGGCCAACGGCTCGCACCTCTATGTGGGTATGCCCTACGGTCCCGCCCCGTTCGGCGCCGTGCACACGGTGCCGTGGGCGAACATCGTCGACAAGGCCACCGAGCCCGTGACGACGTACCAGCCCGGCAAGGGCGGACTGCCCAACGCGGGTGACCGGTTCGGCACCGCCATCCAGTAGCGGCCACCGGCACACGACTTCGCGGCGCCCCCCGCCCGGGGGCGGCTCCGGTCCACCTCCTCGCCGAGGTGGACCGGAGCGCCGGAACTTATCACTCCGCGATAAGCTTCCATTCCTCCCATACCAGCGGGAAACCCCTCCGGCAGGGCGGTACGCGTTCGTTCACGGCCGCCCCCCGGTGCTCCCCCATGCAGTCCTGACGATGTGGTACGCGTCCGCGCGTCCGCCTCCCCGGCCCGTGTGCCGTGTCCCGGTCGGGAGAACTCCCCCTGTCGCCCAGGCCGCCTGGGCGACGAACCCTTAAGGAACTCATGTCTTCCACACGATCCCGAAGACTGCGGCGCATACCGCTGTTGGCCGCCGTGGCCGCGAGTGGCGCGCTCGTCATGCCCACCCCCGCACAGGCCGTCGCGGGTACTCCCACGACGGGGAGCGCGTACGCGTTCACGGCGAAGATCGCCGTCGGTGACGCACAGGCGTGTACGGGTGCCCTCGTCGACGCCCAGTGGGTGCTGACCGCGGCGTCCTGTTTCGGACAGCAGCCCGTCCCCGCGGGTGCGCCGAAGGTGAAGACGACGGCGACCATCGGCCGCGCCGACCTGGCGACCACCACCGGGCATGTCGTGGACATCGCCGAGTTGGTGCCGCGCGCGGACCGGGACCTGGTGATGGCCAGGCTCGCCACGCCCGTCCTCGACGTCGCCCCGGTCGTCGTCTCCACCACGGCGCCCGTCGCCGGCGAGACCCTGCGCGGCCTCGGCTACGGGCGTACGAAGGACACCTGGGTGCCCAACAGGGTCCACACGGGTTCCTTCACCGTCAACAGCGTCACGGCGACCTCGGTCGGCATCACCCCGGCCGCCGGCTCCGCGATCTGCAAGGGCGACGCCGGTGGACCGGCGCTGCGCGAGACCGACGGCAAGACCGAACTCGTGGCCGTGCACAGCGCCTCCTGGCAGGGCGGCTGCCTGGGTTCGGACGAGACCCGCACCGGCGCGGTGGAGACCAGGCTGGACGACATCGCCCCCTGGATCCAGCAGGTGCGCGCGCTGCCGCAGGAGTCTCAGATCGTCTCCGGTGACTTCAACAAGGACGGCAAGTCCGACGTCGCCGCCTTCTACGACAACGGCACCTCGGTCGACGGCAAGAACATGGCGTCGCTGCACGCCTTCTACAGCGACGGCACCGGTTTCGCCGCTCCGCGCAAGGTGTGGAGCACCCCCGGTGGTTTCACCTGGGCGGCCAGCAAGGTCACCTCCGGTGACTACACGGGCGACGGCCGGGACGACATCGCTGTCCTCTACAACGGCGGCAAGGCCGCCGACGGCAGGAACATCTCCTCGCTCTACATCTTCGCCTCCACGGGCAGCGGCTTCAGCGCGCCCCGCAAGTCGTGGACCACGTCCAGCACCGGCTCGTTCAACTGGAACGCCTCCAAGGTGACCTCCGGTGACTACAACGGCGACGCCAAGGACGATGTCGCGGTCCTCTACGACCGGGGCACCTCGCCCGAGGGCCGGCGACTCTCCGCCCTCTTCACCTTCGCGAGCGACGGTACCGACTTCACCGCGCCCAAGGAGACCTGGGCCGGCACCGGCGCCTTCAACTGGGACGCGAGCCAGGTCGTCTCCGGCGACTACGACGGTGACGGCAAGTCCGACGTCGGCGTCTTCTACAACGGCGGCAAGGCCGCCGACGGCGACTGGGTCTCCTCCCTCTTCACCTTCACCAGCACCGGCACCGCCTTCAACGCCCCGCGCAATCAGTGGACCAGCACCGGCTCCTTCAGCTGGAACGCGTCCAAGGCGGTCTCCGGGGACTACAACGGTGACGGCAAGTCCGACGTCGGCGTCCTCTACAACGGCGGCAAGGCCGCCGACGGCGACTGGGTCTCCTCCCTCTTCACCTTCACCAGCACCGGCACCGCCTTCAACGCCCCGCGCAACCTGTGGACCAGCACCGGCTCCTTCAGCTGGGCCGCTAGCACGGTGACCTCGGGCGACTACACCGGCGACCGCAAGCACGATGTCGGCGTCTACTACGACAACGGCAAGTCGGCGGACGGACGCCAGGCCAACAGCCTCTGGTCCTTCGTCAGCACCGGCACCGACATCCAGGCCCCGGTGCGGCGCTGGAACGGCAGTGTCGTCTAACCACTGACCGACGGCGCCGTCCGGGTACACCACCGGATGACACACCCGTGCCCCGTTCCCCCCGGCCGCCGCGCCGGGGGAACGGGGCACCGCCGTGTCACGGCGGTCCGGGGTACGGAACCCTCCGCTCCGACCACGCCGGGATCGACACCCGGCCGGGACGTCAGACCCGCTCGCCCGGAACCGGCCGGGAGCTCTCCACCACCTCGGCCAGGCGGGCGAGCATACTCCGGTGGCGCAGTTGGAGCAGTGCGTCGACCGCCGTGTTGTGCAACCGGCCGCCCGGACCGCGCAGCGGGTGTTCGTCCACGATGACCAGGGTGTCATCGCCCCAGGGCCGTACCTCGATGGCGATCCGGGCGGTCCCGAGCCGTCCGCTGTCGGCCTCCAATTCCAGCCGGTGGGGCGGGTCGACATCGCGAACGATCGTCTTGCCGGTCCCGGTCCAGGGGCCCAGCCGTACGGTGTACTCGATGGTGGAGCCGAGCCGTGGCCAGTCGCTGCCGTCCTGCCGTGACTCCGAGGGCCCGACCACCCAGTCCCCATAGCGGGAACCGTCGGCGAGGACCGCCCACACCGCCGCGGGCGGTCGTCGGACCAGTCGGTGACGTACTGCCATGAAGTCTCCAGGGCCTCGGAGGAATCTCTTCCCAGCCCTGCTGCCCGCCCCTGGACGAGCCACACACCGGCCCGAACGAGCACAGCGCTTGCCGAGGAGAGCGGGCGGACCTCTATACACACGATGTATACATGCTGTGTATAGTGCGCTGCATGTCAATCAGCCACGCCCTGGCCAGAGTTCCGGCGCCAGGGCTCCGCCACGGGTACGGTCTCCAGCGCGCATCCGGCGAACGCCTCGACCGCGACCCCCTGGCGCGCCAGGGGCGGCTGCGGGGGAACGACCCTGCCGAACTCGCCGACCGCGGCCACGCCCTGCCCCACTCCCCCGGCGGATCCGCGGTGGCCGGGACCCACCGGACCCGCCCCGCCCGGCTCGCCACGGAGATCCGCACATGACCGACCCCATCCTGTCCGCCACCCGCCTGCGCAAGTCCTACGGCCCAACCCCCGCCCTGGACGGGGCCGACTTCAGCATCCGTCCCGGCGAGGTCGTCGCGGTCATGGGCCCCTCGGGCTCCGGCAAGTCCACGCTCCTGCACTGTCTCGCCGGGATCGTCACACCCGACGCGGGCCGGGTCATGTACGACGGCCGGGCCATGTCGGCGCTGTCGGACGCGGGCCGCAGCAGGCTGCGCCGGGGAGACTTCGGCTTCGTCTTCCAGTTCGGCCGGCTGGCACCCGAGCTGACCTGTCTGGAGAACACCGCCCTGCCGCTGCGGCTCAACGGCGTCAAGCGCAAGGAGGCCGAGCGCCGGGCGGTCGCCTGGCTGGAGCGTCTGGAGGTCGCCGACGTCGCCGGGAAACGCCCCGGCGAGGTCTCCGGCGGTCAGGGCCAACGCGTCGCCGTCGCCCGTGCGCTGGTCGGTGAGCCGCGGGTGGTGTTCGCGGACGAACCCACCGGCGCCCTGGACTCCCTCAACGGCGAGCGCGTCATGCAACTACTCACCGAAGCCGCCCGCGACACGGCGGCGGCCGTCGTCCTGGTCACCCATGAGACACGCGTCGCCGCCTACTCCGACCGCGAGGTCGTCGTACGCGACGGCAAGTCATGCGATACGGAGCGCACCGCGTGACCAACAGCATGCTGCAGAAACGGCGTTCGAAGAACGATCTCCTGACACGCCGCCGCGCGGCGCGCGGCGAGACCCGTGCCACCCCGGCCGACTGGGCGCGTGACCTCGCGTTCGGTCTCCGGTTCGCGGTGAGCGGCGGGCGCGAGGGCTGGACCCGTACGCTGCTGACCGCCCTCGGCGTCGGACTGGGCGTGGCCGTGCTGCTCGTCGCCGCCGCCGTCCCGGCCATCCTGAGCGCCCGGGACGACCGTGGGGCGGCCCGTGACGACTTCGCCCACGGCGCGCCGGTGGAACCGACCGCCGAGACGATCCTCACGGGCCGGGCGGACACCATCTACCGAGGTCAGGAGATCTACGGGCGGCTGATCCAGGCGGACGGCGACAAGCCCCTCCTCCCGCCCGGCCTGAACGAACTGCCCGCGCCCGGCGCGATGGTGGTCTCGCCCGAGCTGAGGAAGCTGCTCGGCTCCCCCGAGGGCGCTCTCCTCAAGGAGCGTCTCAGTTACCGCATCAGCGGCACCATCGGCGAGGCGGGGCTCCTCGGTCCACGGGAACTCGCCTACTACGCGGGCTCGGACGACCTGGTCGCCGACGACTTCAATCCGACCCGGATCGATTCCATCGGCGGCACGAGGCTGTCCGAACCCCTCAGCCCGTCCCTGATGCTGATGGTCATCATCACCTTCGTGGTGCTGCTGATGCCGGTGGCGGTGCTCATCGCCACCGCCGTCCGCTTCGGCGGCGAACGGCGCGACCAACGGTTGGCCGCGCTCCGGCTGGTCGGCGCGGACACTCGGATGACACGGCGGATCGCGGCCGGTGAGGCGCTGTTCGGCGCGGTGATCGGACTCGCCGTGGGACTCGCCCTCTTCGCCGGCGGACGCCAACTCATCGGTACGGTCGAACTGTGGCGGATCAGCGTCTTCGCCTCCGACGTGGCCCCCAACCCGGTGCTGGCCGCGCTGATCGTGATCGGCGTGCCCGTGGTGGCCGTCGCCGTCACCCTGTTCGCCCTGCGTACGGTCTCCGTCGAACCGCTCGGCGTCGTACGGCACACCGGCCCGGTCAAACGGCGGCTGTGGTGGCGGCTGCTGCTGCCGGTCATCGGGGTGGCGCTGCTGTTCCCGATGATCGACGGCCTCGACGAGACCACCCGGGTCAACGAGCCGAAGATCGCGGTGGGTGCCGTCCTGCTGCTCGCGGGGGTGACGGCGCTGCTGCCATCGACGATGGACGCCGTCGTCGGACGGATCCGCGGCGGTCCGCTCTCCCTGCAACTCGCCGTTCGACGGATCCAGTTGCACAGTGCCGCGTCGGCGCGGATGGTCAACGGCGTCACGGTCGCGGTGGCCGGGGCCATCGCCGCGCAGATGCTGTTCTCCGGGCTGGAGATCCGGTACACGCACGACACCGGCCGCAGCCCCGTCCGCGGCGAGCTGCGGATCGTCCAGGAGTACACCGGTGACGCCCTCCAGCAGCGGGCCACGGCCGCCGTCCGGGCCACGCCCGGCGTGCTGTCCACCCTGACCTACACGAGCGGCAGCGCCAACAAACCCGGCAGCACCGAAGTCGGGGCCTTCGTGATCGTCGGCGACTGCGCGAGCCTGGGCCAGATCGTCGAGACACCGGGCTGCCGGCCGGGCAGCGTCTACACCGTCGGCGACGAGCTGGGCGACGACCCGCTGAAGGGCGGTGTGTACACCCCCGCCCCCGGCGAACGGGTCGACCTGGCGGGCGAGGAGGGCGGACCGGCGACGACCGGGCCCAGACTGTGGACCGTCCCGGCCGACACCGTCCGCACCCGGTTGGTGCCGGATGCGGCGGGGGCCTTCGGGACCGGCGTCTTCACCACGCCCGAGGCGATCAGAACCGCCGACCTGGCGGACGCCGACACCGAACTGCTCGCCAAACTGGACCCGACCAACCGCGACGCGGCCGAACAAGTGCGCAACACGGCCGCGCGGTTGGATCCGTTGCTGCACGTCGAGTACAACGCGGAGACCATGCGGGTTCCGCAGCTCACGAACATCCAGCGGGGTCTGTTCATCGGCGCGACCGTCACGCTTCTATTGATCGGCGCGAGCATGTTGGTCACCGTGCTGGAGCAGTTGCGCGAGCGGCGGAAGCTGCTGGCGGTGCTGGTCGCGTTCGGCACCCGGCGCTCCACGCTCGGCCTGTCGGTGCTGTGGCAGACCGCGCTGCCGGTGGCGCTCGGGCTGGCACTCGCGGTGGCGGGCGGTACGGGTCTCGGCATGATCCTGCTGAAGATGGCGGCCCTGCCGCTGTCGGTGAACTGGACCGGTATCGCGGCGATGGCCGGTATCGGCGGGGGCGTCGTCCTCCTGGTCACGGTGCTCAGCATGCCGGCGCTGTGGCGCGTGATGCGCCCGGACGGTCTGCGCGCCGAATGACCCGCGGGCACCCCCGACGATGACCGTGAACGCCGGGCCGGACGGACCGGCGTTCACGGCGTCCGCGTACACCCCCCGTGCATCGCTCGGCGGCCCGCACCGCCCGGGGGTGACCGTCAGGGGGTGTCCCCCTCCCAGTCCCATTTCTTCGGATCACCGGGGCGGGGCCCGTAGAGGGCACGCCCGCCGGGACCGTACCGGCCGATCTCGGTGATCAGCGCCGCGCTCCGGGTGAGCCGCTCCACGGTCCATCCGGTGACGTCGAGGAGGAGTCCGTCCAGCGGGCCGCCGACCAGCTCCGCGTACTCGTGGCCGGGCCGCGGGCCAGGGTCGGGGGCGTCGTAGTCCGATCCGTAGACCCGGCCCCGCATGATCTGTTCGTCCATACCGTCAGAATCCCAGCCACCACTGACAGCGCCACCAGGGATACCACGGACACCAGGACCCCGCCCGACGGGGCGGGCGCTGATCGACAGGGTGAACGACGGTGACGCCACCGGCGTTCTGGGCGAGACTGGCGGAGACCGCCGGGGGGCGCGGGTCGTCCCGCTCCCTCGCGAGCGGCCGGTGGTGCCGTGGCCCCCGGGGCTTCGGCCCCGTACCGGAGAGAGGGATGCATGAGACGCAGCACAGGAAGGGCGCTCGCCGTCTTCGGCGCGGTCGCCGTACTGGGTGTCACCTTTCCGCCCGGCGCGCACGCCGCCACCGGGGAGTTCGTCTACCACACCCAGCCGGGAAACGTCCCGCACACGCTGACCGACCCGAGGGACGGTGACTGTTATCCGGTGGGCCGCCGGGTCCAGGGTCGGACGGTCAACAACACGGACCGCAGGGCGGTCATGTACGTGGAGAAGAACTGCCGGAACGCCACCGCGGAAGAACTCGATCCGGGCCAGTGGACCGAGAACAGCACCTTCATGTCGGTGCGGTTCACCGTCTGACCGGGCGCGTGGCCCCCGGCCTCGGGAGAGTCCACCGCCGCCGGGGGGCCGGGGCGGGCCCGATCGCCCGCCCCGGCCCGTACGGTCAGGCTCCGTCGGCTGTCAGCCCCGAGCGGACCTCCCGGGCGGCGGTGACCAGGCTCTCCAGGGAGGCCCTGGTCTCGGGCCAACCACGGGTCTTCAGGCCGCAGTCGGGGTTGACCCAGAGGCGTTCGGCCGGGATGGCCTCAAGTCCCTTGCGCAGCAGGGTGACCGCCTCATCGGCGCTCGGAACGCGCGGCGAGTGGATGTCATAGACACCCGGTCCGGCCTCACGCGGGTAGCCGTGGGCGGCGAGTTCGGTGGCGACCTGCATATGGGAGCGGGCGGCCTCCAGGCTGATGACGTCGGCGTCGAGGTCGTCGATGCCCTGGACGATGTCACCGAACTCGGCGTAGCACATATGGGTGTGGATCTGAGTGGCCGGCCGTACGCCACTGGTGGTGAGGCGGAAGGACTCGGTGGCCCACTGCAGATAGTCGGCATGGTCGGCCGACCGGAGCGGGAGGGTCTCGCGGAGTGCGGGTTCATCGACCTGGATCACGGAGGTGCCGGCCGCCTCCAGGTCCCGCACCTCGTCGCGCAGCGCGAGGGCGACCTGTCGGGCGGTATCGCCGAGCGGCTGGTCGTCGCGGACGAAGGACCAGGCGAGCATGGTGACCGGCCCGGTGAGCATCCCCTTGACGGGCCGTTCGGTGAGCGACTGGGCGAAGGACGTCCAGCGGACCGTCATCGGCTCGGGCCGGGAGATGTCCCCGGCCAGGACCGGCGGCCGGACGTAGCGGGTGCCGTAGGACTGGACCCAGCCGTGCCGGGTGGCGAGGTAGCCGGTGAGCTGTTCGGCGAAGTACTGCACCATGTCGTTGCGCTCGGGCTCGCCGTGCACCAGGACGTCGATGCCCGCCTTCTCCTGGAAGGAGATGACCTCGCCGATCTCCTCGCCGATGCGCTCCTCGTACTCCGCGGTGGTGATCCGTCCGGCGCGCAGGTCGGCGCGGGCGGTCCGCAGTTCCGATGTCTGCGGGAACGATCCGATGGTGGTGGTCGGCAGGAGGGGCAGGCCGAGGTGGGCGCGCTGGGCGATGGTCCGCTCGGCGTACGGCTGGGAACGGCGGCCGTCGGCATCGGTGACGGCGGCGGTACGGGCCCGGACGGCCGGGTCGTGGGTGAGCGCGGACCCGGCGCGGGAGGCCAGATCGGCCCGGTTGGAGGCGAGTTCGGCGGTGATCGCGCCGGTGCCTCGTGCCAGCCCCTTGGCGAGGGTGACGATCTCGGCCGTCTTCTGCCGGGCGAAGGCGAGCCAGCGGCCGATCTGCGGGTCGATATCGCGTTCGGCGGCGGCGTCCAGCGGGACGTGCAGCAGGGAGCAGGAGGCGGCCACATCGACCCGGTCGGCGAGGCCGAGCAGGGTGCCGAGGGTGGCGAGGGACTTCTCGTAGTCGTTGATCCAGATGTTGCGACCGTTGACCACGCCCGCGATCAGACGCTTGCCGCGCAGCCCCCCGGCTGCCGCGAGGTCGTCGAGATTGCCGGTGGCCCGCTCGGTGAAGTCCAGGGCGAGGCCGTCGATGGGGCTCCTGGCGAGGACCAGCAGGGCGTCGCCGAGGCGGTCGAAGTAGGAGGCGACCAGGAGCTTGGGCCGGTCGATGAGCTCGCCGAGGTCACGGTAGGCGCGGGCGGCGGCATTCAGATCGGCCGGGGAGCGGTCCTGGACCAGGGCGGGCTCATCGAGCTGCACCCACTCGGCGCCCGCGGCCCGGAGATCGGCGACGACCTCCGCGTACACCGGCAGTAGCCGGTCCAGCAGGGTCAGTGGCTCGAAGTCGGCGGGCACCCCGGGGGCGGGCTTGGCCAGCAGGAGATAGGTGACGGGTCCGACGAGGACCGGCCGGGCGGTGAGACCGAGCGCGAGGGCTTCCTTCAATTCGGCCACCTGCTTGGCCGAGTCGGCCGTGAAGACGGTGTCGGGGCCGAGTTCGGGGACCAGGTAGTGGTAGTTGGTGTCGAACCACTTGGTCATCTCCAGCGGCGCGACGTCCTGAGTGCCGCGTGCCATGGCGAAGTAGCCGTCGAGCGCGTCCGCCGCGTGGGCGTCGCGGTGTCGTTCGGGAATGGCGCCGACCATGACACTGGTGTCCAGCATGTGGTCGTAGTACGAGAAGTCACCGGTCGGCACCTCATGGACCCCGGCGTCGGCCAACTGCAGCCAGTTCGTCCGGCGCAGGCCCGCCGCGGTCTCCCGGAGGGCGTCGGCGGTGACGCGGTCCTGCCAGTAGCCCTCGATGGCCTTCTTCAGTTCCCGGTTCTGGCCCTGGCGGGGGTAGCCGTACACGGTGGCGCGTGCTGCCGCGGCTGCGGACTTCGGTGTCACGGAACTCTCCTTCGCGAGATGTCTCATGAGATCCCGGGGACGGGACGAGAACGCGAAGGGGTGACAGACCGGACGGACCGATGCCGCGCGCCGGGCGCGGCCGTCCGCCTGATGTGCACTCCCCCGGACATGGTCCGGAGGCACCCCAACCTGCCCACGAGGTCACCGGGATCGCCGCGCACGATCGGTCGTACGCGGACAGCGGGCAGGTCTTCGGACTCGCGGGCACGCCTACCGAGGCAGACACCTACTGGCCGTCGCTTCCCAGACCCCGCCAGGGGGTCCAGTGCGTATGACGGCGGTCGTTCCCGCTCACCGCTGCGGGGCAGTCCCGGATTTCCACCGGGTTCCCTCTTACGACGCGTCTGCCTGGCGGGCAGGGCGAACCAGCTGTGCCCCGCAGCCTAGAGGCACCGAGGGGTCCCAGTCAGCACCGTTCACATTCCGGACCGTGATGTGCGCCACGGAGGAATCAGGGTTGGCGGGCGCCCGGTGGCGGTGGAGCGGCTCAAGCGTGGGCGGGAAGCGGCCGGGGAGCCTCCCGCCGGCCGGGCCGTACGCGAGGCTCCCCGGCCTGCCGGCACCGCACCCACGACCGGAATCGGTTGACTGCCGCCTGGGGGCCACCTAGGTTTGCTGCACTTTGGATCGCCCAGCGAACCAATGTTCATTTTTCGGTTGTGGGAGGTTCATCAGTGACTCGGCAGGCAGTGGTCGGCATCGACGCCGGCACCACCGCGGTCAAAGCCGTTGTCCTGGCCCGGGACGGAGAGCAACTCGGCCGGTCACGGGTACCGCTGAAGGTCACGCACCACGGTGACCGGGTGGAACAGGACATGGACGAGATCTGGTCCGCGGTCCGCGACACGGTGCGGGCCGCCGTGCGGGACGCCGGTGACGGTGTCGAGATCGTCGCGGTGGGCGTGACCGGGCAGGGCGACGGCGCCTGGCTGGTGGACGGTGACGGGCGCCCGTGCGGCCCCGCGGCGATCTGGATGGACGGCACCGCCGCCGCCCGGGTGGCCCGGTGGGAACAGGACGGCCGCGGTGCTCTGGTAAGCGACATCACCGGCTCAGCCTTGTTCCCCGGCGCGCTGCCGGTGCTGCTGGAGCAGTTGGAGGACGATCACCCCGAGCGGTTGGCACGGGCCGTACACCAGTTGAACTGCAAGGACTGGATACGCTTCCGGCTGACCGGGGAGATCGCCACCGATGCCTCCGATGCCTCCCGCACCTACCTCGACGTCGCCACCGGCGCCTACTCCGACGCCCTGATCGAGGGAGTGGGACACCAGCGGTTCCGGCATCTGCTCGCCCCCGTACGACCACCGCACGCACCGGCCGGCACGGTCGGCGCCGAGGCCGCGCGCGCCACCGGCCTGCCCGAGGGGATCCCCGTGGCCACCGGACTGGTCGACGCCGCCGCGGGCGGGGTCGGCCTCGGCGCGGTCCGGCCGGGCGACGCCTACCTCATCGTCGGCACCACGGCCTTCGCGGCCAATGTGCGCCGGGCCGGCCCGGCGCACATGTCCGGCCCCGGGGCCGAGGGACGCATCACGCTGGCGACCGGTCTGGGCAGCGTCCTCGAATGCCTGGCCCCCATGGCGGGCGCGCCCAACCTCGACTGGGTCCGCACGGTGACCGGGCAGGCGGACAGCGACTGGCCGGACCTGGAGCGCCCGGCGCGGGCCGCCGGTCCGGGCGCCGGCGGTGTCCTCTACCTCCCCTACGGTTCGCCCCAGGGGGAACGTGCCCCGTTCGTCGACCCGGCCGCCTCCGCCGCCTGGGTGGGAATGAGCGTCCTGACGACCCCCGGGCAACTGGTGCGCGCCGTCTACGAGGGGATCGCCCTCACCCTGCGCGAGTGTCTGGACGAACCGGTCGACGGGCGGGCGCTGCGGATCACCGGCGGATCGGCGTCGTCGGACCTGCTCTGCCAGGTGGTGGCCGATGTCACCGGCCGGCCGGTGGAGCGCTCCACCGCACCTGAGCTGGGAGCCCGCGGGGTGGCCGCGCTGGCCATGGTCGCCGGTGGGGTGACCGAGGACCTCGACACCGCGCTCGCCCTGCTGGCTCCACCGGCCGCCACCCACACCTTCCGGCCCGACCCCGTCGTACGGGATCTGCACGACCGGCAGGCGCGTACCTTCGCCGCCGCCCGGGACGCGCTCCGTCCCGTCTGGCCCTCCCTGCGTGACCTGCGGACGCTGACCGAGGCGTCACCGCCCTCTTCTCCCCCTACCGACCCTAGCGAGTCGGCGCCCGGCGCCGATGGAATGGAATCCCTGTGACCAGTGCGTCACCGCGCCCGCGGCTGCTCATCACCGCGCCCTTCGACCCGGCCGCGGCCGAACGGCTGGCCGGTCTGTTCGACGTCGAGACCGTGGAGCCGTCGATGGCGGGCGCTTCCCTCGCCCGGCCCGAGCTCGCCGACCGGCTCGCCGTGGCCGACGCGGTCGTCTGCGAGGTCGACAAGGTCGACCAGGCGGCCCTGGACGCGGCGCCGGCGCTGAAGTTCGTCGTCACCTGCCGGGCCAGCCCGGTCAACGTCGACCTGCCCGCCTGCACCAGCCGGGGCATACCGGTGGCGACCACCCCGGCGCGCAACGCCGAGATCACCGCCGATCTCGCCTTCACCCTCATCCTGTCCACCGTGCGCCACACCGGGGCGGCGGAGCGCTGGATGCGGGCCGGAAACTGGCACGCCGACGACATCTTCGAGCCCTACACCCGCTTCCGTGGGATCGGCCTCGGCGGGCGCACCCTGGGCATCCTCGGTGGCGGCGCCATCGGCCGCCGGGTGATGCGCCGCGCGCTGGCGTTCGGCATGACCGTGTTGGTCTACGACCCCTTCCTGGCGGCGGGGGACCTCGGCGACGACGCCGAGATCGTCGGCCTCGACGAACTCATGAGCCGCTCCGACGTCATCACCGTGCATGTGCCCCTCAACGACTCGACCGTGGGGCTCGTGGGCCCCGAGCAGATCGCTCTGATGCGTCCCGACGCCTACCTGGTCAACGCTGGCCGGGCGGCCGTCGTGGCGGAGGACGCGCTGCTGGCCGCCTTGCGCGAGAAGCGGATCGCCGGAGCGGGCCTGGATGTCTTCTGGACCGAGCCCCCGCCCGCCGAATCGGAGCTGTTCCGGCTGGACAACGTCACGCTCACCCCGCACATCGGCGGCGCGTCCGACGATGTCATCACCGAACACTCCCGCATCGCCGAACGCGCCCTCCGGGCCTGGGCCAGTGGCGAACCGCCGGCCGCCGTCGCCAACGCGAAGGACCTCGCTTCCTGACCCACCGGACTCCGCCCGTGCCCGGACCCCGCGCCTGCCGCACGCGGGGGTCCGGGCACGGGCGTGTCAGGCACGGGCGGGCTTCCGGGTGAAGGGGCGGTTCAACCATCGGAGCGAGCGTCTCAAGCGGGGGCGCGGAAGGCTCGGAAGGCTCGTACGAGGAGAAGGAGAGTGCACGGACGAGGGGGCGGGCACCCGGTGGTACGGGTGCCCGCCCCCTCGTGGCGGGCGGGACGGCCACGGCCACGGACGCGGGTCGTGGCGGGCCGGACGGTCAGGCGTGCCGGTCGCAGTGAGCCGGACGGTCAGGCGTGGTGCAGCGCCACCAGTTCCGCCGCCGGGAAGGCCGCCGTGGTGTTGCCCAGGGCGAGAGCGCGGTAGGTCGCCACCGCGGCCTCCTCCAGATTCATCGCGCGGCGGAAGGCCATGCCTATGTCCGCACCGAGCGAGGAGCAGCCGTGGTGGGAGAGGACCATGCAGTCGTGGCGCAGCGCCTGCTCGGCGGAGGCGTCGGCGAGTTCGTCGGAGCCGTTCGGGTGGTAGGGCACCGTGCCAACGGAGCGGACGTAGTAGGCGTGGTCGAGGGTGATCAGCCGGATCGGCGCCCCGATCGCGTCGAGGAGGACCGCGTGCTGGGGATGGAGGTGCACCACGCAATTGACGTCCGGGCGCACCTGATAGGTCCGCTGGTGCAGCTTCCACTCGCTGGACGGCTTCGCCGCGCCCCCCGTACGCTCGCCCGAGGCCACCGTCATCACGGTGAAGTCCGCCACCTCCAGACGGTCCAGCCAGGTGCCCGCGCCGGTGACAACGAATTCATCGCTGCCGGGCAGTCGCGCCGACAGGTTTCCCCCGCTGGCGAGCACCAGTCCGCGTTCCACGGCGAGCCGGCCGACCTCGGCCAGCCGCTCACACAGGTCCTCGCGGGTATGAACCGGCTTCACATCATGTCCTTTCGTACGACGGCAGGGCCGTCGGTCGGTATGACCGCTGGTGTGTTCATGAGGGCGTGCCCGGTGTGGCGTCGGCGGCCGCGAGCAGTTCCTCGGCGGTGCCGACGTCGGTCACCAGGACGTTGACGAGGCCCTGGCGCAGCGCGACCTCCAGGGCCTCCCGCTTGGCCGCCCCCCGGGCGACGCCGATCCGGACGGGCACGGCGCGGAGCTGTTCCAGGCTCAGTCCGATGAGCCGCTCGTCCACCTCACCCGGCACCGCGGCGCCGTCCGCGTCGAAGAAGCGGCCGGAGATGTCGCCGACTCCGCCCCGCTCGCGGATGCCCGCCAGCTCGGCGGCGCTCAGGCCCTGGACGAGCAGGCCGGCGTCGGCGGTCGTACCGCCGATCCCGGCGATCAGCACATCCGCCGAGACCGCCCGCTCCAGCGTCTCCTGGACGGCCGGGTCCTCGCGCCAGACCTGGGCAGCCCGGGTGGTGCGCGCCAGGAGGGGAGCGGGGAGGTGGTAGGCGTGCCCGCCCGTGGCAGCGGCGAAGGCGAGGGCCAGCTCGTGCGAACTGGCGGCTCGGGAGATGCCGCCCTTGCTTCCGGTGAGGGGGACGAAGTTCACGTCCGCGGCCGCTGTCCGGCGCAGATGCTCGGGGATCGAGGCGACCGACCCCGACAGTCCGACCGCGATGGTCGTGCCCTCGTCGAGGAAGGCGCCGACGCAGTCCGCGGCCAGCGCCCCCAGCGAGTGGGCGGCCCTTGCCTCGTCCTCGAAGCTCGGTCCGACCCATGCCTGACGCAGGGGGTAGGCGTGTGCCAGAGCCGATTCCAGGCCCACGAACAGATGGTCCTGGCTGTGCACCGTGATCTCCACGATGCCGACCCGGCGGGCCTCCGCCAGCAGCCGGGTGACCTTGATCCGGGAGAGCCCGCACAGATCGGCGATCTCTTGGTGGGTCAGACCGTGCTCGTAGTAGAGCCGCGCGATCTTTCCCAGCGGCGGTTTCTTCTGACCAACTGCTCTCTCCATCGGTCCTCCGTTCGGATCCTGCCCGCGCCGGCGTCTCCGCTCCGGCCTTCCCGTGCCGACTTCTCCGCGTCGGCTTCCCCGCGCCGGCTTCTCCGTGTCCGTCGAGGGGCCGCTGACCAGGGGGAGCGATCGCCGCGGCACCCCCGTGCGGAGGTGACGCCCAAGGCTTGACAGCCACCGGGGTGCCACTCATATTACATGCACTTTGGTTCGAATATTGATCAGATGTTCACGCGTCTGCTGTGCACGCCGGAGGACACATGCCCACCTCGCCCCCACCCACCGCCGACGCGGTCGCGACCCGCCCCGGATTCCTGGAACGGCAGGGGATCGTCCGCCCGCTCGCCTTCGGCTTCCTCGCCGTGATGCTCTTCATGGTCGGCGACGGCATCGAAGTCGGATTCCTCTCGCCCTACCTGGAGTCGCGCGGACTCTCCGGCAGCGAGGTCGCCCTGCTCTGGACGGTCTACGGATTCGTCGTCGCCGTCGCCGCCTGGCTCTCCGGCGCACTCGCCGAGGCATGGGGCCCCCGCCGGGTCATGCTGCTGGGGCTCGGGATCTGGGCGGTCTTCGAGGTCCTCTTCCTGACCGTGGGCGTCGCCGCCGGCAACTACCCGCTGATGCTCCTCACCTTCGGCATCCGCGGGCTGGGCTACCCCTTCTTCGCGTACGGCTTCCTCGTCTGGATCGCCATGGAGACCCCGGGCGACAAGCTCAACCGCGCGGTCAGTTGGTACTGGTTCGCCTCCACCATGGGTCTCGGTGTCATCAGCTCCTACTTCGCGGGTGCGGTCATCCCCGTGATCGGCGAGATGGCGACCCTCTGGCTCTCCCTCGCCTTCGTCGGCGCCGGCGGCCTGCTGGTGGTCTTCCTCGTCCGGGCCAGGGTCGTCACCAAGCCCCCGGAGTCCACCAAGGAGTCCGTGGCCAAGATGTTCGGCGCGCTCACCATCGTCAAGACCCACCCCCGCGTGGGCGTCGGAGGCGTGGTCCGCCTGATCAACACCCTTTCGTTCTACGCCTTCGTGGTGTTCCTGACCTCCCACATGGTCAACGACGTCGGCTTCTCCACGGCGCAGTGGCAGACCATCTGGGGCACCATGCTGCTCGCCAACGTCGCGGCCAATCTCCTCTCCGGCTATGTCGCCGGCTGGATCGGCAGCGTCAACACCGTCGCCTGGGCCGGTGGTCTCGGCTGCTTCGTGACCGTACTCGCGCTGTATTACGTACCCGAGGCGGTCGGCCCCAACTTCGGCGTCACCCTCGCCGTGGCCATCGTCTACGGGCTGGCACTCGGCGCATTCGTACCACTGTCCGCGATCATGCCGCTGCTCGCCCCCCGCCACATCGCGGGCGCGGTCGCCATCCTCAACCTGGGCGCCGGAGTGAGCCAGTTCGCCGGATCGGCCATCGCCGGGCTCGTCGGCCCGATCGGCATCGAGGGCACCGTCTGGGTCATCGCCTCCGTCTATCTGGTCGGCCTCGTCCTCACCTTCTACCTCAAGGAACCGGCGCCAACCGACGATCCTCGCCCGGAGTCCGCACCGATGCATCCGAGTGAGTCCGACGCCTCGCTCCCGCCGGGGGCCGGAGAGACGGCCGGGGTGCCGGTGGCTGCGCGGCGGGCGGATTGAGCCCTCCGAACCACGGATGACCGGTGTCGGGGCCGGCCGCATCAGCGGCCGGCCCCGATGCGCGCCCCGATCCAGGCGGGCCGGATGTCAGCGCCCGGCGGTGTGCGCCAGGATCGCGGTGGCGAGCGGGGCGAGGACCTCCTGAGGCAGCGCATGGCCCATGCCCGGGATCTCGACGACACGGGCGCCGCGGACCGCCTGCGCGAGATGCTGCGGATGCGGCGGGGGAAAGACCGGTTCGGCCGGGGCGGAGACGACGAGTGCGGGCACATCGGTCTCGGCGAGTTCCCTGGTGCGGTCCATCCCGGCAGTGTCCGCACGGCCGTGTGCGGTGCTGGTGGCGTAGTGCCCGGTGTGCTCGATGATCTTCCGCTCCACGGCACGGGTGCGCTCGGCGTCGAAAGGGAGCTGCTCGCCCGCCAGCACCCGCCAGTGCTCGACCCGCCGGTCCAGTTCGGCTTCCAGTCCCCGGTCCTCCACGGTCCGGGCCCACATCTCCAACAGCTGGGGGGCGATGCCGGGGAGTTCGCCGGGCTCGGTCCGCGTACCGTCCGGGTGGACATAGGGAACGGTGCTGAGCGCACAGGTGCCGATGAGGGTCGCACTGAACAGCCGGTCGGGATGATCGGCGATCAGAAGCTGGGCCAACATGCCACCCAGCGACAGCCCGACCACGTGGGCGCGTTCGACACCGAGGCCGTCCAGCACCGCGACCGCGTCCGCGGCGAGATCGACAACGGCGTACGGACGCTGCTCGAAGGGCCAGGTGGACCGGCCGGTGTCGCGGTGGTCGTAGCGGATCACCCGGTGGTGGGCGGCCAGCAGGTCCACCAACTCGTCCGGCCAGCCCACACCGGATGCCTGCGCGCCCATGATCAGCAGCAGCGGAGGCGCATCGGGGGCGCCACGCTCCTCCACCCACAGACGTGTTCCGGGCGCCACCTCGATGAAGTGCTCCATGCCGTCGCTCCTCTCCTATGAGTTCCCCACGAGTCTCCTTCATATTAGACGATACGGCTCGTCTCGCAAGCGAATTGGGGTGCCCCCCCCTCGGTGCAACAGGGGCATACAGGGAGCACAGGGGCCCCTGCCGACAACGAATGTGCCGACAGGGGCCCCACCGCCCACGGACGGACCGACCGCGATCGAGGGCCCGGGCGCCGAAGCCCGGGCCCGGTCGCCCCTACGCGTAGGCGTGACTCGCGCTCGTACCGTCGCGTCAGCCGAACCGCCCGATCTCGTAGTCGCCGGCCGGCTGCCGGGTGATCGCGTTCATCCGGTTCACCATGTTCATGAAGGAGATATGGACCACCAGGGCGGTGAGCTGCTCCTCGTCATAGTGCTTGGCGGCGTTCGCCCACACCTCGTCGGTGACCCCGACCGCCCCGTCCGCGACCCGGGTGCCCTGCTCCGCCAACTCCAGCGCGGCCCGCTCGGCCTCACTGAAGACCGTGGCCTCCCGCCACGCCACCACCAGATTCAGCCGCACCGGGGTCTCTCCGGCAGCGGCGGCCTCTTTGGTGTGCATATCGACGCAGACGGCGCAGCCATTGATCTGGCTCACGCGCAGCGCCACCAACTCCTGCGTCGCGGTCGGCACCGACGATTCCCTGACCGCCCTGCCCGCCGACATGAGGTGCTTGATGACCTTGCCGCCGGTCGGGCCGGTGAAGTCCTTCAGTCGCGCGTTCATGGTGTGCTCCTCCGTGGTCGTCAGTGACTACACACCTGAGACGGAGCGGCCCCGCCCTCCTGTGACATCCACGGATGTGACCTGCGTCTCCCCATCGGCGGCGAGGTGCAGTGCCGGGGCGCACGAGCCCAGAAGGATCCGTCAGACCCGCCCTAGCCCGCGGGGTAGAAGAGGAACAGTGTGCACCCCGTCGTCGTCTGCGGGATGTGCGAGGAACCCGCGGGGGCGTGGATGAAGGTGCCAGCGGGGTAGTCCCGGCCGCCGTCGTTGAAGACGCCGGACAGCACGAAGACCTCCTCGGGGCCCGGGTCATGGACATCCACCCCCTCCCAGCGCGAGTGCGGGTCCATCTCCAACACATGGGCCGTCGCACCGTTCTCCCCGCTCCACAGCGAGCGGAGCCGGATACCGGGGAAGAGTTCGCGGACCGGTGCGTCGCGCACGGCGGACCACACGTAGTCGGGCATGTTCTGCTCTGTTGTCATGGCGCAAGCCTCTCCGCTCGCTCTCGCCAAACCGAGTGTCAGAAATGACGTCCTGAGGTACTTTCCTGCCATGCATCAGGTAGTGGCACTGGTCCACCCACCGCAGTCGACCTTCGAACTCGGCTGCGCGGCGGACGTGTTCGGGATCGCGAGGCGAGAGGTTCCGATGCGGTACGCGTTCAGCGTGTGCACGGAGCACCCCGGGGCGGTCCCGACGCTCGCGGGGTACGACATGCTCGTCGTCGACGGGCTGGACGGGCTCGACCGGGCGGACACCGTGGTCGTCCCGGGGTGGCCGCTCACCGAGGAGGCCCCGTCCCCCGCGGTCGTCCGGGCCCTGCGCCGCGCGCACGGCCGCGGAGCGCGGGTGGTCAGCATCTGCTCCGGCGCCTTTGCGCTGGCGCACGCCGGACTGTTGGACGGGCTGCTGGCGACCACGCACTGGGCGCTGGCGGACAGGCTGGCCGCCCGCTTCCCGGCCGTCAAGGTCGACCCGACGGTGCTGTACGTGGACCACGGCTCCGTGTCGACCAGCGCGGGCTCCGGGGCCGGCATCGACCTGTGCCTCCACCTGGTGCGCGCGGACCAGGGCGCCGGTTACGCCGCGCACGTCGCCCGGAACATGGTCATGCCGCCCCACCGCGAGGGCGGGCAGTCACCGTACGCGGCGCCGCCGCACCCCACCCAGATCGACGGTTCGTTGGCGCCCCTGCTGGAGTGGATGACCGGGCGGCTCGCCGAACCCCTGACGGTCGAGGAGTTGGCCGCGCACACCGGCGTCTCCGCGCGTACGCTCGCCCGCCGGTTCGCCCAGCAGCTCGGCACGAGCCCGGGGCAGTGGCTACTCGCCCAGCGCATAGCCACCGCCCGGGAACTATTGGAATCCTCCGACCTCCCGTTGGACTCGATCGCCCGCCGGGTCGGTCTCTCCTCGGCCACCAACCTCCGCAGGCGCTTCCTCCGTGCCCTGGGGACGACACCCGGCGCCTACCGTCGGGCGTTCCGGGCCGGCCCGTGACAGCCTTCCGCAGCCCGCCATGGGGCCGGATTCCGCTCACCCCGTACCACGACCGCCCGTCACGGCCGCGCACGCGCGCGAGGTCCGGGGGGCAACGGTGCGGTGCGGGCTACCGGGGCAGCGGCGCGCCCTCGGCGAGCAGTCGGAGGGTGGAGATGGACGGTGTGAAGGCGTACACCATGCCCGTGGTCTTGAGGAAGGACCGCATGTTCACCGTGCCCCGCGGGCCGTTCTCGCCCAGTGCGAACGCCGCCTCGCCGGCCTCGCCGCAGACGTTGTCCACGCCGGTGGGCGCCCCGGCCTCGCCGGGCGTGAAGTCGGCGGTGTTGGCCCATTTCGCCTGGACGTGCTCGAACTGCTCGTCGAACGACGTGCCATAACAGACGAACAGCAGACCGCGCTCCTGGCCGTCATCGGGCTTGCCCGGTGCCAGTGGAGCGCCGTACGAGGTGCCGCGGCGCAACATGCGGTGGCTGCGCGGCTCACTGGTCCGATCGGCGTCGCGCGGGTTGGTCTTGCGGATGTGTGACGCACAGGGCGTGTCATAACCGCGCGGGTCGTTCAGGTAGTCGAAGTTGTTCTGGTCGCCGCCGATCCCGACCACCGGGTCGGACGGCCTGGCCAGCGGGCTGCCGTCCGGCTTCCGGCCGACCAGGCAGGCGGCGAGCCCGTCGTAGTCCAGCGGCGGACTGAAGTTCTTCGCCTCATCGGCCACGGCGGCTCGCCAGCCCGCCACGTCCTGATGCAGACGCCGCACGACCTGGAACGAACCGTCCTTCATCCAGGCCGGCCCGGTGCGGTTCTTACTGCTCTTCTCGCACGGGTATCCGAAGACGAACTCGCCGGGGGCGATCAGCTCGGACCCCAGCCGGTTCTCGCGGTAGCCGGGCTTCCGGGGGTCCTCGCGATGGAACTGACTGACCCCGGGCTGGGAGACCCCGTCCTTGAAGCCGAAGTGCTCGTGTCCGCGGAGCTCGCCCGGCAGGGTCTCGCCGTGATCCTGGCGCACCAGGACCATGCCGTGGGCCTTCTCGGCCGCGGAGATCTTCAGCAGCTTCTCCTCCAGGTCCGCCCTGGTGTCCGCGGCGATCAGCACGACGGCGTGCACGGTGCTCTTACCCGTACCGAACTGCCACTCCGCCGGGTCGTCGCCCACGATCCCGGCCCGCCCTTCGGCGCCCGCCCGCAGCGCCTCGAAGGCGCCCAGGTCCTTGGTGACCTGGTCCGGCTGGGCCGCGACCGCCAGCAGCCCCTGGTAGGTGAGGGACAGCCCCACCCAGGTCGCGACCTTGGCCGGGTCATGGCCGTAGGCGCGGCGGGAGACCGAGAACTCCTCGTTGAAGTGCTCCACTTCGGCGGTGACCGCCACGGTGTTCAGCATCGCCGAGAGCCATCCCCGTCCGCGGGTCGCGTCCGGGAACCGCAGATGGCGGAAGGTCATGTAGTCCTTGTTGAAAGCGGCCAGGACATTGCCCTGGATCTCCCGGGACAGCCGCAGTGGCGGGGTGGGCAGTCGCTCCGCCTCCGGAGCGATCGTGGGGCGGGTCGGGGCCGTGACCATGCTGCACTCCTTGCTCTGGGACGGGTCTTGTGCCGGGTCTCGTGCCGGGAACGGCGGGTGCGCCGGGGCAGCCGGGTCCGGTCATGCCGAGGACACGGGCGCACAGCGCGGTGCCCGTGTCCTCGGACCATCTGGAAACCAAGACATATCAGATGAAATGCCCTGCCGCCTGACGGCAGGGCCATACCGGTGACCACCACCCGTGACCGGTAGCCCCCGGCTGGGGGCCCGGCCGTATGAACCCAGCGGCGCCCCGCCTCAGGAACCCGTACCGAACGGGCCCTCGGGACCGGTGGCGGGGGACGGCGGAGGGGACTGCGGAGGCACCGCCGCCTGGTGGTAGGCCGCCCAGATCAGCGGCGGGAAGGCGCTCCCCCGCTCGGAATCGGGGCCGCCCACCCCCTGCATGGGCAGCAGGTTCGGCACATCGGGCTTCGTCCGGAACATCGTGACCGAGGTGCTCAGTTCCTTCGTCGCGCCGATGAACCAGGCCGATTTCATCCGGTCGTTCGGCCCCGTGACACCCGCCCAGGGCGGAATGTGGCCGCCGCCCTGGCCCTTCGTCGATCCGGCGGTCTGCCGGCCCACCTCGCTGAGCGCCGCGCCGACGATCGCGGCGACCTCGGGGCGCATCGCCCGGCGTTTCTCACGCAGGTCGAAGCCGTCCACCACGACGCCGTCCCGCTCGACCCTGGTCACCGAGTAGGGCTCGGTGGCCCGGCCCTCGTTGATGAAGGTCGTATAGGCACTGGCCAGTCGAACGGCGCTGGGAGTGGAGGTGCCGATCGAGAAGGTCGGCTCCAGCTTGGCCATGCTCTCCTCGCGCAGCCCCGACGCGACAGCGAGCTCTTTGACCTCCTTCAGCCCGATCTCCTTGCCGGCCTGCACGAACGGCGTGTGGTCCGAGTCGACCAGGGACGAGTAGAGGTCCAGGGACATGAACGACGGCACCCCCGACTGACTGGGCCGCAGGGCACCGGCATCGGAGTCGGCGATGGAGCGTGCCCGGTCCGCGAGCTGCTGCTCCAGAGCGGCGGCGAACACGAAGGGCTTGAACGCCGAGGCGGCGGGCACGCCCGAGGTGTCCGCGTTGTTGCTGAAGTGCTTGATCGCGTCCGAGCCACCGTAGACCGCGACGATCGCTCCGTCCTTGGGACGTACGGAGGCGGCGCCGACCTGCACATGGTTGTCGTCCGCGCGCACCTTCGGGTTCAGGTGGTCCGCGCGCACCTTCTCGACGGCCTTGGTCAGCGCGAGCACCTTCGGCTTCTCGAAGGTGGTGTGGACGCGGTAGCCGCCACCGGCGAGATCCTTTTCCGTGAGCCCGCTCCGGCTCTTGATGTACTTGTTGGTGATGTCCACGAGATAGCCGATCTGCCCGGCCTGACTGGTCGGCTTGACGGGTGGCTTCGGCTCGGGGAACTTCGTGTACTTCGCGCGCTCCTTGGCACTCAGCGACCCCGTCTCGACCCGACGGTCCAGAATCCAGCTCCAGCGGTCCTCGGCCCGTCGGCGATTGGCGGCGCTGAGCGACGGGTCGAAGCTCTCCGCGCCTTTGAGGACGGTGGCCAGCAGGGCGCCTTGAGCGGGGTCCAACTCCTTGGCGGGGATGCCGTAGTACGCGTACGAGGCGGCCTGTATGCCGTACGCGTCACGGCCGAACCAGGAGGTGTTGAGATACCCCTCGAGAACCTCCTCCTTGGGCCGCTGATTGCTGACCTTCAGGGAGAGGAAGAGTTCCTTGACCTTGCGCTGGACGGTCTGGTCCTGGCTCAGATAGGTGTTCTTCACGTACTGCTGGGTGATCGTGGAACCGCCCTGGGTCTCCTTACCCTTGACGATATTGACGGCCGCACGGGCGATACCCATCACCGAGACGCCGGAGTCGTCGTAGAAGTCCGCGTTCTCCGCCGCGATGACGGCGCGCTGGACGGACTCGGGCACCTGGGAGAGCGTGACGTCCTGTCGGTTCACATCACCCACACCCACCATCCGGCTCCCGTCCGCCCAGTAGTAGACGGTGGCCTGCCGGCGCGCGGAGTCGTGCGCGTTCGGGATCTCCACCTGTATGTAGACGACCGTGAAGAGGCCGGCGAGGGCGCCGACGGAGAACAGGAACAGGCCGGAGGTCAGCTTCCAGGAAGGCGTCCAGCGCCGCCACCCCCGGCGGCCGCTCCTGGGGAAGTCGATGCGGAGGCGACGGACCGTCCGAGCGGCTCTCCTGCGCCTCTTCGCCCTGCCGGCAGGACGGCGCGCGTGCTTCGAGCCTTCCTTCCGCTCGGGGTTTCCCGCGCGGTTCGCGCGACGATTGCGGAGCAGCCTCATGTGGTACGCGGACCTCCTGGATCACGACCCATCACTTTCGACACGGTGACGGGCTCGGCCGGGATGATGGTCAGACAGCGGACACGGTTGACTCGTTCACAGGATATTCATATTTACCGCGAGGCTCGATCCACCCGACTCGCGCGGGCTGGAACCCAGTTGGCGTGCGGGGACCCGTACACCGCTCTCGGTGCGTTCCGGTGGCGCCGGCAGGGGGAGACACGGCCCGAATGGCGGAGGAAGTCCGTCGGTCAGCAGGCGTTGGCGGAATCGTCGAAACCGACCGTGCGCCAGATGTCACTGAGCGCCGTGAGCTGCTCCGGGGTGAGCTTGTCGAGGAACTCGCTCCGGAGGTTGGTGAGGTGCACCTTGCGCGCACGCCGGTACGCCCGGGTGCCGGCGTCGGTGAGCACGGCGTCGAAGCCCCGGGCGTCGGAGGAGCACTTGCGCCGCTCGACGAGGCCCTGGCGTTCGAGGTCGTCCACGATGCGGGTGAGTCCGCTGCGGCTGATCAGCAGGGACGCGGCGATGTCCTTCATCCGCAGATGCCCCCCGGGCGCTTCGGCCAGGGTCAGCAGGACCTCGAAGGACGACATCGGAAGGCGCTCGGCCGCCACCAGCTCCGTGTCGAGGGTGCGCAGGAGTCGCAGATGGGTGGCGAGGAGTCCGAGCCAGGCGGCCCGCTCGGTGCGGTTGAGCGGCCGGGACGGAGATGCCTCCTTGGGCGCCTCCTGGCCGGTGCCGGCGACTTTCGGGGCCCGGAGCTCAGCCGAATCGGCGCGGTTCTGCAGGCTCATCGCCCCTCCAAAAATTGTTTCACAACGAATTATATCCACAGCCTTCCGGTACGGGGCGTGCCCACCGGGGCACGGTCGGGCGCGGGGTCCCCGCCGGGTCTCAGCGGGCGAGCAGTGTGCGGGCATTGGTGTCGAGGATCCGCCCAGCCTGGTCGTCGGGGAGTCCGGCGTGCTCGATGAAGGAGACGGCGGTGCGGAACAGGTCTCCGGCTTCATAGGGGAAGTCCGTGCCGAGGACCAGCCGGTCGGCGCCGAACGTCGCGGCGGCCGCGCGCAGCGCGGGTACGTGGCCGTGACCGACCGTGTCGTACCAGAGGCGTCTGGCCGCTGCGGAGGGCTGTTCGGGGGTGTCCGGCGCTTCCCAGGGGACCTGGTTGTCGGCGCGCTGGAGGAGCATGGGCAGCGCGCCGCCCAGGTGTGAGGCGAGGATCCGCATCCGCGGGTAGCGGCTGGGGACGCCCGCGAGGATGAGCTGCATGATCGCGATCGTGTCCTCGATGGGGGCGCCGATGGACCAGGTGAGGTGGTGGTCGGCGATCAGCGGGGTGCCGGCCCCCAGGCCCGCGGGGTGGATGTAGAGGACCGTCCCGCGCCGGTCGAGTTCCTCGTAGAGGGGGGCGAACTCCGGTTCGGCGAGGGTCCGGCCGAGTACGGAGGTGGTGACGCAGGCGCCGGCCATGCCCAGTTCGTCGACGGCGCGCGCCAGCTCCCGCAGCGCGAGGTCGGTGTGCGGGAGCGGGAGCGAGGCGAAGGCGAGGAAGCGGTCCGGCCACTTCCGTACGGTCTCGGCGTACTGGTCGTTGACGAACCGTGCCGCGTGCAGCGCGTGGTCCGCGTCGTGGAAGTGGGGGGACTGCGGAGCGGCGGACAGCACCTGGTGGGTGACTCCCGCCGAATCCATCAGGGCGAACCGGGCCTCGATGTCGGCCGGGCCGAGTCCGGTTCCCAGGCCGCGCTGGGTGTCGGTGTCCGTCTTGCCGTACTCCCGGACGACGTCGAGGTAGTCGTCGGTCCAGACATGGGCGTGAACGTCGATGCGCATGGGCGCCCCTCGGGGTTGGCCGGCCGCCGACCCACCGACGGACCGCCCCCCTCGCTGACCTCCCCAGGCTCGCACGACGCCCCGTACCCCGCCATCCGGGTGACACGGGCCGGGGAGCGCGCGGGCGCTGTGGGGGCGTACGGGGCCGCCCCCACAGCGGGTTCGCGGGTGCGTCAGATGCCGATGGTGGTGAAGGGGAGGCACCGGAACGGCTTGGAGTGCTCGGGGTCGAGCCGGTTGAGGACGAGCTGGGCGACGTTCGGGTCGATGGCCAGGCCGAGATGGCCGGCCGAGTCCAGGCGGCACTTGTCCTGGAGCACGATGTTGGTGACGTTGTCCCCGGTGAGCAGGCCGCTGGTGTACGGCGTGACGACCCTGTCGTACCGGGTGACGATGCTGGTGTACGTCGGCCCGGGTACGGCGACGGGACCGTCGTTGAGCTTGGCGAGGAAGGCCGAGCCGGGCAGGTAGTCCGTACAGGCTCCACAGCCCACACCGGTGAGCAGGCCCTGGAGCTTGAGGGCGGCGGCCAGACTCGCCAGGCCGTTCAATGTGGTGCCGCGGAAGTTGGAGCCGAAACCGACGAAATCGTCGACCTTCGCGGCCCCACCCAGATACTTCATGTAGTACGCCGGGACGGTGGTCCCCTCGGAGTGGCCGACGATGTCGACCTTCGCCGCTCCCGTCGCGGCGCGTACGCGGTCGACGAAGACGCCCACCTCGGCCGCGCTGTCCGCCATCGGGGCGAGCCCGCCGGCCAGTCCGCCCAGCACGGTCTTGCCGTACGTCTCGGAGTAGACGCAGTAGCCGGCCGAGCGGAGCGTGGGCGCCAGGGTCAGGAAGTTGTCCCAACTGTTGCCGCCGAGCCCGTGGACGAGAACCACCGGATCAGGGTGGGCCGCGCTGGGCTGGCAGGACCAGTTGTTCCACCCTGACCGCGGCGGCGCGTCGGCCGACGCCGACGTGGTCAGGGTGGTGGATGCGAGTACGGACAGCGCGAGCGCCGTCAGCAGCGTGCGGAGCTTGGCCATGGGGGGCAACTCCTCGTTTCGCGGGTGAGTTACCCGGTAGTAGAGCACGCTCTCTTGTTACGAACAAGGCATCGTTTCCAAAAAGAGCGGGCCGAATCAGCGGGCGTCGCGGGAGGCTCCCCGCGCCACCCGCGCCGGGAGTGACGGAAGATCAGGAGTGGCCGAGTCCGGAGCTGACCACCGTGTAGAAACGGTCGAGCCCGTCCTGTAGGCGCGCGCGATCGGCGGGCCGCGCAGTATCGGTGTCCAACTGCCAGTCGGTGTCCAGCAGCCAGTCGGCGATGATGTCGAAGAGACCGCCGATCAGCCCCATCGCCACCGCATGGGCGTGCGGGCCCGTGGCGACGCCCAGCCGCTGCCAGACCGTCTCCACGAAGGAGGCCGCCCAGCGGCGGTTGGTACGGCGGTGCGCCTCGGCCAGCGGCGTCACGGCCCGGCCCTCACCGAACGTCACGCGCGCCACTCGCACATCGTCCACGAAGGCGTCCGCGAAGTGGCGGATGAGCGCCCGTGCGGCCGCGCTCTCGCCCTGGTCGTCGCCCACGGCGTCCAGGGCCGCCGTGAGACGTCCGGTCACATCCACGACGATGCGGTCGAGCAGCGCCAGATAGAGGGCCTCTTTGCCGGTGAAGACCTCGTAGAAGCTCTTGGTACCGACATACGCGTGCTTGCAGATCTGCTCGATCGCGGTGTCCTGGTAGCCCTGGGCCGCGAACAGCTCCAACGCCGCGTCCAGCAGGTCCTCACGACGCCTGGCCCGCCGCTCCCCGGCGTCCAGACCGCGGATTCGCCGACCGCCCGCGCCTTCCTTGTCCCCCACCACACCAGCCACCGGCCCAAGATACAGGCCGTTTCGCGCCATCGGGCCGCCTGGAGTCGCTCCGCCCGGAGGCGGGCCGAGCCGTGCGGGTGCGCAGGTCGGCCCGGGCGGCGGTCCATGGGGCGGGACGCTCAGCCCGACCGGGGTGCGGTCGGCGCGCGGAGCAGGGTCAGGATGCTCTCGACGACCTTCTCGCGCGCGGCGTCCGGAGCCAGGGCGTTGAAGGTCATGGTGAGGCTGCCCCACGCGAAGTACAGGGTCTCCGACGGGAGGTCCACCCGGAAGGCGCCGTCACGCTGCCCGCGCTCGATCAGCGCAGTAATCCGCGCCTTGATGAGCGCGGGGGCCGCACCCCGCTCCGCCACCGCGCCGAGCGGGGCGTAGCGCCCGGCCCGCCAGTGGGCGGATTCCTGGATCCAGGCCAGCGTCGCGCGCTCCAGCGCCTCGACGGGGTCGCCCGTGTCCGTACCGGTCCGCGCCATGCGGCGTTCGATCGCTTCGAGCGACGCCCGCAGGAGTTCATCGACCAGCGCTTCGCGGGTGGGGAAGTAGCGGCCGAGGGTCGTGCGATGCACCTGTGCCCGCTCGGCGATATCGGCGAGTGGAGTTCTCGGATCGTCGCGGAGCAGCACTCGCGCCGTCTCCAGGATGGTGTCGACAGTCCGCTGGGCGTCGACCCGCAGGGGCCCGTCTCTCATGACCAGGGAGTTTACGGACTTGTCGAACGGTGCGCACGGATCGAGGAGTTGCACAAATCGAGCACTTGCACGTTTCGTGCATGTACCCGTAACGTCTCGACGCACTCCGGGACCGACGCCCCGAGGAGCCCTCCCCGCATTCCTGACGACAAGGAAACAGCGATGCCTCCGTCCTTCACGCGTGCCCGTGCGCGCGGCGGTCTCCTGATCGCCGCCGCCACCGCCGGGGCACTGACCCTCGTGCCACCGGCGTCCGCCGCCACACCACCGGCGCCGACACCCGCCCCCGCGCCCGCCGCCGCCTCGCTCCAGCCGACGTCGGACGACGTCGAGCGGGTCGCCGCCAAGCACCGGAAGTCCCCGTCCGAAGTGGGCCGCACGGCCAGGCAACTCGCGCCGATCATCAAGGCACTGGCGCCCAGGACACCCCCCGGAGTCCGGAAGAACGGGGTGTCGGCCACCAAGGTGGCCAAGGCGCCGATCGACGAGTGCTTCCGGAGCATCGGCGGTTCCCGCCCCGCTCCCGAGGCCGACGGGAGTTGCCCGAGCGGCTTCGCCCCCAAGCGCAATCAGGCGTACGCGCACGGCGGCGTCCGAGGCGGCGACCACGTCTACTTCGGCACCTCGGCCAACCTCACCTGTGGCGGTCCCGGCCTCCTCGGCCCGTACAGCCCGAGCCTCCGGACGAAGAACCTGGTGTGCGAGGGCTCGCAGGGGCCGGGCGCCGCGCGGTTCGGCGACAACTGGGGCGACTGGCGCTCGCCGCACATCTACCGCGTCAACGCCGACACGGAGAAGACCGAGGACATCACACCCACGCCCGAGCAGGCACCCGGCATGTCATCGATGATGGGCGTTCGCGGCCAGGCGTACCACGACGGCGTCGTCCTGCTCGCCGGCCCCCGCCTGACCCCCGGCGGGGGCGTGTCCGGGCTGAACGTGCTGGCCTACGAGGCGAGCACGGGCCGGTTCCTCGGGGAGAAACTCCTGCCCGAGTACTCCAACATGCGCACGGGCGTAGTGATCGGCGGCGAGCTGTACGTGGGCGCGCGCGCCACGGGCGGCACCTTCGGCGCCGGCGGTGTGGTCCTGAAGTGGACCGGCGACAGGGCCGACCCGTTCCGGTTCGAGGTCGTCGCGGCCGGCCTGCCGCATGAGCCCGCGTACCTCACGGGACACGACGGCCGGATCGTCACCGCGAACTGGTCGACCTTCCGCCCCGGCCAGGCCGTCGGCGGCTCGCCCGAGATGTACCTCAGCCCCGCCCTGCCGGCGCGCGGCGGCCTCACCAAGGCCGACGCCACGCGCTGGAAGCCGGTCTTTCAGCTCAGCGACTACGAGCCGGATCCGGTCATCGCCCAGGCCGGCATGTTCGGCGCCCTCACCTCGTGGAAGGGCAGGCTCTACTTCAGCACGATGTACTACCCGACGTACAACACCGTCAACGCCTGGGCGTACTACGGCAGGCCGAGCACCGAGATCGGCCGTTTGAACACCTATGTGAACGCGGAGCGCGGTCTCCAGGTCTTCGAGATGACCGACCCCGGCAAGGCGACCCAGAAGGTGTCCCTGCTCTACGGCGACAGAACGGTGCCGGTGTACGACAAGGCCACCAGGAACTGGGTGCCCAAGGAGAACAACCTCAAGCAGAAGCCGAGGTTCGGCCCCTCCGGATTCGGCAACCGGTGGAACAACTACTCCTGGCAGATGACCGTCTTCAACGACCAGCTCTACCTGGGCACGGGCGACTTCAGCAACTTCCTCCCCGAGCACGCCGAGCTCATGAAGGATCCGGCCCTCTTCGGCGTGTCCGCCGTGACCGCGGAACTGCTCAAGCCCGTGGTCAACTCCGTCAGCGCCGTGTACGGAGGCTCCGACACCTGGCGCATGACCGATCCGAACCGTCCCGCCACGCCGTTCAACCTCGACGGCTACGGCAACCGCCTCGCCCACGGCGTCCGGTTCTGGGTGCCCTTCGAGGAGAAAGGCAAGCTGTTCACGGGGAGCGCCACCTTCGCCAACCTGGCCAACCGCGGCCGGCAGAGCGGCGGCTGGGATCTGACCGTGCTCAAGTGACCGCGCCCGCCCGGACGGCCCTAGTCGGCAATCCGCGGGCGCCGGCCCGTGCGATGCGTTGACGAGGTGCCGCACCGCGGGCAGACTAAGCGATCGCATAGTTACTATGCGATCGCTTAGTTCATGACGTCGGACTCTCGGAGGACTGATGCGACGCACACTCTTCGGCGACGACCACGAGATCTTCCGCGCCGCGGTCCGGCAGTTCGTCGACCGCGAGCTGCGTCCACGGCAGGAAGGCTTCATCCAGCGGCGCTCGATCGATCGATCGGTCTGGCTGAAGGCGGGTGAGCAGGGGTTGCTGGGACTGCTCGTGCCCGAGGAGCACGGCGGCAGCGGCAGCGGGGACTACCGCTTCAGCGCCGTGTGGAGCGAAGAGCTGGCCCGGCTCTCCGTGGCGTTCGCCTCCTCCTTCACGATCCACTCCGAGGTGGTGGCGCCCTATCTGGTGGAGCTGACCACCGCGGAGCAGCGCGAGCGCTGGTTGCCCCGCTTCTGCTCGGGCGAACTGCTCTCGGCGATCGGCATGACCGAGCCCTCCGCCGGGTCCGACCTCGCGGCGCTGCGCACGACGGCCGTGCCGGACGGCTCGGACTGGATCCTCACCGGCTCCAAGACCTTCATCACCAACGGCTTCGGGGCGGATCTGGTGGTGGTCGCCGCCCGGACCGGCCCCGGGAAGCGGGCCAAGGGCATCACCCTCTTCGCCGTCGAAGCGGATATGGCCGGCTTCGAGCGGGGCCGGAAGCTGGACAAGGTGGGGCAGCCCGAGGCGGACACGGCGGAACTGTTCTTCAGCGAGGTGCGGGTGCCCGCCGGGAACGTCATCGGCGAGGTCGGGCGCGGCTTCGCCCATATGATGGAGCGCCTCCCCCAGGAGCGGATCGGCGCCGCCGTGACCAATATCGCCCACGCCGCGCAGATCCTGGCCGAGACCATCGACTACGCCAAGGAGCGCCGCGCCTTCGGTCAGCCGATCGGCTCCTTCCAGTACAACAAGTTCCGCCTGGCCGAGCTGGTGACATCGGTCGAGGTCACCCAGGCGTTCACCGACCAGTGCGTGGCCGCGCACGTCGCGGGCGAACTCGGCGCGGTGGACGCCGCCAAGGCCAAATGGTGGTCCGCCCAGGTGCAGAACGAGGTCATCGACGCCTGTGTCCAACTGCACGGGGGCTACGGCTATATGAACGAGTACCGGGTCGCCCGCGCCTGGCAGGACGCGCGGGTGACGAAGATCTGGGCTGGTTCCAACGAGATCATGAAGGAGCTCATCGGCCGTGACCTGGGCCTCTGAAGAGTGTCTTCCCAGGAGCGCCGTCCGCCCGGGGAGACTCGGGGGCACCCGACCGGTCGCCACCGGGACAATGGAGGGGTGACAGCGATCATCGACCCGGACGACCCGTGGTCCGGCACCGCCGCGGGCCCCCGCAGGATTCTGGTGGCGGCACTCGCCGCGTTCGCCGACCGCGGCTACCACGGAGCCTCGACCCGCGATATCGCGGCGGCGGCCGGCATGAGTCCCGCCGCCGTGTACGCACACCACCGCACCAAGGCCGATCTGCTCTTCGCCATCAGCGCGGCCGGCCACCGCCATGTCCTGGCCGTGTGCGAGCGGGCGCCGGCGGCCGAGACCACCCCCATCGCCCGCGTGCGCTCCCTGGTGCACGACTACGCCGCCTGGCACGCCCGGCACCATCTGCTCGCCCGCGTGGTGCAGTACGAGCTGAGGTCCCTGCTGCCCGAACACCGGGCGGTGGTCGTCGAACTGCGGTCCCGGACGGAGGAACTGTTCCGGGAGGAGGTACGCGCAGGGGTGGACGCGGGGGTCTTCCACACCACGGACGCGGATGAGACGACCCTGGCGATCCTGTCCCTCGGCATCGATGTGAGCCGCTGGTACACCCCCGGCGGTACGCGCACGCCCGTCGGGATCGGCCGTACGCACGCGGAGCTGGCCCTCACCCTGCTCGGCACCGACCACCCGGCCTCGCCCCCTTCCTGAGCCGTGGGCGGTCGCGCCCGCGCGCCGGGGACGCCCTGCCGCCGAGGGGAACACGGCGCCGGGCGAAACCGTCGCCCGCGCCGAACGGCACCTCCCGCGCGCCCGCTCCTTGAGGCGCGCCCGCCACTGACAACGCGCGGAGCCTGAGCGCCCGAGGCGGTCCGCCGCGGGGGGGGGCTCCCTGTCGGCCCCGCGCCGGGGGAGCCACCGCGCGCCCGGCCTTTCGCGCACCCCCCGCAAGGCCCCCCGTGACGGCCCCGCACCACGGGGCGCGCGGCTGTGGCACCCCACCGCCGGACCGGGAGTCCCGGGGGCGCCATGGTCGCCGCCGACCTGGACACCGGGCTCGGTTCCAAATTTTCTGTCGCCTGACATCAGATACAAGAATCCCTTGACAACAACACCATCTGGCAAAAAACTAAATACACATTCACATCACGCAACCACCTTGGAGGTGCGATGAGTCGTCGAGTCCTCGTGGCCGGTGTCGGGATGATCCCGTTCACCAAGCCGGGTCACAGTGACCCCTACGACGTGATGGGCGCCCGCGCGATCCGCGCGGCGCTGGAGGACGCCGGGATCCCCTACGACCAGGTGCGGCAGGCGTACGCCGGCTATGTGTACGGCGACTCCACCAGCGGCCAGGCCGCGCTCTACCGCGTCGGGATGACCGGAATCCCCGTGGTCAACGTGAACAACAACTGCGCGACGGGCTCCTCCGCCCTGTGGCTGGCCCGTCAGGCCGTGGAGTCCGGAGCGGTGGAGTGCGCCCTCGCGGTCGGCTTCGAGCAGATGCAGCGCGGAGCGCTCACCACCCACTGGAACGACCGTCCGAGCCCCACCGCCCGCTTCGACGGCCTGCTGGACGAACTGCACGGGATCGACGAGAAGCTGCCCCGGGCGGCCCAGTTGTTCGGGGGCGCGGGCGCGGAGTACGTCGAGAAGTACGGCGTGGACCCCCGGCTGTTCGCCAAGGTCGCCGTCAAGTCCCGTACCCACGCGGCCAACAACCCCTACTCGGTCTTCCGTGACCCGGTCACGGAGGACGAGGTCATGGACTCGCCGCATATCTTCGGGCCCGTCACCCGCCTGCAGGCATGCCCGCCCACCTGCGGAGCTGCGGCTGCGATCGTGTGCAGCGAGGAGTTCGCGCGGCGCCACGGGCTGCGCGCCGATGTGGCGATCAAGGCGCAGGCGATGAGCTCCGACCTGCCCGGCACCTTCGACGAGAAGAGCATGATCGAACTGGTGGGCGCGGGCCTGACCCGCTCGGCCGCGCGGCAGGTCTACGAGACCGCCGGCGTGGACCCGCGCGACATCAGGGTCGTCGAGCTCCATGACTGCTTCACCGTCAACGAGGTCCTCACCTACGAAGCGCTGGGGCTGTGCGAGGACGGCGGCTCGGAGAAGTTCGTCGCCGACGGCGACAACACCTACGGCGGCCGGGTCGTCGTCGGCACATCGGGCGGCCTGATGTCCAAGGGGCACCCGCTCGGGGCCACCGGTCTCGCCCAGTGCACCGAGCTGGTGTGGCAACTGCGCGGCGAGGCCGGAGCACGACAGGTCGACGAAGTGACGCTCGCCCTCCAGCACAACCTCGGACTCGGCGGCGTCGGCGTCGTCACCCTCTACGAGAAGGTCTCCTGACCATGCCCCTGGACCGATCCCTCATCGGCACCGGCTCCCCCGAGCTCATCGTCGACGTCGAACGCGGCCGGCTGCGCTTCTTCGCCAAGGCCACCGGCCAGACCGACCCCGTCCACTCCGACCTGGCGGCGGCCAGGGCGGCCGGCCACCGCGACCTCCTCGTACCGCCGACGTTCCTGTTCTGCCTGAGCATGGAGGTGCCGAACCCCTTCGACTATCTGGAGGCACTGGGCATCGACCCCGTCACCGTCCTCCACGGCGAGCAGGGATTCGAGTACTTCGCGCAGGTGTACGCCGGCGACACGCTGACGTACACGACCCGTATCTCCGACATCTACGAGAAGAAAGGCGGCGCGCTCCAGTTCCTGGTGCGCAGCACGGACGTGACCCGCGACGGCGAGCTCGTCGCGCGGCTGACCGCGTCGGCCGTCATCCGCGAGACGACCGGTAAGGAGACCGCCGCATGAGCACCCTCCAGCTCTCCCCCGGGGACACCCACGACCTGGCCATCCCGAAGATCACCCGGACGACGCTCGCCCTCTACGCCGGCGCCTCCGGCGACCACAACCCCGCGCATATCGACATCGACGCCTGTGACGCCGTCGGCATCCCCGATGTCTTCACGCACGGGATGCTCTCCATGGCCTACCTCGGCCGGCTGCTGACCGGCTGGGTGCCGCAGGACCGCATCCGCGGCTACCGCGTCCGCTTCGCCGCGATCACACCGGTGAACTCGACACCGGTCTGCCGCGGCACCGTCACCAAGGTCGAGGGCGGCCTCGCCCATCTCGACCTCACCATGAGCCTGCCCGACGGCACGGTGACCCTGCGGGGCTCCGCCGTCGTCTCCACCGACTGACCACCACGCGCAAAGGACTCGCATCATGGGAACCCTGGACGGCAAAGTCGCCCTCGTCTCCGGCTCCGGCCGCGGCATCGGCCGCGCCATCGCACTCAAGCTCGCGTCCGAAGGCGCCTCGGTCGTGGTCAACGACCTCGACCCCGCGCCGGCCGACGAGACGGCCGCCGAGATCAGGGCGGCGGGCGGACAGGCCGTCGTCTGCCCCGGCTCCGTCACCGAGGACGACTTCGCCGAACGGTTCGTCGCCACGGCCGTCGAATCGTTCGGCGGCCTGGACATCATCGTCAACAACGCGGGCTACACCTGGGACACCGTCATCCAGAAGATGACCGACGAGCAGTGGAACGCGATCCTCGACGTCCACCTCAAGGCCCCCTTCCGCATTCTGCGCGCGGCCCAGCCGTACTTCCGGAACAACCCCGTCGACCACCACCGCAAGGTCGTCAACGTCTCCTCCACCTCCGGCCTCGCCGGCAACCCCGGCCAGGCGAACTACTCCTCCGCCAAGGCGGGCGTCATCGGCCTCACCAAGACCATGGCCAAGGAGTGGGGTCGCTACAAGGTCAACGTCAACGCCGTCGCCTACGGGTGGATCCTCACCCGCATGACGGAGGCCACCGCCGCCGACAAGACCTTCGTGGAGATCGAGGGCCGCAAGCTCCAGGTCGGCATCAACCCGCAGGTCGCCGAGACCCTCGCCCGCACCATTCCGCTCGGTCGTCCCGGCACCCCGGACGAGGCCGCGGGCGCCGTCTACCTGCTCTGCACACAGGACGCGAACTACGTCTCCGGCCAGTGCCTGACTGTCGATGCCGGCCAGCGCTGAGCTCCACGCAGCACGCCGCCCCCACCCGTCCGGCCGTCCCTTTCCCCCTGGCGGCCGGACGGTTCCCTCCCCCACATCCCCGTGCTCCGCACCCATGACCCGCCGACGCCGCCGGGTCGTCACTGGAGGATGACGTGTACCTCACCCAACCCCTGCACCGAGCACTTCAGCAACTCCCCGACGCGCCGATGACCGTGTGCGGCGAGCGCGTCAGGACCACCAGGGAGGTCGCGGACCGGGTCGCGCGACTGGCCGCCGCCTTCCGGAGCCTCGGCGTCGTCGCGGGAGACCGCGTGGGGATGCTCGCGCTCAACTCCGACCGGCTCCACGAGTACTTCCTGGCGACCTGGTGGATCGGCGCCGCGGCCCACCCGATCAACGTCCGCTGGTCCCCCACCGAGATCGCCTACGCCCTGAACGACTCGGGAACCGAAGTGCTCCTGGTCGACGACGCCTTCACCGCCGTCGTCCCCGAGCTGCGCGAGCGATGTCCCGGCCTCCGCACCGTCATTCACTGCGGCGACGGTCCCGCCCCCGCGGACATGGTGTCCTACGACGGACTCGTCCGCTCCTTCGCACCCGTGCCCGACGGGCGGCACGGCGGTGACGCGCTCGCCCTGCTCCTCTACACCGGCGGCACCACCGGGCTGCCCAAGGGCGTGATGGTCAGCCACCGCGGACTGTCCGCCTCGCTCCACGGCTCCCTGCTGGCCATGCGCAACGTCGACCACGGCGGGACCACCCTGGTGACCACCCCGCTGTTCCATATCGCCGCCATCTGTAGCTGGTACGCCCAACTGCTCATGGGCGGGACGCTGGTGTTCCTGCCCGCCTTCACACCGGCCGGCTTCCTCGACGCGGTCCAGCGACACCGGGTCACCACCTGCATCCTGGTGCCCCTGATGGTGCAGTTGGTCTGCAACCACCCCACCCTCGCCGACCACGACGTCTCCAGCCTGCGCAGCATCACCTACGGCGGCACGGCGAGCTCCGACACGGTGCTGCGCCAGGCGATGGAGACCTTCCCCCGGGCCGGCTTCTCGCAGGGGTACGGGATGACCGAGACGGGCGTGCTCAGCACCCTCGGCCAGGAGGAACACGTACGGGGCGGCCCCCGGCTGCGCTCCACCGGACGGGCCACACCCACGGTCGAGATCGCCGTACTCGGTCCGGACGGGTCCAGGCTCCCGCCCGGTGAGGTCGGCGAGATCGCCACCTGTGGCGACCATGTGATGCTCGGCTACTGGGGGAAGCCGGAGGAGACCGCGCGGGCACTGCGGGACGGCTGGATGCACACCGGCGACGCCGGCCGTTTCGACGAGAACGGCTACCTGTACGTGGTCGACCGGATGAAGGACATGATCATCACTGGTGGGGAGAACGTCTACTCCGCCGAGGTCGAGAACGCGCTCGCCTCCCACCCCGCCGTCGCCTCGTGCGCGGTCGTCGGCCTCCCCGACGACCGCTGGAGCGAACGCGTGCATGCCGTGATCGTCCTCAAGCCCGGCCGTACCGCCACCCTCGCGGAGATCCAGGCCCACACCAGATCCCTCATCGCCGGCTACAAGACGCCCCGCTCGGTCGAGTTCGTCGAGACCCTGCCCGTGTCAGCCGCCGGAAAGATCCTCAAACGCGTCCTGCGCGACACCGCCCGCCCCGACACGCCCGACGCGCCCTGACCCCTGCCAAGCCCCGCACAGGAACGAGACGACACCCATGAAGCGCACCGTCTTCAACGAGGACCACGAAGCCTTCCGGACGATGATCCGGGACTTCATCGGCAATGAGGTGACCCCCCACTTCGATGCGTGGGAGGAGGCGGGTCTGCCCCCTCGTGACCTGTTCCGCCAGCTCGGCGCCCTCGGCGTCATGGGCTTCGGCATCCCCACCGAGTACGGCGGCCCGGGCGAGACCAGCTACAAGTACCAGGCGGTACTCAACGAGGAGTGCGCCCACGCGGGAGTCATGCTCGGCCACTACGGCGTGAGCACCAGCATCGTGCTGCCCTATCTGCTCAACCTCGCCGACGGCGAGCAGAAGAAGCGCTGGCTGCCCGGGGTCGCCACCGGCGACATCATGCTGTGCGTGGCGATGACCGAGCCCGGCACCGGCTCCGACCTGGCCGGCATCCGCACCACCGCCACGCTCTCCGACGACGGCACCCACTACCTCCTCAACGGCGCCAAGACCTTCATCACCGGCGCCCGCAACTCCGAGCTGTGCGTGGTCGCCGCCCGCACCGCGCCCGCCACCGCCGAGGACCGCCGCCACGGCCTGAGCCTGCTGGTCGTCCCCACCGACAGCGAGGGCTTCACCTTCGGCCGCAAGCTGGAGAAGATCGGTCTGCGGTCCTCCGACACCAGCGAGATCTCCTTCACCGACGTCAAGGTGCCCGCCGGGAACCTGCTCGGCGAGGAGGGCAAGGGCTTCACCTATCTGGGACAGAACCTGACCCGCGAACGCCTCGCCATCGGCGTCGAGGCCGTCGCCCGCGCCCAGGCCGCCGTCGGCTTCACCCAGGAGTACGTCCTCCAGCGCACCGTCTTCGGCAAACGCGTCGCCGACTTCCAGAACACCAAGTTCGTGCTCGCCGAGTGCGAGACCGATGTGACCGCGGCACAGGCACTCTGCGACCAGGCCCTGGAACTGGAGGAATCCGGCGAGCTCACCCCCGCCGACGCGGCCCGCGTCAAGCTCCACGGCACCGAGACCGCCGGCCGGGTCATCGACAAATGCCTCCAGTTGTACGGTGGTTACGGCTACATGCTCGAATACCCGATCGCACGCATGTACGCCGATATCCGGGTCAACCGCATCTACGGCGGCACCAGTGAGGTGATGAAGACGATCATCGCCAAGGACATGGGGCTGTGAGCGAGCGCCGAGGACCACGGGCAGCCGGTCCGATAGCCTGGGCGGCTGACGGGGACGGCTCGTCCCCGCACCATCCAGAGCCGGCTCCCCCCGGTCACCACGCAGCGGAAGGGCGAGGACGTGGCGTCACGCCGACCACCCAACCGCAAGGCGCTCATCCGCTCGGCCGCCTCCGAACTCTTCGTCCGGCACGGCTACCACAACGTCTCCGTCGCCGAGGTCGCGGAAGCCCTGGACATCACCGCGGCGGCGCTCTACCACCACTACCGCAACAAGCAGGACCTCCTCCTCCAGGTGATCCTGGACGGCTTCGAATCCGTCGACGCCGTCATCCGCGAGGCCAAGACCCTCGACACGGCCATCGGTTCCCTCGCGACCCTCGTGGCCGGCCCGAAGAGTCTCCTCGGAGTGTGGGAGCGGGAGGCGCGCAATCTGGAGGGGTCCCAGCGGCTGACCGTCCTGGAGCTCCAGACCCGCATCGTGACGGACTTCCAGCCACTCCTGCGGGCGGCGCGGACCGAACTCGACGCCCCCGAATCGGAGCTCGTCGCCAGGGCCGTACTCGGAACGCTCGGCGGACAGTCCAGCCGTCGCAGTGTCTCCCGCCGCAAGGACGAGCGGCTGATGGTCCGCCTCGCCTCGGCCGTGGCCCACTGCCGACTGCCCGCGCCGGATCCGACCGCGGAACCACACCGGCCCGACTCCGGCGGCACGTCCTCCGGAGTGCGCAGGCCCCGCCGGGACCAGCTCCTCACCGAGGCGATCCGGCTCTTCGACGAGCGGGGTTACCAGTCCGTCACCGTCGCGGACATCGGTGAGGCGGCCGGGATCGTGGCATCCGGCGTCTACCGGCACTTCGCCGGCAAGACCGACATGCTGGTCGCCGCGATGAACCGCGGCGGCGAACATCTGCGTACCGGTGCCGACCAGGCCCTGGGCCACGCGCGCGATCCGCGCGAGGCACTCGAACTCCTGCTGCGGGCCCATATCGACGTGACCGTCAAACACCGGCACCTCGTGGGGATCCTCACGCACGAGAGCGACCAACTGCCCGACAAGGAACGCATCGCCCTGCGCCGCTATCAGGCGGACTACCTGGACGTCTGGGTGCAGGCCCTCGGTGCGGTCCGGACCGGCCGGGACGCGGCGGATCTGCGGACCACGGTCCACGCGACACACTCGATGATCCACTTCGTGGTGCGCTCCGGTCCGACCTCGCGGTGGCCCGCCCTCCCGGAGCGGCTGGCCGCCCTCGGCACGGCCCTGCTGCTCGCGGAGTAGCGCACCACCGGGCGACCCGTCCGACGGACCGCCGGGCCCCGCTCTCCGCGCGCCCGAGGTGAGCCGCGGGCCGGCGCTCCCCCGCACGACCGCACCACACCCGCGCCCCGGCCCGTCCGACAACGCGTGGCGGGGCCCCCGCCGCCGCACTGTGCGGGCCGCCAGTCCTCACCGGGTACGTGTTGTGCCCGGCTCCACGATGCGGCGCACGGACCACGCCGGGCGGCCGGAAGCCTCGACCGCTCCGAAGCGCCCCCGCACACTCCTGGAACACGGACCCGCCACAGCGGCATATCCCCGCGGCTCCGGCCTCGACCGACTGAGGAGCAGCCTTGCGACTCGTACACCTCTTGATCCGGTCAGGCGCGGCACTCGCCGTCGCCGCGGCCCTCGTACTGCCGACCGCGCCGACGGCGCGGGCCGACACCCGTGATCCGGTGCTGTTCGTCCACGGCCTCGGCGGCGCCGGCCGCAACTGGGACACCATGATCGCCGACTTCATGGCCGCCGGCTGGTCCCGCGACCAGCTCCACGCCATGTCGTACGCCTCCGCGAAATCCAGCACGTCCATCGCGGCCGAGATCAGGGACGAGGTGGCCGCCCTCAGGGCCCGGACGGGGGCCGCCAAGGTGGACATCGTCGGCCACTCCCTGGGCGCGCTCAACTCGCGCTGGTACCTCAAATTCCTCGGCGGCGCAGCCCAGGTGGACGACTGGGTGTCGATCGGCGGTGTCAACCAGGGCACCTACGGCGCGCTGACCTGCCTCCTGGCCTCCTGCCGCGAGGCGTGGCCGGGCAGCGACTTCCTCGACGCGCTCAACGGCGGTGACCCCACGCCCGGTGCCGTCGACTACACCACCGTCTGGTCCTCGTGCGACGAAGCGGTGAATCCCGACTCCTTCGCGACCCTGGAGGGCGCCACCAACTGGTACGCGGGCTGTGTCGGCCACATCACCCTCATCTTCGCCCCGCATGTGATCGACCGCACCATCCGCGCCGTCACCTGATCCGACGCGGATCCGGCACCGCGAGGCCCTGTCCGGCGGCCCGCCCGCTCCGATTCACGCGGGTGGGCCGCCGGACCTCATGGCCGGATCCCGGCGCCCTCCCCGGAACCCGTCAGGCGGTGTGCGTCAACGGCGAGGGTCAGGTCGACCAGGTCCCGTGGCCGGTCCAGGCGCTTCCCCGTGAGCCTCTCCAGCCGGTGCAACCTGTTCAGCACCGTGTTCCGGTGGCAGAAGAGCCGCTCGCTCGCACGGTCGGTGGAACCATGGCAGCTCAGCCACGTCTCCAGCGTTTCCAGGAGGGACCCGCTGTCGTGCGGCGGGAGGTCCAGCACCGGGCCCAGTACGGTGTCCGCATACCGTGCCGCCAGATCGGGGCGGGCCAGCAGCAGCCCCGCCGACAGATGGTCGTCCAGCAGAGCGGGCCCCTCGTCCACGCCGCACATACCGAGCGCCAGCTCGGCCAGCTCCCGTGCCCGGCCGAGCTGCGCGAGTCCCCCGACAGCGGGGCCGATGCCCGCCCGCGTCCCCGGGGGGAGGGTCAGCGCCCGCGCCAGGTCGGCGACCGGTCGCTCCGCCAGCGGAACGACCACCGCGTGCCCGTCCCGGTAGGGGCACCGGTACAGCCGGAAACCGTCCACGTCATGGCGGACCGGCTCCATGGCGGCGGGATCCCTGCCCGGCCCCTGCGAACGCACGACCGCGTACCGGCCGACGAGCGGCAGGTCGAGGACGATGGCCGCCGCCGACACGTCCATGGGGTCCGAGTGGCCGCGCAGCAGCGTCCTCAGCACCGGCAGCATGGCCCGTTCACCGCCGGGCGGCCGCTCCGCGATGGTCCGCCGGTGCGACTCGGTGAGCAGCGCCGTGTCCCGGCCGACGTAGCGCCAGTAGTCGCTGGCGGCGTGCGCCATGGCTCCGGACCGCTCGGGCGCCTCGTCCACCACCGCCTCCACGAGGCGCTCCCACAGTACGGTCGACCCGATGCGGTACCCCTGCAGCAGAGCGAGGAGCGGCATCCCCTGCCGGGCTCTCCTCGCCGCCAGGGACCATGCGTGCGCACCCGATTCGGCGAAGCGGTCGGGGCAGGCGAGTGACCTGACCGCCGTCTCCAGCGAGAGGTAGGCGGATTCCCAGAGGTCCGTCGGCGCGAGCAACGGATCGCCGTAGTGGCCCACTTCCGCCCGTACGCGCGTCAGCGCACGGTCCACCGTCGGCGCCAGCCGGCCCCGCACCAGGCCAGCGGCGTGCACGAGCACGTCGGAAGGCGCCGGGGCGGAGATAACCGCGTCCCGCACATCGGCGGGGCCGGGCGACGGCAGGTCGCTCCGGGTCCGTCCGGTCGACGGTTGCGGATGGTTCGGCGATGGCGGTCGGCTCGGCCGTGGCGGTTGGTGAGGGGCTGCGGTCATCGAACCTCCCGCGCGCATTCTTCCCCGGCCGGGCGCGTCACACCAGGCTCGCACCGTGGCCGGTTCACCGGGTCCACGCCAACCCGTGCGATGGTCCGGCGCGGACCGGGTCTCCCCCCGGCGAGGGTGTTACGCGGCGGGCTTGCCCGGCTGGTCGTGGGTGGCGCAGTGGATGCCGCCGCCGCCCGACGCGATCGTGTCGATTCCGATCGGCACCACGTCCCGGGTGGGGAAGTGCTCCCGCAGGATGGAGCGGGCGCGGTTGTCGGCCTTGCGGTCGCCGAACCGGGGCATGAAGACGGCGTCGTTGGCGATGTAGAAGTTGGCGTAGGTGGCCAGGAAGTCGTCTCCCTCGCCGGTGATCCTGTTCAGGTCGGGCTGCGGGAGGTCGATCACCTCGAAGCGCCGGCCGCGGGCGTCCGTCGCCTTCGACAGGACGGACTTCGCCTGGTCCGCGGAGCGCGACCAGGAGTCCGGCGGGGTGCCGGGGTACGCGCGGTCCAGCAGGACCACACCGGGCTCGGTGAACCGCACCAAGCTGTCCACATGGGCGTCGGTGATGTCCTCCCCGCGTACGCCCGCCAGCCAGATCACCTTCTCGACACCGAGGATCCGCTTCAGCTCGGCCTCGATGGTGTCCCGGCTCTTCCCGGGGTTGCGGTTGGCGTTGACGATCGAGCTCTCGGTGATCAGCAGGGTGCCCTCGCCGTCGGGTTCGAAGGAGCCGCCCTCGGAGACCAGCGGGGCCCGGTCCCGGGGGATCCGGTACTCCGCCAGCACCTTGCGGCCGACCAGGGCGTCGTTGGTGTGTTCCTGCTTGTCGCCCCAGCCGTTGAAGTTGAAGTCGACGCCGATCACGTCGCCGCCCTCCTCGACGAACACGGGGACGGTGTCCCGGGCCCAGAGGTCGTCGACGGCCAGCGGGATCACCTCGACCTGGGAGCCGCACGCCCGCTGGGCGGCCTTCACCTGGGCGGGCCGGGCCATCATGACCACCGCCTCGTACTCGCCGACGGCCCGGGCGATCCGCGCGATGTCCTCGCGCACATACGGCAGGTCCTCCGCCCAGACCGAGGACAGGGCCGGCCACGACATGAACGTACGGGTGTGGCTCTCCCACTCGGCACCGAGGCGCCGCTCCCCGCCGGCCGAGGCCGACGGCCGGGGGGAACCGGTCGTCGCGGTGGACCGCATGGTGTCGTCGGAACGGCCGCAGGCCGTGGCACCGAGGACGACGGCACCGAACCCGGCGAGGGAACGGAGGACGGTCCGACGGGTGGAGGGACGGTTCGACACGGAGACTCCGATCGTGGACTGGCGGGACGGGTTCATCCGGCCAGGGCAGGCGCGACGGCACGGGCGGACGGCCCTGGGACAAGGGTGCGCGCTCGACCGAGGAAATGACCGATATGCGGGAAAGGACCCGCCTGGCCATGTCGCCACTCTGACACTGACTGAAATTTCAGTCAAATGGCCAGGGGTGGCACGAGCGGGCCGTTCCGCCTTGTCGGCCCCGCCCGCTCGGCGCTCCGCTACCGGGGGACCCGCCCACTCCAGTAGTCCGGCCAGTCGCAGGTCAGCCGCAGGTCACCGACCCGTACGCCGGGTGACAGGCCGCACACGCCCGCTCCGGACGCCCGGGTAAAGTGCCGGTCATGGCGTCTCGCAGCACTCAGATCCTGGAAGCGGCCGCCCGGGTGATCGCCCGGCGCGGGGTCCGAGGGCTGCGCGTGGAGGAACTCGCGGCCGAGGCCGGCGTCTCCACCGCGCTGATCTACTACCACTTCAAGGACCGTACGGGCGTTCTGCGCCAGACCCTCGAATTCATCAGTGACCGTGCCGAGCGCTACACCACCGACCGCGACCCGGACGATCCGCCACCCACCCCCCGGGAAGAGCTGGCGGAGTCTCTTCTGCTGGAGCTCCAGGACACCGTGGAGGTCCGGGAGAACAGCTCGGCCTGGGGCGAACTGCGGGCGAGCGCCGTCTTCGACGAGGTGCTGCGGGAGGATCTCGCCAGGGCCACCCTGGTCTGGGTCCAGGAGGTCGCCGCACTGCTCGGCCAGGTCCGGCCGACGGCGCCCGCCGCGTCACTCGCCGACGCCGCCGAACGGCTCACCGCCCTGCTGGAGGGGCTCAGTATGCGCTGGCTCAGCGGCGGCATCGAGATCCCCCACGCCCGGGACCTGATGCGCGGCGCCATCGACGCCGAACTCGCCGGACTCCAGCAGCGCTGACAGCGCCCATGCCTGACACCTGACGTCGTAGGGCGCCGCTGTTCAGCGGCGCCCTACGACGTCAGGTGTCAGGTGTCAGGTGTCAGGTGTCAGGTGGGGAACCCCCCGGAGACACCCAGGGGGCGGCCGTCATTCCCGCCGGGCCCGGCGCAGGGTGGTCAGGCCGTAGCAGACGACGAGGACGGCGGTGAAGGTGAGGCCGATCCCCGCCGCCTGGCGCATATCGGGGACCTCCACGGCGGTGGCGGCGACGGCGAGCACCCCGAGCACCGCCACGACCGCCAGCTTCCCACCGGCGGGAACGCTGAACCCGGTGAACTCCTCGGGGTTCGCCATCCGGTGGCGCCGGAAGGCGATGTACGAGGCGAGGATCAGCAGCCACACCAGCAGGACCGCGAAGAGGGCGATCGACATCAGGATGCTGAAGAGGCCACTGACGTCGTAGAAGGCGAGCAGCGCCGCGGCCGCGATGCCCAGGGACGACGCGGCGAGGGCGACGGCCGGGACGCCGCGCCGACTGAGCCTGGCCATCGGTGCCGGGGCCAGGCCGTCACCGCCGAGCGAGTGCAGCAGCCGGGAGGCTCCGTACAGATGGGCGTTGGCGGCGGACATGGCCGCGATGAGCACGACCGCGTTGGTGATGGTCGCCGCTGCGGGCACGCCGATCTCCGAGAAGACCCGCACGAAGGGGCTGGTCTCGACGCTCCCGTCGCTGTCCGCCATCCGGCGCCACGGGATCAGCGCGAGGACCAGGGTGATGGCGAGGAGGTAGAAGAAGCTCAGCCGCCAGGCGAGCTGGCGCATCGCGGTGCGGATGGTGCGCTGCGGGTCGATCGCCTCCGCTGAGGCGATGGCGACGACCTCGAATCCGGCGTACGCGAACATCACCACGGACATGGCCACCCAGATCGAACTGGCTCCGTGCGGGAGGAATCCACCGTCGTCGGTGAGGTTGGCGAAGCCGGCGGCCTTGGTGTCCGGCAGCCCGTAGAAGACCAGCAGTGCGGCACAGAGGATGAACGCGCACAGCGCCACCACCTTGATGGTGGAGAGCCAGAACTCGGTGGTGCCGAAGGACTTCACGCTGATGATGTTGATCGCGAGGACCACCGCGGCGATCACCAGGATCGCCACCGACATCGGCACCTCGGGCCACCACCAGCGGACGTAGAGCGCGGAGGCGACGACCTCCGTCCCGATGACGACGACCGCGCTGAACCAGTACAGGTACCGGCTGAGGAATCCGGCCAACGGGCCGAGATAGCGGTGGGCGACGGTGCCGAACGAGCCCTGGACCGGGTGCGCGGCGGACATCTCACCGAGCAGGACGGCGATGATGGCGACCAGCACCGCTCCGATCGCGTACGAGACGATCACGGCGGGACCGGCGACGGATATCGCGGAGCCGGAGCCGAGGAAGAGGCCGGTGCCGAGCGCGGAGCCCAGCCCGATCATGGTGGTCTGCCGGTGGGTGAGCGAGCGGACCAGACCTTCACCGGCGGGTGCCGGTCTGGCGCCGTCGGTGCCGGACGAGGCCGGGGCGGGCGGCGCGGGCGGTGCGGAGTCGCTGGGTGCGGCCATGGCGGTGGTGCCCTTCTGGAAGGTTGCGGGGGTGCGAGTGGGAGCGGGGGCGGTGACTCAGAACTCGCTGTTGCGGAACGGCTTCGCCGGCGCGTTCAGGTCCGGCCTGCCCAGGACCTTCGGCGAGGACAGTGCGTAGATGCCGTGGTTGGTCAACGTCCAGGCGATGTTGCGGTCCCACTCCACGTAGACGCCGTGGGTCTGGTTGCCGTACGCGTACTCGGCGGTCCCGGCGCCGTACGCCTTCGGGACGAAGTAGGCGGAGATCTCCGGCTTGGCGGGCTTGGAGACGTCGAAGAACTGCACGCCCGCGTTGTAGAAGCCGTAGCTCAGCACACCGGGGCTGTGCCGGCCCGGGTTGGTGTAGTAGCCGGTGCGCTTGGGGCCGAAACTGCCGCGGCGCTGGCAGTAGTCGGTGATGCCGGCCGCCTTCGGCGGGGTCGGGCGGGGCAGGACACCGACGACGCGGGGACGCTTCGGATCCCGGGCGTCGATCTGGTAGACGTCCTTGTACGGCTCGTAGCAGTCCTCGGTGAGCGGATAACCGGAGTAGTAGATCATTCCGGTCTTCTCGTACTGGGAGACGTCGATGTTGTCGCCCTCGGTGCCCGCGACCGAGGCCGGCAGGTCCAGATGGCTCACGGTCCTCATGTTCGACGGGTTGGAGACGTCCAGCACCGTCAGGCCGTAACCGCCCATGGCGGCGAAGGCGTACCGCCCGCCCTTCTCGACCGGCTTCGGGAGGAAGAGCGGCATCCGCGCACCCATCCAACTGGTCCGGTTCCCACAGCGCGGGTTGGTCCGGTACGCGGCGTCCTCGCCGGTCCGCTGGCCCGGCAGGTGCCAGGTGTCGAGGAGCTTGGGGCGGGCCGGATCGGACATGTCCCAGGACTGGTAGCCGGCCGAGTGCAGATTGGTCGGATACTCGGTGCCCGAGTAGGTGTCGTCCGGCGCCGTGGCGATGAACATGTACTTCTCGCCGGTCCAGTACGGCACGTCGATCGAGCCGGAGCCCTGCTGCGCCTTGGCCGGATCGCTGTTCAGGGGGTTGGCCCGGGTGGCGTCGGTGGAGACCGTCGTCAGCAGCTTCCAGTCCTTCTTGCGCGGGCCGTCCAGGCGGTACACCTTGAAGCCCTTGAGCCCCGGCTTGGCCCGCAGCTTCCGCACGCCCTCCGGGTTGTTGTACTTGTCCAGGGGCGGGCGGTCGGAGAGTTCCGAGATCTGGCGCTTGCTCTCGAAGCTCTGGACCATGACGTACGCGTTCAGCTTCTTGTTCCACTGGATGGTGGAGGCGCCCCAGTAATCGTGCGCCGCCCAGTCGCCGTTCGCCCGGGTCTCGTCGCCACCCACGTCCCCGCGGCTCAACCGCTCGACCACCCTGACCTTCTTGACGTCCGTGATGTCGTAGACGCGACCCTCGGAGCGGCCGTACTGGAAGAGGTAGCGGCGGCCGTCGAAGTCGACGATGTTCTGCCAGCTGTGGAAGTAGTCGGGGGTGAAGCCGGCGCCTTCGTAGGCGGCCTCGACCTTCATGTTCTTGATGTACGAGCGGGTGTCGTACTTCTTGTTGCGGCCCGGGAAGGGGTGGTCGGAGTCCTCGTCGACCGGGGTGAGGGCGGGGTGCCGGAAGCTGCCGTCCAACTGCATCCCGTACGAGCCGGGGTCGGCCGGTGCGGGGCGGCGGTCGGCGCACACGTCGAGGATGTTCGGGTCAGCGGTGGTGGTGGCGGCCGTGGCGGTGGCCGTGGCGGTGTCAGCGCCGGAGACCCCGGGAGCGAGGAGGGTGGCCGTGGTGGCGGCGACCACCGCGGCCAGGGCGGCGTTTCTGCTGAGGGTACGCATCTGACGGTCCTTTCGGAAAAGGCAGGGAGCGGGACGTGCGCGGTGTGCCCCCGGGGCGGGGGGCGGGACCGGATCAGGTGACGGTGGGGCGCTCCCGGAACTCGGGGTCGCGGTGCTCGCCGGCGGTCACGACCGCGTGCAGCTCGCGCACGGCGTGCAGGACGTCGGCGTGCGTGACGTACAGGGCGTTGAATCCGAAGCGCAGCAGGTCGGGGGCGCGCATATCGCCGATCACACCGCGGGCGGTGAGCGCGGCCACCAGCGGGTACGCCTCCGCGTGGCGCAGGGCGACCTGGCTGCCGCGGCGCGCCGGGTCGCGCGGGGTGGCCATGGTGAAGCCGAGGCCGTCGAGGACGGTGTCGACACACTCCTGGAAGAACCCGGTCAGGGACAGGCTCTTCTCCCGTACGGCCGTCATCTCCACTCCGTCGAACGCCGTCAGCGCGGCCTCCAGGGCGAGCAGCGACAGCAGCGGCGGGGTGCTGATCCGGGCCCGGCTGATGTCCGCCCCGGGGGCGTACGTGCCGGACATGGCGAACGGCTCCGCGTGTCCGTGCCAGCCGGTGAGGGGGTGGTCGAAGTCCTCCTGGTGCCGCCTGGCGACATAGGCGAACGCCGGTGCCCCCGGGCCGCCGGAGAGGTACTTGTAGCCACAGCCGACCGCGAAGTCCGCCGCCACGGCGTCCAGCTCGACGGGGAGGGCGCCCGCCGCGTGGCAGAGGTCCCAGTGCATCAGCCCCCCGGCGGCGTGTGCGGCGGCGGTGAGCTCGGCCATGTCGTACAGCTCACCGGTGCGGTAGTCCACCGGGGCGTAGGCGGCGACGGCGACGTTCCCGGCCTCGGCGGCCAGCACCGCGGCGGCCTCCCGCGCCGGCACCCGGCGGACGTCGAGCCCGAGGAGCCGGCCCACCGAGTCGGCGATGTACTGGTCGGTGGGGAAGTGGTCGGGATCGGTCAGCAGCAGCCGGCGCCCGGGGCGCATCCGGGCGGCGGCGAGCAGGGTGTTGAACAGTTGGACGCTGGTCGAGTCCCCCACCACCACCTGACCGGGGGCCGCGCCGATCAGCCGGCCGACGGCGTCGCCGGTCCGGAGCGGCGCCTCCCACCAGCCGTTGCCGTTCCACGACCGGATCAGGTCGGTGCCCCACTGGCGGTGTACGGCGTCCTCGACGGCCGCCGGGACGGCCGCGGGAAGGGCGCCCAGGGAGTTGCCGTCGAGGTACACGACTCCCTCGGGGAGGAGGAAACGGGCCCGGACGTGGGCGAGGGGGTCGGCGGCGTCCAACGAGGCGGCGCGTTCGGTCAGCATGAGGTGTCTCCGTCGTCGTGTGCGGGGCGGGTCCCCCGGTGGCGCGGTCCCGGCAGGGGTACGGCGTCGCGGTCCGGGGCGGGTCCGGGCGCGCTGTCCGTGCGGAGGTCCCGCTGCCAGCCGGCCGGCAGGTCGCGGGTGCCGAGGTCGCGGCGCGGCGCCGACCGGGACGCGCGCACCGCCCGGTCGACCCTCTCCCGGGACGCTTCCGGTGCCCCGCCGACGGCGCGCCCGGTGACCGGGTCGCCGAGCGGGCAGGACGCGACGGAGCTGCCTCGTCCGTCGTGGCGCACGGGTGAACTCACCTGGCAGACCTCCGTTGCTGGGCCGGGGGATGTCCGAAACTCGCCCCTAGGTGTGCCGGTATAGTGCGCCACCCAGCTATGCCGATCCAATGCCGATCGGCGCACGCGATATAACGATCCTGGTATGACGCGGTGCCGCGCTGCCCAGCCGGCCGCCCGCGTCCCCGGAAGGAGCCCGCTGCGATGGACCTCCTGGACGGCCGGCTGAAGTTCCGGCACCTGACCCTGCTCATCGCGGTGTACGAGCACGGGAGCGTCGTACGGGCGGCCGAATCGCTGCACCTCACCCAGCCCGCCGCGACCCGGACCCTCCAGGAGCTGGAGGCCATCGCCGATCTACCGCTCTTCGTCCGGGTACCGCGCGGAATGCGCCCCACCGTCTACGGCGAGGCGCTGGCGGAGCACGCGCGCGCGGTGGTCGCCGAGGTGCGACGGGCCGGGGACCACCTCACCGGACTGCGGCAGGGCCAGGACGGCACGGTGACCGTGGGCACGCTGCTGGCCGGGGCCAATGTGCTCCTGCCCCGCGCGGTCGCCGGGCTCAAACGGGAACGGCCCCGGCTCACGGTGGTCGTACGGGAGGGGACCCCGGACGTCCTCCACCCGGCGTTGCTCTCGGGCGAGCTGGACGTCATCGTCGGCCGGGTGGGGTCGGCCCTCGCGGAAGGCGACGGGCTGCGCCAGCGGATGCTGTACCGGGAGCCGATCCGGCTCGCGGTCCGCTCCGGCCACCCGCTCCTCGCCGCCGCGGGTGTCACGCTGACGGACACCCTCGGGTTCCCCTGGATCCTGCCGGTCGAAAAGACCGCCCTGCGTCAGGAACTCGGTGCCCTCTTCGTGGACCGGGGCCTCGCACTGCCCACGGACCGCGTCGAATGCACGTCCATCCTCACCATGCGGGCGCTACTCCTACAGACGGACATGGTGGCGCTCCTGCCCGAACTGATCCTGCGCGACGACGAGCACCTCACCGCGCTGCCGGTCGAACTTCCCTCGGTGGGACGCACGGTGGGCACCACCGAAGCGGCCCACCGCACGCGTACCCCCGCCCTACAGGCACTCCTCCACCACCTCGACCTGGAGGCGGTCCTGCTGCGCGAGACGCTCGGCGGGACGCCCACGGCCCTTTCCTGAGGCTGCCGACCCGTCGCCGGCCGGCCGGGAGATGTCGGCAGCCGGCCGGGGGATGTCGCCGGCCGGCCGGGAGGATTCCGCCGCGTTCAGCGCTCCGACCTGACAGCTCCCCCGGGAACGGCTCCCCCGGGGACCGCTTCGTCGGCCTCCGGCTCGGCACCGAGGGTGCCGATGTGCCGCAGCGCCACGGCGGACAGGACGGAGAGCACCAGGGTGCCGACCGCGGCGACCAGCATCGCGACGTTCAGCCCGGAGGTGGCCGCCTCCTTGGCCTGGTCGAGCAGGCCGTCGGGGAGCCGGTGCCCCAGTGAGGACGCGTCGGCGAGGCTGTCGCCCACCGCTGCGGCCGCCCCGGTCGCCGTATCGGCAGGGATCTCGTCGCCGATGCGTCCGCGGTAGACGGCGGTGGCCAGGCTGCCGAGGATCGCCACGCCCAGGGCGAGGCCCAGTTCCTGCACGGTCTCCGACATCGCCGAGGCCGAACCCGCCTTCTCCGGCGGTGCGGCTCCGACCACCAGGTCCGTGCCCAGCGCCGCGATCGCCCCGAGCCCGAGGTAGACCAACCCGAAACCGATCACGATCAGCGGGATACCGCCGGTGGCGCTGACCTGGGTGAGCAGCACATACCCGAGGGTGGACAGCGCCAGGGTGACGGCCACCACGATCCCCGGTGGCACCCGCCGCGCCACCAGCGGCGCCCCGATCGCGGCCACGAACATCATCAGCGCCGGCGGTCCCATCCACAGGCCCGCTTCGACGGGAGACAGGTCCTCCACGAGCTGGAGCTGCTGAGTGATCAGCAGCATCGAGCCACCGACGCCGACCAACCCGATGAGCAGCACGCTCAGCGCGGCGCTGAACGTGCGGTCGGTGAACAGCCGCACGTCGAGCAGGGGGCTCGCCAGATCGCCCTGCCGCCGGACGAACAGGACGGTGAACACCACGCCGATCACCGCGGCGACGATCGTGGGGGCGTCGAGGCCGTCCTTGGCGAACCGCTTCACCGCGTAGACCACCGGCAGGATCGCGATCAGTGACAGCGCGACGCTGAGCAGGTCGAACCGACCGTTCCGCGGTGCGCGGTACTCGGGGATCATCACGGGTGCGGCCACCAGCAGAACGATCGCGACCGGGACCGCGAGGAGGAATGCCGAACCCCACCAGAACCGGTCCAGCATCGCGCCACCGACCACCGGCCCGAGAGCCATGCCGAGCGCGAAGCTCGTCGCCCAGACACCGATCGCCAGTGAGCGCTGGCGCTGGTCGGCGAACATGTTGCTGATCAGCGCCAACGTCGACGGCATCAGCGTGGCACCGGCGATCCCCAGCGCCGCGCGCGCGGCGATGAGGAGTTCGGTGCTGTCGGAGTAGGCGGCCACCACCGAGACGGCCCCGAAGGCGGCGGCCCCGATCATCAGCAGCTTCCGGCGGCCGATCCGGTCGCCCAGCGTGCCCATGGTGATCAGGAAGCCGGCGATCAGGAAGCCGTAGGCATCCATGATCCACAGCGCTTCGGTGCTGCTCGGCCGCAGGTCTTCCGCCAGCGAGGGAAGGGCGACGTACAGCACGGTCACGTCCAGGCCGAGCAGGATGGTGGGCAGCGAGAGGACGGCCAGCCCTCCCCACTCCCGGGGGCCGGCTCTCCGTACGGTCGATGTACTCATCGCGCTCCCTGCGGGTCGGGTTCCGGAACGGGCGTCGTCACTCTGCCGATCCGCGCGCACGATTTCCTGATGGTCCGCCGCCGATAGACTGCGGCCATGCGCTATGGGGTGCTCGGCCCGCTGGCCGTCTGGGACGCCGAGGGGCTGCCGATCAGAGTCCCCGAGGCCAAAGTGCGTGCCCTGCTGGCGAATCTGCTGGTCCACGGGGGCGGGCCGGTACCGGCGGACCGGCTCATCGAGGACCTGTGGGCGGGCAACCCGCCGGGCGGGTCGGCCAACACGCTCCAGACCAAGGTCTCCCAACTGCGCCGTGTGCTGGGTCGAGAACAGGTGGTCCGCGAGCCCGCGGGCTATCGACTGCTGCTGGCGGACGACATGGTCGACGCGCTGCGGTTCCAGGAACTGGCCGGACGCGCCCGCGCCCACCAAGAACCGGCCGTGCAGGGAGAGCTGTTCGCCGACGCGCTCGCGCTGTGGCGGGGCCCGGCCTACGCGGATGTCACCGAGCCCCTGTTCACGCGCGGCGAGATCGACCGGCTGGAGGCACTGCGCCTGACCGTCCTGGAGGACCAGGCCGAAGTCCGGCTGACCCTGGGCGAACACCTGACGCTCGCGGCGGAGCTGGGCGAACTGGTGGCACGGTATCCGCTGCGCGAACGACTGCGCATGGCCCATATGCGTGCGCTGTACCGGGCCGGTCGGCAGGGCGACGCCTTGCAGAGCTTCCGGGAGCTGCGACGTCAGCTCGTCGAGGAATTGGGGGTGTCGCCCGGGCCGGGGGTCACCGCGCTGCACGAGGCGATCCTGCGACAGGAGTCTCATCTGGCGGCACCGAACGTCGAGTCACTGTCGTGCCGTACCAATCTGCCCGCACCGCTGACCTCGTTGATCGGGCGACGGAAGGCGGTCGGCCAGGTGCGAGCACGGCTGAGCACGGACGCGAACTCCCGGCTGATCACACTCACCGGTCTCGGTGGAGTCGGGAAGACACGACTGGCGATGGCCGCGGCGCGGGCCGCGGCCGAACGGTTCCCCGACGGAGTGTGGTTGGTCGAACTGGCCGGCCTGGGTGACACGTCGACCCCGGACGATATCGCCGAACGGATCATCACGGCCCTGGGCCTGTGCGACACCGCGGCGTCGGAGCCGGACCTGGACGATCTGGTGGGCTGGCTGTGTCAGGCAGTGGCCGAGAAGCGTCTGCTGATCCTGCTGGACAACTGCGAGCACCTGATCGAGCCGGTCGCCGCGCTCGCGGGAGCCGTGCTGTCGACGGTGCCCGGAGGGCATCTGCTGGTCACCAGCCAGGAAGCCCTCGGTATCCCCGGCGAGGTGGTGCAGCCGGTGCCTCCGCTGGCACTGCCGGAGCACACCGACCCGAGCGCGGTCGCCCGGTCCAGTGCCGTCGAACTGTTCGTGGAGCGGGCGGCGGCAGCGGTCCCCGGCTTCGTCCTCGACGCGGCGAACGCTCCGGCCGTCTCCGCCATCTGTCACAGGCTGGACGGCATTCCGCTCGCGCTGGAGCTCGTCGCCCCCCGGCTGCGGACACTGAGCCCCGACGAGCTCGCCACCTGCCTGGACGGTCGATTCACCCCACCCGCGGTCCATGCGCGCGGGCTGCCCGCCCGACAGCGGACGCTACGGGGGATGCTCGACTGGAGCTGGCACCTGCTGACAGCGGACGAGCAGACCGTGCTGCGACGGTTGGCCGTGCACGCCGACGGCTGCACCCTGCCGGCCGCCGAGGCCGTGTGCGCCGACCGGGACCTGCCCGCCGAGCGGGTGGCCGATCTGCTGTCCCGGCTGGTCGACCGTTCGCTGGTGGTCCGTGCGGCGGGCAGGTTCCGACTGCTCGAATCCGTCGCCGCCTACTGCGCCGAACGACTCACGGAGGCGGGTGAGACGGCCGCCGTCCGTGCCCGGTTCGTACGCTGCCACACCGAGCTGGCCGAACGGCAGACCGAGCGGTTGCGCGGTCCGGCCCAGCGGAGCTGTCTGGAGCTCCTGGACGCGGAGACGGTCAACCTGCGCCGCGCCCTCGACCTCGCGGTCGCCGCGAACGACGCCGGACACGCGCTACGGCTGGTGAACGCGCTGGCGTGGTACTGGTTCCTGCGCGGGCGGCTCACCGAGGCCCGCAGGTCGCTCCGTACGGCGCTGGCCATCCAGGGCGGGACCGCCCGGGCCGCCCGCCTGACGGCGCGGGCCTGGCTGGTCGGAATGGAACTGCGCACCGCACCGACCGGCGCGACAGCGATCCCGGCCGGTGACGACCCGACGACCGGCCTCGACGATCCCGTACTGCGGGCCCGGTTGCAGTGGTTCGTCGGCACCGGGTTGACCGGTCAGGACCGGCACCGCGAGGGGTGGCGGTTGGTGGCGGCGAGCCTGGCCGGTGCGCGCACCGCCGGAGACCAGTGGGGCGAGGCGGCGGCCCTGGTCGAGCTGGCCGGCCAGGACCCGGCCCGGGGGGAATCCGACGCGGAACTGGGTGCCGCGCTGTTCCACGAGGTCGGAGACGGCTGGGGACAGCTCCGGGCCACCCGGTCCCTGGCGCTCGTGGCCGAACGGTACGGCGACCGTACGCGGACGGAACGGCTGCACCGAGAAGGTCTCCTGATGGCCGAGGAACTCGGCCTGTGGACCGAGGCCGTCGAGGCTCTGATCCGGCTCGGCCGGACCGCCCTGGCCGCCGGCCACGACCGGCGGGCGACGGAACTGTACGAACGCGCGCGCTCCGTATCGGCCGAACGGGCTTACGGTCGAGGCGAGATCCACGCCGAGATCGGTCTGGGGCTCGCCGCACGCCTCCGGAACGACCGGGCAGCCGCCCGGCACCATCTGAACCGCGCACTGGCCAAGAGCCGTGCGTCGGGCCCCGCCCCCGGTACCGCGGACGCCCTGGCGGAACTACAGGGAAGCGATGACCGCTCCTAGATCGCGCGACCCGATCGGCCCTCGGCCCGACGGTTCCGGGCCGGGAGGTTCGGAGCGCAGAATGTGTCTATGGCAGAACTCTCTGATCTGGTGACGCTGCTCGACCTCCAACCGCATGTCGAGGGCGGGTGGTTCCGACAGACCTGGAAGACCACAGCCGAAACGGATCCCGAAGGTTACGGCGGTAAAAGGGCGTTCGGGACCGGGATCTACTTCCTGTTACACCCCGGGGAGGAGTCACGCTGGCACCGGGTCCGCTCGGACGAGCTCTGGCTGTGGCACCGGGGAGGACCACTGCACCTGCGGCTCGGCGGAAACGGCGCGGCCCCGGCCGACGGGATCGAGGCAGTCCTCGGAAACCAGGTGGAGAAGGGAGAACACCCGCAGTTCCTGGTTCCCGGCGGGGTCTGGCAGCGTGCCGCGCCCGCAGGCGACGAACCCGTTCTGGTGACATGCGTGGTGGCCCCGGGGTTCGACTTCGAGGACTTCAAACTGGCCTGAGGCCCGTCGGAACAGCAGCAGTGATCCGACCGGATGCCCGTTCGTGGTGTGAGTCGTGCGAGGGGCATCTGATCCACCACGGATTACGGGACGGCCCTGGTCACGGAGAGGTGGATCTCCCGGGCCCGTAACGAGGGCAGCATGGCGGCCGGTTACCTGGTGCTGGGGAACTCCCTTTCGGGTGCTGGCAGGTGCGCCGGTCAAGGCCGGAACCGTCACAACAGGACGCGCGGGCACCGGCAGGAAGCGCATACTGACCGGTGTGGCGACTTACAACAGCATCGGCGAGACCTATACGTCCACCCGGCGGCCCGATCCCCGGATCGCCGCCAGGATCCATCAGTCCCTCGGTGCTGCCGCCACCGTGATCAACGTGGGAGCCGGGGCCGCCTCCTACGAGCCGTCACATACGGTGCTGGCTGTTGAACCCAGCCCGGTGATGATTGCCCAACGCCCGGTCGGATCCGCGCGGGCGCTGGAAGCATCCGCGGAGGCCATCCCCCTCGCTGACGACTCGGCCGATGCGGCGATGGCCCTCCTGACCGTGCACCACTGGAGCGACCTGGAAGCCGGCATCAGGGAACTCATCCGCATCGCCCGGCGACGGATCGTTGTCTTCACCTTCGACCCCGACATCAACCGCAGGTTCTGGCTCCTGGACGAGTACCTGCCCGAGGCAGCCGCGATCGATGACGCACGAGCGGTCGCGATCGACCGGCTGGCCACACTGCTGGGAGGCGCGCGCGTCGAGACCGTCCCCATCCCGCACGACTGCACCGACGGTTTCCTCGCCGCCTTCTGGCGCCGACCCGAGGCATACCTCGACCCGCAGGTCCGGGCCGGTATCTCGATGCTCGCCCAGAGCGGCGACGCAATCCTCCAGCCGGGTCTGGCCCGGCTGGAGGCCGACCTGTCCTCCGGCCGGTGGCACCAACGCCATGCCGACCTGCTCGACCGCGAAGAACTCGATGCCGGCTATCGACTTGTCGTAGCCGACCTGGAGCACGGCTGAGCCATCCGCTCACCAGCCAGTGGCCCGCTGCCGCGTACACCGTGTGGTCCCGTGGTCCCCCACCTGAAGCGCCGAGCCCCACTGCGGCCTGTCGACCCTCTTCATCACCGAGCGGCTGATCAACGCGCGCGGATCACGGCTTGTTCCGTATCTCTGACGACGGTGACTCGGCCACCATCGCCGGGATCGGGATCGGGCATGACTGATTCCGGGTCGACGAGGTAAGTCTCATGACCATCCAGCGTGAGTCGACGCACGACCTCCAGCAACATGCGCCGTGCCACGTCATCGATCGAATAGACCATGGTGAGGTCCAGAACCACCCTGACTTCTGCCGGGGCAGTGTTCACAGCTTCCCGGACAACTCTCTCGGCTCCGGCAAATCCGATCCCGCCTTGCAGTTGGAGGACCCGAACCGCATTCGCTCCGCTGCCGACGACGTGGTTGGACCGCACGACGGAACGCGCAGCGGCCGGGACCTCCATCACATGGAGACCCATATCGGAGGAGAACCGCCCGAACAGCGAAACTCCGCGAACGCTATTCCCGTGGGCGTCTAGCCGTGGTGAGAATGTGGCGATGCCGATCTGGCCGGGAAGTGCTCCGATCAGGCCCCCGGCCACGCCACTCTTCGCTGGAATGCCGACCTGGGTCGCCCAGTCACCGGCCGCGTCATACATTCCACAGGTGGACATGACGCTCAGCACCTGACGCACCACCGGTTCGTGTATCACTCGCTCACCCGAGAGCGGATTTACGCCCCGATTGGCCAACGTCGCCGCCATCATGGCCAGATCTCGCGCGGTGACGAGCACGGAGCACTGGCGGGTGTAGCCCTCGACGACGGCCCTGGGATCCTCGGTGAGGATGCCGTAGCCGCGGAGCATGTACGCGATGGCGAGGTTGCGGTGCGCATGCTCCATCTCCGACACGCACACCGCCTCATCGAGCCTCAGCCTACGACCGGCAAACGCCGAAAGGCCGCGGACCACGCGCTCCACGCGCTCCGTCGGATTCATGCCCTCGGAACCGGCCAGCGAGTGGGCGGTGATCGCACCGGCGTTGATCATGGGGTTGAAAGGGCGCCCCGTATCAGTTTCGAGGGAGATCTGGTTGAACGCCTCTCCCGATGGCTCGACACCGACTTTGGCGAGCACGGGGTCGAAGCCGCGATCAGCCAGTGCCAGCGCGTACGCGAACGGCTTGGAGATCGATTGGATCGTGAACTCGGTATCGATGTCACCGGCACCGTAGATCTCGCCGTCAACGGTGGCAAAGACCGCGCCCAGGAGCTCAGGGTCCGCTGCCGCCAGCTCAGGGATGTAGTCCGCCAGCCGTCCAGAAGTGTCCGACTCGACATCTCCGAGGGCCTCGGCCAGATAGTCGGGAATGACCGACCGCATGCGTCCTCCTCCATACCGTTCAGGCGATGAATGCGCTCGGGCGTCAGCGCTGAGGTCACCGTGGTGCGTGTGCCTTCCTGACACTCGTCGGCGCCTCACCGAATCACCACACCGATACGTGAACCGTAGCCGCAGCCCGCCCACTCAGCCCTCTGCTGCTCAGCCACGCGGCGTAGCTGCTCTGGGGTAAGACGACCCCCGCCGAGCCGGTAAGCAAGGCACCGCTCTCCACCACCAGCCGAAGCAGATCGAACTGACGGCCGACTTCACCATCATTGCCGTCTCCCCGGACCTGTCTGTCGGCGGACCAGGGACCACGGGTAGGCAGCCCGGCCCGGCACGGCGGGATCAGCCGAACAGAGCGGAACCGAGCGGGTGCTGTTGGCCGAAGCCGGGGAGGATCAGGAAGGTCGCACTGGCGGTCGTGGTGGTGAAGGGCAGCAGCGCGTCGGAGGTGTCCATACGGGTGAGCGTGGCCGTGAAGGTCCGCAGGTCGTTCTGGAAGCTGATGAAGAGCACGCCGGGGACGGGCTCGTCGATGCTGTAGGAACGGCGAAGCATGAGGCCGACGCCGACCATGGTGGGGTTGGCCCGGCGCACGTGGGCGTCCGCGGGGACGAGATAGCGCCCGTCGGGCGTCTTGGCTCCGAGTCGGGGGCCCGAGGCGACGGTGCCGCCGGAGAGGGGGACGCCGCTGGCCCGGTGCCGCCCGAAGACCGCCTCCTGCTCGGCCACGGACAGGGCGGCGAACCGTGTCAGGTCGAGTTCCATGCGCCGCAGTACGGCCAGGGTGCCGCCGGCGACCGCGGCCGGCCCGGCCAGCCACAGGTCACGCTCCTGCTCGGCGGTCGTGTGCGGGCCCACGATGCCGTCGATGAAACCGAGCAGGTTGCGCGGTGCGGTGACACCCTTGGCGATGGACACCTCCGTACCGCGGCGTCCGTACTGCCGCCAGCGTTCGCGAACGCGGTCGCCGGCCCGGTCCAGGAGCGCGGCGGCGGCGACCGGTACGAGCAGCGCGTCGTCGGCGCAGATCTGTATCAGCAGATCACCGCCGCGATCCTGCGGGGCGATCCGCTCGCGGGAGAATCGCGGGAGGTCGGCCGCGCCGGGCAGTGCGGCACCGACGGTCCGCACCAGCCGCGGACCCACGCCGACGGTCACGGTCAGGTCGCCCGGGGACAGGCCCAGCAACCGCGGGTCGGACCCGGCGGTGAGAGCGTGGATGGCCTCGCCGAGCTCGGCCAGCAGGGGACCGGGTGCCACCGCGGTGTCGAGGTCGACCACCACGGCCAGCAGGTTGCGTTGGGCCGAGTGGGGAAGTGTGACGCCCGCCTGATGTCGGCCCGTCGCCGGAACCGGTGTGGACGCGGCCGCCGTGGTGGGGTCGGACCGGTCCGGCTGAGAGGAACCCGATGAGCACCCGCCGAGGAGACCTGCGGCCACCGTGGCGCCGGTGGCATCGAGGAACGCGCGGCGTGACGGCTGGCGATCGGCGCGGTGCATGGTGTGCAGAGTGCCACACCATCCTCGTACTCGATGCTCAACTACCCTTTTCCAGCGCGAGGTTCGCCGTCGTGCCAGACTGGAATCATGTCTCGATCGGCTCTTCGCGTGATGGCGGCGGCACTGGGCGCACTGACACTGGTGAGCGGCTGCGGCGGTGGCGGTGACGACGGATCGGGCAAGGACCGGCGTCCAGAGGGCGCGCGGGTGACGATCCGGGTGCCCGCCGACGCCTCGACGATCTCGACGGCGGTGTCCCTGGCCCGCCCCGGTGACCTGGTGCTGGTGGCTCCGGGCGTGTACCACGAGTCGGTGAGGATCGACACGGCTCGCATCACGCTGCGGGGCGAGTCCCGGGACAAGGTGGTCGTCGACGGGCAGTTACGGCGGCCGAACGGCGTTGTCGTCGCGGCGCCCGGGGTGGCCGTGGAGAACCTGACCGTACAGCGGAACACGCAGAACGGGGTACTGGTCACCGGTTCGGCGGCGGCGGTCGCCGGGCTGCCGGGGAGCGGCGGCTACGACACCGGCGACGAACCCGTCAGCTTCCTGGAGTCGTTCCTGGTCTCCCATGTGACCGCGACCCGTAACGGCCTGTACGGCATCTACGCCTTCTCCGCACAGAACGGTGTCATCGAGCACTCCTACACCTCGGGCGGGGCCGACTCGGGGATCTACATCGGCCAGTGCAAACCGTGTCGGATCGTGGTCCGTGACAACGTCTCCGAACTCAACGCGGTCGGTTACGAGAACACCAACGCCGGCGGCGACCTGTACGTGGTCGGCAACCGTCTGGTCGGCAACCGTGTCGGCCTGACCATCAACTCCGACCACCAGGAGAAGCTACTCCCGCAGCGCGACTCCATCGTCGCCGGCAATCTGATCGCGGACAACCAGCAGAGGCAGACCCCCGAACAGGCCGACGGCGGCTGGGGCATCGGTATCGGCGTCGACGGCGGCAGCGACAACCGGTTCATCCGCAACCGGATCACCGGCAACAGCAACGCCGGACTCATGATCACCGCGACTGCCGACCTCACAGCTGACCGCAACCGGATCACGGACAACAGCTTCGCCGCCAACGGCGTCGACATCGGCTGGACGTTCCCCACCGCCACCCGTGGACAGGGCAACTGTCTGCGCGGGAACGCCCTGCGGACGACCGTGCCCGCAGGGCTCGCGGACACCGCATCCTGTCCGGTTCCCGCCACGTCGGGCACGCCCTCCGGCAGTTGGACGACTCCGACTGCGCCTGCGGGCATCCCCTTCACCGATGTGGCCGCGCCCGGTCCCCAGCCGGAGTTCCCGCGTGCCACCACCGGCGCCACCGACGTGCCGGACGTTCCGGCGTTCCCGAACATCGCGGACGTCACGCTGCCGCCGCCGTCGCTGCTCGCCACCGGTGCGCGGGTGCGGACCCCGTGAGCGTGGCTACGGTGCCGGTGCGGCTCCGGGTACCCGCTGGACGGGGACGTACCTCCGGTTATCAAAATCGAAGACCACCGGCTGCGGCGCGGAGGCGATACCGGCCTGCACCCGGTACATGGTGCCATCTGGGCCGATCCAGTAGCGCACGGTCGGTGACGTACTGGCTTCTGGACCGGCGTCCGGCCCGTTGACGATGTCCGTCTGATGGCCGTGCACCTGGTCCCGGCCGACCCATGCGGCGCCGTTCTGCGGGAGCAGTGCGGCGTTGTCCGGCCGATCGCTGCCGAGGCCGAGCGCGATGATCAACGAGCTGTCCAGGGACATACCGGATCTCCGCAGCGGACGGCGGTGCCACCCGGACGCGGGCGGCGACGCCGGTGCGGCTGTCGGGGGGTCCGTCATGGGATGGACGAAAACAGTGGTGGCCGTCCACTGGATCAGCCCGTCGCTGGACGCATTGCGCCCGGTCCCGCGCACCACCCCATAGCCGGTGTGGGTGCGGTAGTCGATGGATCCGGTGATGACCAGCTCGCCGGTGGCGTTCGGCACGGTGATCGTCACCGCCCGGCCTCCCGCCTGGTAGTTGAGGAACCGTGTGATCGCCAGCCGGTTCACTTCGTCCGAGGTCAACGCCCTTGGAGCGGCGGGGCCTTCGCCGTCGCCGATGAGGACGAAGGTGGTGGTCACCGCAGCGGTGATGCCGACGGCGGCGACTGCCGCCCAGCGCACCCACGGCCACCGGCGCCGCCGGCCCGCCCCGCGCCCCGGGAGGCCCTGCCTGATGTCGACGCTCTGCCTTCTGATGCTCCGCACGCGGCGCGATTGTAACAGCTCTCCGTGGAGGCACCCCCAACCTTCGCATATTCCCGACATGACACTCCGTCAACTAGTAGCCTCTCGCTGGAATTTGCCGCGTTAGCTTCGGCGCGGGATGAAGTAAAGGAGTGCCATGCCATTACGTGGACTGGTGCGGATGGGGCTGTCCGGCCTGTTGCTGGTGGGAGCCGGCACAGGCGCGATCTTGACCGGCGCCGAGCAGGCCGGCGCTTCGACCTCGGACGGCACCCTGACCGTCGAGGTACTGCGGGACTTCTTCGGCACCGGAGTGATCAACTCAACGATGGACGTGCCGCAGCGGGGGATGAAGGTCGAAGTCGCCGATCCCGACGGCCATCGCATCACCGGTGTCACGGATGCCACCGGAAGGGTCATCGTGTCACCGTCGGACGAACTGACCGGCGGCCGGTACCGGGTCGATGTCACCGTCCCGGCACCCTATAGCGACTATCTACGGGCGGCGCCCGCCTCGACCGCGCCGAACCACTTCGACAGCTTTACCACATTCGTCGATATCTCGGATGGGAAGGATGCCTCGGTGACCACCGGGGTCTGGAACCCGGCCGACTACGCACTGCCAGATTCCCGCTACTTCGTGCCGATCCAGAGCGGCGCCGGAGGGACGGACACCCGGGCACTGGTGGCGTTCGGGACGAACGCCCGAGGTGACTGTCCCGCCCAGCAGGCATGCCCGGAGGTGCTCAACACTCAGGAACAGGTGGGCACGACCTACGGGCTGGCCTATGACAAGTACCGCGGCCAACTGTTCCAGTCGGCGTTCGCCCGGCGGTACACCGAGTACGGGCCTGGCGGCGGTGACGCGATCTACACCGTGCCGGCCGACGGCGGGGGCGCCACTGAGCTCTTCGCCAAGGTGCCGGGCGCCACCAAGACGCCGCACGACACCGACAATCTGATCAAGGACGCCGGGTTCACCGACGCCCCGGGCAAGGAGAGCGTCGGCGGTCTGGCCTTGTCGGAGGACGGCTCGACCCTGTACGCGGTGAATCTACTCACCCGCAGCCTGGTCAGCTTCGACGCGACCGGGCCCACGGCCCCGGCGCCCAAGGCGACCGTGCCGATCCCCGACCCGGGCTGCGCGTCGGACGGGGACTGGCGTCCGTTCGGCCTCGCCACCCACGACAACACCCTGTACGTCGGGGGCGTGTGCAGCGCGGAGAGCACACAGAAACGCACGGACCTCAAGGCCGTCGTCGCCACCTATGACGGCGAGCGGTTCACCACCGTGCTCTCCCAGCCGCTGACCGCCGAGCGCGGCAGCGTGTTCACCAGCAACTCCGGCCGCGACCAGGTCAACCACTGGAACCCCTGGAACACCGACCTGGCGGACTGGGACACCTTCACGGTGACCGGCGCGATGATCAATCCGCAGCCGGCGCTGGCCAGTATGGCCTTCGCTCGCGACGGCTCGTTGATCCTCGGCTTCCGCGACAGGTTCATGGACGTCGTGAGCTGGGGCGGGCTGGACCCACGGCCGGGCAACAACACCCCGCAGAACGGAATGTCCGGCGGCGACATCTCCATGGCCTGCGCCACACCCACCGGCGAGTACGCCTGGGAAGGCACCGGAAACTGCCTCGACCACGCCACGGACCCGACCCTTGACGGTGCCCAGCCCAGCGGCGTCGTCGAGTACTTCCCGGGTGACTTCTTCCCGAACGGCGGCTCCGCCACCCGGCCCGGGCCGCACCAGGAGTCCGCACTGGGATCGGTCGCCTACATCCCGCAGCAGCAGTGGGTCGTCAGCACGCAGATGGACCCGACCGGCAATGTCATCACCAACGGAACCGGCTACTACGACGTTGCCACCGGCCTCGGCCCCGGCAACGACCCGGCCGCCAACGCCTACCAGTTCATCGGTCCGAACCAGAACGGGTTCGGCAAGGCCGGCGGCCTCGGCGACATCGCGTACGCCGCGGCGAACGCACCGATCCAGATCGGCAACGTGGTCTGGTACGACGGCGACCACAACGGCATCCAGGATCCCGGGCAGGTACTGCTGCCGGGTGCCACGATCAACCTGTTGGACGCCGACGGCGAGCAGGTCGCCACGACCACGACCGATGCCGCCGGCGAGTACTACTTCGGCGGTGTCGGCGCGGAGTACGAGCTGACGCCCGGCGCCAAGTACACCGTGCAGTTCGATGTGTGCACAGCGGACACCAGCGAGGTGCCGGGCCGGCCGGCCGCGACCGATCTGCGGTTCACTCTGCCACGGACCGGTGACGACCGGGTACATGACTCCAATGTGACTCCGCCGACCACCGGACGGCTGTGCGATGGGCTCGCCCCGGTCACCGCACCGGCCAAGCCAGGAGGAGTTGATCACACGATCGACGCCGGCGTGTACATCCCACAGGCACCATCACCGACACCCACGCCAACCGCATCTCCGACACCTACGCCGACCGCATCTCCGACGCCCTCTCCGACACCGCCATCGACGCCGCCGCCGAGCCCGCCCTCCAACACCCCGGCACCGGACGGCAGCCGACCGTCGGGCTCGCTCCCGAAAACCGGTATGGCCGGCCTGGGAGATGTGCTCGCCCTCGTCGCCCTGCTACTCGGCGCGGGTACGGTGGTCGTCCTCGTCAGCCGTAAGAAGCGGCGCGCCGGTCACCATTGACAGGCGAAACCCACGACGGGCCGGTGCGGCACACCGGCCCGTCGGCATAACCGGCAACGGCGACAGCATGCGCCACACCGGACGCACCTGATTCGCCGACGCCCACGTCCTCCGCAGGATCGCCGGACCCGACCAGTAGCGTCGGCGCATGCGCTACTTCCATGTCGATGTCTTCAGCGGCGTTCCGTACAGCGGCAACAGCCTCGTGGTGATTCCCGACACCGTCGGGCTCGGCAGCGGCCAGATGGAACGGATCACCCAGGAGCTCCGCCACTTCGAATCGATCTTCCTGACCCGCGACGGTGCGCGGGACGACACCTGGCGGGCCCGCGTATTCGATCTCGCGACATCTGAAGAAGATCACCTGAGGATTGAAGACGGGTTCCGAGGCCACGACGCCCTCGTGTGCGTCACTCCAGAGATCTTGGAAGGCTCCGCGCACGCCGATGGAGGAGAATCCTCGGCGGGTTACAGGTCCCTTCAGGTCCTGCTGCCATGCCTGCTCGGTGGCGTCCGCGAACGCCACCGCGTCGAAGTAGGGCCTGATCGCCATCTCACCGCCATATCGTCCCGGACGACGCAGGGCGCCGCTCAAGCGCGTGACCAGGCAATCGAGCACCTCTTGGGCTGTTGCGCTCATCGTTGCGGCCGGTCGGGTCGGTCATCGTCTGCCCTTCTTCTGGTCCTCGGCGCTTGACGCGATGCACTCGACCCAGTTGCGCCGGGCGTAGGCGACCCAGCGGATCTCGGTGTGGCGGTGCATGCCGGTCAGGTCCCGCCGCGAACTGGGCTGGCCTCACAGGGACGCGGCTTCCTCCTCCAGGAGAGCCACCTCGGGATGCGCGCTGTAGGGGTGTAGTACCCGGCGCATGGTGGTGAGGGAGGCGGTGGCGCGGGCCGAGCGCAGTCCCGGGTAGTCGGTGAGGAAGCGTTTCCAGGTGATGAGGGATTCTTCGAGGTTGCCCTGGCGGAGTTGTGATTCGGCCAGGAGCGCGGTGGTCAGTGCGCGGGCTCGTCGTGCCTGGGGGGCGCGGGCGTGGAGGGATGCGTGGAAGGCCAGTTCGGCGGGCTGGTGGTCTCTGAGTGCGGTCAGTGTCCGGGCCCGCTGGTAGTGGAGGGCTGCGGTCGGGTAGCTGTCGAAGGGGTCGGCGGGGTCCTGGTCCGCACGGCTGTGAAGGGCTTCCGCGTGGTGCAGGGCGAGGAGGGCGCGCCGTCGGTCCTTGGCCCGTGCCTGTGCCAGTGCCAGTTGGGACTGAGTGAAGGCTTGGGTGAGGGGTGAGGAGTGGCGGGTCGCGGTGGCGGCGGCCTGTTCGGTGAGGGTGAGGGCGGCCTGCTGGTGTCCGAGGTCCAGTGCGTGGGAGGCGAGGGTTCGGATGGCGATGGTGTAGGTGTGCGGGTCCTCGGCCTCAGCGGCCAGGTGGGCGGCTGTGCAGTGGTAGTGCTGGGCCAGGGCGTTGTGGTCGTCGTCGGCGCACATGTTGCCCAGGAGGATGGTGAGCTGGGCCGTGTGGCTGAGCAGTTGGCGGTGTACGTCGTCGCTGGCGCCGGCGAGGAGCCAGGGGGTGACGTCGTCGGCGAGGTAGGCGGTGAGGGCGGTGCGGGCGTGACCGCCGCCGAAGGTGCCGGTCACGGCGGCGAAGAACGCGGTCACGCTCTTGAGTGCCCGCACTTCCGCGTGGCCTACGCGCCTTCCGGCCGTGACGCCGACACGGCGGGCCGTGGCCCGCGAGAAGAGGTCCTCCCAGTCGGGGACGGTCAGCGCGGAGAGGCTGTAGACGGCGTCTTTCGCCGGTTTGCCTAGGCTGGGGTCCAGTTGGCTGCTGACGAGTTTGGCCAGATGCTGCACGGGGATCTACCTTCCAGGACCAGTGCGGTATGGCGGGGCGGGAGCCCGGGTCAGATCGGCTTCTGCGGCCAGGGTCTGCCAGGCGCTGAAAGCGCGCCAGGATGTAGGCGGGCGGAGGAGAAGGTGCCCTCGCGCGCTGACGCGTCATTGGCGAGCGGTTCACGGGGCCGGTCGTGACCACGTTCGGACGCCATGGGGGAAACGGCACGGGCGAGGGGTCGCATTGCACACCGCCTCCTCCAAGGCGCAAGTCGTGCGTGTGGTCGCTGAGACGATGCCCTGCCCGTTCTCAGCCCCCCGCCAAGGTGCCCCGGATGCCGCGCCTTCACAAGGGCGCACGGGCGCAGCGCGTGCGGCACGGGCGGCACGCATCTACGCACCGGCGCCTCGGCTCAGGACTGGTCGTTGACAGGTGTCGGGATCGGAGACACCCGCCCTGACCGGTCGCTGAACGCCGGTGCACCGCCGAGAAGTGCCCCCCGGCGGCGCGGCGGTGCCCGTCAGTGCCATGGAGCGGCAGGTCGCGGCGTTTCTGGGAGGCGTCAAGTGGGGTCTCTGTTCCGGGACGCGTGGTCCGCCTTCGTTACTGAGGGCCTGGGCGGTGTCGAGTACGTGGGCGCCGTGGGGGTGGCGCAGGTAAGGGCGCATGCCGGCCTGGAGGCATGCCAGTGCGGAATCGGCGCGGGTGGAACGCAGCAGAGAGTGGTGCTGGAGGCATAGGTCCAGGCGTTGCAGGGGGCGTCGAAGTGGCCCAGGCGGAGCAGTGTTTCGGCTCGTCGTGCCTGGGTGAGAGTGGTTTACCGGTGGCCGTGGGGCCGCCGGTGCGGCCAGCGCAGAGGCGCCTGGAGAGCCGACAGGTTCTCCAGGCGCCGAGCCTGAGGGGCGTGGCGCGGTTCGGGCTGAACGCTCTGCGCATCCCTGTTGTGCCTCGGCGCCACGGCCCGCACTGGTGCCGCAACCGCTCCCGGCACCCGCTCCGCACAGCTCGACCGCGACTGCATCCGGGAGAAGACCCTGGAGGGCCGGCAGAGTGCCGCCGCCAAGGGCAACCACGGCGGACGCCCCAAGGTCATCGACGACGAATCCCTCCTCTTCGCCCGCGCCCTGAAAGAGCGCGGCGCCCCCGTCCCCGAGAACGCGGGCAACACTCCCTCAGTCGTCTCCCTGTACCGGGCACTCGCCGAAGCCGAGGCGAACGACGCGCCAGGCGACGCGACGATCATCGCCCCCCGCCCGCATCGCCGGCCCAGGCAGCGCCACCGATCCCGAACTGATGGAACGCCTCACCCGGCAGGTCCTCGCCGGCGACCCCGTCCCGGGCGACCTCGCCCGCCGGGCCCGGGACGGGTCCCCCGAGTGATCCCGATGCTGCACCGCGTGAAGGGCCCCGGCGCCCTCGCCCGGAACGGAAGGTGATCGCCGGGGCCCTCCGCCGTTCACGGTCGATCCCGCTGTGCGGCGCTGGTGTCAGGTGAGGTGTGTGCCGGATTCGCCCAGTCGCTTCTGGAGGTGGGCGGGGTCGATGACGGTTTCGGGGAAGTGGAGTCCGGCTGTCGGGGCCGGGGTGCCGGTGAGGCCCAGGAGGTGCTCGATGGCGACGGCGGTACCGAGCGCGGTCAGCGATGACTGCCCGTCCGGATGGGAGAGGTCGAAGCGGCGGGTGACGGTAACACCGTCATGAAGGGTGCCGGTGATCTCGATGACGATCTCGTGACTGGGGCCCCGGCCCGCACGGCTCCCCGCAGACGCGGCGACCAGCAGATCGACCCGGGCGGACACCGCACCGGTCGCCTCGGCGAGGCTGAGGACATCCAGGCTCCCGTAGCCGTCGGCCTGGTGCCGGGCCGCGTCGGCCGTGGTGATGGTGCGCACGCGGTCGGATTCCGTCCGCGCCCAGACCCAGGAGCCGTTCTTGCGGATCAGGGGCAGCGGGTTGGCCGCCTGAACGGCCTCCAGCGACTCGAACCCCGCGGCCGGCCCCATCTCCTCCTCCGGATCGAACACGAACGCGAGGGAAACCTCCTCCACCGCCGCGAACTCCCCGGCGTGGTGGGCGGCGAGTATCACCGGGACACCCGCCATCCAGTGGCTGGCCAGCACCACCGGGGACGCCTGAGGGCCATGTACGTAAGCCGTGAGGTCCTGGGCCGTCTCCACCAGGCTGCCGGTGATCGCGTGGAAGGGGATACGGCGGTCCTGCGCGAACCGCTGAGCGTTGAATCCCGCATCGCGGGGGAACACCACCACGGCCCCGAACCGCTGCTCCGGGTCCAGCCCCAGGTCCGCACGGTCCAGATCGACGCGTGCGGCGGTGGCCGTGCCGAGCTCGTCGGCGGTGGCCTGCGCCCGCTCCAGGTCGCGACCGCCGATGACGAGGGGCAGGTCCGGGTGGAAGCGGCGGAGGAAGGCCGCCGCCCGGGAGCCGACGCAGCCGGAGCCGCCGATCAGCAGGACAGGGAGAGTCATGAGGGATTCCTTTGTGCAGGTGAGATGACGTACGAAAGGCAACCCAGATAAACGGAGGGCCCTCCGGTACGTTCGACGGTACACTAACCGAAGGAGCCTCCGTTTGCGTGGGGCGCCGGGACCCGCACAGCGCTCACAGCCTGGGGAACGAGATGGCCAACACCGACGAGACCACGCCCGCCCGGCCCCTGCGCGCTGACGCCCGCCGCAACCGCGACCGACTGCTGACCGTCGCCACCGAACTGCTGGCGGACTCGCACGGGCAGCTATCCCTGGAGGCCGTCGCCCGCACGGCCGACGTGGGCATCGCCACCCTCTACCGCCACTTCCCCACCCGCGAAGCCCTGGTACTGGCCGTGTACAACCACGAAATGGAACAGCTGGGACGCAGAGCCGGCGAACTCCTCACGTCCCACGGCCCGGACGAGGCACTGGCCCGGTGGCTGGGCGAGCTGAGCCAGTACGGGATGACCCGACCCGGCGTCTCGGACGCCTTCCGCGCCGCAGCCCTCTCGCACGACGAGGTCGTCCACCACACCTACACCCACATCACCACCGCCCTCACCCACCTCCTGCACGCCGCGGCGGACACCGGGTCCACACGGACCGACATCGGAGCGGACGACCTACTCCCGGCCGTCTGCGGCACCTGGGAACTCCCCGACACCCCCGCCGCGCGACAGCAAGCCGCCCGCCTGGTCGGCCTCCTCCTCGACGGACTCCACACCACACCCTGACCTCCGCAGCCCGGAGACCCTCGCCCTGGCCTGCCAGAAGCCCAAGATCACGCGCTCAGCGTTACTGGCTGTTCCACCGGTCCCCGGCCGGTCACTCGTCGTCGGGGGCGCTCTTGTCGCGCAGCGGGCGCAGGCAGCTTCCCGGAGCTGATGGGCGAGACCGCCGCCACCGGAGACTTCATGGCCGCCTATCTGGTCCAGCCTCGGCATTCGCCGACAGCCTGCCCGCCCAGCGCGATGCCGGCGCCTCCACCGAATCCGCCTCCGGCGCGTCGAACGGGGGGAATGGGCGCGACGGGCGCGACGGGATTCTCTGCACGGCACGCACCCCGCGCGCCGGCGGGGATGGTCCCCCTGATCACCTCGGCGTGGTCACGACCCGGATCATGGTCCCCGCGCACGCGGGGGTGGGCTCGCCCCCACCCCGGTGACGGGGCGGGGGCGAGGGGGTTTCAGGTGGTGGTCGGGAGTGGTGGGGGTCAGGGGATGGTGATGAAGCGGGCGGTGCTGGGGACTCCTTGGGCGTTGAGGGCGAAGAGCATGTAGGTGCCGGGGAGGACGACGCCCCTGTCGGCAGGGATGGAGACCGTATGGGTGTTGGCGCCCGCGGGGGTGGAGGTCAGGGGGACGCGCCGCTGGTCGTTGTCGGTGGAGTGGGTCGCGGCCGCCGCCCGCATCAGCACGAAGGAGGCCACCGGCCCGCCGGTGGTGACCGTGAGCGAGGTGCCCGCGGGGGCCTGGGGCGGTACGCCGCCGGTGATGGCGGGACGCGGTTTGGGTGAGCCGTCCGCGTTGAGCAGGTACGGCGGGGTGAACACGGCTCCGTCGGCGTGGTTGGTGGCGCAGTCGCCGCAGAGGCCGCCGCCGCCGGAGAAGATCCGGCCGTCGGGCAGCAGGTTCGCCACGCTGTGGTAGTTCCGCGGGATGGCCATGGTGGCGAGCGGGGTGAAGCTGCCGGTCGCCGGGTCCCACAGTTCGGGGGTCAGCACGGAGGTGGCGTCGCTGAACGGCACGGGGTACGACTGGCCGCCGAAGACGGCGACCTTGCCGTCGGGCATGACGACGCTGTTGCCGAAGGCGCGGGCCTGGTCCATGTCGCCCGTACGCGCGGCCTGGACCTGGCCGCCGTTGATGCTCACGGTGTACGCGCGCCGGGTGGCCGGCACGTTTTCGTACGCGGGCGAGCCGCCCAGGGTGAGCAGTTTGCCGATGTCGTACGCGACGGCGTTGCCGGTCATGGCGTCCTGGCTGTCGGCGCGGGTGCCGGCCGGGGTGATGCTGCCGTTCCCGGCGGTCGTGATCCAGTTCATCTGCTTGCTCGGGCCGAGTTGGAGCACCTTGCCGCCCGAAGTGGCGTACAGCCACGCATGGTTGTCGGCGCGGTAGGGGCCGGCCGGGTCGGCGGTCATGGTCGAAGTGGCCGGGACGCCGGTGAGCTTGCGCCAGGTGGAGGTGTTCGGGGACCAGACCTCGCCGGCCTTGTCACCCGCGACTCCGCTCCAGGACCCGCCGAGGACGAAGGCATCGCCGGTGGAGAGCAGGGTCATCGACTGGTAGCCGCGGGCGATGTTCATGTTGCTGGTCGCGGACCAGGTGTCGGTGGCCGGGTTGTAGATGCTGGCCTTCTCCGCGTTGCTGCCGCCGGTGACCAGGACCCGGCCGTCGGCGAGCATCGCGATGCCCGGGCAGAACATGTCGTGGCCGGTGTTGTCGACGCGGCGCTGGGTGACCTTGCCCGTCTTCAGGTCGAGGATCGCGGTCTGGGTGTAGCCGTTGCTGCCGCCGAAGCGGTCGACCGAGTACGCCGACCAGGCCAGGAGCTTGTCGCCGGGCAGGACGGCGGTGGCCACCGGTACGAGGGGGAATCCGGTGATCCGGTCCCAGGCGCCGTGGGTGGCCGGGTTGGCCGGTCCGCTCAGGCGTATCTCGGCGGCCGTGGTCCAGGGCCCGCGGTTGCCGGCCTCGCCGGTCGCGGTCAGGCGTACGTAGCGGGCGGTCGCGGTGCGGGTGAAGGTGGCGGTCTTGACAGTGTCGTCGTCGCGCCAGGTGCCCGCCGCGACCGGGGTGCCGAAGGTGGTCCCGTCGGTGCTGGTGGTAACGGTGTACGCGCCCGCGCGCCCGTTGGGGCCGTCGTTGCGGGGCTGGTAGACGAGGGCGGAGACGGCCGTCGTGCGGTTCATGTCGATGGTGATGCTGTGCGGCAGCGGGGCCGAGGTGCCGGCATACCTGCTGTGCCAGATGGTGGCCGCGTTGCCGTCGAGGACGTTGGCCGCGCGGCCGTTCTCGGCGGCGGTCTCCTCATCGCTCGCCGTGGCCGTCCATCCGGTGCGGGGCAGGTCGACGGTGGCGGCCGGGGTTCCCGGGTCGCCGAGCAGGTTGAGCTCGGAGGCAGTGGTCCACGGGCCGCGGTTGCCGGCCTCGGTGACGGCGGTGAGGCGGACGAACCGGGCGCCCGTCGGGGCGAATCCGAGGGTCTTGGCGGCGGCGTCGTCCGCGAGGGTGCCGGTGGCGACGGGACTGCCCCAGTTCTGCCCGTCCGCGCTCATGCTGATGCTGTACTCGCCGACGCGCCCGTTGGGGCCATCGTTGCGGGGCAGGTAGACGAGGCCGGAGACGACCGCCGTGCGGTTCATGTCGATGGTGATGCTGTGCGGCAGCGGGGCCGAGGTGCCGGCATACCTGCTGTGCCAGATGGTGGCCGCGTTGCCGTCGAGGACGTTGGCCGCGCGGCCGTTCTCGGCGGCGGTCTCCTCATCGCTCGCCGTGACGGTCCATCCGGTCCGGTCGAGTAGCGGAGCCGCGGGCTCCATGGCGTTCGCCGGGGCCACGGCGTGGTGCGGCGACGCGTTCGCCGCCTGCTGGCCGACTGGTGCGGACGCCGGCCGGAGCGCTGCCCCGTCGGGGCCGCTGCCCGGCCCGGTACTCGCCACGCCGAGCCATGGCGTGGCCCCGACGAGCAACGAGCCGAGGGCAAAAGCGATGAGCAGAGGGGAACGGCGTAACGCTCGAGGGAGAGCGGGGATACGTCTGGACTGCAATCGGACCTCCTGGGCAGACCGCGGAAGCGGAAAGGGAACGGTGAAGCGCCGACATCGGCTGTGGGCCCGCTGTGAACCCCTTGAAAATAAGATCGTCGCACCTTAACTCGGATATAGAACAAGCGAGTTGACGAAAAACTTCCGCCCTTGTACGCGACGCCGACCCCTCCGCCGGATGAAGCCCACACCACCTATGCCGCCCGGACGGCGAACGCCCTCTGCTCGCCTCGTTCACCAGCGCGAGCACGCCCCGGCAGCCCGCGGGGGAGCGGGCGCACATCTCGCACACGGATCCGCCGACCGCCCCGCACATCACCAGCACGAACGTCACCAACAGATGGATACGGTCACGACCGAGAACGACATCCGGGCAGTATGCACACCCGTCCCTCTCCATCGGAGGGTCGTTCCCGACGATGAGAAGACCGCCGTATCCCGTTCTTCGGGCACACAACCGGAACCCCCGGATTCCGCTCCCCCGCGCGGGCCAGCGCCATCACCTCAACAGCCTCTTCAGTAGCCTGTGTCGGGAGCGGGCCCGGTCCGTCCGGGCCCCGGGGAGGGCGAGCGGATGGCCGTACGGAATGTCCACGAACGCCGGATCGCGGCACCGCCGGAGCGGATCGGCGCACTGCTCGACAGGCTCGCTTCACCGGACGACCCGCTGTGGCCCGTCGCGCACTGGCCGAGGATGCGGCTGGAGCCGAGGCTCGCGGTCGGCGCCGCGGGCGGGCACGGACCGGTCCGCTACACGGTCGTCGCCCATGAGCCGGGCCGGCAGGTGCGCTTCCGCTTCACCGGTCCGGCCGGCTTCGACGGCCATCACGAACTGACCGTCCGCCCGGCGGACGATGGCACGACGCTGCTCCGGCACACCCTGCTCCTCGTCCCGCACGGACCGGCCCGGCTCACCTGGCCACTGTTCTTCCGCCCGCTCCACGACGCCCTGATCGAGGACGCTTTCGACCGCGCCGAGCAAACGGGGACGGGGACGGTCGCGCGGCCCGCCCGATGGAGCCCGTACACCAGGCTGCTGCGCTCCGCGGCCAGGGCCGCCCGACGTCGCCCAGCCCGAACCCGCTGACCCGGGCCGCCCGCACCCCCGTGGCGGGCGGGCCCGGCTCGGAGCGCAGCGAACGAACCGTCACACCGCCGGCAGGCCAACCGGTTCCACGTCCGGGTCCTGGATCAGAGCGCCTCCAGCAGGCGTGGTGGTCGCGTGTGGTCGCACGCTGAGAATGTCAGGCCCTTCTCCGCTTCGTGGAGGCGATCGCCATGCGTACCAGCAACGGCCGCGGCCGCATCTACCGTCGCTGTGGCTGCCGGGACACCCAGCGTCACCAAGTAGGTGCCCGCTGCCCTCATCTACTCGCCGACAGCACCCACGGGACCTGGGGGTTCGCCGTCGACGTCCCCGCCCCGGCGCACCGTCGAACGACGGTGCGCCGGGGCGGCTTCACCAGCCAGGACTCGGCCGAGGAGGCTTTGCGCCGGTTCCTCGAGGGTGAGGCCGGCGGGTTCAATGCGGACCCGAACCAGACCGTCGCCGCCTACCTGGACGCTTGGCTGGCGGCGAAGGCGCTGGTGCTGAAGCCGACGACGGGCCCGGTACCGCGACTACGTGCGTAACGACCTGGTCCCCGCGTTCGGCACCCTCAAGCTCGACCAGCCCGCCCACCAGCACATCGCGCTCGACCGGCTCCACCGGCTGTCCGAGGAAGCCAGCGTCCCCCGGGTCACGGTCCATGACCTGCGCCACCTCGCCGCCACGATCACCATCACCGCCGGCGTCCCGCTCACCGTTGGTCTCCAAGACGCTGCGGCACTCCACCCTGTCGACGACCGCGAACCTCTACAGCCACCTCACCCAAAAGGCAGCGCACCAGGCCGTCGACACCATTGACCACGTAATCAGCGGCGCCGAGGTGACGGCCAGCCGTACGGACCGGCCCGCATGGTTGCGACCACCGCGCGACCACCTCCACCGCCTCCGCCTCCGCGAAGCCCTCCACCGGCTCCGCTCCCCCGAACCACCCGCCACCAGCACCACGGCAAACCAGCCCCGGACGGGCGTGCGACCACACCGCGACCACCACGCCCTCAGACGCACGAAAGGCCGCCCTCTCATGGATGAGAGAACGGCCTCCGACCTGCGTTTCCGCACAGTCGGGACGACAGGATTTGAACCTGCGACCCCTTGACCCCCAGGAGTGTGAGTCGACTCGATTATATAGACATAAGGGAATTTACTAGGGCGCAGAGCGTGCACCGAAGATCCTGCTGTGCACTACCGCGCACACCGTGTGGTCCCCAACTGGTCCCCAAACGTGAAGCGCCGAGCCCCACCGCAGCTGCACCGGTAGCCGCAGCGGCTGCCACGTCACACGCCGTTACCGAGCAATGCGAGCCTGCGAAACAGACCGCAGACGCATCCCCGTCCCCGAGATTCGAAGATGCGCCGCGTCGTCCTGCACGGCAACAGAGAGCAACGACCAACCAGGGCGAAAGTCTCCCCTCATAAATGACCGACGAGGAGCGCCGCGCGGCCGTGGAAAAGGCCAGCGTGCCACGTATCGAGGACGTCGGGGTGAGTAGGAAGGCCGCGATGCCATTCCTCCAGTGACTCCACGCTCACCCTGACCGAGGGGCTCCTACGAGTGGGCCACGGACCGCATCGGCGCCGCTGGGCGACGTCATATCGAAGTACGTCGACGAGATGAAGAACACCGGGAGGCGGCACCGGAGCAGCTGATCACATCCCTGGCCTGCGAGGCAGCGTGTTCCGCAGGCCATCAGCCGAGAGTTCCAAGACATGATTCGCAGCGGCTCGTGGCCTTCAAACTGGTGTTACCCCCGGCCGGGATGGCCGGGGCACTCTCGTTGATGCGGTCCCACAGCCCTGGTTGCGGGTCGAGGATCCAGCCCCAGGCCGGGGCTCGGACGTCGTCTTCCCACATGTGGCCACAAGCGCCGGGAACATGCGCTTTGCCGCCCTGTTTGATCAAGATGGCGGTGCCGTGAGACGGCCTCCACTCCTGGCGCCCAGGGCGCCCCTCCGAGTATGTGTCTTCCGACATCCAGTCTCTGGAGGAACAGGGGTACATCCCGGGTCCATTGGCAACCGACTTCCTCGAATCGTTCCGGGGCCTGAAGATCGGGCCAGCCCGTATGGACGGCCCTAACTTCATCAATGGTGAACCGTTCTTCGTCGACGCCGTGGGAGCCGGCTGAAGGCATCGGGACGAATCCTTGGCGATCGGCTCATCCATCGGCGGTTCGTGGTTTCCCATCGGTTGGTGGCTCAGCTATTCGCATGTCTTCATGCGACAGGACGGGGCTCTGGCAGCGTACGCCAACGGCCTGATCTGGAGCATCGGCAGCACACCCCACGAGGGCTTGGACCTCATGGTGAGCGCGGATCGCCCGTTGATGTGCGTTCATGCGCCCGAGGGGATGAAGCCGTGGCCCAAGTAGGACTCACGCGCTCGTCGGAAAACAACGAGAGGGGCTGGCTGCAGCGAACCGGGCAGTGCTTCGTCAAGTCTGGCGTTCATGTCTGGTGCGGGGCACATTGCAGATATGAAGTCTGGGCAGATGGAGCGGCTTCTCTGAAAGAGAACGACGGCTCACGTCCGGTCGGCTGATCGGCGGTTGACGAGGGACGACCGACGACGGTGGTGACGCCCAGGTCCCCAGGTACCGTCACCGGTATTGTCGGCGTCCTGTGTTCCTCGTGGGCTGGCCCGGCCACCGCCATGGGATGATTCAGTCCATGGAGGGGACCAGCCTGCGGAGGACAGCGTGAGTGACGGCACCGGGCATCTGTCCAAGCTCGTCTGGTCGGTGGCCGACCTGCTGCGTGGCGACTTCAAGTCTTCCGAGTATGGGCGGGTGATCCTGCCGTTCACGGTGCTGCGCCGGCTGGACTGCCTGCTGGCCCCGAGCCGGCAGGCGGTGCTCGACGAGGCCGAGCGCACCGACGGCGAGCAGGAGCGGGAGCAGCGCCTGACGGGCGCCTCGGGTTGGCCCTTCTACAACTCCAGCCGGTTCTCCATGGAGAGCGTGCTCAGCGATCCGGAGAACGCCAACCGGTTGCTCATGGCCCATGTCGACGGGTACTCCCGGAACGTCAGGGAACTGCTGGACGGCTTCGAGTTCGAGCGGACCGTCACCCGCCTGCACCAGGCCGGACTCCTCTACCGCGTCGTCGCGCAGTTCGTCTCGATCGACCTAGGGCAGATGATCACCGACGACGACATGGAGAGCCTCTTCGAGGAGCTCGTCCGGCGGTTCGCGGAGAGCAGCAACGAGACGAGCGGGGAGCACTACACCCCCCGGGACGTCGCGCACCTGATGGCTGGCTTCCTCGTCTCAGCCGACTCGGACCTCCTGACGTCGCCACATGCCGTCCGCGCCATCCTGGATCCGGCCTGCGGGACAGCTGGCCTGCTCACCGAGGCGGCCTCATACATCGCGTCGCTGAATCCCCAGGCGGACGTAACGCTATACGGCCAGGAGATCAACCGGGAGTCATGGGCGCTCTCCCGTGCCACCATGATGACCAGCGGCCGCCGGGCCTCGACAATCGCCTTCGGGAACGTCTTCGTCGAGGACGGACACCAGGAAACCGTCTTCGACTACCTTCTCGCCAATCCGCCGTTCGGCGTCGACTGGAAGAAGACCGAGTACGCGGTCCGGTCGGAGCACGAGCAGCTCGGTTTCGCGGGCCGCTTCGGAGCCGGTCTCCCCCGGATTAATGACGGCTCACTGCTCTTCCTGCAGCACATGCTGGCGAAGATGAAGTCGGTGAGCGCCTCGGGCGAGGGCGGCAGCCGAATCGCGGTCATCTTCAACGGCTCCCCGATGCACGTCGGGGGTGCGGGGTCCGGCGAATCGGACATCCGGCGGTGGATCGTGGAGAACGACTGGCTCGAGGCCGTGGTCGCGCTGCCCGACCGCCTCTTCCCCAATACCGGCATCAGCACGTACCTGTGGATCCTCAGCAACCGCAAGCCGGCACAGCGCAGGGGCCAGGTGCTGCTGCTGAACGCTCAGGACCAGTGGCAGCGGATGCGTCGCTCCATCGGCTCGAAACGCAAGTACATCACGTCGGACCAGATCGCCGAGATCACGGGGCTCTACCTGGACACCTTGTCCGCCGACCCCGCCCAGCAGCCGGACGACCGGGTCCGCGTGGTCTCCACCCACGAACTGATGTACCAGCGCGTCACGATCGATCAACCGCTACGGCTCCGGTACGAGCTGTCCGAGGAGGTCCTGACTCGGCTCGCCGAATCGCGCGTGATCCAGAAAACCCGTGATCCCGCTGCCCTGGTGGCCGCCCTACGTCCGCTGGTCGGCTCGACATGGACGAGGGGCCAGGAGGCCGTCACAGCGCTGCGCCGGGCGGTCGCCTCGGCCAGCGTGAGCTGGCCGCGCGGGAAGGTCTTCGAGGCTGCAGTCCGCAAGGCCGTCGGCGTGCGCGATGGCGACGGAGAGCCGCAGCGGATCGGCGAGGCGTACGAGCCGGATCCCGAGCTGCGCGCGTTCGTCCACCTGCCGCTGCAGGTGGATCCGAGCGACCACCTCCGACGCGAAGTGCACCCGACCGCCCCGGACGCCTGGATCGACGACAGCAGGACGCGGGTGGGTTGCGAGATCCCATCCACGCTCTTCTACCGGCCAGAACTCGACGGCGAATTCGAACTGCTGCGCGGCCTTGCTCGGTTGGAGACCACCCGGGTTCACCCGCCGCAGCGCGGCGAGGAGCAGGAGGACGGCGTCGACCGGCCCAAGCACCTGCGTGCCCAGGACCTTCACGAGGCGGACTCGACCGTTGAGCTCCCCGACGCGCCGGAGGATGGGATGGCACTGACCCTGTGCTCGGGCGGCATGCTCGTCGGACGGCCGGGGAACTGGCGCCTGCTGCCGCAGGGCTTCGGCGAGGCGGCGACCTCACTCTTCGTGCTGCAGCCGCTCCGCGGCAGCGGCCTGGCGCTCTGCGAGTGGTTGAACTCCCGCAAGGACAACGCTCAGTACCCCAGCGCTCGCGATCTGTTGGACACGCACGTCCCGGTCGACCTGGTGACCGACAGCGAGGTGGAGAGCCTCCTGGAGACCGTGCAGGAGGGACGGCGCGCACTGCGGACCACGATGTCGGGAATCCTGCCCAACGTCTTTGGCAGCGGCGAACGGGACGTCCAGGGGGTTCGGAACGAGATCAGGTTCGCCGCCCACGAGGCCGGCCTGATCGGCGAACTCGTGCGCCCGCTGGACGACCCGATCTCACGCGCCGAGTGGAGCTTTCCGCACCACGCCGCCGCGCTGTCCCGTCGGTACCGGGTCAGCACACACCCGGCGGAGCGGAAGGACGGACTGCTCAAGCTGGGCGAGGGCCTGGCCCGGGTGCTGGGCGTGCTGGCGCTCACCGAGCTAGCCGCGTCGAACGGTTTCTCCCGAAACCTGCGCAAGCAGTTCCGGACCGGCGCCACCTTCGGCACCTGGCTCTGGATCCTCGATCGGCTGGAGGCCGAGGGAATCGAGCCCCGCATCCAACAGCTCGCCACCGTGCGCGACCGGGGAAGCGCACGCGCCCTACTGGGCCACATCAAGGACTTCAGGAACACCTCGCACCACGCGCACGGCGTCCGCGCGAGCCACCAACTGGCGGAAGACGTCGAGCGGCTGGAACCGCACATCGTGCGGGCGATCAGTGCGGTCAGTTGGCTCTCTGGGACACACTGGGACTGGGTGGAGCGGTGCGAGTTCCTCGACGAAGGCTCGTACCGAATAGTCGGGCTCCGGCTGAGGGGCAGCCATCCGAGTTGGGAGCCGTTCGAGCGGTCGAGTACACGGCCACTGAAGCCCGATCGCATCTACGTGGACAGTGCCCCGTACGGGGCTCCGGTCGATCTCTGGCCGTTCGCTGTCGTCAGCATGTGCGAGGAGTGCCGGACCCGGGAGCTCTTCCTGCTCAATGAGGCCCGGGGCGATCAACTGATGCTCCGCAGCCTGGAGGAGCATTCGCTGGCGATGACGTACGGCCCGCCCGAGTAGCGGCGAGGGGCGAGGCCGAGCGACCTGGCGCGGCTGCGCCGGGTGCGGGACCGGATCGACCGGCCATACGCGGAGCCGCTGAATACACCTCGGGCCAGATCGCCTCGCACAGCAACTCGGCGATCCAGCGTCGCACGGTCAGCCAATCCCACGGCGACTGGTTCACGACCTGCTGCAGGGCTTACATGTTCCCGTCCGGCAGCCGCCGTGCCATCGGCTGGATGGAGTTGCGCCACCCGTCCAGCGTCAATCCCCGCAGATAGTACTCTCCCCAGCCACGCTGATCCCTGCGCGGCATGGAAGCGAACGCATCGGCCACGAACTTCGCCAACGCTCCGCGAAGCGCACGTGGAACAACTCGGCGCTCTCCAAGGCCCGTATGCACTCTGCCGGACCCGCCGACAGGTATTGCGTGAGCTGACGAAGGTCAATTCCTTCGCCCAGCCGTGGCCCGCCTACAGGCGGGGCCAAGGCCGCGCGAACCCTGGCCCTAACAGCCTTCCAACGCGTACTTGCCGTGCGGGAGCGGGTGCTGGGCCAGGATCACCCCAACACGCTCATCTCGCGTAACAACCTCGCCGGGGCGTATCAGGCAGCGGGTGATCTGGACCGGGCCATCCCCCTGCACAAAGCGACCTTGCCGACTCCGAGCGGGTACTGAGCCAGGGACACCCATTCATTGAGCAGGTGCGTTCCAACTTGAAACGTGCGCGCTCCGTGTAGCAAGGGGACTGTTGGTGCCAGGTACTTGCTGGGCGGTGCCGAGCGGCCTTTTCCATGAGATGAAGCGGATTCTCAAGAGCCTGAGACCGGAGGGCCGCTGAACCCTGCTACGGATACCCCGGCGCAAGGCGCTGCATCGACAATTGCCGTCCTGATCGATTGGGGATAGCTCTATTGACCGCCTGGGCCGGGCTGCGCCCGAACGACCGGAGGAAAAAAGCAACTACCGCCGCCTCCGCAGCGCCACGATGGCCCAAACCGGTGTGGCCAAGGCGAGTAGACGGTGCACTCTAGGCGGGCCGCCATCTCCTGCAGTTCTTGAACGCACCCACCACACCACGGGACCAGGATGAGGGCTGCACGATGGGCTCTACTTCAACTGAACGCGACGTCGTAGCCTTTGGGGATGTCGACCTCCTCAGAACCAAAGTACAACGGCCTGATCTTTGACTTCTTCGGGGTATTGACTTCAACATGGTCGAAGTGATCACATAATTCGAGGAGCGGGAGGGACTTGCCCAGGGCAGCTTCCTTCAGGCTTGGGCTGACCCGAGGGCAGAGACTGTTCCGGCAGCTCGAACTGGCGTATCAGTCAGACCGACTGGAACATCGGCTTCGCGGCCCTCATGGGTGTCGCGCCCGACAACCTAATGGCCCGCTACCTTTATGACGCCTTTCCGGCCCACCGAGTATTGAAGGTGGCGAGGTCGGAATACCTCATCCCTCCGGCATAGCGCAGCCCACGACAGCTGTCACGGCCCCACGTAACCCACACCCTTAAAGATCTCTAGTGGCCTGAGTCGGAGATTCGGTGACGGTAGTGGGCGACTTTGTCGAGGATGTCGTCGGCGGTCTTCGTCCAAGCGAACGGTCTTGGCTATTCGTTCCCGTCGGTGAGCCAGGCGCGGATGTCGCGTTCGAGAGCCTGGACGGAGGGGTGGACGCCGCGCTTGAGTTTCTTCTGCGTGCTCGGTGAACAACCGCTCGACCAGGTTGGGCCACGACGCGCTGGTGGGAATGAAGTGGAGGTGGAACCGGGAGTGGCTGGCAGCCACTGCTTGATATCGGGCGTCTTGTGGGTCGCCTAGTTGTCGAGGATCACGTGCCCGTCCAGATCCAGCGGGACTTCTCTGTCGAGCTTGTCGAGGAACTTCGCCAACTCCACGGCCCGGTGGCGGCGGTGCAGGGATCCGATCGCCTTTCCCGTGACGACCTCCAGGGCGGCGAACAGGGTGGCGGTGCCAGCGCGGATGTGGTCGTGGCTGCAACGTTCAAGGACGCCGGGCATCATCGACAGGACCGGCTCGGATCGGATCGGTCCAGGGCCTGGATGGAGGACTTCTCATCCACAGAGCACGAGTGCCTTCTCCGGCTGGTCGAGATACAGGCCGACGGCCTCGCGGCCGTTGTCGATGAACAACGGGTCCGTGGCGAGCGTGAAGGTCTGGGCCCGGTGCAGGGCGACGGCGAACGCCCGCCAGATCCGTGAGACCGCCGACTGCGACATCCCGGTCGCCGCGGCCATCGACCGTGTTGACCAGTGGATCGCGATGTGCAGTGTCTCCCTCAGGGTCTTGACGATCACCCGCACGACATCGGCGTCCGTGATCTTCCTGGGGACACCCGGCCTGGGCTCGTCGCACAGGCCGTCCAGGCCATTGTTCAGAAAGCGCCGCCGCCAGGTGTGACCGTGCCCGGAGCGATCCGCAGCCAGCGAGGGACACTTTCATGGTCGAGTGGCCTCCGCGCACCCCAACACGATCCGCGACCGTTGAGCCATTTCCTGCGCGGTCGTGCGTCAACGTATCCAACCCTCCAGCACAGCACGCCGGTCATCAGTCAGTGACAACGGCGGAATCCTCGGTCCCGGAGGACTCATACCGAATTAGCCCCAAACCTCCGGCCCAGGTCACTACTGTGCGTGGGTGGTAGTCACGATGCTGGGCTGGTTGCGCAGTTGCCGGATGGGGCTGGTTGGAGATACCGGTCAGGATCGGAGAAGCGAATGCCGGGTGGATCCGCATAGCGTGATGGCCGTCGTCGGGCGCGGCGTCTCCGTTGAGCGTTCCACCGACCGGAGCTGTCCGGTCGGCGCGTCGGAGTCGCCGGGTCGCGGGAAGGTGCGGGGCGTCCCTTGACCCGTGCCGGTGTGTCTCGCGATCGGCTGGGTCTTGTCATTCGATTCGATCGCGCCGGACCAGGTGAAGGAGGAATTCCATGGCACTGAGCCTTGGTCTGATCACCATCGGTGTCCCGGAGACGGGGTCGTCCGCGGCTTCCGTACGTCCGTCTTCCCGGCCTCGGACACAGACGAGCATCCGTCCTGTGTCCTGGCCCCCTCAGCAATGGGGGCCCAGACGACGCTTGGCGAAGCGGAACTTCGGCTGGTGCTCGGGCGGCCGACCGTTGACTCTGTGCATCCTCGGCGGTTCGGCAGATCTATCACGCGATCGCTGCGGTGCGCCCGACCAGTTCGATGGGGAGATCCGTACTACTCAGGCCGGACGGGTGACGTCGTAGTCGGCGGCCATGACGACTGTAATGGCCCGGTTTCCGGGCGTTCACTGGTCGGCGGTGGTGATCCGCTCGATCGCATCTTCAGTCGGGCGGCGGTCCCGAGAACGCGTCGTTCTCGGGACCGAGCCGGACCCTGTCCGGGATCCCGATCCACGCGTGATGCCGGGCTCCGAAACAGTGACGAATGACTACCAACCTCCGAGATGAACTGTGACGCATGGCGTCACCCGCCCTTAGTCGTGGCAGAACATCCGGCCCGTCGAGGACGCCGCGTCCGAGCACGAGCACGGCGACACATCGACCGCCAACACCAGGCGTCGGCTCCCAAACCGGGCAACTGCCTTCTGGCCAGGGTGTTCGCAACTGCTCGGTCGTTGGGCCTGGACTTCCCGGTCGTCCGCGTCTCTCACTCTTGACACACAGTCAGCCGTACATCAAGATTTCTTCGGATTTACTTTCCCCCTGAAATTAGACAATAACTCTCTCCTGGGTTCACGAAAGAGGACTATCTTGATGCTTTCTTTCAGAGGTCTAAAATTGCTCGCATCAGGAATCGTTGGCGTATTGGTCGCGCTACTTGGCATGCAATTTGCCTTTGCCTCGGATACTCCTGTGCAGGCGGCTGCGGCGGAGCCTCCTCCCTTCATAGTTGAGGAATACGCCCACCCTGGGGCCGAGCGGTTCAAGGCGACCAGAGGAATCACCCTGAAGAAGGGTGACGGGCGAGTGGTGATGGCCGAGTGTGACCAAAGTCTGGATCAGATCCGGATTCTGACAGTCGCGGATAGCACTGTTGGCCGGGAGGAGACCTACTGCTTCCGGGCCACCGCGAAGTCCGGCTATCTGAGCCTGGAGCTTCCCCGCGTCTTCGCCCTGGAATCGGGGACCCATCCCTTCAGCGCGGACCTGACCGCGAATGGCAGGGAAACCACCGTGAACGTACCGAAGGACGGATTCGAGCCGGTCGGGGAGGGAGCGGTTGGCGGAGCCCGCTCCGTGCTCGTGGAAATCCGGGTGACCGGATGAGCGCCGAAGCCCGCCAGGAGACTCCGTCACGCACCACGAAAGGGACCGGGTTGTCCAGACCTCGCTTCATGATCAGACCAGCCGCCGCCGTACTGGCCGTGCTCACCTCGGCGGCGGTGCTCAGCGGGCCGAACGCGCAGGCCGCCGTCGGCACCCCGGCCGCCGCAGGCTCGTTCGCCTTCGCCGCCAAGCTCGACATCGGCAGCGGGGCTCAGGCCCGTATCTGCTCGGGCGCGCTGATCGACCCCCACTGGGTGGCCACCGCGGCCAGCTGCTTCGCAGCCAACCCCAAGCAGCCCGGCGCCGTCACTGCCGGCAAGCCCACCCTCAAGACGACCGTGACAGTGGGGCGCACCAGCCTCACCGGTACCGGCGGCGTGGTGACCGAGATCCTGGAAGTTCTCCCGCGCGGTGATCGGGACCTGGTGCTGGCGAGGCTCGCCGAACCCGCTCACGGGATCACTCCCGTCGCCGTGGCGGGCACGGATCTGGCTGCGGGGGAGCAGCTCAAGGTGGCCGGATACGGGCGCACCAAGACCGAATGGATCTCTAACCGGCTTCACACCGCCGACTTCACCGTCGGCTCCCTCGACGCGACAACCGCGAGGATATCCGGGGTGACGGCGAATGACGCCATCTGCACCGGGGACGCCGGGGCCCCGATCCTCCGCACAGTCAGTGGCCGGTACGAGCTGGTGGGCTTGAGTAGTCGCTCCTGGCAGGGCGGCTGCCTCAACGAGACCGAGACCCGCAACAGTGCGATCGCGGCTCGCACCGACAACACCACTATCGGAAACCGGCTCACCCCCGGAACCCGACTGTTGCCCGGCGAGACTCTGATCTCGAACTCGGCCAAGCTCGGAATGAAGGCCGACGGCAATCTCGTCATCACCTCCAACGCTGGGAAGACCCTGTGGTCCACCGGCACCGTCGGCAACCCCGGAGCGTTCGCCGCGTTCGGCACGGACGGCAATCTGACCGTCACCAGCGCGGACGGCACACGGATCCTGTGGGAGTCGAACACCACCGCTGCTGGCGGCTATGCGCGGCTCCATAACCGCGGGAACCTCGTCGTCCACAACGCCCAGCACGTGACCCAGTGGTCCAGCGGCACGGTCATGCGCCACGACTACAACGGCGACGGCTTCAGCGACCTGGCCGCCTGGTACGACTACGACGCGGGCAACGACGCCGTACGCACCTTCCAGGGCGCCGCCGATGCCCGTTTCGACACACCCGCCGTCTCCTACGAAGGAGCTGCCGGCGACTGGAACGCCGCCCAGATGAAGCGCACTACCGGTGACTTCAATGGCGACGGGCGAGGCGATATCGCGGCCCTATACGGCTACTCCGATGGCAGGGTCAAGGCATACACCTGGCTCGGCCGCCACGACGGCACCTTCGGCGGAGCCTCCGCGTCCTGGGAGACACCTGCCGGTAACTGGACGTTCTCCCGCGTCTCCGTCCAGGCCGGTGACTTCAACGGCGACGGCCGCGACGACCTGGCCGCCTGGTACGACTACGCCGACGGTTCCGACAAGCTGTTCACCTTCACCGCCCAGGCGGACGGCGGGTTCAACGCCCCCTTCTCCTCCTTCACCCGCGACACCGGCTGGTCCGCGTCCAGCATGAAGTTCGCGACCGGTGACTACAACGCGGATGGACACGACGACATCGGTGCGTTCTACGGCTACGCCGACGGCCGCGCGAAGCTGTTCACCTTCACCGCGAAGCCGGACGGCGGGTTCAACGACCCCTCCCACAATGGCTGGGAGAGCGCGGACTGGGGAAGCTTCGACCGCACCAGTGTGCACTCGGGGGACTTCGACGGCGACGGGCGGGACGACATCGCAACCTGGTACGACTACGCCGACGGGTCCGACGCCGTCGTCAGCTTCAGTGCGAGCGGCAGCAATGGTCTCTTCGGGAACCGCAGGGAGATCTGGTCCACGCCCGCCGGGAACTACAACCGGCCCGGCATGAAAATCGTGACCGGTGACTACAACGGGGACGGCCGCGACGACATCGGCGCCCTCTACGGCTACAGCACCGGCATCGTCAAGGGCATCACCTGGACCGCCAAGGCCGATGGCGCTCTCAACGGGCCCGTCCATGGCTGGGAGTCCGCACCCGGCAGCTGGAACTTCGACAACGTCACCACCATCGAGCGCTACAGCACCTCCTGACCCCGCCCCCGGAGGGGGCGAAGGGCAGCGCGCGCCCGCCGACTGCTCGTCTCGTGGTCGGCGGGCGCGCCACCGGCTCTGTCGTGGGCAGAACAGCCGGCCCGGACATGCCTCTGATGATGCGTTCCCTCCCAATCAGTCTTTCAAGATGCCTCCCGGGAGCACGGCTTTCGGCGGGAAGAGATGAGCGTCGTATGAAACGAAGAGTCCATGAGCCGGGAATCGCAGCAAAAGCCATACGCGCGATTCAAGTACCATCCCTGGGACTTCTGTCCTTGACACTGGTCGTGAGCCTCCTGGGATCGCCTGCCGCCGGGACTGGCCAAGCTCCGCCGAATCCGGCTGCCGGCAGTGTGGCCATTGCCCCGACCGACCGCAGCCGGGTCGTCGAACACTGGAAAGCCGGGGGCCCCGGGGTCAAAGCGGCCGCCGAGGCGGCCCTGACCGGTAGCGACACCGAGGTGCAGGCGTTCCTCGCGGCCGTCGAAGACCTGTCCTTCCAGGACGTGCGGGTGGGTGCCGTCCAGCTCTCGGGGCTCGGCGGCACGGAACTCCTGGCTGCTGCGCGTGCGGCGCTCTCGGGGACCCCGGGAGAGCTCTGGTCCTTCGTCGGCTGGGGCTGGAAGGGTCCGATAAAGCAGGACAACCGGGTCAGGGCTGCACAGATCATCAGCACCGCCGGGCCCGCCGTGCAGGACGCCGGACGTGCCGCGCTGAACGGCACGGCGGCCGACGTCAGCAAGTTCCTCACCACGGGGCAGCACACCCAGCAGGAGCAGGACGAGCGTGTCCGGCTGGTTCAGCTGATCAGTGTCGGCGGCACCAATGTGCGTGCCGCCGGGCGGCTCGCACTCAGGGGCGGGGCCCAGGAGGTCCGGACGTTCCTCGAGGTCGGCCAGTTCGTCGCCCGGGACAAGGACCAGGAACACACCACCGTCGCCCAACTCGCCGCACAGGCGAAGGAAGCGGGCCGGCAGGCCGCGAAGGAGACCGACGCGGCGAAGGCCACCTCGGTGAAGGCGGTCGAAAGCGCCCAACTCGCCAAGGAGGCCGCGCTACGGGCCGCGGCCGAAGCGGAGGCGGCCAAGAACGACACCGATAAGGCCGGACGCGCCGCCGGACGCGCCGCCAAGGCCGCCTCCCAGGCCGCCGCGGCGGCGCAGGAGGCGATCGAAGCATCGCGAGCCGCGAACAACTCAGCCCGGGTCGCCGCCAACGCAGCGGCCCAGGCAGCCGCAGCGGCCTCCGGTGCCGCCCAGGCGGCGTCCCGGGCCAGGCACGCGGCGGCGAACGCGGCAGTAGACGCGCAGAACGCCGCCGCCGCCCGGGAGGCCGCGGAGAACGCCCGCGACGCGGCCAAGGGCGCCGATCTCGCCGCCGACGCCGCCGACGAGGCGTCCAAGGCCGCGAGCTCGGCCGGGGACGCGGCCCGCTCGGCCGCCAGCGCCGGTGTCAACGCGAATCTCGCGGCCAACGCCGCCAGTGAGGCCAGCACGTGGGCAGGGCAGTCCAGCGCCGCCGCCGCGGAGGCACGGGCCGCCGCGGCAGCCACCAAGAGGCATGCCAACGAGGCCAACCGGGCCGCCGCAGCCGCCGAGAACCTGTCCCGCGAAGCCGCCACCGCGGCAGCCGAGTCACGGGACGCGGCCCGGGAAGCCGCGACCCACGCGAGAAACGCCGCCACGGCCGCCGATGACGCCGCCCAGCACGCGGGCGACGCGGCGACCGCCGCTGCCAAATCCACCGAACACGCCAACGCGGCCACCCACGCGGCGAACGCCGCGACCAGTGCCGTGCTCCGGGCCCAGAAGATCTACACACTCGCCCGCCGGGTGGAAACGCTGGAACTGGAGGGCCGCACCAACGCCGGCATCGAACGAGCCAAAGACCAGAAGGAAGCGACCGAAGCCCGGACAGCCAGACGGACCGCCGCCGAACAGGCGGCCCAGGACCGGGAAGCGGAGCGAAACCGGCTCGTCACGGAGGCCGCCCAGCCCGGAGCCGACCTCACGGCACTCGCCGTCCAGGGGCGCGCACTGGCCGTGAAGGTCATGAAGAACGGCACCGCATGGGGACGCGCCACCGCAGAGGCCGCCCTCGCCGGACCCGATGTCGTCGTCATCGATTACCTGCGCAGCGGATGGCGGACGGCCAAGGAACAGGACGAACGCTCCCACGTCGAACGCATCGCCGAGGAGGACGAGAGCAAGGAGATGCGGGACGCGGCCGAAGCCGCACTGCTCGGAGACGCGGCCGCCGTCACTGCCTTCATCACCACGGGCCGGCACCAGGTCGCCTCCCAGCCCATGCGGGTGGAGATCGCTCGAATCATCGACGGCGCCGGGCCCGTGCTTGCCGAGGAGGGCAGAAGAGCCCTCGACAGCGGGGACCCCAAGAAGTACAGCGACTTTTTCGTCAGGTCCCAGAACATCGCCCGGACTCAGGACGAGCGGGTCAGAGCGGCCCATCTGGTCGATTCCGGCACCCCCGAGCTGAAGTCCGCAGCCCGGATCGCGCTGGAGGGGGCTCCTCAGACGCTCCACACCTTTATCGCCTCGGGCCAGCACATCGCCCAGCGCAAGGACCACCTGACCGGCGCCCATGTGGCCAGGGTCCAGAAGCTGATCGCGGAGGCGGCGAAGATCGCCGCGATCGCTCAGCAGAACGCCGCCACCGCCCAAAAAGTCGCGGCCACCGCGCGCAACGCAGCGGCGGAAGCCGCCGAGTGGGCCCGGAAGGCCGGCGCCTCCGCGACCGAGGCGCAGGGCCACGCGTCCAGGGCGGCCCAGCACGCCCTGGACGCCGAGGCATCGGCCAACAGCGCCGCAGCCTCGGCCGCGACCGCCCGTACCGCTGCGAACCAGGCCAATACTGCCGCGGAAGACGCCGCCCGCTCGGCCGCCGACGCCACCCTCTCCTCCGAGATCGCCCAGACATCCGCGTCCAGCGCCTGGTTCGCCGCGGACCGGGCCAGGCAATCCGCCATCGCGGCGGGCAAGGACGCCGCAGCCTCACTCGCGGCAGCGTCCGAGGCGCTGACCATCTCTATCCAGAAATACCGGCAGGAGGAAGAAGCCCGGCGCAAGGCGGCGGTCGAGAAGAAGCAGAAGGACATCAAGGACATCGCCGGCGCCCGCGCCCGCGCCATCTACCGCTGCTCCTCCATGGCTCCGATGCCCTGTGATCCCCCGGCCTTCGCCCGCTGGTGCCAGCACAACGAGATCGAGTGCCAGCTCTTCAGCGACGTCCTCAAACATGCGGACGAGATCAACTCCACCATCGACAGGGCATGGGGCGCCGCGAAGGACCTCACCGGCCTCGGCCAGCTCGAAGCCTGCATGGAAGAAAAAGACCTGGAGAACTGCTCAGGTCTGGCCGCCGACGTCCTCATCGGCGCCAAACTCAAGGCACTGGAAAAGTCCTACAACGCACTGAAAGTACTGAAACGCAACTGCAACAAGTGCTTTCCGCCGGGGACCAAGGTCCTCATGGGCGACGGCTCCAGGAAAAACATCGAGGACATCCGACTCGGTGACAAGGTACTCGCCACCGATCCGGTCGCCAGGCTGACAGGCGTCCGCGAGGTGACCCGCCTGATCGTCACCGAAGACGACAAACAGTTCAACAAGCTGACAATCGAGACCCCCTCGGGACCTGCAAAGCTCACAGCGACCCAGGAGCACCCGTTCTGGAGCCCGTCACAGCAGGACTGGGTCGAGGCGCACGCACTCAAGCCCGGCATGACACTCCAGAGCAGCGACAACTCCGCCGTCCGGATCCGGGAGAACCGCTCCTTCACTCAGAGGCAGACAACCTACAACCTCAGCGTCGCCGACATCCACACGTACTATGTGCTGGCAGGTCGGATGCCGGTCCTCGTACACAATTCAGGCGGCGAATGGTGCACTCCTGAGGAACGTCTCGAAGATGCTTCAGATATTGGAAATGGGCACGCGGGAAGCAAGCACGCTGGCGACTTCCCGGGATATTCACCCAAGGATATCGGAGACCTCGTCCGAGATGTAATGCAAAATCCGGCACGCAGTAAGCCGCTGGGTAGCGGGCGGAGAGCATACCAAGGGAAGGATGGATCTACGATCGTGATTCACGACCCGATGAATCCAGATGGCGGTACTATCTTCCGTCGAGATCCAGGAACAATCGATGATTACTGGAATGAGTTGAACTGATGCCTGAATCTTCTGCAGTGGCGAGTGACCTGCTCACCGCAGATGAGGTCTCCTGGCTACGACGCGCACTCTTGGAGTGGGGTGGTCCGGCTCGGTGTAGCGATGAGCTCGCCATTGGCATAGGATTCGAAGGTGTGCAGGACCTGCTAGACCAATGCCGCAGGTTGCGCGCAACACTGGGAGACGACACTCCGATAGCGCCCGTTGATTGGGCGCGCATATTGCTGGCCGCCGAGATTGTCTTTGTTAGCGATCTTGCGGGTTCGGGATATGAATGGCCGACAACCACAGGATTTAGTGACGAGTCGAGCATTCGGACACTACGCGCAATCCAGCGCAAGTTGGCCAGGGTGGTAAGTCCCTACTTTGGAAAGCGGCCATGCAGGTGAGAATCGCCAAGTAGGGCACCCGGCTCCAGCGATTAGTGATTCTTCGCGCACATAGGGCTAAGCAAGGGCGCATGATCCAACGCGCTATATGTCGAGTTACTTAACACCCTCGCGGCTTCAATCCTTGGGGCAGCAACTAGAGAGACCGGCCCCGCCGGAATTATTCCGGCGGGGCCAGTGGTCATTTGGCAGCAACGTCAGCGTTCGACGGCTGCCAAGAGGCGGGCAGCCGCAGGCAACGGTGGAATGCTGCGGACAACGGAGCACCTGGCAGCGCTGCCCAGGATGGCCAGACCCTGGCGGAAGTACACCTCCGGGCCGCGCCCTGGAGACACCCCCGCTGCTGAACCACTGACCTTCAGCTTGTTCTGCACGTTGTAAGGCGATCGCGTTTGGTGACGCTGTCGGGCAGTTTGACGGTCTTCCCCACGTCGTAGCGTGGTGCGCGTCGCCAGTTCTTCGAGCCGGAAGGCCGTCCGGGGCCAGACCCGGCGGTATGGGTGCATGGAAAATGCAGACCCACTTCCAGGTGCCGGGTAAGTCGGAGTTGCGCGTGGGGGGGGTGGGTTTCGGATTCGGAGAGAGCTTCATGGTACGCCGAACCGCTTCCGTCCTGATATCGCCTACCCGTATACACCTTGGGGACGTTGGCGCACTGTTGCTGGTTTGCGGACGAACTCGGGCTCAGGCTGTTCGGCAGCAATGGCCCGCGATTCATCCCCGCCGTCAGCGGTTGAGGAAGGAATAGCTGCGGCCGAGCTCGGTGAAGCCGCGGCGGGAGTATCACTCGCGCGGCCAGTCAGGCGCGTCCGCGATGAGGAAGAGCTGCGGGATCCCGGCAGTGGCGGCCAACGCGAGCCCTGTGGTGAGCAGGGTGTCTCCGTGGCCTTGCTCACGGTGGAGTCCGGCTGTGACGAGGTCCTCTATCTGAGCCAGCCCCGCCTCCCGCGAGGGCTGCTCCTTCCTGTCCTCCGGCGATCACGCAGGGGTCGCCGGAGGAGGGTGACGGCGTCGAGGGCGTGCTGGCGCTGCTGCCCGCGATCGGGCCCAAGATCGCCGAGCTGCCCAGGCGGGTGGTCCGGCCCGAGGTGCGTGGTCCTCCGCAGCGGACCACGCACACCTTCGGGGACGGGATCCACCTGCTACTCGGCGACGAACTTGATCGATGCCACGTCGTGTCCGAGCGGGAAGACAGCGACCTGCCCCCGGCCAAGGGTCTCGACGGGCTGACGCCCGGTCCGGTGGTCTGATGCCCTACACCGAGGCTGTACCGCTCTGGGTGCGGGTGGCCGGCGATATCGAGCACCGTCCCAGCCGGGCATCCCCCTACCGTGCCCGCGTCCGCTGGTTCGATCCCGCCTCCAAGCGCCGCAGGTCCCTCTCCGAGGGCAAGGACACGCACGACGAGGCTGAGGATTGGATCTCCGGGATCCTGAAGGCCGCGGAGGCGGGGATCGCGCCGGATGTGGCCACCATGTCGCTGGCCGAGTACGGCACCGCCACCATGGACTTGGCTCTGCGCGGTCTGGAGTTGAAGACGCTCGATCCGTATCTCGCCGGCTGGCGCCGCCGGGTGGTCCCCGCGCTCGGGCACTTCCCCGTACGCATGATCAGCAACGGGGCTGTCGACCGCACCGTTCACGGCTGGATCGCCGACGAGCAGAGCCGCTCCACCGTCAAGAACAGCCTCGCCGTCCTCGTGCGTGTGATGGAGCAAGCTGTCCGCGACGGGCTGATCACCGTCAACCCGGCCCGGGTCACCGGCTGGCAGCGCGAGTACAAGCAGGCCGAGGACGAACTCGACAACCCCCGTGCCCTCGCACTGCGCGACTGGCCCACCCTGCTCCGCCTCGCCCAGGCGCTCGTGGAACGTTCCCACGGCAACTACCAGGGGTGGGGTGAGGTCGTAATCTTCGCCGCCACGACCGCCGCCCGCATCGGCGAAGTGTCCGGCGTCCGCGTCGCCGACATCGACACCACCAACTGGATCTGGACCGTCCGCAGACAGACCACCCCCGCACCCGGCGGACTCATCGACAAGAACACCAAAGGCAAACGCGCCCGCCACGTACCCATCGTGGAAGAGATCCGCCCACTCATCGCCGAACGCATCCTCGCCGCAGGCCCCAACCCCGAAGCGCGCCTCTTCACCGGGCCGCGTGGCGGGCGGATCTCCACCGCCGTCCTGCGCGACGCCACCCACTGGGACGAAGTCGTCCTCTCACTCGGCCTCGAACACCTACGACGCCACGACCTCCGGCACACCGGACTCACCTGGTTCGCCGACGCCGGAGTCCCCGCCCACGTCCTCCGCAAGATCGCCGGACACGGATCCCTGCTCACCACCCAGCGTTACCTCGACCCTCGGGAATTGCATCAGGCGGGCGAGAAACCGCAGGTCGCCAGGTCATGGCGAGGGCTTGAAGGGCTCCGAGGCTACTACGACCTAGCGGTCTGACCAGGCATGTTGCCGAGCTGGTCCCTTCTGATGCATGATCTGCCCTCCAGAAGGGATGGTCTGGAGTGGTGCATCAGCGCAAGGTGGCCCTGGCCGGGTCGGCTCATCTGGAGCTCGTCTCCGGGGTGGTCCAACTGCGTCCCGAGGAAGCGATGTTCGACGCGATGCTGCGGGGCTGGCGTGCTCAGCAGAAGTCGCGGGGGTTGAAGGACGACACGATCGATCCGCGGGAACGACTCATACGCCGGTTCCTGGAGTTCGCGAACGACTACCCGTGGCAGTGGACGCCAGCCCACATGGACGAGTGGTCGGTCTCATTGACCAGCGAGAAGCATCTGGCACCGTCGACAATCCACAGCTACCAGGGCACCGTGCGACTGTTCAGCGAGTTCCTCATTGACGGCCGCTACGGATGGGGCCCTGCCTGCGAGGAAGCCTTCGGCACCTTCCCGGTGGCGGTCTGTCACGAGTGGAAGTGCGCCACGAGGCGCTGTTTGTCCGGATGGAGGTGGAAGGCCCCATCGGTTCGCCGTCGTAGCGGCGGGCTGAAGCTGGAGGCAGCCTGAGCCGGGGATCGCCGGTAAGGGTGGGAGCAGCCTCGACAAAGTCGCGTCGGCCCGGTACTGCCGGATGGGCCGGGCGCGGTGAGCGAGACGAGAAGGTATACGCGAGGAACCGGTGTTGTTAAGCCTCTTGACGTGGAACCAGCTCAAATCCGGCGGATATGGGCTGGGTGGCGGTGCGCATCCGCTCGCTGTGGCGAGTGGAGAACTCTTTGCCTGGGTCTTTTCAGTCTGGGGCAGGAGGCCGCGGTGAAGGACTACGGCGTAGTCGCGGCGATACCGCAGGGGCAGAGCCGGGTGCCTAACTCGTCGACCGGACAGCAGTGAACGTGGGAACCGGCCGCGTACGTTCCCCGGCCTCTCCTCAGCCAGAGGGACGGGCGAGGGGATAGGTGTGATGCCGACCGAAGGCGCGGGCGGGGCGGAGCCGTCGTAGTACTCCGAGGCCGGTAGGGCCGGCCACATGGGGAAGGGCGGCAGCATGTCAAGCAGGGAGGGAAAGCAATGTCCGAAGAAGCGTCGGTGAATACCGACGCCGTGGTGTGGCCGGATCCTGATTCGGCGGCACTTGCGGTACGGAGGATGCAGACCAAGCTGCATCACTGGGCGGGGGCTGATGCCTCCCGCCGTTTCAGTGACCTGTACAACCTCGTCTACGATCCGGCGTTTCTGGTTCACGCGTGGGAGCGCGTGGCCTCCAACGTCGGGTCACGGACCCCGGGGATTGATCGGGCCACCGTGGCCCGGATTGAGACCTGGGTCGGGGTGGAGGAGTTCCTGGGCCAGATTCGCGATGCGCTGAAGTCCGGCCAGTTCCGGCCGGTGGAGGTGCGGCAGGTGATGATCCCGAAGGGGACCAGCGGGAAGCTCAGAAAGTTGGGTATCCCCACCGTCGCGGATCGCGTGGTTCAGGCGACCCTGAAAGCGGTGCTCGAACCCATCTTCGAGGCGGACTTCAAGCCGTGCTCGTATGGGTTTCGCCCCAACCGGCGTGCGCACGATGCTATTGCCGAGATCTATTACTGGGCGTCCAAACCGAGGAATTACCAATGGGTGCTGGAGGCCGACATTGAAGCCTGTTTCGATCAAATTTCGCATACGGGTTTGATGGACCGGCTCCGCGTAAGGATCAACGACAAGCGGGTGTGCGCTCTGGTCAAGGCGTTCCTGAAGTCTGGAGTCATGACGGCTTCGGGCGATCGGGAGGAGACGCTGACGGGCGCCCCTCAGGGCGGGATTCTCTCGCCGTTGCTGGCGAACATTGCCCTCTCGGTGCTGGACGAGCATTTCGACCAGCAATGGCAGCAGGCGATGGGAACCCAGTGGCAGCGCACCAAACGTAGACGCAACGGCCAGGGGCTGTGGAAGCTCGTCCGCTTCGCGGACGACTTCGTGCTCATGGTGGCTGGTGAACGCCATCATGCCGAGGCTCTGCGGGAAGAGGTGGCGGCTGTGCTGTCCCCAATGGGGCTGCGGCTGTCGCCGGAGAAGACCCGTGTGGTCCATATTGATGAGGGCTTCGATTTTCTCGGCTTCCACATCCGCAGGAAGCGGAAGCGGGGAACGCAGAAGCACTTCGTCTACACCATGCCGTCCAGAAAGGCCGTGCAATCGGTCAAGGACAAGGTGAAGGCGAAGACGTTCAGGTCGACCCGCCATATGGAGCTGGATGAGCTGCTCGTCAGTCTCAACCGGCAGCTGGGCGGGTGGGCGAACTATTTCCGGCACGCGGCGTCGAAGAGCGCGTTCAACGCGATCGACTCCCTGGCCTGGGGACGGATCATGAGATGGATCCGTCATAAGCACAGGCAAGGACGCCATGGGCTGGGAATGAACGAGCTGCGCCGTCGCTTCTGCGATCGCGGCTGGCGGTTCGCCCACAACGGGGTGGTGTTCACCGGCGCATCCAGCGTTTCGGTGGTTCGTTACCGCTATCGCGGCAACACGATTCCCACCCCGTGGCCCCTGAGACCGGCAGCCCTCGGCACAGCGGGCTGACCAGTGGGCAAGGCATGTGGAGCGCCCGATGCATGGAGACATGCACGTCGGGTGCGGGAAGGCGGCCCAGGGAGACGGGCGGGTGGTAACACCGGTACCGCGCCCTGGGCCGACCTCACCACCATCGCCCACCTCAACGATTACGAGGGTGACCCGGAGGCGAAGCCATTCACCCGGGAACAGCTGCAGCTCTTCCTCGACTATGCCGACGACCAGGTCGAACGAGCGCTACGGGCGAAACGCAAGGGCGCCCTGGCGGCTTACCGCGACGCCACCCTCTTCAAGGTGATCTACGGGTGGGGACTTCGCCGGACCGAGACCTCCAAGCTCGATGTGGTCGACTTCGGGCGCAACCCGCAGGCCCGGCAGTTCGGCCGGCACGGCACGCTCAACGTCCGCTACGGCAAGGCCAAGAAGGGCCAGCCGCCGCGGCGCCGGAACGTCTTGTCGGTGATGGACTGGGCCGTCGAGGCAGTCGCCGACTACGTCGAGAATGTCCGTCCGCGCTTCGGGTTCCCCGACCACCCCGCTCTGTGGATCACCGAACGCGGTGGACGCCTGCGGCCCGGCTCGATCAACGACCGGTTCGAGGCGTACCGCGACGCCCTTGGCCTGCCGAAAGAGCTGGTCCCTCACTCCTTGAGGCATTCGTACGTCACGCACCTGACGGAGGACGGGGTGGACCGCCGCTTCATCCAGCAGCAGGTAGGCCACGAGAGCGACAGCTCCCTGGCCATCTACACGCACGTCAGCGACGACTTCATGAACACTTCCCTGCACAAGGCACTGGCCCCGGCGTTCGCCGGAGCCTGACAGGAGGGATCCGGCGATGGCCGCCAAGCTCGACTACCACTGGCACCTGCGCAAAGTCATGGCCGACCGCGGGATGTTCTCCACCACCGACCTTCTGCCCCCGCTCGCCGAGCGCGGTATCGCGCTGTCCTCCAGCCAGGTCTACCGGCTCGTCGTCGAGCGACCTGAGCGACTGAGCCTGAAGATCCTCATGGCTCTGCTCGACATCCTGGACTGCACCATGGACGACCTCATCGAGCCTATTGCGGTGGTCGGGGCCGTGAAGAAGCCGACGAAGGCAGCAGTCGGCGGCACGGCACCCGACGCGGAAGGACTCGGCGGACTGCGGCCAAAGCGGGCCCGAATCAAGGGTGTTGACCGGTCGTGACCACCACCGACTCGGTCGACCGCGCCGTCGCGGACCCGATCGGCCTGATCACGGACCTGGTCGCGGATGCCGAGAGCGAGCTCGGCTCCGAGACCATCCGGACCGTGGTCACCGCGGTCGCGGGCGGTCGCGCAAAGTCACGGAACCTGGCCAAGTTCCTGGCGACGCGTCCCGCCGCCCTGACCGATGGCCGGTCCCCGGCGCCACGGGCCGTCGGTGATCTCCTCATCGCCCTTCGCAAGGCCGGTGCCGCGGCGATCTCGCCGCCGGTCTGCGCGGACTGCGGGAAGGGGCTGCAAAGCCTCCAGCGGCAGGGCCAGGACTGGTACTGCTCGGTCTGCATCAAGGAGACCAGCGAGTGCGCCGCCTGCGGCAACACCCGGCGCGTCACGTTCCGGGACCGTAAGGGCTTGCCCCGCTGTTCGATGTGTCCCGACCACGATGACCGTGACCCGGCCACGGTCGTTCACACGGTGATCAACACGATCGCTCCGGGCGCCGACCGCGACGTGGTCGCCGAGGCTCTGCGCCGGTCGGCGCCCCACCGTCCCCACTATCGCCAGCGCGTGGTCTGGGCCCTGGAGGAGAACCCTCGCCTGCTGACCGGCGAGGCCCATCTCGCCCCGCATCGCGCCATCTTGAGGTTCATCGACCTTCTGCACGAGGCTGGTGTTGCCGGGATCGTCCGACCGTCCTGCCCTCGCTGCCACCGGGTGGTTCGCATCGACAAGCCGCTCGACGGTCAGCGGGTCTGCCGCAACTGCATCGCCAAGTCCCGCGTCGAAGAATGCGTACGCTGCGGCGCCCGCCGCGAGCCGGCCACTCGTGACGACCAGGGGCGCCCGCTGTGTCCGAACTGCTTGGTCAGCGACCCCGCGAACGTCGAGGTCTGCATCAATTGCGGAAAGCGGAAGCGAGTACAGAACCGCACCTCCAGCGGTCCTCTCTGCTCGAACTGTTGCCCCCTGCCCGTCCTCGTCTGCTCGATCTGCGGCCGCACCGCACCCGGCACCCACTCCCGGCTGACCGGCCTGCCCCGCTGCGGCGGCTGCGACCGACGCCAGGCTCATTGCACCACATGCGGGCGGCTTCGAGGCATCCACTCCGGGACCGCCGAAGCACCGGTCTGCGGCCCCTGCACCGCACCGGACGCCGAGCTCTGGCGCCCATGTCCCACCTGCGGGGAAGCGGAACGATTGCGAGCCGCCGGCCCGTGCCCTCGCTGCACTCTCAGGCAACGGCTCCACGAGCTTCTCGCCGACGGCTCGGGCTCCATACCCCCGAGGCTGCAGGCCCTCAACGATGCCCTGGCCGAGACGGAACGGGCCGGCGCGGCGATGCGCTGGCTGGCCGGCGGCATCGTCTCCACCGTTCTGTCCGATCTTGGATCCGGTCGTCGGCCCCTGACGCACGAGGCCCTGGACGCACTGCCGGCGGGAAGGTCGTCGAGCACATCCGCAGCGTGCTCGTTGCTACCGGCACGCTGCCCCAGCGCGACGAGCAGATGGTCCACCTGGAACGGCACGTGAACGATCTCGTCACCTCCCACACCATCGCTGAGGGACGGAAAATCCTGCACCGGTACGCGACCTGGCACCTCCTGCGACGACTGCGCCGACGCAGCCGCGGAAACGACATCACGCACACCCAGCTCACCGTCGTCCGCCAGCATCTGCGGGCAGCCGTCCATCTCCTCAACTGGCTCAACGACCAGCGTCTGACACTCACGACCTGCCGCCAGGCCGACCTCGAACACTGGATGACCAGCGACGACGTCCGTCACCGCCGGGAGGCAGGCCACTTCGTGCGCTGGGCTCTCGCCCAGAAGATCGCACGCGATCTCAGCTTCCCGGCCGTCAGATGGAACGGCCCCACCCAGGCGATGGACGACGAGGCCCGCTGGGCCACCACCGCCCGGCGTCTGCTGCACGACGACACTCTCAAGTCCGAAGACCGCCTCGCCGGCCTGCTGTTGCTCCTCTATGCCCAGTGGCCCGCGGCGATCTCCCGGCTCACCGTCGACCACATCGAGGAGACCGACGGAGCAGTACGCCTCCGCCTCGGTGCCGTCCCGGTCGAGCTGCCCGCACTCGTCGCTGAACTGGCCCTCCAACAAGTCGCGGTTCGCCGCAGTCATGCCGTTCTCGCCCGGACGGATTCACCCTGGCTCTTCCCTGGCGGTCAGCCCGGCCGCCCGATCAGTGTCTGGGCCATGGGCGAACGTCTCCGCAAGCTCGGCATCCGGCTCGCCGAGACCCGCTCAACCGCTCTGTTCCAGCTCGCCACGGAGCTGCCTGCCGCGGTCCTTGCCCGCACTCTCGGCATCGACATCACCGTCGCCGTCAAGTGGCAGCGAGCCGCCGCCGGTGACTGGGCCGCTTACGCCGCCGACGTCAGCAACCGAATTCGAAAGGCTCCAGCCCCGTGACCTTCCAGGACCACCTCCGAACCCTTGCCGAGCGAGCAATCAGCTCGATCTCAGCGGCCGAGGCAGAGGACATCTACGTCATCTCGTTCTTCATCGACAATGAGAGGGACGACCCTCGACAGCCCACCTTGACCATCGGATACAACAACGAAGCCCAGTTCCGACGCAGCATCGCGGATGCCTCCGACGAGGCGGAAGCCCGCTGGAACTATGCCTTCTGGCTCCAGGACGAGCTCACGGTCATTGGCGACGTCGCCCGAGACCCCGGCGGAGCCACAGCACGCCGTCAGTGGATCACTGAACTCGGACTTTGGTACGACGACGAGCCCACGCACCCTGAGGACTGGATGACGACCGTGGGGGCGACCGCCTCGTTGATCGAGGCCAACTTCAACCAGGCATGCGTCCAGCTCGCTCGCGACCTCCACAACGATGGCGTCATCAAGAGCGCCATCGGCAAGCCGGTGCCCGTGGTCCTCCACGAGCTGGAGTACTACGAGGGGATCGCTCGCCGGACTGAGGCCGCCAACCCGCCCGGACTCGCCGATGACTTCACGGCGTGGGTCCGCACCGGCTGAGGCATTCAGGCAGTTCCAATACCCGACTCCACCATTACACCCCGACATGTCCCAGATCACGGGCGCCGGGGCCGCCCTCACCGCCCACCTCAACCCCGTCCGCGCACCCCTCAGCCTCGCCTCCAGCCCGTCCCCGGAAGGCGTCGCTAGACCGTGTGGTCCCCAAATGGTCCCCAAGACATGCGGAAAGGCGGTACCGGATTTCTCCGATACCGCCTACGACCTGCGAAAACGCTGGTCGGGACGACAGGATTTGAACCTGCGACCCCTTGACCCCCAGTCAAGTGCGCTACCAAGCTGCGCCACGTCCCGATACCCGCTGACCTGGGGTTTCCCCTGGCCGAACGCGCATGAGAACAATACCGCACTCGGGCAGGTGGTCACGAACCGCTTTCACGACCTCCTGCCGGGAGATCCCGCCCGGAGCTGTCCGGGGCCGCGGGCGACCCACCTCCGGCATCCGGCACCGACCGGGACGGCGGGCCCGGGCGGCCGGAGAGGGCGCGTCCGACCCATTGACCCCCTGTAGTTCTCGTATCTACGCTGGGTGAGGTGGAGAGAAAGCGCTTTCCGCTGCATGCTCCGCCCTCCAGTAAGGGGAGCGCCATGGTCGGCAGCCGTCGCAGTGCATTGATCCGCCGCGGTCGCGCCGTGGCGGTCGCGCTCGCTCGCGGCGGCGGAGCCCAGTCCCGCCACCACACGGACCCCGGGCCGGCTCACCGGCCACCGAAAGCGGCACGGCGGGAGGCGGCGCGGCGGCTGAATGAGTTCGGCGTCACTGTGGCCGAGCAGTCACTTCCGGCCAACGGGCACAGGAAGCGGCGAGGACCGCGCGAACACTCCCCCCGAGCCGCGTGCGGCGGCGGGAGTGCACCCCGCCCGAGAGATCTCACGGTCGCTGTCCGCCTCGACCTGGTGGATCCGGTGATCACCAAGACATCGCCGACCCCTCGGGGCACACCGTCGCGGCGACCCGTCGATGACCGTGGAACGCGGCCGTCAGGACCGGCGCCCACCGGCCCCGACCCAGGGTCCGCCAGGTCGTCGGCGCCCTTCGCGGCGGACCGGATCACCCCGACCGGGAGGCCCGTAGGACCGTCGACTCGGCAGCGCCGCATCCGGCACCGGGACAGCTCGGACGACCCGTCGACCGGCTCGAGTCGACCGTGTTCCGCGGCCGGGTGTCGAGGTCGACACGGCGGTGGTACGGGGGCTGACGGGGGACGCCCTGGAGCAGAAGGCGTGAAACCGGCTCGCGCCAGCACCCCCGCACGCCCCGGAACATGCCGGGAGGACCCCCGGCACTCCCCGGCATTCTCCTCCATATAGCTGGAAATCAACCGGGGCCGGCGGTTGAGGGGCCCCGGCGCCCGGTCGAACGTACGCCCTTACGCGCGCTGCTCACGCCGTGCGACTTCGTCGCACGCTGCTGAGCACTTCCGTGCGCGGTCAAGGCCGACTGTCGGGCTCAATCGCCCTGTTCGGGTGTGCACATTTCAGCCCACGTCTATGCCGTATCGGTTCTTCAAACGGCGCCGATTATCGCCCCTGAGCACAGCTCGGGACCGTCTGCCGAGCCTCTGTGTCTATTGCCCGAGAAACCTTTGCCATGGGCATGTGGCAGAGAGAGGCACGGGGGGAATGCCGTACGGCAGAACGGCAGCGGTCGGATTACCTGGAAACGGGACCCGCCGCCCAGGCACGACCTGCTCGAACAACCGCCCGGGCAGGCGCTTCGCAGAGGAAGGCTCGCGATGGACGGGTACTTCGCCAGTCGGCTTCACCACCAACTACGGAACCAGGTAAGGGACTTCGCCGAGACGGAGGTACGACCACGTATCCCCGCCATGGAAGCCTCACGATCGGCCCACCGGGAGCTATCACGGCTCATAGCCAGGCAGGGATGGCTCGGAGCCACCATTGACCGCGATCATGGCGGGATGGGAGCCGGCCATCTCGCCAAGACCATCATCATCGAGGAGCTCTCCCGGGTCAGCGGGGCGATGGGCGCGATGGTTCAGGCGTCCCAACTCGGTGCGGCCAAGATCGTCCACTTCGGCAACGAGGACCAGCGCAAACAGTGGCTGCCCGCCATCGCGGCCGGCGAGTGCCTGCCGACGATCGCGGTGACCGAGCCGGATTCCGGGGGCCATGTGCTGGGGATGAGCGCCACCGCCGTACGCGACGGTGACGAGTACATCCTCAATGGCCGAAAAGTGTATGTCGGCAACAGTCATGTCGGGGATCTTCACGGCGTCGTGGTCAGGACCGGACCGGGTTCCAAGGGCCTGACCGCGTTTCTGGTCGAGTCGGACCGACCCGGGTTCAGCACCGGGACCCAGCAGCCGGCCATGGGACTGCACGGCTTCAGCTTCGGCGAGTTGTTCTTCCGGGACTGCCGGGTCCCGGTGACCAGCCGACTCGGTGCGGAGGGGGACGGGCTGGCCGTCGCCTACTCGTCGAGCGTGCTGTACGGGCGGGCGAACCTCACCGCCGTATCACTCGGAATCCATCAGGCGATACTCGATGAGACCACTCATTTCTGCGAACAACGACACCGGTACGGCAAACCCCTCCACGATCTGCCGACCATCAAGCTGAAGCTGGGCAAGCTCCAGTCCCGGTTGATGACCGCGCGGCTCGCCGCGTACCACGCCGTACACCTGCTCGACCAGGGACTGCCGTGCGACGCGGAGTTGATGAATGCCAAGTTGATCAATGTGGAATCGGCGATCGACTCCGCGCGCAGCGCCATGGAGATCCACGCCGCCGCGGGGCTCTTCACCGACCGTCCGATCGAGCGCTATCTGCGGGACGCGCTCCATATGTTCGCCCCCGCCGGGACGTCCGACGTCCAGTTGCTGCGTCTCGCCGAGGTGGCGCTCGGCACGGCGAAGGGGCAGTGGTCCCAGCGATTGTCCGAAGCGGTCAGGCTGCGCGCGGCGGTCTGACCGACATGCGGAGCGGGTGATTCATTGAGGGAGCGCGAGGGAACCCTTCGCGCTCCCCCGCCGCCCGCGTCGCCGATGGACGGTCGGGACCCGGCTTCCGGCCGAGAACACGGGGCTCCGACCGTCGGCCGGGGGTCGGACACGGAGGTCAGATACCGCCGTCCTCGCGCCGGTGGATCTGTTCGATCAACTCAGCGGCCAGCGATTTGATGGTCTCCAGGCCCGCCCTCCCCCAGGGGCGGGGCTCGGTGTCCACCACGCAGATCGTGCCCAGCGCGATCCCGGTCCGGTCGATCAGCGGAGCCCCCAGATAAGAGCGGATGCCGATCTCGTCCACGACGGGGTTCCCCGCGAACCGCGGGTAGTCGCAGACGTCCTCCAGGACGAGCGCTTTGCGCCGGACGACGACATGCGGACAGTAGCCGTGGTCCCGCGCCATGAACCGACTGACCTCACCCCCGGCCGCCGCCACCGCGGCCACCGCCGTCAGATCGCTCCCGTTGTGCTCACCGGTCGGTGTGTGCAGTCCGGCGAAGAACTGTCGGTTCTCATCAATGAAGTTGACCATGGAGTACGGAGCCCCGGTCACTTCCGCCAGATGGTGGGCGAACTCGTCGAAGGCGGGGTCCGGACGGTCCCCGAATCCCAACTCGCGCAGCCGTCTGACACGCACGGGCGCTTCCCGGTCAATGGGGGTCAGCAGCAGATGGCCCGTGGGGTCGAAGGTCATGTCGGTGCTCCATAGCTCGGCGCCGGGGCGGGCGTCGCGGTGGTGTTGAGGAGGTGCTGGACGAGCGTGACCAGCGTCCCGATGCCCGAGCTGGCGATCCGCGCGTCACACATCACGACCGGCACCCGGGGCTTGAGATCGAGTGCGGCCCGTACCTCGTCCGGTGTGTAGCGGTAGGCGCCGTCGAACTCGTTGACCGCGACGACGAAGTCGATGCCACGGCCCTCGAAGAAGTCCACGGCGCAGAAGGAGTCCTGCAGTCGGCGGGTGTCGGCGAGGACGATGGCGCCGAGCGCGCCCTCGGAGAGTTCGTCCCACATGAACCAGAAGCGCTCCTGGCCCGGCGTTCCGAACAGGTAGAGGACATGGCGCTGGTCCAGTGTGAGTCGGCCGAAGTCCATGGCGACCGTGGTGGTCGTCTTGGACTCGACTCCGTCCAAATGGTCCGTCGCCACACTGACCTGGGTCAGCAACTCCTCGGTGCTCAGCGGTTCGATCTCACTGACCGCCCCGACAAATGTGGTTTTGCCCACCCCGAAGCCACCGGCGACCAGGATTTTCAGGGCGGTGGGAAAGACGTCGTCCGGGGCGGGGCCGTAGTCCGCGGAACCGTCGACTTCGGAGTCGGCGGCTTCAGAGCCGTCGTCGTAGGCCATCGAGCACTGCCTCCAGCAATGAACGGTCGGTCGGTGTGTCATGACTGCGAGGCGCCCGTGCGATCAGCGCTCCGCAGTCCACGAGGTCGGAGAGCAGTACCTTGGTGACGGCCGCGGGGAGTCCCAGATGCGCCGAGACCTCGGCGACGGAGATCGGACCCTTGCAGAGCCCCAGCGCCAGAACGTGATCCGCTCCGAGCGCAGGGGGTGCGGTCCCGGTGGTCGTCACCAGGGAGAGCAGATCCAGCACGGCCGTCGGACGGGTGCGGCCACCGCTCACCGTGTACGGGCGGGTGAGCGGCCCGGCCGCCGCATCGAGCAGCGGCCCGTCCTTGGGGGCCGGCACGGTCACTGGCCCGGGATGCCCGGTGTCCCGGTGGGCTGTCTGGCCGGGGTGGTGAGATACGGCCGTACGCTCTTGACCAGCATCGCCATCTCGTAGCCAAGGACGGCGGCATCCGCCTCCCGGCCCGCGAGCACGGCGAGACAGGTGCCGGAGCCTGCGGTGGAGACGAACAGCAGGGTCGAGTCGAGTTCCACGACGACTTGGCGCACCTCACCGCCGTCGCCGAAGCGCGCTCCGGCGCTGCGGCCGAGGGAGTAGAGGCCGGAGGCCAGTGCCGCCATATGGTCGGCGCTGTCGGGTTCCAGGCCGTGGACGGACTTCACCAGGCCGTCGGAAGAGAGCAGTACGGCATTGCGGGTGTACGGCACCCGCTGGACCAGACCGCTCAACAGCCAGTCGAGATCGGAGACCTGGCCGTGTGGCGCGTCGCTCGCCATGGTGCATCTACTCCTTGAAGGTGTGGTCGTGGCGGTGCGGGTCGGTGAGGAGTGCGCCGGGCTCGGTGACAGCGGCCCGCACGGACGCGGACTCCGTGAGGGGTTGGGCCTCGGCCAGTCCGAAACCTCGCTGGAACGCGGCCATCAGACCAGGGTCATGGAGGGCGTACTCGTCGTCCTTGCGCGGCGGAGGGGGGGTCCTCAACTGCGGGACTATGTGCTCCTGACTCCGCCGCCTGGGGAGTTGCGGCCGACCCACCGCGCCTCCGCGGGCCACTCCGATGGGGGTGGCGATCGGCATCAGCGGGCGTTCGTTGGAGAGTACGCCCCGTGCCGTGTGGGTGACGCCGGGACGCGCGGCGGCAGGATTGGGGCGGTCGGCGCGCTCCGACCGTACGGGCAGTGGGGCGAGTGGCGCGGGTCGTGCGGTCGCCGGGGCCTGGGTCGGCTGGAGCTGTGGCGGCGCCGGTACCGGTCGGGGGATCGAGGGCGGGTTGGGCACCTGGTTCGTGAGCGGGGGCGGTGCCGAGCGGCGGTGCCCCGCCGCAGCGGTGGTGCTCGTGTCGGGCTGCTGGAGCCCGCCCGAGTCGGCGCCGAGGAGTCCTTGCGGCAGTACGAGGACGGCCTGGACGCCGCCGTAGATGTTGGACTGGAGCCGTACGGCGATGCCGTGTCTGCGGGCCAGCGCCGAGACGACGAAGAGTCCGATGCGCCCGTCCTGGAGGAGGTGGGCGACATTCACCTGATCGGGGTCGGTGAGCAGGTCGTTCATCTTGGTCTGTTCGGCGGCCGGCATCCCGAGGCCCCGGTCCTCGACCTCGATGGCGAGTCCCGCCGTGACGTGCTGCGCACGCAGGAGTACCTGTGTGTGCGGGGCGGAGAACACCGTGGCGTTCTCGACCAGTTCGGCGAGGAGGTGGATCACGTCAGCGACGGCGTGACCGCGCAGAGTGCCGTCGATCGGTGGCACCAGTTTGACCCGGGGGTACTGCTCGACCTCGGCGATGGCCGAGCGGAGCACCTCGGTCATGGTGACCGGGTTGGACCACTGCCGTCGGGAGATCGCGCCACCGAGGACGGCGAGGTTCTCGGCGTGGCGGCGGATGCGGGTGGCGAGATGGTCGACATGGAAGAGGCCCTTGAGCAGCTCGGGGTCCTCGACCTCGTTCTCCAGCTCGTCCAGGAGCTGGATCTCGCGCTGGACGAGTGACTGGAGCCGTCGGGCGAGGTTGACGAAGACCTCGACCTTCTGTTCGTTGCCCACACTGCTGGAGAGCCGGGATGCCTGGACGACGGCGGCGACCGCGACGTCATGGGAGCGGGCCAGCTCCAGGGAGAGCAGATCGAGTTCGTCACCCCGTGCCGATGGCGGCAGCGCGGTGCGCGGGGCGGGCGGCCCCTCCCCTCGCCTGAGCTGCTCGACGACCGTACGGAGGTCTCCCTGACCGCGTGCGGTGGAGCGGCGCAGGGCGGCGCACCGGTCGAGCACGGACGCGGCGGTGCGGTCCGCGCCCAGGGCGGCGCCCGCGACGGCCGCTATGGCGAGGGCCGCCGTGCCGGTGAGGACGATCCAGAGGGCGGCGGTGGCGCGGGGGGCCGCCGTGTGCACGGTGAAGGCCACCGCCGTGGCGCCGCTGAGCGCGGCGATGAGGGCCGGAAGCACCGCGGTGCGCAGCAGACGGGGGCGGAGGCGGTTTTCCGGCGATGACGTCACGGGGCGCGGTCTGCCCGGTGACGGGGTGGGGCGAGCGCCTGACCGGCCGTGGCGCCCGCCCTCCCGGCGGTCCGGCCGCGCGGCGGGTGCGCGTAATGGAGACATCAGCGTCCTTGGTACGTGGGTCCCAGGGTTCGGCGTAGTGCGTGGGGTGGGGGGTATGGGTGGGGGGAGTCCTGCGAGGGGTCAACGATGCTCCGGCGCAGGGGATATGAGCCCATCGTTGATCACTGGCCACACACGGTAGCCGCCAGCCGAGCACATTCGGTGCGCAGTTGACAAAGTTCCCCGCCATTCGTCCCGCTCTGGTATGAGGCTTCGTACTCCCGCCCGAGAACGCCAGGTTGATTCAGGGACCGGTGGGGCCTCTGGGGCTTTTGTTACGGGTGCGGCCCGGAGTCGGGAGAACCGCGGCCGGCCCCGGGCCGGAGGGAACCCACGAGCGCGCGGAGCGGTGCGTGTGCTCCCGCCCACTGCCGGGTCCGGGGGCGTACGGACGGGGCGAGCGGGTCACCGAGGGTGCACGGCCCCCGGGTGGAGCGGGCCGGTGCGACGCTCGGCCACTCCCCGGCCGGTCAACGCGGCGCCACCCCCCGCGGACGACCATCGGTGCGCCCCGGGGAGACCGCGCTCGGGGACGCGGCGGGGGGCGCTCCCCCACTCCATGAGATTTGGCCGAAAGCAGTCGGCGCGGCGGGTTCCTCCGGGGGGCACCCATCGGGGTGGCTTCGGGTTCGCCGAAGGGCACCGCCGGCCCCTGGGGGCTGCCGCAGGGCGCCGCCCACAGCCGGGGGCTCCAGGCACTGCGGAGCCCCCGGGGCGAGCCCATCAGGCGGTGGGGGCGACCTCGGGGGTGCCGGTGTTCGTGCCCTTGTCGGAGCCCGGGGCGGCGAGCCGCGCCCAGCCCTCGGACGGCACCGTCGCCACCGCGCGCCACCACGGCTCGGCCGGAACGGCCGCGGTCGGTTCGAAAGGCTCGCCGGGGCGCGGCAGCGCGATCCGGGCACCCGTCTCCAGGGCCGCCGTGACCGTGCCCTCGCCGGGCTCCGCCCAGGGGTGCGGAGCGAGATTGAAGGTGCCCCAGTGGATCGGCAGCATCACCCCGGCGGCCCGGCCGCCCTGGAGGTCGAGATGTGCCCGCATACCCTCGGCCGGTGTCATGTGGATGTCCGGCCAGTAGGCGCTGTAGGCACCGATCTGGATCATGGTGGCGTCGAAGGGGCCGTGCTCGGCGCCGATGTCCCGGAAGCCGGGGAAATATCCGGTGTCCCCGCTGTGGTAGATCCGGTGCTCGGGGCCCGCGACGGCCCAGGAGGCCCAGAGCGTGTGCTGCTGGTTGCGCAGCCCGCGCCCGCAGAAGTGCCGGGCCGGGGTCGCGGTGAGCCGGATTCCGGCCACCTCTGCCGTCTCGTGCCAGTCCAGCTCGTGGAGACGGTCCGCGGAGACGCCCCAGCGCTCCAGATGGGCGCCGACACCCAGGGGCACGGCGAAGACCGTGTCCGTGGCGGCCAGCGCCTTGATGGTGGGCAGATCCAGATGGTCGTAGTGGTCGTGGGAGATCACCACGACATCGACCGGGCCGAGGTCGGCAAGCGGCGCGGGCACGGGGTGCAGCCGCTTGGGCCCGGCGAACGGGAAGGGTGAGCAGCGCTCTCCCCAGACCGGGTCGAAGAGCACCCGCCGCCCGTCGATCTCGGCGAGGACGCTGGAGTGACCCATCCAGGTCAGCCGCAGCCCGGAGGCCGGGGGACGGGCCAGGTCAGCGAGCGTGGTGGGGTGCAGGGGGATGGGGCCGACGGGAGCTCTCCGGGCCCGCGCCTCCTTCTGGAAGTAGATCTTGGCGAACTCGACCATGGAACCGCCGGAGGGCCTGGTCCTGGCATCCACGGGGTTCTGGAAGACGCCGTCCACGAAATTCGGCGAGCGGCGGATCCGCTCCATCCGCGCTCCGGAGGGATCCGCGCCGAACGCGGCCGATCGCAGTGAGCGCAGCCGGGATCTCAGCGAGTGGGGGGAACCAGCGCCGGTCACGGCACCTCCAGGTGTCGGGTCTTCTTATTATGTGCGCGAGATACGGCAGTGCGGCGAGATGATCCGCCGCTCGGGAGCACACCGGCCGGCGCGCGCCGGACACCGTCCGTCACCGGCCGTCGACCGGTGGGCCCCGGTACGCCGGCGCCGCCGCGCTTCGGCCGTTCGTGTCCCATGCGACCATGTCCGCCGTCATGGGAGGCAACGTGTCGCCCGGTGTCGATGTTCCTGCCTCCTCCCGCCGAGTGGTACCGGCCAGGGGCCCGACGCCGGAAAGTCGCCGGTTTCCCGAGACCCGCGCGCCCGGGGTTCCTTCGATTCCCGTACGCCGTACACGGAGCCCGGGTTTCCTCGATCCCGTACGCCGGCGCTCTCCCGCCCGCGTACACCTAGACGCACGGCCGTCCCGGATACCTGACTACCGTCCGGTTCGGTGCAACGGGCAGCTCGACTGCCGCCCGGTTCCGTAAGCCTGGTCGCCTGGCGGTCTGCGCAACCGCTCCCGCGATCCGGCTCTGGGGGTTCGTCCCACCCGTGTGCGGTGACGCATCGCCGGAGGCTACCGGCAGCCTCTCCCATACTGACCCACTATTCAGTAAATGAACATGCCGGGCGGGGCGGGCGGCGAGCGGGGCGGTCTCTGCGCGACGAGTGCGGCCGGAGGCTGGGGCGGTTCGCCGGGGGCGCCGATGGGCCATCAACTCCGTTGCGGGCGAACGGTACTGGTGGGCGGGGTGCCGAGTCACCGGGACCGGTGCGGAGGGGTCGTTCGCTGACGTCCCGTGCCCGCCACCGGTACCGGTCACCCGCCGCCGGTGTGGCAGCCGGGCCATCGTTCCGGCGAAGATCGGATGTGTAGGGTGAGGCCGTGGCCAGAGTCCGGTTGAGCGTGGCAGAACGTCGCGAAGAGCTTCTCGGCGCCGCGGTCGAGCAGATCCAGCTCCGCGGTGTCGCGGCCGTGCGGATCGCCGATGTCGCCGCGTCGCTCGGCGTGAGCAATGCCCTTGTCCTGTACCACTTCTCGACCAAGGAGAAGCTGGTCGCCGCCGCGTTCGCCCACGCCGCCGATGCCGATCTCGCCCATCTGCGCAAGCTGTTGGACCGCCGCACCTCCGCCCTGCGCAGGCTGCGGGCGGCCGTCCGCTGGTACGCGCCGACGGGCAGCGCGAAGGGCTGGCGGCTGTGGATCGAGGGCTGGGCGGCGGCACTGCGCGAGCCGGCGCTACGGGCGGTCGCCCGCGATCTCGACCAGCGGTGGAAGGCCGCGCTGGCCGAGGTGATCGCGGAGGGGGCGGCGGCGGGCGAGTTCCCGTGTCCCGACCCCCGGGCGGCGGCCTGGCGGCTCACCGCGTTCCTCGACGGGCTCGCCGTACAGATGACGTCGTACGCGGGTTCACTCTCCCGCACCGCCATGCTGGAGTGGACCGACGAGGCGCTCGCCAGGGAACTGGGTCTGGAGCGCGCGGCCTTCGCGGCGGCCGTTCGCTGACCCCCCGCGCAACAGTGAGCCCCGCACGCCCGTACCGGCCGGGGGCGAGCGGAGTCTCCTCCCGGGACCTGGCGCACGGCACGTACCCCGTACGGCCCTCCGGAGGGGAATTCGCGGGTCACGGCAAGGCTGAACGGCAAACCATTGGCGCGGGGCGGCCCGGCACCGCAAGATCAGCGGATGAACATCACAGTGCCGGTCAACGGTGGCGAGATATGGGCGGACGACACCGGTGGCGACGGCCCCCCGCTGGTACTCCTGCATCCGGGCGTCGGGGACTCCCGGATCTGGGACCCGGTCCTCCCCCTGCTCGCGAAGCGCCATCGCGTGATCCGCTACGACGTGCGCGGCTACGGGCGGTCCCCGGCGCCGGTCGCGCCCTACTCACTGCTCGGCGATCTGGTGGCCGTGCTCGATCACTTCGCCCTGCGGCGGGTGGCCCTGGTCGGCTGCAGCATGGGCGGCGGCGCGGCGCTGGGGCTCGCGCTGGCCGACCCGGAGCGGGTGGCCTCGATGGTGCTGCTCTGTCCCGGCGTCGGCGGCTATCCCTGGCCCGACGAACCGGAGGTCGACGCGGAGTACGAGGCGCTGACCGAGGCGGGCGACGTGCCGGGGCTGGCCGCGTTCGGGCTGCGCGAATGGGCGGCCGCCGGTGCGGACGACGCCGCCGTGGCGCAGTTGCGGTCCGCCGCGCCGGCCTGGCTCACCGAGGAGGAGTTCGAGCAGTCGGACCCACCTGTCTTCGACCGGCTCGGCGAGCTGGACACGCCGACCGTACTGATGCTGGGGGAGCTGGACCGGGCGACGATGATCACCTGTAACGAGGACGTGGCCGCGCGCATCCCCGGCTGTCGTCTCATCCGGCTGGCCGGCGTCGATCATCTCCAGCCACTGCGGGTCCCCGAGCTGATCGCCGACACCGTACTGGCGCACTGCGGCGGCGAACCGCGTAGCTGAGCGGGCCCTGTGACGGCACCGGGGGCGCTGTCACAGGGGCAGCAGGTCGGGACGTTTCGCCGCCACATGGTCACCGGAGCTCTGGCCGCGCAGCCGGCGCCCGAACCAGGGCACCAGATGCTCACGCGCCCAGTGGATGTCGTCGCGCCGCACCTCAAGGGTGCCGCGCGGCGGTAGCGGGGGCCAGGGCTGATCCGGGTCGGCCGGCACGTCGATCCCCAGCACCTGCGCGGCACGGAGCGCGACCCGGGTGTGCCCCTCCGGGGAGAGATGCAGCCGGTCGCGGTCCCAGGCCCGGCGGTCCTGGACCGATCTGAGCGACCACAGGTCGAGTACGGGGCAGTCGTACCGGTCGGCGATGGACCGCACATGTGCGCTGTACGTGGCTATCCTGCCGCGCAGGTGGCGCAGGACCGGGACGCCTCGGGTGTCGAATCCGGTGGTCACCATGACCGTGCCGACGGCGTTGGTCAGATCGGCCACCGCCCGCTCGAAGCGCTCGGCCACGGCGTCGGGGTCGCTGCCCGGTCGAATGATGTCGTTGCCCCCGGCGCAGAACGTCACCAGGTCAGGGGCGAGTTCCCGGGCCCTCGGCACCTGCTCCGCGACGATCTGGTCGAGCAGTCGGCCCCGTACCGCCAGATTGGCGTAGCGGAAGGGGTGTTCCGGCGCGCGGTCGGCGAGCAGGACCGCGAAACGGTCCGCCCAGCCCAGGTACGTCCCGGCGGGGCCGGGGTCGCCGACGCCTTCGGTGAAGCTGTCACCGATCGCCGCGTACGACCCGATTCCGCCGGGCGTCCCTGCTCTCGAAGTTCTCACGTCTTGTGCCACGAGAACTCATCCTGACCTCGCGGATGTGACCTACGCGACCGTAAGGAGGGGTTGACGGGGGGTGATCTTTACCACCGGGTCCGATTCCGGTGGGTGGGAATACGCCAGAATCCCCGCGTACCACCGGGGCGGCACACGGGGATTCGGGGATTCACCCGATACGGGCGGGGCTGGCGGGCTCGCGCGGGGTCAGGTGTGACGCGGACCGTTCATCCGGTGCCCTCCGCTGGGGGGCAGCGGTGATGCCGTCGGTTCAGAGGGAGACACCGTGCTGGCGCAGGTACGCCACCGGGTCGATGTCCGAGCCGTAGTCGGGACCGGTGCGGATCTCGAAGTGCAGGTGCGGGCCGCTGGAGTTGCCGGTGGAGCCGGAGAGGCCGATCTGCTGTCCGCCGGTCACGCTCTGCCCGGCCGACACGGCGAGGGAGGAGAGGTGGGCGTACTGGGAGTAGGTGCCGTCGGTGTGCTGGATGACGACCTCGTTGCCGTAGGAACCGCTCCAGCCCGCGGAGACGACACTGCCCGGGCCGACGGACCGGACGGTGGTGCCGGTGGCCGCCGCGAAGTCGACACCGGTGTGGTAGCCGCTGGACCACATGGCGCCGGAGGCGCGGTAGGAGGTGGTGACACCACCGGATTCGAGCGGGGTGGTGTAACCGGAACCGGCGGCGGCGGGGGCGGCCGGTGTCTCCGCGGTGTCCGACGCGGTCTGGCTCGCGCCGTCGCTCTCGGCGGGGGCCGCCGCGGCCGGGGCGGGCTCGACCTCCGGAGTCGCCGGGGCGGCGGACCGGGACGCGGGCTCCGGGGTGGCCTCCGTCCGCTGCGACGGCACCGCACCGCCGGTCGCCTTGGCGATGGCGAGTTCGACGCCCGGGTGGATCAGCGCGGGGTCCCCGCCGACGACCTTGCGGTTGTCCTCGTAGAGCCGCTGCCAGCCACCGTCGACCCGCTGCTCGTCGGCGATCTTGGACAGATGGTCACCGGCGACCACCCGGTAGACGGCTGCGGACTTCTCCGCCGCCTTCTCCGCCACCGGGGCGGCGGCGGGGGCCTTGGTCACCTGCGCGGTGGCGGAGGCCGGCCGCTCCGCCGCGTGGGCGCCGGCCGCGCCCAGCAGTGGCAGGGCGATGGCGGCGCCACCGGTACCCGCGGCGACGAATCCGCGGGTGAGGGGGCTGGTCCTGGTACGGCGGTGCTTACCCTTTCCGGGCATGGCGTTGCTTCCTCTCCGACGCCTGCGAGGTGAGCTGTCGGGTTCGGGCTGGAGATGCCCGGCCGCGCGACTGCGCGACTTCACCCCAAGCCGTCCGGATGCCCGGATCGGCGTACTGACTGGGTCCCCCGCTCCTGCCATGCGTGGATATGCGAATGGGGTTCCGGTCGGCGGCAGGATGAGGCGGTCCGCCCGGATTGCCGTGACCGTAGACGAGCGCCACAGACCTGAACAAGCCACTCCGCTTTCACTGTCAAGATCGATTCACCGGCGGACCGGAATTTCCGGTCACCCTCCGTGGAACCGGAAAGGCCAACTACCCACCCCGCGTCGATATCGGCCGCGCGTCCGGCGGCACGGAACGTCACGAATATGATCCTGCTCACGAGCGAGGCCCCATCTCCCCTATAGATGGGGCACGTTACCCTTAAACGACCAATTCGGTCAGAAGTGCAGAATGTGGCTCTTAGTGGCGGCGGGGTGAGGGATCCGGGGGTCCGGTACCCCCGGCCGGATGAGGTGCCGACCCCGCGGGTGGCCCGGCGCCGCCGCCCCCGCCCGGTAGCCGCTGGCCGCTGGCCGACCCGTGCCGAGGACCGGGTGACCGCACAGGCCGGGGACCGGGCACGGCGGTGTCGTATCGTCGGGAACACGCCATCGTCGGCGAGCCGCGCCGGCAGTGACCTCCAGGAGCCTTTGTGACACAGCAGCTGCCGCGGGTCCCGTCGACCGAACCCGAGCTGACCGGGGTTCGCAACTTCCGAGACGTGGGCGGACTGCCGACCGTGGACGGCCGGCAGGTGCGGTACGGAGCCCTCTACCGCAGCGGTCACCTCGCCAACGCGACCGCGAGCGATGCCGCGTTCCTCGCCACACTGGGGCTGCGCACGGTCTTCGACTTCCGGAACTCGGCCGATATGCGGCTGGAGGGTCCCGATATCGACCTGCCCGGGGTGCGGAATCTGAATCTGCCCCTCAGCGACCCGGCCGACGGCGCCGACTTCTGGCTGATGGTGCGCGAGGGCGATCTCGACCAGCTCCGGTCGATCCTGGCGGACGGCAGGGCGGCGGACCGGATGGCGGAGTCGTACCGGACGATGATCACCGGGCGCACCGGGGAGCACAGCCGGGTGCTGCACGCGCTCGCCGAGGACAGCGTCCCGGCACTCATGCACTGCGCGGCGGGCAAGGACCGCGCCGGGCTCTCGATAGCGGTGTCCCTGCTCGCGGTCGGGGTGGAGCGGGAGGCGATCGAGGCGGACTACCTCAAGTCCAACGAGCCGCACCGGCGTTATCTGGTGCGTCGCCGGGACAACTCGCCGGCCGGGATGTCGGCGGAGGTGATGGAGCTGCTGAACCCGCTCTTCGACGCGCGCGCCGCTTATCTGAACGCCGCCTTCGATGCGATCGAGCAGACCTGGGGCACCACCGAGCGCTATCTGACGGACGGGCTGGGGGTCTCCCCCGAGACCCGGGCGCGGCTGCGGGAGCGACTGCTCGACGGGGCGTGACCGCGTCCGTCCCCCTTCACGGAGGGTTCGCGAATTCACGGAGGTTCGCGAATTCACGGAGGGTTCGCGAATTCCACGGGAGGCTCGCGACGGGTGGGCGCCGGTCGACCCTGGGTTACTTGGCGCCCATCTCGAAGAGGAGATAGAGGAACCCGGCGAACACATGGCCCGCGATCAGGTAGGCGAAGAGGCGGATCACCAGACCCCGGGGGAACTTCCCCTCCTCTTTGGCGGCGGCCTTCGAGGAGACCGCGGGGCTCTCGGGCGCGGCGGGGTTCTGGGGTGCGGGGCTCTCGGACATGGCGGGCCTCTCTTCTCGTACCGGCGGACCGGCGTCAGCTGTGGTGCGGATGGAGGTCGGGGCTCTGGAGCAGGGTGTGGACGAAGAGCATCTCGGCGCCGTCGCGGGTGGCGGCCGCGATGCGGTGGGGGGTGAGCGAGTCGAAGTGCGCGCTGTCCCCGGGGCCGAGTTCGTGCACGGCCTCGCCGAGGGTGAGCCGCACCCGGCCGTCGAGGACATGGATCCACTCCTCGCCGGGATGGACCCGTACCAGATCGCCCTGCGCGCCGTAAGGGACGACGAGCCGGAGCGCCTGCATGGCCCGGCCAGGGGCGCCCACCTGGTGATACGTCCAGCCGTCGGCTGCCGCGGGCTCCCGGCGGCCGGCCCGGACGATCGGGTCGCGCTCCGCCGACACCTCGCCGAGCAGCTCGCCGATTGCCGTACCGTAGATTCTGGCGAGACTGAGGAGCATGGGCAGCGACGGCTGTCGGCGGCCGGTCTCCAGCCGGGACAGATGCGCGGGCGAGAGTCCGGCGCGCTGGGCGGCGGCCTCCAGGGTGAGGCCGCGGCGGCGGCGCAGCTCGCGCAGCCGGGGGGCCACGTCGGGAAGGTCCGTGGCCGGTTCGCCGGTGGCGGCGGTCGGGTCCGGAGGGTGACCTCCGGGAGGACTGTGCATGACTCCATTGCGCCAGGAAACTGCCTCTGAGGCAAATTTCTTTACCTCAGAGGCAAAAAACGCCGGTCGGGTACTCCGCGGGGGCGGGTCAGCGCTGCAACACCGCCTGCTTGATCAGTGTCTTTCCGAAGTCCCACATCAGCCCGCCCCCGGCATGGGCGTCGTCCATGACCGCGGTGAAGGCCGTGAGGAAGCGGTCCACCTCCCGCTCGCCGATCGTCAGCGGCGGGATCAGCTTGATCACTTCCAGCTCGTCACCGGAGACCTGGGTGAGGATCCGGTGTTTGCGCAGCAGCGGCACCACGACCATCTGCGCGAAGAGCCCCTTTCGGGCGGCCTGGAGCATGGTCCAGCGGCCCCGGAGTACGAGGGACTCGGGGCGCCCGAACTCGATGCCGATCATCAGCCCCCGGCCGCGCACCGCCGCCAGGAACTCATAGCGGTCCACCAACTCGGCCAGCCGGGTGCGCAGCAGGTCACCGGTCACCCGGGCGTTGGCGACGATCCCCTCGTCCTCGATCACCGACAACACCGCGAGTCCCGCCGCCATCGCCTGGGCGTTCGAGCCGAAGCTCGCCGAATGCACCAGGACCCGGTCCATGGACGAGTAGACCTTCTTGAAGATCCAGTCCTTGCCGAGGGTCGCGCCGACCGGTACGTAACCGCCGGAGAGCGCCTTCGCCACACAGACGAGGTCGGGTTCGACGCCGTCGTCGTGCTGGTAGGCGTAGAAGTCACCGGTCCGGCCCAGGCCGGTCTGCACCTCGTCGGCGATCAGCAGCGCACCGTGCCGGTGGAGCAGCTCCTGCGCCGCCCGCAGATAGCCGGGGGGCGCCTCCTGGACGCCCTTGCCCTGGATCGGCTCCACCACCAGGGCCGCCACGTCCCCGCGCCGCAGTTCGCGTTCGAGCGCGGCCAGGTCGCCGAGGGGTACGGCGGTGTCGGGCAGCAGGGGGGCGAACCCGTCCCGGAAACCCGCCTCGCCGTTGACGGAGAGGGCGCCCGTGGTCAGTCCGTGGAACGCGTGCTCGCAGTAGAGGACGCGCGGCCGACCGGTGGCGCAGCGGGCGAACTTCAGCGCCGTCTCGACCGCCTCCGTACCACTGTTGCCGAAGAACACCCGGTCCAGGTGGGGGCTGTGGGCGAGCAGCTTCTCCGCGAGGAGGCCGGGCAGGGGCGAACAGTCGAAGCGGGTGAGGTCGGCGAGTGAGGCGTCGATGACGTCGTGCAGCGCCGCACGGACGACGGGGTGGTGCCGGCCGAGGCCCATCACCCCGAACCCCGCCAGCATGTCCAGGTAGTCCTGGCCGTCGGCGTCCCAGAAGTACGCGCCGTCGGCCCGCTCGTAGACCTTGTCGAAGCCGATGGTGCGCAGCACCCGGGGCAGTTGGTGGTTGAGGTGGCGGGCGTGCAGCTCGTAGCGTTCGGCCCCGCGCTCGGCGAGCAGTGCGGCCAGGTCGAAGCCGCGGCGCGGGGTGCCCTCCGGGCCGGGTGCGGCCATCCGGTCCGGAGGGCCGGGGTGGCCGGGGTGGCCGGGGCGGGCATCGACCTCCCGGCCCGTCGACAGCGGCTCGGTCATGTGCTCCCTCGCTCTCGTTGTTTTCCGGTGCCCCGGTGCCCCCGTGCCTCCGATGGGGTGCCGCCGCCCGCGGCCATCGCTCAGCCCCGGCTTCCCGAGACGGTCTCCCGCACCGCCCGGATCGATTCCTTGAGGGAGCCCATGGTGGCGAGGACGGCGGTGGGCTCGTACCCGCAGTGCGCCATGCAGTTGGCGCAGCGGGGGTCCTTGCCCCGGCCGTACTTCTCCCAGTCGGTCTCCTCGATCAGCTCGCGGTAGGTCGGGACGTATCCGTCGTTCATCAGATAGCAGGGGCGCTGCCAGCCGAAGAGGGAGTAGTTGGGGATGGCCCACGCCGTGCAGGGGAAGTCGGTCTTCCCCTCCAGGAAGTCCAGGAAGAGCGGCGAGTGGTTGAGCCGCCAGCGGCGCCTGTTGCCCCCGGCGAAGGACTTCTTGAACAGCTCACGAGTCTGTTCCACCCCCAGGAAGTGCTCTTGGTCCGGCGCCTTCTCGTAGGCGTACGCGGGCGAGATCATCATCTCGTCGACCTTGAGGTCGTCATTGAGGTAGTTCAGCACCTCGATGATGGTCGCTGGGGTGTCGGTGTTGAAGAAGGTCGAATTGGTGGTGACCCGGAAGCCCTGGCTCTGGGCCTCCTTGATGGCCGCCACCGCCTCGTCGAAGACGCCTTCCTTGGCGACCGATTCATCGTGGCGCTCGCGCAGTCCGTCGATGTGCACGGCGAAGGCGAAGTAGCGGGACGGGGTGAAGTTCTTCAGCTTCTTGCGGAGCAGCATGGCGTTGGTGCAGAGGAACACGTACTTCTTCCGGGCCACGAGCTGGCGCACGATCTCGTCGATCTGCGGATGCATCAGCGGCTCGCCGCCCGCGATGGAGACCATGGGGGCACCGGACTCCAGCACCGCCCCGACCGCCTGCGCCACCGGCATCCGCTGCTTCAGCACCCCGGCCGGGTGCTGGATCTTCCCGCAGCCCTCGCACGCCAGATTGCAGGCGAAGAGGGGTTCCAGCTCCACGATGAGCGGAAACTTCTCCCGCTTGCGGAGCTTCTGTTCAAGCAGATAGGTCCCGACCCTGATGGTCTGGCGAAGCGGCATGGCCATCTGGCTCACCTCCTGGGGAGCTGTAAAGAACGGTGCCATTCGTGGAAAGCGGGAAGGACGGCCCGGAGAACCCGGAATGCCGATATTCCCCCTCGGACGGTGCCCATACGGATCAGCTCGTGCTCCGGAGCGTCCACCACCACCCGGACGGCGGCGACCGGACGGGGTCCGGCGTCCAGCGCCGTCGCCAGGGTGGCCGCGGACTCCATGTCCACCGCGATGGCGCCGGTGGCCCACAGCTCGGCCCGCTCCGGGCCGCGTACGACATGGTCCGAGCCGGTCAGCGGCCCGCGGTGGACCCGGCGGCCGGGCAGGGTCCTGGTGACCGCCTCGATCAGCGGCCCCGCCGCGGTGCAGGGGGTGGCGCCGGCCGGGTGGCGGGTCTCATCGGCGATGACGACGTCCCCGGGGCGCATCCCCGGCGCGAGCCCGGCGCAGAACCCGGTGGCGATGACGGCGGCGTCCCGGAGCGGCCCGCCGGCCAGCGCCTCCCGTACGGCGCGCGCCGCGTTCCGCGGTCCCATGCCGGTACGGAGCAGGGTCACCGGACCTCCGCCGCCCCGGTGGTCGGCGCCGCGGAGCGCCAGTCGCTCGATTCCGAGGGCGCAGGCGATCAGTAGTGGTACGTCGGTGTCCGGCGGCCCCTGGGGAGCGCCCATCAACCCCCCTCGCGGTCGCGGGCCACGACGGGTTCGCCGTGGACGTAGCGGCCGAGGGCGGTGAGCGGGAAGACCTGGCGGTAGAGGTGGTAGTTGATGGAGAAGTCCCAGGGGAAGCCGGTGCCGGTGAAGTGGGGCTCGTCCCAGGAGCCGTCCGCCCGCTGGGTCTCGGCGAGCCAGGTGACCCCCCGTTCGACCGACTTGCTCTCCCGCTCGCCCGCCGCGGTCAGCGCCAGCAGCGCCCACGCGGTCTGGGAGGCGGTGGAGGTGCCCTGACCCATCCAGCCCTTCTCGCCGTACGAGCGCAGGTCCTCGCCCCAGCCGCCGTCCTCGTTCTGGACGGAGTCGAGCCAGCGGACCGCGCGGCGGATCGCCGGGTGCGACCCGGGGATCCCCGCCGCCGTCAGGGCCGGCACCACCGCGCCCGTGCCGTACAGGTAGTTGACGCCCCAGCGACCGAACCAGGCTCCGCTGGGCTCCTGTTCGGCCAGTAGCCAGGCGATGCCGCGACGGGCCCGGGGGTGGTGGGCGCGGCCCTCGTGGGCGAGCATCTCCACGACGTGCGCGGTGACATCGGCCGATGGGGGGTCGATCACCTCGCCGAAGTCGCAGAACGGCAGGCGGTTGGGGAGCAGGCTGGTGTTGTCGGCGTCGAACGCGGCCCACGCGCCGTTCCGGGACTGCATTCCGAGGGTCCAGCGGCCGGCCCGCGCGACGGCGGCCTCCAGCCGGGCGGGGTCGGGGTGCCGCACCCGGCGCAGGGCGAGGATCACCTCGGCGGTGTCGTCGATATCGGGGTAGTTGTCGTTGTGGAACTCGAACGCCCAGCCGCCGGGGGGCAGTCCGGGCCTGCGGACGGCCCAGTCGCCGGAGCGGACGATCTCCTCGTCGAGCATCCAGTCGGCGGCCTTGACCAGCGCGGGATGGTCGGCGGGCAGGCCCGCGTCGGCGAGCGCGACGGTGGCGAGGCAGGTGTCCCAGACGGGCGACTGGCAGGCTTCGACCATCCGGACGGGCCCGCCGCCGGGGGCATCGTCCTCGCTCCAGACCGCGAACCGGTCCAGCGACTCCAGTCCGGCCCGCATCACGGGGTGGTCGATGTCGTAGCCGAGCAGGTGCAGGGCGATCAGGGAGTACACGGCGGGTGGCTGGATCCCGCCCCAGCAGCCGTCGTTCTCCTGGCGTTCGACGATCCAGCGGGCCGCGGCGTTCATCGCGATTCTCCGCAGCCGGCGCGGCGCGAAGGTGTGGTAGAGCCGCAGGGCCCGGTCGGCGCGCTGGAAGAATCCGTCCCAGCTCCGTACGGAGGCGAGCGGCCGCGGCGGGTTCGGGCGGCCCGGGTCGATATGCAGTTCGTCCAGCGCGAACGGCGCGGGCCGCACCGGCCGCTTCGCCGAGACCACGGTGAGCGGCACGATGGTCTGCCGGGCCCAGCAGCCGAAGTCGTAGATGTTGAGCGGGAACCAGCCGGGGAGGAAGATCAGCTCGGGTGGGAGTTCGGGCAGGTCCTCCCATTTCCACCAGCCGAAGAGGGCGAGCCAGATCCGGGTGAAGACCCTGCTCCCGGCGATACCGCCGTGCTGTCGGACCCAGGCGCCCGCCCGTGCCATATGGGGGTCGTCCGGCTGATCACCGGCCAGTCGGAGCGCGACGTACGCCTCCACGGTGGCGGAGAGTTCCCCGGGTCCGCCGTAGAAGGTCGGCCAACTGCCGTCGTCGCGCTGTTTGCCGCGGATGAAACGGGCCGCCGCGTCGGTGGTGCGCGGATCCCGGATCCCGAGGAACTGCCGCAGCAGCAGGTCCTCGGCGTCCATCGTCACATTGGTCTCAAGGTCGCCCTTCCACCAGCCCTGCGCGTCCTGCCGGCTCAGCAGGTACTCGACGGAGCGTGCCGCGGCCCGGCGTGCCAGCTCGGGAGGGTCACCCGGGGCGGGGGGCTCCACAGGGGCCCCGGTGGCATGGATGTGCGGTCTCTGGCCGGCAGTGGCTGCGCGGGCCCCCGCGGGTCCGCCGCTTCCGTCGGTCGTCGCTGTCATGGCTTCCCCTTACCGTGCAGTGATGCCTGGTGCCGTACTGGGGTCTCCGTCGGCCGGCTCCCGGTTGCCCGGTCACCGGCCGGCGACTGCGATTCATATGGAGGACGCGGTGCGGAACGTCTCCGGTGGGGGGTTCACCTCATTCGTCACGGTAGTCCCTCGGCCCGATTTCATCGCTTCCGTACGACGACGAAATCCGCGAGGGCCACGAGCTGCGCCCTGAGGTGGTCGGGCATGTCGACGCCGTCCAGGGCGGCGATGGCGACGGAGTGCTGGCGGCGGGCCTCGCCGGAGGTCCACTCGCGGCCGCCGGCCTCCTCGATCAGGGCGGCCCTGGTGGCGAACTCCTCCTCGGAGAAGCTGTCGAAGTCATTGCTCTTGGCGTCGGCCGCGAGCAGTTCCCCGAGCCGTCGGGAGGCCGGCCCGCCCTCGGCGAGCGCGGCGACGACCGGCAGGGACTTCTTGCGCTGGCGCAGATCGCTCCAGGTCTGCTTGCCGGTGGCGACCGGGTCGCCCCAGATGCCGAGCAGATCGTCGACGGCCTGGAAGGCGAGGCCGAGGTGGTAGCCGTACGCCTCCAGCGTGTCGGCCGTCCGGTCGTCGGCCCCGCCGAGCACCGCACCGATGGAGACGGCGCAGGCCAGCAGCGCGCCGGTCTTGTTGCCCTCCATCTCCAGGCACTCCTCGACGGTGACCCGCTCGCGGTGCTCGTACGAGATGTCCTGGGCCTGGCCGTCGATGAGCTTGCGGGTGGCGGCGGTCAGCCTGCGGGTGGCGCGGCCCGCCTCCACGGTGCCCAGCTCCAGCAGGACCTCGTTGGCGAGGGCGAAGAGCGCGTCGCCGACGAGGATCGCCTGCGCCGGTCCGTGGACCTTCCAGACGGTGTCGCGGTGGCGCCGCTGCTCGTCGCCGTCCATCAGGTCGTCGTGGAGCAGCGAGAAATTGTGCACCAGCTCCACGGCCACCGCGCCGGGGATGCCGACCTCGGGCCCGGCGCCCGCGACCTCGGCGGAGAGCAGCGCGAGCGCGGGGCGCACGGCCTTTCCGCCGTCGCCGACGGACGGCTGCCCCTGGGCGTCGATCCAGCCGAAGTGGTAGGCGGCGACGGTGTCCATGGGCGGTGCGAGCCGGTCGATCGCCGCGCGGAGCTCCGGCGTCGACATGGCCCGTCCGCGCTCCAGCAGGGCCGCGATGTCCACGCCCGTCGTGGTGTCGTCAGCGGGGTTCGCCGAAGGCACAGTCGGCACGGTCTCTCCTCTTGTTCCGAAACTGCGGCTCACGCCGCCTCCTTGAGCGGATGTTCCTGGGGGCGGCCGAGTGCGGAGAGCGCGGCGTCGGCGGCGGTGAATCCACTGCGGACGGCGCCCTCCATGGTCGCGGGCCAGCCGGTGGCGGTCCACGCGCCGGCGAGGTACAGGCCGGGGGCCCGGGTGCGGGTGCCCGGGCGCAGCCTGCCGACCCCCGGGGCGGGCGCGAAGGTGGCGGTGCGCTCCCGGGTGACGAAGAAGTCCCGTACGCCGGCTCCCCTGGTGGCGGGCAACAGCCGCTCCAGTTCGGGGAGATACCGGCTGCGCAGCTCGGCGACGGGGGTGTCGATCTCGTCCTCGGCGGCGGACTGGGAGATCGCCAGGTACTGGCCCTCGGTCACGCCGGACGCCTCGGTGCGGTCGAACACCCACTGGACCGGGGAGCCGAGCGCGGTGAAGAAGGGCCGGCGCAGCACCTTGCGGTCGTACAGGACGTGAAGGTTGAGGATCGGCGCGGTGCCGATGTCGAGCAGCCGGCCGGGGTCGTCGACGGCGCCGTCGGGCAGCAGTTCATGGGCCTCGCGCTGGGGGACGGCGAGGACGACGGTGTCCGCTTCGAGGCTCTCGCCGTCGGTGCCGACCCGCCAGCCGCCCTGGTCGGTCCGGGTGAGGGAGCGCACCCGGGTGGCGACCTCGGTACGGACTCCGGCCGCGGCGAGTGCCTTGCCCGCGAGGGTGTCGTGGAGTTCACCGAGGGGGACCCGGGCCCAGCCGATGTCGGCGGCGCCCGGGTCGGAGAGGAGGCCGGTCTTGAAGACCTTCGCGGCGAGGCCGGTGGAGGTGTTCGGCGCGGTGGCGTTCAGGGTCGCCACGCCGACGAGGTCCCACAGGGCCTCGATGGTGCGCCGCGACTGGCCGTGCCGGCCGAGCCAGGTGGCGAAGTCGAGTCCGTCGAGGGCCGGGTCGGCGGGGTCGAGCCGGCCCAGCGCGAGCGCGGCGCGTCCCACGCTCAGCCGCTCGGCGACCGAGAGGTGCGGGTAGCGGGCGAGGCTGCCCGCTAGGTGCAGCGGGACGGGCAGCGCGGCCCGGCGCAGCCTGCCGAGCCGGGGCCGGCCGGGGCCGCCGACATCGAGGACGGGGACGTCCAACCGGTCCTGGACCGGGGCGAGATGGGCGCCTTCGATCCGCTCGAGGAACCAGCGGTAGGCGGTGCAGCAGCGCAGGTAGACGTGCTGACCATTGTCGACGGTGAGGTCGCCGCGGCGGAAGGAGAAGGCGAGGCCGCCGAGGCGCGGGCGGCTTTCGAGGAGGGTGACGCGCAGTCCGGCGTCGGCGAGCCGGAGCGCCGCGGTGGTGCCGGCGATACCGCCGCCGACGACGACGGCGTGTCCGGGGGCGCCCGGGTGGTCCGGGGGCCGGGGGCCGGTCGCGTCGCCCGTCACGGTGTGGCGGGGCCGCTGGTCATCATCGTCCGTCATGCGTCCTCCCCTCGGACTGTCGCAGTCTGTGACGCGGCATCGGATCGAACGGTTGCCCGGAGGGGCCGTCCGTACGGGTGGGGCGTGGGCATCAGGCACGCCCCCTGGGGCTCTGCCGGGCGATGTGCCGGGTGTCCAGTCCGGAGAGCCCGCGCATGGCGACGTACGCCTTCTCGTGCCCGGGCAGCGAGACCCGGCCGCGCAGTACGGCCTCGGGGTCGCGCTCGATGCGGTCGAGCAGTCGCCGGTAGATGCCCGCCATGGCGGCGACACAGGCGCCGCTGCGCCGGTCCAGCATGGGCAGCAGCCGGTAGCCCTCGGCGAAGAGGGCGCGGGCGCGCCGCACTTCGAAGTGGATGAGGCCGGCGAAGTCGGCGCCGGGCGGCGGACTGACGGTGTGGAAGCCCGCGGAGCAGCCGAACTTGGCGAGGTCGTCGGCGGGCAGATAGGTGCGTCCGTTGCCCGCGTCCTCGCGGACGTCGCGCAGGATGTTGGTGAGTTGGAGGGCGAGGCCCAGGGTGTCGGCGTACTCGGCGGCGCGCTCGGTGCCGCGCGCGCCGGACTGGGTGCCGAACACGCCGAGCGAGAGCCGGCCGATGGCACCCGCGACACACCGGCAGTAGACCTTGAGGTCGTCCCAGGTCTCGTAGGTGGCGCCGCGGACGTCCATCAGGACGCCGTCGATGAGCTCGTCCAGCCCGTCCAGCGGGATGGGGAAGCGGTGCGCGGCGTCCGTGAGGGCGACGGCGACCGGGTCGGTGTCGTCCTCGGCGACGGCGCCCGCGCGGACGCGGGTCAGCAGCTCCCGGGTCGCCTCCAGCCGCTCGTGCTTGGCGTCCGGCGCGAGCGTGCCGTCGCCGATGTCGTCCACGCGCCGCGAGAACGCGTAGAGCGCGGACATCGCCTGCCGCTTGTCGGTCGGCAGCAGCCGGATGCCGTAGGCGAAGTTACGCGCCTGCTGTCCGGTGACGGCCTCGCAATAGCTGTACGCGGCCTGTACCGCCGCCGGCATGGGTGTCGGTTGGTCCATCGTCCGGCTCACCCCTCTCTACGCGCTCTTCGCAATACGGCACCCGTTTCCCGCAGCAAACGTGCCCTGCCGGGTTTGGGTGCTCCGGGCAGGACATCGTGTCCGGCTGCCGTGATCGCGGCGAGCGCGGCGTGGCCCCCGCCGACGAACCCGGCGAGCAGCAAGCGCAGCCTGCCGTGCACGCTGCCCACCAGCGGGACTCCGTCGTCCAGCAGCCGGCGGGCGCGTTCGGCCTGGTAGGCGACGAGCGCGCGCACGGAGGCGCTGCCGGTCGGGGCCGCCAGGTCGGCCTCGGTGACATGGAATCGCCGCATGTCGTCGGCGGGCAGATAGATCCGGTCAGCGGCGAGGTCCTCGGCCACGTCCTGGAGGTGTTCGATGATCTGGAGTGCGGTGCAGACGGCGTCGGAGCGCCGCACCCGCTCGGGGGTCGCGGTGCCGGTGAGCCCGAGCACGAGGCGGCCCACCGGGTTGGCGGAGAGTTCGCAGTACGCCAGGAGGTCGTCGTACGTCTCGTAGCGGCGGACGAGCTGGTCCTGGCGGTTGGCCGCGATCAGGCCGAGGAACGGGCCGGGTGGCAGAGCGCGGCGGCGGACGGTGGGGCGGAGCGCGACCAGCAGGGGGTGACGGGGTGCGTCACCGGACGGGTCCGGCCGGTCGGACTCCTGGGAACCTCCGGAGACCTCGGAGTCACCGGCCGTCTCGGAGGCACCGGTCGCTTCGGAACCGTCGAAGACACGGCGCAGGTCGGCCTCGAAGGCGTCGAGCAGCACCAGCCGGTCCTCGGCGTCGGCGGGGTCCACGCCGAGCAGCCGGGCGTCCCCGCCGCCGGGGGCGAGGTCGCCGTCGCCGATGTCGTCGACGAGGCGGGCGTAGCCGTAGAGGGCCATCAGGTCGTCGCGCCAGGCGCGCGGGAGGAAGAAGGGGGCGACGGGGAAGTTCTCCCGCGCCGCCTTGTCCAGGGTGGCGCGCGCGGGATCCACCGGATCGCCGGACGTCGTGGAGCTCCCCGCGGGCGCCGTGGCCAGCGGCGCGGCTGTGGTGCGCGTCGGTCGGATGTCAGTCATACGGGGCTACCAGGTGCGGGAACGGCGAAACCCTCACGGAGCTGGAGATTTTCGATCATTGCCGTCACATCTCCCGTTCTACACTGCCGATCCAATCCATCCTATTTCGGACACGCCGCCGGTGATCCCGACTGCGAGAGGTCCGCCCGTCGGACTGGGTGCCGAGGACGTATCGCCCCACTTGCCGCGATTCAGCACCGCTACAGCTTACGTTGTACAAGGCCCGGTGGATCGTCGGGGTGTCGCGCTCTTCACGGCAACGCCGCACTATCGGCCAACCTTCTCTCATCAGCCCGGACTTGACCCGCTTCGACGGTCCGGGCCCGGCCGCCGGGGGGCGCGGCCGACCGGCCGCTGTCGCCCATGAGGACGCGAGAAGGCCCCCGCCCGGATGCCATGGCGGGGGCCGTGGTCGGGACCGGACCCGGATCCGGTCCCGCTCTCGTCACTACTTGCCGGTCTCCTTCTCGTACGCCCGCAGGACCTCGGCCGTGGGACCGTCCATCAGCAGCTCGCCCTTCTCCAGCCACAGCACCCGGTTACAGGTGCCCCGGATGGACCCGAGACTGTGGCTGACCAGGAAGACCGTACCGGCCTCCTTGCGCAGTTCACGGATGCGCTGCTCGGACCGGATCTGGAACTTGCGGTCACCGGTGGCCAGCGCCTCGTCGATCATCAGGACGTCGTGGTTCTTGGACGCCGCGATGGCGAACCGGAGCCGCGCCCCCATGCCCGAGGAGTACGTGCGCATCGGCAGCGTGATGAAGTCGCCCTTCTCGTTGATCCCCGAGAAGTCGACGATGTCCTCGTAGCGCTCGTGGATCTCCTGCCGCGACATGCCCATGGCCAGGCCGCCGAGGATGACATTGCGCTCGCCGGTCAGATCGCCCATCAGCGCGGCGTTCACCCCGAGCAGGGAGGGCTGACCGTCGGTGTAGACCTTGCCCTGCTCGGTGGGGAGCAGCCCGGCTATGGCACGCAGCAGCGTGGACTTGCCGGAGCCGTTGGTGCCGATCAGACCGATCGCCTCGCCGCGGTAGGCGGTGAAGGAGACGCCCTTGACGGCGTGGACCTTGCGCACCCCTCGGGGCTCGCTCTTGCCCTTCTTGAGGATGCGGCTGAGCGCCGCCGTGGCGCTCCCCTTGCCGCCGGCGCTGCCGTGCACCCGGTAGACGATGTGCACATCGTCGGCGATGACGGTGGGAACCCGTCCCAGTTCGTTCTCAGCCACGGCCGTACCGCTCTTCCGCTTTCCAGAAGTACACGAAACCGAAGACGCCGACCAGCAGCGCCCAGCCCAGGGCGAACGCCCACACGTGCGGGGGCAGATTCTCCGAACCGTACCCGTCGATCAGTCCGAAGCGGATCAGGTCCATATAGATCGCGGCCGGATTGAGCTGGAGCACATCCGCGATCCAGGCGGGGTGGTCCTTCAGCATCACCGGGATGGAGAACATCACGCCGGACGCGTACATCCAGGTCCGCATGATGAACGGCATCAACTGCGCCAGGTCGGGCGTCTTGCTGCCGAGCCGCGCCATGGCCAGCGCGAGACCGGTGTTGAACACGAACTGGAAGACCAGCGCGGGCAGGATCAGCAGCCAGGACAGCGACGGATAGCTGCCGAAGCCGACCGCGATCAGCACCAGCACGACCATCGAGAACAGCAGTTGCTGGAGCTGCTGGAGCGCCAGGGAGATCGGCAGGGACGCGCGCGGGAAGTGCAGCGCCCGCACCAGCCCGAGGTTGCCGGAGATCGCCCGTACGCCCGCCATCACCGAGCTCTGCGTGAAGGTGAAGACGAAGACGCCCGTCACCAGGAAGGGGATGAAGACCTCCTTGTCCATCCCCCGTCCCGAGTTCAGGATCAGCCCGAAGATGAAGTAGTAGACGGCCGCGTTGAGCAGCGGCGTCACCACCTGCCAGAGCTGGCCGAGCTTCGCCTGGCTGTACTGCGCCGTCAGCTTGGCCTGGGAGAAGGCCAGGATGAAGTGGCGCCGGCCCCAGAGCTGCTGGATGTACGCGACCAGCCCGGGTCGCGCACCGCTGACCGCCAGGCCGTACTTGGCGGCGAGTTCCGCCGAGGACAGGCCCTCGTCGGCGGATGGCGGCGCGGTCATCGTGATCGCACCGTCCTGGGTTGTGTCACTCACAAGTCAAAACTTTCGTCTTCACAATGCGCGGCGGATTCGGGACTCTCGTCTTCACAATGCGCGGCGGATTCGGGCGCGGCGCCGAGCGGCCCCGGGGGCGCTCCCCCGGGTCGCCCGGCGCTGTCGGGACCGAGCTTGTCAGATCACCGGGGGCCGTCCTAGTCGGGTGAGCCGCCATACCGTACGCCACTTCATGGGCCGGCGCGGCCCGCACGGGGTCCGCCAGCCCTCCTTGAACCCGCCCAGCCACGCCTTGAGCGCCGCCGACGAGGGGCGTCGGGCGAGGGTGAGCAGCAGCCAGACCCCGACGTAGACCGGGACCAGCGGCGCGGGCAGGTTGCGGCGCGCGAGCCAGACCCGGTTGCGGGCCACCATGCGGTGGTAGACCGCGTGCCGGGACGGGGGCATCGTCGGATGGAACAGCACCATGTCCGAGCGGTAGTCGATCGACCACCCCGCGTCCAGCGCCCGCCAGGCGAGGTCGGTCTCCTCGTGCGCGTAGAAGAACTCCGCGGGCAGTTGGCCGACCTCGGCGAAGACCGAGGTCCGTACCGCGTTGGCACCACCGAGGAAGGTCGTCACCCGCGACGAGCGCATCGGGTCGGACGCGCGCAGCCGGGGCACGTGGCGGCGCTGGGTGAGTCCGGTCTCCGGGTCGGCGATCCGGAAGCTGACGATGCCGAGCCGGTCGTCGGCGGTGAACGCGGCGCGCACCAGTTCGGCCGTGTCGGTGTTCGGCAGCAGTCCGTCGTCGTCGAGGAAGAGCAGGACGTCCACGTCGGAGCCGCCGGGGCCGAATGCCTCGATGCCGACGTTGCGGCCCCCGGGGATGCCCAGGTTCTCGGGCAGGTCCACCGTGCGCACCCCCTCGGGGACGCCGGTGACCGGGGCGCCGTTGCCGACGACGACGACCTCGATCGGGTCGCCGTCCTGCTGGGCGACCGATTCGAGGAGCGCCCGGAGGTCGTCGGGGCGGGTCCCCATCGTGATGATGACCGCGCCGAGCCTCGGGGCGGCCGTCACTTCAGCCTGCTGGAGGCGAGGATCGACACCAGGTGCAGCAGTGTCTGGACGACGGCGATACCGGCCAGGATCGCGATGCCGAGACGGGTGAAGAACAGATCGCCCTGGACCAGGTCGAGCACGGCCGCGGCCAGGATGAAGAGGCTGGCCTCGATACCGCCGACGAGCCGGTGGAACTTGAGCGCGGCGGCGGCGCGCCGGGCGAGCGCCAGACCGGAGGAGCGGGGCACGGATGCCTCGTCCTTGACGGCGGGCAGTCCGCTGCGCTGCCGGGCCACGTCGACCAGGTCGGTCTCGGCCTTGATCAGGATCGCGCCGAGCGCGGCGATGGTGCCGAGGAAGGCCCAGAGCCACTCGGGGCCGCCGTCGCCGAAGACATCGGCGCCGCGGACGCCGAAGCCGATCAGCAGCGCCGCCTCGCAGAGGTAGTGGCCGACCCGGTCGAGATAGACACCGGTGATGGAGGTCTGGCCGCGCCAGCGGGCGACCTCGCCGTCCACGCAGTCCAGCAGCAGATAGATCTGGAAGAGGACGACCGCGAGGACCGCGCCGGTCAACCCCGGGATCAACAGCGCCGCGCCACCCAGCACACCCACGACGATCATCAGGTAGGTGAGCTGGTTGGGGGTGATTCTGGTGTTCACCAGATACGGGTCGATATGGAGGGAGATCTCGCGCATGTAAAGGCGCCCGGCCCAGTGCTCGCCGCTGCGCCGGTCCTTCACTCCCTCCGGATGAACGACCGGACGGAGTTCAGCTACGGATGGTCTTGGCATAGTCGGCGTACGCGTCCCTGATCTGATCGGTGGTGAGGTCAAGGTGCTCAAGAATGGTGAAACGGCCGGGACGGGTCTGCGGTGCGTACTCCACGGCTCGGACGAACTCCTCCGTGGAGAACCCGATCTCGTCGGGCAGGACCGGCAGGCCGTGGCGGCGCAGCACATCGGTGAAGAGGTGTGCCTGGTCGTGGGCGCCCCGCAGATGCATCGCGAAGGCGGCCCCGAGTCCGACCTGCTCGCCGTGGGGCGCCGAGCGTCCCGGGTAGAGCAGGTCGAAGGCGTGGTTGATCTCGTGGCAGGCGCCGGACGCCGGCCGGCTGTCGCCGGCCACCGACATGGAGATGCCGGTCAGGACCAGTCCCTCCGCGAGCACGGTGAGGAAGGCGTCGTCGCCGATGTCCCCGGGGTGCCGCAGCACGGCCTCGCCGGCCTGGCGGGCCATGGCGGCGGCCAGGCCGTCGATGGACTCGCCGGTGATCCGGTGGGACAGCTCCCAGTCGGCGACGCAGGAGATGTTGGAGACCGCGTCGCCGATGCCGGAGCGCACGTAGCGGACCGGGGCCCGGCGGACCACATCGAGATCGATGACGACGGCGATCGGCGTGGGGACCCCGTAGGAGCCCCGGCCGTTGTCGTTGTCGAGGGTGGCGACCGGGGAGCAGAGGCCGTCGTGGGCCAGGTTGGTGGCGACGGCGACCATCGGCAGCCCGACGCGGGCCGCCGCGTACTTCGCCACGTCCACGATCTTGCCGCCGCCGAGGCCGACGACCGCGTCGTACCGCTTGCCCTTGATGTCGTCGGCGAGCTGGACGGCGGAGTCGAGGGTGCCGTCGGCGACGGGGTACCAGTCGGCGCCCGGCAGGGCGGGCGCGAGCCGTTCCCGCAGCGCCTGTCCGGAGCCGCGGCTGATCGCGAAGGCGAGCCGGCCGGAGCTGGAGATCCGCTGGTCGGCCAGGAGGTCGACCAGATCGTCCAGTGCCCCGGGCCGGATGTCGACGACGACCGGCGACGGGATGAGCCGGGTCAGTACAGGCACGCGATCTCCCGGCCCTTCGCGAGATCGTCGTGGTTGTCGATCTCCACCCAGGGGACGTCTCCGATGGGGGCCACGTCCACGGTGAAACCGCGGTTGACCAGCTCCTGGTAGCCGTCCTCGTAGTAGAGGTCGGGGTCGCGCTCGAAGGTGGTCCGCAGCGCGTCGGCCAGCTCCACGGCGGCCTCCGGCTCGATCAGGGTGACCCCGATGTACTCACCGGTGGCGGTCGCCGGGTCCATCAGCTTGGTGATCCGGCGCACGCCGAGGCCGTCCTCGGTGATGACCTTCATCTCCTCGTCGGCGAGGTGCTTCACCGTGTCGAGGGCGAGGATGATCTTCCGGCCCTCGCCGCGCGCGGCCAGCAGGGCGCGCTCGACCGAGACCGGGTGGACCGTGTCGCCGTTGGCGAGGATGACGCCCCGCTTCAGGACCTCACGGGCGCACCACAGCGAGTAGGCGTTGTTCCACTCCTCCGCCTTGTCGTTCTCGACGAGGGTGAGCTTGATGCCGTACGTGGCCTCCAGGGCCGCCTGGCGTTCGTAGACGGCCTCCTTGCGGTAGCCGACGACGATGGCGGCCTCGGTGAGGCCGATCTCGGCGAAGTTCGCCAGGGTGAGGTCGAGGACGGTTCTGGCGCCGTCGCCGTCCGCCAGGGGCACGAGGGCCTTCGGAAGCGTGTCGGTGTAGGGGCGAAGACGCCGTCCGGCACCGGCTGCCAGTACGAGGCCGATCATGCGGGTTCTCCTTCGTCATGTACGGCGGGCGCCCCGGAGGACACCCAGAAGCGGATGCTCTCCACCAGCACCACGAGGGCGACGACGACCGCGAGGGCCGTCAGCGCGAGACGGAAGTCGGTGGCGGTGACCAGGGCGGCCAGCAGTGCGACGACCAGGATCCGGCCTTCGTGTCCGCCGATCGCCCGTACCAGCCAGGCCGGGGGCGCGCCCGTACCGCCGCGGATGCGGTACACCGTGTCGTAGTGATGGTAGGCGACGGCCGCGACCAGTCCGAAGGCCGCGGGCAGCGCCCCCGGCTCGTCGGCGCGGACGGCGAGCGCCAGGATCGTGCCGTACTCGGCCGCGCGGAAGACCGGGGGGACGAGCCAGTCGAGGGAGCCCGTGAGGGGGCGGGCGACGGCGAGGCCGGAGGTGAGGGCGTAGCCGGCGGCCGCGAGGACGGGCACGAAGGAGCCGTAGTCGCTGAACGCCGCGGCGCTCACCAGTGCGGCGCCGCCGAGCAGCGCGATCAGCGGGGGGGCCAGGGCGGGCAGCCCGCGGACGGCGGGACCGGTCGCGCGGGCGATGGCCTCGGCGAGCGGGCCGGAGTCCGCGAGGTCCGCCAGGGCCCGCGCCGCGCGCGCGGTCCGGGTCGCCCGCCGGGTCAGCGAGCGCAGCAGCCGGCCGGCCGTGGTGTAGGCGGCGGCGAAGCCGCAGCCGATGAGGAGCGCGTAGAAGACGATCCGCGGGGTGGCGACGGCGGTGAGCACCGCGATCATGGCCCAGCGCTCACCGATGGGCAGCACGATCATCCGGCGCACCCAGACCGTCCAGCCGACGCTGTCGAGCTTGTCGGAGAGCGCGGCGGTGGGGCTGGTGTTGGAGACGGCGTCGTGGTTGGCCTCGTTGAAGGAGAAGTCCACGACATGGCGGCAGATCTGGAGCACCATCGCACCGAGCGCCAGCGCCCACACGTCGTCGCCGCCGCGTGCCGCGCCCAGGGCGAGCCCCGCGTAGTAGGCGTACTCCTTGGCCCGGTCGAAGGTGGCGTCGAGCCAGGCGCCCATCGTGGAGTACTGGAGGGAGTAGCGGGCGAGCTGTCCGTCGGCGCAGTCCAGGACGAAGGAGAAGAGCAGCAGGACGCCGGCCGCGATGAATCCGCCGCGGGTGCCAGTGGCTGCGGCGGCTGCCGCGATCAGCGCGGTGACCAGGGACGCGGTGGTGACCTGGTTGGGGGTGAAGCCGCGGCGGGCGCACCAGCGGGCGAGGTACCGCGAGTAGGGGCTGATGCAGAAGGTGGTGAAGAAGCCGTCGCGGGCCTTCACCGCGGAGCGGAGCCGTACGGCCTCGTCGTCCACGGCGGCGACGGCCTGGCGGGCCTCGTTGCGGGCCTGGGGGTCGGCGGGCACGGTCGCCACGAGCGACCCCAGCTCGGGCCGGTGCGGGGCGTCGCCCGCGGCGTCGAGCGCATCGGCGACGGTGTCGGGGAGGATCGTGGTGGCGGCGAGGGCGATTCCGGTGACCGGGTCCCCGGCCGGGCCGGCGACGGTGGTCAGGGCGCGGGAGAGCGCTTCCCGCGCCTCCGGCTGGGCCGTCAGCGCACCGGGCACGGCCGCCAGCGGGAAGCGGGGGTCGGTCAGGGCGAGCCGGAGCGAGTGGACGTGGCCGACGAAGCGGGCGTCCACGACGGCGACGCGTTCGGTGGCCGGGACGTCCGCGAGGAGCGCGGCGGTCTCGGTGGCTCCCGGGGAGACCCGTACGTCGAAGCCCAGCGACCGCAGATCGCCCTCAAGCGACGATCCGGGTACGGGCGGACCGGTGACGATGGCGGTCGACAGACGAACTCACTCCTTGGAACCGAGGGTGTGGGTACGCGGCGGCCCCGGCCCGTGCGCGGGCGGTGGCTCGTCGGCGGAGACTTCGGCAGAGGCTATCGGATGCGCCCGGGCGGGAGTTCACTGGCTGTACCCGGCCCGATGGGCACGGCGGGGCCCTCGGAAGGGTCACCCCTCCCGCCTGGAGATCATCATTGTCGATCAACGCCCCCACCCACAAACCGTGCCCAGGGAGCGCCTTCAAAGGAGCGTCGTCCGCCCGGAGGGCGGGGCTGGCGGGGTCTGGTGCGTGCAGTCCCGAGGCGGAGGAGGGAGCCCATGCGGAGCATAGGCGACCGACGACAACGCAGGGTGGGGGTCCCAGGCCCCGTGGGCCGAGGCATGGGGCCTCCCCAGGCCCCCAAGGGCCGAGGCATGGGGCCTCCCCAGGCCCCCAAGGGCCGTGGCATGGGGCCTCCCCAGGCCCCCAAGGGCCGAGGCATGGGGCCTCCCCAGGCCCCCAAGGGCCGAGGCATGGGGCCTCCCCAGGCCCCCAAGGGCCGTGGGGACGTGCCGTAGCCAGTCCGTCGCGGGCCCGACAAGATCGCCCGGACAGGGCCTGGGGGGCGCGCAGGCCGGGGCACGGCAGACAGACGGGACTCTGAAGACGCGACCTAGAGTGAAGCGCATGAGTTGGTTGATCACAGGCGGAGCGGGATATATCGGCGCGCATGTCGTGCGGGCCATGGTGGGGGCGGGCGAGCAGGTCGTCGTGGTCGACGACCTGTCGTCGGGCGTCGGGGAGCGGCTGCCGGAGGGGGTCCCGCTGGTGTCCGGTCGGGTGTCGGACCGGGATCTCCTGGACCGTACGTTCGCCCGGTACGGGGTCACGGGTGTGGTGCACCTCGCGGCGAAGAAGCAGGTCGGGCAGTCGGTGGCCGAACCGCTGACCTACTACCGGGAGAACGTGCACGGTCTGACCGTGTTGCTGGAGGCCGTCGTGGCGGCCGGGGTGCCCCGATTCCTGTTCTCGTCGTCGGCGGCGGTCTACGGCGTCCCGGAGCTGGAGCTGATCCCGGAGTCGGCGCCCTGTGTGCCGATCAATCCGTACGGCGAGACCAAGCTGGCCGGTGAGTGGCTGGTGCGGGCGACGGGCCGGGCCCATGGGCTGTCGACGGCCTGTCTGCGCTACTTCAACGTGGCGGGCGCGGCCCGTCCCGAGCTGGCGGACACCGGGGTGTTCAACATCATCCCGATGTTCTTCGACCGGATCACCCGGGGGGAGGCGCCGCGGATCTTCGGCGACGACTATCCGACCCCGGACGGCACCTGTGTCCGGGACTACATCCATGTCGCCGATCTGGCCGACGCGCACCTCGCGGTGGCTCGCCGGCTGGCGGCGGGGGCGGCCGGGGATCTGACGGTGAACATCGGGCGCGGGACCGGTGTCTCGGTGCGCGAGCTGGCCGATCTGGTGGGCGAGGTCACGGGGTACGGGGCGGCGCCGGTCGTGGAGCCGCGCCGGCCGGGCGACGCGGCGAAGGCGGTGGCGTCGGTCGAGCTGATCGGTGCGGAGCTGGGATGGCGGGCCTCGCGCGGGGTGCGCGAAATGGTCGAGTCGGCGTGGGAGGGGTGGCGCGCGCACCGCCCGGCATCAGGCTGACCGCCGCGGGCCGGCCGGAGCAGCCGGCGGGGGGACCCACACCGGCTGCTCCGGTCGGCCGAACGAGGGCGGAATGATCCTTCACCACTCCTGACCTGCGGATCGTTTCCGCAGGTCAGACAACATGACAACGGTGTTCAGTGCCGTGTTGCCCATACCCCCCACCAGTAGTTCACTGGGGTCGCGGACAGATCGTTCCGAGAGCCCTCGGAACGGGTTCCGAGGCTTTTCGACGCGCTGGGAGGCATCAGCCATGGGGGCAGGGCACGACCACGGACACACGCACGGCGGACCGCCACCGACGGGCACCGCAGCCGCCGCCTACCGGGGGCGGCTGCGCGTCGCGCTGGTCATCACGGTGAGCGTGATGGTCCTGGAGATCGTCGGCGGTGTGGTCACCGGATCGCTCGCCCTGGTCGCCGACGCCGCCCACATGGCAACGGACGCGGTCGGTCTCGGGATGGCGCTCCTGGCCATCCACTTCGCCAACCGGCCGTACAGCACCAACCGCACCTTCGGCTTCGCCCGGGCCGAGATCCTGGCCGCGCTCGCCAACTGTCTTCTGCTGCTCGGCGTCGGCGGCTTCGTGCTGTACGAGGCGGTGCAGCGGTTCGTCACCCCGGCCGAGACGAACGGCGGGCTGACGATCGTCTTCGCCCTGGTCGGTCTGGTCGCCAATGTGGTCTCCCTCTCGCTGCTCATGCGCGGCCAGAAGGAGAGCCTCAATGTGCGCGGGGCGTATCTGGAGGTGCTGAACGACGCGCTCGGCTCGGTCGCGGTGCTGGTCTCGGCCACGATCATCCTCACCACGGGATGGCAGGCCGCGGACCCGATCGCGTCACTGGTGATCGGCGCGATGATCGTGCCGCGCACCGTGAAACTGCTGCGGGAGACCCTGAACGTCCTACTGGAGGCCGCGCCCAAGGGTGTGGACATGGCCGAGGTACGGGCGCACATAGTGGCTCTGCCGGGGGTGGAGGACGTCCACGACCTGCACGCCTGGACGATCACCTCCGGGATGCCGGTGCTCTCCGCGCATGTGGTGGTGAGCCAGGACACCCTGGACACGGTCGGGCACGAGCGGATACTGCACGATCTCCAGGGCTGCCTCGGCTCGCACTTCGACGTCGAACACTGCACCTTCCAACTGGAGCCGGTCGGGCATGCGTCGCACGAGGCCCGGCTCTGCCACTGAGGGCCGTCCGGGGCACCCCGGGCACCCCGCACCGGCGGCCCGGGGACATGCCCAGGGCCGCCGAAGTGCGGACTAGCCGCTCGCGTGCGGCAGACTGGGCAGGGCCCTCAGGGCGCCGAGGACCACAGCGAAGGATGGTTATGCCGACCTCACCCGCCACCGCCACGAACAGTACGTCGAGCGGCACACCCGAAACGATTCTGCTCGAACTGGTCGACGAAGACGGCAACACCATCGGCACCGCCGAGAAGCTGTCGGCCCATCAGGCGCCAGGCCGGCTGCACCGGGCGTTCTCCGTGTTTCTCTTCGACGAGCGGGGGCGGCTGCTGCTCCAGCGCCGGGCACTCGGGAAGTACCACTCCCCCGGCGTCTGGTCGAACACCTGCTGCGGGCACCCCTACCCCGGTGAGGCACCCTTCGCCGCCGCCGCCCGGCGCACGCACGAGGAGCTGGGGATCTCGCCCTCGCTGCTCGCTGAGGCGGGCACGGTCCGCTACAACCATCCGGACCCGGACTCGGGGCTGGTGGAGCAGGAGTACAACCACCTCTTCGTCGGGCTGGCGCAGGGCGCGCCGCTGCCGGATCCGGAGGAGGTCGGCGAGACGGTCTTCGTCACTCCCGAGGAACTGGCCGCGCGGCACGCGGCGGGACCGTTCTCGGCGTGGTTCATGACGGTGCTGGACGCCGCCCGCCCGGCGATCAGGGAGCTGACGGGCCCGTCCGGCGGCTGGTGACCCCCCGGGCGGTACGACAGCACGGCGGCGGGCCTCAGCGGGGCGCGGTACCGCCGCCGTGGGCCGGGCGGAGCGGCAGCTCGGCCCAGACGACCTTCCCGCCGATGGCGGTCTGCTCGATGTCGTAGCGCCCGCCGGCCTCCCGGGTGATCTCCCGGACGAGGAGCAGCCCCCGGCCGCCGGTCTGGCCGCGGTCGAGCTCAAGCGCCGATGGCCGGTACGGGTGGCAGTCCTCCACGGACACCCGGATCCGCCCGGCGCGTACGGCGACCTCCAGGCCCAGCTCGGGCGAGAGTAGCGCCGCGTGCCGGACGGCGTTGGTGACCAGCTCGGAGACGATCAGCAGCAGGCTCTGGACGATGTCGTCGCGCACGGGTACGCCCTGGCGGCACAGGAGATCGCGCACGGCGTGCCGGGCGCGGGGTACGGAGACGTCGACCGAGGGGGCGGTGAACCGCCAGACGCCCTCGTACGACAGTGGCCGGGCCGGGACGCTCCCGCGGCTCTCCATAGTCCGGTACCACCCTCGGCTCGGCTGTCACTGACCGTCGAGTAATCAGTGTTGGCAGTGGGCCGGTCCGGTCCGCGATATTGAACAGAAGTCAGCAGCAATCGACACCTTTTGACCGTGGAGTGCGTGACAGCGACGTTTGTACGACCGGTCCTGACGCCCTCAGGGCCCGGGGCCGGGGCCGGCTGTTCCGCCCGGTGCGCCCGGACCCTGCGGATCGCGGGGTGTGCCCGGTTCGCCCGGTGCCCGCGCCGTGCCCGGTGTGCCGTGCCTTCCCGCCCTGCCCGACCGCCCCTCGGGCGGCGCGACCATTCCGACGATCTGCCGGCCGCCGACACCGATGGCGATCAGCCCGAGGCCGTCGAAGAGCAGTGCCAGCGAGAAGAAGAGCCCCAGGACGTAACGGCTGCTCTCCGGCCAGTTGCCGAGCACCAGAATGCCCAGCAGCAGACCGAAGGCGCCCTGCACCAGGGTCCAGCCGAACTGGGGACCCCGTACCACCAGACTGCCCACCAGCCGGAAGAGACCACCGGTCAGGAAGAGCAGCGCGGCGAACAGGGTCAGTGCCTCCGCCGAGCCCTCGGGGTGTCGGATGACGACCACACCGGCCGCGATGTTCAGCGCCGCGACCACCACGGCCAACCAGAAGAAGTCACTGCCCCGGGACTGGACGGCGTGCACCAGACCGACCACGCCGCCGAGCAGCAGCAGCCAGCCGAAGAGCAGCATGGAGGTCAGGGTGGCGAGCCCGGTGTAGACGAGACCGACGATTCCGGCGAGGACGAGGATCACGCCGAGGGCGGCCAGCACCCCGAATCCGCGCTTCAGCCGCCGGGGCTCCTGAGTGGTACCGGCCATCGTCTCCTCCTCGCCGCACCCCCCTGGTACCCCTTCTTGATCGTAGGTCCGGGCCGGGCGGATAGCATCCGGCGCATGGAGACGCCAGCCCTCGCGGCGCACCGGCCCCGGGTGACCCACACCGTCGCGGACGGGGTCGCCACCGTCGTCATCAGCAATCCCGCCAAGCGCAACGCCATGACGGCGGCGATGTGGCGGTCGCTGCCGGAGCTGCTCGGGCGGCTCGCGGGCGATCCGACCGTCCGCGCGCTGGTGCTCACCGGCGACGGGGAGACCTTCTGCGCCGGCGCCGACATCTCGTCGCTGCGGGAGCCGGGCGAGTCGCCACAGGCACTGTCCGTACGGGCGGAGGACGCTCTTGCCGCGTTCCCGAAGCCGACGCTCGCGGCCGTGCGCGGCTACTGCGTCGGGGGCGGCTGTCAGCTCGCCGCCGCCTGCGATCTACGGTTCGCGGCGGCCGACGCACTCTTCGGGGTGACGCCGGCGAAGCTGGGCATCGTCTACCCGGCCTCCTCGACCCGGCGGCTGGTCTCGCTGGTGGGCCCGTCGGCCGCGAAGTACCTCCTGTTCACCGGCGAGCTGATCGATACGGAACGGGCGCTGCGCACGGGGCTCGTGGACGAGGTGCTCGCCGGCGACGAACTGGGCAAGCGGGTTGCCGAGTTCACCCGGATCGTCGCCGCGCGCTCGCAGCTCACCCAGGCGGCCGCCAAGGAGTTCGTGACGGGCCGGGCCGACCGGGAGGCTTACTGGGCGGAGCGGGCGGCTGAGCAGGCGCGCGCGGGCGGCGACACCGCGGAGGGTGTCGCCGCCTTTCTGGAGCGGCGCCCGCCCCGGTTCACCTGGACGGTGTGAGCGGGGCGGCTGGTGGGTCGGCCGGCCCGGCCCGGATATGCCCGGTCAGGCCCGGTCAGGCCCGGAAGACCGTCGCGTGCTCATTCCGCAGGGCGGCGACGATCTCGGCCGGGGCCTTGTCGGGCGAGCCGGCGTCGTACGGCGGCTCGGGGTCGTACTCCGTCAGGAGCTGGATGGTCTGGGCGAAGGTGTCGCCGGCGATCCGGCCCAACAGCGACAGCCCCATGTCGATGCCGGACGAGACGCCGGCCGCGGTGACGTACTTGCCGTCGAAGACGACACGCTCGCCCGTCGAACGCGCGCCGAACCCCTCCAGGGTGTCCAGGGCGAGCCAGTGCGAGGTGGCGCGGCGGCCGGTGAGCAGCCCGGCCGCGGCGAGGACGAGTGAACCGGTGCAGACGGAGGTGGTCCAGGTGCTGGTGGCGTCCGCGGAACGCAGCCAGTCGAGGATCGTCTCGTCCCGCATGGCGAGGTCGGAGCCGGGTCCACCGGGCACCAGCACGATGTCCGGGTCGGTGACCTCGGCGAGGGTCCGGTCCGCAACGAGGGCGAGGGAGCCCTGGTCGCCGCGGACCGGACCGCGCTCCTTCGCGATGAAGACCGTCTCGGCCTCCGGGAGCCGGCTGAGGGTCTCGTAGGGGCCGATCGCGTCGAGGGTGGTGAAGCCGTCGAAGAGCAGTACGGCGATCCGCACGGGGGCCGTGGCGGGCTGGGCAGGGGTGTTCTCGGACATGGGGTTCCTCTCGGTCGGGTCGGATGGGTCGGATGGGTCGGACGGCCCGGGATTCGGGCGGTGTGGAGGTGGTTCGGGTGCGGCGCCCCGGGCTCAGGCGCGCGCGGTCCTCCCTCGGCGGAGGCGCCGGCCGAGCGGGCTCTTGGTCCCCGGCTGACAAGTCGGCCGAGCGGGCTCTTGGTCTCCTGGTGGCGGTCGGCCGAGGGGGGGCGGTCTCCCTGGCGGAGGGGTCAGCCGAGGGGGGCGTGGAAGCGGCGGCGGTACTCCGCCGGCGAGGTGCCGAGGGTCTTCAGGAAGAGGCGGCGCAGCGCCTCGGGGGTGCCGTAGCCGATGGCGCGGGAGATCTCCTCGACGCCGTCGGTGGTCTCCTCCAGCAGCCGCCGCGCGTGCTCCAGCCGCACCCGCTCCACATACCGGCCCGGTGTCGTCCCGGTCTCGGCCTGGAAGGCGCGGGCGAAGTGGCGCGGGGAGAGCCGGGCGCGGGCGGCCAGCGCTTCGACGGACAGATCGTCGCCGGGGTGTTCGGTCACCCAGTGCTGGACCTCCCGCAGCGGCTCGCGGCGCGCGGTCTGGGCGGCGAGCTGGGCGCTGAACTGGGCCTGGCTCCCCGGGCGCCGGAGGAAGACGACCAGATAGCGGGCGATGGTGAGGGCGACCTCCCGGCCGTAGTCCTCCTCGACCAGGGCGAGCGCCAGATCGATGCCCGCGGTGACACCCGCCGAGGTGGCGATCCTGCCGTCCCGTACGAAGATCGGGTCGGGTTCCACCAGGACCCGGGGGTAGTCCCTGGCCATCTCGTCGCAGGAGGCCCAGTGGGTGGTGGCCCGATGGCCGTCGAGCAGCCCGGCCTCGGCGAGCAGCAGCGATCCGGTGCAGACGGAGACGAGGCGTTCGGGGTGCGGCCCGTGCTCGCGGAGCCAGTCGATGAGTACGGGGTCGGGGCCGAGCGGGCCCCCGCCCCCGGGGACGAGCAGCGTGTGCGGGCGCGGCGCATCGGCGAGCGAGGTGTCGGGGACGAGAGTGAGGCCGCTGGTGGTGCGGACCGGCGCGCCGTCGGGCGACGCGGTGCGCAGCGGATAGGCGGCCGGGTTCCCGGTGACGTGGTCGGCGCCCGCGAACACCTCGACGGGGCCGGTCACATCGAGGCTCTGTACGCCGTCGTAGAGGACGACGAGGATGCTTCGCTCGGTCATGTCAGCCATCTTTCGCGGTGGCGTCGATGGCCGCAATGACGAGATTCCCACCTTTCCTGCCACCCCAGCCCCGCCGTACCCCGCGAAACCGTTGCCGTTTCCGTCGGACCGTTCGGTTCCGCCACGCCTCCATTGCCCTACCGGTCGGTACTGCTACCCCTTCTCTCCCTACCGGTCGGTACGTAGGCTGCGGCATATGACTTCCGAGACCGCTACGGCCCGACGCTGTCACCACGTCCTCGACCCGCTGCACGCGACGGTCTACTTCTCGCCCGATCTACCGAAGGAGCTCTCCGCGATCGGCGTTGACGAGCCCGACGCCGTCTATGTCGCCTCCCGGGCCGCCGCGATGGGGGCGGTGGGGCCGGGCGCCGTCGCCGCGGCCTTCTACAACTTCAACCCGGAGATGATCGCCCGGCTGGTGCCGTCGGTGTGGGCGACCGCGTCACCCGCGGCCATCGTGGGGGCCCGACTGCGGGCCGTGGACAGCACGCTGCGGCGGCTGTTGGGCGCCGAGGTGATCGACTCCCCCGAGCTGGCGGAGGCCGCCCGGCTCGCCCTGCGCGCGACCGAGGCGTGCGCCCCGCAGGCCCGTCCCCTGTACGCGGCCCACGCCGAGCTGCCCGTACCCGCCGAACCCCACCTGGCGTACTGGTACGCCACGACCCTGCTGCGCGAGCACCGGGGCGACGGGCATGTCTCGGCGCTGCTGACGCTGGAACTGGACCCGCTGGAGGCGCTGGTGAGCCACACCGCCACCGGCAGGGGCATGACACCGCACTGGGTGCTCTCCACCCGTGGCTGGCAGCAGTCCGACTGGGACGCCGCGCAGGCCCGGCTCCGGGAGCGCGGCGTGCTGGACGCGGAGGGTGCGCTGACGGCGGACGGCATACGGCTCCGTTCGGACCTGGAGCTCCTGACGGACCGTCTGGACCGGGCGCCGTACCAACACCTGGGCGCGGCTGGGGTGGAGCGGCTGACCGAGCTGGGGCGGGAGCTGTTGGTGAAGGCGGCCGGGGCGGGAGCGTTCCCCGCGGACCTGATCGGCAAGGAGTGACGGTGTGAACTGCGCCTGACCGGTTCCGGGACGGCCGGTTCCGGGACGGCCGGGGCGCAAGGGCCGGGCTCGCCTCAGGGGCCGGGCTCGCCTCAGGTCCGGGCCGGGGGGCCGTCGGGGTCTCCCGGTCCGGCCCTCACGGTGCCCCGGGTGGCCGGGGGCCGAAGGAGCACGAGGGGTTTGTCCCGGCGTCGGGCGGCAACCCGGTCCGGGACATCCCGTCGATTTCAGGAGGCCCCTTATGTTCCGTGCCGTAGCGGACGCGCTCCGCATGGTCGGTTCCACCGTCGCCACCATCGTCACCCTGCCGTTCCGGCTGCTCGCCCGGCTCTTCGGCGGGGCCTCAGGCGGCGGCCGACGCACCCGCCGCGCCTGAGGCCCTCCTGCTGGATCTCGCTGGGCTCCGGTGTCCGGGGCGGTGTACGGGCGACTTATCCACAGGCGGGCGACATATTCCGCAGCCACCCGGCACAATGCAGTCGCAAGCACAGCCAGCAGCAGAAGGCGAGTCGGGAAACCGTGACCACGTCCATCGAAGGCAGGATCGCCGAAGAGCTCGGCGTACGGGAGCGACAGGTCAAGGCGGCCGTCGAGTTGCTCGACGGCGGGTCGACCGTGCCGTTCATCGCGCGCTACCGCAAAGAGGCGACCGAGACGCTCGACGACGCGCAGTTGCGCACGCTGGAGGAGCGGCTGCGCTATCTGCGGGAGCTGGAGGAGCGGCGGACCGCGATCCTGGAGTCCGTCCGCGACCAGGGGAAGCTCGACGCCGAGCTGGAGGCGCGCCTGCGGGCCGCCGACACCAAGGCCCGCCTGGAGGACATCTACCTGCCGTTCAAGCCCAAGCGGCGGACCAAGGCGCAGATCGCCCGCGAGGCCGGTCTTGAGCCGCTCGCCGAGGGGCTGCTGACGGATCCGTCGGTGGAGCCGCTCACCGCCGCCGTGGCCTTCGTGGACGCGGAGAAGGGCGTGGCGGACGCCCCCGCTGCCCTGGACGGCGCCCGGTCGATCCTCACCGAGCGGTTCTCCGAGGACGCCGACCTCATCGGCGAGCTGCGCGAGCGGATGTGGACGCGCGGGCGGCTGGCGGCGAAGGTGCGGGACGGCAAGGAGGAGTCGGGCGCGAAGTTCGCCGACTACTTCGACTTCGCCGAGCCGTTCACCGATCTGCCCTCGCACCGGGTGCTGGCCATGCTCCGCGGCGAGAAGGAGGACGTGCTCGATCTCGTGCTGGAGCCGGAGGAGGCGACCGAGGGCCCCTCGTCGTACGAGGGCACCATCGCCCACCGCTTCGGCGTCGCCGACCGCGGTCGCCCCGGCGACAAATGGCTCGTCGACACCGTCCGCTGGGCCTGGCGCACCCGCGTCCTGGTGCACCTCGGGATCGATCTCCGCCTACGGTTGCGCACCGCCGCCGAGGACGAGGCGGTGCGGGTCTTCGCGGCCAATCTGCGGGACCTGCTGCTCGCCGCCCCGGCCGGGACCCGCGCCACGCTGGGCCTGGACCCCGGCTTCCGTACGGGGGTGAAGGTGGCCGTCGTCGACGCGACCGGCAAGGTCCTCGCCACCGACACCATCCATCCCCATGTGCCGGCGAAGAAGTGGGACGAGTCGCTGGCGACCCTGGCCGGGCTGGCCCGCGAGCACTCCGTCGACCTGGTCGCCATCGGCAACGGCACGGCGTCCCGCGAGACCGACAAGCTCGCCGGTGAACTCATCACCAGGCACCCGGAGCTGAATCTCACGAAGGTGATGGTCTCGGAGGCGGGCGCCTCCGTGTACTCCGCCTCCGCGTTCGCCTCACAGGAGCTGCCCGAGCTGGACGTCTCACTGCGCGGCGCGGTCTCCATCGCCCGCCGGCTCCAGGACCCGCTCGCCGAGCTGGTCAAGATCGACCCCAGGTCCATCGGGGTGGGGCAGTACCAGCACGACCTCTCCGAGGTGAAGCTCTCCCGCTCCCTGGACGCCGTGGTCGAGGACTGCGTCAACGGCGTCGGTGTGGACGTCAACACCGCGTCCGCGCCGCTGCTCTCCCGGGTCTCCGGCATCAGTGCTGGCCTCGCCGAGAACATCGTCACCCACCGGGACACCAACGGCCCGTTCCGGTCCCGCCGCGCCCTGAAGGATGTGGCCCGGCTCGGCCCGAAGGCGTACGAACAGTGCGCGGGCTTCCTGCGCATCCGGGGCGGCGACGACCCGCTGGACGCGTCCAGCGTGCACCCGGAGGCATATCCGGTGGTGCGCCGCATGGTGAAGACGGCGGGTGGCGAGGTCGCCACGCTGATCGGCAACCCCGGAGCGCTGCGCTCGCTGCGCGCCGACGACTTCGTGGACGAGACCTTCGGACTGCCGACGGTCTCGGACATCCTGCGTGAGCTGGAGAAGCCGGGGCGCGACCCGCGGCCCGCCTTCAGGACCGCCACCTTCAAGGAGGGTGTCGAGAAGATCGGCGATCTCGACTCCGGGATGATCCTCGAAGGCGTGGTCACCAATGTGGCGGCGTTCGGCGCGTTCGTGGACATCGGTGTCCACCAGGACGGTCTGGTCCATGTGTCGGCGATGTCGCGGACCTTCGTCAAGGACCCGCGCGATGTGGTGAAGCCGGGCGACGTGGTGAAGGTGAAGGTCCTCGAAGTCGACATCCCGCGCAAGCGGATCTCGCTCACGCTGCGACTGGAGGACGAGGCCGCCCCCCAGGAGGGCCAGGACCGCCCCGAGCGCGGTGACCGGGGCGGACGGCCCCGCCAGCGCGGCGGGCAGGGCGGTGGCGGACAGGCCGGTGGCCCGGCTCGACAGAACGGCGGCCAGGGCGCCGGGCAGGGTGGCGGCGCGCCTCGGCAGAACGGCGGGGCGGGGCGTCAGCAGAGCGGCACCGGCGGGCGTGGTGGCGAGCGCCGGCAGGGCGGCGGACGGCAGACCCCGCCCCCGGCGAACAGCGCGATGGCCGATGCGCTGCGCCGCGCGGGCCTGACGGGTCCCGACAAGCGGCGCTGAGCGGACCGGGGCGGGGGCCGTCGAGCGCCCCCGCCCCGGTCGCCGGGATCAGCTCTCGGTGATCTTTCCGTCCGCCACCTCGACACGGCGGGTGGTGCGCACCGCGTCCAGCATCCGGCGGTCGTGTGTCACCAGCAGCAGTGTGCCCGTGTAGGCGTCGAGCGCCGACTCCAGCTGTTCGATCGCGGGCAGGTCCAGGTGGTTCGTCGGCTCGTCGAGTACGAGGAGATTGACGCCCCGCCCCTGGAGCAGTGCCAGCGCGGCCCGGGTCCGCTCGCCCGGGGAGAGGGTGGTCGCCGGGCGCAGCACATGTGCCGCCTTGAGGCCGAACTTGGCCAGCAGGGTGCGGACCTCGGCCGGTTCGGTCTCCGGGACGGCCGCGCAGAAGGCGTCGAGCAAGGCCTCGGGGCCGTGGAAGAGCCCGCGGGCCTGGTCGACCTCGCCGACGACGACGCCCGAGCCGAGTGCGGCATGGCCGGAGTCAAGCGGCAGCCGGCCCAGCAGGGCGGCCAGGAGGGTCGACTTCCCGGAGCCGTTGGCGCCGGTGATGGCGACCTTGTCGGCCCAGTCGATCTGAAGCGAAGCGGGCCCGAAGTGGAAGTCGCCGCGCCGGACCTCGGCCTGACGCAGGGTCGCCACGACCGAGCCGGAGCGCGGGGCGGCGGCGATCTCCATCCGCAGCTCCCACTCCTTGCGGGGCTCGTCCACCGTGTCCAGGCGTTCGATCATGCGCTGGGTCTGCCGGGCCTTGGCGGCCTGCTTCTCGCTCGCCTCGCTGCGGAACTTCCGGCCGAGCTTGTCACTGTCGGTCGCCTTGCGACGGGCGTTCTTGACGCCCTTGTCCATCCACGAGCGCTGCATCTGGGCGCGGCCTTCGAGGGCGGACTTCTTGCCCTCGTACGCGTCGTACTCCTCACGGGCGTGGCGCCGGGCGGTCTCCCGCTCCTCCAGATAGGCCGCGTAACCACCGCCGTAGAGGGTGATCTCCTGCTGGGCCAGATCGAGTTCGAGGACTTTGGTGACCGTCCGGGTGAGGAACTCGCGGTCGTGGCTGACGACGACGGTACCCGCGCGCAGCCCCTTGACGAAGGTCTCCAGCCGTTCCAGGCCGTCCAGGTCGAGGTCGTTGGTGGGCTCGTCCAGCAGGAAGACGTCGTAGCGGGAGAGGAGGAGGGAGGCGAGACCGGCGCGGGCGGCCTGGCCGCCGGAGAGCGCGGTCATCGGCAGATCGAGGCCGACGGTCAGCCCGAGCGTCGCGGCGACGTCGGCGGCACGCTCGTCGAGATCGGCGCCGCCGAGCCCGAGCCAGCGCTCCAGGCTGGTGGCGTAGGCGTCGTCGGCGCCGGGGGCGCCGTCCACCAGCGCCTGGGTCGCCTCGTCCATGGTGGTCTGGGCGGCGGCGACACCGGTGCGGCGGGCGAGGAACTCGCGTACGGTCTCGCCGGGCCTGCGCTCCGGCTCCTGCGGGAGATGGCCGACGGACGCGCCCGGCGGCGAGAGCCTCAGCTCACCGCTCTCGGGCCGGTCCACCCCGGCCAGCAGTCGGAGCAGGGTGGACTTTCCGGCCCCGTTGACACCGACGAGACCGATCACGTCACCGGGCGCGACGACGAGGTCGAGTCCGGTGAAGAGCGAGCGGTCGCCGTGTCCTGCGGCGAGATCCTTGGCGACGAGAGTGGCAGTCATCAGACTGACGATCCTAGAGCCTCCACTGCGGGCGGCCGGGGGGCGGTGCACACGTCCGTCCGCCGGCGGCCGGGGGGCGGTGCGCCACGGCCCTGGTCAGAGTTCCTGTGTCACCGGGGTGACCAGCACGTTCTCCAGAGTGCGGGCCACCAGGAAGGACCGGCCCCCGACCACCCGGTCGTCCAGCGGAATCCGGTGCTCCCCCGGCTCCAGCGTGCCGGCGAACACGGACCGCTCGCGGGTGCGGTACAGCCGGTCGAGGCGGTAGGCGAGGAGTCGCACCTGACAGGTCGAGGCGACCTCCACCAGGGCCCGACCGTCGTGTGCCGTCAGGGTGGTGAGCCGACGGCGCTCCGGCGGGTTGCGGTCCAGGGCGTGTTCGATCTGGGCCACCAGTACCGGAATGATCGGGGCGAGCCCGTCCACGTACGCCACCTCGGCACCGACCGCGTCGAAGGCGGCGCGCACGGCGGCGCGCGCCGGCTCGTCGACCGCCCGCCCGAAGGCGACGGCGCCGTAGGCGCGGAGTTCGGTGGCGGACACCCGGCGGGCGTCCCGGCTGATGTCCGCGCCGATCCCGATGGAGCGCAGGGCCGCGGCCAGTCTGGCGAGCACGGCCACCCTGGCGCCGATCAGCAGCGCCCGGCGGCTGCGGGGCGGGGCCCAGCCCGCCGCCACCGCGTCGGTGATGTCTGCGAGGTCGGTGAGGTTGGTGAGCAGCCGTTCCAGGGTGGCGCGGTAGGCGTCCGCGCGGAACCGGAACGGTCCCAGGCCGTGATAGCCGTTCAGCTCCAGATCGGCGTGGTCAGCCGTCTGCCAGGCGAAGTCCCGCCAGACGATGTCGGCGCCGTCGCGCTCGATGACCGCCGTCACCGCGCCGCACTCCAGGGACTGGCACTCGGGACAGGCGTAGATCACGCACCGCCCGCCGGCCAGCCGGGTGGGCGTGTCCAGCAGCAGGGTGCGCACCTCGGCCAGGAGGATCGCCGGGGGTACGTCGGAGGCCAGCGGGGAGACCGCGTCCAGGTCACAGAGCTGGAAGAGGAGGGGCTTCCCGTCGACGATGAAGTCCATGAAGTCCCGGTGCGTCTGACAGGCGCCACTCGCGAGGACTCCCCCGGCCCGCATCGCCGGCGCCAGCCCGAAGGTCGCGTACTCGGCAGACATGTCCTGAGTATCTCCGCCGGTTCCGTCCTTCCGTGGCACCGCGCGGCGTTCGCTACCGTCGCCGTATGGGTGTCGACGTGATCGTGGTGGGGGGCGGGGTCAGCGGGCTGGTGACCGCCGTGGTGCTGGCGGAGCGCGGTCTTCGGGTGCGCGTATGGACACGGGAGGAGGCGACGGAGACGACGTCGTCGGTCGCCGGCGGACTGTGGTGGCCCTATCGGATCGAGCCGAAGGAGCTGGTCGGGGAGTGGTCGACGGCAACCCTGCGGGTGTACGAGGAGTTCGCCGAGCGCCCCGGCGAGACGGGGGTGCGACTCGTCGCGGGGGTGATGGAGGGCTCGCGCCGGTCGGGTCTCGGGCCGTGGTCGGCGCGGCTGGACGGAGTGCGGGACGCGCGGGCCGACGAGTTGCCGCCCGGACACATGGAGGGGGTGTGGGCGCGGGTGCCGCTGGTTGACATGCCGGCCCACCTCGGGTGGCTGCGGCAGCGGCTGGAGGCGGCGGGCGGCACGGTGGAGCTCCGCGCGGTGGCCTCGTTCGCGGAGGCGGCGGCGACGGCGCGGACGGTGGTGAACTGCGCGGGCCTCGCGGCGCGGGAGCTGGTGCCGGACGAGGGTCTGGTACCGGTCCGGGGCCAACTGGTCGTGGTGGAGAACCCGGGGGTCGAGGAGTGGTTCGTCAGCGCCGACGGCGCGTCGAGCGAGACGACCTATCTCCTGCCGCAGCCGGGCCGGCTGATACTCGGCGGCACGGCAGAGGAAGGGCATCAACGGACGGAGCCCGACCCGGCGACGGCGGCGGCGATCGTGGCACGGTGCGCCCGGATCCGTCCGGAGGTCGCGGGGGCCCGGGTGCTGGCCCACCGGGTGGGTCTGCGCCCGGCTCGGCCGGCCGGGGTCCGGATCGCGGCCGAGCACCGGCCGGACGGCGGGCTGCTGGTGCACAACTACGGCCACGGGGGCGCGGGGGTGACGGTCGCCTGGGGGTGTGCGCGGGCGGCGGCGGCACTGGTGCCGGACCGCTGAAGGCGCGCGGCGCGCGCCCGCGCGGGTGCTCCCGCCCCGGCGCGGGAGCACGGGTGGCCCGGGGTGCGGATACCGGACCGCCGAAGGTCACCGACCGACGCGGGAGGGCAGGTGGCCGGAAGCAGGGGGGCCGGAGCAGGGGTGCCGGTCCGCTGAAGGGTCACCGGCCGGGGCGGGAGCGCGGGTGATCCGGGGCACGGGTGGTCGGAAGCACGGGCGCCGATCCACTGAAGGTCACCGGCCGACGCGGGAACACAGGTGATCCGGAACACCGGTACCGGTCCACTGAAGGGCCACCGACCAGCGCGGCGCGGCGGGCCGGGGCCCCCGGCCCCCCGGCCCCCGGCTGGCGGCTGGCGGCTGGCGGCTGGCGGCTGGGCGAAGCCGGCCCGCCCTCCCGGCGCCGGGGGGCGGCGGGGGCGGCCCGATGGCCGGCCCCGCCGCCCCGGGATCACTTCGGCTCCACCGGATTCCGGTCGTCGTCCGGTCCGGCCCCGGGCCCGATGCGGATCTCGAAGTCCCCGTCGTACTGCTCATGGCCCGCGATGATCGCCGACTCCACCATCTCGGCGCCCATCTCACCCCGGACGATCAGCGGGTCGTGCCGCAGGTCGCGCATGAGCGCCACGCACATGCCCACCATCACGACCACAAAGGGCGCGGCGACCAGGATCGTCAGATTCTGGAGTCCGGCCAGTGCGTCGCCCTTGCCGTTCCCGATCAGCAGCATGATCGCGGCGACCGCACCGGTCACCACACCCCAGAACACGACGACGAGCCTGGTCGGCTCGAAGGTGCCCTTCTGGGAGAGCGTGCCCATCACGACGGACGCGGCGTCCGCGCCCGAGACGAAGAAGATGCCGACGAGCACCATGACCAGCAGGCTCATGACCGTCGCCATCGGGTACTGCTGGAGCACCGCGAAGAGCTGGCCCTCGGGGGTGGTCTCACCGCCGAGCTGCTTGCCCTCCTGGAGCTTCATCGCCGTGCCGCCGAAGACCGCGAACCAGACCAGGCTGACACTGCTCGGCACCAGGATGACGCCGCCGACGAACTGCCGGATCGTCCGCCCCCGGCTGATCCTGGCGATGAACATGCCGACGAACGGCGTCCAGGAGATCCACCAGGCCCAGTAGAAGACCGTCCAGCTACCCAGCCAGTCGGCGACGCCCTCGCCGCCGGTGGCCTCCGTACGGCCCGCGAGCTGCGGCAGTTCACCGAAGTAGGAGGCGATCGACGTCGGCAGCAGATCGAGCACGATGACGGTGGGACCGACGACGAAGACGAAGAGGGCGAGCACCAGCGCCAGCACCATGTTGGTGTTGGAGAGCCACTGGATGCCCTTCTCCACACCGGAGACGGCGGAGACCACGAACGCCACGGTCAGCACGGCGATGATGCTGACGAGCAGTCCGGTGCCAACCTTGTCCAGCCAGCCCAGCTCGGTGAAGCCGCTGCCGATCTGGAGGGCGCCGAGCCCGAGGGAGGCGGCGGAGCCGAAGAGCGTGGCGAAGATCGCCAGGATGTCGATGACCCGACCCACACCCCCGTACGCGTGCCGCTTGCCGATCAGGGGCACGAAGACGGCGCTGATGGTCTGCCGCCGGCGGCGCCGGAAGGTGCTGTACGCGATGGCGAGCCCGACGACGGCGTAGATCGCCCACGGGTGGAGGGTCCAGTGGAAGAGCGTCGTGGCCATGGCGGTGGCCATGGCGTCCGACGAGTCTGCGGGGTCGGTGCCCGGTGGCGGCGACATGTAGTGGGCGAGCGGCTCACTCACCCCGTAGAACATCAGGCCGATGCCCATTCCGGCGCTGAACATCATCGCGACCCAGGAGACCGTACGGAACTCCGGGCCCTCGTTCTCGCGGCCGAGCGGGATCTTGCCGTAGCGGCTGATGGCGAGCCAGAGGGCGAAGACCACGAAGGCGGACGCGGCGAGGACGAAGGCCCAGCCACCGTTGTGGATGAGCCCGTTCAGCATGGAGCTGGAGATGTCCTCCAGGGCATCGGTGGCGACCGTGCCCCAGACCACGAAGGCGAGGGTCAGGACGGCGGTGACTCCGAAGACCACGCGGTCCGTCGAAGGGCGCCCAATCTCCTGAGGGTGACCGGAGACCTTGGCCGTTTCCGGCCGTGCTCCCCGGTCACCCGGTTGTTCTTCGTGCGACACGCGTGGCACCTTTCAGGGGTTGCGCGGAACGAGCGAAATGACGCTGCTGTGTGCTTCCGCTACCCACTACCACAGGTCATGCACATCACGAAGGTCAACAGGCGGTAACGGTTTGTGCCTTTGTCAGATGGTAGGCCGCACGGGCGTCCAGCAGCAGCGGGACCAGTTTCCGCTGGGATTGACGCAACGGTACGAACGCACCGTCACCGTCGTGTCGCGCCACCACCCCGTGCAGAGCCAGCTCGTCCTTTACATCCGCGAACTGGGCGGCGTCAAGACGGTAGCCGCACGGCGGGTCGGTGAGGGTCTCGTCCGGCGTCGGCGGATCGTTGTCGGCGCCGCCCAGATAGACCGGTCCGCGGTCCAGGAAGCCGGCGAGCCGAGCCGCCGTGGTCGCCGCCTCGATCCGTGACCGCCGCTCCCCGGTGAACGCAAACAGCCCTTCGAGCGCGGCGAGTTGGCTGTGCACCCGGCGCCGGTTGTTCAGCGCCTCATCCGCCTTCTCCGCCGCCGTCAGGGCATCGACCCGGCTCTCGATGAGGAGTCCCACCGCGTTCTTGATCCCCGTGGCGTTGCGGAGGATCCGCTCCTGGCCGTCGCCCGCGACCTGCCGGATGGGCTCGCCGGTGGCGGGGTCGGTCCAGATGCCGTACGTCCCGGTGCTGTATCCCGCCTCGTGCGCGGCCGGGCGGACGTACTCCCCGGAGAGGATCTTCGACTCCTGGTGGACCCGGGCATCGGTGTTGGGGTTGCGGGGCCAGAGGTCGAACAGTTCCTTGTCGTACTGCGGCGGGGTGGCGCCGTACTCGTGCAGGTCGTAGACGATGTCCGGGCGGTGGTCCCGGACGACAGCGGCCAGCGCCCGGGCCTCCGCGGTGCGCAGGGCGAGATGGTCGCGGTTGATATCCACCTTGTCGGCATTGCCCCGAGTGTCGGCGGCGCGACCGTCCGGGTTGGCGGTGGGGACGACCAGGATCTCGGTCCGGGAGAGCAGGGCGCGGGTCGCCCGGTCCCTGGCATGGGCAAGGTCGCGGACGGTGGAGAGACATGCCTCCCGGCCGGACGGCTCGTCGCCGTGCTGGGAGCAGATCAGCAGCACGGTGGTGGCCGCGCGGGGGTCGCCGATCCGGACGAGTTGGAGCGGCCGGCCCTCTTTGGTCGTACCGATCCGACCGACCGATACCCGGTCACCGCCCCGGTCGACGGCGGCCAGGAAGGACTGTTCCTCCGGCTGACTCGTCCACCGCGCGCCGTCGCTGATCTCGAAGCCGGTGCGCGGCGGCGGGCTGTGGGTGGCCCGTGCCGGGGCGGTGATCAGGGGTACGGCGAGCGCCGCGGCGGTCGCCGTGAGCACGAGGGTGCGCCATCGGGTCATCATCGGCTGTCGGCTCCCGGGATCGGGTGGATGGGACGTGGACCGGCGACGCCGTCGAGGCGTACCCGGCCGGGTAGGGGCGCCACGGCCTTCCCGGTGGTGGCGCCGGCGAACGCGGACGCGCCGCCGACGACGGGGAGGTTCGCCGTGGTGCGGGCGAGGTCGACCGTCAGTCGTGGGGTGTTCGCGGGCGGCTCGATCAGTCCGCGATCGGTGCCGGCGACGATCAGGGCGAGCCGGTGCCCCGGCGGCACCACATGATCGTTGGCATGCAGATCGAGGGTGATGGTGTACGGCCTGCCGGGGGTCAGCGGGCGGCCCTGGTCGGCGGAGGCGTGGTTGCCGAGATCGGCCCAACCCCGGCTGAAGACGGTGAGGTCGACGGCCCTGGTGTCGGCCCGGGTCTCCTTGAAGCAGGCGCTGTCACCAGGGGTGGACGAGCCCCAGCAGGTGCGCTCCGGGAGGGTGGTGATGCCCTCGCCCGGTGCGGTGTAGTCGCGGATGGTGTCGGGCCCGAGATCGACGAGGACGGCGGAGAGATGGGCCGTGCGGGTCGTCGGGGTGACGGTGACATCGACCGTGCCGGAGCCGGCGAGCCGGAGCGCCCGGTCGAGCGGCGGGGTGATGAAGCCCGCCTTCGCCGGGGTCGACCGGTCGATCAGGGCGGCCCAGTCGGCTTGGCCCAAGGTCCGGTCGTCGGTGAAGCTCTCGGTGACACCGGGGGCGGCGGGGGTGAGGGAGAGCGTGCCGACTCCGGGGACCGCGCCGCGACCCGGCCGGAGTGCGGTGGTCACGGTGCCGGCCGGCGGCCAGACGCGGTCGGTGGACCACACGTCGGGGGCGCGCTCGATATCCGCCATGGGTTCGCGTTCGATGCCGTTGTCGTAACCGAGGAGATAGTGGTCGAACCAGCGGTGCAGGGTCTTCACCCACTCGGCGCGCCGGAAGTCGAACGGATCGACGTGTCCGGTCCCCGACAGCCAGATCTTGCGCTCCACCCCGGCGTCGGCGAGGGCGTCCCACCACTGCCCGACGTGTCTGGCGCGGACGTTCAGGTCCTGGGTGCCGTGGACGGCGAAGACGCTGGCGGTCACCTTGCCGGCGTCGGGCACATGGTCGCGCTCCGCCCAGAGGGGAGTGCGGTCGCCGGTGCGCGGCGCCCCGCTGACCAGACGCTGCTGGACGGCCTGGCACCGCTGACGGGCCGCGGGGCTCGCGACGTGGTTCGCGAGCCGGTCGGGCCCGCTGCCGAAGAGGGGCGCGCCCTTGGCGAAGTAGTAGTCGTACCAACTGGAGATGGCGCCGATGGGGACGATCGTCTTGAGGCCCTCGACTCCGGTGGCGGCGACCCCGTTCGCGATGGTGCCGTCGTAGCTCTTGCCGATCATCGCGGTGTCGCCGGTGGTCCAGTCCGTCCCGGCGCGTACGGTGCCGGTACGGGTGGTGTAGCCGCTGGCCCGGCCGTTCAGCCAGTCGATGACGGCCTTGGCGGAATGGACGTCGGAGACTCCGCCGACATCGACACAGCCGTCGGATCGGCTGGTGCCGGCGAGGTCGACCGCGGCGAAGGCGTAGCCGCGGGGGACGAAGTAGTTGTCGTAGTGGAGCGGGAACTGGACGGGGCCGCCCTGCGCGTCGTACGTCTTGCGCTGGCTCTCGTTACCGCGTCCGCAGCAGGCGTAGTAGGGACTGGCGTCCATGATCACCGGGATCTTCCGGCCCTGCTGGGCGGGTTCCCTCGGCCGGACGATGTCGACGGCGACCCGATCGGTCCGGCCGTCGCCGTCACCGTCGAGCCGGGTGTCGACCCAAACGGATTCGCGGATCGCATTCTCGTACGAGTGAACGGGTTCGCTCACCTGTACGGGGGCGCCGCGCGCAGTCGTCGGAGAGAGCGCGAGGGCCATCAGGGCGGCCACGGCCGCCGGCACGATCGATCTGTACGTCAAGCGGGATCCCCGCGTACGTATCGGCATGGGCGGAAGGTACCGTTCCCGACCCGGCCGCGACAGGGGGCAGTACCCGGAACACCACGGGCCGCACCCGCACCCGGAGACCCAGGGGCCCCGCCCGGCGGGGAGCACGAAGTCGGCACCGGGGGCACGGAGTCGGGTCCGGGGGCTCGCCCCCGGTGGCGCGCGCCCCGGACCGAGGGCCCGTCAGTCGTCGTGGTGGACGACCACGGAGACGCAGCGGACCTCGTCCCCCGTCATATTGCGGTACTGGTGCGGGGTGGCCGGGTCGAAGGCGAGGGAGTCCCCGGGCTCCAGCACATAGGTCTCGAATCCGACGTCGGCGTGCAGGGTGCCGTGCAGGACGAGTTGGTACTCCCGCCCGTCGTGCCGGATCGGGCAACGGGTGTCGGTGGACCGTCCGTACGGCGCGTAGACGACCTCCAGGAAGTCGACCCGGGCGTCCTGTTGCGGGGTGAGCCGCTCCCAGCGGACACCGCTCGCGAGATCGATGGTGCGGCGGTGCCCCGCGCGCTGGACGATGCTCTCCCCTGCCGGCGCCAGTCCGACCCCCGCCGACGCGGGGCCGCGGTCGGGCTCCTGCGGCCGATCGCCGTCGGTGGCACCCTCGCCGCCCCGGACGGAGTGCGCGCCCCCGCGGGCGAAGCGCGGCGCCTCGTCCGTACCGATGTGCGGCGGCGGCGCGACCCGCGGGGCCCGTGCCGCGCCGGCCGGTGCCGGTACGACGTCGCTGTCCGAGACACCGAAGAGATAGTCGAGGGAGATCTCCAGCGCATTCGCTATCCCGTAGATCACCCCTGCCGACGGGGCGGTCTGTCCCCGTTCGACCTGCGAGATCAGACTCGCGGAACAGCCCGCGAGCTTGCCCAGCTCACGCAGTGACATCCCACGCTCGGCCCGGACTCTCCTGAGTCTGCCGCCGAGGCCAGGGCTTCCCCCCTCGGGCTTCATCGAGCCTCCCGATCCATTCGATCCGCCGTGTTCGCGCACTGGACAACTGTAAAGGACTGCACTTTCCTGCACGCACATCCTCGCGATACTGCACACGATCCCCGTTGACTGAACAAGCGTCCAGCGGGTCTCTGAGGGGAGGCCGGATCAATGCCCGGCTTGCCTGCCTCCGCCCCACTCCGACCAAGGGTTACCGAGAGGAGATGTACAACCCTTGACAACAATGCTGCACACTCGTGCACTATAACGCACATCACCTCGCGTATCGACGCTTGTGCAGTTGTGTGGAGGTTCTCGCTGTGACAGCTGTGACAGACAACGGATCACCCGCCAGACGGGCTCGCCGGCCCCGGTCCGCACGAAGGGCCCTGATACCGGCCGTCGCCCTGGCCCTCACCCTCACCGCGTGTTCCGGCGGCGGCACCGGACCCGCATCGACCGCCCCCGGCGCGGCCGGCAACGGCAGCGGCGGAACCCTGCGGGTCGGCACCAACCAGCAGTTCGACGACTGGGAGACCGTCACCAAGCAGAACAGCACATTTACCTCCCTGGTGTACGAGTCACTGCTCGGCGTCGCCCCGGACGGATTCACCCTCCGACCCCAGCTCGCCACCGGGTGGCAGGAGACCCCCCTCCGGATCGACTTCACCCTCCGGACGGGCGTCGTCTTCCACGACGGCACCCCCTTCGACGCCCAGGCCGTCGTCACCAATCTGGAACGCATCCGGAAGACCCCCAGCCAGTACCGGGGACAGCTCTCCGCGATCGGGCAGATCAGCGCCGTGGACCCGACCCGGGTCCGGATCGACCTGCGGCGGCCCGCGCCGAGCCTGCTCACCAATCTCGCGCGGCTCGGGATGTACATGGTCTCCCCCAAGGCCCTGGCCGCCGGGGACTGGAGGACCAGCGGCACCGGCACCGGACCCTGGCGGTTCGACCCGAAGGCGTCCACCAAAGGACTGCGAACGGTCGTCACCTCCTTCGACAAGTACTACGACAAGGCGTCGGTCGGCCCCGCCCGGGTCGAGATCACCCAGATCAACGACCCCGACAGCCTCTACAACGCGCTGCGCGCCGGGCAGCTCGACGTCGTCTGGACCACTCCCCCGCTGGCCGAACGGGCGGACAAGGAGGGGATGAAGTCCACCTCGTTCCCGTCCGTGCTCTGGCACCTCCAGATGTACGACACCGAGGGCACCTTCAAGGACAAGGAGTTCCGCCAGGCCGTCTGTCACGCGATGAACCCGCAGGACTACGTGGACGCGGCGCTCGGCGGCAAGGGAAAGGTGCCGCTCCAGCGCTTCCCCGCCGGCCAGCCGGGCCACACCGCATCGGCCGGAGGGTATCCCCACGACCTGGACAAGGCCAGGGAGCTGATGGCCGGACTCGGCGGCGGAAAGCGGAAGTTCACCCTGATCAGCTATGACACCCAGCGGACCATCGCCGAGCTGTTCCGCAGCCAGCTAGCGAAGATCGGCGTGGAGGTCGAACTGCAACTGCCGAACTTCCCCCAGTTCCTGAGCACCTACCAGAACGGCAAGTACCCCGCCGCGATCCTCTCGGACGGCTCACGCTCGGGAGCGTACGACTACTACATCCGGAAGTTCGCGCCCGACGCCCCGGGCAATCCCCTGAAGGTGCGGTACCCGGCGATCGACGCCGCCGCCGCGGAGGGACTGGCCGCCACCACCCCCGGAGCACGGGACGCCGCCTGGCAGAAGATGTCGAAGATCGTCAACGATGAGGCGCTGGACTGCGGCTACTTCGACTACACGGGCTTCTGGGCCTACAACCCGAAGAAGGTCGGGAACATCGTCTCCACGACCAATGACGTCGCGGTGTTCCGCTACCGGGACGCCCGGGTCACGGGCTGACCCCCGCCGCCCGCGAGGGTGCGCGCCGGACCGCCCCGCACCTCTGAGGACCACGGACGGGCCCCGAGCCCCCGCGACGCTCCGGTCCTCCCCCGTACGTCTCCGGTCCGCCTCGGGCGCTCCCCGCCCTCCCCCGTACGCCGCCCCCTCCCGCGCGCACCGCTGTCCGTTCGCACGTCCAGGATGGAGAAATCGCCCATGAGCACCACCCCTCCCCACCCCGCCCACCCCGATCTGGTCCTTCTCAACGGCCGGGTGACCACCATGGCGGCGGAGGACGGACCCGCCGAGGTGGCGGCCGTCGCCGTCACCGGTGACCGGATCTCCGCCATCGGCACCACCCGGGAGATCGAGGGACTGGCCGGGCCCGGTACCACCGTGGTGGACCTGGCGGGCCGCCGGGTCGTCCCCGGTCTGATCGACTCCCACGTCCATATCGTGCGGGCCGGGCGCACCTGGCGGGACGAGGTCCGCTGGGAGGACGAACCGACCCTGGAGTCGGGGCTCGCCGCCATCGCCCGGCGCGCCTCCGAACGACCCGCCGGAAGCTGGATCAGGGTCATCGGCGGCTGGCATCCGGGCCAGTTCCCCGAAGGCCGCGGCCCGACCAGGGCCGAGCTGGACGCGGCGGCCCCGGACCACCCCGTCTACGTCCAGTTCCTATACGACTGGGCCGTCCTCAACTCGGCCGCGCTGAACTCCCTCGGCGTCGATCACGCGCTGGTGCGCAAGCTCGGCGCGGAGGGCTTCGACACCGCGTCCTTCGAGACCGACGCCGACGGCGAGCTGACCGGCAAGGTCAACGGCACCCCTCTGATGGAGTGGTTCTACCGGCGGATGCCGAGCCCCAGCTTCGAGGAGCAGGTCGCCTCGACGGCCGAGATGTCACGGGAGCTCAACCGGCTCGGCATCACCGGCGCGATCGACGGCGGCGGCTTCAACAGCGGGCCCGACGCCTACCCGGCGATCCACGAGACCTGGCGGCGCGGGCTGCTCACCGTACGCGGCCGGCTGGCCGTGCACGCCTCCCGCGCCGGGACCGAGTTCGAGGAACTCGCCGGATACCAGCGCTTCACCCCCCTCGACATCGGCGACGGGATGCTCCGGGTCATCGGCGCGGGCGAGGTCATCCTGTACCGCACGGTGGACAAGATCGCCCACCCGGTGGAGATCGGCGACGAGGTACGGGACCAGTTCCGCCAGATCTTCGGGGATCTCGCCCGCAACCGCTGGACCGTGCACGCCCACGCCCACCAGCACGCCACCATCGACGCCCTCCTCACCGCCTGGGAGGAGGCGCACGCCGAACACGACATCAGCGGGCTGCGCTGGTCCCTGGTGCACGCCGAACCGCTCACCCCCGCCGATGTCGACCGGATCGCCGCGCTGGGCGCGGGGGTGCTCGCCCAGGGGCTCTACCGCTTCCAGGGCGAGGAGGCCCTCGCGATCTGGGGTGCCGAGACCGTCGCGCAGGCGCCGCCGCTGCGGACGCTGATCGAGCGTGGCATCCCGCTCGGGCTCGGGTCCGACGCCATGCGGGTGGCCTCGTACAACCCGTTCGCCACCCTCGCCTGGTTCCTCGACGGGCGGACCGTCCTCGGCACCGAGACCCTCGCGCCGCGCCATCTGCTCACCCGGATGGAGGCGCTGCGCGGCTATACGGCGGCCGGTGCGTGGTTCAGCTTCGAGGAGCACGAGCGGGGCCGGCTCGAACCCGGGCTGCTCGCCGATCTCGCCGTCCTCAGCGACGACTACCTCACCGTCGCCCAGGAGCTGATCCCCCGGATCGAATCGGTGCTCACCCTCGTCGGCGGACGCGTCGTGCACACCGGGACGCCCTTCGCCGAACTGCCCGTCGCCGCCCCCGTACCGCAGGGAGTCAGCCGTGCCTGAGACCACCCGACTGCTCGTCAAGGGCGCCACCGTCCTCACGATGGACCCCGGACTCGGCGATCTCGCCACCGGCGACATCCTCATCACCGGCGACCGGATCACCGCCGTCGCTCCAGAGCTCTCCGATCCGGACGCCGAGGTCATCGACGCCCGGGGCATGATCGCCGTCCCCGGTCTGATCGACACCCACCACCACGCCTGGCAGACCCCGCTCAAGGGACTGCACGCCAGCGGCTGGACCGGGGAGGACTACCAGTCCCAGGTCTTCCACCTCCGGGAGCGGTTCAGCCCCGACGACATCCACGACGCCACCTTCGCGGGCTCCGTCCAGATGCTCGACAGCGGAGTCACCGGCGTCCTCGACTTCTGTCACAACGTCATGTCGCCGGAGCACGCCGAGGCCGGGCTGAACGCCCACCGGCGGACCGGCCAGCGCGCCCTGTTCGCGTACGGGATGCTCGGCAGCTTCGACGCCCCGCCCGAGGACCACGCCTGGCGGCTCGACCACGTCCGCGAGCTGCGCGGCCGGCTCGGCGATGACGGGCTGCTGCAGGTCGGCATGGCGCTGTCCTCGCTGGAGTACGGCGGCATGGAACGGATCACCACCGAGATCGGTACGGCCCGGGACCTGGGGCTGCGGATGAGCGTCCACCAGAATCCGGCCGGTCAGATCCGCGCGCTGGACGAGGCCGGGCTGTTGGACTCCGACATCCTGCCGGCGCACGCCAACGCCGCCGACGACGGAGAGCTGGAGCTGCTCGCCGCCCGGGGCGGAGGCATCTCCTTCACCCCGGAGGGCGAGTTCGGCGGCGGCCGTTCCATGACCGTCCTCAACCGGGCGCACCGGGCCGGTGTCACCGCCAGCCTCGGCATCGACACCCATGCCCGGGTCTCCATCGACCTCTTCGCCACCATGCGGCTCACCTTCCTGCTGATGCGCAATGTGGAGGCCGCGGCCGAACGGGAGGCGGGCCGCTGGCCGCTGGCGCGCCGTCCCGACTCCCCGCTGGTCGATCCCCGCCACATGCTGGAGTACGCCACGGTCAACGCGGCCCGCGCCATCGGCCTCGGCGACGATCTCGGCCGGCTCACCCCCGGCCGGCTCGCCGATCTGATCCTGATCGGCACCGAACCGTACGGGATCGCCCTCGGCGACCCGGCCGCCCATATCGTCCTCCAGGCCGGGCCGCGCGATGTGGACACGGTCGTCGTCGGCGGCGTCGTCCGCAAGCGGCACGGGCGGCTCACCGATCTCGACCCCGCCGCCGCGGGCGCCGCCACCCGTCGGGTGCGCGGACGCGTCCTGGGCGAACCGGCCGGACGGGACGCGGAGCAATGACGAAGTTCGTCCTTCAGCGGCTGCTCTCCGCCCTCCCCACGCTGCTCCTCGTCTCGGTGTTCGTCTTCACCCTGGTGCATCTGACGCCCACCGACCCGGTGGCGCAGATACTCGGCGAGGGAGCGCCGGCCACCGACAGGGAGGCGCTCCGCGAGCAGCTCGGTCTCGGCCGGCCGCTCGCCGAGCAGTACGCGGAGTGGCTGGGCGGTGCGGTACGGGGCGATCTCGGCGTCTCCCTCTACACCAGCGTTCCCGTGGCCGAGTCCCTCTCCACCGGCATCGGGATCACCCTCTCCCTGGCGATCGCGGGGATGACCATCGCCCTGCTGGTCGGCGTGCCGCTCGGGATCCTGGGCGCGCTGCGCCCCGGTACCGTCGCCGACCGGCTGCTCACCACCGTCGTCGCCCTCGGTCTCGCCGTCCCCAGCTTCTGGCTCGGGCTGCTGCTGGTCCTGGTCTTCGCGGTCAACCTCGGCTGGCTGCCGGTGGTCGGTTACACCCCGCTCGCCGAGGACCCCGGCGCCTGGGCGACCGGCATGATCCTGCCCGCCGTCGCCCTCGGCTCCCACACGGCGGCCGTCATCGCCCGGCAGACCCGCAGCGCCATGATCGACGCGCTGGAGTCGCCGTACGTCCAGACCCTGCTGGCCCGGGGCATCCGGCGGCGCCGGATCGTGCTGCGGTACGCCGTCAAGAACGCCATGGTCCCGGTGCTCGCCGTGATCGCGATCCAGATGTCCGTCCTGGTCGCCGCGAGCTTCGTCATCGAGCGGATCTTCGCGGTACCGGGCCTCGGCACCCTGCTCATCGACAGCGTCGTACGCGCCGACTATCCGGTGCTCCAGGGCTCCATCGTCCTGGTGGCCGTCATCGTCCTGCTGGTCAATCTGGCGGCCGACCTGCTCTACGGCGTGCTCAACCCGAAGGTGAGGCCCCAATGACCGACACCCCCCGGACCGCCGGGGCCGCCGCCGTCACCGCGTCGGCGGCGGCGACCGAACCCGTCCCGGAGGCCACCGCGCCCCGGGTCACCGCGCGCACCCTGCGGCGGATGCTCCGTCAGCCCGTCACCGTCGTCTGTCTCGGACTGCTGCTGCTCCAGGTCGCCATCGCGGTGGCGGCACCACTGATCGCGCCCCACGATCCGGCCGCACCGGATGTGGCGAACAAGCTCCAGGGCCCGAGCGGGGAACACTGGTTGGGCACCGACGACCTCGGCCGCGACACCCTGTCCCGGCTGATGTACGGCACCCGGACCGCACTCCTCGCCTCGTCGGAGAGTGTCGCCATCGGGCTCGTCCTCGGGGTGGGCCTCGGTCTCCTCGTCGGCTACCGGGGCGGCTGGTGGGACCGGATCGGGATGCGGATCGCCGATGTGCTCCAGTCCATCCCGGCCCTGCTGCTCGCCCTCGCCCTGGTCGCCGTCCTCGGCAACGGCCTCGGCAACGCGATGCTCGCCGTCGGCCTCATCTTCGCCGTCAGCTTCATGCGGATCACCCGGGCCGTCGTCCTGGCCGAGCGGGAGAAGCTGTACGTGGACGCCGCGCGGGTCCTCGGGCTGCGGCCCTCCGGGATCATGCTCCGGCAGGTGCTGCCGAATGTGTCGCCGCCCCTCATCGTCCAGGCGTCCATCGCGCTGGGCACCGCGCTGCTCATCGAGGCGACACTCAGCTTCCTCGGCGTCGGCATCGACTCCACGCAGGTCAGTTGGGGCGCCATGCTCGACGCCTCGCGCCAGCACGTCTCCGAGCATCCACTGCTGGCCATTCTGCCCGGTGCGGCGATCACGCTGAGCGTCCTCGTCTTCAATCTCCTCGGCGACGGGCTGCGGGACGCCGGATCGCCCCGGTCGACGGCCCGTACCGGTGCCCGGAGGCGGAAGCCGGCCGGTCCGGTCACCGTCGTCCCCCGGGCCTCGGCCGCCGCACCCGCCGACGTACTGCTGCGGGTCGACGGCCTCACCGTCACCGACGCCGACGGCGCCCGGCTGGTGTCCGACGTCTCCTTCCACATCCGCCGCGGCGAGACCTTCGGACTGGTCGGCGAGTCCGGCTGCGGCAAGTCCGTCACCGCGTCCGCCATCCTCGGGCTGCTGCCCCGGGGCGTCGGGGTCGAGTCCGGCTCGATCCGGCTCCAGGACACCGAACTCGCCGGTCTCGAAGGGGAGCGACTGCGCCGGATACGCGGCCGGCGGATCGGCATGGTCTTCCAGGACCCGGGGTCCGCCCTCTCCCCCGTCCACACGGTGGGCCGCCAGCTCACCGACGCCATCAGGGCACACACCGATCTCAACCGCGAGCGGGCCACCGAACGCGCCGCCGAACTCCTCGCCCTCGTCGGCGTACCGAATCCGCGGGAGCGGCTGCGGGACTATCCGCACCAGTTCTCCGGCGGCATGGCCCAGCGGGTCGTCATCGCGGGCGCCCTCGCCTGCGACCCGGAGCTGCTGATCGCCGACGAACCGACCACCGCCCTCGATGTCACCATCCAGGCCCAGGTGCTGGATCTGCTCGCCTCGCTGCGGGAGCGGCTCGACATGTCCCTACTGCTCATCACCCACGATCTCGGGGTCGTCGCCGACTCGTGCGACCGGATCGCGGTGATGTACGCGGGCCAGATCGTCGAACAGCGCACGGTCGGGGACGCGTTCGCCGCGCCCCGGCACCCGTACACCGAGGCCCTGCTGGCCGCCGTGCCGCACGGCGAATCCGGTGGTGGTCCGCTGGCGACCATCCCCGGCCGGGTGCCACCGGCCTGGGCCTGGCCGGAGGGCTGCCGGTTCCATCCGCGCTGCCCGTACGCCACGGCCGGCTGCCGCACCGGTGCGGTGCCGATCGACGCCGACGGTGTGCGCTGTCTGCGGGCCGGCGAACTCGATCTGGCGGGTGTCCGGTGACCGGGACCCGAGCGGGCGCCGTGGCCGACGGCACGGGCTCCGGGGAGCGGGCACCGCTGTTGTCGGTGGAGAACCTCACCGTGCGCTACCGGCTGGGGCGCGGGCTGACCGGACGGGCGCGGACCCGTACCGCCGTGCGGGACGTCAGCTTCACCATCCCCGGCGGCCGGACCCTCGGTCTGGTCGGCGAGTCGGGCTCCGGCAAGAGCAGCATCGGACGCGCGATCCTGCGGCTGGCCCCCGTCTCCGAGGGCCGCGTCCTCTTCGACGGGGCGGACACCGCCGGCTTCGGCCGCCGTACGCCCCTCTCCTTCAACCGGGACGTCCAGGTGGTCTTCCAGGACCCGATGTCGTCGCTCAACCCCCGGCAGACCGTCGAGACCACCATCGGGCAGGCCCTCACCCGGCACCGCGCGCTCTCCGCCCGCGACCGGGACCGGGAGGTCACCCACGCCCTCGACCGGGTCGGCCTCGCCTCCTACCACGCCGACCGCTATCCGCACGAACTCTCCGGCGGCCAGCGGCAGCGCGTCGCCATCGCCCGTGCGCTGGCACCCCGGCCCCGTCTGATCGTCTGCGACGAGCCCGTCAGCGCGCTCGACGTCAGCACGCAGAGCCAGGTGATCAATCTCCTCATGGAGCTCCAGCGCGAACTGGGCGTCAGCTATCTGTTCATCGCGCACGACCTGGAGGTGGTGCGGCACATGAGCGACGAGATCGGCGTCCTCCACCTCGGCCGGCTCGTGGAGTCGGGGCCCGCCGAACAGGTCTACCGCACCCCGGCGCACGCCTACACCCGGACCCTGCTGGCCGCCACCCTGGTCGCCGATCCGGTGCGGCAGGCGGTGCGCACCGCCCACCGGCGCGCCCTCGGCGCCACCACCCCGGCCCCCGGGGCCACCCCCGGCACCTCCCCCAGAATCGGAGACCCCGCATGAGCGGATCCGCCCGTACCCCCGGAATTCCCCCCGTCCCGGCGCTCCCCGTCGCCCCCGCCCCCGGCCACGGGCTGGTCGACTTCGAGGAGCGGGTCGACTTCAACCGGCTGCGGGCCTACCGGCTCGCCCGTATCCAGCGGGCGCTGGAGGAGAGCGAGCTGGGCGCGGTGCTCGTGCTCGACAACAACAACATCCGCTATCTGACCGGGATATCGATCGGTGAGTGGACCCGCGAGAAGCTGTCGCGGTACGCGATCTACACCCGTACCGGCGAATTGATCCTGTGGGACTTCGGGTCCGCCGCCGTGCACAACCGGATGTACGCGCCGTGGATGAAGCCGGAGAACTGTCTCTCCTCCTGGACCACCATGCGCGGCGCGGTGCCCCCGGACGCCGATCTGATGGCGCGCGCCGTCGCCGAGATCAAGGGGCGGCTGAACGACGCGGGGGTGGGCGGGATGCCCGTCGGCGTCGATCTGCTGGACATCCCGCTGTACTCGGAACTCACCGGTCAGGGCGTCGAGATCCGGGACGGTCAGCAGGTGATGCTCGACGCCCGGCAGATCAAGAACCGGGACGAGATCACCCTGCTCTCGATGGCCGCCGCGATGGTCGACGGCGTCTACCACGACATCACCGAGGCGCTGAAGCCGGGCGTCCGGGAGAACGAGATCGTGGCGCTGGCCAACAAGCGGCTGTACGAGATGGGTTCGGACGACGTGGAGTCGATCAACGCGGTCTCCGGCGAGCGCTGCAACCCGCATCCGCACAACTTCTCGGACCGCATCATCCGGCCGGGCGACCAGGCGTTCTTCGACATCATGCACTCCTACAACGGCTACCGGACCTGCTACTACCGGACGTTCAACGTCGGCCGGGCCACGTCCGTACAGCGGGACGCGTACGTCCGCGCCCGCGAGTGGATGGACACCGCGATCGACGCGATCAGGCCCGGCGTCTCCACCGCCGACGTGGCCCGGCTCTGGCCGACCGCCGAGGAGATCGGGATCGAGGACGAGAAGACCGCGTTCGGGCTGCTCTTCGGACACGGCCTGGGACTCGCGCTGCACGAGCGGCCCATCATCAGCCGGCTGACCTCGCTGGAGAGTCCGATGCTGATCGAGGAGGGGATGGTCTTCGCCCTGGAGACCTACTGCCCGGCCGCCGACGGGGTGTCCGCCGCCCGCATCGAGGAGGAGGTCGTGGTCACCGCGTCCGGCATCGAGGTACTGACCCGGTTCCCGGCCGACGAACTCTTCATCGCCAACCAGTACTGACCGGAGGACGAACCGTGTCGATCACCGAACCGCGTGCGGAGACCGGCTCCGCCGACCGCCCGTATCCGCCCGCGCCCCGGTCCGGGGAGGTCCCCGAGGAGACCGCGATCTCGCTCTACCGGACCATGGCCACCGCCCGGAAGTTCGAGAAGCGGGCCTACGACCTGTTCCTGCGGAACCTCGTCAAGGGCACCACCCACCTCGGCATCGGGCAGGAGGCCATCGCCGCCGGTGTCGCCGCCGCGATGCGCCGGGACGACTACTCGTTCATCACCTACCGCGGCCATAACCATCTGATCGCCCGGGGCACCCCGCTGGGCCCGCTGATGGCCGAACTCCTCGGCCGTGACAACGGGCTGATGCACGGCAAGGGCGGCTCGATGCACCTCATCGACGCCGAGCGCGGCATCCTCGGCTCGTACGCGATCATCGGCGCCCAGCTCGTCATCGCCAACGGCGCGGCCTGGTCGGCGCAGTACCGGGGCAGCGGCCAGGTGACGGTCTGCTTCTTCGGCGACGGCGCGACCAACATCGGCGCGTTCCACGAGGCGCTGAACTTCGCGGTGGTGTGGAATCTGCCGGTCGTCTTCGTCTGCGAGAACAACCTCTACATGGAGTACACCCGGATCGACACCGTGACCGCGGTCGAGCATCCGGCCGCCGACCGGGCCGCCGCCTACGGTCTGCCGTCCGTCGTCATCGACGGCAACGACGCCGACGAGGTCCACCTCACCGCCGCCGCGGCGATCGAACAGGCCCGCGCGGGCGGCGGCCCCGCGCTGATCGAGGCCGTCACCTACCGGCACGGGGGCCACTCCCGGGCCGATCCGGCGAAGTACCGGGACCCGGAGGAGGTCAGGGCCTGGCTGGAGCGCGATCCGCTGGTCTCCTACCGGGCCCGGCTGCTCGGCCGGGGGGTACCGGACGCGGTGCTGGACGCGATCGACGCCGAGATCACCGTACGGGTGGACGCGGCGACCGATGAGGCGACGGCGGGCGACTGGCCGGACGAGGCCCGGCTGTTCACCAATGTCTGGAGTGATGGCGGCCATGCCTGGCGCAACTGACACCACGGTTCACCCATCGGACGCGGCCCTGGCCGCCGCGCCCGTCGAACGGAAAGCGGGGACCACCCCATGAGCGTGCTCACCTACCGCAAGGCGGTCGCCCACGGCATCGCGCAGGAGATGCGCCGCGACGAGCGGGTGGTGTTCTTCGGCGAGGACGTCGCCGCGGCCGGCGGGGTGTTCAAGACGACGGCCGGCCTGCTGGAGGAGTTCGGCCCGCGCCGGGTCCGGGACACCCCCATCAGCGAACAGGCCATCCTCGGCGCCGCGATGGGCGCCGCGATGACCGGGCTGCGGCCGATCGCCGAGATCATGTACAGCGATTTCTTCGCGGTCTGCTGGGACCTGGTGGCCAACGAGATCTCCAAGAGCCGCTACATGTCCGACGGCCAGGTGTCCTTCCCGCTGGTCATCCAGTGCGGCAACGGCGCCGGGCTGCGCTTCGGCGCCCAGCACTCCCAGTCCATCGAGAACTGGGCGATGGCGATCCCGGGACTCAAGGTGGTCGCCCCGGCCACCGCGCGGGACGTGGTCGGGCTGATGGCGGCGGCGGTCCGGGACGACGACCCGGTGATCTTCTTCAACCACAAGGCGCTCTACTCGGCCAAGGAGGAGATCCCCGACCTGGACGGGGAGATCGTGGCGGAACTGGGCCGCGCGGTGGTGCGGCGGCACGGCGACGACGCGACCATCGTGGCGCTGGCGGCGATGGTGCCCAAGGCGCTCGCCGCCGCGGACCGGCTCAGCGCGGAGCGCGGCATCGACTGCACGGTGATCGACGTCCGCAGCCTGGTGCCGCTGGACACCGCGACGATCCTGGCGCACACCGCCCGGACGGGACGGCTGTTCACGGTCGAGGAGAATCCCCGGCTCTGCGGCTGGGGCGCCGAGATCGTCTCGATCGCCACCGAGGAGTGCTGGGGCGCGCTGACGGGCGCGCCGGTGCGGATCACCACTCCGCACATCCCACTGCCGTCGGCGGACGCGCTGGAGGATCTGGCGATTCCGTCGGTGGACCGGATCTTCGCCACGGTCGGCGCCGCGCTGGATGGCTGAGCCACCCGACCCATATCACCTGCTTCCAGCAGAATCTTCGCAAATCAATGATCGAAAGGGTACGAAAGATGAGCGCAACCCGCGGTGAGAACATCGGCTGGCTCGGCACCGGCCGGATGGGCACAGTGATGGCCGGGTGTCTGCTGGACGGCGGCGCCGAGGTCGCCGTCTGGAACCGTACGGCGGCCAAGACCGCGCCCCTGGTGGCACGGGGCGCGCGGGCCGTCGGCACGATCGCCGAACTGGCCGCGGCGGACATCGTCTTCGTGATGGTCTCCGCCGACAAGGATCTGCTCGCCGTGACCGCGGGCGACGGCGGGCTGCTGACGGCCGCCGGGCGGCCCAAGGTGATCGTGGACTGCTCGACCGTGTCGGCGGAGACGTCCGCCGAGGTCCGGCGCGCCGCCGAGGCGGTCGGGGTCGCGTTCCTGGCGGCCCCGGTCAGCGGCAACCCGCACATGGTCGCCGAGCGGGGCGGCGCGATCGTGGCCTCCGGACCGCGGGACACCTATGACCGGGTGCTGCCGTATCTGGAGCTGATCGCGCCGACCGTGGTGCACGCGGGTCCGGCCGAGCAGAGCAGGCTGGTGAAGATCTGCCACAACCTGATGCTCGGCATGATCACCCAGGCGCTGGTGGAGGTCACGGCACTGGCCGAGAAGGGCGGGGTGCCCCCGGCCGCGTTCATCGACTTCATCAACGGCTCAGTGCTCGGCTCCACCTTCATCCAGCACAAGGGCCGCGCGCTGGTGGAGCGGGACTACACGCCCACCTTCAACAACATGATGCTGCGCAAGGACTTCGACCTGGGGCTGGGCGCGGGGCGGGAGCTGGAGGTGCCGCTGCCGGTGAGCGCGATGGTGCGTCAGCTCATCCAGACGGCGATCGGTCACGGCTTCGCGGAGGCGGATTACGCGGCGCTGTACGAGGTGGAGGCGCGGGCGGCGGGGATGCGCGGCACGGACGTCCCGGTCTGACCGCCGGGGGGGCCGGGGCCCGCGATCCGGGGCCGGTTCGGGAGTTCCGGCCCCGGGGCCGGATCCGGGCGGGGCTCCGGGGCCGGATCCGGGCGGGGCTCCGGGC
>NZ_JBIRRE010000004.1:252217-500198 GCF_044333555.1 Streptomyces sp. NPDC020965
CTCCCGGTTCGGGTCCGGGCGGGGCTCCGGGCTCCCGGTTCGGGTCCGGGCGGGGCTCCGGGCTCCCGGTTCGGGTCCGGGCGGGGCTCCGGGCTCCCGGTTCGGGTCCGGGCGGGGCTCCGGGCTTCGGGCTTCGGTCCGGGCGGGGGCTCCGGGCTTCGGTCCGGGCTCCCGTTCGGGCGCTGGAATCCGGTGCCGGCTCCGGGTTTCGGGCCAGGGCTTCGGTTTTCGAGTCTCGGGCCGGGCTCGGGGCGGACCGGGCTCGGGGATTCCGGTCCGGTGACGCTCTCCTGACGAACCGCCGGCCCGATGCGGTGCCGGTCCCCCTGCCGGGGGACCCCTGACGCCGCCGTGTGCGCGCCACTCGCTCCCTGTCCTGCGTCGGCGCGCACACGGCGGTCTTCGCCGTGTGCGCTCCCGGGCGGCTTACCAATCCGTGGCGATGTACTTCGTCTCGGTGTACTCAAGGATGCCCTCGTGCCCGCCCTCCCGGCCGAGCCCGCTCTGCTTGACCCCGCCGAAGGGCGCTGCCGGGTCGGAGACAAGCCCTCGGTTGAGGCCGACCATCCCGCTCTCCAGGGCCCCGGCGACGGACAGCCCCCGGCGCAGATCGCGGGTGTAGACGTACGAGACCAGCCCGTACTCGGTGGCGTTGGCGAGCCGGACGGCATCAGCCTCGTCCTCGAACCGGACCAGCGGGGCCACCGGGCCGAAGATCTCCTCCGTCAGCACCGCGGAGCCGGGCGCCACTCGGTCGAGGACCGTGGGCTCGTAGTAGTGGCCGGTACGGTCCGGGGCGCGGCCACCGGTCCGCACCCGGGCGCCGCGCGCCACCGCGTCCTGGACGAGCTCCTCGACCTTGGCCAGCGCGGCGGCGTTCACCAGCGGTCCGACCTCGGTCTCCGGGTCGAGTCCCGGCCCGACCCGTAGGGCGCCCATCGCGGCGGCGAGCCGGACCGCGAACTCCTCGGCCACGGAGTCATGGACGTAGAAGCGATTGGCCGCGGTGCATGCCTCCCCGCCGTTGCGCATCTTGGCCAGCAGGGCGCCCTCGACGGCGGCGTCGAGGTCGGCATCGGCCAGGACGAGGAAGGGGGCGTTGCCACCGAGTTCCATGGAGGTGCTGAGCACCCGGTCGGCGGCGCCCCGGAGCAGTTGCCTGCCGACTTCGGTGGAACCGGTGAAGGAGAGCTTCCGTACGGCGGGGTGGTCGAGCATGGCGGTGACGACGGCCCCTGAGCGATCTGCCGGCACCACGTTGACCACGCCGGCGGGCGCTCCGGCCTCCGTCAGCAGGGCGCCGACGGCCAGCGCGGTCAACGGGGTGTCGCTGGCCGGCTTCAGGACGACGGAGCAGCCCGCGGCGAGGGCGGGGCCGATTTTGCGGGTGGCCATGGCGGCGGGGTAGTTCCAGGGGGTCACCAGGACGGCGACGCCGATGGGGGCGCGGTCGACGAGGATGCGGTAGCCACCGGCCGGGGCGTGCTGGACGGTGCCGGCGAGGCGGACGGCCTCCTCGGAGTACCAGCGGAGGAATTCGGCAGCGTAGGCGACTTCGGCGCGGGCGTCGGAGAGCGCCTTGCCGTTCTCCAGACTGATGAGCGTGGCGAGGAGTTCGGCGCGTCCGGTCATCAACTCATGGGCGCGGCGGAGTACGGCGGACCGCTCCCGGGCGGGGGTGGCGGCCCATCCGGGCAGGGCCGCGGCGGCGGCGTCCACGGCGGCGCGGGCGTCGCTCTCGGACGCGGACGCGACATCGGCGACGGCCTCCGTGGTCGCGGGGTCGTGGACGGTGATGCGGCGGGCGTCGGACGCGGGGCGCCAGACGCCGTCGACGAGGAGTTCGGTGGGGCACTGGTCCAGGGCTTCGCGCGGCTTCATCGTGCTCGCTCCTTTGCGGGCTGCTCCCTCGGCACCGGGGAAGGGCTCCCTGGCCACCTGGAAGAATTGGCTTAGCCAATTAGCCAATTCTGGCATGGTGGGTGGCATCCGGTCCATGGCCGGGCGCCGGATATGGCACAGTGACGTGGCCGCCGGGGGGACCGGCAGAGGGAGGCACGGCCGTGACAGGGACCGACGAGACCGAACGGGGCGGGGCACCGGACACGGACCGCCCCCTGGACCCCCGGCCACGGACCGGCGGGTTTGGCGACCGCCGTGCCGATGCCACGGACCGCCGGACCTCGGTCGACTCCGATGCCACGGACCGCCGGACCTCGGTCGACTCCGGTACCACCGCCCGCGCCCCCCGACGCCCGCGCACCGGGGCGCCACCCGTGGATCTGCGGCCCGCCCACCCGCTCACCGTCCAGCGGCTCTCCGACCGCGTCGCGGACCAGATCCGGGACTTCATCGTCACGGAGGACCTCGCCGAGGACACCCGGCTACCCGCCGAGCGTGAGCTGGCCGCCCGCTTCGGCACCAGCCGCCCGACCGTCAGTCAGGCCCTGCGCACCCTCTCCCTGATGGGCCTGGTCGAGATCCGGCCCGGCTCGGGCGCCTACGTCGTGCACCGTCCGGACCGGGTGATGACCGCGACCGTGGGGCTGATGCTCGACCTGGACCGGGAGTCGATCCCCCATCTGGCCCGGCTACGGCTCTGGCTGGAGACCACCGGCGTCCAGGAGGCCGTACGCGCCGCCGCCGACGGCACCGCCCCCGACCCCGCCGACGTACGGGCCGCCTTCGCGCGGCTGCGGGAGAGCGCGGGCAACGTCTCCGCCTGGATCGCCGCCGACACCGTCTTCCACGCCACGATCGTCCGCCGCTCGGGCAATCCGTTCCTCGCGTCGATCTACGAGTCGGTGCACACGGCGGTCATCCGGTACGAGTACGAGCCCTGGATCAGGTCGCAGAGCGTGCCGCCCTGGCTGGCCCCCGGGGAGGCGGAGAAGCTGCTCGCCGTCCATGAACCGATCATGGCCGCGATCGAGGCCGCCGATGAACCGGCCGCCCTGCTGGCCGTCCGCCGGCACCACGACACGGTGATGGCGAACATCGGAACCCGCTGATCCGCCTCCGCGCCGACCGGTGACCGGGCGTGCGGGACGGTCGCGGCGCGGAGTTGGGGCGATCGTGAGGCTTCGGCAAGAAAGTGGGCACCAACTGGTTACCAGTTGGTAACCGGAACTGATGTGATGATCACGCAACTCCTCCCCACCCGAGTCAGGAGTCCTCATGTCACGGTCCCCGCTCCGGCCCCTCCCCGGCGCCGCCCTCGCCACCGCACTCGCCGCCGCCCTCCTGGGCGGCACGGCGCCCACCGCGACCGCGGCGGCGGCACCCCCGCCGCTGCGGGTCCTCTCGTACAACGCCTTCCTCTTCTCCTCCACCCTCTATCCCCACTGGGGACAGGCCCACCGGGCCGCCGCGATACCCGCCGCCCCCTTCTTCCAGGGGCATGACGTCGTGGTGGTCCAGGAGGCGTTCGACAACGCCTCCTCCGACGCGCTGAAGCGGAACGCCGCCGACCGGTACCCGCACCAGACCCCCGTACTGGGCCGGAGCACCAGCGGCTGGGACGCGACGGGCGGTTCGTACTCCGCCACGACGCCCGAGGACGGCGGGGTCGCCGTCCTCAGCAAGTGGCCGATCATCCGTAAGGAGCAGTACGTCTACAAGGAGGCGTGCGGCGGGGACTGGTGGTCCAACAAGGGCTTCGTCTACGCCGTGCTCGACGTGAACGGCGTCCGGACACACGTCGTCGGCACCCACGCCCAGTCCACCGACCCCGGCTGCGCCACCGGACAGGCCGCACGGACCCGGGCCCAGCAGTTCACGGAGCTGGACGCCTTCCTGGACGCCAAGAACATCCCGGCGTCCGAGCAGGTCATGGTGGCGGGCGACCTGAACGTGGACTCGTGGACGCCGGAGTACGCGGCGATGCTCGGCGACGCCGGGCTGGTCGACGCCGACGCCCGCGCCGGGCATCCGTACTCCTTCGACACCGAGCGGAACTCGATCACCGCCGAGCGGTACCCGGGGCTGCCGAGCGAGAACCTCGACCACGTCCTGCACCGCGCGGGGCACGCCCGGCCGGCCGGCTGGACCAACGAGGTGGTCAAGGAGGAGACAGCCCCCTGGACGGTCTCCAGTTGGGGCACGCGCCACACGTACACCAACCTCTCCGACCACTACCCGGTCATCGCGTCGGGGCGGTAGTACCCCCACGGCGCGCCGGGGGGCTCTCACCTTCCTGGGCGTACCCCCGGCCACCGGTGGCACCGCACCCGGATGGCGGCGGGCGCGGTCCGGCCCGTCGGCCCCCCGCCCCACCGCCGTCCGGTGCGTCGACCCGGCTCGCGGACTCCGCCGCGCGGAACACCCACTGACGCACCGTGAGGGGCGGTCACCCGGAAGGCGGCAGGCACCCCGCCGCACCGGTGTCGACCACGTCCGGTCCACCGAGCGCCCCTCACCGGCCCGCTCCAGAGTGCTGCTCAGGCGGTCCCCCACGGGACCTCAGCACAAGGAGAAGCCCCATGAGACGCACGCTGCGCGCGCGCATCTTCCTTTCCGTACTACTCACCGTGCCCGCCGTCGGGCTGAGCACCTCCACCGCCGCGGCGGCCGAGCCGGAGCCACGGCCCGGCGTCAGCGCCTCCCCCGAGCAGTACGCCCTCGACGCCAAGCTCCAGCGCACGCTCGGCAGCCAGTCGGCCGGCTCCTATCTCGACTCCCGGACCGGCGAGCTGGTCGTCAATGTCACGGACACGGCCGCCGCGGAGAAGGTCCAGGCGGCGGGGGCCCGTGCCCAGCTCGTCAAGCGCAGCACGGACCAGCTCGAAGCGGCCATGGAGACCCTCCGGCAGCGGGCGCGGATCACCGGCACCTCCTGGGGCATCGACACCTCGACGAACCAGGTCGCCGTGGAGGCCGACGCATCGGTCTCGGAAGCCTCCATGACACTGCTGAAGACAGTGGTGTCGGAGCTGGGCGAGGCGGCGCGGATCACCCGGGTGCCCGGGGTCTTCACCAAGGAGGTCTCCGGCGGTGACGCCATCTACGGCGGCGGCTACCGCTGCTCGGCCGCCTTCAACACGGTCAAGGAGGGAGTCCGCTACTTCCTGACCGCCGGGCACTGCACCAACCTCGCGACGAGCTGGTCGACCACGAGCGGTGGTTCCGAGGTCGGCACGCGCGAGGGCACCAGCTACCCGACCAACGACTACGGCCTCATCCGGTACACCGACCTCTCGCAGCCGGAGGGCACGGTCAACCTGTACGACGGCACCTACCAGGACATCACCGCAGCCGGGGACGCGATCGTCGGCCAGGCGATCAAGAAGAGCGGCTCGACCACCAAACTGACCAGCGGCAGTGTCACCGCCGTGAACGTCACGGTGAACTACAGCGACGGACCGGTCGACCAGTTGGTACGGACGACCGCCTGCTCCGCCGGCGGCGACAGCGGCGGCGCGCACTTCTCCGGCTCGACCGCGCTGGGCATCCACTCGGGCAGCTCGGGCTGTAACGGCACCAATGGATCGGCCCTGCACCAGCCGGTGACCGAGGCGCTGGGTGTGTACGGCGTGACCGTGTACTGACGCGACCGTGTACTGACCCGCTCCGGACGGTCGGCCGGGGGCGTGCCCACGAGGAATGGGCACGCCCCCGGCGTGCTGGTCCGGGTCGGAGCCTCTCCCTCAGCACTTCTTCCCCTCACTTTTCGCGCGCCCGAGCGCCGGCCGGGCGAGGAAGGACTGTCGCGGTCGGCGACGGTCGGACCCATGCGGTTCCCGCTCACACACCCCGGGCGACGATGTCGCAACCACCTTGCCCAGTACCGGAGTTACCCGCCGCCTCGCGGTCTTTCAGCGCAGAAAAGAAAGCGCTTACCCGCACCCGACGGAGAAGCGCGACCACCCAGCGACACCACCACCTCGCAGGCGCGGCCAGACCAGAACGGAGCCACTGATGACCAGGATCAATGCAGGTCGGAATACCGGAGGGGGGTATATTGCTGAGCCGAGGGGAAGATACCCCCCTCCGGTATAGGAGATAGCTATGTCAACCCCGACCACCCCACCAAATCCACGCCGCTGGACGGCGCTCTTCCTCATCGCCCTGGCCCAGTTCACGGTCATCATGGACACGTCCATCATCGGCGTGGCCCTCCCCAAGATGCAGGTTGACCTGGGCTTCTCTCCGGAGGGCCTGTCCTGGGTGTTCAACGCCTATGTCATCGCCTTCGGCGGGCTTCTCCTGCTCGGCGGACGGCTGTCCGACCTGTTCGGCGCCAAGCGGATCTTCGTCGCCGGTTGGACCGTGATGGCCGGGGGATCCCTGGTCGCCGGCATCGCCTCCGAGGTCTGGGTCGAACTGACCGGCCGCGCCCTCCAGGGCGTCGGTGCCGCACTGATCGCCCCGGCCGCCCTGACCCTGCTGATGATGCTCTTCGGCTCCCGCCCCAAGGAGCTGACCAAGGCGCTGGCCCTCTACGGCGCCGCGGCCCCGGCCGGCGGCACCGCCGGCGTCTTCCTCGGCGGCGTCATCACCGAGTACGCGAGTTGGCCCTGGGTCTTCTACATCAACATCCCGATCGCCCTGATCGTCCTGGCCATCACCCCGGGTGTCATGCCCACGGCCCCGATTCGCCGCGGCTCCGTCGACCTCGCGGGAGCGGCCACCGTCACGCTGGGACTGGCCACCGCCGTCTACGCGATCGTCCGCGCCCCCGAAACCGGCTGGGGCTCGGCCGAGACCTGGCTCGTGCTGGTGGCCGGCGTGGCTCTGATCGCCGCGTTCATCGCCATCCAGTCCAAGCGTCGCGAGCCGCTGATGCGGCTGGGCATCTGGCGGGCCCCCAACCTGGCCGGCGCGAACATCGCACAGTTGCTGATGGCCGCGGCCTGGATCCCGATGTGGTTCTTCCTCAACCTCTACCTCCAGCAGGTCCTGGGACTGGGCGCGTTCGCCTCCGGCGCTGCCCTGCTGCCCATGACGGTCGCCATCATGATCATGATGATCGTCCTGGCACCCCGTCTGATGGCCCGCTTCGGATCCAAGCCGCTGATCGTCACCGGTCTGCTGGCCCTCGCGGCGGGCATGCTGTGGCTGTCCTTCGCCCGGGCCGACGGCAGCTTCTGGGTCGACGTCCTGCCCGCCTCCCTGCTGGCCGCGGCCGGTATGTCGCTGGCGTTCATCCCCTCCCTCGGCACCGCGCTGTCCAGCGCGCGCCCCGAGGAAGGCGGCCTGGCCTCCGGCATCGTCAACACCAGCTACCAGGTCGGCTCCGCTCTCGGACTGGCCGCGATGACGGCCGTGTCCGCGGCGTACGGCGCCCACGAGCTCGGCAACCCCGACGCACTCACCAACGGGTTCTCCGCCGCCTTCCTCGGCGCGGCGGCCCTCGCGGCGGTCGGCGCGATCGCGTCGCTGCTCACCCTGCGCACCGCCCCCGCACCCGCGCACGCGGAGGAGCGGCCCGCCAAGGCGAACGCGGTCTGACCCCCCTCCGGGCACTATCGCTCGCCGGTAACGCCTGTGTCGCCTGACAGGGAAACCCCTGCCGGGCGACACAGGGGCGTGTGCGACACCGGAACGGGAGGGCGACACCGGAACGGAAGGACTCGTGCACGCGCACCGAGCACGGCCGGCGGGGGGACCACCACGGAACTCGCCGTCGACCAGGCGGACCGCACCAAGGTGCCGGTCCCTCGCCACTGCCGCCCGACCGCTTTCACAGCGCCGGTGAGACAGCAATACTGTTGCACCGCGCGGACGATCCGCACGGGCGGTCCGCACGGGTGTGCGGGACCGGGACGAGCGGGGTACGGGAAGCGGAAGGCGAGGCGCGGCAGATGGCGACCGGGACCGACGAGCCGACGTTCACCGTCGACGAACTGGCCGCCCGCGCCGGGGTGACGGTGCGGACCGTCCGCTTCTACAGCACCCGGGGGCTGCTGCCGCCCCCGGTCATCGGCCCACGCCGGGTGGGCCGGTACGGTCCCCGCCACCTCTCCCGGCTGGCCCTCATCGAGGACCTTCAGCACCAGGGCATGACGCTCGCCGCGATCGAACGCTATCTGGACGGGCTGCCCGACGATCTGACCGCCCATGATCTCGCGCTCCACCGGGCCCTCGTCGCCTCCTGGGCCCCGGGCTCGTCCGAGGAGACGACCCGTGGTGAGTTGGCGCGCCGGGCGGGCCGGGCCTTGGACGAGGCGGACATCGACCGGCTCACGGCGATGGGCGCCCTGCGGCGCGCGGAGACTCCCGGGAGCTTCCGGACCGACCCCGGTCTGTTGCGGCTGGGCATGCAGTTGCTGGACATGCCGATCGCGTACGAGACGATCCTGGCCGCCCGCGCGGTGCTGGTGGCACACACCCGCTCGGCGGCGCACGAACTCACCCGACTCTTCCGTGACGAGGTGTGGCACCCCCACCGGGAGCGGGAGCCGGATCCGGACGAGGTGGCGGCGCTGAGGTCGCTCTCCGCACAGATGCAGCCGATGGTGGTGCAGGCCCTGGTCACCACCTTTCAGCGGTCACTGAAGGAGGAGCTGCGGGCCGCGTTCGGCACGGAGGATTCGACGGAGACGGCCCCACGAACGACGGCGGAGGCAGACGCGCCGGGGGCCGCGGACGGTGCGGCACGGGCGACGGAGTCCGGGTCGGCCGCCCCGGAACGGAAGGGTCCCGGGGCGGCCGACACCGACAGGTGACCGGTCAGCGGGCGGTCAGCACCCGGTCCACGCGACCGCACCGGTGGGTGGCGGTCGCACGGACCCGGCTCAGCGCCGCGCGGTCAGCACCATCCCGGCCCCCACCAGGTCGTTGGCACCGCGCGGGAGCCAGGCGGTGACATCGACGGTCCGGCCGTACGCGGAGATGTCCCACACGTCCGTCACCCCACCGCCGCCCGTGGGCATACCCAGCGATGTCCAGGTGCCTCCGGTGCGCCGCAGGACCGCGGGTGCCGCACCCTCGTTCTCCCGGACCAGGACCACCGGGGCAGCGCCGCTGACGGCCACCGACTGGAGCGGCCCGGTGCCCTCCGGCAGCGGCACCCGGGACCAGGTGGTCCCGTCGTAGCGCAACACCAGTCCCCGGGACACCCGGTCGGCCCCGACGGTCTCCCCGACCGCCCAGACCGCGCCGTCAGGACCGGCCGCGACACCGTTCAACCTGGCCCGTACATCACCGAGATCGGGCGCGGTGGCCTTGGTCCAGCGGACACCATCGAAGTGGAGCAGCACCGGCTTGGCCCCCGCTGAACTGAAGGTGCCGCCGACGGCCCACACGTCGTCGCGGTCCCGTACGGCGACGCTCGCCAGCGTCCAGCCGCCCGTCGGCCCCTCCCCCACGTCCGGCAGGTCGGCCTGGGTCCACCGGGTGCCGTCCCAGTGCTGGAGCTGCCCCACATGACGGGTGTCGTTCGCGCTGACGGGGACCTGGAACCAGCCGGCCGCCCACGCGTCACGCGCGGTCCGCGCGTCGACGCTGAGGAATCCCCCGCCGACACTACCGGCCGGGACGGGCGCCAGCGCGCTCGTCCACGCGTCGCCGTCCCAGCTCTGGGTGACGATGCCGGAGACGCGCTCGGGCTGGTCGCCGACCACCAGCGCGGAGCGCGGTGATGACGCGTCGATGTCGTTGAAGCGGATGTCCGCGGCCTCCGCCGCGGGCGCGGTGGCCAACTGCTTCCAGCCGGTGCCCTTCCGCTCGTCCCGCTCCCAGACCGTCGGGGCGAAGTGCCAGCGGCCGCTCTCGCGGACGAGACGCATACCCGACGCCCAGGTGGTGTGGGCGTCGAGCCGGGTGGTGCCGAGTATGGAGGCGTCGGACGGGGTCACCATCGAACTGGTCCAGGTGACCCCCCTGCCGGCCGCGGGCGAGGGGGCGGCGAACGCCTGCGTCGTACTCGCGGCCACGGTCAGGGCGGCGCACACCACGAGCACGGTGCGGACGGAACGGGGACGAACGGTGCTGGTCGCTTTCACAGAGTCAGCCTTTCGGACAGACGACGGGAAGGGACGCTCCGGACCGCTGGTACGGCCCGGCCACACGCTCCGGCAGCCGCGACGGTCCCACCGGAGGGGGTCGCGTTGTCGGTGCGGTGCGTCACCAGTGACTGTCCGACGCCGAAAGGCGGTTCCGTATTACGTGATCCAGCACGGGGCATCACGTGATCCAGCACGAGGCGCGGAGCGGGACCGGCGAACCGGTCCGGACCGGAGCCGATGGGGCCCGGGACCGGTCCGGACCCCGACCGAGCCGGACCGGGCTCACGCCGAGGCGTCGCCGAACCGCTCCCACTCCCCCCTCTCGGCCTTCGCCACCAGCGACGCCGGGGGCTCGAACCGCTCCCCGTACCGCTCCGCCAACTCACGGGCGCGCGCGACGAAGCCCGGCAGCCCGCCCTCGTACCCGTTGATGTACTGGAGCACTCCGCCGGTCCAGGCGGGGAAACCGATGCCCATGATCGAGCCGATGTTGGCGTCGGCGACCGACGTCAGGACGTTCTCCTCCAGACAGCGCACACTGTCCAGGGCCTCGGAGAACAGCATCCGCTCACGCATGTCGGTGAACGGCACATCGACGTCCGCCCGGGTGAAGTGCTCCCGCAGCCCCGGCCAGAGACCGGTCCTGGAGCCGTCCTCCCCGTACTCGTAGAAGCCCGCTCCCCCACTGCGCCCCGGGCGCCCGAACTCGTCCACCATCCGGTCGATGACGGCGTCGGCGGGGTGCTCGGTCCAGCTCCCGCCGGCCGCCTCGACCGCGCGCCGGGTCTCGTCGCGGATCCGGCGCGGCAGGGTGAGCGTCAGCTCGTCCATCAGGGAGAGCACCTTGGCCGGGTAGCCGGCCTGGGCCGCGGCCTGTTCCACCGAAGCCGGGTCGACGCCCTCGCCGACCATCGCGACACCCTCGTTGATGAACCGTCCGATGACACGGGAGGTGAAGAAACCGCGCGAGTCGTTCACCACGATCGGCGTCTTGTTGATCTGCCGCACCAGATCGAAGGCGCGGGCGAGGGCCTCGTCGCCAGTGCGTTCCCCCCTGACGATCTCGACCAGCGGCATCTTGTCGACGGGCGAGAAGAAGTGCAGCCCGACGAAGTCGGCGGGCCGCTGGACACCCTCGGCGAGCAGGGTGATCGGCAAGGTGGAGGTGTTGGAGCAGAGCAGTGCGTCCGGTGTCACGATGCCCTGGATCTCCTGGAACACCTTCTGTTTGAGGGTGGTGTCCTCGAAGACCGCTTCGATCACCGCGTCACAGCCCGCGAGGTCCGCGGGGTCGGCGGTGGCCGTGACCCGCGCCAGCACCGCGGCGCCGGCCGCTTCCGTCATACGGCCCCTGGCGACCGCCTTGGCCAGCAGTTTCTCGGAGTACGCACGCCCGCGGAGCGCCGCGTCGCCGGACACGTCCTTGAGGACGACGTCGATACCGGCACGGGCGCAGGAGTACGCGATGCCCGCGCCCATCATCCCGGCGCCGAGGACGGCGACCTTGCGGACGGGACGCCGCTCGACGCCCGGGGGCCGGCTGGCGCCCGAGTTCACCGCCTGGAGGTCGAAGAAGAACGCCTGGATCATGTTCTTGGCGGTCTGTCCGGTGACCAGTTCGGTGAAGTACCGGGCCTCGATGGTCTGGGCGGTCTCGAAGTCGACCTGGGAGCCCTCGACGGCCGCCGCGAGGATGTTGCGCGGGGCGGGGTAGGGCGCACCCCCGGTCTGCTTCCGCAGGTTGGCCGGGAAGGCGGGCAGGTTGGCGGCGAACCGGGGGCTCGCCGGGGTGCCACCGGGGATCTTGTAGCCGGGGACGTCCCACGGCTGCCGGGACTCGGGGTGCGCGTCGATATAGGCGCGCGCCCGGTCGAGCATCTCCTCGGTGGTGGCGGCCACCTCGTGGATCAGCCCGTTCTCCAGGGCGCGGGCGGGGCTGTACTGAGCGCCCTGGAGCAGCACCTTGAGCAGCGCGTCGGCGATGCCGAGCAGCCGTACGGTGCGGGTCACCCCGCCGCCGGCGGGCAGCAGCCCGAGGGTGACCTCGGGCAGTCCGATCCTGGAACCGGGGGTGTCGAGGGCGATCCGGTGGTGGCAGGCGAGGGCGATCTCGTACCCACCACCGAGCGCGGTTCCGTTGATCGCGGCCACGACGGGCCTACCGAGCGTCTCGATCCGGCGCAGCGCCCGCTTGATCTCCATCCCGGCGTCGAACGCCCGCTGGGCGTGCTCGGGGCGGAGCCTGATCAAGTCCTTCAGGTCGCCGCCGGCGAAGAACGTCTTCTTGGCGGAGGTGATGACGATGCCCCGGATGGTGTCCCGTTCGACCTCGGCCCGGTCGGCGACGGCGGCGAGGGAGTCGCGGAACCCCTGGTTCATGGTGTTGGCGGACTGCTCGGGGTCGTCGAGGACGAGGGTGACGACGCCGGTGTCGTCCTGTTCCCAGCGGATCGTGGCGCGCTCGGTCATCGTGTGGTCTCCAGGGAGGTGGTGGCGGCGGGACTTTCGCGACACGCTTCAGACACGTTCGATCACCGTCGCGATCCCCATGCCGCCGCCGACGCAGAGCGTGGCGAGTCCGTACCGCTCGTCCCGGCGCTCCAGTTCGTCGATGAGGGTGCCCAGGATCATCGCGCCGGTCGCACCGAGCGGGTGTCCCAGGGCAATGGCCCCGCCGTTGACATTGATCCGGTCCAGCGGGACGTCCAGATCGCGGGCGAAGCGCAGGACGACGCCCGCGAACGCCTCGTTGATCTCGATGAGGTCGATATCGCCGATCGTCAGTCCGGCCTTGGCCAGCGCCTTGCGGGTGGCGGGCGCGGGGCCGGTGAGCATGATGGTCGGCTCGGAGCCGGAGACGGCGGCGGAGACGATCCGGGCGCGCGGGGTGAGTCCGTACCGCTCGCCGATCTCCCGCGAGCCGACGGCGACGAGTGCGGCGCCGTCCACGATGCCGGAGGAGTTGCCCGCGTGGTGGACGTGGTCGATCGCCTCGATCCAGTGGTACTTCTGGAGGGCCACCGCGTCGAAGCCGCCCAGGTCGCCGATGCCCGCGAAGGACGGTTTGAGGGCGGCGAGGGAGTCGGCGGTGGTGCCGGGGCGCAGGTGTTCGTCGTGGTCGAGGACGGTCAGGCCGTTGCGGTCGCGGACGGGGACGACGGAGCGGGTGAAGCGGCCGTCCTTCCACGCGGCGGCGGCGCGTTCCTGGGAGAGCGCCGCGTACTCGTCCACATCGCGCCGGGTGAAGCCCTCGATGGTGGCGATGAGGTCGGCGCCGATGCCCTGGGGGACGAAGCCGACGGAGAAGTTGGTCATCGGGTCGGCGAACCAGGCGCCGCCGTCGGAGGCCATCGGCACCCGTGACATCGACTCCACGCCCCCGGCCAGCACCAGGTCCTCCCAGCCGGAACGGACCTTCATCGCCGCCATGTTGACGGCTTCCAGACCGGAGGCGCAGAAGCGGTTCTCCTGGACGCCGGCGACGCTGTCCGGCAGCCCGGCCGCGATGGCGGCGATCCGGGCGATGTCGGAGCCCTGATCGCCGACCGGGCCGACGACGCCGAGGACGATATCGTCCACGGCGGCCGGGTCGAGGCCGGGGAAGCGGGCCCGGATCTCGTGGATCAGCCCGACGACGAGATCGATCGGCTTGGTGCCGTGCAGGGCACCGTTGGCCTTGCCGCGTCCGCGCGGGGTGCGGATCGCGTCGTACACATACGCTTCGGTGCTCAAGGCGACGGCCTTCCGAGGGTGTCGAGGGTACGGAACCAGGGGGTACGGGCCGGGGGGGGTACGGGCCGGGAGTGCCAGGGGTCAGGCGCCGGCCGTACGGGACGTCATGCGCCGTCGCCGGTCAGTCCGGGCACCGCCCAGTCGCGCGCCACGGCGGCGGTGTCCGCGCCGGGCATCGCCGGACCGGTGCGGACCGCTCCGGGCGTCGCCGAGAACCGGGGCGCGGGCGCCGGCTGGGTGATGCCGCCGTGATCGACGAAGGTGGCACGGGCCGCGAGATGGGGATGCGCCGGCGCCTCGCGGAGCGAGAGAACGGGCGCCACACAGGCGTCCGAACCGTCGAAGACGGCGGTCCACTCCGCTCGGGTACGGGTCAGGAAACGGGCCGCCACGGCGGCGCGCAGCTCGTCCCAGCGGTCGAACTCCTTGCGCGCGGGCGCCTCGTCACCGAACCCGAGCAGCTCGGTGAACTCGTCGTAGAACCGCTGCTCCAGCGCTCCGACGGCCATGTACTCGCCGTCGGAGGTCTCGTAGCAGCCGTAGAAGGGGCAGCCACCGTCGAGGAGATTGGCGCCGCGCCGGTCCTGCCAGCCGCCGGCGGCCATCATGCCGTGGATCATCGTGGCGAGATGGGCCGCGCCGTCCACGATGGCCGCGTCCACCACCTGACCCGCGCCGCCCTCGCTCCGGGCGTGCTGGAGGGCGGCGAGGACTCCGATGACCAGATAGAGCGAGCCGCCCGCATAGTCACCGACGAGGTTGGCGGGGACGGTGGGCGGCTCATCGGGCTTGCCGATCATGCCGAGGGTGCCGGTGACTGCCAGATACCCGACGTCGTGCCCGGCGCGGTCGGCGAGCGGCCCCTGCTGGCCCCAGCCCGTCATCCGCCCGTACACCAGCCGGGGGTTGCGGGCCAGACAGACATCCGGTCCCACCCCGATCCGCTCCGCGACACCGGGGCGGTACCCCTCGATCAGGATGTCGGCGCGCTCGACCAGGTCGAGCACCCGGGCGGGTCCGTCGGGCGCCTTGAGGTCGATGAGCACGGAGCGCTTGTTGCGGTTGGTGAGGTCGTAAGCGGGGTCGATGGCGAGTCCGGCGCCGCCCGGCCGGTCGATCCGTACGACGTCAGCGCCGAGGTCGGCCAGGGTCATGGCGGCGAACGGGCCGGGCCCGATGCCCGCCAGCTCGACCACGCGCACCCCCGTGAGCGGGCCGTTCCGTGTCGTCGCCGCCGTCGAGGTAGCCGTCATCGAGTCCCCAGCCTTTGTATGACACAACTGATGTAACACCAGCGATGGTAAGAACGTGTTCCACCGCGCACAAGGGTTTCCCGCGAGCGGTCACCGGGATTCACCGGACCGCTGGGCCGGCCGTATCCGCGTGCGCCCCCAGCCGCGCGACCATCGCGTTACCGACGGGAACATGTCTTCTTCCTGGCGGCCGGGCGCGCTAGGGTCCACACCACGAAACCACGAAACCACGAGATCACGGAGTGGATCGTGGCGAGGCGGCGGAGGACCAGTGGACAGGCAGGACGGGACCGGTCGCGCTGAGCGCCCGTACGACATCGTGCTCTTCGGGGCGACGGGCTTCGTCGGGGCGCTCACCGCCCGGTACTTCGCGGCCCACGCGCCCGACGGCTGCCGCTGGGCCGTCGCCGGCCGCAGCCGGGCGAAGCTGGAACGGCTCCGGGAGCGCCTGGTCGCCGACCTACCCGGCCGGCCCGACCTGGTGGAACTCCCGCTGATCGAGGCGTCGGCCGACGATCCGGAGGCGCTGCGCGCGCTCGCCGGATCCACCGCCGTGGTGGCCACCACCGTCGGCCCCTATCTCTGGTACGGGGAACCACTGGTCGCCGCCTGCGCCGAGGCCGGGACCGACTATGTCGATCTCACCGGCGAGCAGGAGTTCGTGGACCTGACGTACGTACGCCATGACGCGCGGGCCCGCGAGACCGGGGCGCGGCTGGTGCACGCCTGCGGCTATGACTGCGTACCGCACGATCTGGGCGTCTACTTCACCGTCCGGCAGCTCCCCGAGGGGGTGCCGATCGACGTGGACGGATTCGTCAGCTCTAACGGCACCTTTTCGGGCGGTACCTTCGCCTCCGCGCTGAATGTGATGGGCCGGGGGCGGCAGTCCCTGCGGGCGGCACGCGAGCGCGGGCTGCATGAACCACGGCTGGTGGGTCGGCGGGCCCGGTCGCCGATCGGCGGGCCGCGGTACAGCCGGGAGACGGACTCCTGGGCCCTGCCGCTGCCGCTGCTCGACGCGCGGATCGTCGCCAAGTCGGCGCGGGCGCTGCCCCGGTACGGACCGGACTTCCGCTACCGGCACTACGCGGCGGTCCGGACGCTGCCGATGGCGCTCGGCGGGGCGGCGGCCGTGGGCGCGCTGTTGGGGCTGGCCCAGGTGCCGGCCGCCCGCCGCTGGTTCTCGGAGCTGCGCAAACCGGGCGAGGGGCCCGATGAGGCGCGCCGGGCGCGGAGCTGGTTCTCGTCGCGGTTCGTGGGCGAGGGCGGCGGCCGGACGGTGTACACGGAGGTGTCGGGCGGGGATCCGGGCTACGACGAGACGGCGAAGATCCTCGCCGAGTCGGCGATGTGCTTGGCGTTCGACGCACTGCCGGAGACCTCCGGTCAGGTGACGTCGGTGGTCGCGATGGGGGACGCGCTGCTGGCACGGCTCCAGGAGGCGGGCATCCGCTTCCGGGTGGCCGCGCGACGGTAGCCCCTGAAGAATCCCGAGGATCCCGGGCCCCTGGGCCCCCGGCGCGCGACCGTCCCGGACAGCACCTGGGTCTCCGGGCTCAACCCGCGGTGACCTTGGCCACGAAGGCGTCCAGATTGCCGGACATGCGCGCGACGCGCTCGTCCAACGTCAGCGACTCCTTGTACTGCCCAGTGCGCAGCACCGGCTGCCGCTTACCCCGCAGATAGAGGGAACAGCCGAGGTCCGCGCAGAGATAGACACCGACGGTGTTGCCCTCCCGGCCCCGGGCGCCCGCCAAGGGGGCGGCGAGCAGGGTGACTCCGGAGGAGGCGTGCCCCGTCAGACAGATCTGGCAGAGGCTGGACTTCACCGCGCTGGTGCGGTTCACGGCGGGCACCCGCAGGGAGATCCCGAGCGGGCCCGCCGCCCGGGGCAGCACGAGATGTGCCCGCAGCGGCGCTCCCGGATCCACCCACCCCAGGAAGTCCAGGTCCTCCCAGGGCAGGTCGGCGAAGTCGAGCGGCAGCCGAAGCCGCGTCGCCTCGCCCTTGGTGCAGTTCACGAAGGACGAGCGGATCTGTTTCTCACTGAGCGGTTCCACGGCGGCGACTGTATGCGCCGTACCGAGCGGCCCGCATCCCGATATTCACGGACCCCACCTCTCGCCGGTCAGCGGCCGGCGACCGCCGCGAGCGCCGTGCGGCAGAGCCGGTCGGCGCGGCGGGTGGTCTCGGGGAGCCGGTAGTGGGGCGTCAGGGCGAGGGTGTGGGCGCAGGCGTTGTCGAGGGTGACGCGGTGACCGACCGAGACGTACACCGGCTTCACGCCCTCCTGGGTGCGCAGCGCCCGGCCGACCTCATCGCCGTCGTCGGCGCGGAGCGCGGCGGACTCGCCCCGGCGCGGACCGAGGTCACCGTGCGAGAAGAGGAAGGGATTCTTGGCGACCCCGATGACCGGCAGTCCGGTCAGCACACCGAGGTGGCTGGCGAGTCCGAGGCGGCGGGGGTGCGCGCGGCCGTAGCCGTCGCAGACGACGAGGCCGGGATCGACGGTGAGGGACTCCAGCGCGGCGAGCACGGCCGGGATCTCCCGGAAGGCCAGCAGGCCGGGGACGTACGGGAAGGCGACCCGGCCGATCGCGGTGGCCTCGGCCACGACGTCGAGGGTCCGGGCGTCGAGCACGACGGCCGCGGCGGCGACGACATCGTGCTCGTCGTCATAGGCCACGTCGACGCCCGTCACCCGCCCCGCTCCGGGCGCCGGCCCGGGCTCGTCCAGAACCACCCGGGCCCGCAGCGCGTCCTGGACGGCGCGGGCCGCCGATTCGTCGGCGGGCCAGTCGGCGGGCACTTCGATGATCGTCACACGGGGAGACTAGGTCCTGTCGCCATCGCCGACCCGCACATAGGGTGTGGTGGATCGCGGTCGGCGGCTGGCACTCGGGCCTGTCGTCACCCAGGGAACACCGGACGCTCCGCCCGTTCCGGAGGCCGGATCGCAGAGCCACACATCGTCGCGCCCGGCGGGGGGAGTGCGCGGCCCTTGCAGATTCGAGGTCGGCACCCCGGTGGAGTCCGCAGTGCAGTGCCCTGACATGTCGCGCGGTGCGCGGCTGACCGCGCATGGCGCCGTCTCCACCTCCCTGGCCCTGTGCAGTGATCACGCCCTGCGCGAGCTGGTGGACACGGCCGTCCCGATCGGACACGGCATCGGCGGGAAGTCGGCCCTGCTGGAGGTCGCCGGAACTCCGGTCTTCGTGAAGCGGGTGCCCCTGACCGACCTGGAGAGGCGCCCCGAGCACCTCCGGTCCACGGCGAACCTGTTCGATCTGCCCGTCGTCAGCCATTACGGCGTCGGCGCCATCGGCGGGCCGGGCTTCGGGGCCTGGCGAGAGCTCGCCGTGCACACCATGACGACGAACTGGGTGCTCGCGGCGGAGCACGAGGGCTTCCCGCTGATGTACCACTGGCGGGTACTGCCGGACTCGACTCCCCTGCCCGAAGAGTTGGCCGACGTCGAACGGGCCGTCGCCTACTGGGGCGGCGGATCACAGATGCGCAACCGGATCCGGGGCCTTGAGCAGTCATCGGCGAGCATCGCGCTGTTCCTGGAGTACCTCCCGCAGAACCTGCACCAGTGGCTGGGCACCCGGATCGAAGCGGGCGGCGAGGCCACTGACCTGGCCTGCGCCATGGTGGAGAGGGAACTGGCCTCCGGCATCTCCTTCATGAACGGCCACGGGCTCCTGCACCTCGACACACACTTCGAGAACATCCTGACCGACGGCCGGCGCCTCTACTTCGCGGACTACGGCCTCGCCCTGTCCTCCGGCTTCGCACTGTCTCAGGACGAGGCCGACTTCTTCGACCGGCATCAGATCTACGACCGCGCCTATACCGCCGCGTATCTGGTGAATTGGCTGGTCGCGGCCGTCTACGGGCACCAGTCGGCGGACCGGGAGGCCCGCCACGCGCTGGTGCGCGCCTTCGCGGAGGGCGAGCGCCCCACCGGAATCCCCCAGGGGGCCGCGGCGTTGCTCGCTCGGCACGCACCGGTCGCCGCGGTGGTGTCCGACTTCAACCGCGAGTTCCAGCGCCGGAGCAGGCAGACCCCGTACCCGCTGGAGGAGATTCGCCGGCTCGGTGGGACGTACGACTCCACCACGGACTGACGGACACTGGCCAGCCGCGGCCGGGGGGCCCTGGCCGTGTCGACTGTCAGCGCGGCGTGTTAGCGTCCGCCGATCAGTTGATTGATGGGGGTAGTTTTGCGAAGACTTTTGGGTGCCGGAATCACGGCGGCGCTCCTCGCCACCGGTGGGGTCGTGGGGTCGGGGACGGCCGTGGCGGCCGGGGATCCGACGTTCTCCTTCGATCCGGTCGAGGACAAGGTCCTGATGCCGGGCGAGGGCCGGGTCGAGCTGTCGCCGCCGTCCACCGGGGGGCAGCAGAGCGGCGAGGGGGACGGCACATACGTCTACGCGCTGAGCAAGAAGCCGCTCACGGACGCGAAGTGGTCCAGCGGCGGAGTGCCGGCCGGGCTGAAGGTGAACCCGACGGACGACTGCGGGCCGAAGATCGGCATCGTCGGCGTGTATCTGTGCAAGGTGAAGGGCTGGGGCAGCCCGGGGCCCGAGGTCACGGCGACGAGCAGCGCGGCGAACGGCACGACGGCCTACTACAGCCTCGTCTATGTGCCGCGTGGGTCGAGCGTCGACGCGGGCATCAAGGAGGCGCAGACCGCGGGCTCGAAGGAGATCGGTCCGCGCCGCGCGCACGCGACGGTCACGGCGAAGACCAAGGCACATGTCGCTCAGAACACCATGGCCCTGTCGACCGCGACACTGCCGGCCGGCGGCTCGGTTCGGCACACCGTGCGGCTGCACGCGGTCGACAAGGGGAAGCTTCAGCTCAGCCTGACCGAGGCGCCGGGCTTCCGGGACTGGGACGAGGGAGAGCTGAAGGTCAGGGTCGACGGTGTCGACGCGGCCGGTGCGGCCGGTGCCGAGTGCGGCCACGTGACCGGTGAGATCGGCTACGGCGGCGAGGTCTACTGCGATATCGAGAAGCCCGGCGACTACACCGTCACCTACCTGCTGAAGGCCAGGTCGACGGCGCCCGCGTGGCGGCTGCGGAACACCGCCGTCTACGAGGTGTACAACTACGGCACGGGCAATCCGGAGAAGGCGTCGAACTTCGGGATCAGCAGTTCCATCCCGGTGACCGAGCGCTTCCGGGTGGTGGGCCGCACCGCCGACGGCGACCTGATCGACTACCGGGGCACGGGCAAGGGCTCGAAGCCGCTCACCGAGTTCGGATCGATCGGCTACAGCCTCAACTGGAACCAGTACTCGGCACTGACCCGGCTGGGTCCGGTGACCGTGCAGAGCACCGGTCCGGGCGCGGTGGCCCGGGACAAGAGCGGGGTGCTGTGGTTCTACCGGATGGCCGGTGACGGCGGCATCTACAAGGACCGGCTGAAGGTCGGCGGCGGCTGGAACGCCTTCAACTCGCTGACCGGTGCGTCGGATCTGACCGGCGACAACAAGGCCGACCTGCTGGCCCGGGACACGAGGGGCACGATGTGGCTCTACCCCGGCACGGGTAAGGCCACGGCGCCCTTCGGCACCAGGGTGAAGATCGGCGGTGGCTGGAGCATCTACAACTCGCTGATCGGCGGGACCGATGTGACCGGCGACAACAAGGCCGACCTGCTGGCCCGGGACACGGCGGGCAAGCTGTGGCTCTACCGGGGCACGGGCGTGGCGGCGAAGCCGTTCGACAGGCCGGTGCAGGCCGGCGCCGGCTGGCAGAAGTACAACTCCGTGCTGGCACCGGGCGATCTGAACTCGGACGGCAAGGCGGACCTGGTGGCACGGGACGCCGCCGGTGCCATCTGGTACTACAAGGGCACGGGCGTCTCGGCGAAGTACGCGGCGCCCGTGAAGGTCGCCACGGGCTGGAAGAGGTACAACCTGCTGTTCTAGGACCCGCGCTGTCCCAGAGCCTGCTGTTCTGAACAACTGGCCCTCAGGACACCCGGCCCGACCGGTTCGTGGGCCACGTCCCCTAGCAATACGCGTCCGCCCCGGAGTTCAGTGAACTCCGGGGCGGACGCGTGTCGGCCGGGGACCATGTCATCTTGTTCGCCGCGTCGGTTGCCTCCGTCCCAGCACCAACCCGGCATGATGTTCCTGCATGAGGTGGCCCCCGGCCGCCTCACAGGCATCACCCGTTACGCACAGAACGAGTTGAGGAATACGTGCTCCTGACCTTGAGACGTCGCCTTGCCCTGAGTACCACCGTCCTCGCGGTGGTCGCCGGTGTCGTACCGGCCGCGACCGCCCACGCCGCGCCTTCCGCCCCCACCCCGGTGGTGCGGGCGGCGCAGACCGCGCCCGATATGGAAGGTGTTCTCGCGGCCCTGCGGAAGACCCTCACCACCGGAGCGCCGGGCGCCATGGTCCGGGTCTCCGGTCCCGACGGCGTCCGGACGGAGGCGTTGGGCGTACGGGACAAGGTCACGGGCGCGGCGATGGACCCGCAGGCCCGCTTCCGCATAGGCAGTGTCACCAAGACGTTCTCGGCCGTCGTCCTGCTCCAGTTGGTGGGCGAGGGCCGGGTGAGCCTGGACGCCCCGGTGGTCCAGTACCTGCCTGGTCTGCTGCCCGACGAGCGGATCACCGTGCGTCATCTGCTGACCCACCGGAGCGGGTTGGCGGACTACACCAACGCCATGTTCGCCAACACCGTTCCCGGGTTCGAGGCCGTGCGCAACCGCGTGTTCTCGTACCAGGAGCTGGTGGACCTCTCGCTCGCGGAGCCGAGGACGGGCCAGCCGGGTGTCGCGTACCAGTACTCGAACGCCAACTTCGCCGTGGCCGGAATGCTCATCGAGAAGGTCACCGGACGTCCGGTAGCCAAGGCGTACGAGCGCCGCATCATCAAGCCGCTGCGCCTGCGGAACACCTTCTATGTGCACCCCGGTACGCAGATTCCCGGGCTGCACGTACGGGGCTACCTCCACGAGGACCAGAGCAGCCTCCCGTTGGTCGACTCCACCGAGCAGACGCTCTCCTGGGCCCAGTCGGCCGGCGCGATGATCTCGACCACCGCCGATCTGAACACCTTTATGTCCGGACTGGTCCGGGGCCGGATACTGCGGCCCGCCATGCTGGACGAGATGCTCACCATGACCCCGGTGAACGCCGCGAATACCCGCTTCTACGGACTCGGTCTGCGCCGCTACGACCTGTCCTGCGGCCTCTCGGTCTACGGTCACACCGGCACCGTCCAGGGCTTCTACACCTATGCCTTCGCCACCCGCGACGGCAAGCGCACCCTCTCCGCCCTGGCCAACACCTCGAACCGCGGCTCGGCCAACACCGCGCTCGGCGAGACGCTCGAACCGGCGTTCTGCGGCAAGCCGCCGGTGCCCGCGGCTGGCGCCCTCCGCACGGCGCCCGAGGCGCCCGCGCCCGAGGCGTCACAGCGGGACGAGTACTGACCCATGCCAGGTCCCGGTGATATGACTCGGTGACATGCCCCAGGGACATGCCCCGGGGATACGACCTGGTGACATGACGGCGCCGGGTCCCGTGGCCGCGAGTGCGACCGTGGGGCCCGGCGTCGGGTCGTACGGGGTGGGCTGCGGAAGGCAGCCCGCCCGGCTCATTTCGCGTCGTGGTTGAACTTCGAGGTCGACCAGAAGTAGCCGAGTACCGCGAGACCCACGCACCACCCGGTGGCGAGCCATCCGTTGTGGCCGATCTCGCTGCCGAGCAGCAGTCCACGCAGCGTCTCAATGGCCGGGGTGAACGGCTGGTACTCGGCGATCGGCTGGAACCAGCCGGGCATGGTGTCGACCGGGATGAAGGCGCTGGAGATGAGCGGCAGAACCATCAGCGGCAGCGCGTTGTTGCTTGCCGCCTCGGCGTTCGGGCTGATCAGGCCCATGCCGACCGCGATCCAGGTGAGCGCCAGGGCGACGAGCGTCAACAGCCCCAGGGCCAGCACCCATTCCAGAGCGGTGGTGTCCGTGGCGCGGAAGCCGATCGCCACGCCGACGGCACCGACGAGGACCACGCTCATCACACACTGGAGCACGCTGCCGACGACGTGCCCGACCAGCACCGAACTGCGGTGGATGGCCATGGTGCGGAAGCGGGCGATGATGCCCTCGGTCATATCGTTGGAGACGGAAACCGCGGTCCCGATCGTGGTGCTGCCGATGGTCAGCAGCAGGATGCCCGGGACGATGTAGGCGATGTAGTCGGAACGGTCCGCGCCGCCACCGCCGATGCCGGCACTCATCACATCTCCGAAGATGTAGACGAAGAGCAGCAGCAGGATGACCGGTGAGAGCAGCAGGTTCAGCGTCAGGGACGGGTAGCGCCGTGCGTGCAGGAGGTTGCGGCGCAGCATGGTGTTCGAGTCGCGTACGGCGAGGGCGAGGGCGCTCATCGAAGGTTCTCCTTGGGCTGGTGGGGGACGGCGCCGGTGGTGAGGGCGAAGAACACATCGTCGAGGTCGGGTGTGTGCACGGTCAGTTCGTCCGCCTCGATGCCGGCGGATTTCAACCGGTCGAGGATGGACCGCAGCTCGCGCTGGCTGCCGTCGCTGGGGAGTTGGAGCGCCAGTGCCTCGTCGTCGCGGGTGGTGGCGGGCAGGGCGGAGACGGCGGACCGGTAGGCGGCCGGGTCGGTGAAGCGGAGCCGGACGTGCCCGCCGGGGATGAGTCGTTTCAGCTCGCCGGCGGTGCCTTCGGCGGCGATTTTGCCGTCGTTGAGCACGGCGATGCGGTCGGCGAGTTCATCGGCCTCTTCCAGGTACTGGGTGGTGAGGAAGACGGTCACCCCGTCGGAGACCAGCTCGCGGATGATCTGCCACATGTCGTGGCGGCTGCGGGGGTCGAGGCCGGTGGTGGGCTCGTCGAGGAAGATGATCCGCGGGTTGCCGACCAGGGTCATGGCGAGGTCGAGGCGGCGCTTCATGCCGCCCGAGTAGGTGGAGGCCGGCTTCTTCGCGGCCGCGGTGAGGTCGAACCGGTCCAGGAGTTCGGCGGCGACCCGGCGTCCCTCGCGCTTCGTCAGGTGGTGCAGGTCGGCCATGAGGAGCATGTTCTCCTCGCCGGTGATCAGACCGTCGACGGCGGAGAACTGACCGGTGACGCCGATCGCGGCACGTACCCCGTGCGGTGAAGTGGTGATGTCGTGGCCCGCGACCTGGGCCTGCCCGGCGTCGGCGGTGATGAGGGTGGAGAGGATCTTGACGGCGGTGGTCTTGCCGGCGCCGTTCGGGCCGAGCAGCGCGAAGACGGACCCGGCCGGGATGTTCAGGTCGATGCCGTCGAGGACGGTCTTGTCGCCGTAGGACTTACGCAGTCCGACGGTGGAGACGGCGGCGGGTGACGGGTGACCGTCCCGCCTGGACGTGGGCATGACAGATGAAGGCATGGAGCCCTCCCGTTCGAAGGCTGAAGTGGCTGGGGGGGGAGAGTGGGGCGAGGCAGGCTCTTCCGGGGTCAGACCCTGGCGCGGCGGATGTCGATGTTGCCGTGGCGGGTGCGGGCCCGGACCTTGACGGTGTCCTCGATCTCCTCCGGACCCTCGGAGGCGGCGAGCGTGTTCCGCACCTGGCCGGAGCCCGAGCTGACGTCGAGCCAGGCGGCCGTGCCCTCCCGGACGCCGACCTCGATGGCGCCGTAGGAGGTCTCCAACTGGACGGTTCCGTTGGCCACTTCCGCGACGCGCAGGGTGCCGTGGGCGGTGGTCGCGATCACCGAGCCCTCGGCGCGCGCGATGTCGATATCGCCGTTGGCGCCGCTCACCCGCAGCTCGCCGGTCGCGACTCCGACGGTCGTGGTGCCGTGCGAGTTCTTCAGGACGGCGGGGCCGTCGGCGAGGCCGACGCGCAGACTGCCGGAGCTGGTGGTGATCTCGGCCAGTCCCTCGATCCGGTCCACGGTAATCGAGCCGTGCGACGCGATCAGGTGCAGCGGGCCGGTGGTGTCGAGACGGACATCACCGGACGAGGTCTTCACGCGGACCTCGCCGAGCCGCCCTTCACCGAGCACCTGGGCCCAGGCGCCGGTCACGTTGATGCCCGAGCCCGTGGGCAGTTCGACCGTCACATCGACGGTGCCGGTGGCGCGTCCGACGAGATAGCGCTGCTTGGGCGTCCGCACGGTCAGGACACCGCTTGCGTAGCTGACCTCGGTCTGGTCGACCGCCCGTACGTCCTGATCCTTCTTCGGGTCGCGGGGCCGCACCGCCACGACGGTGTCGCGGCGGTCGCCCGCGGTGAACTGGATGGAACCGGCCTCCACATGCGCCGTGACCGAGATCGCTTCGGGAGTGTCGAAAGAAGGCATGGCTGTCCCGTCCTTATGGGTCCGTGGGCCGTCCCTGCTGGTGGGACGGGTGTGGGTGACGTCGTTCGGGAGTGCGGGTCAGCGCACCCAGCCCGTGAAGTTCTGTCCGATGGTCCGGGTCTTGTCCGTCGCACGCGGCCGGGTACCGCCGTCGACCGCGGCCGACACGGCGCGCACCAGCCATGCGTTGACCGACAGGCCCTCGCGGGTCGCGGCCTCCTCGGCGCGCGCCTTGAGGTGGGCCGGCAGCCGCAGGTTGACGCGGGCGGTGCCACCTTCGTCACCGTCGGCCGGGGCCGGGGCCTTAAGCGGTTCGACGGGCGCGTCCCGCTCCGCGGGGGCACCGCCGTCAGTGGGCGGCAGCGTCACCACGAAGTCGGGGTCGAGCCCGCGCAGCCGTACATCGACCGATCCGGGGGCGAGTTCACGGGTGATCTCGTCCGTCGCGGCGGAGAGCACATTGAGCATGGCCAGCCGGGTCGCCGACTCCAGGGGAGCGGTGAGCCTCGCTGCCAGCTCGCGGGCTTCGTGGCCACCGGCCTCGGCGGCCACCGCGAGTTCGCGGCGGAGGGTTTCGATATACGGCGTGAGGTCCATAGCGCCATCATGGCACCAGAGTGGTGCCATGCGCAAGCCGCACAGCGCCACCCTGGGTCGCGAATATCCAAACAACCCCCCTGACCTGCGAAAACGTGCTGGCACCCAGCCGTACACCCATGGCGCCACAGGAGCTCATGCGCCACGCCTGGCACCACGTGGCGCCACATAGCGCCATGCGGTGCCACGCTGCGCCATCCCGCGCCATCCCGCGCCATGGCATGGCACCCGGCGCCACCGGGTGCCATGCCATGGATGCCGCACAGGCGGGAGAGCCCATCCCATCCGTTCCCACCCGGGGGCTGCGGTGCCGTTCTCGGCGCCCCCGCCCAGGGGTTATCAGGCTCCCGGGCTGAGCCGGGTCCCCTCGGCGGGGTGCCGTAGCCTGGCGCGCATGTTCGTACTGGAGTTGACCTACACCGCCCCCGTGGAGCGCGCCGACGCCTTGATGGAAGCGCATCTGGCCTGGCTGGACGGCTGGTACGACGCGGGGGTGTTCATCGCGTCGGGGCGGAAGAACCCGCGGGACGGCGGGGTGATCCTGGCCGTGGGGGACGACCGCGCGCGGATCGAGGAGATCGCGGCGGCCGACCCCTTCACGGTCGGTGGTGTCTGCGCCTACCGGATCACGGAGTTCATCGCGACCCGGACCGTACCCGCGCTGGCGCCCTTCCGTCAGCCACCGCTCGGGTAGTCGCCGCCCGGAATCCCCGACCGGCTCCCCCGGAGTTCCAGCCGCGCGACCCGGCCCTTCTCGCCCGAGGCCCAGCAGCCGAAGTCGGGCGCGCAGTCGACGGTGTCGTACGAGCCGGTGTCGACGGTCCGCCAGTGCCGGCCGCCGTCGACCGTCAGGTCGGTGCCGGTCGGCCCCACCGCGAGCGCGGCGACCCGACTGTGCGGCAGCCACGTCACCCCGGACCGGTAGGCGGGCGGTGGTGTCGCCGACTGCTGCCAGGTACGGCCGCCGTCCTTGCTGACCGCCCCGGCGCGCGGGGACTGCTGATCGCCCCGGTAGTCGCCGCCGACGGCGATCCCGTGCCGCCGGTCCCGGAAGGCGAGCGCGAAGACACCGCGGGCGGGGTCCCCGGCCGGGAGGGTGGACTCGGCGGCGGTCCAGTTCAGTCCGCGGTCGGCGGAGTGCAGGACGCGCGCGGTTGCGCCGCCGCCGGTCGCCAACCAGACGTCCCGGGGGCCGGAGCTGACCAGACACTGGCCGCTGGCCGCGAAGCCCGCCTCGCCCGGCTGCGCGGCGGGCATTCCGGCGCTCGGGAGCACCCGCCAGGACTTTCCGGCGTCACGGGTGGAGAGGATGCGGTACTTGCCGTCCACCGGATCGCTCATGGCGAGCCCGTTGCGGCTGTCGAAGAAGGTGATGCAGTCGTAGAACGCCCGCGGGTCGGTGTTGCGGAACGACTCGGTCCAACTGATCCCGCCGTCCGTGGTGCGCAGGATCCGGGATGCCTCTCCCTCTCCGATGGCCAGCACCACCGCGCGGCGGCCGTCGAACGCCTCGATATCGCGGAACTCCAGCCCTTCCGCCCCCGGCGGGGACACATTCCGCCAGCTCCGACCGCCGTCGGCGGTGCGGAGCACGGTGCCCCGGGAGCCCGCCACCCAGGCGGTCGCCCGGTTGACGGCCGCGAGGCCCCGGAACCGTACCTCCGCACCGGTCTCCTTGAGGCTCCACCGCGGCCCGTCGCCGGCCACAGCCGTGGGCGCGGCCTGGGCCGGCGCCATGAGCGCCGCGGCCACCGCCGCAGCGCACAGTCCCACCGAAACCGTCTGTCTCGTCTTCCCCATGGACGTCATGGCGCTGGAAGCTAGCCCACACGCCGGAACCCCGTCCAGAGCGTGGGTGCTTGGGTTCTGTCGGGGCCCGCGTCGAACCCCGGCCCGGAGGAAACCGCGGGCGGTGACACATGTCACCCACCCCCGGAATGCACTCGACCGGGCCGTTCGCCGTCTCTCCCGGTATCAGGGAGGCGTCCGGAACGGCACGAAGGAGCAGGACTTGTCCATCGTCATCGAGCAGGCCGTACAGGCCAGGATGGTCGCCTCGGCGCCCCGGATGGAGTCGGTCCCGGCGACGCTCCGCTACGACCGCGATGACCCTTTCGCCGTACGGATGCACTTCCCGGCCCCCGCGACGCTGGAGGGCACGGACATCTCCTGGGCCTTCGGGCGCGATCTGCTGGCGGCGGGTGTCGACGAGCCGGCCGGGGTGGGCGACGTCCGGGTCCGGCCGTACGGCTTCGACCGTACGGTGATGGAGTTCCACGCCCCGGAGGGTGTCGCCGTGGTGCACGTCCGCACCACTGAGCTACGGCGTTTCCTCCAGCGCGCGCAGGGGGTCGTCCCCTGGGGCCGGGAGCATCTCTTCCTCGACCTCGACCAGCATCTGACGGAGCTGCTGCGCGACGCCCGCTGAGCGGGGGCGCGGCGGGCGGGTGTACGGGGCGGTCCCCCGGCTCGGCCGCGGGTGAGCCGGGGGACCGCCGGGGGGTCAGTTCCCGTTCGCCGAGATCGCCGCCGAGGTCGTGACCGCCACGATCACCGCGATCCGTACCTCCTCGATCACCTTCTTCAGCGCGGGCGCCGTGGCACCGCTGCGGTCCGTCAGCGCCACCAGCCGGTCCTTGTACTGCTTGCGCTCCTTGCCGCTGACGAAGGTGCGCACCTCGGCGCCCGCCGCGAGGGCGACGACGGCGGCGTCCAGCTCGGAGATCTCGCCCGGGGAGGTCGTCCCGGTCAGGATCTCGCGCGCGTCCGACCGCAGCGCCTTGACGACATCGGGCCTGGCCAGCGCGTACTTCTTGCGGGAGAACAGACCACTGCCGATCTCCAGATGACCGGAGCCGGCGAGCTGGTCGCGCACATCGTCCAGCGTCACCGTCGACCGGTGGGTGACCCAGCTCTTCCACTTGCGCGGCTTGGACTCCTCGACCAGCTCCAGCACCCGGTCGAGCACCGGATCACCGGTGCGGGTGTCACTGCCGGACCGCGCCAATCCGTCCTCGTCGACGAGCAGCCCGCGCTGGGCGAGTTCGGTGAGCGCCCCGGCCCGGACGAGGTAGTTCGGATGGGACGTGCCGTTGGCCTTCGACTTGTCCGTGTCCCAGGTCAGGAGATAGAGCCGGGCGGCCAGCGAAAGCGATCCATCGGTCATGTCGTGCTGCTCCCTGTGTCTGCTGCGCAGGTGATGCCCGTTAATTCGTTGACAGTGCCCACCTGCCTTCTTACTGTGTAGAACGGTTCTGTTGTCGCCGATCGGAGTAGGACATTGCTCGTCTGAGGTTTTGAGACACCGTGCGTCACCGCCGCTATCGGCGTGTGCGCAGTGCGTGCGACCTCGGCGTTCGAGCAGTCCTTCCGGACCGGGACCCTATCTTTTCGGCCTGTCGGCCACTGATGTGCTCTCGGCTCCCGACGTGCGAACCGCGGTGTCTCCACCTGTTGCCATGATCCCTTCCACGCGGCAAGGAGACCCCTTATGTCTACCGCTTCCACCCATATCCTGTGCGCCTCCCTCACCTTCGCCTGGCCCGACGGCACGGGGGTGTTCGACGATTTCCAGCTGTCCGTAGGACCGGGAAGGACCGGTCTGATCGGCCTCAACGGGTGTGGAAAGTCTACGTTGTTGAAGCTGGTCGCCGGCGAGCTGACACCGGCCGAGGGCTCGATCCGGACCATGGGCGAGGTCGGCTATCTGCCGCAGAATCTGGTGCTCGACACCGGCCTGCGGGTGGACGAGGTGCTCGGTATCGCCGGGACGCGCGCCGCGCTGCACGCCATCGAGGCGGGCGACCCGAGCGTCGAGCACTTCACCGCCGTCGGTGACGACTGGGATGTCGAGGAGCGGGCGCTCGCCACCCTCGATCAACTCGGACTCGGCCACATCGGGCTCGATCGCACCATCGGCGAGGTGTCCGGCGGCGAGGGCGTCCTGCTGCGGCTCGCGGCCCTGCTGCTCGCCCGGCCGGACGTACTCCTGCTGGACGAACCGACCAACAACCTCGATCTGTACGCGCGACGGCGGCTGTACGACGCCGTCGCGTCGTGGTCAGGTGTGCTCGTCGTGGTCAGCCACGACCGTGAACTGCTGGAGCTGGTCGACCAGATCGCCGATCTGCGCGACGGCGGGGTCCGCTGGTACGGCGGGAACTTCACCGCGTACGAGGAGGCGCTCGCCGTCGAACAGGAGGCGGCCGAGCGGATGGTGCGGGTCGCCGAGGCCGATGTCCAGCGCCAGAAGCGCGAACTGGCCGAAACACACGTCAAATTGGCGCGCCGCAAGAAGTTCGGACAGAAGGCGCAGGACGAGAAGCGGGTGCCGAAGATCGTCGCCAACGGGCTCAAGCGCAAGGCCCAGGTGTCCGCCGGCCGGCTCCGTACCGAGCACACCGAGAAGCTCGCCGAGGCCAGGGGGCGGCTGGACGAGGCGGCGGAGGCCGTCCGGGACGACGACGAGATCCGCATCGAGCTGCCGTACACCACGGTCCACCCCGGCCGGGGTGTGCTGCGGCTCAAGGAACTGACCCTGCGGTACGGGACGGAGGTGAAGGGCGAGTTCGAGGTGCGCGGACCGGAGCGGATCGCGCTCGTCGGGCGGAACGGGGCCGGTAAGACGACCCTGTTGCGCACGATCGCGGGCGAGCTGGCGCCGGTCTCGGGCGAGGCGGAGACCCAGGTGCCGCACCGTTTCCTGCCCCAGCGGCTCGATGTGCTCGACGACGAGTTGAGCGTGGCGGCGAATGTGGCGCGGTTCGCGCCGGACGCCACCGACAACCGGATCCGGGCACAGCTCGCGCGCTTCCTCTTCCGGGGCGCGCGGGCCGACCAGCCGGCCGGGACGCTCTCCGGTGGGGAGCGGTTCCGGGCGACCCTGGCGGCACTGCTGCTCTCCGAACCGGCGCCGAAGCTGCTGATGTTGGACGAGCCCACCAACAATCTGGACATGGCGAGCGTGCGGAGGCTGACGGCAGCGCTGGACGCCTACGAGGGCGCGCTGATCGTGGCCAGCCACGATGTGCCGTTCCTGGAGTCGATCGGGATCACCCGCTGGCTGCTGCTGGACGACGGCGGTCTGCGCGATATCGACGTGGCGGACGTGCGGGAGGGCAGGCTGCCGGTGAACACCCCGATGTAGTGCGCGTCATCCGCCGGGACGGCGGCCCCGCGGCGGCGGGTAAGGGGCGTCACCGCCCGGTCCCCGGCCCGCCCGCCCGGTCCGGAGACCGGGCGGGCGCCGGTTCGGCGTCCGGCGGCGGCTCCGTCACCGGTGCGCCGCGTCCGCCGCCCGGTCGCCCGCTCAACTGCTCTTGAAGGTCGATATGGCGGAACTGGTAAACGGCGCCGGCCTGCCGGAGCACACCGCGGAGGTGGGCGTCCTCCAGGAAGGCGAGCAGATCACGGGGGAGGTGGCCGAGCGCGGCGTGGTAGTGACGGGCGAGGAACCACGGCGCGGACGCGGTGCGGTGGAGAACGACGGCCAGCGCGAGAATCACACCCAGGACCTGGCCGATACCGGCGGCGTAGGCCACGCCCCACAGTTCGGGCGCGGCCTCCTCGTCCACCGAGGTCAGTTGGTCGACCAGGTCCACCAGAGTGCCGAGCGCGGGCGCTCCCAGCACTCCGTAGAACAGCACCATCCGCCGCACATACCCGCGCAGGGCGTCGCGGTCCGCCACCAGCGCCCGGCGCGGCGAGACCGTCCCCGTCAGATCGGCCGGTGCCGTCCGCCATCCGGTCAGCGCCGCCGTCATCACCAGGGCGACACAGGCGGAGGTGGCCCCCATCGAAAGGTCGCCCAGCCCCATGCCGACGCAGCCGCCGGCCAGGGCGCCGACGAGCACGGAGCGACCGGCCACGGCGACGTCCGGCCGCCAGCGCAACCGGGCCGCGGGGCGTTCCCTGACATGGATCCTGGAGAGCAGGACGACGGCGAACGCGCAGAGCAGCAGGGTGGGCAGGGCCATCGGCAGCAGGATCATCTGATCGGGGCCGGGGTTCGCCATGACCCGCCGCTGCGTCTCCCCCATCGGTGTGAACATCAGCGGATCGGCGGCGGACCAGGCGCCGACGACGACGGCGGCGAGCAGCTCCGGGGGCGCCTCCGTCGCGATGAGCCACCACAGGGCCAGTGAGGTCACCACCAGCGCGCACCACCACATGACACCGACGGCCACTCCCTTGAGGAGGGTCAGCACACCGCGCGGCAGCCCCCGCGCCAGGGACCACCAGGCGATGTCCGCCGTCCCGAGCGCGCGCACATGTCGGGCGAGGAAGATCAGATACCGCTCCGCGCGTTCGGGCGTCCATGCGCACGGTCGGCCGGGGTCGGTTCGGTAGGCGGCCGGCACATACGCCTCGAACAGGTGGGTGCGCAGGGCCTCGGCGGTCGGGAACCTGACGAGGTCGCACAGTTCGTCGGGGTCGGGCAGCGTCCTCGTCCCCTCGCCGGGGCGGGGGTTGTAGATCGTACGGGCCAGGAAGAGGGCGAGGGGTGTGTCCAGCACCCGCCCGACAGGGGAGTCGGAGCCGAGTCCGCGCCGTACGGCGGACCAGCGGGCGGCGGCCGGCGTGTGGTCGCCGCCCGCGTCCCGCACCAGATAGGCGTCGGCGTCGGCCGCGTCCAGCGGGTCGAGCACGATCGCCGTGGTACGGCCGAGACGGACCGGTACGCCGTCGGCGGGGTGGAGCGCCCGGCGGTACTCGGCGGTACGGCCGCAGAGCACGAAGGGATGGGGGGCGGGCAGGGACCGGTTGAGCGCGTCCAGGGCGACCGCCCGCGCGGCCGGCGCCATTTCGTCGAATCCGTCCAGCAGCGGGAGGACGAGCCGGTGTTCCAGCAACGCCCCCGCCCGGCTGGTCCGGCCGTGGTCGGCGGCCAGGGCCGGGTGGTCCGTCCGCAGCCGACGCTCCATCCACACGTCCAGTTCGTCGGCGGCCGGGTCCCAGGACGAGAGCGGGAAGAGCACCGGCACGGGGTCGCCGTCGGCCCGCTGGTCGCACAGGTCCAGCAGCAGCCGTACGAGCAACATGCTCTTACCGGCCCCCGGCTCCCCCAGCACGACCAGCCGGGGGGCGGGGAGCCGTTCGCGGAGGAGGACGCCGATCCCGTCGTCCCGTCCCGCGGGGTCCACCGCCCCCTCCGGCACATCGGCCAGCGCGGCGGGCGCGGCACGCCAGGACACCGGGAGCGGATAGGGATCGTTCAACCGGCGCGACCGCGCCTCCGCCTCCCACGCTCGGCGTACCGCCACCGCCAACGCGTCGGCGAGTGACGAGGCGGATTCGGCGGTGTGCTCGCGCCGGCCGGCCCGGTATCCGAGCCAGGCCACCACCAGCGAGGCGGCGCTCAGCAGGAGCCCCACCGCGCTCGCCGCGAACCCCAGCACCCTGGCCTGGTCCCCGGCGTCCGCCATGCCCGGCCGCTGCCACGCCCGCACCGCCCACACCAGGCTCGCGGCTCCCAGCAGCGCGAAGACCGCTCCGAAACCCCACAGCGCCCGCCTCGTGCGGCGTTCCCCCGTCTCCATGGCAGGGACCGTAAGCGCGCACCGCCCCGTCGGGCGGGGAGTCCACCCGGGACCACACCATCGGGCGACCGCTCCGTACCGTGGTCCCCACGGGGCCTCCACGCGGGCGCGATCCGGTCCTTCGTACCGGCGCCGACGTAAATCCCGACAGAAGGTGTCCGGATTGCTGGCTAGCGTCACCCGTATGGCTCAGAACGACATCGTCATCGTCGGCGCGCGCGAGAACAATCTGCGGGACGTCTCCCTCACCATCCCCAAGAACCGCATCACCGTCTTCACCGGGGTCTCCGGCTCGGGCAAGTCCTCCATCGTCTTCGACACCATCGCCGTCGAGTCGCAGCGGCAGCTCAACGAGACCTTCACCTCGTTCCTCCGCAACCGACTGCCGAAGTACGAGCGGCCGCACGTGGACGAGATCGACGAACTGTCGGTGGCGATCGTCGTGGACCAGAAGCCCGTCGGCGGCAATGTGCGCTCGACCGTCGGCACGATGACCGACATCTACTCGGCGATCCGGGTGCTCTTCTCCCGCCACGGCACACCGAGCGCCGGCGCGGCCACCGCGTACTCCTTCAACGATCCGTCCGGTATGTGCACGGTCTGCGACGGCGTGGGGAAGACGGTGCGGCTCGATGCCGAGCGGGCGGTGGACCCGTCGAAGTCGCTCCGCGAAGGGGCGCTGCTGCTGCCGGGGCTGTCGGTGGGCGGCTGGGAGTGGAACCTCTACGCCGACTCGGGCCGCTTCGACCTCGATAAACCCGTCGGCGACTACACGGCGGCGGAGCGCGAGACGCTGCTCCACGGATCCGACGGCGCGGTACGGGCGGAGCCGGCGGCCGGCGCGGCCGGGGGGCGGTTCGAGGGCGTCGTCACCCGCTTCACCCGGCTGTATCTCAACCGGGACACCGCCAACCTCTCCGAAGGGCGGCGCGCCTCGGTCGAACGCTTCGTCACCCAGCGGGTGTGCGAGGCGTGCGGCGGGGCCCGGCTCAACGAGGCCGCGCTGGCCACCCGGATCGACGGGCTGACCATCGCCGACCACACCAGGATGGAGGTCGCCGACCTGGTGGAGGTCCTCCGGCGGATCGACGACCCGGTGGGCGGCCCGATCGCCTCCGCCGCGCGGACGAAGCTGGAGCGGCTGGTCGGCATCGGCCTCGGCTACCTCTCGCTGGACCGGGAGACCACCACTCTCTCGGGCGGTGAGGGGCAGCGGTTGAAGATGGTGCGCCATCTGGGCAGTTCACTGACCGGTCTGACCTTCGTCTTCGACGAACCGAGCGTGGGACTGCACCCCCGCGACGTCGGCCGGCTCAACGAACTGCTGATCCGGCTGCGCGACCGGGGCAACACCGTACTGGTGGTGGAGCACGACCCGGATGTGATGGCCATCGCGGACCACATCGTGGACATGGGCCCGGCGGCGGGCACCGAAGGCGGCCGGGTGGTGTACGAGGGGCCGGGGGCGCTGCTGCGGGACGCCGACACCGTGACCGGACGGTCGCTGCGCCACCGCACCCCGCTGAAGGAGTCCTTCCGCTCCCCCGCCGGCTGGCTGCCGGTCACCGGCGCTGATCTGCACAACCTCCAGGACATCGACGTACGGTTCCCCACCGGTGTGCTCACGGCGGTGACGGGGGTGGCGGGCTCGGGGAAGTCCACCCTGGTGTCGGAGGTGTTCACCGCCGCGTATCCGGAGTCGATCGTGATCGACCAGGGGGCGATCACGGCCTCATCGCGGTCAACGCCGGCCTCGTTCCTGGGGGTGATGGACACCATCCGCAAGGTCTTCGCGACGGAGAACGGCGTGGCACCGGCGCTGTTCAGCTTCAATTCGTCGGGAGCGTGCCCGGAGTGTTCGGGGCGCGGGATCATCCACACCGATCTCGCGTTCATGGACCCGGTGACCACCGTCTGCCACGCGTGCGAGGGCCGCCGTTTCCATCCCGAGGTGCTGCGCCACCGGGTCCGGGGCCGATCCATCGTCGACGTCCTGGGGATGACGGCGGCTCAGGCCGCGGAGTTCTTCGCGGACGAAGGGGTACGGCGGAAGCTGCGCACGCTCCACGAGGTCGGGTTGGTGTATCTGACCCTGGGGCAGCCGCTGAGTTCGCTCTCGGGCGGTGAGCGCCAGCGCCTCAAGCTCGCCACCCAGTTGCACCGTACCGGCAGTGTGTACGTCCTGGACGAGCCGACCACCGGTCTGCACATGGCCGATGTGGGCGCCCTGGTGGCCCTGCTGGACCGGCTGGTGGACGCGGGGAACTCGGTGATCTGCGTCGAGCACAACATGGATGTCGTCAAGCGCGCGGACTGGATCGTGGATCTGGGGCCCGACGGCGGCAAGCACGGCGGCCGGCTCGTCTTCGAGGGGACGCCGGCACGGCTGCTGGCGCACCCCACCTCATTCACCGGCGAGTACCTCCGGCGCGACCTGGCGCGGTGACCTCCCCCGGACGGGGGGTGTGAGCTGTCTCTCCCATGACGGCAGAAAACCCCGCTCACACCCCCACAACCAGCGGACATAACAGAATGTAGTCGTACACATCCGGGGCGAGCTTGGACCGATGCTTACTGCACCCTTAACCTACGGTCTCGTAACCTACGACTACGTAGGTAACTCTCCCGTCCCCAGGAGCACCAGTGACGATCACCTCTCCCCACCTCGGCAGTTCGGAAGCGTGGACCGACGCCCGACTGCTGTACGCGTTGGAGGAGGTCGTGGAGAAAGAGCTCAACCGGCACTTCAAGGTCGCGAAGGACTGGATGCCGCACGAGTACGTCCCGTTCGGTGACGGGCGCAATTTCCCCGGCATCTTCGAGGACGGCGAGGCGTGGGAGCCGGAGCAGTCCAAGGTCACCGACATAGGCCGTATCGCGCTCGTGGTGAATCTGCTGACCGAGGACAACCTCCCCAGCTACCACCACGAGATCGCCAGCCTCTTCGGCCGTGACGGCGCCTGGGGCACCTGGGTGCACCGCTGGACCGCGGAGGAGGGTCGGCACGGCATCGTGATGCGCGACTACCTGCTGACCTCGCGCGCCGTCGACCCGGACAAGCTGGAAGCCTTCCGGATGTCGCACATGTCGGAAGGGTTCGAGTCCGACAACCGGCACTCGATGCTGCACTCCGTCGCGTACGTCGCCTTCCAGGAGCTGGCCACCCGCGTCTCCCACCGCAACACCGGCCACCAGTCGGGGGACCCCGTCTGCGACCGGATGCTGGCGCGCATCGCGACCGACGAGAACCTGCACATGGTCTTCTACCGGAACCTGCTGGGCGCGGCCTTCGAGATCGCCCCCGACCTGACCATGCAGGCCGTCCGCGACGTCGTGGTCGACTTCCGGATGCCCGGCCACGGCATCCCCGGCTTCGAGCGGGCCGCCGCGCAGATGGCGATCGGCGAGATCTACAACATGCGCATCCACCACGACGACGTCCTCGCGCCGGTACTGCGCTTCCTGAAGGTGCTGGACATCGACGGGCTCGGCCCCGATGGACTCAAGGCGCAGGAGGAGCTGGGCCTCTACATGAACGGCCTGGACGCCGAGGCGACCAAGTTCGACGCGAAGCTCGCGGCCCGCAAGGCCCGGATGGCGGCCCGCGCGGCGGGCTGACCGCCCACACCGCATCGAGGGGGCGGATCGCGCACACCGCGATCCGCCCCTTCCTCGCCGTCACGCCCCCCGAGTGGGTGACGTGGCTGTCCTCCCGACCCGTTGATCTGCCAGGGTGTCCGGCCATGGATCTCCGGGTGGACATGGACGGACTGGACCGCTTCGCGCACGCGCTGGACCGGTCACTGACCTCACTGGCGGAGGCGCGGCGCGCGCTGGACCACATCCGCTCCGACCAACTGGGCTCGGCCGAACTCGACGCGGCGTGCGACGCCTTCCAGCAGCACTGGGCCCATGGCGCGGACCGATTACGGGACCGGATCGGAGCGCTCAACGACGGGGTCCGGCTGAGCCACCGGGCCCACGCCCAGCTCGACCAGGCCATCGAGGCGGCCTTCCGGGCGGTCCCGCCCCGTGCCTGACTACCCGCACCTCGGCTGGGACCCGGCCCCGGGAAGCCCACCCGCCGTCGCCGCACTCCGCACCAGACTGCGCGCGTCAGCCGAGGCCCTGGGCACGGCCCACCGCCTCATCGACCGGCTGACCGCCGAGAGCCACCACTGGCACGGGGAGGCGGCGGACGCGTTCCGCACGGCGCTCGACGACGAGACGGCCACCTGTCTGCGCGCCGCGCACCGTTCCACGGCACGGGCGGCTTCGGCCCTCGGACGCTGGCACGACGATCTGGTGAGCCACCAGTCGACGGCCCGCCACTACGACACCCTCGCGCACGAGGCCCTCACCACCCTCTCCCACGCCGAACCCCACGCAACCCACCTCCGCTCCCTCCCCGACCCACCCGCCCGGGAACTCCACCGGGCGACGGAGACGGTCCGGGAGGCCCGCGAGTCCCTGGCGGGGGTACGCCGCCTGGCCCGCGAGCTGGAGGAGACCCACCGGGCGGCGGCGGGAAAGGTCGCGGAGGGGCTGAGGTGGGCGGAACGGCTGGCGCCGGAGGAACCAGGGCTCTTGGACAAGGTGCTGGAGTGGGTGGATGAGGACCTGGGGGATGTCCTCTCCGATGTTTCGGCCGGTGCGGGCTTTCTGGCCCTGATTCTGGGAGCGAGCTGCCCACCTCTCGGGCTGGCCCTCTTGTTCATCGGGACGGGTGCGAGTATCGGCGCTTTGGCCCTCCACACGGCGGACCCACACCTTCGGAGATCCCTCAAGGAGGGTTTGACGAAGGGGGAGTTCAACGCGGGCTTCTGGGACAGCGTGGTGACGCTGACCGGCGATGCCCTCGGATCGGTACCTGGTGTGGCATCCATCGCGCACGGTGCGAAATCCGCTTCGACCGCAGTACATGCGGCCACCGCAGCCGGCGAGTCAGGCGCGGTGGCCATGACGCATGTCGGCTACGCAGGGTTCACACAGGGCGCGAAGAGCGCCATGGACGACATGCGTCACGTGGAGAACCCGCTCACCGAATGGGCGTTGCGGAGCACCCCCGAAGGGGTGAAGTCGACGGTGAAATACGGATTCCCGACTGCCGGGGCGGCAACAGCAGCGAGTCACTACACCCCGTTAAACGACGACGAGACTTACACGAGCGGTGCCACAGGAGTGGACGGCGCTCGCGCAGTGCTCGATGACGGCCCCAGTTCTGCAGCCAAGCTCTCTCAGGCGTGGGCATCGCTCACCCGCTGACACCGACGTAAGGCAGCGCACCCGTGCACGATGAATGTTCGGATCCTCCCCCACCCATGTGGTTCTTGATGCCACCGGGCTACTACTCAATCAGCGAGATCGAGATGGCTGATCTGGAACGCACAATCTCAGCTCTGCTGAAGCCCGTTCTCGACGACCCCTCGGCCGTGGAGGACGCCCTACGTGACGCACACGCATCGATTTCGTTGCTGCGGACAATGCGCGAACACGGAGGCGTCCACACAGCGTTCGGCATGCACCCGGATGACCGACAGGGCACCAGCGTCTCCGTTTTCTGCCTATCCATGATCAAGGCAGCACCGTCCACGAGTAATCTACTGGCCGTCCGGGCCGGTCTCGCAGCCGTGAACTCGCCGCTGTGGAGCGGCAATACCTGTCGGCGGATCGAGTTACCCATTGGTACAGCAGCTCTTGTGACCGGTTCGCTGGCCGCACCGACTCCCGCCACGATGGCGCAGCGGGGAATCGTCGCCGAAGCGAGCGAAGTCTTCCAGGCCCGGCTTACGGTGCCCTGTCCCGACGGGACCCACCTCGCTGTCGCGGATCTCACCAGCGCGGCAACCCACCTGGCGCAGTCGTACACCGGCATCCTTGAGGGAATCGCACAGACGATGACCTTCACACCACCGTTGCCCACTCAGCCGGTGGATCCCTCATCTCAACGCGCTTCCCGCATCCTGGATGTGCTTTCATGACCACACAGCCGCCTGCCCTCCCACACAGCGAAGCGGCTTGGGATCATCCGCCCACCGTCGTGGGCCACCGCAACCTCGTGGCCAAGCGCCGAGCCTGGCTGATCCTGGTACTGGGCGCGACAGCCGCAGCCGGCTGCGCGGGCTTTGGTCAGCCCCTGCGTCAAAGCATCGGCCTGGTGGTGTTCGGCCTCTTCGTGTATCCCCTGCTCCTGTGGGTCACCGCCTTAGCTCTCCACCGCACCAGGCGAGTCGCCAGGATCCTCCAGGTGTATCCCTGGCGAACCTATTCCTGCGACTATCCCCGTCGTACGGGCGAATCCCCAAAGGTCATCAGGATCAGGTTCAGCGAGGACCACTCCCCCGTCCTGCGCTTCACCCCGTTCTCGGTCGATCTCATGCGGAAACAGAACCCCGCCCCCGGCACCATCTGGTTCGCCGGTGACCCCCGCTTCGGCGGAGTCGCCTCCCCCGTCGGAGGCCACTTCCCCGTCCGCGTCGTCCCCGAGTCCCCGCGGGCGCCGGTTCCCCCCGGCACCCCCGAGGACGACGCCCTCGCCGAGCGGGCCGAGCTGATCGGAGGGGGCCAGGTTCACACCACCTGAAGCCCCCCGCGGTCAGCCCCGGCTCCGCCGCAACCGCTCGCGTTCCTTCTCCGACAGTCCGCCCCACACCCCGAACTTCTCGTCATGCCTCAGCGCGTACTCCAGGCACGCCACCCGCCCCTCGCACGCCCCGCACAGCCGCTTCGCGTCCTGCGTCGACGATCCGGGCGCCGGGAAGAAGAAGTCGGGGCCCGTCTGGGCGCAGAGTGCGGTCTCCTGCCAGGAGAGTTCGTCCTCGGAGGTGATGGGAGCAAGAGTGGTGTTGATCGGCATACGGCACACGGTTTCCCATCCCGATAAACGGCCGATCAATGAAGCATCAACAACGGACACCGGGGGGCGTCAGGCCGCCTCAGCGTTCTCCTGTGCCACCTGCGCCCCCTGGATCACCGCGAATCTCGCTCCGGTCGGGTCCGCCAGCTTCGCGAAGCGGCCCACGCCCTCCAGTTCGACGGGGGGCATCCGTACCGTGCCGCCCAGTTCCCCCGCCTTCGCCACGCTCGCGTCGCAGTCGGGCACCTCGAAGTACGGCAGCCAGTAGGCGCCCGTCTCGGTGGGGTCGGAGGACAGCGGGACGACACCGGCGAACATCGTCTCCGCGGCCTCGCCGGCCGGGTGCGCCATCGTGTAGGCGCCGGTGCCGCCGGGGAGCGCCATCATCGAGGTCTCCCAGCCGAAGACGCCGGTGTAGAACGCCAGGGCGTCGTTCTGGTCCGGGGTGTACAGCTCCAGCCAGCAGAGGCTGCCGGGTTCCGCCGCCACGTCCAGGCCCTTGTTCCGGCCCGGTTGCCAGGTGCCGAACAGGATGTCGGACGGGTCGGTGAAGACCGCCATCCGGCCCAGGTCGAAGACGTCCATCGGTTCGAAGAGCACGGTCCCGCCGCCGCCGCGCACCGCGTCCGCCGTGGCGTCGGCGTCCGGTGACTGGAAGTAGATGTTCCAGGAGGGCGGGCCCTGCTCCGGGGGGACGGTCATACCGCCCGCCGCCGTACGGCCGTCGAGCTGGAACATTCCGTAGCCACCCGCGTCGGGGCCCGCCGAGCGGAACTCCCAGCCGAAGAGTCCGCCGTAGAACGCGGTCGCCGTCTCCAGGTCGGGGGTGCCGAGGTCGAGCCAGTTCGGGGAGCCGGTGACATAGCGGGTGGTGAGCATGGGGCGCTCCTTCGTGAGGTCCCGTTCGTCCTCTCGTTCCCGAGTCTGCTACCGATCCCGTACGTCCGCACCTGTAGGCCCCCTCCGCCGGGGGGGCCGTACGCCCCCCGGCGGTCGTGGCGAGTACGGAGCGTCACGGGGCGGAGTGCGGCTTGCCTCCAGAGGCGTGGTGCGGGTCGTAGCCGGGGATGGTGCCGTCCGGTTTGGCCACCAGGAAGAGTCCCGCCATGCCCATGTCCGAGTGGCTCTGCACGTGGCAGTGGTACATCCAGGCTCCCGCACCCACGTTCTCGCCCGCGATGATCTGGAAGCCGAAGGAGTCGGCGGGACCGGTGATCTTGTTGTCGATCACCCGGCTGACGTCGTTCGGGCCGGCGAGCAGGCCGGTTCGGTTGTCCGCCCAGCGATGTCCGTGCATATGGAACGTGTGGTAGAACTCGCCGTGCGTGATGGAGATGATCTCGACGCGCTCCCCCACCGTGGCACGGAAGTCGGGTCCGGTGTGGCCCGGTTGGTTATTGATCGTCATGTCGTTGAAGACGATGGTGAACTGCTTGTCGGGCAGGATGTCGCCCTGGCGGCGGACGACCAGTGGACCGTAGAGCCCCTTGCGAATGCCGCCCGTGCCGTGGTCGGTGCCGACCACATGGTCGTGGTAGTGCCAGTACCCCGCGCTGCCGGGCCGCCAGGTGCCGTCCGCGCGCCGACCCGGCAGATGGGTGCGCCAGGTGTACGTACGGGTGGCGCCGGGTTCGACATGGCTGCGGCTGAGTCGGGTGCCGTCATTGGCGATGTCGTAGTCCACTCCGTGGACATGCAGGCTGACCGGTACGTCCATGGTGTTCTCGAACTCGATGTGCAGGGTGTCGCCCTCGGTCAGTTCGATCAGCGGTCCGGGGACCGATGCCTTGCCCTTCTCCAGGCCGTACCCCATCCGCCCATCGGCCAACTTCTCCGCGTAGAGCTTCATATGGCGCACCCGCCCCCCGGCCGGGGCGGTCTTCGGCGCGCTGCGCGGGGCCGGGGCGACGACGCCGGCGGCATGCGGGGCGGAGGCGACGGACAACGATGTCACACCGGCCACGGCCGCACTCCCGGCGAGGAGCCGTCGGCTGAAGCTCCGTCTGGCCAGCCCCTCGCCCGCACTCGTACCGCGTCTCACACCGTCGCCCCGGACCCCGTTCCCGCCTCCGGTCATGCCGTGGCCCATACCGTCGCCCATGCGGAACTCTCCACTCACATCGGGGGATTGTCGGGGCTCAGCGGACCCCGAGGACGGCCACACCGTAGCCCGGGACTCCCTGTTTATCCACACTCAGGACAAAGTTCGTTCTTTTACGGTCGTAGCTATTGGCGAACCGCGAAAAGAGGTCTAGCTTCCATGGCTGTTGTCCTGATCGGAAAGGCGTGACCAGAGAGGGGCGGGTGACCATATGCAGCGCGCACCACATCACAGGTCGAGATCCCGGAGAAACCTGTCGGCGGCGGCCCTTGGGACCGGCGCACTGATCGTCTCCCTGCTCGGGGCGGGCGGTGTCGCCACCGCGAAACCGCCGCCGGAGCCCGGAGAGTCAAGGTCGACAACGTTGTCCCTGCCGTCACCACCGGGCGGGAAGAGCGTGCGGGTCCTGGTCTTCCACGCCTCGGCCGGCGCCGAGTCCCCGACCGTCGACGCCGGTATCGCGGCGATCGAGTCGATCGGGCTGACCGGCCCCGCTGCCGGGCGGTTCGCCACCGAGGCCACGGACGACGCCTCGGTGTTCACCAACGCCAGGAAGCTCGGCAAGTACCACGCGGTCGTCTTCCTGACCGGTGGCGGCGATGTGCTCGACCCGGCCCAGGAGGCGGGCCTGGAGTCGTACATGGAGGCCGGCGGCGGCTTCGTCGGCATCCATGACGCGGCGCGGACGGAGCCGTACTCCGACTGGTTCACGGGGCTGGTCGGCGCACGTCCCACCGGTGCCGCGAGTGCCGTGCAGCGGGCGGTCGTGGAGGTGGGCGACCGTCTACATCCGGCCACCAAGTCCCTTCCGCTCCAGTGGAAGCGGCCCGACAAATGGTTCAACTGGGCCGTCAATCCCTCCGGCAGCGTGCACACCGTGGCCCGGGTCAAGGAGAGTTCGTACCAGCCGGGGACCGGCGCCAACGGCTGGGACCACCCCGTCTCCTGGTGCCGCGACTACGACGGCGGCCGATCCTTCTACACCGGTATGGGCGGTACGGTCGACAGCTTCGCGGAGACCGACTTCCGCGACCATCTGCGCGGCGCGCTCGCCTGGACGGCCCGGCTCTCCCGGGCCGACTGCAAGGCCACCATCACCGCCAACTACCAGGCCGAGCGGGTCACCCACCCCAATCAGCCCGGCCAGAACGACCAGATCGGCGAGCCGCACGGGCTGGTGACCGCAGCCGACGGCCGGGTGTTCTACATCGGCCGGGGCGGCGCCGACGCCGGCAAACCCGTAGTCACCGACTGGAACAACCCGGATATCGGCAAGGGCCGGGGGGAGATCCATGTGTACGACCCGGCGACGCGGAAGGTGACGCTCGCCGGGGAGCTGGCCGTCTTCGGCAACAAGGGCGGCGGCGATGAGCTGATCAAGAACGAGGAGGGGCTGCTCGGTATCGAGCTGGACCCCCGCTTCGCGGCCAACGGCTGGGTGTACCTGCACTACACACCCCATGCGGAGATCGACCGGGACAAGCGGGTGGGTGATCGCCGGGTCTCCCGGTTCACCTTCGACCACGCCACCGGGAAACTGGACCTGGCCAGCGAGAAGGTCCTGCTGTCCTGGCCGGTGCAGATCCATAGCTGCTGTCACGCGGGCGGCGGCCTGGCCTGGGACTCGAAGGGCAATCTCTACATCGCCACCGGGGACAACAACTCCTCCGGATTCAGTGGTGGTTACTCGGGCAACAATCCGCAGCCCGCCTACAAGGGCCTCGGTTTCGCGGACGCCCGCCGCACCTCCGGCAACACCAACAACCTCAACGGCAAGATCCTGCGGATCCACCCCGAGGACGACGGCACCTACACACTCCCCGCGGGCAACCTCTTCACCGGCCAGGAGCCGGACGAGGGCGGCGGCAAGACCCGGGGCGAGATCTATGTGATGGGGGTGCGCAACCCGGCCCGTATCTTCGTCGACCGGAAGACGGACATCCTCTACGCGGGCTGGGTCGGCCCGGACGCCGGCGCACCGTCGCCGACCTGGGGGCCGGCCAAGTACGACACCTTCGCCGCGATCACCAAGGCGGGCAACCACGGCTGGCCGTTCTGCATGGGCAACAACCAGCCCTACCGGGACCGCAATCTGCCGGATCCCAGCAAGCCGCTGGGCTGGTACGACTGCGCCGCGCCGCGGAACGAATCGCCCCACAACGACGGGCTGGTGAAGGTGCCGCCGGTCACCTCGAACACCATCTGGTACGCGCCCCAGGGCGGCGGCCCCGACTTCCCGCGCGACGCCAACGGAGTCCCCAGCTACCAGCTCGGTGAGCAGAAGCTGCTGCTGCCCTGGCTGAAGGGCGGCGGCCAGGCGACCATGAACGGCCCGGTCTACCGCTATGACGCGACGAGCCCCGGCACCAAGAAGTGGCCCGCCTACTGGGACGGCAAGTGGTTCGTGGGTGACTTCTACGACGGTGACCAGCCCCGGCACGCGGTGCTCACCGACCCGAAGACCGTGGGCAAGGGCGGTCTGCCGGTGCACGCCGAATCCCTGAAGAAGATCATCCCGATCGGGGCGAACGGCATCCGCAACCTCATGGACTGGAAGTTCGCGCCGGACGGATCGCTCTACGTCCTCGACTACGGGCGCGGGTTCTTCACCTCGGACTCCCGGTCGGCGCTCTGGCACATCACGTACAACGGCGGCGCGGCGACCCCGTCCGCCGACCAACTGGCGCGGAAGGCGGCCCGATGAGACCGGTGGGACGAGTGAGCAGGGCACGACGGCGAGCGGCCCGGCTGTGGACGGCGCTGGTGGCCTCCGTGGCCATGGTCGTCGGGCTGATGTCGGCGGTCGCGTACGGGCGGACCACCCAGCCCGGAGGGACCGAACAGTCCCCGGCAGCGGCGGCCCAGGTGCTGACCTGGACGGCCGGCGATCCCATCGACCGCTATCTGACCTTCCCCGCCACGGCGGTGGAGGGGAAGACGACGATCGTCTTCGAGAACAGCAAGGCGACCGGCAACACCACCGGGATGCCGCACACCCTGACGTTCGACGTCACGGACCCCGAGTACAACCATGACGTACCGCTGAACATCCTCGCCAACCCCAACGACGACCAGGGCGGGAAGTACACCGCCGAGGTCACCCTCACCCCCGGCCGGTACCGCTTCTACTGCACCATCCCCGGCCACGGCGCCATGCAGGGCATCCTCACCGTCACCGAGGGCACCGGCGAGGACACCACCGCGCCCACCACGTCGGCGAAGGTCGAGGGCGACCGGAACGCGGACGGCGCGTACGTCGGCCAGGCGACCGTCACCGTATCCGCGACCGACGACGGTTCGGGCGTGGCCAGGACCGAGTACGCGGTGGGGGCCGACGGTCCCTGGCAGGCGTACACCGCGCCGGTCGTCGTCTCCACGGTCGGCGCCCACACCATCCGCTACCGGGCCACCGACAAGGCCGGGAACACGGCGGCGGAGAAGACGGCGGAGTTCCGGGTCGCCGCGCCGCCGACGGACGACACCACCGCGCCGGAGACCTCGGCGACCGTCAGCGGTGAACGCGACGGCCAGGGCCGCTATCTGGACATGGCCACCGTGACCGTGAGCGCGTCCGACAGCGGCTCGGGCGTCAACACCGTCGAGTACGCGATCGGCGCGGACGGCGCCTGGCAGCCCTACACCGCGCCGGTGATGGTGCACGCGGTCGGCGCCCACACGGTCCGGTTCAAGGCGACCGACCGGGCCGGGAACGCGGCGGCGGCGAAGTCCGTGGAGTTCACGGTGGTCGCGGCACCCACGCCGGACAGGGAACCGCCCGTCACGGCGGCCGAGGTGACGGGCGAGCGGAACGCCGACGGCGCCTACCTCACCAGCGCGAAGGTGACCGTCTCCGCCACCGACGCCGGCGGTTCGGGCGTCGCCAAGGTCGAGTACTCGCTGGACGGCGGCCCGTACCTGGCCTACACCGCCCCGCTCGTGGTCGACCGGACGGGCTTCCACTCGGTGCTGCACCGGGCGACGGACCACGCGGGCAACACCGCGCAGGCCCGGAAGGTGACCTTCACCGTCGCCGAGGGCGGCGGGGTCCCCGCGCCCAACTGCCCCGAGTGGGACGAGCGGCGCACCGTGATCGTCGGCGCCGTCGACTCGGGTGTCCCGAACCGGATGACCCGCGCCCGTTGCACGATCAACGAGCTGATCGAGGACGAGCGGTCCTGGTCGTCGCACGCGCTGTTCCTGAAGCATGTGGACAAGGTCCTCGACACCCTCCTCGCGGAGTCCGTCATCGACCAGCGTGAGCACACGAAGGTCTACCGCACGGCCAAGAAGTCCGGGATCGGCAAGCCGGGCCAGAACACCGGCTACCGCGATCTCTTCGACGGCTCCCGCACGTCGTTCGACCGGTGGCAGCACGTGGGCGGCGGTTCGTTCGGGCTCAACGCCGACGGCTCGATGACCAGCGGGACGTCCAAGGGCGGTCTGGGGATGCTCTGGTTCCCGCAGCAGCGGTTCGGGGACTTCTCGCTCAAGCTCCAGTGGCGCGACGACGCCCCGGGCGCCTCCAACGCCAACAGCGGTGTCTTCGTCCGCTTCCCCGGGGTCCACGACCATCCGGAGGAGTCGCGCCCCGAGTGGGTGGCCATCAAGTACGGGCACGAGGTGCAGATCCTGGACCGGCCCGACGGCGATATGTACAAGACCGGTTCGGTCTACGGATTCGACCGGGTCGGCCTCGGCGGGGCCGGTGTGACGCCGAAGGGGAGCTGGAACGAGTACGAGATCCGGGTGGTGGGCCAGACGTACTCCGTCCTCCGGGACGGGGTGCTGATCAACACCTTCGAGAACAGCGGTGGACAGGACTTCGTCCCGCCGCGCGGCGATGACCCCGGCACGGACGGCCGGCGTTACGCCTCGGGGTACATCGGCCTCCAGGTCCACGGCACCACGGACGTGGTCTCCTACCGGAACATCCGCGTCCAGGAGTTGTAGAGCCGGACAGAGGGCCGGATGGAGAGCCGGATGGAGCCGTGGCGCTCCGGCCACCATGGCTCCATCCGCGCACCGGCCCCCTTCCACCGGCCCGGAAGGGGGCCTTCGCCCTGCCTGCCGGGACCGGACCGCCGGGGGGACGGGATGCGCGGGGGTACGGGTGGCCGGGCGGGGTACGCGGTGCCGTCACTCCGGCTTACGGGCGCGGCTGGGCTGGACCCGCTTCGGCTCGCCCGGCATCTTCGGGTACTCCGGGGGGTACGGCAGATCGCCGAGGCCGTGGTCCGCCTCGTCCCGGCGCGCCGCCTCCAGCAGGCTCTCCAGGCTGAAGCGCCGCTCGTCCATGTCCGCGTGGACATCGCCCACCTCGGCGTAGCGCCGGGGCATGGTCACGATGTCGAAGTCCTCCGGCACGGCGTCGTCGATCTCCTCCCAGCGCAGCGGCGCGGAGACCGGGGCGTGCGGGCGGGGGCGGACGGAGTAGGCGGAGGCGATCGTGCGGTCCCGGGCGGTCTGGTTGTAGTCCACGAAGATCCGTTCGCCGCGCTCCTCCTTCCACCACTTGATGGTCACCCGGTCGGGCATCCGGCTCTCCAGCAGCCGCCCGCAGGCGATGGCGGCGCGCCGGACCTGGGTGAAGGTCCAGCGGGGTTCGATGGGGACGAAGACATGGAGACCGCGTCCGCCGGAGGTCTTGGGCCAGCCGCGCAATCCCGCCTCGTCCAGGACGGCGCGGAGTTCATGGGCGGCGCGCACGGCGTCGGCGTAGTCGGTGCCGGGCTGGGGGTCGAGGTCGATGCGCAGCTCATCGGGGTGGTCGGTGTCGTCGCGCCGTACGGGCCAGGGGTGGAAGGTGACGGCTCCGAGGTTGGCGGCCCACACCACGGCGGCGGGTTCGGTGGGGCACATCTCGTCGGCGGACCGGCCGCTGGGGAAGGTGATGTGGGCCGTGGGGATCCAGTCGGGCAGATACTTCGGGGCCCGTTTCTGGAAGAAGGACTCGCCGGTCACCCCATCGGGGTAGCGCTCCAGGGTGGTGGGGCGGTCGCGCAGCGCGCGGGTGATGCCGTCGCCGACGGCCAGGTAGTACTGGACCATGTCCAGCTTGGTGTAGCCGTGCTCGGGGAAGTAGACCTTGTCGGGATTGGACACGCGTACGGTCCGGTCCCCCACGTCGAGTTCCACCGCTCCGGCCATGTGCGTCAGCGTATGCCGCGCCAACATTCCTCGCATACCGGACACTCGCCTTATGGATCTCCCGGTGATGCCGCCCGTGAAGCCGATGCTCGCCAAGTCCGTGCGGAAGATCCCGCCGGGGATGCAGTACGAGGCCAAATGGGACGGCTTCCGGGCCATCGTGCACCGGGACGGCACCGAGCTCGTCATCGGCTCCCGTACCGGGAAACCGCTCACCCGCTACTTCCCCGAGCTGGCCGCCGCTCTCCTGGAGCGACTGCCCGAGCGCTGTGTCGTGGACGGCGAGATCGTCATCGCGCACGAGGGACGGCTCGACTTCGACCGGCTCACCGAGCGCATCCACCCGGCCGATTCCCGGGTCCGGACGCTCGCCGAACGCACCCCGGCCAGCTTCGTCGCCTTCGATCTGCTGGCGCTGGGGGACAGCGCCCTGCTGGATGCGCCGCTGGCCGATCGACGGGCCCTGCTCACCGAGGCGCTGCGCGGCGTCCGGCCTCCGGTCCATCTGGCACCCGCCACCACCGATCGGGAGCTCGCCGAGGAGTGGTTCGAGCGGTACGAGGGCGCCGGTCTCGACGGCATCGTCGCCAAACCGCTGGATCTGCCTTACCGGCCGGACGCCCGGCTGATGTTCAAGATCAAGCACGAGCGGACGGCGGATGTCGTCGTGGCCGGTTACCGGCTCCACAAGAGCGGCCCGGTGGTCGGCTCCCTGCTGCTCGGGCTCTACGACGGTACGGGCACGCTCCAACACGTCGGCGTCTGCGCGGCCTTCTCCATGAAGCGGCGCGCGGAGCTGGTCGAGGAGCTGGAACCGCTGCGGATGGATCCCGCCGACGGGCACCCCTGGGCCGAGTGGGCGCGGGAGAGCGCCCATGAGGCCGCGAGGCTGCCGGGGGCGCAGAGCCGCTGGACCGGTAAGAAGGACCTGTCCTGGCTGGCGCTGCGCCCCGAGCGGGTGGTGGAGGTCGCCTACGACCACATGGAGGGCGACCGGTTCCGGCACACGGCCCAGTTCCGCCGCTGGCGCCCCGACCGCGAGCCCGCCGACTGTGTCTACGCCCAGCTTGAGGAGCCGGTGCGGTACGACCTGGCGGAGGTGCTGTCGGCTCCCTGAGGAGGGGTTCCCGCTCCGGCCCCGGACTGCTGACAGTCGGGGCGGGTGGGCCGACAGCCGCGCCACCGACGACCGTGGCCACCGACGACCGGAGCCACTGACGGTCGGACGATCCGGTTGCACGAGCCCCGGGCCCCGGGCCCATACTCCGCCCGGGTGCCCCCGGCGCACGGTTCCCCCGGGTGTCCCGGTCAAGGGCCGGCAGCCCACCCCTGACAGGGACACCCACGGCCGGTGAACCTCGGTGTCGCGGGACGTAGGCTCGCCGTATGAACGCGAGCGACCTGGGGGACTTCCTCTGCGCCCGACGCGCCGGGATCGTCCCGGAGAGCGTCGGCATCGTCACCCGGAACACCAGCCGGCGGGTGCCGGGACTGCGACGGGACGAGGTGGCCCGGCTCGCGGGAGTGAGCGTCGCGTACTACACCCGGCTGGAGCAGGGGCGCGGTCAGAACGCCTCGGAGTCCGTTCTCGACGGTCTCGCCCGCGCCCTGCGCCTGGACGACACCGAGCGGACCCACCTCCACGACCTCGCCCGGGCCGCGGCGTCCCGCCGCGCACCTCGGGAGCCCGAGCCCGAGACACCGCATCCCCGCACACTCGCCCTCCTCGAGTCTTCCGCTGGCGCTGGATGTGGCCCCGCATAGCGGAGCTGCTGGCGGTGGAGCCGGAGGGGTACGCGGAGCGACCGCGCCCCCTCGCGGACCAAATGGCGGGCCGGGCGGACGACTGGCGCGCGCTGGCGGCGCGGGAGCACCTCGCCGAACCCGACCTCACCCGCGTCGCCTCCTGGTGGCACACGGACGGCGACCTCAACCGGCCGGTCGAGTGCTTCACCGACCTGACCCGCAGCCGGACCGCCGGCTTCACCGGCCACGCCGACACGCTGTCGTCGTTCGCCACCCTGTTCACCACGCTGCGCCGGGAGCGTGTCATCCCCGGCTGACCGCGACCCGGGGCCGTCGGGCGGGGACTCCGGTCGCGTCCGGCCGAGCCCCCACCCACCCGGAGGGCTCGGCCGGAGCGAAACATCCCGCTCAGGGTGTGCAGGGTTCCTCCGTCCGCGCGGTCGGGGGCGACGCCGTCGGATCGGGTGACGGGCACGGCGTGGCCGAAGGGCTCGGCCCGGGGCCCGGTGAGCCCGATGGGCCGGGGCTCGGTGTGGTCGGGCTCGGGCTGGGGCCGGGAGTCGATGTGGGGGTGGGTGTCGGAGTGGGGGTGGGCGTGGGGCTCGGGCTCGGTCCTGGCGGACTGGCGCTGGGAGTGGGGCTGGGGCCGGGGGACGGCGCCCCCGACGGGGACGGGGACGGTGTGGGTACCGGGGACGGCCGGGGCGGGGTCGGCGGCTTCGGCGGCGGACCGATGACGATGCCCCCATCCCCGCTCACCGGTCGTTTCGCCGGGGCCTTCGCACCGGCTCCGGGGCTGTCGGGCAGCACCCCCGTACCGTCCGGCACCCCGTACGCGCCACCCCGGTAGAACTCCAGCCAGGCCAGTACGGTCCGCAGATAGGCGGTCGACCGGTTGTAGCTGAGGATCGCCCGGTCGAGGTCGGCCCGTACGGTCAGATCGCGGTCCCCCGCACAGAGGTAGCGCCCGGCGGCGAGCGCCGCGTCGTGGATGTTGTTGGGGTCCCGCCGCCCGTCGCCATTGGCGTCCTGGCCCCAGCTCGCCCAGGTGGAGGGGATGAACTGCATGGGCCCCACCGCCCGGTCGAAGCGGCCGTCGCCGTCGTAGGCGCCGTCGTCGGTGTCGGTGATCCGGGCGAAGCCGGCACCGTTGAGCACCGGGCCGAGGATCGGCGCGAGCGTGGTGCCGGCGCTGTCCACCCGGCCGCCGCGGGCCTGTCCCGACTCGACCTTCCCGATCGCCGCGAGCAGTTGCCACGACAGCCGGCAGCCCGGGTCACCGCGCCGGACGACGGTCTCGGCGCGGCGGTAGGCGGCCAGCACCGAGGCCGGAATGCCCGCCTGGGCCCGGACCGCGCCCGTGATCAGGATCGGGGAGGGCGCCGGAGCCCGGACCGCGGGAGCGGTGGGCGAGGGGCGCAGCGGCGGGAGTTCCACATGGAACGAGTCGTCGTTCGGCAGTTCGGCCGGGGTCTCGTACGCGGCGGCGACGTGCTGCGCCCTGACCGGCTCGACGCGTACGACGGCGGGGGCGCCGGAGGCGGTGAGCGCGGCCAGCGCGGTGACCGCCGCCGCCGTACCGGCCGCTTTCCTGCGGGCGGCGCGGCGCGGCCCGAGCTGGGCCCTCACTCTTCGGACCTGCGCGAGACGAGCCCTCACGGGACGAGCCTTCATGAGGCGGCCCCGAAGGTGTCGATGGCGGCGATCCGCCAGGTGTCGCCCACCCGGACCGCGTCCACGGCCACCATCGCCGCCGCGTAGGTCGTCTCCCCCTTGGTGGCCGTACGGGTGTTGCTCTGGTCCGCGTAGACGAGCACCCGGGCCCGGTCGCCCTCGATCAGCTCCACCCCGCTCCGGGTCACGGTGGTGGTGAGCACGAGTTTCTGCCGGGGGCCCGCCGCGCGCACGGAGGCCAGCAGGGTGCCGTGCTGTCGTACGGCCGCGCCGGTGAGATGGTCCCGGACCGCCCGGTCGAGCGCGGCCGGCTGGGCGAAGTCGTACGAGAAGACCGCCTCGACGGCCCGGGTGATCTGGCCCTTCAGCTCACTGGTCCGGGCGAGGTCGGTGAGGGCGGAGTTCCGTACGGCGGGGTCGTCACGGAGTCCGGCCGCCTGACCGCCCGCGAAGGCGGCGAAGCCGCCGAGGAGGACGGTGAGCACGCCGAGCACGGCGACGAGCCGGGTCCGGTTCCGGGGCGACGGGGCCCGCGGTGCGTCCTGCGCCCCGGAGGTCTCCAGCGCCTCGGGGGTCCTGTCTGTCTCGTCTGTCCCGGGCGCCTCGGGGTTGGCCGCTCCCGGTACGGGTCGGTCCGGGCGCGCGGTCTCCTCCCCCGCGCCCGTCCGGCGCCACCAGCGGCGGGGTGGCGCGGCGGCCGGATCGGTGTCCGTGGACCCGGTCGCGGTCGCGCCCGCGAACCGAGCCGGTGCGGACCCCGACCGAGGCTGGGACGCGGCCACGGGTGACCCGGACTCCGGCGCGGACGGGGCACCCGTCGTGCCGTCCCCGCCCGCCGGGCGGTCGGTGGGCGCGGCACCCGGCGGCTGGTCCGTGAGCGCGGCCTTCGCCGCCGACGCCAGGCGCCGCTGCCGGTTGATCAGATGACGCGTCGTCGACATGGTGCGACAGTCCTCTCGCTCGTCACTCGGCCGTGGCGTTGCCGACGGGTGCCTGGCCCAGCGCGCTCAGTTTCCAGCCGTCGCCCGTCCTGGTCAGTTCGCCGAGCATCCGGCTCTCCTTGCGCACCGGTTCGCCCTTGGGCGCGGTCACGGTGATCCGGACGGCGACCATCACACTGGCCCGCCCCGCCCGGTCGTCCAGCTCCGTGACCGCCCCCGACAGCACCGTGGCGCTGCTGACCGTCCGGGCCTGTCGGATCTGCTTCTCGAACTGCCCCCGCCCGTCCGTGAGCTGTTTCCGCAGCTCCCCGGTGGCCGACTCCTCCCAGACGTCGAGTCCGCGCTCGATGTCCCGGTGGTCGAGGGTGTTGAGGTTCAGCACCGCCTGTTCCCCCGCCGCCAGCGCCGCGTCGCGTTGCTTCGCGTACCCGGCGGAGTCGTCGTGCGCCGCCGCGTACCAGGACCAACCGCCCCAACCGGCGAATCCCGCCGCGAGGACGCTCAGCGCGAGCGCCCCGGCGAGCAGCGGATGGGTCCGTGCCGTCCGTGCCATGGAACCGTGCCTCCCCTGTTCGGGAACTGTCGGTACTTATCGGTGTCTATCAGGACCTGTTGCGGTCTATCGGGAGGTGATGTCGACGATCCGCCAGCGCCCGTCGCGGCGTTCGGCGGTCAGGGTGAGCTGTGCGGCGGCGGTGACGGGAGGGTTGCCCGCCCGTTCGGCGACCTGGTCGAGGAAGACGAGGAGCCGGGCGCTGCGGTCGGTCAGCCGGACCACTCCGATCCGTACGACGTGTGTGGTGAGCGTGAGCTTCTGCCCGGCGGCCCGCTTCTCGACCTGGCCGAAGAGCTCGCCGTACTGCCGGGCGGCCTTGCCGGCGAGGAGTTCGCGCGCCGCCTGACGGGTGGCGTCGACGCCGGTGGGTGTGTAGGAGAAGATCCGGACGACCGCGTCGCCGATCTCGTCGGTGACCTGGGCGGTGGCGCGGGTGTCGGTGAGGGTCAGATCGCGGGCGGCGGGGGTTGATCGGAGCTGGTCCGCGCGGATCAGTAGGGCGCCCCCACCGATCAGCAGCGCGAGCACGACGGCGACGACGAGCGCGGTGCGCCCGCGCGGGGCCGCCGGCGGCGGGTCGTCCGGCGGCTCCGGTGCGGAGCCCGGCGCCGGGAGCACCGGGCGGATCTCGTCCTCGGCCGCCCGAGGGGAGCCCGCCCTCACGCGCCACCGACCGGTACCGCGGTGAGGGTCTGGACCTTCCAGCCGTCGTCGGTGCGGGCCAAGGTGGCCTCCAGTCGCTTGCGGTCGCCGCTCGCCGTGCCGCCGGCGGGCTTCAGTTCGACCCGTACGGTCGCGATCAGCCGGGCGGTCCCGGCGCGGGTGTCGAGTGCGGTGAGGGCGGCCTCGGTGACGGTGGCGCGCGCGGTCGGGCCGGTCACCGGTTTCGCCCGGCGCAGTTCGTCGTGGAGCTGTCCGGTGGCGGCGTCGAGCCGGCGCAGCCGTGCGCCGTCGGTGTCCGCCGCGTCATGGCTGGTGAGCACGGAGAGCCGGCCGGTGCCGTCGGCGAGCGCCCGGTCGCGGGCCTCGGCGTACGCGAGGGAGTCGTCGTTCCCGGCCCGGAACAGGGACCAGCCGGCGTAGGCGCAGAAGAGGGTAGCGAGGAGCAGCGCGAGCCAGGTCACGCCGGTGCGACGGGTGATCATTCGGTTCCCTCCAGTCCCAGCAGTCGCCGCAGTCCCGGTGGTTGGTCATCGACCGACTCCAGCGCGAGCGGCCCCGGCCGGTGCGCGTCCGGCACCGGGCCGCCCTTGGGCGCGTGGGCGCTGCCCCGTACGTTGATCCCGCTGCTCGCGGGCGCGGCGCAGCGGGCCCGGGTGTTCACCGCGGGCGGCGGCGAGAGGTCGAGGCCGTTGCGGTAGCGGGTGCCGCCGTAGCCGGCGGTGCACGGCAGCGGTTCGAAGAAGGTCACCGACATGCCGAAGCGGGCGCCCTTCCCGGTGACGGCGGTCGCCCCGGCCGCGGCCACGGCGGGGAGTTTGACGAGAAGTTCCTCGATCCCGCGCTGCCGGGTGACGGCGACCTCCGAGGTGGTCAGCAGATTGGCGACGACCAGCCCGAAACCGGGTTCCAGATCCCGCAGCAGGCCGCTGATCTGGCCGGCGGCGCCCGGCGCCGCGGCGATGAGCCGGCGCAGATCGCCGTCGGAGTCCTTCAGCTCGCCGGCGAGCGCCTTCGCGCCGGAGGCGAAGGCGGTGAGCGCGCGGCCCTGTTCGGCCTGGGTGCGCAGCACCGTCTCGCCGTCGATCATCAGCCGGGTATTGACGGGCAGTGCCCGGTCGGCGGCGCGGACGAACGCGTCACCGCTGTCGAGCAGCACCTGGAGGTCGTCGCCGCGTCCGCTCAGCGCCGCCCCGAATTCGTCCACGACGGTGCGCAGTGACTCCAGGTCGATGGCGGACGCGAGGTCGTCCACGCTGGTGAGAACGTCGGTGACGGGCGCCGGCAGCCGGGTGTCGGACCGGGCGATGACCGTGCCGTCGCCGAGGTAGGGACCGTCGTCGCCCCGCGGCCGCAGATCGATGTACTGCTCGCCGACGGCGGAGAGGCTGGCGACGACGGCTTCGAGGTCGGCGGGGATGCGGGGCGCCGATTCCTTGATCCGCAGCTCCGCCTCGACACCGTCATCGGTGAGGTCGATGGGGCCGACCCGGCCGACCGAGACCCCTCGGTAGGTGACGTTGGAGTGGGTGAACAGACCGCCCGTGCGGTCGAGTTGGACCCGTACGGTGTAGTAGTCACGCATTCCGACCCAGTGGCCGAGGTCGGCGTAGCGGACGCCGACGAAGCCGAGGACGAGTACGGCGATGACGAGGAACGCGATGTTCTTGAGGCGGATGGCGAGGGTGATCATCGGTCGCTCCCCCGGTCCGGGGTGACGGCCGGGAGCGGCAGCGGGGGCGTACCGCCGCTCCCGGCCGTCGGTACGGTGGCCTGTCCGGCGGGAGGTGTCAGCGCGGGGATGATCCCGGTTCCGGGCACGGCCGTCACCTTCAGATAGACGTTGAGGTAGTCGCCCTTGACACCGCGGAGCACCTCGTCGGTGAAGGGGTAGGTCAGCAGCACCTGGAGCGAGTCGGGCAGCGCCCGGCCCGAGTCGGCGAGGGACTTCAGGGTGGGGCCGAGGGCCTTGAGGTCGGCGATGGTGTCGGCCTTGCTCCGGTTGATGGTGTCGACGGCGACGGTGGAGAGGGTGTCCAGCGCGCGGAGCATCGTCAGCAGGGAGCCGCGCTGCTGTTCCAGGACCTTCAGTCCGGGGCTGAGTCCGGTGAGGACCCGGCCGACCTGCTGTTCCCGGGTGGCGAGGGTGGCGGCGAGCCGGTTGACGCCGTCGAGGGCCGCCGTGATGTCCCCCTTGTTGGCGTCGAGGCTGCCGACGAGGGTGTTCATCCGGCGCAGTACCGAGCGGACCTGGGGTTCCCGGCCGCCGATCGCCTTGTTGAGTTCGGTGGCGATGGTCTTGATCTGGTTGACGCCGCCGCCGTTGAGGAGGAGGGAGAGGGCGCCGAAGACCTCTTCGACCTCGGGGTTGCGGTTGGTGCGGGCGAGCGGGATGAGGGCGCCGTCCCGCAGTCGGCCGGCCGTCCCGGTCGATGCGGGCGGCGCCTCCGGTGAGCTGACCGACGACGGGACGGCGGACGTCGACGCGGCCTTCAGCGGAGTCCTCCCGGGAGTCTTTCCCTGGCTCTTCGACGGCGGTGGGGAGAGTTGGACGTACTTCTCGCCGAGGAGGCTGGACTGTTCCAGGTGCGCGTAGGCGTCGGCGGGGAGCCGCACATCACCGTTGACGCGCATGGTGACCTTGGCCGACCAGTCGTCGGGGCTGAGGGTGATCTCGGTGACCCGGCCGACGGCGACGTCGTTCACCTTGACCGCTGACTGCGGCACCAGGCTCAGTACGTCGGCGAATTCGGCGGTGACCTCGTACGGATCGTCGCCGAGGTCGGCTCCCCCGGGGAGCGGAAGCTGTTCGATGCCCGACAGGTCCGGCAGGTCCGGCATCGAGCAGCCGGTGAGCCCGAGGGCGACGATCGCCACCAGGGCGGGTGTACGGCCTCTCACCGGGTGCCCCCCTTCCGCTTCTTGGCGGTCTCCGGGGTGCCGTAGACCGTGCCGACGGCGGGCAGCGGCAGTCCGGGCAGCGCCTGCTGCCGGGCGCGGCCCACCGGCGCGAGTCCGTCGAGGGCCCCCGTGCCGCCGAAGCTCAGTTCGTTGATGTTGGCGCGGCCGTTCAGGGTGCGGTGGGTCGGGTCGTAGGCGGCCAGCGCGTTGCCGGCCGCGAGCGGGACGGTGTCCATCGCCTCGGCGAGGGAGGCCCGCTGGTCGACGAGGGTCCGGGTCAGCGGCACCAGGGCGTCCACGTTCTGTTTGAGGGCGGCGCGGTTGTCCTGGATGAAGGTCTTCACCGTGCCCAGCGCGGTGCCCAGTTCCTTCAGCGCGGCGGAGAGGTTCTCCTTGTCGTCGGCGAGGAAGCCGGTGACCGTGGCGAGTTGGCGCTCCGCCCGGGCGACGGTGCTGTCGTTGTCCTTGAGCATGGTGGTGAAGGACTGGAGGTGGGCCAGGGTCGCGAACAGGTCGTCGCTGCTGTTGTCGAGGGTGCGGGCGGCCTTGCCGAACTGGGCGATGGAGTCGCCGATGGCCTTGCCGTTGCCCTTGAGGTTGGCTGCGCCGGTGTCGAAGAGTCCGGCGAGCGCGCCCTGCGCGTTGGCGCCCTTGGGGCCGAGGGCGGTGCTCAGCTCGGTGATGGACTCGTAGAGCTGGTCGACCTCCAGCGGCATGGCGTTCTTCGCGGCCGGCAGTACGGCACCGTCCCGGAGCCGCCCCCCGCCGGTGTAGGCGGGGGCGAGCTGGATGTAGCGGTCGGCGACGACACTGGGGGCGACCACGACGGCATGCGCGCCCTCGGGGACCTTGACGTCCCGGTCGAGCAACAGGGTCACCCGCACCTCGTCGCCGACGGGGTGCACGGAGTCGACGGTGCCGACCTTGACTCCGAGGACCCGCAGGTCGGAGCCCTCGTACACACCGGTCGCCCGGGTGAAGTAGGCGGTGACCCGGGTGGACCCGGCGTCGGTGAACGCGCGGACGCCCGAGGTGCCGGCGAAGGCCACGACGGCGAGTCCGGCGACGATTCCGATGATCCGCTGACGGTTCATGAGGCGCCGCCTCGGGGTCGGGGCGGCAGACATCCGGTCGACGGAGGCGTGCCGGGGGGCAGATAGTTCTTGGGGACGAGCCCGCAGACATAGGTGTCGAACCAGCGGCCGTTGCCGACGGCGTTGCCGACCAGCCGGTAGTACGGTCCGGCCATGGCGAGGGTGGCGTCGAGGCGCTCGCGGTTCTTCAGCAGGACGGCGGTGACCTTGCTCAGCGCGGCCAGGGTGGGCCCGAGCTGCTCCTTGTTGTCGGCGACGACGCCGCCGAGCTGGACACCGAGGTTCCTGGTGCCGGTGAGCAGCCGGTGGATGGCGTCGCGGCGGGCCTGGAGTTCGCCGAGCAGCAGACTGCCGTCCTCCAGCAGGGTTTCGAAGCTGTCCTTCTTCCCGGCGAGGGTCTTGGTGAGCTGCCGGCTGCCCCGCAGGAGTTCGGCGAGCTGGGCGTCGCGCTTCGAGACGGAGCGGGAGAGTGCGGCGAGGCCGGTGGCGGCGGAGCGGACGTTGGGCGGGGAGTTCTCGAAGGTGGCGGAGATCGTCTCGAAGCTCTTGGCGAGCTGGGCGGTGTCGATCTTCCCGATGGTCTCGCCGAGTCCGTTGAACGCCTGGGTGACGTCGTACGGGGAGGTGGTGCGGCGGGTCGGGATGGTCTCAGCGGGGTCCTGGCTCCGGGTGCCGAGCGGGTCCAGGGCCAGGTACTTCTCGCCGAGGAGGGTCTTGATGGCGATGGCGGCGGTGCTGGAGTCGCCGACCCAGGCGCCGTCGACGGTGAAGCTGACCCTGACCTTGGCGCCGCTGAGGCGGACGCCGGTGACCTGGCCGACCTTCACCCCGGCGATCCGGACCTCGTCGTCCTCGTCCAGACCGGCGGCCTCGGTGAAGTCGGCGCGGTAGGTGGTGCCGGCGCCGAAGGTGTCGGCCCGGTAGGCGACGATGCCGAGGAGGGCGAGCAGCAGCAGGCCGACGATGCCGACGGCGACCGGATTCCGTTCCCGTACGGGCTTGAACACCGCTCGGAAGGTTGTCATCCGCGGCACCTCGACTCCGTGATGCCGATGCCGGTGGGCGGTCGGCTGCCGTCCGACGTGGTGACGCCGCTGATCCTCGCCTCGCAGAGGTAGAGGTTGAGCCAGGAGCCGTAGGACGTGATCCGGCTGATGGCCCGCATCTTCTCGGGGGTCTTGCGGAGCAGGTTCTCGATGGCGGGGCGGCCAGCGTCGAGCTGCTTGGACAGCCGGCCCAGTTCGCGGATGTCCGCCTTCAGCGGGGCGCGGCCGTCGTCCAGCAGATCGGCGGTGACGGTGGTGAGGTCGCCGAGGGCGACCACGGCCTCGCCGAGCGGCTTCCGGTCGGCGGCGAATCCGGAGACCATGCGCTGGAGTGCGTCGACCAGTTCGTTGAAGCCTTCCTCGCGGTCGTTGACGGTCTTCAGCACGGTGTTCAGACTGCCGATGACCTCGCCGATGACCCGGTCCTTGGTGGCGACCGTGGTGGTCAGGGAGCCGATATGGCGGATCAGGCTGTCGACCGTGCCGCCGTCGCCCTGGAGGACCTTGACGATGGATCCGGCGAGTTCGTTGATCTCCTTCGGCGAGAGCCCCTCGAACAGGGGCTGGAAGCCGTTGAAGAGCTGGGTGAGGTCGAGTGCGGGGCTGGTGCGCGCCAGCGGGATGGTGTCCCCGGCGGCGAAGTAGCGGCCGACCGGTCCGGTGCCCCGGTCGAGGTCGATGAAGCGCTGGCCGACCATGTTCAGGTACTTGATGGAGGCGGTCACCGACGCGGGCAGTTTGCGGCCCCGCTGGACGCTGAAGGTCACCTCGGCCTCGCGGCGGTCGGCGACCTCGATCGACTCGACCTGGCCGACCTTGACCCCGGCGATCCGGACGCTGTCGCCGGTGACCAGCCCGGTGGCGTCGCTGAACCTGGCGCGGTACGGGGAGGTGTCGCCGACCCCGGTGTTGGCGATGCTGAGCGCGAGGACCGTGGTGGCGAGTGCGGTCACCACGATGAACACGATCGACTTCGCGAGGGGGCCCGCGACACTGCGGCGCTTCATCTGAGTGTCACCTCGGTCCCCCGGTAGACGGGTCCGGTCAGCACGGTGCTCCAGTCGGGCAGTTCCTGTGGTGTCTTCTTCAGCTCGGGCGCCATCAGCTCGTTGACGAGCCGGCTCTCCTGCGGGGAGTTGGGCAGTCCGAGTCCGGGGGTGTCCAGCGCGGCGGGCGCGGGCCGGCCGTTGTAGGGCACGGAGTAGCAGTGGGGCCCGCCCCCGGCGTCGTACACCGGCCGGTCCTTCCCGGGGACGTACTTGCCGCGCGACGGCACGGTCGTCACGTCCACCCGCAGTCCGGGCCGGCCGGTGCCCTTGCCGAGGGCCTTGTCCATCGCGGGCACGAATCCGGCGAGGGTGCGCAGGGTGCACGGGAAGGAGGACGAGTAGCGGGCGAGGAGTTCCAAGGTGGGGCGGCTGACGGCGGCGAGGCGGATGAGGTTGCCGCTGTTGCGGCGCAGGAAGGCGGTCAGGTCCTGGGCGGACGCGGTGGTCGCGCCGTACAGGGCGGCGAGGTCGGCCTGTTCCTCGGCGACGGTGGAGCTGGTGGTGGTGAAGTCGGTGAGCGCCGTCAGGATGTCGGGGGCGGCGTCCGCGTAGAGGTGGCTGACCTGGACGAGCCGGCTGATGTCCCGGTTGAGGACGGGTAGTTGGGGGTTGAGCTTCTTCAGATGTTCATCCAGGGTGACCAAGGTCCGGCCGAGCTGGTCACCCCGGCCCTGGAGGGCCTGCGCGACGGCGGTCAGCGTCGCGGAGAGCTGCGCCGGTTTGACGGCGGTGAGCAGCGGCAGCACATTCCCGAGCACCTGCTCCAGTTCGATGGCGTTGCTTGAGCGGTCCCGTGGGATGGTGTCGCCCGCCCGGAGGCTGCGGGTGGAGGGGGCGTCGCCGGGGGGTACGAGGGCGACGAACCGCTCTCCGAAGAGGGTGGTCGGCAGCATCTGGGCGGTGACGTTGGCTGGGACCCGGCGCAGTTGGTCCCGGCCGATGGCGAGGGTGAGCCGGGCGCCGGTTCCGTCGGCACGGATCTCCCGGACCTCGCCGACGACGACGCCGCGCAGTTTGACCTCGGCGTTGGTGTGCATCTCATTGCCGACGGAGGAGGCGAGGACGGTGATGGTGGCGTCGTCGCTGAACTCCTTCTCGTACACGGCGACCGACAGCCACACCAGCAGCGCGGGCACCAGCAGGAAGACCACTCCGGCGAGTCGTCTGCGGACGGCACGGGTTGTCATCCGGCCACCTTCACGGTCGTGGTCGCGCCCCAGATGGCCAGCGACAGGAAGAAGTCGGTGACGCTGATCAGCACGATCGCGTTCCGTACGGAGCGGCCGACGGCGACGCCGACCCCGGCCGGGCCGCCCTCGGCGCGGAAGCCGTAGTAGCAGTGGGCGAGGATCACCAGCACGCTGAAGATCAGCACTTTCAGGATGGAGAGCAGGACGTCCGTCGGGGAGAGGAAGAGGTTGAAGTAGTGGTCGTAGGTCCCGGCGGACTGGCCGTTGAAGACCACGGTGATCCAGCGGGAGGCCACATAGGAGCTGAGCAGGCCGATCGCGTACAGCGGGATGATGGCGACGACCCCGGCGATGATCCGCGTGGTGACGAGGTAGGGCATGGAGCGCACGCCCATCGCTTCGAGGGCATCGACCTCCTCATTGATCCGCATCGCGCCGAGCTGGGCGGTGAACCCGGCGCCGACGGTGGCGGAGAGGGCGAGTCCGGCGACGAGCGGGGCGATCTCCCGGGTGTTGAAGTAGGCGGAGATGAAACCGGTGAAGGCGGAGGTGCCGATCTGGTTGAGCGCCGCGTACCCCTGGAGACCGACGACCGTGCCGGTGAAGAGGGTCATCGCGATCATCACGCCGATGGTGCCGCCGATGACACCGAGGCCGCCGCTGCCGAAGGCGACCTCGGCGAGGAGGCGCTGGACCTCCTTGAGGTAGCGGCGCAGCGTCTTCGGGATCCAGATCAGCGCGCGTACGTAGAAGATGAGCTGGTCGCCGGAGCGGTCCAGCCAGCCGAGCGGGGACATCCGGGCCATCTGCTCAGCCCCCCTTCGGGGGGACGATCTGGAGGTAGATCGCCGTGAGGACCATGTTCACGAAGAACAGCAGCATGAAGGTGATGACGACGGACTGGTTGACCGCGTCGCCGACGCCCTTGGGACCGCCGCGCGGGTTGAGGCCGCGGTGGGCGGCGACGATGCCCGCGATAAAGCCGAAGATCAGGGCCTTGAGTTCGCTGATGTAGAGGTCGGGGAGCTGGGCGAGCGCGGAGAAGCTGGCGAGGTAGGCGCCGGGGGTGCCACCCTGCATGATCACGTTGAAGAAGTAGCCGCCGAGGGTGCCGACGACGGAGACCATGCCGTTCAGCAGGACGGCGACGAGCATGGTGGCCAGCACCCGGGGCACCACCAGGCGCTGGATCGGGGAGACCCCCATGACCTCCATCGCGTCCAGTTCCTCGCGGATCTTGCGGGAGCCGAGGTCGGCGCAGATCGCGGAGCCACCGGCACCGGCGATCAGGAGGGCGACGATGAGCGGGCTGGCCTGCTGGATGACGGCGAGGACGCTGGCGCCGCCGGTGAAGGACTGGGCGCCGAGCTGTTGGGTGAGCGAGCCGACCTGGAGGGCGATCACCGCGCCGAACGGGATCGAGACCAGGGCGGCGGGCAGGATGGTGACGCTGGCGACAAACCAGAACTGCTCGATGAACTCCCGCAGTTGGAAGGGGCGGCGGAAGATCGCCCGGGTGACGGCAGCGGCGAGCGCGAAGAGTTTTCCGGTCTCGCGCAGCGGCGCGAGCACCCGCAGCGGCGGGCGCGGGACCGGGACCTGTGCGGTCATCCCGATACCCCTCCCGCGGTCGGGGAGTAGCTCCGCTCGATGGCGGTACGGGCGGCCTCCGGCAGCCGGTCCATCATGCCGAGCACCCGTTCCCGGCGCCGCTGCACGGCCTGGCGCACGGGCATCCCCGGGGACGGTTCGAGCTGGGGGACCAGCGGTCGGGGGCCGAGCGGGGGCCGGTCGTCGAGCCGCTCCAGCGCGAGCGTCGCCGCGTCCTTCTCCTCCGACATGCCGATCGGGCCCTCGCGGCGGCCGCTCAGGAACTGGGCGACGACCGGTTCCTCGCTGGTGAGGAGCACCTCGCGGGGTCCGAAGGTGACGAGTTCGCGGCGGAAGAGCATTCCCATGTTGTCCGGGACGGTGGCGGCGATGTCGAGATTGTGGGTGACGATCAGCATCGTCGCGTCGATCTGCGCGTTGAGGTCGATGAGGAGCTGGGAGAGGTAGGCGGTACGGACCGGGTCGAGTCCGGAGTCGGGTTCGTCGCAGAGGATGATCTGCGGGTCCAGGACGAGCGCGCGGGCGAGTCCGGCGCGTTTGCGCATCCCGCCGGAGATCTCGCCGGGCAGTTTCCCTTCCGCGCCGACGAGTCCCACCATCTCCATCCGCTCCATCACGACGCGGCGGATGTCTGACTCCTTCTTGCGGGTGTGCTCGCGCAGCGGGAAGGCGATGTTGTCGAAGAGGGTCATCGAGCCGAAGAGCGCGCCGTCCTGGAACATCAGGCCGAAGACCTTGCGGGTCTCGTAGATGTCCCGCTCGGGGCTGTTCACCATGTCGACGCCGTCGATGAGGACCCGGCCGTGTTCGGGTTTGAGCAGCCCGATGATCGACTTGAGGAACACGGTCTTGCCCGTACCGGACGGTCCCAGCATGACGCTGACCTCTCCGGCCGGCAGGGTGAGGGACACGTCCTGCCAGATGTTCTGCTTGCCGAAGGACTTCGTCAGACCGTCGACGACGACTTCGATGCCCATCTCACCTCCCGCTGTGCCGGTGCCTGGTTCGGATGGGTGGCCGCGCGGCCCCTCGGGCCATGAAGGGGCCGCGCGACCGCCCGCGTTAGGGCAGTACCGCCGAGTGCCAGTACTGCGAGAGGATCTTGCCGTTGTCCGGGCGGACCAGGCCGGGGGCGGCGAGTCCGGCGCTGTAGGTGGAGGCGTTGTTCAGCACCAGGTTGTTGGTGCCGGCCGGCGAGGGCAGTCCGACCTTGAGGTCGATCGCGCCGTTGAGGATGCCGAGGAGGCCACAGCCGTTGGCCTTCGGCACGGCGAAGCCGCTGTCGCCCTGGCTGTTGCCGGAGAGGGCGAAGCGCAGCATGGCGCCGGCCGTGTTGGGGGTACCGTCGCCGTCGAAGCGCTGGACCGCGAGGGTGGGGTTGGTGGTGTTCTGCGGCTTCAGCACGATCGGGTCGGCGGCGGAGCCGATGTAGCACTGGGAGCCGAGGAGCGGGTTCTGTAGCCGGATGCGTACGGGCACATTGACGATCGGCTTGCCGGAGGAGAGCCCGGCGGCCAGGTTGAAGCCGGTGGGGGTGCCGGCCGACTCGACGGTGGCGGTGACCCGGTTGAGGCTGTTGTCCGTGAGCAGCTTGCAGATGGCCGTGATCACCGGGAGGTCGGCCGGGCAGGCGATGCCGAGCAGGCCGCCGGGGATCTCCGTCGGGGCGCCGACGATGGCGCCGCCGGCCGGGGGGACCACGGTGAAGGTGTGCAGTTCGGTGTTCTGTAGGACGCCGAACTGGAGGTCGTTGGCCCCGGTGTGGGCGGCGGTCTTGCCCAGCTTGATGGAGCCCGACGGGGACTGCGAGGAAACACAGGTGGCGATCACGGTCCGGCCGTCGGCGGCCCGCATCGCGGGGTTGTCGACGGGACAGCGGGTGAACGGGCCCCAGTGGCCGTTCAGCCGGGCGGTCGCGGCGGTGGTCCCGGCGTCGGACGTTGGTTCGGCGGCGCCGGCGGCGCCGGCGGCACCGGCTGGCGTGGCGGACAGGGGTATCGCCACGACGACGGCGCTCAGCGCGCCGAGGACGGCGGTGCGCGCCTTCGCGGCGGTACGGGAACGTGCGGATCTCTGCGGGAACAGTCTCATCGTCTCCCTGAATCCTTTCCGGTGCTCGGGGAGTTGCGTCGGTGGAGCGGGTCGGCGTTCCGGCCGGGGAGCGGTGGCGCGGGTCAGCGCTCCGGCTTGGGCACCTTGGCCGGCTGGAGTTCCGGGGTGCAGTAGCGGGCGTCGGGCACGGGCACGCCCGATGCGCAGGGGGCGGCCTGTACCTGTTTGAGGTAGTTCCCCGGGCCCGAGACTGACGAGGTGAAGAGGGGGTCGAGGTCCTCACCGACGCCGCAACCGGTGAACGGTGGGATGGTGACGGTGGTGCTGAGAATGCCTCCGGTGACGAGCTGGTATCCGTTGCCCGGCCCCTTCAGCTCGCCCTTGAGCACCACGTGCTTCCTGGTGTTCGCGGGATCGGGGTCGGCGGAGTACAGCGAACCGGCGGTGCGGCAGTTCGGCCCCACGTCCAGGGGCACACCGTTGACCTTGACGTCGTAGAGCCGGATCGACAGCGGCAGCCGGACCAGGGTGGTCCCGGTGAACTTGGCGAGCAGCAGGTCCGAGTCGATGGTCATGGTGTCGAGCTGCCGCAGCTCCATCCTGGCCGTGGTCGGCATGAAGCCGTAGGTCAGGAAGGTGGCGGTGGCGGGCGGCATCACCGGCTTGCCCCGGTAGTCCAGCTCACCGGTGGCGTGCTGGATGAGGTGGAGCCCGTCGGGCTTGGGGACGATCTTCTTGGACACGTCGAGGAGCTGGGCACAGGAGACCGGGATCTCGGACGCGCCGTTGAGCTTGGCGACATTGGAGTAGCCGGTGACATAGGCGACCATCGCGAACGGGTTGGCGGAGTCCCCGACGCACGGTGGTGCGGCGGCGGGGGCGCCGCCCTGCCGGGGCACCGGGGAGATGCCCAGGTGGCCGGTGCCGGGCCGGCCGGGTGCGGCGGCGCCGTCGTCCGGGCCGGGTGCCGGGGTGCTCGGCTCCGGTGACGGATTCGCGCCGCCGTCGACCCCGACGGTCGCCAGCAGGGTGTCGGTGCCGCTGTCAGGGGTGCAGTTCAGTGCGGTGACGGGGGGTTCGGTGGGCGCGCCGTCCGCCGTACGCGGGGTCAGGTCGAGGGCCAGCGCGCCGGCCCTGAGGGTGAGGTCCCCGCTGTCCCCGGCAGTGACGGTGGGCACCAGGCCGGTGGCGGTGAGCCTGAGGGCGCCGGCCGTGGGGACGGGCAGCGGCTGGGCGGCGGTGCCTTCCCAGCGGGCCTCGGCGGTGTGCTCGCCCTGCGCCACGGCGACGGTCAGCCGGGTGGCGCCGGTGACCTCGGCCGCCTTCAGGCCGGGGAGTGGGGTCCGGGTGACGTCCGGGAGGGTGATCTCGGTGGTCACTCCGGCCGCCTCGATCGATGTGCCGGTGGTGGCGGTGGTGGGGAGGGTGGCGGTGATCCGTACCGTCACGGGAAATTCTTCGTCGCCGGGGTCCGTACCGTCCCCCGGGTCCTGCCCCTCCCCAGGGCTCGGGTCGCCTCCGGGGCTCGGGTCGCCTCCGGGGCTCGGGTCGCTCTCCGAGCCGGGTCCATCGGCCGATTTCCGTGCCTTTCCGGGGTCCGCACCGCCGGGGTGCGCACCATCGGTCGGCGGCTCCCCCTCCGGCTGCTGCCCGGAGGACACGGCACAGGTGTAGGCGAGTTCGATGTCGACGCCCTGCTCGGTGTCGGCGGCCCGCGCGCCGGGGATCACTCCGGCGACGAGCACCGCGACGCCGACGACGGCGCCGCGCACGGTCGTCCGGGAACGAGCCCGCCCGGTACGGCTGTACGACACTGCGCACGCTCCCTTCGCTCGGACGGCGGGCCGCACGGCGGAGTGCTGGGCAGCTCCGCCGCGCGACCCCGGATCACCGGAGATCGTTCAGTGGGTCACGTTCCGACGATCCTCGGGGAGCCGGTGGCGCCTGCGGGGGCACGCACCTTGTAGGCGGCGCTGAAGGTCGGGTGATCGCCGTTGGCGGTGATGCCGGCGCAGCCCGGACTGGCGTTGGAGACGGTGAGCTGCCGGGCCGCCGTGCTGGACACGGTCAGGATGCCGGTGGAGTTGCGGTAGGTGATGTGGACACTGCCGGTGACCTTGAAGCTGCAGGTCAGCACCGTGAGGTTGGCGTTGACGCCACCGATGAAGCCGGTGGTGGTGCCGGTGGCGGCGGCGTAGGAGACACCGTTCAGCTTCCAGGGCGGGGTGGTGATGGCGACCGGGGACACGGGGCCCACCGGGCTGTCACAGGGGTTGGCCGCGGTGCCGAAGGCGGCGGACGAGATGTTGCCGACGTGCCCGGGGTTGCCGGTGGCGTTGAAGAGCGTGCCGCCCGCGGTGGCGGTCGGGCAGGTGAGCGGTATCCCGTTCAGGTCCAGCACCGTGTTGGTCGACAGCGCCGAGAACGTCGGCGAGGCCGGGGTGACGGTCCAGGTGGTGGCGGCGGCCGAGGCCGGTCCGCCGGCGAGGCCGAGGGCGGCGGTCGCTCCAATGGCGACCAGCGCGGCTCTTCCGAGAGGCTTACGCACGGGGATTCCTCCGATTCGTCAGTGAGATGCATTGCTTGCGCGGACGCGTTCCACAGCCGTGATGGGGGAGAGCGTGGAGCGCGACCTGTGAATCCTGTTCAGCGGTCGGTTGTCAGGATTCGGCCACGCACGATCTGTGACGGTGCGAGACGTTACTTGCGGGAAACATCGCGCACAATCCCGCTGTTCAAGATTGTCTGCACGGGAATTTTTCCTCGTCCCGGAGTACGGAGTTCGCCGCAGCGAATTATCAAAAGGTGCGCGTTTCCGGGGTCGATCGGGGGCTTGCGCCCGCGCGCGACCGACGCCCCCTGTCACCCTCCGAGTGCTCCACGGTCCGAACATTCGTTCCTCACCAGGGGCTTCGAACCCGCCAGAGATGCATCCGCCGACCGGACCCGCTCCCCCGCACCCACCCGACCCGGCCAGAGCGGAATCCGACCCACCGGTCAGAAGTGGCCGAAAAACAATAGGTGGAGGTATCCGAAAAGACCCGCCTTCTGGGTGTCCGCCGCATTTCCCCAACCGGAGAAAGCACCCCACGGAGAGCGGTTTCCTGCCCACATGATCTTTCGCCGCCCAAGTGGTGTTCACTTCCCCACCAGTGCTCTATGTTCAGCCTGCCGAGGGGAGGCGGACATGCCGAGAACAGTGAATCCGTCGGAGGCCGGAGAGTCGCTGGGGCCACTGCCGCAGGAGTTCGCCGCCATCATCCGACCGGAACTGCCCAGCCTGATACGCGAGATCGGGATCGAGATCACCCGCGCCTACCCCGAGTACGCGCGACTGCTCGACGGCCCGTTCGGGCACGGCATCCGGGTGGGCGTCGAACAGAGCATCCACGTCTTCGTCGACCAGGTCGCCGAGCCCTCGGCGCCCTCGGCCTTACGTGACGAGATGTGCCGGAGATTCGGGCGGTACGAGGCGTACGAGGGCCGCACCCTCGACGCCCTACAGGGCGCCTACCGGCTCGGCGCCCGGATCGCGCTGCGCCGGGCCAAGAAGGTGGGCCGCAGCTACAACCTCTCCCCCACCATGATGCTGACCTTCGCCGACGCGCTCTTCGCGTACGTGGACGAGTTGGAGGCGCTCTCCCGCGAGGGCTATCTGGAGGTGCGGTCCCGCTCCGGGGAGCAGAACGAACTCCTCCGGCGCCGGCTGCTGCACCTCCTGCTGACCGGCCCGCCGGTGCCCCGAACCGCCATCACGGAGCTGTCGGAGCAGACCGCCTGGCCGCTGCCCGAGCAGGTCACCCTGGTCGCGCTGCGCGCCCCCGCCGTACTGGACCGGGCGGATCTGGACCCCGACGTCCTCGCCGACCTCGGCGATCCGCAACCGCACTTACTGATACCGGGGCCGGTGAACGCGGCCCGGCGTCGGATGCTGGACAGCGCGCTCTTCGGCAACCGGGCGGCGGTGGGCCTGACGGTCCCCTCCGCGAGCGCGCACGACTCCATCCGCTGGGCCCGGCGCACCCTGGAGCTGGTGGACACCGGCGTCGTGCCGGACGGTCCGCTGATCTTCGCGGACGACCATCTGGTGTCGCTCTGGCTGCTCGCCGACACGGGACTGCTCGACCGGCTCGGGGAGCGCGCGCTCGCCCCTCTCGGCGATCTGACCCCCTCCCGGCGCGACCGACTCGTCGACACCCTGCGGATCTGGCTGGACACCCGGGGCACGGCGGCCCAGATGGGCGAGCTGCTCGATGTCCATCCGCAGACCGTCCGCTACCGGATGCGCAATCTGGACGCCATCCTCGGCGATCAACTCGTGGACGCGGAGCGGAGGTTCGCCCTCGAGGTCGTGCTGCGCGCGCGGGGACTGCGGGCGGGCACGGGGGCCACGCCACCGGAGTAGGCCCCCGCCGGGGGGGCCGCCCCCCGGGGACACGGGCGGCCGGGGAGGTCGGGAGCACCAGGGCGTCAGCTCAACTCCCAGGGCCCCGACACCACAGACCCAGGCGCCACGAACCCCGGGGCCACAGGCTCCGATGCGACAGACCCCCGGTCCCTTCAGGAGTAGAGCGCCGCCACGTCGTCCGCGTACGCCGCCATCACCTCCCGGCGCTTGACCTTCAGCGACGGGGTGAGCAGCCCGTTCTCCTCGGTGAACTCCCCCGCCAGCAGCCGGAACCGGCGGATCGACTCGGCACGGGAGACGGCCTCGTTGGCGTGGTCGACCGCGCGCTGGACATCGGCGATCAACTCCGGATCGTCGCGGAGCCCGGCGAGCGGGGTGTCCCCGGGGCGCCCGCGCACCGTGAGCCAGTGCCTCATCGCCTCGGGTTCCAGGGTCACCAGCGCGGCGACATAGGGCCGGTTGTCGCCGACGACCAGACACTGGCCGACGGGCGGCCGGCTGCGCAGCCGGTCCTCCAGGACGGCGGGCGAGACGTTCTTGCCCCCGGAGGTGACCAGGATGTCCTTCTTCCGCCCGGTGATCGTCAGATAGCCGTCCGCGTCCAGACTGCCGAGGTCACCGGTGGCGAACCAGTCGCCGTCGAGCGCCGCCCGGGTGGCGGTGGGTTCGTTCCAGTACGAGCCGAACACGATGCCGCCCTTGACCAGGACCTCACCGTCGGCGGCGATCCGTACCGAGGTGCCGGGCACGGGGCGGCCCACGGTGCCCGGACGGGGTGCGAGGGGCGGGTTGATGGTGGCCGCCGCGCTGGTCTCGGTGAGCCCGTACCCCTCGTAGATCATGACTCCGGCGGCGTAGAAGAAGAGGGTCAGCCGCCGGTCCAGCGGTGATCCCCCGCTGATGGCGTAGTGGAGCCGGCCGCCGAGTTCCTGCCGGACGCGACGGTAGACCAGCAGGTCGTAGAGGGCGTGCGCGGCGGTGAGCCGGATGCCGGGCCCCTTGCGGGGGCGCCCGGGTCCGGGGTGGAGTGCGCGGGCGAGATGGGCCTCGGCGAACCGTACGGCGATCCGGTCGGCACGCTCGAAGGAGGCGCCCCGGCCCAGCCGTTCGGCGGTGGCCCGGCCGGTGTCATGGATCTTCTCGAAGAGATAGGGCACGCCGACCAGGAAGGTGGGCCGGAAGCGCCGCAGCTCCGGGCGGAGTTCGGTGGGTTTCACACTCGGCCAGTGGCCGAGTTCGATCCGGGCCGTCAGACAGGCGATCTGGATCGTCCGGCCCAAGATGTGGGCGAGCGGCAGGAAGAGCAGGGTGGTGGCGGTCCGGCCGGTGGCCGCACGGAACACCGGATGGAGGAGTTCCACCGTGTTCGCGGCTTCGGCGTGCAGATTGGCGTGGGTGAGGACACAGCCCTTCGGCCGGCCGGTGGTGCCGGAGGTGTAGCAGACGGTGGCGATCGATTCGGGGGTGAGGGCGGCCCGCCGCCCGGTCACCACGGCATCGTCCACCCCCTCGCCGAGGGCGGTCAGTTCGTCCAGCGCGCCGTCGTCCAGGCTCCATACCCGGGGCGGCCTGAGCAGCCCCGCCATGGCCACCGCCGCCGTGCCCGCCAGTGCCTCGTTCTCCACGATCAATTGGGTGGCGCCGGAGTCGGCGAGGATCCAGCCGATCTGGTCGGCCGACGAGGTCGGGTAGATCGGCACGCTCTGGCCACCGGCCGCCCAGACGGCGAAGTCGAGGACGGTCCATTCGTACCGGGTACGGGACATGATGGCGACCCGGCCCCCGGCTTCGAGGCCGGCGGCGATCAATCCCTTGGCGACGGAGGTCACTTGGCGGGCGAATTGGGCGGCGGTGACGGGCCGCCACTCCCCGTCCGCACCCCGGCGCCGCAGGACCACGGATGCGGGATGGCGCTCGGCATTCGCGTAAGGTATGTCGCCGGTGCTGCCGGACGCGGGCCGCGCGAGCCGCGCGGCGCGCGCCTCTCGTACGACACCGTTGTCCCCGATCACCTCGACCGGGGCGCGTGCGGCGAGGTCGCCGTGGCGTTTCGCCCTCTTCAGATCCTTGCGTACGCCCATGGTCGGCTCCTGTTCGCGGCGCGTGGGGGGAGTTGACGGGACTCGGCAGCGCTCATTACTCGGGAGTCAACTTACTCACGCGTAGCAAGAAATCAATGGGCCCTACGAAGCCCGGCCGGGTCCCCCGGACGGGGAGCAGAAGAGAAGGAACCGCACCGTGAACACCTCACCTCTCGTCCCCGTACCGATCCCCGACCGGGTGGCCGCGCTGATCGGCTCCTGTATGCCGGTCCATGTCCTGCGGGCCGAGATCGAGGCGGAGTGCGCCGTGCGGGAGATGCGGCGGTTCCGGGGTCCGCTCTGCGCCGAGGACCGGGCCGACCGGGAGCACGCGCTCGCCGTCCTGGCCCGCGCCAACAAGGTGCTGGCCGCCTACAATCCCCGGCTGATGGTCTCGGCCCGGCGCGGGCACTGAGCCTGGTCCCCCTCGCCGGCCGGCCGGGACCCTGAAGCCACGGCCTAACTCGGGCGGACGCCCCCACATGCGGCTGACCTGCGGCGGTGTGACGCTGCCAGAGTGACGACCGCGAGCGACACCGCCAGCCCCACCCCCGCCGCACCTCCGATGCTCGACGTACGGCAGCGGAACATCGTCTTCGGCACGATCATGCTCGGTGTGCTGCTGGCCGCGCTGGACCAGACGATCGTCGGCACCGCGCTGCCGACGATCGTCTCGGAGCTGGGCGGCGGCGCCCACATGTCCTGGGTCGTCACCGCTTATCTCCTCACCGAGACCATCGCCACCGTCCTGGTCGGCAAATTCGGCGATCTCTTCGGCCGCAAACTGATCTTCCAGATCTCGGCGATCATCTTCATCACCGGCTCGTTCCTGTGCGGCCTGGCGACCAATATGACGCTCCTCATCCTCTGGCGGGGGTTGCAGGGCATCGGCGCCGGCGGACTCATGGTCACCGCGATGGCCCTGATCGCGGACGTCGTCCCGCTGCGCGAACGCGGCAAGTACCAGGGCGCGATCGGCGGGGTCTTCGGCGTCTCCACCGTGATCGGACCGCTACTCGGCGGCCTCTTCACCGACCACTTGAGCTGGCGCTGGGCGTTCTACGTGAATGTGCCCATCGCCATCGCCGTCGTCATCGCGGCGGCCCGCACCATCCCCTCCGTACGCTCCGCCAGCCGCCCGGTCATCGACTACGCGGGCATCGCGCTGGTGGCGGTGGGCTCCAGCGCCCTGATCCTGGGCACCAGTTGGGGCGGGAACCAGTACGCCTGGGGCTCCCCGGTCGTCATCGGCCTCTTCACCGGCGGTGTCATCGCGCTCGCGCTGTTCTGCCTGGTGGAGTCGCGCGCGGCCGAGCCCATGCTGCCGATGCGGCTGTTCCGCAATCCGGTCTTCACCGTGTGCTCCGTGCTGAGCTTCATCGTGGGCTTCGCGATGCTCGGCGCGATGACGTTCCTGCCGACCTATCTCCAGTACGTGGACGGTGACTCGGCGACCGTCTCCGGCGTACGGACCCTGCCGATGGTCATCGGCCTGCTGATCGCCTCGATCTTCAGCGGCACCGCCGTCAGCAGGACCGGCCGCTACCGGATCTTCCCGATCGTCGGCTCCCTGGTGATGGCCGCGGGCCTCTATCTGCTCTCCCTGATGGGGCCGGGGACCGGCGCCTGGCTGGAGTCGCTCTACATGTTCGTGCTCGGCGTCGGCATCGGGCTCTCCATGCAGGTGCTGACCATCGCCGTCCAGAACACGGTGGACTACCCGGACCTGGGCACCGCGACCTCCGGCGTCACCTTCTTCCGCACCCTCGGCAGCGCCTTCGGCACGGCCGTGTTCGGCACCATCTACGCCAACGCCCTCACCCCCCATCTGAGCCGGGGCATCGCCGAGGCGGTCCGGGCCGGTGGCGCGGACCCGGCCGTCGTCGCGAAACTCGCCCGCAGCCCGGAGGGGCTGCGCCTGCTGCCCCCGGCCCAGCGGGAACCCATCGTCCAGGCGTACGCCGACACCCTGCACACGGTCTTCCTCTGGACCGTGCCGGTGGCCCTGCTCGGGCTGCTGGTCTCCTTCTTCCTGAAACAGGTCACGCTCCGTGACACCGTCCGGGTCGCCTCCGCCGATATGGGGGACGGGTTCTCACAGCCCACCTCGGGCGACTCGGCCAAACTGCTGGAAGGGTCGGTCTCCAGGATCATCACGCGGATGGGACCGGACTCCGCGCGCCGGATCGTCACCGGGTCCGACACCCGGCTCGACATCGCCGGCGCATGGGCGGTGACCCAGGTCGAGCTGATGACCCGGCTGGTCGGCCACGCGAGCCTGGGACTGATCGCGGCCCGCCACCGGCTGCCGCCCGAGGTGCTGGTGCCGGTGTTCGCCCGCATGGTGGACGAGGGGTATCTGAGCCGGGAGGGCAACTACTTCTCCCACACCGCGGCGGGGCGACGGGAGGCCGATGTGCTCGGCCGGGCCTGGGCGGAGTGGCTGGGCGGCCAGGTGGAGCGGGACACCGGCCGGCCCCCGGGGCCCGAGCTGCGCGCCGCCACCGACACGATCGCGAAACGGCTGCTGGCGGAGGACCTGCCGTCGGCGCTGCGCGGGACCCCCGCCAGCAGCCGGTAGGACGATCAACCCGGCCGGTGGCGCGGCACTGAGCGGATGCCCCGGGCCGGTGGCGGGTCACCGGCCGGGGCAGGGCCACCCGTGGGCCATCACTCGGTGAAATCACCGTCCACGTACACCCACGCACCGTGCTCGCGCTCGAACCGGCTGCGCTCACACAGCTCACCGCGCTGACCGTGGTGCCGGTAGCGGGCCCGGAAGGTGACGGTGCCGTGGGCGTGGAAGGGGCTGCCGTCGCCGGTCTCGGTGATCTCCAGCCCGCTCCACTGCATCGCGGGGTCGAGTTCCAGCCGCGCGGGCCGGGTCGCGGAGTGCCAGGTGCGCAGCAGATACGCCGCGTCCTGGGCGACGAAGGCGCTGTAGCGGGAGCGCATCAGCAACTCGGCGGTGGGCGCGGCGGCCTCACCCGTGTGGAAGCGGCCACAGCACTGACCGTAGCTGGCGGGCAGGCCACAGGGACAGGGCGCCTCGGTGGTGAGCGCGGGGGCGGGGGTGCGGCGGGAGCGGGAGCTGCGTGCGGCCATGGGGCCATTTTCCCGCGGGGTGGGGGGCCGGGGCGACCGGGGGTGGCTTCGCCCCGGTCAGGCGGGGTCGACGACGGTCGGACGGCGACGACCAGGCGGACGCACGCGGTCAGTGGGGCCCCGGCCGGACAGACCGGGGACAGCGGTCGGACCAGGCAGTGGACAGACCACGGCCGTCGCACAGACCGGGGACAGCGGTCGGACCAGGCAGTGGACAGACCACGGCCGTCGCACAGACCGGGGACAGCGGTCGGACCAGGCGGTGGACGGACCACGGCCGTCGGACAGACCGGGGCGGTGGACGGCACGGCCGTCGGACAGACCGGGGCGGTGGGCGGCACGGCCGTCGGACAGACGGACGGACGCGGTCAGCAGGCGCCCCCGCCACACCGGCCGGGGACGGCGTGCGGCACGGCCGTCGAACAGACCACGGCCACCGGGGGGCAGACCGGGGGCGGTGGCACCGGTCGTGCCGGGCTGCTGCTCAGCCGGGACCGGGCGGCGGAGCGGGCGGGCCCGGGAGCGGCTCGGTGGCGAAAGCGCGGGCACGGGCGTAGACCTCGGGCCGGACCCGGGTCAGCTCGGTCGCCGACAGATCCGGCAGCAGTTCGCCGATGAGCGCGGCGAGCAGCAGCCGGGACGGACCGGAGCTGCGCCACCGGGGCGCCAGCTCCAGCAGCCTGCCCAGGCCCACCTGGGCCAGCCGGTCCACGGTGTGGCGCGCGGACGCGAGCAGCGCGGGCCGCACGCCGTGCACGTCCAGCGCCGTCAGGGCCACCTTGAGTCTCGCCTCCAGACCCACCGTGTCGATCGAGTCGATCGAGCACCGCTCCGAGGACCGGAGCAGCTCGACCACCGCGTCGGCCGGGAGCCGCTCGACGTCCTGGCGCAGTTGCCGGAGCAGCAGCCGGTGTGTCTTCGCCCCCATCAGGAGTGGGTCGCATTCGACGAAGGCGAGGCAGTCCCGGTACCGGTCGAGGAGTTCCTCCTCCGGCACGCCCAGCCCGCTCCCCAGCCACAGGGAGCTGAGGGCGTGGGCGAGCGAGCCGGCCGTACCGCGCGGTGTCCCCAGGAAGGTGGTGACGGACTGCGCCATTCGCTCGAAGAAGGGCTCGACGGCGTGCAGCACGAGGGCGTCGTCACCGCCGCCCGCCACCGTCATCTGGTGGCGGATCCCTTCCGGGGTGGTGTGCGCCCAGTTGACCGGGCCGCTGTGGGCCCCGGTGAACCGCTGGTCGAGGAGCCAGTTGGGGTCCACCGGCTCCTCCAGGTCCTGGTCCGTCGTGGGGACGATATGGAGGTCGCGGCGCCCCTGGTACCAGATCTGCCGCAGGCGGAACACGGCGGTGAAGTCGTTCCACTCCTCGCCGGTGAGGGCCGACCGCCAGAGCAGCACCTGCCGGTGCCAGACCGCCGCCGGCTGCTCCGCATCGGGGAACAGCCGCCCCGCCCGCACTCCCCCGCCGACGACGAGGACCAGCAGCAGCAGATTGGCCGCGTAGACGCCGTGCCGCGCCGCGGTGGCCCGGCGGTCCGGCCGGTACTCCGCGAACGCGTGCTCGGTGCGGTCGCCGTGGTCGGCGAGCACCCCGATCAGCAGCCCGGTGAGCCGTTCCCGGTCCGCCGCGTCGAGCCGGGTGAGCCGGGCGCCGACGAAACGGAGGATCTGCCGGGACGAGAGGGGGGCGTACGAGAGCAGGACGTACAGCAGGTCGTCATCGACCCGGGACCGTCCGACGGCGAGCGCGGGCCGCTGCTGGAGCAGCTTCTCCAGCAGGTGCGCCACCAGCCGGGCGGCCAGGTACTCGCCGAACGTGGCGTGCAGGAATTCATAGGTCGACAGTTCCTGATCGGCCCGGATCGCCTGGGCCCGCTGGACGAAGAAGAACCGGCCGAGCGCGATCTCGCCCTGTCCCAGCGGTGCCCGGAAGCCGTCCTGTACGGGGTCGGGGCGGCCCAGCAGCGCGGCGAGGTCCCGTTCCGTCTCGGCCGAGGTGATCCACTGACGGCGGCGGTTGAACATCCCGAAGGAGATCAGGGAGAGCCGTTGCAGCTCCTGTTCGGCGTGCTCCCCGAGCTGACGGTCGGAACCCGTCCGGTCTGATTTTCCGACCTCGCGCAGGGCGAACGACGACAGCAGTTCCTCGTACAGCTCCGCCTCGCCGAGCGGAACACCGCGGTCGGCTCCGCGCTGGAGCGCGTTGCCCGTGCCGTCGTAGAGGGCGAGCATCAGCAGCAGCAGCGGCTGGGAGGCGAGGTCGGCGTGGTGCGCCGCCACGGCGGCGGACAGCGGGCGCAGTCCGCGTCCGGCGAGATGGGAGGCGTTGATGCGGTTCCACAGGTCGAGCCAGCGTTCGATCTGCCGCCGGGTGAAGGGTTCGAGCCGCAGCGCCACCGAACCCTCCGGGTAACGGGCCCGGTCGGCCACCGCCGTACGACTGGTCACCAGGGCGAACACGGGGCGCCCCTGGTCGGCCTCGCGCTCCTGGAAGCGGGCCACCCGGGTCAGGAAGTCGGACTGGCTGACGCCGGTGGCCTGGAGGAGTTCGTCGAATCCGTCGAAGAGGAGTACGGGGACGGCGCCCGCCGCCGCCCGGATCAGCTCGGGCCAGTGGACGCGCTCCCCGGTGACCGCCCGGACGGAGTGCTCGACCTGGTCCTGGATGTCGATATCGGCGGGGACCTCCCGCAGGACGATCCGTACGGGCAGATAGCCCGCGCGGGGCAGCCTGGCCGCGAGGATCTTGGTGAGGACCGACTTCCCGGCGCCGGGCTGGCCGAGGACGACCAGGGGCGCGGTGGTCGACGCGGTGGTGGTGAGCACACCGGCGAGGTACTCGGTGAGGTCGGACCGTACGGGTGCGGAGTGCCACCAGCCCTCGGCGGCCGGGCCGTGGGGGCCGCCGATCACTTCGCGGACCCGGAAGTCGGGGTCGACGTACCCCTCGTCGAGGGTGGGTAGCCGGGTGCCCGGCGGGGCCTCGCTCGCGGCGAGGATGGGCCGGGGCAGGGCGGCCCGGTAGCCGGTGACAAGGGAGTCGGCCACCTCGCGCGGGGGGTTCGGGGTGCTCAGTCCGGCGAGGGCGGTCTCGACTCCGGTGAGGGCCTGGCGCACGGTGACCCGGGTGGCCTGGTGTTCGATCTGCCCGGACCAGAATCCGAACTCGGGCACCTCCTGGGCGAGTCGCGCGTACATCTCGTGGTAGCTCTCCACGGCGAGCGGGCCCAGCGACTCGACCAGCACGCCACGCGCCAGGCTCTGTTCGCCCTCGCTCAGCCGCTCCCAGAGGGACAGGAAGGAGACGAAGACCGTCAGCCGTCTGGTCACCGACGCGAACCACGGGACGAGTTCGCGCTGTACGTGCTCGTAGGGCAGATGCGGCGCGGGCTGTGGCACCTCGGCGCAGAGCAGCCTGGCCAGGAAGCCGGGGCCGACGGTCTCGCTGCCGGCGATCCTGATCTGCTCGTCCCGCGTCAGCTCCAGCTCGGCCAGGTGGAAGGGGAGTTCGACCTCCCCCAGCGCGTCGAAGTACGCCGTGATCACCAGCACCGTGTGCGCCGCCGCGATCCGCTCCGTACGCGTCGCCCGGTCGACCCCGCCCAGGCTCTCCCGGAGGCCCGTCGTCAGATCGCGCCCCAGCCGCAGCACCCGGCCCCGCGCGTCGAAGACGCTGAGCACCACATCGCTGACGCCGCCGGTCGCCATCGACAGCACCCCGCCGAGCGCCTCGTCGGCCGCCGTGAGGCCCGCGCCGTCCCCCGTCAGAATCGTCACCGCGTCCTGGTAGCTGAGCAGTCGCCGTCCCCGCACCGCACATCCCCTCAGCCGTCCCCGCCGTCCCCGCCGTCCCCGCCGTCCTCGTCCGGTGTACCACGCGGGTCACCGGGCCCGGGGGGCTTCCCGCGCGGACAGGACCTACGGCGACGCGGGGCGGGTGAAGCGGACCGCCGCCGCCGTGGCGACGAACTCCGGGTCCGAGCCGAGCGCGTGTTCCGCGACCCGGGAGACGACAGCGGCCGGAAGGTCGTCCAGACCGTAGGTGGCGTGCGCGTCATGGGGCAGGATCACCGCGAACCCGTGCTCCATCGCCCCGTGCGCCGTCGCGCTCACACACATCTCCGAGAGCATTCCGGCGATCACCAGCCGTCGTACGCCTCGCTGTTCCAGCAGCTCGCCGAGGCCGGTCCCGGCGAATCCGTCGTCGTCCTCCTTGCCGACGAGATACTCGTCGGGCGAGTCCACGACGGGGAAGTACAGCTCCTGGCCCGGGGAGCCGGGGGCGTCCACCGCGTCGGGCTCCCCGTCGTTCCGCAGGTGCACGACCACCGCGCCCGCTTCCCGGGCCGCCGCCAGCAGGCCGGCCAGCCGGTCGATCAGCCTGGCCGCGTCCGGGACCGCCTCGGCCCCGGTCAGGAATCCGTGCTGCGCGTCCACCAGGACGAGCGCGTCGGCAGGCGCCGTCGCGGCCGCCCGCCGGGGGACGGAGAACCAGACCCCGTCCCGTACGAACCCGCCCGCCACACCGTCAGGACCGGACATCCGCCACCGCCTTCGAAAGATCGACCGTCTCACGGTAATGCGGACCGCGCATCCGGCGTCCACCGGGAAACCCCGCGCGCACAGCCGTCCGGTCCTGTCGGGAGTGACGGGAGTGGCAACTTCCGTGCCTTTACGTCCTGTTGGTCGGCGCCTACGCTCCGGCGGCATGATCTCACCCGGCTTACGACCCCGAAGAACCTCGTTACTCGCCACCGCGGGGGCGCTGATCGTCGGCTGCCTGCTGGGCACCGCTCCCGTCGCGTCGGCGGAGCAGACCGCGGGCAGGGCCGCGTCACCCTCCTCGGCCGCCACTGTCGTGCCCTTGCAGACCACCGGCCCGGCCGAGAAGCGTTTCAACATCGTCGTGATGGGCGACGGCTACACCGCCGCCGAGCTGCCCGACTTCCGCGCCGATGCCGACCGGCACCTCAATGTGCTCTGGTCGATCGAACCCTTTGCCTCCTACCGGTCCTACATCAATGTGTGGGCGGTGGAGGTGCCGTCCGCGGAGTCCGGGGTGGACTGCGATCCGGGGCTGGACTCCCCACGCCGGAACACCGCGCTCGGCATGGCCTTCTGGGCCGGCTGCAATCCGTCCGCCGTCGCCCGCGCGCTGACCGTGGACCCCGCGGCGGCGAACGCGCTCGCGGCCCTGATCCCCGGGGCGACCCCGGCGAACCGGCAGATCGTCGCGCTCGCCAACAGCACGACGTACGGCGGCACGGGCGGCACCTACGCCACCGCCTCATCGGACAACGCCATCTCCTCGCTGATCACCCCGCACGAGTTTGGGCACACCCTGGGCAACCTCCAGGACGAGTACGACTACTACGGGCGGGGTGTCCCCGGGGGCGCCTTCCAGGGCCCCGAGCCCGCATCGGCCCACCACACCGTGCTCACCGAGGAACAGATGGAGCGACAGCGCGCCAAGTGGTGGCGGTGGCTGGGCGAGAGGAGTGAGTCGGGGGGTGTGATCGGGCGGTACGAGGGTGGTCTCTACAGCACCAGGGGCGTCTGGCGCCCCAGCAAGCACTCGATCATGAAGACCTTGGGCTACGCCTTCGACCAGGTCGGTCGCGAGGTGATGGTGCGGAAGATCTCCGAGAAGGTGAATCTGGTCCAGGGGCACACCCCGAACACCGCCCCGATCGGCGACGACCGGGTGGTCTGGGTCGACACCCTCCATCCCGACGGGCCGGAACTGTCGGTGGTGTGGCGGCTCGACGGCACCCCGCTGGCGACCGCGAACGCCCGGTCGCTGGACCTGCGCGCACTGGACCTGCCGTCCGGGAACCACCGTCTGACGGCGACCGTCACCGACCCCACGCCCTTCGTCCGCGATCCGGCCGTCCGGGGATCGACGGCGCTGACCCGTACGGTGGCCTGGACGGTGGCGACCGATGTCACCACCGTCCCGTCCCGGGTCCCGGCCGCCTTCACCACCCATACGGACACCCGGACCCCGGTGGCTGCCGACGCCGTGGTGCACGCCGACACCACCCGGCCCGACGACGGCACCCCGGTCGTTCGCTGGTTTCTGGACGGCGAACCGGTCGCCAATCCCGGCAACGACCGCGATCTCGACCTCGGTTCGCTCCCGGCGGGCCGGGGCACGCGTCTCCTCACGGCTCGGATCGCCGGTACGGACGCGGCACTGAGCTGGACCGTCGACGCGACCCCGGCGACCACCCGGTACACCCTGTCGACGCCGCTGCGCGTCGTGCAGCGGCCCGGCGCACCGGTGGAGTACGTCTACGACGGGCCCTTCACCATGGGACTCGACGCCACCGACGACCGGGCGGGCCATCTGGTGACCCAGTTCCGGGTCGACGGCGACGGCTGGCAGACCTACTACGGCTGGCCGACCGACGCCTCAGCGCCCTACCGCTTCACTCCGGGAGGCACCGTCATCGAGGGCCTCGTCTACGGAAAACTCGGAGTGAGCCGGGCGGTGCCGTGGGACGACGCGACTCCCGACTACGGAAAGCACACGATCGAGTACCGAACGATTGACGCAGCGGGTAATGTATCGCCTGCGAGGAAGTTCATCGCGACCCTTGTACCGCCACGCCCGGCGACCGGCTGAGCCACAAGCCACAGCCATGCCCTTCAAGGCCCTGACCGGCCGAGTCCCCGCCGTGACATGACGACGGCGTGCGGGGGTATGCCCGCACGCCGTTTTCGGAGCAGTCTCGGAGTAGAGATCTGGCTGGTTAAGTGCTCGATGGAGTTCATAGCAACGGGACCCGACGCGGTCAGGTCAGCAGGAAGTCCGCCTTCCCGGACTTCGCCCCGTGGATGAAGGCGGCGATCTCGCCCGGCGTGTAGATGAGCGCGGGCCCCGCCGGATCAGCGGACTGACGGATCGCGACCCTGCCGTCCGCGAGCTTCATCGTCTCGAAGCAGTTGCCGCCGTTGCCGCCGCTCCACGGCTTGTGCCAGCCCACCTCACCCAGTTCGGTGGCCGGCATTCCGTTGTATATGTGTGCCATTCACAGCTCCTTGCGGAGATCCCAGAGGATCTCCTTCGTGCGTTGTGCAGTCGCGGCCTGGGCCGCCATGCGGTCCAGGACCTCCAGATGCGAGGCGACCTCGGGCCGTGCGTCGAGATACACGGCCCCGGTCAGATACTCGCTGTAGACCATGTCCGGGAGCTCGGGGACGGCGAACCGGAACAGCACGAACGGCCCGTAGGTGCCGGGGTGGTGTCCGGACGCGAACTCCGCGATCTGCAAGGTGACATGAGGTAGCTGGGCGCCTTCGAGAAGCCGGTCGATCTGACCCCTCATGACGTCCCTGCCACCGACGGGCCTGCGGAAGACCGTCTCGTCCATGATCACCCATAGTTTGGGCGCGTCGGGCCGGGTGAGCAACGCCTGCCGCTGCATACGCAGGGCCACATGGCGCTCTATGTCATCGGGATCGGTCTGTCCGACCGCGCCACTGAGCATGATCGCTCGGGCGTACCCCTCCGTCTGTAGCAGACCGGGCACGAAGTGCGGCTCGTAGGCGCGGATGAGGCTCGCCGCGCCCTCCAGGCTGACGTACATGCTGAACCAGCCCGGCAGCACATCGTGGAACCGCTGCCACCAGCCGGGTTTATTGGCCTCCTCGGCCAGCTCGATGAAGCCACGGGCCTCGTCGTCACCGATCCCGTACGCGCCGAGCAGGAGCTGGACGTACGGGATCTTCAACGCGACCTCGGCGGTCTCCATCCGGCGAATGGTGCCCGCGGCCACGCGAAGAACCTTGGCGGCTTCCTCACGCTTCAGCCCGGCGCGCTCCCGCAGATCCTGCAGGCGCTTACCGAGGACGACCTGCCCCACCGTGGGGGCGGACCGCGGTTCACTCACTTCGAGTCCTCCCCACGTGCTGTTGCGAGCAGTGTGCCACGCGCCCGCATCGATGAATATGCCCACTCTGGAAATTTCAGAGTGACCCTTGCCAAGTTGTACGTTCCAGCGCGACAGTGGTCGGGTGAACCGTGACGCGCTCCACGCCCCACTCCTGGACCCGTGCTCGGGGGTCGACCACTACAGGTACGGCTTCGAGCTACCGGCGCGCGTCGAGTACGTCTCCAGAGCACGAAAGCTCGCCCGTGACCAGCTCCGTAGCTGGGGCATAGGCGGCGACGTCCACGACACGGCGATGCTGGTGGTCTCCGAGCTGGTCACCAACGCCGTCGTACACAGCGGCAGCCATCTGGTCTCCTGCGAGCTGCTGAATGCCGTTCAACACCTGAGGATCAGCGTGCGCGACCAGGGCTGTGCTCCCACCGGTCCCCGTGTCTGCCACACCATGGCGGCGGAGGAGCGCGGGCGCGGGCTGCTGCTGGTCGAGGCGGTCGCGAGCGCCTGGGGAGCGCACGCGACCCACCAGGGCGCCGGCCGGATCGTCTGGGCGGAGCTGGCCCACCCGGACATCCCGCACCAGACGGGCGCGGAGCGACCGGGCCCCCGGGGTCCGGAGCGGCCGTGCTGAGGAATCCGGCGGCACTCGTCACCTGGAGTGACCGCCCGAGCGAGGGGAGCGGGCTGGTCCGGCTCACCCCCCCGCACCCGATCGTCCCGACGCTGGGCTGCGACGCCGTGGGCGTGCCGGCCCGGCACGGCTTCCGGCTGCTGGGTCGGCTGCCGCGCACCGGCTGTGTCTTCGCCGACACGGACTGGTGGTGGTGGATCGTCCCGGCCGGCTCCGATCAGGAGCTGACCTGGCCCCTTCCGTCCCACTACGCCAAAGGAGCGTATGTACCGGCCAACAATCCCCAGCTGATCCGCTGGCCCGACGGCAGCAGTCCGTACACGCCGCCGATTCCGCTCTATCTGATGGCCTGCCAACTGACCGGGACCGCTCCGCTCTGGCGGGTCGGCGTCGGCGGGCTCGCCTGACAGCCACTCACCGCCACCATCGAGACTCTCGCTCCCGGCCGCCTGACCCGGGACGGGACGGATAGTCTGCCGAACATGTCAGAAGTCGATACGAGCCCGGAACGGCAGGGGCTCTCACCGCGTCAGGCACGCCGTGTCCGCGTCGTTCTCTCCACGGTCATCATGGTCGCGGTGGGTCTGACGCTGGCGCTCCGGCTGGGCAGCACGCACTCGGTCCTGACGATGGCCTTCTACGGCATCGCGTTGATCCTCTCGGGCAGCGCGCTCGTACTGAGCCAGCAGGGACGCACGAGGGTGGCCACGGCGGTCCTGGGCACGGGCGTCGCGCTCGCGGTCGCCGCCGAATGGGCCGTCGTGCCGATGCGCTGAGCGTCCCACCCGGCTGGGGGGACCGCGGCGACAGCACCAGGAGCACGGCTCCGTCCGGAGGCCGCGAGGCACCACGGGGCACACAGAGCACACGGGGGAAATGAGGGGGGAAGGGGGAAACCGGGCCCTCGTACGGGGAAGGCGAGGGTCCGGTCGGGGGAAGGTCGGCGCCGTGGTTGGGGCCACGGCGCCGACTACCCGCGTCTGTCCGGGCCGGTTTTCCGGCCCGCCCGGCATATGAACCGTTCACCGCACACCCGTCACCGCACACCCGTCACCGCACACCCGGGGTCGCGCACCCGGGGTCGACCGCGTGACGTGGACCGCATGAGGTGAACCGCCCCGGGGCTTCGGTACCGCGTGACCGCGTGACACGGACCGCGGTGAGTCACCACCGGTCGAACCTGCCCCCGCCGCCCCGCACGCCACGGATTATTGCCCGCGTATTGCATACGTGTGACAACACCGGATTGACCCTTCCACGTTCGAATTCTCGGTCGTTACGTTGCCAACGGGAGGGAATCCGGGGACCGGGGGGACTCCGTGGGACTCCGGAGCCCGGCCGACGGCATCCAGAACGCGAGGAAAAAACATGTCTGTGATCGACGAATACCTGGCCAACAACGAAACGTACGCGGCCTCCTTCGCGGGGCCGCTCGCGCTCCCCCCGGCCCGCCGGCTGGCGGTCGTCGCCTGCATGGACGCCCGGTTGGACATCTTCTCGATCCTCGGGCTCAGGGAGGGCGACGCCCATGTCATCCGGAACGCGGGCGGTGTCGTCTCGGAGGACGTGATCCGTTCCCTGACCATCAGTCAGCGTCTCCTCGGCACCACGCGCATCGCCCTCATCCATCACACGGACTGCGGAATGCTCACCTTCACCGACGACGAATTCAAACGACAGATCGAAGACGAGACGGGAATTCGTCCGTCATGGGCCCCGGAGGCATTCCCGGAGTTGGACGAAGACGTCCGTCAATCCATCCGCCGCATCCGGGCCAATCCGCATGTCCCGCACACCGGATCCATTCGCGGATTCGTCTTCGACGTCGCGACCGGTCGCCTCAACGAAGTGAAGTGACCCCCTCCGGTCCGGGAGGCCGACGGGAGAGCTGAGCCCTCACCGCCGCCCGGGACGAGCCCACCCACCTCCACCACCCAACGCCCGTACCCTCATCCGAAGGAAGCGCATATGAGCCAGCCCATCGACTCGGTCACGGCGGGTCACACCCCGGACGAACCCACCGCCCCCCGGGAGGGCTGGTCCTTCGAGACCCAGCAGGTCCACGCGGGCACCGCGCCCGACCCGACCACCGGTGCGCGGGCGGTGCCGATCTACCAGACCACGTCATTCGTCTTCCGGGACACCCAGCACGCCGCCGACCTCTTCTCGCTCGCGGAGCCGGGAAACATCTACACCCGGATCCACAACCCCACCCAGGACGCCTTCGAGCAGCGGGTGGCCGCGCTGGAGGGCGGTGTGGCGGCGGTCGCGCTCTCCTCCGGCCAGGCGGCCGAGACCCTGGCCATCCTGACCCTCGCCAGCGCCGGTGACCATCTCGTCTCCAGCACTTCCCTGTACGGCGGGACGTACAACCTCTTCCGTCACACCCTGCCCAAGTTCGGCATCGAGGTGTCGTTCGTCGACGACCCCGACGACCTGGACGCGTGGCGCGACGCCATCCGCCCCAACACCAAGGCGCTGTTCGCCGAGACACTCGGCAATCCGCGCGGCAACGTCCTCGACGTACGGGGGGTCGCGGACACCGCGCACGCCGCCGGCGTCCCGCTGATCGTGGACAACACCGTGCCCACCCCGTATCTGCTGCGGCCCATCGAGCACGGCGCCGACATCGTCGTCCACTCGGCGACCAAGTTCCTCGGCGGACACGGGACCACCGTCGCCGGTGTCGTCGTGGACGGCGGCACCTTCGACTTCGGCGCGCACTCCGAACGGTTCCCCGACTTCTCCGAGCCCGACCCCAGCTACCACGGCCTCCGCTACTGGCCCGACCTCGGCCCGAGCGCCTTCGCCATCAAGCTCCGGGTCCAACTGCTCCGGGACATCGGCCCAGCCATCGCGCCCCACTCCGCCTTCCTGCTGCTCCAGGGCATCGAGACGCTCAGCCTGCGCATCGAACGGCACTCCGCCAACGCGCTCGCCCTCGCCGAATGGCTGGAACAGCGCGACGAGGTCGCCGCCGTCCACTACCCCGGGCTGCCCGGGAACCGCTGGCACGAGGCCGCGCGCCGCTATCTGCCCCGCGGGGCGGGCGCCGTCCTCGCCTTCGAGCTGCGGGACGGGGTGGAGGCGGGCAAGCGGTTCGTCGACGGCGTCGAGCTGTTCAGCCACCTGGCCAACATCGGCGACGTCCGCAGCCTGATCATCCATCCGGCCTCCACCACGCACAGCCAACTCGACCCCGAGCAGCTCGCCGCCACCGGCACCTCCCCCGGCCTGGTCCGGCTCTCGGTCGGCATCGAGAACGTCGTCGACCTCAAGGCCGATCTCGACGCCGGTTTCCGCGCGGCCAAGGGCGCCTCCTGAACGCCCCGACCGAAGCCGCCCGGCGCTCCGCCCTCCTGCCGCCCGCCACCGGCGCGTGGCAGGAGGGCGACCCGGCGGGCGGGCGCCGGTGGGTCGAGCTGCGCGAACCGCTGCCGCTGGAGGCGGGCGGCGAACTCCCGGGCGTACGGATGGCGTACGAGACCTGGGGGCGCCCGGCGGCGGACGGCTCCAACGCCGTCCTCGTCCTGCACGCCCTGACCGGTGACAGCCATGTCACCGGTCCTCCGGGGCCCGGACATCCCACCCCCGGCTGGTGGGACGGGCTGATCGGCCCCGGCCGGGCGCTGGACACCGACCGCTGGTTCGTGGTCGCGCCCAATGTGCTCGGCGGCTGCCAGGGCACCACCGGCCCCTCCTCGTACCGGACCGAGGGACAGCGGTGGGGCGGCGCCTTCCCCTATCTGACCACCCGGGACCAGACGGCGGCCGAGGCCGCACTCGCCGATCTGCTCGGTATCGAGCGCTGGGCGCTGGTGGTCGGCGGCTCGATGGGCGGGATGCGGGCGCTGGAGTGGGCGGTGAGCAGCCCGGCGCGGGTCGACGCGCTGCTGCTGCTCGCCAGCACCGCCGCCGCCAGCGCGGAGCAGATCGCCTGGTCCGGGATACAGCTCCGGGCCATCCGGACGGATCCGAACTGGCGCGGCGGTGACTACCACGACGCCGGCCCCGGGCGGGGGCCGCACGAGGGGTTGGGGCTGGCCCGGCGGCTCGCCCATGTGACGTACCGCAGCGAGGCCGAACTCGACACCCGCTTCCGGCGCGCACCCCAGGGGTCGGAGGACCCGTGGCGCGGTGGTCGTTATCAGGTGGAGTCCTATCTCGACCACCATGCGGCCAAGCTGGTGCGGCGTTTCGACGCGGGCAGCTATGTGGTGCTGACCGAGGCGATGAACGGCCATGACATCGGTCGGGGCCGGGGCGGCACGACGGCCGCGTTGCGTCGGGTCGGCGCCCGGACGCTGGTGGCCGGGGTCGACTCCGACCGTCTCTATCCCCTGGCGCAGCAGCGGCGGCTCGCGGCGGGCATTCCCGGCGCCGACCGGGTGCGGGTGGTGGAGTCCCCGTACGGGCACGACGGGTTCCTCATCGAGACGGAGCAGGTCGCGGCGCTCGTGGCGGAGCTGGTCGGAGGGTAGTACGGCGACGGACCGTGGGCGGGGGCCCCGGGGGCCACCCGTCGGCCCCGGCCCCAGGTCCGCGCCTGGGGCCCCGCGCTCAGGGCTCGGGGCTTCGGCGCGGCCCGCGCCACCCAAAAGGTGCACAAGGTCCCATAAGTCGTGAACTCCCCCTTACGGGCAATTCCCCATTTCATTCATGAAATCATCCGGCGGATCATTTCCATCGGATAACAAGAGCATTCGTGACGGGAGTCACTCCTCCTCGTCATTTCGATCATTCCCGGATGACGCATCCCCCTTTCCTGAAAGTTAGTTGGGCATTTCGACGAACAGCGAAAGTGCGGAGTTCTACGATTCGACGTTGATCCAAATCGACGCGTATCAAAATTCGCGCCTTGTTCCGCACGGACCGCTCGTCTACGGTCTCCTCAAATCTGGACGGACCGCCGAATCCTGCCACCGTCCAGCACTCGAACCCACTCATCCACGGCAGGAGCGGGGGAACCAGGTAAGCGCCGTTCCATCAGCGAACGGCTTGGGGTTAAGTCGCGCCATCGCGGTGCGGCCGGACATCTCCAGTCCGAATCCGACAGCTCACCTCGCAGGCGACGGAGAGGAATTCACCATGCCTGCACACGGTAAGCACCGCCGCGCCAAAAACAGTTCTTTCGGCAAGAGGATCATGGCCCTGGGAGTGGGAGGTGCGGTACTCGCCCTGCCAGTCTGGGGCGCCACCACCGCCCATGCGGCCCCGGCCACGGCGTCGGCGACCCACTCCGTGGTCGCCGGTGACACCCTCGCGTCGATCGCGGAGCAGCACGGGATCGACGGCGGCTGGCAGTGGCTGTACGAGGCCAATCGCGAGGCGCTCGGTGACGATCCCGGGGTGCTCCGCCCCGGGCTGACGCTGGCCATCGGCTGGGCTCCGGAGAGCACCGGCGCGAGCGAGGCGGACGCCACCACGGAAGCCGCCGAACCCGCCGCCGCTACCGAACCCGCCGCCGAGCCCGCGGCCGAAGCCGCCCCTGCGAGTGCGCCGGAGGCCGCCTACACCGACGACCTCGACGGCTGGATCAAGGAATCCCTGGCCGTCCTGGCCGAGCACGGCATCCCCGGCAGCTACGAGGGGATCCACCGGAACATCATGCGCGAGTCGTCGGGCGACCCGCAGGCGATCAACAACTGGGACTCCAACGCGGCGGCCGGCACTCCGTCCAAGGGCCTGCTCCAGGTCATCGACCCCACCTTCGAGGCGTACCACGTGCCCGGCACCTCGCTGGACAGCTTCGACCCGGTCGCCAACATCACCGCCGCGTGCAACTACGCGGCCGACCGGTACGGCTCGATCGACAACGTCTTCGGTCCCTACTGACACCCCGGCACCGACGACCCCGGCACCCCTCGCGGGAGTGAACACGCCGGTCGGGTGCGCCTCGGAGCGCCCCCGGCCGGCACCCGTGCATCATGCCCCGGTGCGGCCCGCGGCCCTGAGCCGCAAGGTCTCCTCCCGGGTGACCGGGGCGGCGGCCCGGAGGAACTCCACGACGGTCCGGAGTTCGTCCTCGCCGTACTTCTCGCAGAGCCGCCCCAGCGACCGGGTGAGGCCCTCGAAGAGCGGGCCGATCCGGTCCTCCGCCTGGGGCAGCAGAGTGACCACGACCCGTCGGCGGTCCAGCGGGTCCTTCGCGCGCCGGACATAGCCGCCCGCCTCCAGCCGGTCGACCACACCGGTGATCGCGCCGGTGGTGACGCCGTTCTCGCCGGCCAGCTCGCCCGCGCTCATGGCCCCCCGCCGGACCAGGGCGCCCAGACAGCTCAGATCGAGAACGCTCATCCTCAGCCGGTCCGCGACCGCCTGATGGAAGAGCACGGTCCGGGAGACCAGGGCGCGCAGCTCCGCGTCGAGCGCGCTCGCCAGTCCCTCACGGTCGGTCTCGGTCGCACCGCCGACCCAGGTCGCGATCTCGATATCGCGGTCGCCGTCGCTCGCCATAGGTCACGTCCTCCGCGTCGCCCCCGCCCGATCATCGCCGTCCGGGCGGATTCTCCCGCCGTGTCGGCCCGTGGCACATGGCTGAATTCCCGTGCCGCGGGGGTCCCCCCGGGGGGGCGCGGCCGAGTCAGCGCCGGGGCGCGGGGAAGGCGACGGGGCTGCGGAGACCGGCCCGGTTCACGGCCCGTAAGCCGAAGAAGACATTGTCCTTGGAGAGGTCCACGGTGTGGCGGGTGGTGTCCCCGACCCGGACGATATGGGTCCATTCGGCGTCGGTGGTCTCCCGCCAGACGATCTCGTACCCAGCCAGATCGCTCTCCCGGCCACGCTGCCAGACCAGTTCGGTGGCGTTGGTCAGCCCGCTGGTGACGATGCCGACCTCGCGGGGGGTGCCGGGGGCCTGTGCCAGTGTCCACAGGGCGGCGGCGTTGACCTTGGCCACCCGGGCAATGTAATCGAAGTCGCAGAACTCGGGGAGGTCCCCGTACTGCTTGCCGTCCACCGTACGGACGTCCTGGTGCTGGTGGGCGAAGTCCTCGGCCGGCTCGGTGAAACGGGCCGCGGGGAAGCCGCGTTCGAGGAACGGGATGTGGTCGCCGCCGCGCAGATAGCGGTCGCGGCGGTGGACGATCCGCACCCGCATTCCGGTGGCGTCGTTGTCGGCCACATCGCGGACGAAGCGGGCGAGCTGCCGGGAGGGCGAGTCGTTCTCGCCGCCGACCGAGCGGCGGACGGCGGCCTCGGCGGCGGTCTCGGAGGTGGGCACGCCCTCGGCGAAGAGCCGCACGGAGTACGGGTCGCGGGTGCCGTCGTCGGCGGTGGGGCTGCCGACGATGTCGTCGGTGAACATGCCCTGGAGGTCGGTCCCCGCCTCCCGGTGGGCGCGCGCCAGGTGGGCCGCCCCGTACAGGCCCTGTTCCTCGCCGGCCACGGCCGCGAAGACCAGGGTCGCGGCGGGACGGCGTCCGGCGGTCACCCGGGCGAGTTCGAGGGCGACGGCGACGCCGGACGCGTCGTCGTCGGCACCGGGCGCGTCGCTGACGGCGTCCATGGGGTCGCTCGCGCGCGAGTCGTAGTGGCCGGAGACGAGATAGACCCGGTCGGGGTCGGTCGATCCGCGCAGCGTCGCCACGACATTGGTGATCCGGGTCGGGACGGGGATCCGGGGGCCCGCCTCCTGGATGAAGCTCTGGAGCTGGACGGTCATCCGGCCGCCGCTGACGGCCGCGTACCGCTTCAGTTCGCCGTATATCCAGTCCCGGGCGGCGCCGATGCCGCGCCGGGGGTCGTCCTGGCTCGACAGGGTATGTCGGGTGCCGAAGGAGGCGAGGGTGCGGACGGTCGCCTCGACTCGGTCGCGGTCGATCTCCGCCAGCAGGGCCCGCAGCTCCCGGGTGGGGCGCTGGGCGGTGGCGGGGGGACGGTGCCTTCCGCGGCCGGCGCTACGGGCGGTGACGGCGGTGCGGGCGGTGGCCCCGATGGCGGCGGAGGCGGGCGCGGACGCGGCGACGGGGGCGGCGGCGGCTCCGGTCAGCGCGGTGCCGAGGACGGCGGTGCCGGTGGCGGCGATGACGGCTCTGCGTCCGGTTCCGGTGGGGGGCGGAACGGGAAGGGGGACATCGCTGTTCTGTGGGGTCTGCGACATGCCGTCATCGTGCGGCCGGGTCCGGGGCGTGACAAGAGCGCCCCCGGCCGCGGCGCCCGGTTCCGGTGGTGGGTCGGGGGCCTGGACAGGTCGGGGCTCAGCTCCCGGAGACGGCCCGCAGGTGGGACTTGCCGCGCGGCGCGTTCGGAGTGGTGCCCGCGCTGCGGTGTTCGCGCAGCACCAGGGTCATCCGGGTGTACCCCCGGTCCTCCAGGGTCGCCGGGGTCTCGTCCACGATCCGGCACTCGGCGCGACCCCACCGCGGATCGGGGTGGTGCAGCGGCCGGACCGCCCCGTCGTGGTGGACGGCCGCCGCCCCGGTCGCCCGCATCCAGTGCGGCAGGCCGCAGCGGTACGCGGCGTCCATGATGGGGTCGTCGGCGATATCGCTGCGAATGGCTTGAAGAACACCATCCCCCTCGTACCGTTCCAGCGCGGATTCGAGCTGGGCGAGCAGCGGCAGGCACCAGCTCGTCTCCCGGTCGCCGAGGACCGCGCCCGCGTCCGGGTGGAAGAGGACGAACCGCAGGAAGTTCTGGTCGGGCATGGCGGTGGGGTGCTGTCGCATCCCCTGGAACAGCGCCTGGAAGGCGGGGTTGACGTGGGTCACGTCCCAGCGGCGGTCGAAGAGCACCGACGGCAGCGGCACTGCGTCCATCATCGCGGCGTAGTCGTGCAGGTAGGACAGGGTGCCGGGGTCGTGCGGCGCGGGGTCGACCGAGGTGGACGGGTCGGCGGACGGCGCGGGCCGCTGCATCGGCGCGTACGGTCGGACGGGGCCCGAGGGGAAGGCAGGTCCGGACGGCCGGGCGGGGCCCAGCGGGGAGGTGGCTCTGGCGGGGGCTCCGTTGAGGGGCTCCGGCGGCTCCCGGTCGACGGCCAGCCGGAACAGCCAGCCGCCCTGCTGATCGGTCATCTCAAGGGCCTTGACCAGCGCGTACAGCCGGTCGTCGGTCCATTCCTCGACCGGGGTGCGCTCCCAGTTGCCATAGGTGCGGGTACTGATGTCGAGCCGGGCGGCAACCTCCGCCACGCTCAGTCCCAGCTCTTCCCGGCGCCCACGCAGTATGTCGGTGAGCCTCCTCGACCGGAGGGTGCCACGGTTCGCGCCCGCACACCCTCGACGCCCGTGGACACCAGGACGGTTGAAGCCCGCCTCATGTGTCATCGAGAACGCCACCCTTCTCGAAGTCCCGCTGCGGCAGCGCCCTTTGGATCTTCACCCCGCCTGGCGATCCTGCTACCGGAAGAGGCGCCATGTCAACTATCGTGGCATTCCGCGCCGCTGAGCGCTCAGATCTCGCCACAGCTGTGGCAAGACCTGGTTGTACACCCGCGAAACCGTTAATCTCCGGGCAGCCACTCATGTGCGGAGCCATCTCGCGTGATCTAGGAGACCTACTGGTGACAGACGGCTTCTTGGTTCCGGGCCCGGCCGCCGCAGGCCCCCTGACGGCGTCGGTCGCCCGCGTCGCGGAACTCGCAGGCAGACTCGGACTGAGCCACGGCGAGGTCTTCGACGTTCACCAGCTCTCGGAGGCGTCGGGGGTCCCCGCCGCCGTGGTCGCAGATCTGCTGGAGGGGCGCCCGGCCGGCGAACCCGACCTCCAGGCGCGCTTCCTCCAACGCTTCGACCTGCTGCGCCGGACCCGGCTCAAGTCCAACGGCCGCCGGTACACCCAGCAGGAGATCGCCGACGGCGCCGGTATGTCCCGGCAGCAGGCGGGCGCCCTGATCAACGGCGACCGCCGCCCGACCATGGAGCACTGCGACGCGATCCAGCGCTTCTTCGCGGTCCACGCCGGCTTCCTCACCGCCGAGGACGTGGACGCGCTCGACGGAGCCCTCCAGCGCACCGAGCAACGGCTCCTCCAGGACTACGCCGACTACGCGGGCGATTCCGATCCGCTGGAGCGGCTGCTCCAGGACCACGGCGTACGGGGGATCGCGTGGCGGGCCGCCCAGCTCCCCACCGACAAGCACCGCGACAAGGTCACCGAGTGGCTCGACATGCTGCTGGAGAGCGTCAAACCCACAGTTCCGGCCGATTCCACGCGGCCGAAGGACGACTGACTGACGGAAACCTGACTTCAGAACGGACCGGGTGTCGAGGCAGGGTTGAGCCCGCGGAGTGTGTGGGCGCGTCCGCTGAGGGGGAGAGGAGAACGGTGAGCATTGGCAAGGAGATGCGTCGGCTCTGCGGCGAGCTGGTAGCCGGACTCGATCTGCCCGCCCCGGCGGAACCCACCGATCTCTACGACGCACTGTGCGACCAGATGAGCGGTCGCCGCGGCCGGCCCGTCCGGTACCGCATGGCCACCTTTCCGCCGGGGACGGCGAGCGGGCTCTGGCTGGACATGACGGACCAGGATCTGATCGTCATCGAAGAGCGCACCGCGCCCGATCACCAACTGGTCATCCTCGGACACGAGCTGTGGCACATGGCGGCCGGACACGGCACCCGCCCCGCCGAGGGCCAGCGGGGCGCGGCCGTCGCCGCCCGGCTGCTCCGCGCCGAGGCCGACCTCCAGGACACGGTCCTCAAGGTCGCGGCGCGGACGCGCTTCGACCAGACCGAGGAGAGCGAGGCGGAGAGTTTCGGGCTCCTCCTCGGCAGCAAGTGCCGCTCCTGGCTTGCCGGTTCGACCGGCCGGGGTCCCCGGCAGCGCGACGGACTCGCCGGACGCATCGAGGCGTCCCTGGGATACCGAGGGCCACAGGGCTGATAAGTGGAACCATCCGCACGCGTGAGGCTCACCCGTCCGCCCACCGGCGACCCGCTGGAGCCCAAAGCCGGCCGGGACACGGTGCGGCGCCACAATCTGAGCCTGGTGCTCCGCGCCGTCCGGGACGCCGTCGAGATCACCCGGGCCGGGGTCTCCGCCCGGGTGGGGCTGACCCGGGCCGCCATCTCCTCCCTCGTGGAACAGCTACTGGAGAGCGGGTTCCTCTCCGAGTCGGGCAAGACGTTCAGCGGCCAGGCGGGCCGTCCCGGCACGGTCCTGAAGGTGGCGCGCACCGGTGTCGCGGGTCTCGGTGTCGAGATCAACGTCGACTATGTCTCCGTCTGTGTGGTGGATCTCGCGGGCACGGACCGGGTGCGGCTGGTGGAGCACCTCGACAACCGGGGCACCCCGCCCGCCGTGGTGCTGCACCGTGCGGCGGGGATCGCCGCGCGGGCCCTGGCGTCCGCCGCCGAGCAGGACCTCCGCCCGGTCGGCGCGGCACTGGCCCTCCCCGGCCTGGTCTCCTCCGGCACGGTCCGCGAGGCGCCGAATCTGGGGTGGAGCCGGGTGGTGGCCGAGGCACCCTTCGCGGCGGCACTGGCGGCGCTGCGCCCGGGGCTGCCCGATCTTCCGGTGCGCTCGGAGAACGAGGCCAATCTCGCGGCGCTGGCCGAGCTGTGGTTCGGCGACCTCCGGTCCGTCCGCACCTTCCTCTACCTCACCGGGGAGATCGGCGTCGGCGGCGCGCTGGTACTGGACGGGGAACTGCTGCGCGGCGCGCACGGATTCGCCGGGGAGATCGGCCATGTGGTGGTGGCATCCGACGGTCCCGACTGTCGCTGCGGCTCGCGCGGCTGTCTGGAGCAGTACGCGGGCCAGTCGGCGCTGCTGCGGGCGGCGGGCCTCGACGGGCCGACCGGCGCGACGGGGGTAGCGGAACTGGAGCGCCGGGCCCGCGCGGGTGACGACCGCGCGCTGCGGGCCATCGGCGGGGCGGGCCTGATGCTGGGTCGGGTGTTGGCCGGCGCGGTGAACCTCTTCGACCCGGCCGTCGTGGTACTCGGCGGGATCTACCGCCCCTTGGCGCCCTGGCTCGTCCCGGCGGCCGCCGGGGAGCTGGCCACCCGGGTGGTCTCCGGGCTGTGGCCGGAGACCGGGGACCGGCTCCGGCCCGCCTCGGCGGCGGCGGACGCGGCGCGCGGTGCGGCGGCCCGGGTGGTCCAGGACATCCTCACCGATCCACTCGCTTACGGAACCCGGGCGGGTCAGTGCGGCTGAGTCGGGTCCGCCCGCCGCCCTGTCGTATCCCCCGCCCGATCCTCACCGGGTCCCGCTGGGCTCGCGCGCTGCGGCACCGCACGTCCCCCAGGCCCGGGGCCATGGGCGCCCGGTGCTGGTGTCCGGGAGGACTCCGTGCACCGGACCCCCGCGCACTGATCCGGCCCGCTCCTCCGGTTGGACCCCCGAGTGCGCCCGGGCCACCCGCGCCGGACCTCTCACGCGTCCACCCGAAAGAGCCGGGACCGACCTTCGTTTACCCCACGCCCAGCAGGTGTTCCAGCGCGAGCTGGTCCAGCGCCTCGAACGCCATCCCCCGCTCCCCGGCCGCCACCGCGTCGAACTCCTCGTACGCGGCGCGGTCCGCGAACAGCCCGGCGAGCCCGTCCGCCGCCGTGGGCAGCGCCAGCTCGTCCAGGCGCGCGGCCCGTAGCGCGGCCCGTACCCGTGGATCCGCGCGGAACTCCGCCGCCCGCTCCCGCAGGATCAGATAGTTCCGCATGCATCCGGCGGCCGACGCCCGTACCCCGTCCGCGCCCTCCGTCCGGGGCGGCTTGAAGTCGAAGTGGCGGGGGCCGTCGTACCCGCCGGTCTCCAACAGGTCCACCAGCCAGAAGGCGGCCCGTAGGTCCCCCGCCCCGAAGCGCAGGTCCTGGTCGTACTTGATGCCGCTCTGGCCATTGAGGTCAATGTGGAAGAGCTTCCCCGACCACAGCGCCTGCGCGATCGAGTGCGGGGCGTTCAGTCCGGCCATCTGCTCGTGGCCGACCTCCGGGTTCACCCCGTACAGCTCCGGCCGCGCCAACTGTGCGATGAAGGCGAGCGCATGACCGACGGTGGGCAGCAGGATGTCACCACGCGGCTCGTTCGGCTTGGGTTCGATGGCGAACCGGAGGTCGTAGCCCTGTTCGGTGACGTACTCCCCGAGCAGATCGAATGCCTCTCTCATCCGGTCCAGCGCCAGGGGCACGTCTTTGGCCGCGCCGGACTCGGCACCTTCCCGGCCGCCCCAGGCGACATAGATCCGCGCGCCCAGGCTGACGGCGAGATCGATGTTGCGGATGGTCTTGCGCAGCGCGTACCGGCGGATGTCCCGGTCGTTGGCGGTGAAGCCGCCGTCCTTGAAGACCGGGTGGGTGAACAGGTTGGTGGTGGCCATCGGCACCACCAGTCCGGTCTCGTCGAGCGCCCGCCGAAAACCCTTGACGCGGATGTCGCGTTCGGTGTCCGACGCACCGAACGGGATGAGGTCGTCGTCGTGGAAGGTGACGCCGTACGCGCCGAGATCGGCCAGCAGCCGTACCGTGTCGGCGGGGTCCGACGGTGGCCGGGTCGCGTCCCCGAACGGATCCCGACCCTGCCAGCCAACCGTCCAGAGGCCGAAACTGAATCGATCACCGGGGGTGGGGGTGAAGCGTTCCGTCAGCACTGCGACCGCCTTCCGTCCACTGTTTGTTTGGTCTGATTACTAATCATGCACACCCCGCGCCCGAGACAGAAGACCTTCAACATCTGTTCGTGCGGCATGGGTTGGCGTAATTTGTTCGCCCTACAGGCAAAAGCGGGCACGGCAGAGAGGCGGAGGCAATGCCGACACCGGCGGTCGTCATCGGCGTGGATAGCTCGACCCAGTCGACGAAGGCGGCGTTCGTCGATGCGGCGACCGGGCGGACGCTCGCCGTCGGCCGGGCCGCGCACCGGGTCGACGGCGTGGGCGGGGCGCGCGAGAGCGACCCCGAGGAGTGGTGGCGGGCGCTGCGCGCGGCGGTCGCCGAGGGGCTCCGGGCCTCCGGCGTGCCCGCCGCAGCCGTGACCGGTATCGCGGTCGCCGGACAGCAGCACGGACTGGTCGTCCTCGACCCGTCCGGGCGCCCGGTGCGTCCCGCCCTGCTGTGGAACGACACCCGCTCCGCCCCGCAGGCCAGGGCGCTCACCGGGGCGCTCGGCGGGCCCGCAGCCTGGACCGCCCGCACCGGATCGGTACCGGTCGCCTCGGTGACGGCCGCGAAGTGGCGGTGGCTGTGCGAGAACGAACCGCGCGCCGCCGCCGCGGCCACCGCCGTACGCCTGCCCCACGACTTCCTCACCGAACGGCTCGCGGGCACCGCCACCACCGACCCGGGCGACGCGTCGGGCACCGGCTGGTACTCCACCGCCACCGGCCAGTACGACGCCGAGATCCTCGGACTCATCGGCCTGGACGCGGCGGCGCTGCCCCCGGTCGCACCCACCGGCGCGACCCGCATCGGCCCGCTCACCGCCACCGCCGCCGAAGCACTGGGCCTGCCCACGGGCATCGCCGTCGCGGCGGGCACCGGCGACAATATGGCGGCGGCCGTCGGCCTCGGGCTCGGCGGCGCGGGTCTGCTGGACCATCCGGTGCTCAGCCTCGGCACCTCGGGCACGGTCTACGCGGCGACCCGGGTCCGGCCCACCGCCCCGGCGCTCTCCGGATTCGCCGCCACCGACGGCACCTTCCTCCCCCTGGCCTGCACCCTCAACTGCACGCTCGCCGTGGACAAGGTCGCCGCGCTCCTCGGCCTCGGCCGGGACGCAGCCGAGGCCGGGGGCGAGGTCGTCCTGCTCCCCTATCTCGACGGTGAACGCACCCCCGATCTGCCCACCGCCTCCGGCCTGCTCACCGGCATCCGGCACACCACGAGCCGTCAGCAGATCCTGGGCGCCGCCTACGAGGGGGCGGTCGTGACGGTGCTCCGCGCCCTCGATGAGGTCCTCGTCTCCTGCGGCCTCTCCCCCACCGACCCGGAGGTCGCCGCCCGTCCGCTGCGGCTGATCGGCGGGGGCGCCCGGGGCGCCCACTGGGTGGAGACCGTACGCCGGCTCTCCGGCCGTCCCCTGCTGATCCCGGCGACCACCGAACCGGTCGCGACGGGTGCGGCGGCGCTGGCGGCGGGCGCGGTGACGGGCGACGACCCGGTGGCGGTGGCGAGCGGCTGGCAGGACGGGGGCGTGGAACTGGCCCCGGTGCAGCGGGACGAGGCGACCTGGGAGCGGGTGTCGGCGGTGCTGGAGCGGGCCGCGGGGTCCGTGCTCGGCTGAGGCGGACCGGCCGGGGGCCGCCAACTCCACCCGAAGCGGATCCTGCCCGGGGTCCCTGCCCGAGGCCCCTGCCCGGCCGAAGCAGACCGACCCGGGGTCGCAGTTCCACCGAGGGAGACCGACCCGGGGCCGCCGAAGCGGACCCTGCCCGAGGTCCCCACTCGGCCGAAGCAGACCCGGCCGGGGGCCACTCCACTCAAGGCAGACAGACCCGGGGCTCCCACTCGGCCGAAGCAGACCGGCCGGGATCCCCACTCCACCCAGGCAGACCGACCCGGGCCCCAGCTCCGCCGAAGCGGACCGGCCGGGGTGGGGAACGGCGCGCGCCTCCCCCACCCCCGAACGCGCCCGCCCCCTCCCGGATGCGCCCCCACCGCCCGGTGCCCCGCCCGTGACCTGCCCTGATCCCCTTTCGTAGACTGTCTTGCACACCTCAACCCACCCCCGCTCACCCGCCCGTGGTGAGAGGACGACCCACGCCTTGGAGGCGACCATGGGCACCCGTCGCACCTCGCTGCCGGGAGTCGGCACGCAGTACGACTTCACCACCGAGGAAGGCCGGCACATCTCGGTCGTGGTCCACCACGACGGGCGGCGCTTCCTCGGCTTCTACGCCTCCGACGACCCGGACGCCTGCCAACTCTCCGTCCCCCTCTCCTCCCACGAGGCCACCGCCCTGGCCCATCTCATCGACCCCGAGCCCATCGACGCCGTCCGGACCGACGGCATCGACCTCGTCACCGAGCACATCCAGATCACCAGCCGCTCCCCCTTCGGCGGCCGGACCCTCGGGGACACCCAGGCCCGGAGCCGTACCGGCGCCTCGATCGTGGCGGTGCTGCGCCGGACGGGCGCACACCCGTCGCCGGGACCCGACTTCCGCTTCGGCGCCGGCGACACCCTCGTCGCCGTCGGCACCCGTGAGGGCGTCGACGCCCTCGCCGAGATCATCGCCGGAGGCTGACCGTGCACGAGACGACGACCCTGCTGATCGAGCTCGGCGCGATCATTCTCGGGCTGGGGCTGATCGGCCGCTTCGCCGGACGCATCGGGCTCTCCCCCATTCCCCTCTATCTGCTGGTGGGGCTCGCCTTCGGCACCGGCGGCCTGCTGCCGATGAGCGCGAGCGAGGACTTCGTCGCCGTCGGCGCGGAGATCGGTGTCATTCTGCTGCTGCTCCTACTGGGGCTGGAGTACACGGCTTCCGAACTCGTCGGCAACCTCAAGACCCAGTACCCGTCGGGCGTGGTCGACTTCGTCCTCAACGCCCTGCCCGGCGCGGCGGCGGCGCTGCTGCTCGGCTGGGGCCCGGTGGCGGCGGTCGCCCTCGCCGGTGTCACCTGGATATCGTCCTCCGGAGTCATCGCGAAGGTCCTCACCGACCTGGGCCGGCTCGGCAACCGGGAGACCCCGGTGATCCTGGGCATCCTGGTGATGGAGGACCTGGCGATGGCGGTCTATCTGCCGTTGCTCACCGCCCTGCTGGCGGGCGTCGGTCTGGCGGGCGGCAGCATCACCCTGCTGATCGCGCTCGGCACCGTCGGCCTCGTGCTGTATCTGGCGCTCCGCCACGGCCGACTGATCAGCCGGGCCGTCTCATCCGACAATCCGGAGATGCTGCTGCTGGTGGTCCTCGGACTCACCCTGCTGGTCGCGGGCATCGCCCAGGAACTCCAGGTGTCGGCCGCGGTCGGCGCGTTCCTGGTGGGCATCGCCCTGTCCGGGGAGGTCGCCGAGGGCGCGCGCAAGCTGCTGACCCCGCTGCGGGACCTGTTCGCCGCGGTGTTCTTCGTCTTCTTCGGCCTCTCGACGGACCCGACGCAGATCCCCCCGGTGCTGCTGCCCGCACTGCTGCTCGCGGTGGTCACGACGGTGACCAAGATCCTCACCGGCTGGTACGCGGCCAGTCGCGCGGGCATTGGCCCGCGCGGTCGACTCCGGGCGGGCGGCGCGCTGGTGGCGCGAGGCGAGTTCTCGATCGTGATCGCCGGTCTGGCGGTGGCGACCGAACCGAGGATCGGCCCGATCGCCACGGCGTACGTACTGATCCTGGTGATCCTGGGGCCGCTGGCGGCCCGTTGGACGGAGCCGGCTGTGGGCTGGCTGCGCCAGAACCGGAAGAGCGCGGAACCGCTGCCGGAGTGCCACGACGATGTGGCGGTCACCCCGGGCACCGCGTCGGCCACACCCGAATCGGCTCCGGCCACCACGGAAACGGCACCCGCACCCGCACCCGCACCGAGCGGCCACGGCCCGGCGAAGGGTTCGTAACCCCGTCGGCCCCACCGGCACCTCCGCCGTGACCACCGGCCGGCACCTCCGCCGTGACCACCGGCCGGTCCCACCGCTGGAACCACCGCTGGGACCGGCCGCCCGCCGTGACAGACCGCCGCCCCGGACGCCGTACTGCGTCCGGGGCGGCGCGCGTTCCCCTCCCACGACGGCGGTGGCGGCGACGGACGGCACCGGGCGCCCTGTTAGCCTCGTCGTCCGGTCCGGGGGACGCACACCGGCCGGCGCCCCCCGGCGGCACGGTCCGGCCGCGTACGACACGACGACACCCGCCTCCCCCGGCGGCGAGGGGACAGCACATATGGCGCACCCGACCGGCTCCTTCGAACTGCTGCCCGGGGCCGCCGAATCACCCGTGATCCTGCATGTCCCCCACTCCTCCCGGAGCGTTCCCGACGCCGTGCGCGCCGGAATCGAGCTGGACGACGCCGCGCTGGAACGCGAGCTGGACCACATCACCGACGCCCACACCGCCGCGCTGGCCTCGGCTGCCGCTGACCGTGCCGCGGTCCGCCCCTGGCGCTTCGTCAACCGGCTCTCCCGGCTGGTCGTCGACCCCGAGCGGTTCCCCGACGAGCGCGAGGAGATGCTCGCCGTCGGTATGGGCGCGGTCTATACCCGCACCACCCACCGGGAGCAGCTCCGCTCCGCGTCGCTGGACCCCCGGCCGTTGATCGAGCGCTACTTCGATCCGTACGCGCGGGCCGTGTCGGCGGCCGTCGCCGACCGGCTGGCCGCCGTCGGGCGCGCGGTGGTGATCGATGTGCACTCGTACCCGACCGAGCCGCTGCCGTACGAACTCCACGGCGACGGCCCCCGGCCGCCGGTCTGTCTGGGCACCGACGCGTTCCACACCCCGCCCGAACTGCTCGCGCACGCCGAGCGGGCGTTCGCGGGTTTCGGCGGCACCGGGATCGACAGCCCCTTCGCCGGTACCTATGTGCCGCTGGACTTCTACGGCACGGACCGGCGGGTCGGCGCGCTGATGGTGGAGATCCGCCGCGACGGGTACATGCGGGAGCCCGGCGGTCCCGCGGGCCCCGGTCTCGACGCGCTCGCGGGCGCGCTGGCGGAGCTGGTGGACGCGCTGTCCCAGGAGTAAGGCCCGGGGCGGTTCAGTCCCGACGGGGTCAGTCGGCGGTGACCGCCTGGACCGCGTCGGCCCGGCGGGGGAAGGCCCGCCGATAGTCGCCCGGCGACACTCCGATGTGTTTGAGGAAGTGGTGGCGGACGTTGTTGGCCGTGCCGAGGCCGCTCAACTCCCCGATCTTGTCAATCGGGAGGTCGGTGGACTCCAGCAGGCTCTGGGCCCGTCCCAGCCGCTGGTGGAGCAGCCACCGCAGTGGGGTCGTGCCGGTGGACTCCTGGAGCCGGCGGTAGAACGTACGGGGGCTCATCGCCGCGCGGCGGGCCAGATCGTCCACGGTCAGCGGCTGGTGCAGACCCGCCCTGGCCCACTCCAGTACGGGCGCCAGTCCCTCGTCGTCGGTGGCGGGCACGGAGAGGTCGATGAACTGGGCCTGACCGCCCGGCCGGTGGGCGGGCACCACCATCCGGCGGGCGAGCTGATTGGCGACCCGGGCGCCCAGGTCGCGGCGGACCAGATGGAGACAGAGGTCGAGTCCCGCGGTCAGTCCCGCACTGGTGAGGATGGAGCCGTCGTCGACATAGAGGACGGAGTCGTCCACCTCGACCTTGGGGTAGCGCGCGGCCAGTTGGGCGGTGTGCATCCAGTGGGCGGTGGCCCGGCGCCCGTCGAGCAGCCCCGCCTCCGCCAGCGCGAACGCCCCGGTGCAGAGGGAGACCATCCGGGCGCCGTCGTCGTGGGCCCGCCGCAGGGCATCGATCAGGGCAGGTGGTAGGGGCCGATCGGACTCGACGCAGTCATCGGGGACGGAGGGGACGATGACCGTGTCGGCACCGATCAGACCTTCGAGGCCGTACGGGGTACGCAGCGTCAGCCCGGTGGCGGAGGCGGGCCCGTCGTCCGGTCCGGCCGTACCGCACAGCCTCATCTCGTACCAGGGATCGGCGAGATCGGGCTGCGGCTTCCCGAAGACGGTGCAGGGGATGCTCACCTCGTACAGGTCCCAGGAGGGGAACTCGATGTCCGTGGGCACGACGACGGCGACGGTACCAGCGCTCATCACCGAAGCGTATGGCAGGAATTTGGTGACGGACGTCATTCCGGTCACTTCTGGCGGTCGGCGCGCGCTGCGAGGGTGATCGTCATCCGATCACCACCGCCCCGACCGGGGCCGAAGGAGCCATGCCATGAACCCCCTTCCCGACGCCGCCTCCTCCTCAGTGGGGACCGGTCAGGGCCCGGCGCCCGTCACCGTCATCGGACTGGGCGCGATGGGCTCGGCGCTCGCCGCCGCCCTGCTGGAACGGGGGCACCCGACCACCGTCTGGAACCGCTCGGCGGAGAAGGCTGCACCGCTGGTCGAGCGCGGCGCCCGGCCGGCCGCGACAGCCGGCGCGGCCATCGCCGCCAGCCCGCTGGTCATCGCCTGTGTACTGGACCAGACGGCCCTGGACACGGTCCTCGCGGACGCCTCCGGATCCCTCGCGGGCAAGACCCTGGTCAACCTCACCTCGGGCTCCCCGGAGCAGGCCCGGGCGACGGCGGCCTGGGCCGGGTCCCGGGGTGCCGACTATCTGGACGGCGCGATCATGACCACCCCGCCGGGGGTCGGCGATCCCCGGATGATGATCCTCTTCAGCGGCCCGCGAGCTGTCTTCGAGGCCCACCGCCCGGCCCTCAGCGCGTTCGGCGACCCGCTGTACCTCGGCGCCGACCCCGGTCTGGCCTCCCTCTTCGACGCCGCGCTGCTCGGGCTGATGTGGTCCACGATGACCGGCTGGCTGCACGGCACGGCGCTGGTCGGCGCGGAGGCGGCCCCGGCCACGGACTTCACCGCGGTCGCCATCCGCTGGCTGTCCGCCGTGACCGGCTTCCTCTCGACCTACGCGCCGCAGGTCGATGCCGGTCACTACCCGGGGGACGACGCCACCGTCGACGTACAGATCGCGGCGATCGGGCATCTGATCCACGCGTCGGAGGCGAGCGGTGTCGACACCGCACTGCCCGAGTTGCTGCGGGCCACGATGGAGCGGGCGAGCGCGCGGGGGCACGGCCGGGACAGCTACGCGAGCCTCATCGAGGTGCTGCGGAAGCCGGAGGGCGGCGCATGACCCACCCCGTACGACCTGTGCGCCCCACCCGAACCGGACAACCCGCCCGACCCGTACGACAGAACGGACAGTCGTGATCCCGACCGACCACGCGCCGCACCGGGCCCCCGGCACCGGCGCCCCGCCCTGGCCGGAGCTGCTGACCGCCGCGACCGCCCGCTGTCTGGGCGCCCTCGCCGCGGGGAGCGCCGAGGACTGGTCGCGCCCGGCGGGCGACGTCGACTGGAGCTGTCGGCGGACCCTGGACCACCTCGCGCTCGGGCTGGTCGGTTACGCCGGCCTGCTCGTCGCCCGCCCCACCGACCGCTATGTCTCCCTCTTCGCGTCCCTGGACGAACAGGCCCCCGTCGGCGTCTGTCTGGAGGGTGTCGGGATCGCCGCGGCGCTCCTCACCGGCACCGTGCGGCAGACACCCGCGGGGGTACGGGCCTGGCATCCGTGGGGGCACGCGGACGCGGCCGGATTCGCGGCGATGGGGGTCGCCGAACTGACCCTCCACACCTATGACATCACCCGGGGGCTCGGCCTGCCCTGGGCGCCGCCGGCCGAGTTCGCCGCCGCCGTGCTGGACCGTCTCTTCCCGGACGCGCCGCACGGGCACCCTCCCGCCGACACCCTGCTGTGGTGCCCCGGCCGCGGGGCGCTGCCGGGGCTCCCCCGCCGTGCGGAGTGGCGGTGGGACGGGACCGTACGACCCCCGGCCGGCCCGACCGGCTGACACCCCCGGGCCGGTTGCCACCACGGCGCGCTGACCGGCCCGGGCGGCGGCTTCCCGCTCCCGCACCGCGCGGGTACGGGGCGGACATGGCCGCCCGCTCAAGTACCGCCCGCCCACGGGCTCAGGTCGCCGCCCGCTCCCGTACCGCCGCCCGCGTATGAGTGCGGGCCGCCGCCCCCGTACCCGTACGGCCCCGCGACAGGACGCGGAAACGGCCCGGTCACCTGCCGGGTGGGGCAGGTGACCGGGCCGTCGGTCGGGTCAGTCGGTCCGGGTGGCGGGGCTCGCCGGACCGATCGGCCGACCGCGCTCCCGGGACCGCGGGGCGGTGCCGTGCGGTACGGGGGCGGTCACGGCCGGTCCGTCGTCCCGCCCAGCTCCCGCAGCGCGATGTTGAGCTGGAGGACGTTGACGCGGGGTTCGCCGATGAATCCGAGGATCCGGTCGGAGGTGTGCTCCCTGACCAGCTTCGCCACCCGCTCGACGGGCAGCTTGTTCCGTTCGGCGACCCGGTGGACCTGGAGCTTCGCGTAGGCCGGGGAGATGTCCGGGTCCAGGCCGGAGCCGGAGGAGGTGACGGCGTCGGCCGGCACGTCCGACGGGTCCACCCGGTGGGTGGCCGTGGAGTTGTCCGCGACGACGGCGGCCTTGGCGTCCTTCACCCACTGGATCAGCTCCGCGTTGTCCCCGGAGCGGTTGGTCGCACCGGAGAGGATCAGCGAGTACTGGGTGTTGACGCTGTTGGAGCCGAGGCCGTTGGACGGGCGCGGCTGGAACCAGGTCAGGTCAGGCCGGGGCGCCTCCTCCGGGTCGTCGGGGTTCTTCTTCGGCAGGTGGTAGCTCTGGCCGATGAGCGAGGAGCCGACGACCCGGCCGTCGGACTCGATCTCCGAACCATTGGCCTTGTCGCGGAAGAGGGTCTGGGCGACACCGGTGACGGCGAGCGGGTAGAGGACGCCACAGACGACGGTGAGGACGAGGAGGGCCCGCAGCGCCGCCGCGAGGAGCCGGCCCGTATTGCGTACGGAAGTGTTCATGGTCGTCACCCGATGCCTGGGATGAGGGAGAGGAGCAGGTCGATGATCTTGATGCCGATGAAGGGGGCGATCAGTCCGCCGAGGCCGTAGACGGTGAGGTTGCGGCGGAGCAGCCGGTCCGCGGTGGTGGGCCGGTAGCGCACACCGCGCAGGGCGAGCGGCACCAGCGCGATGATGATCAGCGCGTTGAAGATCACGGCGGCGAGGATCGCGGACTCGGGCGAGGCCAGCCGCATGATGTTCAGCGTGTCCAGGCCGGGATAGGCCACCGCGAACATCGCCGGGATGATGGCGAAGTATTTGGCGACGTCATTGGCGATGGAGAAGGTGGTCAGCGCCCCCCGGGTGATGAGGAGTTGCTTGCCGATCTCCACGATCTCGATCAGCTTGGTGGGGTTGGAGTCGAGGTCCACCATGTTCCCGGCCTCCTTGGCGGCCGAGGTACCGGTGTTCATCGCCACGCCCACGTCCGCCTGGGCCAGCGCGGGCGCGTCGTTCGTCCCGTCGCCGGTCATCGCGACCAGCTTGCCGCCCGCCTGTTCCCGCTTGATGAGGGCCATCTTGTCCTCGGGGGTGGCCTCCGCGAGGAAGTCGTCCACCCCGGCCTCTTCGGCGATGGCCTTGGCGGTCAGCGGGTTGTCGCCGGTGATCATGACGGTCCTGATGCCCATCCGGCGCAGTTCCTCGAACCGCTCCCGCATCCCTTCCTTGACGACGTCCTTGAGGTGGACGACCCCGAGGACCCGCGCCCCTTCGGCGTCCTCGACGGCGACCAGCAGCGGGGTGCCGCCGGCTCCGGCGATGGCGTCGGTGACCCGGTCGGCGTCGTCGGAGACCGTGCCGCCGCGCTCCCTGACCCAGGCGACGACGGAGGCGGTGGCCCCCTTCCGTACCCGGCGTCCGTCGATGTCGACACCGGACATCCGGGTCTGGGCGGTGAAGGTGATCCACTCGGCGTCGGCCAGTTCGCCCTGGTGGCGTTCGCGCAGCCCGTACTTCTCCTTGGCGAGGACGACGATCGAGCGGCCCTCGGGGGTCTCGTCGGCGAGCGAGGAGAGCTGGGCGGCGTCGGCGAGTTCGGCCGCGGTGACGCCCGGGACCGGGACGAATTCGGCGGCCTGACGGTTGCCGAGGGTGATGGTGCCGGTCTTGTCGAGCAGCAGCGTGGAGACGTCGCCCGCCGCCTCGACGGCCCGCCCGGACATGGCGAGCACATTGCGCTGGACGAGCCGGTCCATGCCCGCGATGCCGATCGCCGACAGCAGCGCCCCGATCGTGGTGGGGATCAGGCAGACCAGCAGCGCGGCGAGGACGATCAGCGAAGTCTGCTCATCGGCGCCCGCGTAGTCGGCGAACGGCTTGAGGGTGACCACGGCGAGCAGGAAGACGACGGTCAGCGAGGCGAGCAGGATGTTGAGCGCGATCTCGTTGGGCGTCTTCTGCCGGGCGGCGCCCTCGACCAGGGCGATCATCCGGTCGATGAAGGTCTCGCCCGGCTTGGTGGTGATCGTGACGACGATCCGGTCGGAGAGCACCTTGGTGCCACCGGTGACGGCGCTACGGTCGCCGCCGGACTCGCGGATGACGGGGGCGGACTCGCCGGTGATGGCTGACTCGTCGACCGAGGCCACCCCTTCGACGACATCGCCGTCGCCGGGGATGATGTCGCCGGCCTCGCAGACGACCCGGTCCCCGATGCGGAGTTCGGTGCCGGGCACCCGCTCCTCGGTGGTACCGGTCAACCGCCGGGCGACGGTGTCGGTCTTGGCCTGGCGCAGGGTGTCGGCCTGCGCCTTGCCGCGGCCCTCGGCGACCGCCTCCGCCAGATTGGCGAAGATGGTGGTCAGCCAGAGCCAGCCGGTGATCGCCCAGCCGAACCAGTCGCCGGGATCGCTGATCGCCAGCCCGGTGGTGACGACCGAGCCGACCAGGACGACGAACATCACCGGCGACTTGATCATTATCCGGGGGTCGAGCTTGCGCAGCGCCGCCGGGAACGAGGTGAGGAGTTGTCGGGGGGCGAAGAGGCCCCCGCCGACCCGCCCGCCCCCGGCCGGATGCCCGGCGGGCACGTCCGAGTGGGGCGCCCGGGTGGGAGTGATCGTGCTCATGACGCGAGCCCTTCGGCGAGCGGACCCAGCGCCAGCGCCGGGAAGTAGGTCAGACCGGTGATGATGAGGAGGGTGCCGACCAGCAGGCCGGTGAAGAGCGGCTTCTCGGTCCGCAGCGTCCCGGAGGTGGCCGGGACCGGCTTCTGCTCGGCCAGCGAGCCGGCGAGCGCCAGGATGAAGACCATCGGCAGGAACCGTCCGAGGAGCATCGCCAGACCGATGGTGCTGTTGAACCACTGGGTGTCGGCGTTGAGCCCGGCGAAGGCGGAACCGTTGTTGTTGGCCCCCGATGTGTACGCGTACAGGATCTCGGAGAAGCCGTGGGCGCCCGAGTTGGTCATGGAGTCACCGGGCGTGGGCAGGGCCATCGCCACCGCGGTGAAGGAGAGCACCAGCGCGGGGGTGATCAGGATGTAGCAGGCCGCGAACTTGATCTCGCGGGTGCCGATCTTCTTGCCGAGGTACTCCGGGGTGCGGCCGACCATCAGACCCGCGATGAACACCGCGATGACGGCCATGATGAGCATTCCGTAGAGACCGGAGCCGACACCGCCGGGCGCGATCTCACCCAGTTGCATACCGAGCATGGTGATACCGCCGCCGAAGCCCGTGTACGAGGAGTGGAAGCTGTTGACCGCGCCGGTGGAGGTGAGGGTGGTGGCCACGGCGAAGATCGACGAACCGCCGACGCCGAACCGGTTCTCCTTGCCCTCCATCGCCCCGCCCGCGAGGTCGAAGGCCGGGCCCTGGTGCGCGAACTCGGTCCACATCATCAGCGCGGAGAACCCGACCCAGATCGCGACCATCGTGCCGAGGATCGCGTACCCCTGCCGGACGTTGCCGACCATCTGACCGAAGGTGCGCGTCAGGGCGAAGGGGATGACCAGGATGAGGAAGATCTCCAGCAGGTTGGAGAGTCCGTTGGGGTTCTCGAAGGGGTGGGCGGAGTTGGCGTTGAAGTAACCGCCGCCGTTGGTGCCCAGCTCCTTGATGGCCTCCTGGGAGGCGACCGCGCCGCCGTTCCACTCCTGGGCGCCGCCGGTGAACTGGCCGACCTCGTGGATGCCGGCGAAGTTCTGGATGGCGCCGCAGGCGACGAGCAGGATCGCGGCGATCACCGAGATCGGCAGCAGGATCCGGACCACGCCACGGACCAGGTCCGCCCAGAAGTTGCCCAGCTCACCGGTGCGGGAGCGGGCGAAGCCACGGACGAGGGCCACGGCGACGGCGATGCCGACCGCGGCCGAGACGAAGTTCTGCACCGCCAGGCCACCGGTCTGGACGACATGGCCCATGGCCTGCTCGCCGTAGTACGACTGCCAGTTGGTGTTGGCCACGAAGGAGGCGGCCGTGTTGAACGCCTGGTCGGGGTCGATCGACTGGAAGCCGAGCGAGCCGGGCAGCGAGCCCTGGAGCCGCTGGAGCAGGTAGAGGAACAGGACACCGATGGCGGAGAAGGCGAGGACGCCCCGGAGATAGGCGGGCCAGCGCATCTCCGTGTTCGGGTTGGCGCCGACGGCCCGGTAGATCCACTTCTCGACCCGCAGATGCCGGTCGGAGGAGTAGACACGGGCCATGTGGTCGCCCAGTGGGCGGTAGGCCAGGGCGAGCGCGACCATCAGCGCCAGCAGCTGGAGCACACCGGCAAGTACGGAACTCATATCCGGGCTAGAACCTCTCCGGGTACAGAAGGGCGAGGATGAGATAGCCCAGCAGGGCGACGGCCACGATCAGACCGACGACGTTCTCGGCAGTCATAGCTTTGCCACCCCCTTGGCGACGAGAGCCACCAGCGCGAACACCGCGATCGTGGTGACGACGAAGGCCACATCGGCCATCGTGAGCTCCTGAGGATTCGGACCTGTTCGGACCTGTCGGATTCGGACGTTTCGAGGAAACCCCTTTTCAGCCGGTCCACGGCATTCGTTGACGTGTCCCTTACGGCGTCGTGGACGCTCTTGACGCTTCCTGTACGGGCTGCCGAGGGCGGGCGCCCGGGTGAGGATGGGCGGAGGTCCACCGACCCGGGAGCGCGGAGGCTCACCGGCCCCTGGGTGGGAGGCCCCCGGCGGTCCGGGGTCGGAGCCCCACCGGCCCGGGGTCGGAGCCCCACCGGCTCAGGGGCGGAGGCGGCATCCGTACCCCGCCGCCGCCGCGGTCCCGGACACCCGTACGCACCGGCACCGGCACCGGCACCGGCACCGGACGGGACCGGACCGGACCGGACCGCCGTACGGTCCGTTCACCCGGCACGACAGGGAGCGCTCCCATGACCGGCACCCCGGCCACCCCCGGTCCCCGCCCCGGGGGCCCGGACGGCCGCTGCCGTGCCTGGCTGCTCCAGGGCCTGAGCGAACAGACCGCACGCCACCCCGGACCACACGCCCACCCGCCCGCCGACCACCGGGGCCACCGCTGGTGGCGGGTGATGTGCCTGACCGGTGTGGACTACTTCTCCACCCTCGGCTACCAACCCGGCATCGCGGCGCTGGCGGCCGGTCTGCTCTCCCCCCTGGCGACCCTGGTCCTCCTCGCGCTCACCCTCCTCGGCGCACTGCCGGTCTACCGCCGGGTGGCCCGGGAGTCACCGCACGGCGAGGGCTCGATCGCCATGCTGGAGCGGCTGCTGCCCTGGTGGCCGGGGAAGATCCTGGTCCTCGTGCTGCTGGGGTTCGCCGCGACCGACTTCATCATCACCATCACCCTTTCGGCCGCCGATGCCGCCGCGCATGTGGTGCAGAACCCGTACGCACCCCACTGGCTGCACGGCACCAACCTGTGGATCACCCTGGCGCTCGTCGGACTGCTCGGCGCGGTCTTCCTGAAGGGCTTCCGGGAGGCCATCGGGGTAGCCGTGCCCCTCGTCGCCGTCTATCTCGCCCTCAATCTGGTGGTCCTGGCGACGGCGGCCGTCCAGGTCGCGGGAGAGCCGGTGGTGATCGACGACTGGTGGGGCGCGATGACCGCCGAACACTCCTCCCCCTGGGTGATGGTCGGCATCGCGCTGCTCGTCTTCCCCAAGCTCGCGCTCGGCATGTCCGGTTTCGAGACCGGTGTGGCGGTGATGCCGCAGATCAAGGGCGACACGTCGGACACCTACGAGCGGCCGGCGGGCCGCATCCGCGACACCCGCAGGCTGCTCACCACCGCGGCCCTGATCATGAGCGGTTTCCTGCTGCTGTCCAGCCTGGCCACGACACTGCTGATCCCCCAGGAGGAGTTCAAGGCGGGCGGCGCGGCGAACGGCCGGGCGCTGGCCTATCTGGCGCACGAATACCTCGGCGAGGTCTTCGGCACCTGCTACGACGTCTCGACCATCTGCATCCTGTGGTTCGCGGGCGCCTCCGCGCTGGCCGGACTGCTCAACCTCGTGCCGAGGTTCCTGCCGCGCTACGGCATGGCCCCGGAGTGGACCCGGGCGGTGCGCCCCCTGGTGCTGGTCTTCGTGGCCATCGCGGCGGGCATCACCTGGTACTTCGACGCGAGCGTGGACAAGCAGAGCGGTGCGTACGCGACGGGCGTGCTGGTCCTGATGCTGTCGGCGGCCTTCGCCTCGACGGTCGCCGTGCGCCGCCGCGGACACCGCCGGGCGGCCACCGGCTTCGGAGTGATCACCGCGGTCTTCTGCTACACCCTGGTCGCCAATGTCATCGAGCGCCCGGACGGCCTCAAGATCGCGTTGCTCTTCATCTTCGCGATCCTGGTGACGTCCTTCGCCTCGCGGGTGCACCGCGCCTTCGAGCTGCGCGCGGCCGAGGTGAGCTTCGACGCCACCGCGGCCCGGTTCATCGATGAGGCAGCGGCGGCGGGGACCGTGCGGATCGTCGCCAACGAACCCTCGGAGCACAGCACGGCCGAGTACCGGATGAAGGAGTACAGCCAACGCCAGGAGGCGCACATCCCGCGCGGCGGGCGGGTCCTGTTCATGGAGGTGTTCGTGAAGGACTCATCGGACTTCACGGCGGACCTGGTGGTCCACGGCGACGAGAAGTACGGCGTCCGCCGACTGCGGGTGGAGGGCGCGACGGTCCCCAATGCGATAGCGGCGGTGCTGCTGGAGATCCGCGACCGTACGGGGGAGATCCCGCACGCCTACTTCACCTGGACGGAGGGGCCGCCCGTGGGGCACCTGATCCGATTCCTGATCTTCGGCGACGGTGAGGTGGCCCCGGTGACCCGGGAGGTCCTGCGCAGGGCGGAACCGGATCCGGAACGCCGGCCGCGGGTCCATGTGGGGTGAGGCGCGGAGTGTCCGGCCGAGGCTGATCGCGTACCTGTCACCAAAAGGTGGCGCCCAGGCGGGCGGTCTGGAGTGCACCTATGTCGGATCGACGGGGTGCAGAAGGACATCACCTCCCTCACCAACGGCATCGCGTTCAACCACTTCCCGACCGGGACCTGACACCGGGACCGGGGCGGCGGAGCCGTTCCCGGGAGTACGAGTGAGAAGTCCCGCGTATCCGGCGCCCCCGGATACGCGGGACATCCGACCGTGCGTCGACTCCAGACCCCGGAATCACTCTCGCGGGATACCGATAACCCTCTTATTCACCTGAAAGGATTGAAAGTAATTAAACATACAGAGAACGGTAGTTGAGGGTGGATGAGGTCCATATTCTGATGGCGCGGAGAGCACCGGCGGAGGCGACCCCGTGGTCCTTCTGACCACTGTTGCGCTGTTCACGGTGTGCGAGCCGTTCCGCCCTCTGGCCTGTGCAGACGGACCGGGCGGGCGGGCGGCGGAGCTTCCGCAGACCGTCCCATCTCCTGGAGCCGAGCAGCTCCCGAGGCCACGGCCGTCCGGACGCGAACCCGGTCCGCGGCCACCCTTGCGTGGGCCCGCTCAGAAACGGACACGCGAAATGATCGCAGAGCACCCCGAAACGCCCCCGGCTGCGCCTTCCACGCCCACCGACGACGACTACCGGCTGGGCACCGACGCGTACACCGATGAACAGCGGACCACGGTCCTCAACAGGCTGGAGGAGTACCTCGGCGAGCAGCGCGGGCGTTTACTGGGATACCAGGTCAATCTGTCACTCGGTGGCCATGCGGCCCTCGGGCGGTTCCTGGGCTACCACATCAACAACGTCGGGGACCCGTTCGTCGACAGTAACTACAGCCTGCATTCGCGGTGGCTGGAGCGGGCGGTTCTGGAGCATTACGCCCGTCTGTGGCACGCCCCGCTACCCCGGGACCCGGCCCGCCCGAGGGACGAGGACGGGTGGGGCTATGTCCTGTCCATGGGCAGTACCGAGGGCAACCTGTACGCCATGTGGAACGCCCGCGACTACCTCGACGGCAACGCCCTGGTCCGCGATGAGGTCTCCGGTGAAGCGAGCTGTCGCACGTCGTACATCCGGGCCGAACACCCCGACGACAACCCCAACGCGTACACCCCGGTGGCGTTCTTCTCGCAGGAGACCCACTACTCACACATCAAGGCCATGCGGGTGCTGGACATCCCGACCTTTTACGACCTGGGCGGAAGCCTCTACCCGGGCGAGTGCCCCGTCGACCTGGCCGGCACCGGGACGCAGACCTACCACGGATGGCCGCTCGGCGGGGTCCCGACCACCGGCGGGGACGAGGGGCCGGGCACCGTCGACGTCGACGCCCTGGTCGCCCTCGTGGACTTCTTCGCGGCCAAGGGCCACCCCGTCCTGGTCAACTTCAACGTCGGCAGCGTCTTCAAGGGTGCCTACGACGATGTCCAGGGCGCCTGCGAGCGCCTGCGCCCCGTCTTCGAGCGGCATGGCCTCGTCGACCGTGGCGTGCGCTTCGACCCCGACGCCCCCGAGCGGGTCAGCGTCCGCAACGGCTACTGGATCCACGTCGACGGAGCCCTCGGCGGCGCCTACGCCCCTTATCTGGAGAAGGCCCGCGACACCGGACTCATCGAGACCGCGCCCGCGGTCTTCGACTTCCGGATCCCCGAGGTGTCCTCGATCGTCACCAGCGGCCACAAATACCCCGGCGCGCCCGTCCCCACAGGGATCTACATGTCCCGCGCCGGGTCCAAGCTGCGCCCGCCGTCCGACCCGGCGGTCGTCTCCTCCCCCGACAGCACCTTCGCCGGCTCCCGCAGCGGATTCGCCTCGCTGGCCATGTGGAACCACCTCGCCCAGTTCAGCGAGGAACAGCAGGTACGCCAGGCCGCCGAGGTCCTGCGGATCGCCGAGTACACGGCCGACCGCCTCCGAAACCTCAGCGACCTGCTGAAAGAACGCGGCGAGCCCTGGGCAGAGGATGGCATCGAGGTCGGACACGGCGACCACGCGCTCAGCGTCTGGTTCCAGCAGCCCCGGGCCGAGATCGCCCAGAAGTACACCCTGGCCTGCGTCCCCCTCAACCGCGGGGGCCGCCGCCACGACTACAGCCATGTCTACGTCATGCCCCACGTCACCCAGGAACTCATCGACGAACTCCTCGACGACCTCGCCGGCCCCGGTGCCTTCGACCGCTCCGCCGAGCGCGACGCCGAGAGGCCACCACTCCCCCAGTGACCCCCGGCACCACCGGGCGGCCGCCACCGACCACCGAGCACTGCCGTCAGGGCAGTTGGCGGCTCCGCACCCTCGGGCAGGGGCTCGGCGGCCCGTCCGGCAGGGGCCTGCACGAGAGGGGCCGGGGGAAAGCGGGGCCGTTCGGTGCGGGCGTTCTCCCGCCTCGCTCACCGCCGCCCTGCTGCCCGCGCCCGAGGAACTGCCGGACCCGCGCCCGCGCTGACGCGGGCCGGTTCGGGTGCTGGTGGTCACCAGCACCCGAACCGGCCCGAAAGCCGGACTGCTCACCCTTCTGGTCAGCCACCAGGCAGGTCCGGTCGTCTCACTCCTCCCACTCCCCCGCTTTCTCCTTCCCCTCCGCCGTATAGAGCAGCAGGAAGGCGAAGACGCCCGCCAGACCGGCCAGGATGCAGACGACGTTGGCGACATCGGTGCCGAAACCCGTCATCAGCCGGGCGGAGCCGACGGCGATGGCCACTGTCTGGCCCAGGACCACCACAATCCCGCCGATCAGGAAGAGGGCGACGAGAACGCGGGAGGCGTTCAGGCAGATCGTGTACATCCTCGTACTCCTCATCCGGGGATCCATATCGCGCCCAGCACCATCAGTACGCCCATGACGTAGGAGGGCAGGAGGTAGTAGAGCGTCACCGGAACGAAGATCCGCACCGGATTGATGGAGGCGATACTCGCGGCCACGTACAGCGGTGCGGCGCCCGGTGGCGAGCAGCCCTCGGACGAGGCCCACACGATGATGGCGGCGAAGGCGATGTACGGCGGAACATCGGCCGCCGTCAGCGCGGCGAAGGCGACGGGCCCGACGGCCGCGAGCGTGGAGGTCGTGTTGAGGGGGCCCGCGACGATCACCACGATCAGTCCGACGACGAGCGCCGCGACGATCTGCGGCACGCCCTCCAGTCGCTCCAGGTAGGGGGCGAGCTGGTCGCCGATCCCCAGGGTGTTCAGCACGTTGGAGGCGGCGAAGGCCGAGATCATCGTGACGCCGATCAGCCCGAGTTTGGGGCTGATCTCCGACAGCAGAGTCCACCATTCACCGCCGCCGCGTGGCAGCGCCCGCCGCTCGACCACCACTCCGGCGAGCAGCATCACCACCGGCAGCCAGACCAGCAGTGGCACGGCGTCGGAGACGTCGAGTCCCCCCAGCCGGTCGCCGATGAGATCGCTGGTCGGCGACGCCGTCAGCACGATCGGCACCGCGATGGCGGCCAGGACGATCAGCGAGGTCCAGCCGGCCGCGAAGGACTGCCGCAGCGGATGGATGTCTTCCGGCGCCATCGCGCCCACGCCCCGCCGTTTGACGATGACATAGGCGATGACCAGCCGCATCGCGACCATCCAGGCGCCCACCACGAAGATCGTGCCGACCACGTCCTCCGCCCGGAGGACCGGCAGTACGGTCGGCGCTGCGAGCAGGATGAAGAAGGCACCGCTGAACGGGAAGGTGGCGCCGACGCCCGCGTTGCCGGAAAGGATCAGCGCGGCGGTCTCACCGCTCGCCCGGGAGCGCTTCATCCAGGGAATGGTGATGGATCCGACGGTGGCCACGATCGCCGCGCCGTTGTGGGCGACGGCGCCGAAGAGACCGGCCGAGACCGTCGCCGCGTAGGCGGAGCCGCCTTCGCGGCGGCCGAGCATCGAGCTGAGGATGTCGATCATCCGCTGCACGAGCCCCGTTCTCGTGAGCAGTTCGCTGACGAAGACGAAGGCCAGGGCGGCGAAGGTGATTTCCGACTGCAGCCCCTCCAGGAGGCTCTCCCAGGCGACGCGCGGCGCATCCGTGCCGGCGAACGCGGCACTGACCAGGAAGCCGATGACCATGGCCTCGCCGATATTGCGTTTGACTCCCACGTTCCACACGATGATGGCCCCGATGAAGGCGACCAGTGCGAGTATCGCGTTCACCGGCATCGCCCCCGGCTGGTGGGACGGGGGAGGGCGGGCGGGCCCTCGGCCGTGTACGGCTCAATCCAGTGGCAGCACTTCCAGTCCCGCTCTCCGGTACGCATCTCCCGCCTCCTTCCCGGTGAGGAAGGTGTGCAGGGCGCGGGCGGTGGGCCGTTCGGTGGCCGCGGTGCCCAGCGCCGCCGAGAGCTCGGTGAAGTGCTGGGCCCCGTCCGGCAGCGGTCCGACCACCCGGGCCTCGGGCACGAACAGCAGCTCACTCATCTGCTGTACGGCCAGATCGGCCCGGCCGTCGACCACGGCCAGCGCGGTGAAGCCCTTCTCCACGACGGTGGCGCGCGCGTTCACCTCGTCCGCTATGCCGAGCCGCTCCAGCAGCCCGGCGAAGTGGACCCCGCTGGCCCCGGTGCGGGAGTAGGCGACCGAGCGGGCCGAGCAGAGCGTGGCGATCAGTGCGTCGACCGTGTCGATGGCGGGCGGCTCGGCGCCGGGCGGCATGGCCAGGCCGATCCCGACCCGGGCGATGCTCCGCACCGAGGCCGGGTCGATCACCCCCGCCTCGCACAGCGCCGGGAAGGCGCCGGTCACCGCGACCATGACCTCCGGTCGGGCACCGTCCTCGATCCTCCGCAACAGCACGTTCGTCGGGTCGTAGACCCCGTCGACGGTGGTTCCGGTCTTCTCGGTGAACGCCGTGAGTACGACGTCATCGAGCGCCTTCTTCACCGCCAGAGCGCTGAACAGCGACACGGTGTGCGGTATTTCCGCGGACATCTTCGTCCTTTCACAAGGGTGGGGGAACGGGTGCTGGCCGGGGAAGGAGTCCCGCGGTGTCCGTTCGGTATCCCCAGGGTGTTTCGGGGGGTGGGTCAGTGGGGAGAGGGGTGCAGCGCACCGCGCTGGGCCGCCGTCAGCGGTCGGGTGCGGGCGCCGCGCAGCAGCAGGAAGAGCTTCGCCGTCTCCTCGATCTCCTCCGCCATCTCCAGCGCGCGTTCCAGGTCGGGGGCGGCGGCGACCGGCCCGTGGTTGCTCAGGAGGAGCGCGGCGTGCTCGCGGCCCAGCGCTTCGACGGCGGCGGCCATCCCGCTGTCGCCGGGGGCGAAGTACGGCAGCATCGGGAGAGTGCCGACGCGCATCGCGTAGTAGGCGGTCAGCGGCGGCAGGACATCCTGGCGGTCGACCCGGTCCAGGCACGAAACGGCCGCGGCGTGCGTGGAGTGCGTGTGCACCACGGCACCGGCGCCCGGCCTGGCGCGGTACATCGCGGCGTGCAGGAACGCCTCCTTGGACGGCCGGGGGCCGGACACCTGGACGCCGTCGGTGTCGATGACCGACAGTTCTCCGGCGCGTACGGTGGCCAGACTCGACCCCGTGGGCGTAACCAGGATGTGTTCACCGGCGCGCACCGAGACATTGCCCGTGCTCCCGTGCGTCAGCGAACGGGCGGCGATGGCCCGCGCGGTGGTGATGAGGCGGTCCCGCTCGACGTCGTCGCCACGCCCGCTCATCCGGTGTCCTCCCGCCCGGCGGGGGACGCGGAGGCGTCGAGGAGCAGGCCGGGGCCGCCGAAGTTGCCGGACTTGAGCAGCAGCGCCAGGGGGCGGCCGCCCAGGGGATGGATCCAGGGCACCCCGAGCGCGGCCTCCGCGCCGACGTGTGCGCCGGTGACCCCGAGCGCGGCGACGACGGCGCCGGAGGTCTCGCCCCCGGCGGCGACCAGTCGGCGCACCCCGCGTTCGACCAGCCCGACCGCGACGAGCCCCGTCGTCTCCTCCAGCACGGCGGCCGACCGCTCCACACCCAGCAACCGCTGGATCTCACGGAGCCGTTCGGGGGCGACCGAGGAGTACAGGACGGGTGCGCCCGCGCCTGCGGGCAATGCGTCGTACCAGGCGAGTGCGGCGTCGGCGAGTGCCACCGGATCCGGTGTGGCCACCGGGTCGAGGAGGTATCCGGGCCGGCCCGCGTCGGCGAGTGCCGCGAGCTGCTCCAGGGTGCGGCGGGAGCAGCTCCCGCTCAGCACGGCGGCCGGTCCGCCGGGTGCCTCCCGGGTGTCCGCGGCCTTCTCGCCGGCGCCGGTCCCGTCCCGCCCGGCGTCGCGTGTGTGGTCGGTGTCCGGCGGGTGGCCGGCGCGCTCCTCGGCGTATGCGTGCGCCAGTCCGGCGGCCAGTCCGGCCGCGCCCGCGACGAGCGGTGCGCCGAGGGCGGCCCGGCCGAGTGTGCGCAGATCGCTCTCGTCGATCCCGTCGGCCAGCACGTAGCGCACGCCACGCGCCCCGGCGTCCGCCAGTGCGGCGCGTACCGCCGCGTGGCCCTCCCGTACGGTCCCGAGCCTGATCAGCTCCACCCGCTCGCGGGTCTGGGCACGCAGCAGTCCGGGCAGATGGGAGTCGGTCATGGGGGTCACCGGATGGTCGCGCATATGCGATGCGCCGAGCAGGACATCGTCGACGAAGAGACAGCCCTGGTACTGGGTCCGCAGGTGTTCCGGTGAACTCGGTGTCAGCGGCACGGTGGCGGCGCCCGTGGCCTCGGCCAGTCGGTCCAGGACCGGGCCGATGTTGCCGCGCGGGGTGGAGTCGAAGGTCGAGCAGAACTTGAAGTAGATCTGCCCAGAGCCCTGTCCGCGCAGCCACTCCAGCGCGCCCATGGACGAGGCGACCGCGTCGGCCGCGGGCACCATCCGGCTCTTCAGCGCGACGACCAGCGCGTCGTGCGCGGGCAGCCGGGCCGGGTGGGAGCCGTGCGCCCCCTCGCCCGTACCACCCAACACCCCCGTACTGTCCGGCGCATCCGTACCGTCCAACAGACCCGTACTGTCCGTCACCCTCGTGCCGTCCGGCGCACCCACACCGTCCGGCGCACTCGTACCGTCCGGCACGCCGAAGAACAGCAGGGTTCGCAGTCCGGCGCGGCGCAGTGCCACCGCGACGTCCGTGGCGCCGGTGAAGTCGTCGGCGATGACTCCGAGCGGTGCGGTGACCCGGCCCCGGTCAGCGGGGTGGTGACTCTCTCGGTACTCGGTCATAGGGGTCTCCCGGTGAGGGCGGAGCGGAGGGCGACGGCCGCGGCCTGCGGGCCGGAGACGACGGGCACGCCCAGCGCGGTGGACAGCGTCGCGGCGGCGGGTGCCAGTGAGTACTGGGCGAGCAGTACCGCGTCGGCGCCGGCGATATGTGGCAGGCATGCGTTCCGCAGGGCGTCGGACAGCGCGGCGGTGTCCCCCTCGCGGGCTGCGTCGAAGGCGTCGGGCGCGACCACTCCGATCGGTTCCACCGCCGAGCCGGCCGCCGCGGCGGCGGCCGAGAAGCGGGCTACCGAGTCCCGCATGGCGGCCTCGAAGGAGGCGAGGACCAGCACCCGGCCGCCGCCCGCCGATGCCGACCCCAGCGCCTGTTCGAAGGCCGCCGTGTCGGGCGCCAGCAGCGGGACCGGCGTCTCGACCGTGCTGGTGACGGGTCCGTAGAGCGAGCAGGTCAGCAGCACTCCGTCGGCCCCGCCGGCCAGGGCGTAACCGATCAGTCGGCGCATCCGGTCGACGAGGTCAGCCGGCAGCGGGCCGTCGTCGGGCGCGTCGGGCAGCAGCCGGTCGTCCAGCAGGTTCCAGGGCTCGGCCGCCGGGAACTCCTCGGCCAGACCCGCGACCGCCGGGGCGATGGCCGTGGGGGTGGCGCTGATCAGTGCGATCCTCGGTGCGCGGCCCCGGTGTGCCGCTCCCCCGCTCATCGGGCTCCCGCCGTCGCGTTCACGGCTGTTCCGGCTTGTTCGGCGAGCCAGGAGAGACCGTTCACCGTGCCGTCGGTCGGGCGGTACTCACAGCCGATCCAGCCCGGGTACGAGGCGTCCAGCAGCGTGCCGAAGACACGTGGCCAGGAGATCTCACCGGTGCCCGGCTCGGTCCGTTCCGGCGGGTCGGCGATCTGGATGTGCCGGACCCGGGGCAGGTGTTCGCGCAGGGTCGAGACGAGGTCCCCCTCCTGGACCTGTACGTGGTAGAGGTCCAAGAGCAGCCCGATCCCGTCCCCGTCGAGCGCCTCGACGACCGCGGCGGCCCGCGCCTGGGTGTCCAGCAGGAAGCCGGGCGCGTCACGGCCATTCTGTGCCTCCAGGACCAGGCAGACCCCGGTGCCCCTGGCTCGTTCCACGGCCCAGGCGAGGTTGGTGACGAAGGTGGCGAAGGCACGGTCGTGGCTGACTCCGGCCGGCCGTACTCCGCCCAGCACATGCAGGTGGTCGCAGCCGAGCTCGACCGCGTAGTCGAGGCCGCGCTCCAGGTCGGCGCGGAACCGGTCGGCGTGGCCGGGCAGACAGGCCACGCCCGCCCACTCCGGTGAACCGGGCTCGCCCATCGGTGCGTTGATCAGTACCTGGTGCAGTCCCGCGTCGGCGAGGCGCCGGCGCAATTGTGCGGCCGGGTACGGGTAGGGGTCGGCGTACTCGACGGCGGTGAAGCCGGCTCCGGCTGCGGCGTCGAACCGCTCCTCGAAGGGGACCTCGGTGAACAGCCACTTGAGGTTGGCGTCGAAGCGCAGTCCGTTCGGCGCCCGCATCAGCGTGCTCCGGCGCCGGCCGCGGCGCTCGCGCGGTCGGGGTTGACCAGGTGCTCGGGGGCGCGATCGGCGAGCACGTCGATCACCTGCCGGGCGGCCAGGGCGCCGGACCTGGCACGGGCCTCGACGGTGGCGGCGCCGATGTGCGCGGTCACCAGGACGCTGTCGAGCGCGCGCAGCCTGCTGTCGGCGGGCAGTGGTTCGTGCTCGGTCACGTCCAGCGCGGCCCCCGCCAGCCGGCCCGCCTCGACCGCGTCGGCGAGGGCGTCCTCGTCCACGACTCCACCCCGCGCCGTGTTGATCAGATAGGCGTCGGGCTTCATTCGGCGCAGCGCGGCGGCGTCGATCAGATGTCGGGTGGTGTCGTCCAGGGAGATGTGGAGGGTGAGGAAGTCCGCTTCCGCCAGTACGCCGTCGAGGGGGCGGGCCTCGACGCCGGTCTCGTCCAGGAAGTCCTGGTCGAGCCAGGGGTCGTGGGCGACGACCCTCATACCGAGGGCGAGTGCCGCGCGGGCGACGGTCTTACCGATGGAGCCGAGGCCGACGACGCCGAGCGTCGTGCCGTGCAGTTCCCGGCCGCTCTGCTGGGTCCAGTCGCCGCCGCGCACGGCGGCGAGGTTCTGCGGGATGCGACGGGCGCAGTTCAGCATCAGGGCCAGAACGTGTTCGGCGACGGATATCCGGTTGGTTCCCGGGGTGATGGTGACCGCGACGCCCTGCCGGGTCGCGGCTTCGACATCGATGTTGTCGTAGCCGACGCCACAGCGGCTGAGGATCTTCAGTCCGGGTGCCGCCGCCATGACCTCTGCGGTGAAGGGGTCGGTACCGGCGACGACGCCCGCCGCGCCGGCGATGTATTCCGCCAGCGTGCGCCCGGTGGCCTCCCGGTCCGCGCGCCGGGCGAAGACGACCTCCAGACCGGCGTCGCGGAGCGCCCGGTCGACCGCGCCGCCGGGTTCGAGATACGGCGTCGTCACGAGTACACGGGGCGCACCTGTCTTCGGCGGCTGTGTCATGAGGGTCCTCTGCGTTGGCGCGTTCAATGGCGCTCCGGACAATAGTATAGGATTTCACTAAACGCTATAGCGGTGGCCGCGGGTGATCAGGAAGGAAGGGGCCGCGCGCTACCATCGGGCGACGAAGGAGACTCGCATGGCTAGGCGCCCGTCCGATCGGCAACCCTTGGCCGACCAGATGTACGAAGTGCTGCTCGGGCAGTTCATGGACGGACTCTGGTCACCGGGCAAGCCACTCAACATCGGAGCGCTCTCCCGCGAGCTGAACGTCAGCCAGACTCCGCTGCGCGAAGCCCTCGCCCGACTCGAACACACCGGGCTGGTACGCCGCGAGGCACTCAAGGGCTACCGTGTCGCCCCGCTCTTCAGCGAGACCGAGTTGATCAAGCTGATGGACGCACGCCTGGTGCTGGAGCCGGCCCTGACCTACGAGGCGGGCCGCCGGACCACCCCCGAGTTCCTCCAGGACGTCGCCGACAGCATCGAGGAGTTGCGGCGCTGCGCGGCGGGAGACGGCCCCACCTCGGTGCGCGCCTACCTGTCGGCCGACGAACGCTTCCACTTCCTGATCGCCAAGCAGTCGGCCAACCCCTTCCTGGAGTCGGCGTACCGCTCACTGAGCGGCCATGTACAGCGCTTCCGGCTCTTCACCGAACTCGGCTCCTCCGACGCGGAGTCACCCGCGCACGACCACACCGCCGTGCACGAGGCGCTGGCCGCCGGAGACGCCGAGGGCGCCGCCGACAGGATGCGGCAGCACATCGAGAACGCCAAGGTGCGCGCACTGAGGGACCGTCAGGCCGTAGCGGGCCACTGATCCCCCTTCGGCACCGGACGCCGGCCCCACTCGGCCCACTCGGCCCGCCCGCGCCCGAACAGCTCGGCGCTCCCCCGGCTCCGCTCGATGGCACTCACCGCCGACACCCGTCGCGGGGCCCGCGGTACTGGCAGCGACCCGGAGGCGGTGGACAGAGCCCGCGCCCCTTCCGCCCGAACACGCCGGAACCGGGTGGGCCGGAACCGGGTGGGCCGGATGGCCCGTGACCGGGCCACGGGTGAGTGAGTGCGCGGGCCGGCGGGCCGCGTTCCGGGACGGTTCCGTCCCATCATGCGAGCAGGTGACGGTTCGCGTGACGGGAAGGAACACAGCGGTGGCAGAGGCGTACGGCCCCCGGGGACTGCTTCGGCGGGCGTGGGCGGTCAACCCACCGCTGGCCGGGGCCGGGATCCTCCTGGGCCTGACGACGGTGGCCGCGCTGGTGGGGCTGGTCGTGGATCCACGGGAGATCACCGGGCAGCCGGCCTGGGCGAAACCGGCCCGGTTCGCGTTCTCCTTCGGTCTCTACGCGCTCACTCTGATGTGGCTGCTGACCTTCGTCCGGGGCCGGCCGCGCCTGGTCGCTCTGATCTCCTGGGTCACCGCGATCGGTGTGGTCCTGGAGGTGGCCTGGGCCTGTCGGGCGGCGGCGGCCGGAACGACCAGCCACTTCAACTTCACCACCGGCGCCCTCAACAACCTGACGTTGACCGCGTTGGTGGTCATCTCCCTGGTCACGCTGATGACCCTGCTCACGATCGGGCTGCTGCTGTGGCAGCGGGTGGAGCCGCCCGCCCTGGCCTGGGCACTGCGGCTGGGCCTGATCCTCGTGGTCGTGGGCATGGCCACCGCGACCCTGATGGTCACCCCCACCCCGCTCCAGGAGGCCGCCGCCGACCGCGGCCACGGCATGCCCCTCGTCGGCGCCCACACCGTCGGCCGACCGGACGGCGGACCAGGTATGCCGATCACCAACTTCAGCACCACCGCCGGCGACCTGCGCGTCCCCCACTTCGTCGGCGTCCACGCCGTCCAAGCCCTGGCCGTACTCGGACTGCTCCTCACCCTCGGCCCCCGCGTCCTCGGCCCACGCCACCGCACCACCCTGGTCTGGATCGCCGCGGCCGGCCTCCTCGGCCTCACCCTGATCCTCACCTGGCAGGCCAGGCGCGCCCAGCCACTGACCTCCCCCGACACCGCCACCACGACCGCGCTCATCATCCTGGCGGCCGTCACCGCCGCGGCCACCACCGCGGTCTTCTGGCACGCCCGCACCACCAGCCCGGAAACCAGCCGGTAGCGCTCGGCAGGGCTGTACCAGGGCGGGGCGGGCCAGTGCCACAGGTAGAGGCTGTAGGAGATCAGGACCGACCGGCGCCGGCTGCGGGAGGAGGAGTCCTTCCTGTTCATGACTCCAGCGGAACCGGCCGTGGGGACGACCGGGAGAGCTGTCGTCGTGTCGTCACGTACGGAGAGACAAGCCGGCATACGTCGCGAGAGCCCTGGTCACCGCGGCAGCGTCCGTGCCGTGCTTGTCGGTACAGCCGGGGGTGCGTGCGACGGTTCCGGTGCGGTCCAACCCGAATCCGTACAGCCGACGGCTTCGGACCCGCGGGGGCGAGGGGCGCGGTGCGGGAGCGTTACTCGGCCCGGGGAAAGCTGAAGGCGTAGCCCTGCTCGGTGAACCAAGGGAGGAGCTGTTCCATGGCCTCGATCGTCTGGGCCCGGTTCCCGCCCCCGTCGTGGAGGAGAATCGTCGGCCCTTTGGAGATCTGGTTCTTCACCGCGCGGACGATCGTCTCGGCGCCGGGCTGGCGGAAGTCGCCGGGATCGACGTTCCAGCCGAGGTTCCGCATTCCGTGAGCAGCCGCGATCTGACGACTTGGCGGGGTGAAGGCGCCGCCTGGGGCGCGGTAGTACCGGATGCGGGCTCCGCCCGATGCCTGGTCGATCATCTCTTTGGCGTCGAGGATCTCCCTCTGCTGGTAGGCGACAGGTTTCTTGTCCATGGCCGTGTCGTGGCTGACCGAGTGGTCGCACAGTCGGTGGCCTTCGGCGACGATCCTCTTGACGAGGTCGGGGTGGGCGGCGGCGTTCGGGCCGGTCACGCAGAAGACGGCGCGGGCCTTGTGCCGTTTCAGCAGTTCCAGTGCCTGGGGGGTCCAGCGTGGGTCGGGGCCGTCGTCGAGCGTGAGGTTCACCGTCTTCCCGGCGTCCTCGGACTCCCGGACGATGGCCGTGTCCACGGTGGGTGTGGACAGGGCGGGAGCGGCGGCCGCGCTCGAGCCCGCCGCCGTGCCGCTGGTTGCCTCATCGCTCGAGTCCACCGTCATCGTGATGGCGGCCGTACCTGCCAGAACCAGGACCGCGGCGGTGGTGACCACCGTCCGTCGGACTGTGCGGGCACGCCGGCTGCTGTGTGTGCTGTCGCTCATGTCTCCGACAGAACCGGGCATTGACCGGCAACGACCGGTTGTCATCGTTTCGCCATGAAGCGCGAGGACAAGCGTCATGCCCTTCGAACATCCTGGTCGAACACGCCTCGCCCGGATCGAGCGGACGGAGAAGTGAGCACCGCCCATGGCACCCGGGCCGGGTCCACAGCCGGCAACAACTTCTGGAGCAGGTCTGGGAGTACGCCTTCTACGGGGACGTCCGACTCGTCGACGCCTGTGTGACACGACTGCGCGCCAAGATCGAGACCCACCCGCGCCGGCCGGTGTACGTGCAGACCGTACGCGGCTTCGGCTGCGTCTGACCCGGGACCGCGGGCGGGAGACGGCGGAGCGCCGGGCAGTCACGGCTGCGACGGTGGAGGCCCCGGTGCCGGAGGACGAAGGGTCGGCCGAGGCGGCGATGCGCGAGGAACTCGGCTCGCGCTGCAACACCTGCGCCCGTTCCTGTCCCCGCTGGGCGAGTCGGAGTCGCTGGACGCGGCCCAGCCGGGGCGGCGCCTGCTGGCGGCCGGATGATCCGCTCACCTCGACGCCGGCCGGACCCCCTCCTCCCGCGCGTCGAAGCCTTCGCGGGCCCGTTCGATGGCGGGCATGTTCTGTGCGGCCCAGGCCAGCAGCACGTCGACGGGGTGCCGGAGGGTCTTGCCGAGGGGGGTGATCCGGTACCTGACCGCCACGGGGCGGGTGGAGACGACCTCGCGCTCGACCACGCCGTTGCGTTCGAGCCGCCTGAGCGTGGTGGTCAGCGACTTCTGTGTGACCTGGGGAATGGCCCGGCGTAGTTCGTTGAAGCGGCAGGGGCGTTCGCAGAGTTCGTTGAGGACGCTGAGCGACCACTTGTCGAGGATCTGGTCGAGCAGTTCGCGGTGCGGGGCGTCGATGCGGAGTTCGTCCTCGGTATCCATGGCGAAACCTGGTCTCGTTGAAGTGTCTTCCTTCCACTAGGTAGCTTACAGATACCTACTTCGGAGGAGAGAAACCATGACCGTTCAGCACTTCACCCCGGAGGGCATGCTGCAGCCGACCCCGTACCACCACGTCGCCGTGGGCACCGGGTCGAAGCACATCCACGTCAGCGGCCAGGTCGCCCGCCAGGCTGACGGATCCCAGGTCGCACCCGGCGATCTGGCCGGGCAGGTCGCCCAGGCACTGCGCAACACCGCCATCGGGCTGGCGGGCGCGGGAGCGTCATTCGCGGACGTACTGCGTCTGACGTTCTACGTGACCCGGTGGAGCCCGGAGAAGATCGGCGACTTCATGACGGGCGTGGAGGCCGTCGCCGACGAGATCGGCCTCCGGCTTCCCATGCCTCCGGCCTCGCTCATCGGCGTCGAGTACCTCTTCGAGCCGGACGTCCTCGTCGAGGTCGAGGCGACCGCACTCCTGGACTGATCCCTTCGGCACGTGCCGCCTGAACCCGCCTCCTCACAGCCGAGTGAAGGGACGACGACGGGCCGGATGGATCGGACACCTCCGCAACCGATCCGTCCGGTGCCCCCTCTCCGGCCGTCACGACCTCGGGTCGCGGATCAGGACCGGCACCAACCGTGAGTGCGCTGTGGCGCCTCGGAGGGCGAAGGGCCTGAAATGATCGTCCGCCCCCAACATGAAACGGTCAATGAACCGCACCCCGCTCGGTGCACGGGCGTACGTGCGCCCCTGCTTCAGATGTGCCGAGGACCTCTGCAGGTCGCCTCCACACCGACGACCACCACCCGTGCCACCACGCTCAGCGACCCGGCTTGCCATGACTCCCCGTGCGGACCCTGCCCTTACCGGGAGCTGTTCGCACGGAGACGGGCTCTGATCATGGGGAGCCTCGCGCGAGGCGGAGGCCGGCCGCACCGGCGACTGACAGCCGTCCCGGACCGAAGCGGCTGGGTCGCTCACGACGAAGACGTCGTCCGGTGCGGGGGCTCGTCCAGGGACTGCACCGCGATGGCGATCTTGCCGCGGGGGCGTCGGCGACCCTCGCCGACAGAGCCGGCTTCCAACAGGGTGTGGGCCTGTGCGACGTCGGCCAGCGGGAGCACGGCGCCGATCACCGGCCGGAGTTTGCCCTGGTCGACCAGGCGGCCGAGGGCTTCGAACTTCGCCCGGCCGGGGCTGGCGAAGAGGAAGTGGTAGGTCGCGTTGACGCCCCACGCGGCGAGCAGGTTCTGCGGTTCGGGGATGTCGACGATGGACACCACGCGGCCCCGGTCGGTGAGGACCTCCGGGCTGCGGGTGAGGGTGTCCCCGCCCACCGTGTCCAGTACGACGTCCACCCCGCCCAGCGCGCGGACCTGCGGCACGTAGTCACCGGTCGAGAAGTCGATCGCGTGGTCGGCTCCAAGGCCGGTGACGAACTCGTGATCCTTCGACCGCGCGGTGGTCACCACCTCGACCCCGAGCGCGCCGGCGACCTGGATGGCGGCGGAGCCGACTCCGCCCGCTCCGCCGTGCACCAGGACCCGTTCCCCGGCCCGCACCGCGGCGCGTTCGACCAGCGCCTCCCACGCCGTCACGCCCACGACCCCGAGACCGGCGGCCTCGACGTGCGACAACCGTGCGGGCTTGCGGGCGACCAGGGCCTGGTCGACCACGTGGAACTCGGCATAGGCGCCCGGCCCGGCGAAGGCCGGCGCCAGGTACCAGACCTCGTCACCCGACTGGAAGTCGTCCGCCCCCGGGCCGGTCTCGACCACGACGCCGGACACGTCGTTGCCGATCACCGCCGGCAGTGCCACCTGGTCGCGGTAGTCGCCGCGCCGGGTCTGCAGATCGAGGGGGTTCACGGATGTGGCCTCCACGCGCACCAGCACCTGGCCGGGACCGGGAGTGGGCTTGGGCAGGTCTCGGGCGGCGAACGCGGTGTCCGCGTCACCGAAGCGGACGAGTTCCATCACACGCATCGAAGTAGACATGCGGCCACCATAGATTGACATATTTCAAATCGTCAATATGTGACTGGGCTAGGATGAGCGCGTGTTCTCGGAGGCGGAGTTGCTGACTGTGTTCCGGGCCCTGTCCAACCCGGCCCGCCGCCAAATGCTGGTGTGGCTCAAGGAGCCCATGAGCTTCCCCGGCCAGGAGCCCGAGGACGTCGAGATCGGCGTCTGCGTGACCGACATCCAGCAGCGTGCAGGTCTGAGCCAGCCAACCACCTCGCAGTACCTCACGACGCTGCGGCAGGCAGGGCTGGTGGTCGCCACCAGGCGGGGCAAGTGGACCTACTACCGCCGCGACGAGGCGAACATCGCCCGCCTCCTGACGACCCTGCGCGACGTGTTCTAGGCCGCACAGGGCCCCCCGGCGGCAAGCCGGCCGTCTCGCTCCGCTCGCACCGGGCTCCCGGAACGGGTCAGCGGCTGCGCTCATAGTGGCGGCGGGCCTTCTCGCGGTTGCCGCAGACGGCCATCGAACACCAGCGGGCGCGGTTGGCGCGGCTGCGGTCGAGCAGGAACAGCCGGCACCCGGTGTTGGCGCAGGGGCGCAGCCGGCCGGGCATCCGCTCCTCGGTGGCGGCCCAGGCGAGGACCGTCTCGACGGCCAGCCGGGCGTGCGGAGGTGTCCTGACCACCCATTGAAGGCCGTCCGAAGTGATCTCCGGGATCTGGTGGACCCCTTCGAGCAGCGGGCCCAGCGCGCCGGGCGGGCTTTCTCCGCACACCACGTCCCGCAGGACGTCCCGCGCCTGGCGCAGGAGCGCCAGTTCCGCGAGGCTGCCGTCGCCGCCACGCTCCCGCGCCCAGCGCGTACCGGCGGCCGGGTCGCCGAGCGCGTCCCGTTCCTCGCCGTCGACGAGTGGCCTGCTGTTGAGCAGGTCCAGTAGCGCATCCATCGAGCACCCCCTTCTCTAACCGCATTGAGTCACTTGACTGGTTAGTCTACCCGTGCTTGCATGGCGAACGGATAACCAGATCAGACGAGCAAAGGGGTTAGCTATGAGCTCGGTGCACCACCGGACCGCCACTGTCGACGGCCATCAGATCTTCTACCGCGAGGCCGGCCCCGCCGACGCCCCCGCGATCGTCCTGCTGCACGGCTACCCGACCAGCTCGTTCATGTTCCGCGAACTCATCCCGCTGTTGGCCGACAAATACCACGTCATCGCGCCGGACCATCTCGGGTTCGGCCACTCCGACGCGCCCCTCGTAGGGGAGTTCACCTACACCTTCGACGCCCTCGCCGAACTCACCTCCGGACTCCTCGGCCAACTGGGCCTGGACCGCTACGCCCTCTACGTCCAGGACTACGGCGCCCCCATCGGATGGCGCCTCGCGCTCAAGCACCCCGCACGGATCTCCGCCCTCGTCACCCAGAACGGCAACGGCTACGAGGACGGCTTCGTCGAGTCGTTCTGGAACGACCTCTGGGCCTACGGGGCGAACCCCGGCCCCGACACCGAACCCGCCGTCCGCGCCGCGCTGAGCCTCGACGCCATCCGCTGGCAGTACCTGCACGGCGTACCCGACCCCAGCCTGGTCAGCCCGGACACCTGGGAGCACGATGTCGCCCTCGTCTCCCGGGAGGGCAACGACGAGGTCCAGTTGGCGCTGTTCCGCGACTACCAGAACAACCGCCCGCTCTACCCGCTGCTGCACGAATTCCTCCGCACCAGCGAGGTCCCGGTGCTCGCCGTCTGGGGCCGTAACGACGAAATCTTCGGCCCGGCGGGGGCGCGGGCCTTCGCCCGCGACGCCAAGGACGCGGAAGTGCACCTGATCAACGGCGGCCACTTCCTGCTGGAGAGCCACCTGGACGTCGTCGCGGGTTACCTGCGCGGCTTCCTCGGACGAGTGCTGGCATGAAGCAGGGCCGGGGGCTGGAGACAGGGCCTTCGCAGGCCACCACGCCAGCCCCCGACCCGGCTCCGCCGTGCGTCACTTCCAGCCCGGGCGCCGGTTGGGGAGAGCGGCGGCCCCCGCCCGGCGCCCGCCGGCCCGGCCGCACTCCTACCAGCCCCCGCACGCCCCGCTGAAGCACTTCGCCGATACCCGCACCCGCCGCAGCTCCTTGTGCCGACGCTGATCACCGGGCCGGAGTGCTCCCACGGGCGGCCCCACAACCACACGCTCGCCGACGGGGACCCGCCGACCCTTGACCCGGCCGCCGTCAGGGGCGGAGTGGCCGCGGGAGCGGGAGTGTGTGCCGGGCGCGGTGACGTGGCATGCACTCCCGGCGGAACGCCCGTCAGCCCGCGGTGTACTCGGCGGCCACATCGAGGATCCACGTGACACCGAACTGGTCGGTCAGCATCCCGAAGGCCGGTGCCCACTGCGCGGGCCCGAAGTCCTCGACAACGGTCGCGCCCACGGACAGCTTCTTCCACAGTTCGCCGACGTCCTCCGCGCTCTGTCCGCGGACGGACATGAAGAACGGTTCACGGGTGAGCGTCATGCCGTTCTCACGCCGGGTGGGACCGGCCTGCCCGGCCTGAGCACCGGCCTGGGCACCGGCCTGGGCGGGGATGTCGTACGCCATGATGCCGAAACCGTCGGCGCCGTCGATCCGACCGAAGACGATCTTGCTGGCGTCGGGCAGTTCCTGAGGCATGCCGAAGTCGCCGTAGGTGACGGCGGTGAGCCGACCGCCGAAGACCGACTGGTAGAACTCCAGCGCCTCGCGGGCGTTGCCCCGGAAGTTGAGGTGGGCGGTGGTGGTGAAAGCCATGGTGACTCCTATGCGGTGGCGCTGGGTCCGGTGAAATTCCACGGGAGTATTTCTTTCGTATCCGACATATCTCGCGAGACGGTGGCTGAGTCGGCCGTCGGCGATCTCGTCGCTGATCTCGTCCGAGCCGTCAGAAGGCCAGCAGGATGGCGCTGACGATCAGACTGCCGAGGAGGTTGTAGCCGCCGGAGATCGCCGCGTAGAACAGCGGTCGGGGAAAGTTCGGATTGATGGCGATGTTGACGGTGTTGGCGGTGAGGTAGCCGAAGCCGACGATGAAGCCGAACAGCATCGCGTCACCCAGGGTGTCGATCTCCAGCGCAGCCATCATGATCGCGCTGGTGAGTGTGATGACCAGAGCGGTCAGCGCCGGTCCGGCGAAGAACAGCGGCGAGCCTTCCGGCTTGGCCTGAGGATCACGGCCCAGCGACCGGTTGTACGCCCGGGGGAACAGCACGGCGAACCAGACACCGCCGAGCAGGGTAAAGGCAATGAAGCCGATCAGGATCCCGAACCAGTTCAGGTCGCCAAGGACATCGAACATGCTGCTGACTCCGTACATGAGTGGGGCGATCGGGGCCCATAGGGGAACGAGGGCCCCGCACCGGCGGAATCTCCGTCCATTCACGGGTCGACCGGTTCGAGAACGACACTCTCAGAGGTAGGTGCCAGGTTGTGGCACCTACTCCGGGCAGAATCGACCGCATGCCGAAAACCTCTGCCCGACTGCTGGCTCTGCTGTCACTGCTACAGACACGCCGCGACTGGCCCGGCACTCTGCTGGCGGACCGCCTCGGCATCAGCCTGCGCACCGTGCGCCGTGATGTCGACCGCCTCCGCGAGCTCGGCTACTCCGTCGCCGCGGTGAAGGGGCCCGACGGCGGCTACCGGCTCAGCACCGGCGCCGAACTGCCGCCGCTGCTGTTCGATGACGAACAAGCCCTCGCGCTCACCGTCGCCCTGCAGATCACCGCGACCCGGCCGGACGACACCCTCGCTGAACCCGCGGCGCGGGCACTGAACACCATCAGCCAAGTCTTGCCCGCCCGGCTGCGCCACCGCGTCAACGCCCTGCAGGTCACCGCCGTCGAACCGCCTGACACCCGGGCGCCCGCCACGGTCGACAGCGACACGCTGTTCACGATCAGCGCCGCCGTCCACGCCCGCGAGATCCTGCGTTTCGACTACACCAGCGCCGACGACAGCGACCAGAGAACCGGAAAACCGCCGCGTCGCGTCGAACCACACGACGTCATCACCTGGGACGGGCGCTGGTACCTCATCGCCTTCGACCTCGACCAGCAGGACTGGCGTACCTTCCGCGCCGACCGGATCACCCCGCGCACCCCCACCGGCCCCCGGTTCACCCGGCGCGATGTTCCCGGCGGCGATGTCGCCACCTACGCCACCAGCGTCTTCCGCGGCTCCACCGACCAATCCGGGAACTGGCCGTGCCAGGGCACCGTGATCCTCGATCTGGACGCCGCCACAGCGGCGCTCTACACCCGCGAGGGCCTCGTCGAGGAACTCGCGGACGGTCGCTGCCGCCTCACCCTCGGATCGTGGTCCTGGCCCAGCCTCGCCTCGGCTCTTGCCACGTACGACGCCGAAATCGAAGTCGTCGGTCCCCCGGAACTCGCCGACGCCTTCACTCATCTCGGCAACCGTTTCCTGCGCACTGCAGCCGGATTCACCGCCACGGAACCATGAAGCCGAGACCCCGCCCCCCTTCCGGCTGACGCCCGACCGGGGTCTGGCGAACGCGTTGAACCCCCAGCCCGGAGACATCCGTGCTGAGGGTTCTGTGAAGCCGACCAGGGCATTTGCGTGAAATACCCCTGGTGTCCGAGGGGGCTTGAGCTCTCCTCTCGGGCACGGAGAATGCCGAGACCCCCGGCCCGATGCTCAGGGCCTTGGCGATGGCGGTGACGCTCTCGCCCTTGGCATACCGGGCACGGGCCACGGTTAGCTTGTCGTCGTCCATCACGGACGGGCGTCCACCCACGTTGCCCTTGCGGGTGGCGGTGTCGAGTCCTTCCAACGTCTTCTCCCGGATGCCCTCCCGCTCGACTTCAGCGGCCACGGCCAGGACAGCGACCACGATCGCTCCCGCCCCAGGAGACGACAACGCGATCATCTACGTGGACCAAGCCCTGATGAACGTCCTCAAATGACAGAAGGAACGACAGGACGCGGAGCGGGAACGGCTCGGGGATCTCCGGGTGGACCATGACCTCGTGTTCGCCCGCGACGGCTTCAAGCTCTATCGGGGCGAGGCGGGCGGACCGCAGGACCCCGAGAAGGTGTCGGCCCGCTGGTGGACAGCACGCAACCGTCTGCACCTGCCGCAGAACTTCCGACTGCACGACTGGCGGGCATCGAAGATCACGAACGATCTCGACAACCACGAGAACCCGGTAGAGGTCTCCGCCAACGCCCGGCACCACTCGCCGGGCTACACCACGGCGCGCTACGGCAGGCGTCGCGCCGAAGGGGCGAAGAAGCTGGCCGCTTCCAGCGCTGCCCGTATCGGCCTGTCATCCCTGGTCTGACCTGGGGATTCGCTCGGCTGTTGGTCACGTGGTTGGTCACGCCACAGCCGGAGAAACAGAAAAACCCCACGTGAAGTGGGGTCTCTGGTGGTGTCCGAGGGGGGACTTGAACCCCCACGCCCGATAAAGGGCACTAGCACCTCAAGCTAGCGCGTCTGCCATTCCGCCACCCGGACCAGGTGACCACCCCGGTTTCCCGTGGCGACATGGACAACAATAGCAGGGGTTTGAGGTCGCATTCACCTGCATATGCCGTGGTCAGTGGGGTGCGGGGGCCTGAATCGGGGGGTCGCGGTCGAGGTGGGACGGGTGGCGCACCGCGTGTATCCGTGTGGCTGCGATGGGTGACGATACGGTCGACCGTGTGACTGATCGCAGCCGTCGAAGGCCCCGCCCGTTCTCGCCGCTGCGGGAGCATCTGCGCGACACCCTCTGGTTCGCCCCCACCACGGGACTGCTCGGCGCGGTGCTGCTCTGGTGGGCCGCGTCCGCACTCGACCACGAGATCGTGGTGAGCCTGCGGGACGCCGGGGCCTACGCGGAGCTACGTGACCTCGTCGGGATCACGGAGGACGCGAAGGCGGTCGTGACGACGATCAGCTCGGCGATGATGACGTTCGTCGGTGTCGTCTTCAGCATTTCGCTGGTCGCGGTGCAGATGGCGAGCGGGCAGCTCACCCCACGTGTGGTGCGGATCTTCGTACGGAGCCGGATCAGCAAGCTGACGCTGACGGTCTTCCTGGCGACCTTCCTCTTCTCGCTGCTGGTACTGACCTCGTACGAGAGCGAGACCGACCCGCGGCGGATCACTTCCGTGCCGCTGATCCAGAGCCTGCTGACCATGGCCCTGGTCGCGCTGAGCCTGTTGCTCTTCATCGCCTATGTGTCATCGACGCTGCGGCTGATGCAGGTCGGGCCGCTGGTCGACCGGATCGCGTGGGAGTCGGTCCGGGCGCTGGCGAGACAGCCCGTCGGCGATGCCGAGCCGGTGGCGCTCGGGCCGGAGAATGGTCGCGTACCGCACCGGGGGCGCGCCGGGGTGCTGCGGGACGTGCATGTCGCCGCGCTGGTACGTGCCGCGCGGCGGCACGGGGTGGTGCTGCGGCTCATCCCCCGTATCGGGGACTTCATCGTCTCCGGCGCCCCCGTACTGGCCGTCCACGACGGGGCGGCGAAGCCCCGGGTGCCGGGGTACGCCGTGTCCGTCGGGACGGAGCGGACGTTCCATCAGGATTTCGCGTTCGGGCTTCGGCAGCTCTCCGATATCGCGCTGCGGGCCCTGTCGCCCGCCGTGAACGATCCGACGACCGCCACGCAGTGTCTGGACCGGATCGTCCAGTTGCTCTCGGCCGTGGTGCGCGAGCCGCTCGGGACCGTACGGCACCGGGACCGCGGGGGCGCTGTCCGGCTCGTGCAGTCCGTGCCCACCTGGGCGGATCTGGTGGATCTGGCGCTCACCGAGATCCGGGTGGCGGCGGCGACTAGCCCGCAGGTCAGTCGGCGGCTGATGGCCGCGATCAACGACCTGCTGACGCTGGTTCCCGAGGAGCGCGCGGAGCCCCTGCTGCGGCACCGGGCACTGCTGGTGCAGTCGGTCGTACGGGCCGTGCCGGACGCGGCCGAGCGGGAGTTCGCCCTGGTGCCCGACCGGCAGGGAATCGGCTGACGGCTCCCGTACCGTCGCCGAACCCCACCAGCCACACCAGCAACCGCCATCCCATACCCGTACAACTTTTCGATCCCCTCGCAGGTCTCGTCAATCAGTCACAGAAACCACATCAGTAACTCCCGTGGGGGGAAGAACTTGCGTACCCGCACTCTGGCCACTGCCATCGCGGTGGCCTCCGCCTGTCTCGTTGGCGGACTGGCGCCCATCGCCGTCGCCGCTCCTGCCAAGGCGACCCCTTCGAAGCCCAAGGTCGCGTCGGACTTCAACGGCGACGGTTACGGCGACCTCGTGGTCAACCAGAACGCCGGTACGGTCGGCGGGAAGGCCGAGGCCGGGGCCGTCGTCGTGCTCTACGGCTCCAAAGACGGCGTGAACCCGGCCAAGCGGCAGGTCATCACCCAGAACACCCCCGGCGTCCCCGGCACCGCCGAGGGGTACGACCGCTTCGGTGCGCAGACCGTCTCGGGCGACTACGACGCCGACGGGTACACCGACCTCGCGATCTCCGCGAGCGGCGAGGACATCACCTTCGGCACCACCTACCGCCGCAACGCCGGTCAGCTCGCCGTCGTGTGGGGCGGGAAGAAGGGCCTGACCCAGCACGGTGCCACCACCGTGAAGCAGACCACGCCCACCGGCGCCGACGTCCGCCGGGGCTCATCGCTCGCCGCCGGTGACTTCAACGGCGACGGCCGCACCGATCTGGCGACCGCCGACTACAGCGCGGGCCGCGGCGGGGAGGTGCTGTACGGCCCGATCTCCCGTACCGGCACCCCCAAGTCGACCATCAACCTGGGTCTCAAGGAGGGCGGGGTCGGTGTCCACACCGCCCTCGACGCGGGTGACCTGACCGGTGACGGCATCAGCGACCTCGTCGTCCAGGTCTTCTCGGGACGGGGCGAGCACATCAACCTGTCCACCCGGATCGAGCTCCAGCGGGGCACGAAGAAGGGCCTGGTCAGGATCGGTAAGCTGACGGACGCCAAGGACAAGTGGCTGGTCAACTGGGGGGCGACCGACGACCACCTCGCGGTCGGTGACGTGAACAAGGACGGTCATGCGGACATCGCGCTCGGCCGCGAGATGACCACCGGCTATCCGCAACGCTCCGGCGAGGTCACCGTCGTCTTCGGCGGCCCCCAGGGCCAGTCCACCAGCCGGGCTCCCCAGGTGATCACCCAGGACACCTTCGGTGTCCCGGACATCAGCGAGCACGACGACTACTTCGGCGCCGCGGTCGCCATGGGCGACACCAACGCCGATGGCTATGCGGACCTCGCCGTCGGCGCCCCCACCGAGAGCATCGACGACAAGCAGCACGCGGGCCAGGTCACCACCATCCTCGGTGGCGGGAAGGGCCTGAGCAGCGAGGGCGCCCGGCTCTACCACCAGGGCACCCCGGGTATGCCGACCGCGCCCGCCGCGTACGACTTCTTCGGCTCCGCCGTGAAGCTCGTCGACCTCAACGGTGACCGCCGCGCGGACCTCGCCGTCGGCTCGGACGGCGACGAGATGCACAAGGGCCGGGTCTCCGTCGTCCCCGCCGCCGGGAGCGGCGCGAACAGTGCCAAGGCCGTGGCGTTCACCGCCCCCGGGATCGGCCTGACCGAGGGCTACCGGACCGGGTTCGGCACGAGCTTCGGCCACTGACCGTCCACCGCCCCTCTCGGAGCGACCTCCGGCCCCCGCCCGTACGGTACGTCGTACGGGCGGGGGCCGTCCCGCTGTCGCGCCGGGCACTCCCGTGTTCCCTCGGTTTCGCTCCAGGGGAGAGGGCTTCGTCCCTGACCGGACCCGACGCGGACAGGACCTAGCAGTCCCGCTCGCGCAGCCCGTGCAGATGCGCGCTCGACTTGCAGGCGAAGGCCAGCGAATCGACCGGATTGTCGTGCTCGACCTGCCAGTGGTGGTCACGACGGCCGCCGTGGGTCCGGTTCACCGCGGATATGAAGCGCTTGTAGTCGATGTCACCGTCACCGACGTCCTTCATCCGGTAGCCGTCCCGCGTGGACTCGTCGCGCTCCCCGTCCTTCACATGGAAGAGCGGGAACCGGTCCGGCTGCCGCAGGACGTAGCGCAGCGGGTCCAGCGGGGCGGGGGTGCCGTCGGGCCGCTTGCTGTACCGGTGCTGCGCCACATGGGCCCAGTAGATATCCATCTCCAGGTAGACCAGGTCGGGATCGGTCTCGGCGAGCAGCACATCGTAGAGGCGGACCCGGGGATTGTCCGTCGCGAAGGAGAACTCCTCGGCGTGATTGTGCTGGTAGAACTTCATGCCCCGGCGCCGGGCAGCCGCGCCGTAGGTGTTGAACTCCTCGGCGGCCCGCTTCCAGGCGTCGACCGTGCTGCCGTAGCGGAAGGGCCCGGCCGGGGTGCCGATGTGCTTCAGGCCGAGGGCCTGGGCGTCGTCGAGCACCCTGTCGAGGTTCTGCGCGAACGTGTAGGCGCCGGGGTCGCTGGAGTAGTAGCCGACATGGCTGCCGATGGGGTTGAGGCCGTGATTCCGGGCGAGCCTCTTGAGCTGGGCGAGCGTGATGGGGCCGGCCGAACCCTGCTGGTAGCCGGCCAGCTCGATCTCGTCATAGCCGTGTCGCTCCAGCTCGGCGAAGACGGCGGCGAAGCCGAGCGTTGAGATCTTGTCGCGCAGCGAGTAGAGCTGGATGCCCAACCGGCCGGGCGGGAGCACCGGGCGTCCGCGTCCGCGGTGGCCGCCCCGATCGGCGGCCGGGGGCGCCGCCACGGCCGGGGTGGCCGCCGCGCCCAGCAGGGTGGCGGCGGTGGCACCGGCCGCCACTCCGAGCATCCCTCGCCTGCTGAGTCTGTGGGTCAGTTCGGGGTCGTTGTCCTTGCCGAAGCGGCTCATTGTGGATAACTCCTCGATGTCAGTGGGGTGTGATTCAGTGGAGACCAGCGAGCCGAAGCAACAGGGCCTTCACATCGGTGGCCGCTACGCGGCCGTCCACAGCGCGGGGGGTGGAGCACAGAATGAGCGGACCTTCGTCATCGCTCGGCGGGAGGCGGCCATGGCTGCCGCGAATAGGTGAGGGATCGAGCGGCACGACCGCCAGGCGGTACCGCATCCCGAGTTTCTTGCGGGCGATCGCCGTGGCCGCCTTCACCCGTACATAGGGATCGTTCGGGTCCATGAAGAGCTCGACGGGGTCGTAGCCGGGTTTGCGGTGGATCTCGACGAGCTGGGCGAAGTCCGGGGCCCGTGCGTCGTCGAGCCAGTAGTAGTACGTGAACCAGGCGTCGGGCTCGGCGACGGCGACGAACTCGCCCGAGCGGGGATGGTCGAGGCCCTCGGTCTTCTTGCCCTCGTCGTCCAGGAGTCGTTCGATGCCGGGCACATCGGCGAGGGCCAGCCGGGTGGCGTCCAGGTCCTCGGGCCGCCGCACATAGACATGGGCGATCTGATGGTCGGCGACGGCGAAGGCGCGTGACGCCATCGGGTCGAGATACTCCATGCCGTCCTGGGTGTGGACCTCCAGCAGGCCCGCGCGGCGGAGCGCACGGTTGATGTCGACGGGCCGGCTGACCGGGGTGATGCCGTACTCGGAGAGGACGACGACCGTACGGCCCTCCCGCCTGGCGTCTTCGAGCAGCGGGGCCATGACGGCGTCGAGGTCGGCGGCGGCGCGATGGGACCGCGGGTCGTCGGGGCCGAAACGCTGGAGATCGTAGTCGAGGTGAGGGAGGTAGCACAGGGTCAGATCGGGATGCCGGGTGCGCATGATGTGACGGGTGGCGTCGACGATCCACTGGGAGGAGACGATGTCCGCGCCCGGACCCCAGAAGTGGAAGAGGGGGAAGGTGCCGAACTGGTCGGTGAGTTCGTCGTGCAGGGCGGGCGGCCGGGTGTAGCAGTCGGGCTCCTTGCGGCCGTCCGCGTAGTACACGGGACGGGGGGTGACCGTGAAGTCGGTGTCCGCGCCCATCGCGTACCACCAGCAGATGTTCGCCACCGTGTAGCCGGGGCTGGCCCGGCGGGCCGCGTCCCAGAGTCTGTCGCCGGAGACCAGTCCGTTGTGCTGGCGCCACAGCAGGACGTCACCGAGTTCACGGAAGTACCAGCCGTTGCCGACGATGCCGTGCTCGGTGGGCAGGGTGCCGGTGAGGAACGTGGACTGGGCCGCGCAGGTCACGGCGGGCAGCACGGTGGAGAGGGGTGCCTGGGAGCCGGACGCGGCGAGGGCCCGCAGCCGGGGCATGTGTGCCAGCAGTCGGGGGGTGAGGCCGACGACGTCGAGGACGAGGAGAGGGGTGGGCGAGGGCGCGGGAGGGGGGCCGGGGTGGGAGGGGGGAGGGGAGGGGGCCCCGGTGGCGGTCATGGCAGCTCCTTCAGACCGAGGTCGACCAGCAGATCGCGGGCCAGTGTGAGTTCGGCGGCGATGCCCTCGGCGAGCTGGGTGCGGTTGCGGGGCCGCAGTTCGGCCGGGAGGGCCTGCCAGGTGTAGGTCTCGACCTCCAGGTGCCGGGTCAGCGGGGTGGCGCCGCCGACGAGCCGAGACAGGGTGTCCTGGAGTACGGGCAGGGTGGAGGCGAGGGGCGGTGCCGGGGGCGCGTGCAGGGGGACGTGGAAGTGGGAGCGCCAGGGCGAGGCGTCGGGCAGCGCGTCGCCGGACACCGCCTGGTCCAGGTCGTCGGTGCCGCGCAGGCCGGCCGCGGTACGGGTGCGGGTCTGGTGGAGGAAGCGGGGTTCGACGAAGGCCGCGAGGGCGGCGCGCACCTCGGGCAGATGGGGTTCCTCTGCGTGCAGGGCGGCGGAGAGCTGTGCCTTGGGGATGCCGATACCAGCCTCGGTGAGTGCCGCGAGCGCGCTGCCGGGATCTTCGAAGGAGGTGGCGAGGTGGCAGGTGTCGACGCAGACGCCGATGCGGTGGGAGCCGATGGCGGTGAGGGGGCCGATCGCGTCGGCGGTGGTCTCGACGGTGCAGCCGGGCTCGGGTTCGAGGGCGATGCGGATGGAGTTCCCGGTGAGGTCCTCCAGGGCGTCGAGGCGTTCGGCGAGGGTGGTGAGTGCGGTGTGGGCGGTGGCTGCCGCCGTGGCGTCGAAGGGGGTGCGCCAGGCGATCGGAAGGGTGGAGACGCTGCCCTCGGTGACGTCGTCGGGCAGGAGGGCGGCGAGCAGCCGGGCGAGGTCGGTGGTGTGGGCGAGCCGTTCGGGGTCGGTCCAGTCCGGCTGGTAGACGCGGTACTTGACCTGTTCGGCGCCGAATCCCTGGTAGGGGAAGCCGTTGAGGGTGACGACCTCGAGTCCGCGGCGGTCGAGTTCGGTGCGGAGCCCGCGGACGGCGGCGGGGTCGGTGACGAGTGCGTGGGCGGCGTCCTTGGCGAGCCAGAGGCCGATGCCGAGCCGGTCGCGGCCGAGGCGTCTGCGGACGGGTTCGCAGTGTTCGCGGAGTTGGGTGAGGACTCCGTCGAGGGTCTCGGCGGGGTGGACGTTGGTGCAGTAGGAGAGGTGGACCGTGGTGCCGTCGGGGTGACGGAAGCGCATGTGTCCTCCTCCTCATTCTCCGCCGCGGAGGATGGAGTTGCCCTCGTGGAGGGGATCGGGGGCGGGGGTGTCGAGATGGAGTCGGCCGCTGATTCCGTAGAAGGCGACGGGGTTGCGCCACAGGACCTGGTCGACGTCGTCGTCGGAGAATCCGGCCGCGAGCATGGCGTCGCCGACGGCCCGGGTTTTGAGCGGGTCGCTCTTGCCCCAGTCGGCGGCGGAGTTGACCAGGACCTTCTCCGTTCCGTACGTCCGGAGGATGGTGATCATCCGGTCTTCGTCCATCTTGGTGTCGGGGTAGATGGAGAAGCCGAGCCAGCAGCCGCTGTCAGTGGCGTGCTTTACGGTCGTTTCATTGAGGTGGTCGAGCAGGACGTGTTCCGGGGGGAGGGCGGATTCTTGGATGACGTCGATGGTGCGGCGCAGCCCGGCGAGTTTGTCGCGGTGCGGGGTGTGGACGAGGGCGGGCAGCTCGTGGTCGGCGGCGAGCTGGAGCTGGGTGGCGAGGGCGGTGTCCTCTGCCGGGGTCATCGAGTCGTAGCCGATCTCTCCGACGGCGACGACGGAGTCCTTGACGAGATAGCGGGGCAGTTCGTCGAGGACGGGGAGGCAGCGGGGGTCGTTGGCCTCTTTGGGGTTGAGGGCGATGGTGCAGTGGTGGGCGATGCCGTACTGGGCGGCGCGATAGGGCTCCCAGCCGAGGAGTGCATCGAAGTAGTCGTAGAAGCTGGCGGGCGAGGTGCGGGGCTGGCCGAGCCAGAAGGAGGGTTCGACCAGGGCGCGGACTCCGGCCGCGTACATCGCCTGGTAGTCGTCCGTGGTGCGGGAGGTCATGTGGATGTGGGGGTCGAAGATGCGCATCAGGACTCCTCGGGCTGTTCACCGGTCAGCTTCAGGGCGTGGTGCAGGTCGGGGGGTGGGGGGCGGCCCGCTGCGGTGCGTTCTTCGGCGTAGTCGGTGAGCATGCGGGCGAGTTCGTGGTCGCCGTTGGCGCGGTGTGCCAGTTCTGCGACGGTGTCGAGGGGGACGCCGGTGAAGAGGCATTTGAGGACCGCGTGCCGCCAGGAGTGGGCGTCGAGGTGGGTGGCGGCGTAGGGGCCGACGGCGGCGGCGACGAGTCGGGTGTCGTTGGTGCGTAGCGCGTCTTCGATGAGCGGGAGGGCGGCATCGGGTGGGGTGAGGCTGTCGAGGTGGGGCAGGGCGAGGAGGATCGCGCGGCGTTCGGCGGCGCTGCCTTGTTGGTAGAGGCGGGTGAGGGTGGGGGTGTCGGGTCGGGCTTCGATAAGCAGCAGGGTGCGTACGGGGTCGGCGTGGTCCTGTCCGCAGTGGCGGCCCGCGGTGGCGAACCGTGTTTCCCAGGTGGCGGCTTTGCCCGTGGTGGGGGTGGTTCGGATGGTTTCGCGGAGTGCGGTGTCGAGCCAGGCGCGGGCGGCCGGGGGGAGGCGGTGTTCGAGTTCCGTGCGGGAGATCAGCATGTCGCCGTCTCCTGTCGTCGGAGGAACTCGATGGAGGTGCGGGCCAGTTCGGGGCCGGCGTGGGAGTGGCGTGGGAGTTCTACGACGGTGAGGCCCTGGTAGCCGGTGGTGGCGAGGGCTTCGAGTACGGGCGGGAAGTCGATCTCGCCATCGCCGAAGGGGAGGTGTTCGTGGACGCCTCGGCGCATGTCCTCGATCTGGACGTGGCGGAGCCAGGGGGCGGCGTCGCGTATGCATTCGGCGGGGGTTCGGTCTTCCAGGCACTGGCAGTGGCCGATGTCGAGGGTGAGGCCGAGGTGTTCGGGGTCGCCGAGGAGGCCGCGGAGGTGGTGGAAGTCGTCGAGGGTGGCGAGGAGGTGGCCGGGTTCGGGTTCGACGGCGAGCGGGATGTCGGCCTTCTGGGCTGCGTCGATGACGGGGGTGAGGGATTCGGTGAGGTGTTTCCAGGCGGTGTCGGTGGTGGTGCCGGGCGGGGTGGTGCCGCTGAAGCAGTGGACGGCGTGGGCGCCGAGGTCGGCGGCGATCTGTACGGCGGTGATGAGGAGTGAGGTGCGGGTGGTGCGGGCGGCGGGGTCGGGGTCGAGGAGGGAGGGGCCGTGTTTGCGACGAGGGTCGAGGACGTAGCGGGCGCCGGTTTCGACGGTGACGTCGAGCCCGAGCCGTTCGAGGCGGGTGGCGGTGTGGCGGACTCGGGTGGCGAGGTCGGGGGCGAGTGGGTCGAGGTGCATATGGTCGAGGGTGAGTCCGACGCCGTCGTAGCCCAGGTCGGCGAGGAGGGCGAGGGCGTCGCTGAGGCGGAGGTCGGTGAGGCCGTTGGTGCCGTAGCCGAGGCGGAGGGTGGGCGGGGTGGCGGGTGTGGGGGTCATGTGGTGCTCACCTTTCGCGCGAACCGGCGGGCGAGGGGGACGAGTGCCAGGAGAGTGAGGGCGGTCGCGTGTCCGGTGGTGCCTCCGGCGCGGGCGGCGAGGGTGGCTTGGAGCGGGATGGTGGCGCGGATGCCGCCGCCGACGGCGCGTTGGGTCAGCGGTGGGGAGGGGTTGAGGGCGGCGTGCAGATAGGGGGTGGTGGCGGTGTGCAGATAGGTGCCGGCGAGTGCCGTGCGCAGGAGGCGCGCGGCGGTGTCGCCGTGGGTGCCGGTACCGGGAGCGGTGGGTGTGTGGTGGGGGCGGGTGGCGTGGAGGGCGATGGCCGCGGTGGTGGCGAGGGCGGCGAGGGGGGTGCGGGTGGATCCGCCGTGGGCTTCGTGGCGGGAGACGCTGGTGACGGCGCAGGTGTGGGTGGCGAGGATGAGTGCGTTGGGGAGTGCGGTGCGCAGGGCGCTGTGGTGCGGGTGGGTGCGGGCGCCGGGTATGTGGGGCGGGGTGCCGGTGCGGGGGTGCGCGGCGTTGATCGGTGCGGCCGGTTCGGTCGTCCGGTGGGGGTGGGCGCGTGACGCGGTCGCTGTGGCGCCGAGGAGGAGGTCCAGGGAGCGGGTCGCCGCCATGGCGACCGGGCCGAGGCGGGTGTGTTTCAGGTGGAGGTCGTAGGCCCAGACGGTTGCCGCAAGGGTGGTGGCCACGGTGAGCGCGGGGCGGCCGGCGCGGGCGGCGAGGGTTAGTCCCGCCGCGGTGAGAGTGGCGGCGGCGGTCAGGGCGGCCGGTGGGGTGATGCGGCCGGAGGGGATGGGGCGGTGGGGGCGGTCCTGGGCGTCTTCGTCGCGGTCGGCCCAGTCGTTGAGGGCCATTCCCGCTTCGTAGAGGCAGAGGGAGGCGCCGAGGGCGAGTGCGGTGCCCCGGTTGGGGCGGATGCGGAGTGCGGCGGCTCCGGCGAGTGCGTCGCCCGGGACGGTGAACAGGGCTGATATGCGCAGGAGTTCCGCCCAGGCACGGGCTCGGTCGCGGCCGGTGGGTCGGTGCTGGCCGGGCGCGGTGGGGCCGGGCGCGGTGGGGCCGGGCGCGGTGGGGCCGGGCGCGGTGGGGCTGGGCGGCCAGGGCGCAGGTGAGTCAACGTGGGGTGGTGCTGGTGCTGGTGGTACGGGGGCGGGTGGTGAGACTCCAGGCGGGGCGGTCGCGTCGGGGGTGCGGGGTGGGTGCGCTCCCCCGTCGGCGCCGGAGGTCCTGGCTCGCGTCAGCGCATCGATCACGCGGTTGAGGAGGCCGGTCCGGTCTCGTTCGCTCACTCGCCCGAGGAGCGTCACCGCGCCTCCCGCAGCCGCTCGGCGAAGGCGAGGAGCGCGGCGTACTGGTCGGAGAGGGCGGCCGGCCCGCCGTCGGGGTCCTTGAAGTAGAAGCCGAGTTCGGGGAGCGGGCCGGTGAGGCCGGCTTCATGGGCGCGGGCGGTCAGTCGGGCGAGGTCGAGGATCAGGGGGGCGGCGAGTGCGGAGTCGCAGCCCTGCCAGATGGTCTGGAGGATCATGCGGGAGCCGAGGAAGCCGTCGAAGGCGATGTGGTCCCAGGCGGTCTTCCAGTCGCCGAGGGAGGGGACGTCGTCGATGTGGACCTGACCTTCGGGGGTGTGTCCGAGGGTGTCGGTGAGGACGCGTTCCTTGCCCGCGTTCTTGGCCGCGGCGGCGGCCGGGTCGGCCAGCGCAGCTCCGTCCCCGCCGCCCAGCAGGTTGCTGCCCGACCATGCCCGTACGGACAGGGCTCGTTGGGCGAACATCGGGGCGAGCACGGAACGGAGCAGTGTCTGGCCGGTCTTGCCGTCGCGGCCGGCGTGGGGAAGTCCGCTGGCCGCGACGGTGTCCTGGAGGGCGGGGGTGCGCAGCCCGGTGGAGGGGGTGAAGTTGACGAAGGGGCAGCCGGCTCGGACGGCGGCGGCGGCGTAGAGGGAGCTGGGGGCGAGCCGGGCGGCGTCGGGTGCCTGGAGTGGTTCGGTGGCGGAGACGTTGATGACGACGACGCGGGCGAGGTCGTGCCGGTCGCGGAAGTCGGTGAGGTCGGCGGTGAAGGCGGCGATGAGTTCGTCGTCGGTGCGGGCGTCGCCGGGCTGGGGTCCGCCGAGCCGTATCTCGTCGTCGGCCGTGCCGAGTTCGGGGCCGATGGCCGCCGCGAGGCCGTGGGGCAGGACTCCGGCGGTGGTGAGTTCTTCGGCTCGTTTCGGCAGGGAGCAGTGGGTGATGTCGTGGCCGCCGAAGACGAGTGAGGCGAGGGCGGGTAGCCCGGCGGCGGCGAAGGCCGGGGTCTCGGTGATCATGCCGGTGGGTGGCTGGAGTCCGGCGGTGACGGCGGCGCAGCCGGCGATTGCCGTGGTGGCGACGGAGCCGCGTGCTCCGACGAGCCAGACACCGGTGCGGGTGTCCTGACCGGAGCCCAGGGCGGCGGGGCCGGGGCCCGGGCCGGCTGCGGGGTTCCGGGGTGCGTCCGTGGCTGCCGTGGAGGGTTCGCGGGCCGTGGGTGTGTGCCGGGGTGGTGCGGTGGCGGGCTGGTCGCCGGTGGTGGTCACTCCGGTGTCGGCATGCTCGCCGTCATCCGCATTCTCTTCGACGCGTGCCTGGTCGTTCGTCACGGAGTGCCTCCCTGCCCGGCTCCTGAGGGCTTGTCCCTGAGGGTCTGCTTTGCGCGTTGCTTCTGGCGGCCTGCTTCTTGCGTCTAGCGATCTGGTGCCGTGATCCGGTGCTGCGGTCCGGTGCGGGTGCCGTGGTTTGGTGCGGGTGCCGTGATCCGGTGTTGTGATCCGGTGCCGGTGCTGTGGTGGACCGAGCGGGGTGGTGCGGTTCGGCCGGGTGCGGTTTCCCGGGACCGGTTCCGGCCGGTCGGGTGGACGGCGGGCGGGAGGTACGGCGCCTTCCCGCCCGCCGCCGTCTGGGGGGATCCCCAGGTGATATCCCGCGCGGTCCCGTCCGTCTGGCGGACGGGCGGGACTGCTGCGAAGACATTACCCAGCCGGGAGTTCCTTGAGGAGGATCTTGCGGAACGACACTTGGTCGTCGGCTCCGTGGTTCTGGAGGCCGATGTGTCCGTCCTTCAGGCTGCGCGTCGGGTCGGTGTTGGTGAAGTCGTTGATCTTCGCGCCGTTGAGGAAGAGCTGGAGACGTTCGCCCTGGACCTTGATCTCGTAGCTGTTCCACTGGCCCGGAGGCCGGAGTACCCGGTCGCGGGCCTTGCGGTCCGCGGATTTGGCGCCGTAGACCGCTCCGGTGGTGCGGTCGGGTGCGTCGGAGGCGTCGATCTGGATCTCGTACCCCTTGGTGACGGCCGACCAGGGGTCGTCGGAAGCGGGGAAGCCCACGAAGATTCCGGAGTTGTCGTCCCCGGCGACCTTCCAGTCGAGCTTGAGGGAGTAGGACTTCAGCTCCTTGGCCTGGTACCAGAGCATTCCCATGCCGCCTTCGGTGCGGAGTTCGCCGTCGGCGACGGTGAACTTCCCGGGTCCGGCCTGCTTCCAGCCTTCGGTGGTCTTGCCGTTGAAGATGGCTCGTTCACCGGTTCGGGGTTTGCAGTCGGCCTTGACCTGGCCGGTGGCGTAGCGGAGTCCGCCGAGCAGGTGCTGCCGGAAGGCGGGTTCGGTGTAGGACTCCTTGGTGTGACCGCCTCCGGTGTAGAAGGACCGGCCGCCTTCGTACGTCTGGCACCAGGCGATGGGGTGGTCGCCCTTCATGGTGCCGCCGTCGAAGGTGGTCTCGTCGAGGGTGGCGAGGACGCGGGCCTGCTCACGCGGGTTGGTGCGGTAGTTGTACCACTCGTCGGTGCGCTGCCATTCCTCGCCGAGGTGCTGGGTGGCGGGGTGGCTGTGGTCCTCGACCCGGACGGTCGCGGGCTGGATCCGGGGATGCGAGGTGAAGTAGGCGCCGACGAGTCCGCCGTAGAACTTCCAGTCGTACTCGGTGTCAGCGGCGGCGTGCACGCCCATGTAGCCGCCTCCGGTGGCGACATAGTTCTCGAACGCCTTCTGTTGTTCGGCGTTGAGGACGTCGCCGGTGGTGGAGAGGAAGACGACGGCGTCGTAGCGGGCGAGGTTGCTGGTGGTGAACTGGGCCGCGGTCTCGGTGGAGTCGATGGTGAGGTTGCTGGTCTTGCCGAGTTCCTTGAGGGCGGTGATGCCGGCCGGGATGGAGTCGTGGCGGAAGCCGGCCGTCTTGGAGAAGACGAGGACGCGTTTGGCGGTCCGGTCGGGTGCGCTGTTGGAGAGTTCGAAGTCGTCGAGGTCGTAGAGGGCTCCGGCGCCGCCCTTGAAGACGAGGAAGAGTTCGGTGGTCTTCTTGGGGACGGCCCGTAGGGGTACGTCGATGTCCTGGAAGGTCTCCCAGCCGCCGGTGACGGGTACGGGCGCGGAGCCGAGGATCTTGCCGTTGGCCGAGCCGGTCCGGACTTCGAGGAAGCCGCCGCTTCCGCCGGAGGAGATTCGGGCGGTCAGCTTGGTGGATCCGGTGAGGTTGTACGGCTTGAAGGAGATCCAGTCGTCGTTGTCGATGTCGCCGACGGTCTTACCGCCGTTGGCGGTGGGTTTGTCGTAGGTCCGGATGCCGGAGGAGCCGTTGTAGTGCTCGGCCTGGCGGTGGCGCGGCTGGAGCTGCGCCTGGTCGTGCGTGGTGAGCGGGGCCTGGCCGCCGCCCCCGCCGTCGGTGTACTCGGCGTCGAAGACGCCGAAGATGTTGGCGTTCGGGTCGTGGCCGCCGTCGGAGGAGGTCTTGATGGTGCCCGCACAGCCCCTGGCGGAGGTGATGGGGTGGCCGTGGCTGTCGTGGCCGAGGATGTAGGTGACCTTGACCTTGGCGCAGTCGACGACCCCGTCCTCCGGGTCGGTGACCTTCACCTTGAAGGGGACCTCATCGCCGAAGCCGAAGAGGGCCCCGTCGGCGGGGAGTTCCAGGGTGACCTTGGGTGCGGTGTTCCCGACCACCACGCGGACGCTGGCGGAGCCGGTGCGGCCGGTGGGGTCCTTGGCGGTGACGGTGGCGGTGTAGGTGCCGTTCTTCTTGTACGTGTGGCTGGGGTTGGCGGCGGTGGATTTCCCGCCGTCGCCGAAGTCCCAGCTGTAGGTGAGGGCGTCGCCGTCGCCGTCGGTGGTTCCTTCGGAGGAGAGGTTGACCCGCAGCGGCGCCTTGCCGGAGGTCTTGTTGACACGTGCCTCGGCGACGGGTGAGCGGCCCCCGGTGGCGTTCTCTATGCGGTAGAGGCCGGAGTTGTGGTCGCCGCCGAACCAGGCGGTGCCGTAGTCGAGTACGTAGAGGGCACCGTCCGGACCGAAGGTCATGTCCATGATCTGGGTGCCGGTCCAGGGGAACGGGTTGATGGAGCTGATCGCGCCGTCCGCGCCCTGCTCGATCCGTTTGATCCAGCGGCGGCCGAACTCGCCGGCGAAGTAATCGCCGTCGTACGCCTCCGGGAACTTCACCGGGGACGGGTTGTCCGCGTCGTAGCGGTAGACGGGTCCGCCCATCGGGGACTCGGAGCCGGAGCCCAGCTCGGGCACCGATCCGCCGTCGTAGGGCAGCCATGCCTTCTGCGCGGGCGGCAGCTCGGTGAGCCCGGTGTTGTACGGGGAGTCGTTCTTCGGCGCGGCGCAGTCAAACGGGGCGCCGGAGGTCTTGGTGGCGAAGTCGTAGTCGACGTAGGGCTCGTTGTTGACGCTGCAGAACGGCCAGCCGAAGTTGCCGGGTTCGGTGACGCGGACGAAGCCGACCTTGCCGGCCGGGCCCCGCTTGGGGTCGGCGGCGCCGGCGTCGGGACCGTAATCGCCGACGTAGAGCACTCCGGTCTTCTGGTCGACGCTGAACCGGAACGGGTTGCGGAAGCCCATCGCGTAGATCTCGGGCCGGGTCTTGGCCGTCCCGGGGGCGAAGAGGTTTCCGTCCGGAACGGTGTACGAGCCGTCCTGCCCGACCTTGATGCGCAGGATCTTGCCGCGCAGGTCGTTGGTGTTGCCGGAGGTGCGGCGGGCGTCGTACGCAGGGTTGCGGCCGGGGCGTTCGTCGATGGGGGTGAAGCCGTCGGAGGAGAAGGGGTTGGAGTCGTCGCCGGTGGAGAGGTAGAGGTTCCCCTGGGCGTCGAAGTCGATGTCGCCGCCGACGTGGCAGCAGATGCCCCGGGTGGCGGGGATGTCGAGGATCTTCTTCTCGCTGGCGTTGTCGAGGGTGCCGTCGGCTTTGAGGACGAAGCGGGAAAGCCGGTTGACACCGTCGAACTTGGCGAAGTCGGCCGCGGTTCCGTCGGTGGGCGCATCGCCCGGCGGGGTGTTCATGGGCGGTGCGTAGTAGAGATAGACGAAACGATTCTGTGCAAACCCGGGGTCCAGGCCGATGCCCTGGAGGCCCTCTTCGTCATGGGAGTAGACGGGGACGTTCCCGACGACGCGGGTGTTGCCGGCGCTGTCGGTCATCCGCAGCTCGCCGTTGCGGGAGGTGTGCAGCACGCTGCGGTCGGGGAGTACCGCGAGCGACATCGGCTCGCCCGTCTCTTCACCGCCCTTGGCGAGGGTGACCTGCTGGAACTCTTCGGCCGCGGCGGCCGGCTCGGGGATGTCGGCCGCGGCGGTGACGGGGGCGGAGAAGGCGAGGGAGGTGGCGGCGAGCAGGGTGCCGGTGAGGAGGGCGAGCGCGCGACGCGCCCGTGGTCCTCTTCTGCTGGGGGGAATGTTCAGGTGCACGTGTATTCCTCCGGGATGACCGGTCGAACGGGCGGGGTGCCGTGGAACCGGAGTGCGCCGTCACACCGGGGACCACCTAGGGCCTGTACACATCAGGGACGGTAGACGGGTTCGTCCGGAACGGAAAGCCCTTGTGCAGTGGGGAAGTTCAACTTTCCACCGACGCAGGACAAAGGAGGTTCCGGACAGACCGGACCGGCCCCCCGGCTGGCGGCTCGGCCGCCGGGGGGCCCTTGGGGGCCCGGTTGCGCGGTGGGTCAGTCGCCGCTTCCGAAGGCGGCGTCGAAGGAGGCGGCGGGCGGGTCGAAGTCGAACCGCTTCAGATGGGCGAGCGCCTCCGGGGCGCCGGCCAGTCGGTCCATTCCGGCGTCCTCCCACTCCACCGAGATGGGTCCGTCGTAGCCGATCGAGCGCAGCATCCGGAAGACGTCCTCCCAGGGCACGTCGCCGTGTCCGGCGGAGACGAAGTCCCAGCCGCGCCGCGGGTCGCCCCAGGGCAGATGGGAGCCGAGCCGCCCGCTGCGGCCGTCGAGCCGCTTCCGCGCCTCCTTGCAGTCGACGTGGTAGATCCGGTCCCGGAAGTCGTACAGGAAGCCGACCGGGTCCAGGTCCTGCCAGACGAAATGGCTCGGGTCGAAGTTGAGCCCGAAGGCGGGCCGGTGGCCGACGGCCTCCAGGGCGCGTTGCGTGGTCCAGTAGTCGTAGGCGATCTCGCTGGGGTGGACCTCGTGGGCGAACCGCACCCCTTCGGCGTCGAAGACGTCGAGCACGGGGTTCCAGCGCTCGGCGAAGTCCTCGTACCCCCGTTCGATCATGCGCTGCGGTACGGGCGGGAACATGGCGACCAGATGCCAGATGGACGAGCCGGTGAATCCGACGACGGTGCGCACGCCGAAGGCGGCGGCGGCCCGTGCGGTGTCCTTGAGTTCGGCGGCGGCCCGGCGCCGCACGCCCTCGGGGTCGCCGTCGCCCCAGATCCGGCCGGGCAGGATGTTCTGGTGCCGTTCGTCGATGGGGTTGTCGCAGACGGCCTGGCCGACGAGGTGGTTGGAGATGGCCCAGCAGCGGAGGCCGTACTTCTCCAGCAGCGCGCGTCGGCCGTCGAGGTACGCGGGGTCCGCGAGCGCCTTGTCGACCTCGAAGTGGTCGCCCCAGCAGGCGAGCTCCAGTCCGTCGTAGCCGAAGTCACGGGCGAGCCGGCACACCTCCTCCAGCGGCAGATCGGCCCACTGGCCGGTGAAGAGCGTGAACGGGCGGGGCATGGCGCCTCCCTGAACCGGGGTGACTGGTACGGGTGCCGTACGGATCGCGGGTTGGTGGGTTGGTGGCGGGACGGATGTGCACAGTGGTGGTACGGGGGCGGGCGGGGGCCGGTGCCGTTGGCCCCCGCGGGTGACCGTACGCCGTCAGACCGGTGGCTGTACGGGGGTGTAGACGGCGTTCTCCGCGGCGCTCCGCTCCACCGCGGCGAGCACCCGCTGCACCTGGAGCCCGTCCGCGAAGGACGGCGCGGGTTCGGTGCCGGACGCGATGGCCTCGACGAGGTCCCGTGCCTGGTGGGTGAAGGTGTGCTCGTAGCCGAGTGCGTGCCCCGGGGGCCACCACGCCTCCAGATAGGGATGGTCCGACTCGGTGACGAGGATGCGCCGGAATCCGGAGGACGCGGCGGGTTCGGTGTGATCGTGGAAGGAGAGTTCGTTGAGCCGTTCCAGATCGAAGGCGATCGAACCGAGTTCGCCGTTGATCTCGAACCGCAGGGCGTTCTTGCGGCCGGACGCCATCCGGGTGGCCTCGAAGGAGGCGAGTGCGCCGGCGGTGAAGCGGCCGGTGAAGACGGCCGCGTCGTCGACGGTGACCGCGCCCCGGGCGCCCGTGCTCGCGCCATCGGGCCCGGCCGCCAGCGGACGTTCCCGTACGAAGGTCTCCGACAGGGCGGAGACTCCGGCCAGCGGCTCCCCCGCTAGATGCTGGGCGAGGTCCACGATATGGGCGCCCAGATCGCCCAGCGCCCCGGAGCCGGCGTGTTCGCGCTGGAGTCGCCAGGTCAGCGGGGCCGCCGGGTCGACCAGCCAGTCCTGGAGATAGGTGAAGCGCAGATGGCGCAGGGTGCCGAGGCGGCCCGCGGCGATCAGCCGACGCGCGTACGCGACGGCCGGTACGCGACGGTAGTTGAAGCCGACCATGGCCAGTTGGCCGCGGGTCCTGGCGCGTTCGGCCGCCGCCGTCATCGCTTCGGCCTCGGCGACGGTGTTGGCCAGGGGCTTCTCGCAGAGGACGTGTTTGCCCGCCTCCAGTGCCGCGATGGCGATCTCCGCATGGAGGTCGCCCGGTGTGCAGACGTCGACGAGCTGCACATCGTCCCGGGCGATGAGGTCGCGCCAGTCGGTCTCCGCCGCCGCCCAGCCGTGCCGGTCGGCCGCGGCCCGCACGGCGGACCGGTCACGACCGGCGATGGCGGCGAGTACCGGCCGCAGGGGCAGGTCGAAGACGCGTCCCGCGGTGCGCCACCCCTGGGAGTGGGCGGCGCCCATAAACGCGTAGCCGACCATGCCCACGCCGAGCGTCGGCGGTGCGGCCTCACTGTCCCTCTGTTCCATACGGATTCCTCCTCGTCGGTCTGCACGGTGGGGGGCGGGCGCACCGGTCAGATGAAACCGGTGGGCAGGTACTGGTCGACGTTGTCCTTGGTGACGACGGCGGAGTAGAGGGTGATCGAGGCCGGGATCTCCATTTCGGCCAGGCCACCCACCCCCTTGCCCTGGGCCACCGCGCGGGCCAGGTCGATGGCGGAGGCCGACATCGTCGGCGGGTAGAGCACGGTGGCCTTCAGGACGCTGTCGTCGGCCTTGATGGCGTCCATGGCGGCCTTGGCCCCGGCGCCGCCGACCATCAGGAAGTCCTTGCGGCCGGCCTGGGCGATGGCGCGCAGCGCGCCGACGCCCTGGTCGTCGTCGTGGTTCCACAGCGCGTCGAACTTGCTCTGGGCCTGGAGGAGCTGGGCCATCTTCGCCTGGCCGGACTCGACGGTGAAGTCGGCGGCCTGCCGGGCGACCTTCTTGATGTTGGGGTAGTTCCTGAGGGCGTCGTCGAAGCCCTGGGTGCGCTGTTTGGTGAGTTCGAGGTTGTCGACGCCGGCGAGTTCGACGACCTTGGCGCCGGGCTTGTCCTTGAGCTGCTCGCCGATGAACCGGCCGGCGTTGAGGCCCATGCCGTAGTTGTCACCGCCGATCCAGCAGCGGTACGCCTGTGGGGAGGCGAAGACCCGGTCCAGGTTGATGACGGGGATGCCCGCCTTCATGGCCTGGAGGCCGACCTGGGTGAGGGCCTTGCCGTCGGCGGGAAGGATGACGAGGACGTCGACCTTCTTGTTGATGAGGGTCTGGATCTGGCCGATCTGGGCGGCGGTGTCGTTGGAGCCCTCGGTGATCTCCAGGGTGACGTCGGAGTACTTCTTCGCCCGGGAGCGGGCGTTGTCGTTGATGGCGTTGAGCCAGCCGTGGTCGGCCTGGGGGCCCGCGAAGCCGATGGTGACGGCCTTGCCGGGCTTGTCATCGGCGACGGGTGCACGGTCGGCGGCCGTGTTGTCGGGCTTATCGGGTTCATTGCTGGTGCAGGCGGTGAGCAGGGCTCCGGCGGAGACGGCCGCGGTTCCGAAGAGGAGCCCTCTGCGACTGGGGATCGTTCGTTCTGGCATGGCGGAATCAACCCTTCCGGGTGGGTGGGGTGAGGGTGGTGAATCAGCGGGTGGCAGGGGGGAACGGGAGGGAAGGAGACGGGTGCCGGGGGTCAGCCTTCGCCGCTGCCCCTGAGGGTCCGGTGCTGCACCAGCACGGCGGCCACGATGATCGCGCCCTTGGCGATCTGCTGGACCGCACTCTCCAGGTTGTTGAGGGCGAAGATGTTGGTGATCGTGGTGAAGATCAGAACGCCGAGGACGGAGCCGACGATGGTGCCCCGGCCGCCGCTGAGCAGGGTGCCGCCGATGATCGCGGCGGCGATGGCGTCGAGTTCGTACAGATTGCCGTTGGTGTTCTGGCCGGAGCCGGCCAGCACGATCAGCATGAAGGCGGCGATACCGCAGCAGAGTCCGGAGAGCAGATAGAGATAGAGCCGCTGGCGACGGACGTCGATACCGGCGAGGCGGGCGGCCTCCGCATTGCCGCCGACGGCGAAGGTGCGCCGCCCGAACGTCGTACGGTTCAGCAGCAGCCAGCCGGCCACCACGACGGCGGCGAACACCAGCACCAGCGGCGGGATGCCGAGGATGTAGGCGTCCTTGACGCCGAGGTCGAGCACCGAGTCCACGGTGACGATCTGCGTCTTGCCGTCGGTGATCTGGAGGGCCAGGCCCCGGGCGGACGCGAGCATGGCGATGGTGGCGATGAAGGGCACCATCCCGCCGTACGCGATGAGCATCCCGTTGACCAGCCCGCAGCCCAGGCCCACCATCACCGCCGTGAACAGGATGCCGGCGAAGCCGTACTCCTGGGTGGCAAGGGTGGTGGCCCAGACCGAGGCCAGCGCCACGATCGCGCCGACCGACAGATCGATGCCACCGCTGGTGATCACGAACGTCATGCCGACGGTGACGACACCGATGATGGACGCCTGCGTGAGGACGAGTTGGAGATTGCTCGTCGCGAGGAACTCGTCGGGCTTGGTGAGACCGCCGACGACGATCAGGGCGACGAGCACCCCGAGCAGCGAGAGATTGCGGACATCGGCGCGGAGTCCGAACGGGATGCGCCGGCCCCCGCGCTCCGGCGGCCCCTCCTTCTCCAGGGTGATCGGCGTGGACTGCTGCGCCGGAGTGGCTGGCTGTGTCATGCCGACGGGCTCCCTTCCATCACGAGGTCGAGTACACGGTGCTCATCGAGTTCACGGGCGTCGGCCGTGTGCACGACGCTGCCCTCGCGCAGCACCAGCACCCGGTCGGCGAGGCCCAGGACTTCGGGGACCTCGCTGGATACGAGCAGGACGGCCAGGCCCTCGTCGGCGAGCCCGCGGATCACCGCGTACAGCTCCGCGCGCGCTCCGACGTCGACGCCCCGGGTGGGTTCGTCCAGGAGGAGTACCTTGCAGCCGCGCAGCAGCCAGCGGGCGAGGACGGCCTTCTGCTGGTTGCCGCCGGAGAGCGTACGGATCCGGGCGTCGGGGTTGTCGGGCCGCAGGGAGAGTTCCCGGGTGGCCCGCTGGGCGGCGGCCCGTTCGGCGCCGCGGTCGAGCCAGCCGGCGCGGGAGAAGCGGGAGAGGGAGGAGATCGACACATTGCGGGTGACGGTCTCGGTCAGCAGCAGGCCCTGGGCCTTGCGCTCCTCGGGGGCGAGGCCGATGCCGGCGCGCACGGCGGAGCGCACACTGCCGGGGCGCAGGGGCGCGCCGTCGACCAGGACGCGTCCGGCGGTGGGCTTCCGGGCGCCGTAGATGGTCTCCAGGATCTCGGAGCGGCCGGAGCCGACGAGTCCGGCGAGGCCGACGATCTCCCCGGGGCGCAGTTCCAGGTCGACCGGGGCGAACTCGCCCTTCCGGGTGAGCCCTTCGACCCTGAGGACGGGTGGCAGTCCGGCGCCGCTGCCGGGGGCCGGGCGCTCGGGGAAGACGTACTCGACGTTCCGTCCGGTCATCAGGGCGACGACCTCGCTGGTCGGGGTGGTCCTGGCGGGGAGTCCGACGGCGACGGCCCGGCCGTCCTTGAGGACGGTGACCCGGTCGCCGATGCGGCGGATCTCCTCCAGGCGGTGGGAGATGTAGACGACGGCGACGCCGGCCGCGGTGAGATCGCCGACGATGCGGAAGAGGTTGGCGACCTCGTCGGGGTCGAGGGCCGCGGACGGCTCGTCCATCACGATCAGCCGTACGTCGTGGGAGAGGGCGCGGGCCATGGAGACGATCTGCCGCTGGGCCGCGGAGAGGTCGCCGACGAGCCGGCCGGGGTCAACCTCGGGGTGGCCGAGGCGTTGGAGGAGGGTGGCGGTGGCGGCCTTCTCCTCGGCACCCCGGACGACGAATCCCGCGGTGGTGGGTTCGTGGCCGAGATAGACGTTCTCGGCGACGGAGAGCCCTTCGACCAGGTCGAGTTCCTGGTAGATGGTGGCGATACCGAGCCGCATGGCGGCGATGGGCGAGCTGAGGCTGACCTCATCGGCACGCCAGGTGATGGTGCCGCCGTCCGGCTGGTGGGCGCCGGCGAGCACTTTGATCAGGGTGGACTTGCCCGCGCCGTTCTGCCCGAGGAGGCAGTGCACTTCGCCGGCCTGGACCTGGAGGTCCACGCCGTCGAGCGCGCGGACGCCGGGGAAGGACTTGGTGATGCCGGACATGGTGAGCAGGGGTGGTTCTGGTGCCATGACAAATCCCCTCGGCAGGTGCGGCCGGTGAGCGGAGTCGTTCGAGTACGCGGTGGTGCGTGCGGGGGCACTCGTGAGGTGTGGGTGAGGTGCTCATGGTGAGCGGGGGCGCCCTGGGACGCGAGGGGCGCCGTCAGCGCCCCCGGTCGGTGCCGTGGTGGCGCCCGGGGACGGCCGCGGAATCGCCGGTGATACCGGCGAGCGGCTGATGCGGCTGATGCGGCTGATGCGAGCTGTACAGGCCGTGCGGGTGCTGCGAGCAGTGCGGGTCTACGGGCTGTGCAGGTCTCGGGCGAAACGGGCTGTTCCGGCGGGGGTGCCCGGCGCCGCAGGGTGTGGGCCGATGGCGGGGCGGGACCGGTGCTGGTCCCAGGAAGGTGGCGTTACGGGACGGGTGGCGTTACGGGACGGGTGGCGGTTCGGGTGGGGTTACGGGATGGGCGGTCCCCCCGGCGGTGCCGGGGCGTGGCGTCACGGGGCGGGTGGTGCCGGTCGGAGCGGGTGGGCGTCGTCGGCCCATCAGGCGGGTGAGAACAGGTGGTCGCTGATGAGCCGGGCCGCGCCGATGACCCCGGCCACCGCTCCCAACTCCCCCAGCACGATGGGCAGGTTGCCGGTCGCCAGTGGCAGCGAACGGCGGTAGACCTGGGTCCGTACGCTCGCCAGCAGAGTGTGTCCGAGGCCGGTCACCCCGCCGCCTATCACCACCAGTCCCGGGTTGAAGAAGCTGACGAGTCCGGCGATGACCTGACCCACCCGGTCGCCGCCCTCACGGATGAGTTCGAGCGAGGTGGTGTCGCCCGCCGCCGCAGCCGCGGCGACATCGACGGCGGTGAGCCGCCCGGCCGCGACGAGGCGTTCGGCCAGCTCGGGTGACCGGCCGGCGCGGGCCGCGTCCTCGGCGTCCCGGGCGAGCGCCGCGCCGCTGAAGTGGGCCTCCAGACAGCCCTTGTTGCCGCAGGCGCAGGCGCGGCCGTAGGGGTCGACCTGGATGTGTCCGATATCGCCCGCGCTGCCCGTCGTACCCCGGTAGACCTCACCGCCGACGACGATGCCGCAGCCGATTCCCGTACCGATCTTGATGCAGAGGAAGTCGGCGACGGATCGTGCGACGCCGGCGTGCTGCTCCCCCACCGCCATCAGATTCACGTCGTTGTCGACCATGACGGGACAGCCGAGGTCCTGGCTCAGGGCCTCGCGGACGGGGAAGCCGTCCCAGCCCGGCATGATCGGCGGAGCGACCGGGACGCCTTCGGGGAAGCGGACCGGCCCCGGCACGCCGATGCCCGCGCCATCGAACCCCTCGGCGAGCCCGGTGGCCTTGAGCTTGGTCGCCATCGACAGCGCCTGCTCGAAGATCGCGACCGGTCCCTCCCGTACGTCCATGGGGTGGTTGAGGTGCCCGAGCACTTCCAGTTCCGCGTTGGTGACGGCGACATCGATGGAGGTGGCGCCGATGTCGATGCCGAGGAAGCGCAGCGCGGGTGCGAGGCGGATGTTGTGCGAGCGGCGGCCACCGCGGGAGGCGGCGAGGCCGTCGGCGACGACCAGACCCGTCTCCAGCAGTCGGTCGACCTCCACGGCGAGTTTGGACCGGGAGAGATCGACCAGATCGCCGAGCTGGGCGCGGGAGCTGGGCCCTCCGTCGCGCAACAGCCTCAGTAGACGCGCCTGGTGCGCGTTGGCGGGTCGTGCGGTCATGCGTCTCAACTGCCCCTCCCCTCCCCTGGCCTTCGGCGTTGGGGAACCCGTTCGGCTCTCACTGATCAGGCTTTCGAGGGGAACGTAGCAGCGCTTTCCCCGAGTGGGAAGAACTTGCGCAGAGTTCCGGCACAACTTTTTCCACACTCGGGACAAAGATGGGTGCGATCGGCTGACGCACCGAGCGAATCGGCCTCCGGTGAACGGTGCTTCCCTCGGCGCCCGACGAACCGAGGCGCCCTCAGCGTCCGCCCGACCACCCGAGGCGCCCCCGGTGTCCCACCAACCGAGGCGCCCTCCGTGTCTCGCCCGACCACCCGAGGCGCCCTCAGCGCCCCTCCGCCGCCAGCAGCTCAGCCAACCGGTCGAGGAAGACGCGCTGCCCCGCCACGAGTCGGTGCCGCGCCTCCTCCGGTGTGAACCACTCAGCCCGGTCGACCTCCGGGAACTCCCGCGTCAGCCCGGAGTGCGGCGGCCACTCCGTGGTGAAGGTGCCGGGCACCACCAGGGAGGTGTCGAGGTCGCCCGCCAGCGCCCAGATGGTGACGATCTTGCCGTTGGGCTGGCGCGCCTCCCCGAGCGGCAGCCACTCCCCCGGCGGCGGGGCGAGCCCCAACTCCTCCTCGAACTCCCGCCGGGCCGCCGCCGCGGGCTCCTCCTCCGAGGTGTACTGCCCCTTCGGCACCGACCACGCGGCGGCGTCCCGGTCCTGCCAGAACGGCCCTCCCATATGAGCGATCAGCACTTCGAAACCAGCGCCACCAGCGCCACCGGTGCTGCCATCGCCGCCGTCGCCGTCGTCGGCCCGCTCACGGAACAGCAGCAGTCCCGCACTCCGCACAGCCACCATGACACCCCGTTCGTTCCCGTCCAGGCCGACGACGATACGGCAGGGCCGGCGCCTCGGGCCGGGGGCTCGTCGGCACCGGGCGCCGGGGAGGGGAGCCTTCAGTAGGCGCGCGCCACGACGGCGATATTGCCCGGCTGGTCGTCGGATTCGGGCACCGACCCGTCCGCGGCGATCAGGCACCGTACGGTCACCGCGTGGTCCGCGAGCCTGGTCTCACCCGCCTCGCCGAGCGTCGCCCACGGGATGCGCGCCCAGTTGCCCGCGGTGGCGGCCTCGATGGCCTCCTCGATCGTCGAGACGTCCGTGGTCCGGGATTCCCGGCGCTCGCGGGACTGCCTCAGCAACAGGGCCTGGTCCTCTTCGAGGATCCCGGGGAGCGCGTCCGCGAGCGTGTCGAGCGCCACCGGCTCCTTCCCGCCGGGGATCCGGCGGGCCAGCATCGCGGTGCCGTTCGCCAGATCGCGGGGGCCGATCTCGATGCGGACGGGCACGCCCTTCAGCTCCCAGTCGACGGCGCGGCGCCCGAAGGGGATGTCCGTGCGGTCGTCCACCCGGACCCGGACGCCGGCCGCCTTCAGCCGGTCGCCGACCTCACGGACCTTGGCCAGCACCGCCTCATCCCCCTTGATCGCCAGCACAACGGCCTGGATCTGCGCCAGGCGCGGCGGCACCCGGAGCCCGTTGTCGTCGCCGTGCATCATCACCAGGGCGCCGATCATGCGGGTGGTCGAGCCCCAGGAGGTCTGCCAGACCAGTTCCTGCTTGCCTTCCTTCGACAGGTAACGGGTGTTGAATGCCTTGGCGAAGTTCTGTCCCAGCTCGTGGCTGGTGGCCATCTGCAGGGCCTTGCCATCGCCCATCATGCCCTCGAGCGTGAGCGTGTTGACGGCCCCGGCAAAGCGCTCCTTGACGGTCTTGCGCCCGGGGACGACGTCCATGGCGAGGACGTTCACCATGAAGTCCTCGTAGACCTCGCGGTGGATGTGGGAGGCGAACTCGCGCGCGTCCTCGTAGGTGGCGTGCGCGGTGTGGCCCTCCTGCCACAGGAACTCGCTCGTCCGGAGGAAGAGCCGGGGGCGCAGCTCCCAGCGGACCACGTTCGCCCACTGGTTGATCAGCAGGGGCAGGTCCCGGTAGCTCTGCACCCACTTCGAGAAGTAGTCGTTGACGATCATCTCGGAGGTGGGACGGACGACCGCGGGCTCCTCCAGCTCCTTGCCGCCGCCGTGGGTGACGACCGCCAGCTCGGGCGCGAAGCCCTCGACGTGGTCGGCCTCCTTGGTGAGGTACGACTGCGGGATCAGCAGCGGGAAGTACGCGTTCTCCGTACCCGTTTCCTTGATGCGGGTGTCCAGTTCGGACTGGATCCGCTCCCACAGCCCGTATCCGTACGGTCGGATGACCATGGTGCCGCGCACCGGACCGTTGTCGGCCAGTTCGGCCTTGGTGATCAGATCCTGGTACCAGCGCGGGAAGTCGTCCGCCCTGGGTGTGAGCACGGGTGCTTTAGCCATGGGGCGGATGGTACGGCTCGGGGCGGACCCCGGGCGAATCACCGCCCCGTCGCCTCCGGGACCGCCACGACGAGGGCGAACGACGAGATCATGGCGGAGGTTCCGCGCCCCGCGGAGTGGGCGCGGGGCGACGGTCCGGCCCGCGCCGCACAGCCTTCGGCGACACGCTTCAGGGGCAGCGGATGATCTGGCCGGCGTACGAGAGGTTGCCGCCGAAGCCGAACAGCAGCACCGGGTCGCCGGAGGAGATCTCGCCGCGCTCGACCAGCTTGGCGAGGGCCAGCGGGATGGAGGCGGCCGAGGTGTTGCCCGAGTCGACGACATCGCGGGCGATGACGGCGTTCACGGCGCCGATCTTCTGGGCGACGGGTTCGATGATCCGCAGATTGGCCTGGTGCAGGACGACAGCGGCCAGTTCCTCCGGCAGCACCCCGCCGCGTTCGCAGACCTTGCGGGCGATCGGCGGCAGTTGGGTGGTGGCCCAGCGGTAGACGGCCTGGCCCTCCTGGGCGAAGCGGGGCGGGGTGCCCTCGATCCGTACGGCGTGGCCCATGGAGGGAACCGAACCCCACAGCACCGGGCCGATGCCCGGCTCCTCGCCCTCCCGGGTCGCCTCGACGACGGCGGCGCCGGCGCCATCACCGGTGAGGACACAGGTGGTGCGGTCGCTCCAGTCGGTCACGGCGGTCATTTTGTCCGCGCCGATGACCAGCACCCGGTCGGCAGAGCCGGCCCGTACGGCATGGTCGGCGGTGGCGAGGGCGTGGGTGAACCCGGCGCAGACGACGTTCAGGTCCATCACGGCGGGCGACGTCATGCCGAGCCGGGCGGCGACCCGGGCGGCCGTGTTCGGCGAGCGGTCGATCGCGGTGGAGGTGGCGACGAGCACGAGCCCGATGTCCTCGGGGGTGAGCCCGGCGGCGGCCAGCGCCTTCGCCCCGGCGTGCGCGGCCAGCTCGTCCACCGGCTCGTCGTCCGCCGCGCGGTGCCGGGTGCGGATACCGACGCGGGTGCGGATCCATTCGTCGCTGGTGTCGACCAGCACCGCCAGGTCCTCGTTGGTGAGCACTCCGGCGGGCTGATAGTGCCCGAGTGCGGCGATACGTGAACCGAGCATGTGGGGATCCCCTCCTGCGGGCACTGGAATAGCCCAGTCTTGGCTGCTACCACCCGGTACGACGGCAGGTGATCCCACAGGATTCCAACCCCGGAATTTGGCACTTCCCCAACGGTGCCCAGTAAACGGGGCGCCCCCGGGGGCTTTCCCTCCGCACGGAAGCGGAAGAATAACGTCGCCGTGGCCGGCCACCCGCGCGAGCTGGTGACCTGAGGCAGTCAAAACGTCACGTAAAGCCACGGCGTCTGCCATCGAGACTATCCGACGGGCGCAACCGACGCCTCACAGCCACCGGCTGAATACACAGAAGCGGAATCGATCACCATGGGACGGGCCACCGAACGCCGCCGCACCCTCCGCATCCGGGACGGTGCCGTTTCGTCCCGGCCCGACACCCTGGTGGCCGAGGAGCCGATGGAGATCCGCCTGAACGGCAGACCCCTCGCCATCACCATGCGCACCCCCGGCGACGACTTCGCGCTCGCGGCCGGATTCCTGGTCAGTGAGGGAGTGATCGGCGCGGCGGACGACGTCCGTTCGATCGTGTACTGCGCGGGGGCCACCGCCGACGGGGTGAACACGTACAACGTGGTGGACGTCCGGCTCGCGCCCGGAGTCGAGGTGCCGGACATCACTCTGGAGCGCCATGTCTACACCACGTCGTCGTGCGGCCTCTGTGGCAAGGCCAGTCTGGACGCCGTACGGACGACCACGCGTTTCCCGATCGGCGACACTCCCCGGCTCCGCCTCGATCCGGCTCTGCTCGCGGATCTCCCCGACCGGCTGCGGGCGGCCCAGCGGGTCTTCGACCGGACCGGCGGACTCCATGCGGCGGCGCTCTTCTCCGAGACGGGTGAGCTGCTCGACGCCCGGGAGGACGTCGGGCGGCACAACGCCGTGGACAAGCTGGTCGGCCGGGCGCTGCGGGACGGGGGGCTGCCGCTGTCCCGGGCGATTCTGCTCGTCTCGGGGCGCGCGTCGTTCGAACTGGCCCAGAAGGCCGTGATGGCCGGTATCCCGGTGCTCGCGGCCGTCTCGGCGCCGTCCTCGCTCGCCGTGGATCTGGCGGCCGAGACCGGTCTGACCCTGATCGGGTTCCTGCGCGGCCCGAACATGAACGTGTACGCGGGCGAGGAGCGGATCGTGCTGGGCGGCGGGGCCTGAGGGCGTGCCCTCGCGTGGGGTCGCCCGGCCGCCGCGGGGATGGTCCTGGCCGACCTTTCCCCGCGTCGGTCGGTGAGGGCCAGGCCCCCGGCGGTCGGTGGTACGGGCCGGGGCGGGTCAACCAGCGGTCGGGTCCGCCGGTCTGGTGGGCCAGCGGTCGGATCCGCCGGTCCGCTGCGGCCGGTGGGACGGGCCCGGTCCCGTCAGCCGCCACGAACCCGCCCCGCCCCCACTCGTGACTACGCCGAGGACCCGCCCCGGCCCCCCGCTCGTGACTACGCCACGGGTCCGAGGTCGCCCTCGTAGCGGGTGCGGATGATCGGGGGCCGGTCCCAGAGGGCGAGGATCTCGTTGGCGAGGTCCACGATCGGAAGCGTGGACGGATTGCCGTGCGCCTCGATGGCGGCGGCCGATAGGCCGCGCGGGACGGCTCCGGCGTCGAGGAGGACGCGCCAGTCGTCCGGCCCCAGCTCCAGGAACTCCAGTCCGGTCAGCTCGGCGATCTCCAGCGGGTCGGCGAGCGTGCCGGGATAGGCGGCGAGGGTCCGCAGTCGGGGCAGCCCGATGACGGGGGCGAGCGATACCGGCTCGCCCTCCCACACGCCGATGCTGAGCACCTCCAGCCCTTCGTGGGCGGCGGCTTCGACGCTCGGCAGGCCGTGGATGTTCACCCAGGCCACGGGCGGCGGCGGCTCCTCTCGAGGGGCGCCGCGCCCTTGCTTGTGCCCGTTGACGACCAGGTCCGTGAGGGAGTCGGCGACGAGCCCGGCACCGATGCACTCCTCATGGTTGAGGATGATGATCTGTCCGATGTGTCCCCGCGGGCCCGGTGTCAGGTCGACCGCGATCCGGTCGCCGCCGCCGCTGTCGCCGAAGGCGATCCAGCCGGGCGAGCCGACCAGCCCCTGGACCGCGGCGTCGGGCGGGGTCTCGACCGCCTCCATCGCCGCGAGCTCCCAGGGCCACGCGCGGGAGGGCACATCGGCGATGCTCAGTTCGTCGAGCGAGTACAGCTCGCAGCCGACCGCCGAGAAGACACGGCACGCCGCGTCGTAGTCGTCGCCCCAGTCCTCCCAACGCGCCCGCACCACCCGGAAGACGGCTTTGAGCTCATCGGGCAGTGCGATGCCGAGGCGCGCCTCCGCGGCGGCGATCTCCGCATCGGTGGCGCCGATGGCGTCGGGCAGCCGCTCGCGGAGCGTCCGCTCCAGTGCCGCCGGATCCACCGGCGGTGCCGGTGACGCGCCGGGCGCCGGGACGGGGAGGCGGCGCCAGGGCTCGGGGAGGGCGCCATCGACCAGGATGAGCGAGCCCGGGTACGGATTACCGATGCCGGGCTCCACGGCGGGGCTGTCGGCGAGCAGGTACAGCACGGTCTTCCCGGTCGGTGCGATCTCCGCCGTGAACGAGATGTCGTCGACGCCGATGTCCGCGAGGGCGTTCAGCACCGGCTGTACCGCGTCGAGTTCGTCGCGCGCGTTGTCGGGCCGGGCGGCTCCGTCGGGCGTCGGAGGCTGTCGCCGCGGGGGCAGGCTCCAGCCCTGCGGGCCGATCCGTCCGGCCACGCGACAATCGGTGGTGGTGCTCTCCGCGTTACCGGCTCGCAGGAGTCGTAGCACGGGCTCCCAGGTCGCGAAGTCGTGTATTGAGGGCAAGAGTTGGCCTCCGGTCGTTCCGGTGCTCGTTCGGGCGGGCGCGTCGTGACGGTGATTGTCGCGGACAGGGCGCACGGGCGGTGCGAGCGCCCCCACCAGGCGCCCCCACCAGGCGCCCCCAGCAGGCACCCCCACCGGGCGCCCCAGCAGGACCCAGGCCCCCGCAGGCGCCCGGCACCCCAGCGGCGGGCGGTCCGCCCGTGCCGCCCGTGCCCCGGGTGAGGCGAGCGAGGCGGACGCGGCACCGCCCGGGTCAGGGAGCGCACCCCCGGGTTCGGGATCGGCCCGCCCCCCTCGGCTGGGGGGGGGCGGGCCGATGACGGTACGGGGCCCGCGCCGACGGGCGGCGGGTCCCCACCCTCAGGGGCGCTGCCCGACCTTGTCGACGATGGCGCGCTGGAGGACCGCCGTGGTGCCGGTGACGCCCCCCTTGCGGGTGCTGCCCGGCACGTCCACCGTCTGGACGACCCGCTCACCGAGGTACATGTTCGTCTTCCTGTCGAAGATCAGCTCCGCGCGCGACCCCTGGTCCGTACGCGCGACGGCGACACCGCGCCGACCGGTCGCGTCCACGGCGTCCGGGACGACGACGACCCCGGGGATCCGGGCGGCGGCCCGGAACAGCGCGGCGGCGACGTCGGGCGGCATCAGCGACTCCCGCGCCAGGTCGCCCACGAGGACGAAGGTCTGCTGTTCCTCGCTCCCGCCGCCGTCGCTGTGTTCGCGCAGCCAGGTGAGCATCTTGCCGGGATCCGTCGGCAGGGTCCGCAGATTCCGGTAGGTGGTGCTGGCGTCGTTGCCGCCGGTCTGCGGGTCCAGTTTCATGGTGCCGTTCTCATTGTCCTCCCGCAGCAGCCCCGCACGGCTGCCGTCCACCGACAGCCACACCTCGCGCAGGTGGATCGGCTCCATCCGCACCTTCCCGTCCACTCCCTCCCTCATATGGGCGGTCTTGCTCCGCAGGTAGACGAATTGGTCGTCCCGGATGCCGTCCGGCGCCTTCCGGTGTTCGGCCGCCAGTGCCACGTTCTCCAGCAGCGCCACCGCCTCCCTGGAGGCGGATCCGCCGAAGCCGCGCTCGCGGTCGCCGTCGCCGGTGGGCAGGGCCACCGTGATTACGGCGGCGGTGGCCGCCGCGACCGCGGTGACGGTGAGCAGGCGCCGCAGCCGTCGCCCGCGCGGGGCGGGCGCCGTGGCGGTCCGGTCGTCCGGCCTGAACTCGGTCATCAGATGCTCCTTGAGCAGTCGGTGACGGCCCGGTGGGAGATCCCTCTCGGGAAGCTCGGAAGACGCGGGAAGCTCGGGTGGTGTGTTCATCGGTTCCCCTCCTCAATGGGCCCGGCCGCGGGAGCGCGGCTCACTCTCAGCTGTCCGGCTCGGGCCGGGGGTTCCATCGCGTTCGCGAGTTTCGTACGGGCCCGGGAGAGCCGGGACCGTACCGTGCCGACGGGCACGCCCAGTGCCTCGGCGGCTGCCGCGTACCCCAGGCCGGACCAGACGCAGAGGGCGAGCACCTCACGTTCGGAGCGCCGGAGACGGGACAGCGCGGTCTGTACGAGGGCGAGTTGGGACGCGTCGTCGAGGCGGCCCGCGACCTCGTCGGCGAAGTCCCGTTCGGCCTCGGCGCGCGGCAGCCGGGCGACGGCCGCCGCGTGCCGTCGGGTGGCCCGGCGCGTGTTCCGGGCCACATTGGTGGCGAGGCCGAGCAGCCAGGGCCGTACGGAACCGCCCTCCGCCTCGATCCGGTCGCGTAACCGCCATGCCTCCAGAAAGGTCAGCGAGACGATGTCCTCGGCGGTCGACCAGTTTCCCGTCAGCCGGAATCCGTGGTTGTAGACGGAGCGCGCGCAGTCGTCGAAGAGCGTCCCGAAGGCATCGGCGTCACCGGATCGCAGCCGGGTCCTCAGTTCCTCCTGGTTGGTTTCCACACTCGGTATCTGTCCGCACGGCGATACGGGTTCCTGTGGCCCGGGTCACACGCGTCGGCTCCGGCCGATGAGCGGACGGCCGCCGCGCTCATCGGCGCGCGTCGCCGGGGGGTTCGATGGTCTGGAGCGCCAGCGTGGCCGGGAGTTCGGCGAGGCCGGGGCCGCCGGCCGCCACCCAGGCGAGGAGGTCGTCCAGGACGTCGTCGTCGAGCGCCCAGCCGATCCAGGTGGCGCGGGCGCCTCGGCGGCGGCCCTCGGTGGAGGGCTGGACGACGATCACGTTGGCCTGGCCGCACGGACCGAGGCAGTCACTCGTCCGCACCTCCAGTTGACCGCCGGAGGTCGCCGCCGCTCGGCGGAGCCGGGCGAGTTGGCCCCGGTGGTCGGTGCCGGGGTGTTTACGGGCGTCACCGCAGCAGCAGCCGCGGCAGACGACGAGGGAGCAGGGGCGGGTGCGGGGGAAGCGTATGGCGGGCGTGGTCACCCGGTGATCGTCTCAGCACGGCTGGGCTCCTTCCCAGGGGCTTTTCCGCTGGGATCCCGGGAGCGGCGGCGCGCGATGACCGCGCACACGGTCAGTTGGAGCTGGTGGAAGAGCATCAGGGGCAGCACGGCGAGGCTCGTGTCCGGCCCGAACAGCACGGCGGCCATCGGTAGACCCGCCGCCAGGCTCTTGTTCGACCCCGCGAAGAGGATCGTGACCCGATCGGCGCGGACGAAGCCGAGCCGCCGCGATCCGTACCAGGTCAGGCTGAGCATCACCGTCAGCAGAACGGTCTCGATGCCGAGGAGCGCCCCCAGCCCGGCCGGTGTCACCTGGTGCCAGACGCCCGCGTTCATGCCCTGGCTGAAGGCCGTGTAGACGACGAGCAGGATCGAGCCCCGGTCGACGAGGCCGAGGGCCGCGCGGTGCCGGGCGAGGAACGCGCGGTGCCGGGCGAGGAAGCCGCCGATCCACCGCCGTAGGAGTTGGCCGGCGATGAACGGCAGCAGCAGCCGGACCGCGATCCGCAGCAGCGAGTCCGGGGAGAAGTCGGCCCGGCCGCCGAGGAGGAGTAGCGCGAGCAGCGGGGTGAGGAGGATGCCGGCGATGCTGGAGAAGGAGCCGGCGCAGATCGCCGCCGAGACATTGCCCCTGGCGAGGGCGGTGAAGGCGATCGAGGACTGGAGGGTGGACGGGACGACGCAGAGGAAGAGCAGTCCGCCGTACAGCTCGGGTGTGAGGACGTGCGGTGGGAGCGCTCCCGCGGCGAGGCCGAGCAGGGGGAAGACGAGGAAGGTCGCGGCGAGCACCGTCGTGTGGAGTCGCCAGTGCCGGAGTCCGTCCACGACTTCGCGGGTGGAGAGCCGGGCGCCGTAGAGGAAGAAGAGGAGGGCGACGGCGCCGGTGGAGGCGCCGCCGAGGACATCGGCGGTCCCGGCGGACGCGGGGAGCAGCACGGCGAGGGCGACCGTGCCCAGCAGGGTGAGGACGAACGGGTCGAACCTCGGCCGGGCGGGCCTGGGAAACCTGAGCCAGCGCATGGGCTCCCTCCTCGGGTCGGTCCGGATCCGGATCCGGATCCGGATCCGTGTCTGCGTCTGCGTCTGCGTCTGCGTCTGCGTCTGCGTCTGCGTCCACGTCCACGTCCACGTCCACGTCCACGTCCACGTCCACGTCCACGTCCACGTCCACGTCCACGTCCACGTCCACGTCCACGTCCGGCAAGACGTACTGCGGGCGGGCGGCGGCGGATCACGACGTGCGCGCAAAGCTCCGCCAAAACCCTGGTGTGCGCCCCGTACAGATTCCGTGGAGATTTGCTTCCGGCCACCTTACTCAGCGGTCAGAATTCCGGCCCTGACATCGGCATGTGACCGGATTTCTGGTTCTGACCTGTGGTGATGCCATTCGTCCACAGTTCGCAAAGGTGCCCACGCCCGGTGCGGGTGGTGGGGTAGCGTCGCGGCGCCGTTCGGAGCACCACGAGGAGCAGGCCCTTGCGCGAGTTCACTGTCCCCCCCTTGGACGCTGCGCCTCAGGTCGGCGGATTGGCCGACGCGGTCTTCGACCACGCCCGGGAGGATCCACGACGGGCCGCGCTCGGCCGCAAGGACGCGGCGGGTGTGTGGCGGGACGTGAGCGCGGCGGAGTTCCGTGACGAGGTACTCGCGCTGGCGAAGGGGCTGCTCTCGCACGGTGTGCGGTTCGGGGACCGGGTGGCGCTGATGTGCCGTACGCGCTACGAGTGGACGCTCTTCGACTTCGCGATCTGGACGGTCGGTGCCCAGTCCGTGCCCGTCTACCCCACCTCCTCGGCCGAGCAGGTGTTCTGGATGCTCCATGACGCGGAGGTCTCCGCGTGCGTGGTGGAGCACGAGGACCATGCCATGACGGTCGGTTCGGTGGTCGACCGACTGCCGTCGCTGAAGCGGCTGTGGCAGTTGGACGCCGGTGCGGTGGAGTCGTTGGTGGCGGCCGGGGCGCATATCGACGACGAGGTGGTGCAGCGGCACCGGCGCGCGGTGACCCCGGACTCGACGGCCACCGTGGTCTACACCTCGGGGACCACCGGCCGCCCCAAGGGGTGTGTCCTCACCCACGCGCATCTGATGTTCCAGACCGATACGGTGGCCGCGCGCTGGGGGTCGGTCTTCCGCTCGCGCCCCGGCGACGAGCCGTCGACGCTGCTGTTCCTGCCGCTCGCGCATGTCTTCGGCCGCATGGTGGAGGTCGCGGCGATCCGTCGGCGGGTCAAGCTCGGGCATCAGCCGGTGCTCCGGGCTGAGGTGCTGCTGCCCGATCTGGCGACGTTCCGGCCGACGTTCGTGCCGGCTGTCCCGCACGTCTTCGAGAAGATCTTCGAGACGGCGCGGCGCGGGGCGGAGTCGGAGGGGCGGGCGGGTCCTTTCGACAAGGCCGTCGAGGTGGCGGTGCGGTACGCGGAGGCCCTGGAGCACCGGGCGTTCGGGGTCGGTCCCGGACCGTCGGCGGGGTTGCGGGTGCGGCACCAGTTCTTCGAGAAGGCGGTGTACGGGCGGCTCCGAGAGGCGTTGGGCGGGCGGCTGCGGTACGCGATGTCCGGGGGCTCGGGCATGGACCGGCGGCTGGGGCTCTTCTACCGGGGCGCGGGCATCACCATCTGTGAGGGGTACGGGCTGACCGAGTCGACGGCGACCGCGACGGGGAACCCTCCGGAGCGGCCCCGGTTCGGCACGGTCGGCCAGCCGATCCCGGGGACCACGGTGCACATCGCGGCGGACGGGGAGGTGTGGCTGCACGGCGCCCATGTCTTCGCGGGGTATCTCGGCGATCCGAAGGCCACCGGCGCCGTGCTGCGGGAGGGCTGGTTGGCGACCGGCGATCTCGGCGCGCTGGACGAGGACGGCTATCTGACCCTCACCGGGCGGAAGAAGGAGATGTTGGTGACCTCCGGGGGCAAGAGCGTCTCGCCGGTGGTCCTGGAGGAGCGGGTGCGGGCGCATTCCCTGGTGGCGCAGTGCCTCGTGGTCGGCAACGACCGCCCGTATGTGGCGGCGCTGATCACCCTTGACCAGGACGCCGTCGACCACTGGCTGAACATGCGGAACCAACCGGCGCTGCCGGCCGCGGAGCTGGTGCGGGACCCGGTGCTGGAGTCGGAGATCCGCCGCGCGGTGATCACGGCCAATACGCAGGTGTCGCAGGCGGAGTCGATCCGTACCTTCCGGATTCTGGCGCGACCCTTCAGCGAGGAGCGGGGGCTGCTCACACCGTCGCTGAAACTGCGGCGGCGGGCGATCGAGGAAGCCTACGCGGCGGAGGTGGACGCGCTCTACCGGCGCCCCGACGACACCTGACGCTCCATCAATTAGTCCCGTATGGTTATTGACGGACCATCAGGTGCGGCACAGAATTCGGACACCCCCGACGGAGGGATCCACCGTGCCGCGACCCATCCGTACCCTCGCCATCGCCGCCGTGACCTCGGCGCTGCTGCTCAGCACGGCCTGTAACTCGGCGTCCACCTCGGGAGAGGCCGGCGGGAAGGACTCCTCCTCCGTACGGGGAGTGACCAAGGATTCGATCAAGGTCGGTGGCATCGTCTCCATGACCACCGCCAGTGGGTACTCCAAGAAGGACACCGACCTCGGTGCCCGGGCCCGCTACGACCGCGTCAACGACGAGGGCGGGGTGCACGGCCGCCGGATCGACTATCTCGGCGCCGAGGACGACGGCCAGGAACCGGGGCGCAATCTCGCCGCCGCGCGGAAACTCGTCCAGCGGGAGAAGGTGTTCGCCGTATCCCCGATGAGTTCGGTGACCTTCTCCGGCGCGGACTTCCTGGAGCGGCAGCGGGTGCCGACCTTCGGCTGGGGCACGGTTCCGCAGTTCTGCGGACCGAAGCACATCTACGGATTCGGCGGCTGTATGGTCCCGATGCCCGGGGGGGGGCCATCACCCAGAGCTGGCCCGAGAGTCTGGCCGGGGTGCTCGGCGGCGCACGGGGGAAGTCGGTCGCCATCCTCGCCACCGACAACGACGCGGGTACGTTCGCCATCCGGACCTACCGTCAGGGCTTCACGGCGGCCGGGTTCACCGTCGCGTACGCCAAGGCGAGCGTGCCCGCCACCTCACTGCCGAACGACTGGTCCGCGTATACGAAGGACATCCTGCGCAGCGACGGCGGCAAGGCGCCCGACGCCGTGGTCTCGGTGATGCAGACCCCTTACAACATCGGGCTCTTCACGGCGGTGAAGCGGGCCGGCTACCGGGGGGTGATCACCGATCCGACGGACTACGACCCCGGTCTGCTGGCGAAGGCCGCGACCCGGCAGGCGCTGGACGGGGTGCATGTGCTGCTGACCTTCGAGCCGTTCGAGTCGACGAGTCCGGCGATGCGGCGGTTCAAGGAGGACATCCGGCGGACGGCGGGCAAGGACGTGCCGCTCAACATGCACATGATGACCGGCTATATGTCGGCGGATCTCTTCCTCGCCGTGGCCGAGCGGGCCGGCCGGGAGCTGACCGTGGAGAGCTTCCAGCGGGCCGCCGACGGATTCTCCGACACCGGGACACTGGTCGGGGACCGCGCGCTGCCCAAGGGCCAGCGGGAGGCGTTCGGCTGCGGGGCACTCGTCCAGCTCACCGGTGGCGCCTACCGGGTGTCGTCGCCGTTCCGCTGCTATCCGCCCATCCCCTTCTCCTAGGCAAGGAAGGCGGCGGTCATGGCGGATCTGCTGGGCTTCGTCCTGAGCGGTCTGGTCTCCGGCGCGCTCTACGCACTGCTGGCGACGGGACTGGTGCTCTCCTACTCCGCGTCCGGGCTGTTCAACTTCGCCCACGGCGCGACCGCCTATCTGTGCGCGCTCGCCTTCTACGAACTGCACTCCGGCTTCGGCTGGCCGGCCGTGCCGACCGCACTGCTGCTGGTCCTGGTGGTCGCGCCGGGGATCGGCTGGGCGCTGGACCGGCTGATGTTCCGGAAGCTGGCCCGGGTGGGCGAGACCGCGCAGATCGTGGCGACGATCGGGCTGCTGGTCGCCCTGCCCGCGCTGGGGCTGTGGGTGGTGGAACTGCTCGCGGAGTGGGGCGCCCCGGTGAAACCGGCCGAGAACCAGTTCGGGCTGCCGGGGGTCGGGCCCAGCCCGGCCGTCTCCTGGCAGCCGCTGGACGGGGTCGGGGTCGACTCCGACCAACTGATCACCTGGGTGGTCACGGCGACGGTCGCGGCGGGGCTCTGGGTGCTGCTGCGCCACACCCGACTGGGGCTGCGGCTGCGGGCCGCCGTCGACAACCGGGGGCTGGTGGAACTGCGCGGCGTCGACGCCGACCGGCTCTCCTCGATCGCCTGGATGCTGGCGTCCGGTCTCGCGGGTCTCGCGGGAGTGCTGGCGACACCGCTGCTCGGTCTCTCCGCCCACGACTACACCCTCTTTCTGTTCGTGTCGGCGACGGCGGCGGTGCTGGGCCGGTTCGCCTCGGTGCCGCTGGCCTTCGCGGGCGGGCTCGCGCTGGGGGTGCTCCAGAACCTGGTCGCCGGGTACGCCTCGTTCGCGGACCGGATCACCGGCTTCCGTACGGCGGTCCCGTTCCTCATCCTCTTCGCGGGGCTGCTGATCCTGACCCGTCGGCGGCGGACCGCGGGAGTGGCGGCGGCGGCGGACGCGCCACCGGTCGACTACCTGGCGGGGATGGGCTGGTGGCGGCGGTGGGGGCCGTGGGCGGTGGGCGCGGCGCTCCTCGCCACCGCCTTCTACACGGTCACCACACCGTTCTGGAGCGGCATTCTGGCGCAGGGGCTGGCGATCTCCCTCGTCTTCCTCTCCTTCACGGTGGTCACCGGGCTCGGCGCGATGGTCTCGCTGGCGCAGGCCACCTTCGTGACCGGCGCCGCCCTGGTGGCGGGGGTGCTGATGAGCCATGGTTGGCCGTTCTGGGCGGCGGCCCTGGTGGGGACGGCCGGGGCGGCGCTGCTGGGCGCGCTGGTGGCCCTGCCCGCGCTGCGGCTGGGGGGAAGATCGCTGGCGCTCGCCACCCTGGCGCTCGCCTTCCTCGCGGACCAGGTGCTCTTCCAGATCGGCTGGCTGCGGAACGGTGACAGCGGCTGGGAGATCCCGCGCGCCGTGTTCGGCCCGGTCGACCTCACGGACGACCGCGCGCTGGGGGTGGCGCTGCTGGTCCTGGTGACGCTGGTGGTCGCGGCGTTGAGCGCGCTGCGGAACTCACCGTCGGGGCGGGCGATGCTGGCGGTACGGTCGGCTCCGGCCGCGGCGCAGGCGAGCGGCGTCTCGGTGCTCCGGACCAAGCTGCTGCTGTTCACCCTGTCGGCGGGGCTCGCGGGCTTCGGCGGGGTGCTGTACGCCTCGTACAACACCCGGGTCACGGCGACGGACTTCACCGCGATGACGGGGCTGATCTGGCTGGCGGTGGTGGTCGCCGCGGGGCTGCGGCGCCCCCAGTTCGCGGTGGTGGCGGGCCTGGTCTTCGCGCTGGTGCCGCATCTGCTGGCGGACCATGTGACGGAATCGGCGCATCTGCCGGTGATCCTGTTCGGTCTCGCGGGCCTGGCGCTGGCGAACGATCCGGACGGGTACTGCGCGGCGGTGTCCGTACGGCTGCACGCGCGCCGATCGGCGGCGCGGACCGCGACCACGACGCCCGTACCTGCCCGCCCGGAGGGGGTACGGGCGACGGGCGCCGAACCGAGCATACGGACGACGGACGCCGAGACAGCAGAACCCGAGGTACGGGCGACGGGCGCCAACCCGAGCGCACGGACGGCCGACGCCGAGACAGCAGGACCCGAGGCACGGGCGACGGGCACCAACCCGGGCACACGGACGGCCGACGCCGAGACAGCAGAACCAGAGGCACGGGGGGCGGGAGGCGACGGTACCCCCGGGCCGGATCAGGCCGCGGTACGGGCGAGCCGGGTCCAGGCGCGCGACCGAGTACGGGACCGAGTACGTGACCGGGCCTCACGGGCGGGTGCACCAGAGCCGGGGGCCACCGTCCCCGGGGCCCGCTCGGCAGGCGCGGAGGACCAACCGGCCGGCCAGGCACCCCTGCTGGAGTTCGACGGGGTGGACGCCGGCTACGGCACCGCCCCCGTACTGCACGGGATCCGGCTCGCCCTCGCCCCCGGTGAGGTCCTCGCCCTCCTCGGACCCAACGGCGCCGGAAAGTCCACCGTCTGCCGGGTCGCCGCCGGGGGCCTCACCCCCGTCCGTGGCACCCTCCGGGTCCGCGGGCGGGACGCCACCCGGGACGGTCCCGTACGGCGCGCCCGGGACGGTGTGCTCCTCGCCCCCGAGGGACGCGGGATCTTCCCCTCGCTCACGATCGAGGAGAACCTCGCCCTGCAACTCGCCGAGGCCGACGCCCGGGACGCCGTCTACACCCGCTTCCCCGGTCTGGCCAGGCGCCGTACCGTCGTTGCCGGGTCCCTCTCCGGCGGTGAACAGCAACTGCTCGCCCTCGCCCCGCTCCTGGAGCGCCCGCCCGATGTCCTGATCGCCGACGAGCCGTCCCTCGGGCTCGCCCCGCGCATCGTCGCGGAGGTGTTCACCCTCCTCACCGAACTCCGCTCGCGCGGCACCGCGCTGCTCCTGGTGGAGGAGAAGGCGACCGGCGCCCTCGGGATCGCCGACACCGTCGCCTGCCTCGCGCAGGGCGGGATCTCCTGGTGCGGTCCGCGCGCCGATGTGGAGACGGACCGGCTCACCGAGGCGTACCTCGGCCTCGCGGAAGGGGCCCGCCCATGAGCCGATATGTGCTGGAGGCCGTCGGCATCGGGGTCCGCTTCGGCGGTGTGCGGGCGCTGGACGGCGTCGGTCTCGGGGTGAGTCCCGGTGAGGTCTGCGGGCTGATCGGCCCCAACGGGGCGGGCAAGACGACCCTCTTCGACGTGGTCTCCGGGATCCGCCGCCCGGACGACGGGCTGGTGCGGCTCGACGGCGAGGACATCACCCGCCGTTCGCCCGTCTGGCGCGCCCGCCACGGTGTGCGCCGCACCTTCCAGCGGCAGCAGTTGTTCGGGCAGCTCACGGTCGCCGACAATCTGCTGGTCGCGCAGGAGTGGCGCGGCGGTGGTGGCGGGCTCGTGGCGGATCTCGCCGGTGCGCCGGGGCGCCGCTCCCGGGAGTACGCGCGCCGTGAGCGGGCGGCTGAGGTGCTGCGGGAGTGCGGCCTCGACGCGTACGGCGACACCTACGCCGGGGCCCTGCCGGTCGGCCGGGCCCGGATGGTGGAGTTGGCCCGCGCGCTGGCCGACCCGCCGCGCGTACTGCTGCTGGACGAGCCCGCTTCGGGTATGTCGGCCGGGGAGCGGGCCCGGCTCGCCGCCGTCGTGCGGCGGCTGGCGGAGGACGAGGGTTGCGCGGTCCTGCTCGTCGAGCACAATGTGGCGTTCGTGATGGAGCTGTGCACCCGGGTCGTCGTGCTCGACCTGGGCTCGGTGCTCGCCGAGGGCACCGCGGACGAGGTCCGGCGGGACCCGCGGGTGGTGGCGGCCTATCTGGGCGTGGCGTAGGACGGCGGTCCCCCCGCGGGCCGGGGGGACCGCTCGTCAGCGGGGCGTCAGCCGATGGTCACGCGGAGGATCCGGTCCGAGCCAGCCGGACGTCCTCCCCATGCGTCGGCGTTGGACGTGGACAGCCAGAGCTGGTCCGACCCGGGCACCTTGGTCACGGTCCGCAGCCGACCGTAGGTGCCCCGGTAGTGGGATGTCGCCGCGCCGACGCTCTCGTTCTTCGGGTCGATCGGTATCCGCCAGAGCCGCTCCCCCCGCAGGGATGCCATGTAGACGGCGTTGTCCACGATGGCGATCCCGCTCGGCGAGGCCACCGAGACCTTCCAGGTCTTCTTCGGGTCGGTCATCCCGGCCTTGGCGCACCGGCCCTCACAGATCGGCCAGCCGTAGTTCCGGCCCGGCTTGATGAGGTTCAGCTCGTCCCTGGAGCTCTCCCCCAGTTCGGCCGACCAGAGACGGCCCTTGGTGTCGAAGGCCAGGCCCTGCGGGTTCCGGTGGCCGAGGCTGTAGACGAGGGTGCCGAAGGGGTTGCCCGGCGCCGGCTTGCCGTCCCTCGTCAGGCGCAGGATCTTGCCGTTGAGGGATTTCCGGTCCTGGGAGAGCGAGGTTTCGGTGGCGTCGCCCGTGGCCGCGTAGAGATATTCGTCCGGGCCGAAGGCCAGCCTGCCGCCGTTGTGGACGATGGCCTTCTTGATGCCGCGGACCAGGGTCTTGTAGCCGGTGAGCGAGGTGCCGTCATAGGTCATCCGGGCTATCCGCGTGCCGTCGGTCGACGTGTGCATGAAGTACACGTACTTGTTCGTTTTGTAGCGCGGGTCGACCGCGACGCCCATCAGCCCGCCCTCGGCGTCCGTGGTGCGCGTGTAGGGGACGGTGCCGACGACGGTGCGCGCACCGGCCGGGGTCGCCTTGTAGACCTTGAACGAGTCGCGCTCAGTGACCAGTGCCGACTTTCCGCCGGGCAGCCAGTCCGTGCCCCAGGGCATGGTCCAGCCGGTGGAGACGGTCTTCACTCCGGTCGGCTTCCCCGCGGCGACGGCTTCCTGTTGGCCGGCGGCCGCGGCCGGCTGGACGAGCCCGGCGACGAGCGCCGCCGCGCCCACCACCACACCGGTGCCGAGCCGGAGCCGTGTGTTCCTGCCACTGCGCATCTGCGTTCCTCCGTGGGGTCGCTGCTGGGACCGGGGGCCGCCCGGCCCGAGGGGCACGACCGGCGGCTCCCGGACCGGGAACGGTTCGGCCGTCCCCACGTCGAGATGGCCGAAGTGGCCGCGGCGTTCCCGTCGTTGCCGTGCAGGATGGGTGGTGATGGCTTCCGCCGAGGGCGATCGGGGCGCAGCCCGCCCGGGGACTGAGCGGGCTGCGGGGCCGCGCGGGGACTGAGCGGCCCAGCGGGCTGGGAGCGGCTCACCGTGGCCCTTCCGGGAACAGCGAAATTCGCGAGGCTTGTTCATATCCATGACTGATGTTCAGTCATCCGGAACAGGATTCCGATCCCCCCTGAAGCGTTCCACCAGGTGAACCAGGGGACGGATCGGCATTCCGCCACCTTCGATGAGCGGGAATGCCTACGCCGCCTTGATCGTTGTCCAAGGAAGGAGATGACACATCCAACCGACGACGTAAGGATCGACCCCTCGTGAGCAAGGTCCCCTCCATCACCCTCAATAACGGTGTCGCGATGCCGCAGCTCGGCTTCGGCGTGTGGCAGGTGCCCGATGACGAGGCGACGCGTGCGGTCGCCACGGCCCTGGAGGCCGGTTACCGCAGCATCGACACCGCGGCGATCTACCAGAACGAGACGGGCACCGGGCGTGCCGTCACCTCCTCCGGTCTCCCCCGCGAGGACCTCTTCATCACCACGAAGCTGTGGAACAGCGAGCAGGGGTACGACACCACCCTGCGCGCCTTCGACGCCTCGCTCGACAAGCTCGGCCTCGACTACGTCGATCTCTACCTCATCCACTGGCCCGCACCGGCCAACGACGCCTATGTGGACACCTACCGGGCGTTCGAGAAGATCCTGGCCGACGGCCGCGCCAGGTCGATCGGCGTGTCGAACTTCCTGCCGGAGCATCTGGAGCGGCTGATCGAGGAGACCTCGGTCGTCCCCGCGGTGAATCAGATCGAACTCCACCCCCAGCTCCAGCAGGCGGATGCACGGGCCGCCCACGCGCGGCACACCATCGCGACCGAGGCATATTCGCCGCTGGGCTCGGGCAAGGGCCTGCTGGAGGTCCCGACGGTGGTCGCGGTGGCCCAGAAGCACGAGCGGACCCCGGCCCAGGTGGTGCTGCGCTGGCACCTCCAGCTCGGCAATGTGGTGATCCCCAAGTCCGTGACCCCCTCCCGCATCCGGGAGAATCTCGATGTCTTCGACTTCGAGCTGGACGCCGACGACCTGGCGGCGTTCACGGCGCTGGACGAGGGGAAGCGGTTGGGCTTCGACCCGGCGACCTTCGGCTAGGCATTTCCCGAACCGGAGCCCCTCGCCCGTGGTGACGTTCCCCCGGTGCATGGGGCGGCCCGATGACTCCGGCGCAGCCGCGTATGGGTGGCTGCGCCGGTCGTGCTAATCTCCGCGCCCTTTGCGCGCCGTATCATCATATTTACGGTTTATCTGCCTACTTTTGGTGCCCCTTACGTCCCCCGCACCATGGAGGCAGCGCGATGGAGCGCTTCACCCGTACCACCCTCACCGGCATCGTCACCGCCGCCCTGCTCGCCGGATCCATGGGCGTGGCCGCGGCCGTGATCGAGCCGAAGCCGGCCGCGAACGCCAAGAAGACCTCGATCTCGGCAGCCGCCGACGGGAAGCACGAGAGGCACGCGCTCACCGCGCGATCCACCGCGGCGGGCATCCAGGCATGGCGGCAGTTCCGGGTGTACGGGTCGGCCAAGGAGCTGCGCCCCGGCACCCGGGTGGCGCTCCAGCAGAAGCGTGGCAAGCGCTGGGTGACCCTGCCCGCCTCCATGAACACGACACGCAAGGCGACCTACAAGATGCGGGTCTACCTGGGCCTCAAGGGCCGTAACACGCTGCGCATCATCGGCGGCGGCCTGGTGTCCAAGCCGTTCACGGTCACCGTGCACTGACCCCCCGGGCCCGAACCCGTACGGCCCCCGCGCCCCGGTCCCGCACCACCGCACGACTCCCCCTTCGCACACCGACGCCCCCCGCCACGGCCCGAAGTCCGTGACGGGGGGCGTCGGCGTGTCTCCCTCTCGTACGATCATCCGGTTGAACAGCACAGCGCCGAACGAGGAGTACGGGTCATGAGCGGGGCGTTTCGACCGGGCCGCCATCTGGTGCGCAATGTCGGCAGCGGGCTGGTCCTGGAGGTGTACGGCGGGGCCAGGGGCAGCGGCGCCGTCGTCCAACAGGCCGTGGCGAACGGCACCCCCGCCCAGCAGTGGCAGATCGACCCCGTGCCGAACGGCAGCGGGCTCTACCACTTCGTGAACGTGGCCAGCGGCAAGCGCCTCGACGTCGCGAACGCGGCCACCGAGAACGGTGCCGCGATCCAGCAGTGGCGCGCCAACAACTTCGGCGCCCAGGAGTGGATCATCGAACGGCATCTGGACGCGCCGGGCACGGTCGCCGTCGTCAGTTTCATCAGCGGGCTGCTGCTGGAGGTCGCCGACGGCAGCACCGAGGAGGGGGCGCGGGTGCGCCAGTGGGAGGACACGGACACACCCGCCCAGCAGTGGCGGCTCGAACCCTGCGACTGATCACCGCACGCGGTCAGGTCCTGTCCGAGCGGCGGGCGGTGTGCACCGTGCGCGCGGCGAGGAGGTACGTGTCGTCGCGGTGGGCCAGTCCCGCCGGGTCCTCCGGGTCCGTCAGCCGGCGCAGCACGGCGAGGTCGTCGTCCTCCACCAGCCCCTCCATGGCGTCGCGGGCCCGTGCGAAGCCCTGGGCGAGATGGTCGCGCACCTCGGCCGGGACCGGGGCGGGGATGTCGAGCAGGAAGGTCCGGGTGCCGCTCGGGGTGAGATCGGCGGCGGCGAGCAGGGCCCGCCAGTCCTCGGTCTCATGCCGCGCGCCGGGCAGTTCGGAGCGCATCCGCTGGAACCAGGCGCTGTGGGCGGCGTCCAGCCGTGCCTCCAGGCCCGGCCGCCCCATCCCGATGTCACGCGGCAGCCGACGGGTGGGCAGCCCGCCCTCCACCACCGCGAGGACCCCGCCGGGAGCCAGCAGCCCGCCCAGTTCACCGAGGACGGCCCGCTGATCGGCGATGTGGTGGATCGCGTTCCCCGCCCAGATCAGATCCGCCTCGCCCAGCCCGTCGAGTCCACCGGGGAGTTCGGCGTGCCGGGTCGAGAAGCGGTCGGCGATACCAGCCCGCGCGGCGCGCTTCCGGGCCCGCTCCAGGAGTGGTTCGGTGGCGTCCACGGCGACCACTTCGGCGTGCGGGAACGCCTCGGCGAGGAGGACGGTCAGCACCCCCGGGCCACTGCCGACATCCAGGATCCGGCGCACCCCGGCCGGGGGTGTCAGCTCACCGAGCCAGGCCGCGGCCTGGCGGTACAGCGGGCTCTCGATCTCGGCGCCGCGCTCCAGAAGGGGCGCCATCTCGTCCCAGTCGACTTCGTGGCCGCCGTGGTGGTGACCGTGCTTCTCGTGGTGGTGACCGTGCTTGTCGTGGCGATGGCTCATGGCCCCAGCCTCACTCAACCGCACCGCTACAGCAAGGAAGGTTGCCGTTCCGGCAAAGTCGCGCCGGAGCGGCGACCCGTCCGGTGCTCCTGCGGGCTGATGCCCCGCACCCGCTTGAACGCGGCGCTCAGCGCAAAGGAGCCGCTGTAGCCGACCTTCCTCGCCACCGCGTCGACGGTGCTGTCAGAACCGCGCAACAGATCGGCCGCGAGATCGAGCCGCCAGCGGGTGAGATACGCCATCGGGGGCTCCCCCACCAGTTCGTGGAAGCGGCGGGCGAGCTGGGCCCGGGAGACCCCGCATTCGGTGGCGAGCGCGGCGACGGTCCACGGCCGGGCCGGATCGTCCTGGATCAACCGCAGCGCCCGGCCCACCACCGGATCGCCCATGGCCAGATACCAGGCGGGGGCCCGCGCCTCGGGCCGGGCGAACCAGGCCCGAAGCGCACTGATCAGCAGCAGGTCCAGCATCCGGTCGAGCATCGCGCTCTGTCCCGGCTCGTCCCGCCCCAGCTCGTCACCGATGATCGGCAGCAGGGGGCAGTGCCAGGCGCCGGCCGGCAAATGGATCAGCTCCGGCAGCACCTCCAGCAGCCGGCCGCTGATCTCGCCCTCCATCTGGTAGGTACCGATCTGCATGACGGCCGAACCGTCGGGGTCGTTGCCCCAGGTCCGCACGCCCATCAGCATGGATTGCATCAGCGGCGCACCGCCCAGGTCATGGCAGGTGCCGCCCGGTCCGGCGACCGCCAGCGGCTCGGTCCCCGGACTGTCGGCGAGGGTGTACGGAGCCGGGCCGCGGACGATCGCCACATCGCCGGGCCGCATCAGCACCGGCTTCCCGCCGCCGGCGCCGTCAGGCGCGCCGGGGCTGCCCGCGCCGCCGCCCGCACTGGCAGGGCCGCCACCGCCACCCGCGCCGTCAGGGCCGTCAGGGCCGCCTGGGATGATCCACGCCTCCCCCTCCGTCAGACACATCAGGGCGAGCGGGGCCCGGTCCTCGACCCGCACGGCCCACGGCGGCTCCATCACCATCCGCAGCAGGAAGGCACCCCTGGCACGCGGCCCGTCGAGAAGTCCGGCGAAAGCATCCATACGAAGCAGCGTAGACGCACGCGTATGGAATTGAGCCTCTGAAGCATGGAGAGTCCAACCACGGTCCGGGATTCTGAGGTCATGACAGAGAACACGCAGGGAACGACGCTGGTGACGACGGCCACCGGCAAGACCGGCCTCCGGGTGGCGCGGCGGCTCACCGAGCTGGGTGTGACGGTACGGGCCGGCTCCCGCAAGCCGGGGCCAGGCGCGGGCGAGATCGCCTTCGACTGGGAGTCCCCGTCGACCTGGGCACCGGCCCTGAAGGGCGCGGACGCCGCCTATGTCGCGTACTACCCGGACCTGGCCGTGCCGGGCGCCCCCGAGGCGATGCGCGACTTCGGCCGGACGGCGGCGGAGCAGGGGGTGCGGCGCCTGGTGCTGCTCTCCGGGCGCGGTGAAGCCGAGGCGGTGACGGCGGAGGACGCGCTGCGCGAGTCAGGTGTGGAGCTCACGATCGTGCGGGCCGCGTTCTTCGCGCAGAACTTCTCGGAGGGCGCGCTCGCCGAGGGTGTCGCCCTGGGCGAGATCCCCTTCCCGGCCGGCACGACCGCCGAGCCGTTCATCGATGTGGACGACATCGCGGCGGTGGCCGTGGCAGCCCTCACCCAGGACGGCCACGCGGGCGAGATCTACGAGGTGACCGGCCCCCGGCTGCTGACCTTCGCCGAGGTGGCGGCCGAGCTGAGCGGGGCGGCGGGCCGGGAGGTGCGCTATGTCCCGGTGACCGAGGAGGAGTACCGCTCGATCCTCCCGCTGGCGGGCCTCACGGAGGACGAGTCGGCCTGGCTGGCCTGGCTGTTCGCGATGCTCATGGACGGCCACAACGCCTCCACCACGGACACCGTGCGCCGGGTCCTGGGCCGTGACCCGAAGGACTTCTCGGAGTTCGTCCGGGAGGCGGCGGGCACGGGGGCGTGGGGCGTCTGATCCGCCGGCGGGGGGCAGGTCCGTACGCCCCCCGCTGCGGGGGCGTACGGCGCCACGCGATCACTTGCCGAAGCGGCGTTCCCGGTTCGCGTACGAGCGGAGCGCGCGCAGGAAGTCCACCCGGCGGAAGGCCGGCCAGTAGCAGTCCACCCAGTGCATCTCGGCGTACGCGGACTGCCAGAGCAGGAAGCCGGACAGCCGCTGCTCGCCGGAGGTCCGGATGATGAAGTCGGTGCGGTCGGCGGTCGGCGAGTACAGATGCCGGGAGATGTCCTCGATCTCGAACCGCTCGACCAGGGCGGCCGGATCGCCACCGGCCGCGATGTGTTCCTCGAAGGCGCTCTTCACCGCGTCGACGATCTCCCGGCGGCCGCCGTAGCCGACCGCGACGTCCACCTTGAGCGCGGCGCGCCCGGTCGTCGCGGCGGCGGCCGCCTTGAGCACCTGGGCGCTGGTGCCGGGCAGCATGTCGAGCGAGCCAATCACCTGGACCTCCCAGGGGCGGCCGGCGGCGGTGATGTCCCGGACGGTCTCTTCGATGATCTCGATCAGCGGGCCGAGCTGCTCGGCAGGACGCCCGAGGTTGTCGTCGGAGAGCATGAAGAGGGTCACGTGCTCGATCCCGGCTGCGGTACACCAACCGAGGAACTCGGTCGCCTTGGCGCCACCCGCCCGGTAGCCCTCCCGGACGTCCGTGAGTCCCGCCTGCCGGGCCCAGCGCCGGTTGCCGTCGAGCATGATCCCGACGTGTCGCGGGCGCGGCAGCCCCGTCAGCGTGGCGGCCAGTCGGCGCTCGTACACCGCCTCGATCGGCCGTCGGAGGAAGAGCGGGAGCAGCTTCATGAACCATCTCTATCGCGTTGTGAGTACCTGCCGCGGACCCTACCAGGGAGCTTGCCGCCGCCCCCACCGGATCGGGCCTAATGGCGTTGCCACAGACGCCACTTGACCGGCGGCGCGGCCGCCGCGGGGAGGGTCCGGGGCAGGACACCCCCCGACTGGTGGTGGACGGCGAGCTCTAGGGAGTGTCTTCAAAGTGGCGTCGTCCGCCCGGAGGGCGGGTCTGGCGGGGTCTGGTGCATGGGGTCTCCCCAAGCCCACAAGGGCCGAGGCATGGGGTCTCCCCAAGCCCACAAGGGCCGAGGCATGGGGTCTCCCCAAGCCCACAAGGGCCGAGGCATGGGGTCTCCCCAGGCCCGCAAGGGCCGAGGCATGGGGTCTCCCCAGGCCCGCAAGGGCCGAGGGGACGGATCCCAAGGCGGAGGATGGGGGCACCTCCCGGCCGGAGGCTGGGGGAGAGTCAATGCGGTGTATTGGCGACTGACGACAACGCAGGGTGGGGGTCCCCCAGGCCCGCAGGGCCCAGGGGGCGTGCGGGCCAGGGCACGGCAGCCAAACGGGACTTTGCAGACACGACCTAGGGTGAGGACATGCCGTCCTCCCGCCAGCAGTCCGCCCCCTGTCGGGCCGACGCGTCCCGGCCGCCCGCCGCCGCGCCGCCGGGGGGCCGTACCGGCGGAGCGCACGGGGCGGTCGGGACCCCGCGGCCGACCCGGGAGGCGCGTTCGCTGCCGGTGGTCGCCGCGGGCGCGGTGGTGATGCCGTTCGCGATCCAGGCGTACGACGAGGTCGTCGCGCACGACACCACCTGGGGCGAGCACTCGCACCCCTTCCACGAGCTGCTCTGGAACGGGCGCGGCGCGTCGACGGCCGTGGTCGGGGCACGCGTCTGGACGATCACTCCCGCGCTCGGGCTGTGGATGCCCGCGGGCACGCTGCACTCGGGTTCGGCGGTCGCCGGGACCTGGTTCCGGGCGAGCTTCTTCGGCTTCCACACCACACCGTCCATCTCCGACACCCCGGTGGCCGTGGAGATCACCCCGCTGCTGCGGCTGCTGCTGGAACGGCTCGGCGACTCCCGGCTCACCGCGGCCTCGCGGGCGACGACCGAGGCGATGGTGCTCGACGTGCTCGAACCGTCGCCGCGCGAACTCCTCGTCCAGGCGCCCACCTCGGCCCTGCTGCGTCCGATCGCCGAGGCGCTCCGCGAGGATCCGGGCGACCAGCGCACGCTCGCGCACTGGGCGGCGGAGCTGTGTGTGAGCGCCCGGACGATCAGCCGGGCGTTCAATGCGGAGACCGGCACCAGCTTCGCGCGCTGGATCGCCTCGGTCCGGGCCCAGCACGCCGTCGCGCTGCTCACCCGGGGCTGGGAGGTGGAGGCGGTGGCCGAGGAGGTCGGGTACCAGTCGGCGAGCGCCTTCGGGGCGGCCTTCCGGCGGACGACGGGGCTCACCCCGGGCACGTTCCGGGTGTCCTGAGGCCCGGGTGTCCTGAGCGGCGCCCCGACGCGCCCTGAAGAGTGCTCGCGGCGCCCCGACGCCCTGAAAGGCCGGGCCCTGAGTCGCGAGGGGTGTCCCGTAAGCCGTGGAGTCATGGAGTCATGGAGTCATGGCGTCATGAGGGATGTCCTGAGTCACCCTTTTCGGCCGGGCGCGGGATGCCCCCGGGCCCACACCGGAGCGCGTCCCGATCGCTACATCCGGTGTCCCATAAGCTCGATTGCGACATCATTCGACGTTCTCCTACAGTGCGAAGGCAAGCCTTACCTAAGCGCTTGCACTCAGTGCGGTGCACACACTCCACGACGGCATCCCGGGACCCGGGCGTGCGAGGACCGGCACCTGGCATCCGGACCAGTGGGGTTGGAAAAACATGCGTTCACGTCGACTGCGGCTGCTCACCGCGACCGCCGCTCTCCTGACTCTCGCCGCCTGCGGCAGTCCCTCATCCGCCGAGGACGACGGCGGCAAGGACGACAAGGCCGACAAGGGGGCCAAGGACTCATCCTCGTCCGGCACCTTCCCGCTCACCGTCGAACACGCCCTGGGCAAGACGACCATCCCCGAGAAGCCGAAGCGCGTCGCCACGGTGAACTGGGCCAACCACGAGGTGCCGCTGGCGCTCGGTGTCGTGCCCGTCGGCATGGCCGCCGCGAACTTCGGCGACGACAACACCGACGGGGTGCTGCCCTGGGTGAAGAAGAAGCTGGACGAGCTGGGCGCGAAGACCCCGGTCCTCTTCGACGAGAACGACGGCATCGACTTCGAGGCGGTCGCCAACACCAAGCCGGACGTCATCCTCGCCTCCTACTCCGGCCTGACGAAGCAGGACTACGCCACTCTCAGCGATATAGCCCCCGTGGTGGCGTACCCCGACGCCCCGTGGGCGACGCCGTGGCGGGAGATCGTCCGGACGAACAGCGAGGCCATCGGACTCGCCGCCGAGGGCGAGAAGATGATCAAGGACCTGGAGGGCGAGATCGGCCGGACCGTCGCCAAGTACCCCCAGATCAAGGGTAAGTCGGCGATGTTTATGACGCATGTCGACCCGGGCGATGTCAGCAAGATCGGTTTCTACACCGCGCACGACACCCGGACGCTGTTCTTCGAAGACCTCGGCATGAAGATCCCCGGCAGTATCGCCAAGGCGTCGCGGGGCACGGACAAGTTCGCGCTCACCCGCAGCGCCGAGCAGGTCGACGTGTTCAACGACGTCGACCTCATCACCGGCTACGGCGACGCGAAGGGCGAACTCGCCACCACGCTGCGCAAGGACCCGCTGCTGTCGAAGATCCCCGCGATCGAACGCGGCTCCACGTACCTGCTGCCCGGCAGCTCGCCCCTCGCGACGGCGGCCAACCCGACACCGCTGTCGATCTCCTGGGTGCTGGAGGACTACGTCGCCGCGCTCGCCAAGGCCGCGGACAAGGTCAAGTGAGAACGGCCACCGCCAGCCGGACGCCGGACGCCGCCGTGGTGCGGCGTCCGGCGCGGGTCCGGTCGCTGTGGCTCCTCGCGGCGGTCCTGGCACTGGCCGCGCTCATGGTGGCATCCGTCGCGTTCGGCTCCCGGGCCGTCGGCTGGTCCGACGTCTGGGCCGCGCTCGGCGGCGCGGACGCGACGCTGGAGCAGGCGGCCGCCGCCAAGCGGATACCCCGGACCCTGCTCGCCGCGCTGATCGGCGCGGCGCTGGGGCTCGCGGGCGCCGTCATGCAGGGAGTGACCCGCAACCCGCTCGCCGATCCGGGCATCCTCGGGGTCAATATGGGCGCGTCGCTCGCAGTGGTCACCGGGGTCGCGTACTTCGGACTCTCCTCGCCGACCGGTTACGTGTGGGTCGCGATGGCGGGGGCGGCGCTGTCAGCGCTGTTCGTGTACAGCGTCGGCACGCTCGGACGGGGTGGTGCCACACCCCTGAAGCTGGCCCTCTCCGGGGCCGCGACCTCGGCCGCCTTCGCCTCCCTCGTCACCGCCGTGGTGCTCCCCCGCAACGACATCGCCGGGAGCTTCCGGCTCTGGCAGATCGGCGGGGTGGGCGGTGCCTCCTACGAACGCATCGGGCATGTGCTGCCCTTCCTGGCGGCGGGGTTCGTGATCTCCCTGCTGTCGGCCAGGGGGCTGAACTCGCTGGCGCTGGGCGAGGAACTCGCGGCGGGCCTCGGCGAGCGGGTCGCCGTGGCCCGGGGCGTCGCCGCCCTCGGCGCCGTCGTGCTGTGCGGCGCGGCGACCGCGGTCGCCGGGCCCATCGCCTTCGTCGGACTCGTCGTCCCCCACGCCTGCCGGCTGCTCATCGGGGTGGACCACCGCTGGCTGCTGCCCTTCGCCGCGCTGCTGGGCGCGGCGCTGCTCACGGCGGCCGACGTGGCCGGCCGGGTGGTGGCCAGGCCGGCCGAGATCGATGTGGGCATCGTGACGGCGCTGATCGGCGCCCCCTTCTTCATCTGGATCGTCCGTAGGCAGAAGGTGCGTGCCCTGTGAGCGCCGACGTCCTTTCCGTCCGACCGCCGTCCACCGCGGCCGTCGCCCGCGGCCGGGCCCGCCGGGCGTTTCGCCGGCGCGCGGTCGCCCTGCTGCTGGCCGCGCTCGTGGTGGTCATGTTCACCGTCACCCTGATGGCGGGTCAGACGTACTACCCGTTCGACGACGTGGTCCGGGTGGTCCTCGGTGAACAGGTGCCGGGGGCGTCGTTCACGGTCGGGCGGCTACGACTGCCGCGAGCCGTGCTCGCGGTGGTGGCGGGCTTCAGCTTCGGCCTGGCCGGCGTCACCTTCCAGACCATGCTCCGCAATCCGCTCGCCAGCCCGGACGTCATCGGCATCAGCTCGGGCGCGAGCGCGGCGGCGGCCGTCGCGATCGTCCTGTTCTCCTTCGGCGAGACGCAGGTGTCGGCCTTCGCCATCGCCGCCGCGCTCGCCGTGGCGCTGCTCGTCTACACCCTGGCGTTCAAGGACGGGGTGGTCGGCACCCGGCTGATCCTCATCGGCATCGGCATCGCCGCGATGCTCGACAGCGTCGTCGCCTACGTGCTGTCCCAGGCCGCCGAGTGGGACCTCCAGGAGGCGATGCGCTGGCTGACCGGCAGCCTCAACGGCACCACCTGGGACCAGACCGTGCCCGCCGCGGTCGCGCTGGCGGTGCTCTGTCCCGTACTGCTGTCGCAGGCACGGAACCTGTCGGCGATGGGGCTCGGGGACGACACCGCGTCCGCCCTCGGGGTCCGCGTCGAACGCACCCGTATCACGGTCATCGTCGCCGCCGTCGGCCTGATCGCGTTCGCCACGGCGGCGGCCGGGCCGATCGCATTCGTCGCCTTCCTCTCCGGGCCCATTGCGGCACGGATCACCGGCTCCGGCGGTTCGCCGCTGGTGCCCGCCGGACTGGTCGGCGCCCTGCTGGTGCTGGTCGCCGACTTCACCGGTCAGTTCGCCTTCGACACGCGCCTCCCGGTCGGCGTCGTCACGGGTGTGCTCGGCGCGCCCTATCTCGTCTATCTGATCGTCCGCACCAACCGGGCAGGAGGTTCCCTGTGACCACGTCCCACTCCCTGGCGGCCGAAGGACTCACCCTCGGCTACGGCGACCGCACCGTCGTCGACTCCCTCGACCTGGCCGTACCGCCCGGCCGGATCACGGCCATCGTCGGCGCGAACGCCTGCGGCAAGTCGACGCTGCTGCGGTCCATGTCCCGGCTGCTGGCGCCCCGCGCGGGCCGTGTCGTCCTCGACGGCAAGGAGGTGCACCGGCTGCCCGCCAAGGAGCTCGCCCGCACGCTCGGGCTGCTGCCCCAGTCGCCGGTGGCTCCCGAGGGCATCACCGTCTCCGACCTCGTGGGACGCGGACGCCATCCGCACCAGCGGATGTTCTCGCGCTGGAACGCCGAGGACGACACGGCCGTGGCGGTGGCACTGGAGGCGACGGACACCACGTCCCTCGCCGACCGCTCCGTGGACGAACTGTCCGGGGGACAGCGCCAGCGGGTGTGGATCGCGATGGCGCTCGCCCAGCAGACCGACATCCTGATGCTGGACGAGCCCACCACCTTCCTCGACGCGAGCCACCAGGTGGAGGTCCTCGACCTGCTGACGGACCTGAACCACGCGCGCGGCACGACCGTCGTCATGGTCCTGCACGACCTCAACCTGGCCGCCCGGTACGCCGACCACGTCGTCGCCCTCGCGGCGGGCCGGCTGCACGCGGCCGGGGCGCCGCACGAGGTGCTGACGGAGGACAACGTCCGCGCGGTGTTCGGCCTCGACAGCCGCATCATCGAGGACCCCGTCTCCGGCCGGCCGCTCATGCTTCCCATCGGAAGGCACGGTGTCCGGCCTACGGTGGACAGACGACCGGGGTCCGTCCCGGCCACCCAGCCCCGCTGACGGGCGCCGCCCCGCCACGGATACGAGCCCCCCGGCGGGGGGACCGCCCGGCCCACTCGCGCACCTCGCACCCACCATCGGGAGTCGCCTTGCCCAACAGAACCGTCGCCACCGCCGCGGAGCACACCGCGGCCCCGCCCGCCGAAGCAACCGGGACCGGCTTCACCGAACTCCGCTCGCGCGCGGAGCTGCGGGAGCTGCTGGGCGAGCCGCACCCGATCGTCATCGACAAGGTGCACGGCCGACTCGCCGACGACGACCGGGCGCTGTTGGCCCGCTCCACGTTCTGCCTGCTGGCCACGTCCGACACGCAGGGCGCCTGCGACGTCTCCCCCCGCGGCGGCGCCCCCGGCTTCACCCACATCGTCGACGCCGGCACCCTCGCCCTGCCGGAGCGCCAGGGCAACCGCCGGGGCGACAGCCTCCACAACATCCTCGCCAACCCGCACGCCGGACTGCTGTACCTCGTCCCCGGCAGCCGGGACGTGCTGCGGATCAACGGCAGGGCCCGCGTCCTGACCGACGCCCCCTTCTTCGACGCGATGACATCGGCGGGCCGACGCCCCGACCTCGCGGTGCTGATCGAGATCGACGAGGTGTACCTCCACTGTCCGCAGTCCCTGCGGCTCTCGGGACTGTGGGACACCACCAGATGGGAGGGGGCCTGACCGGGCCTCGGGGGTTCGCCGGCCGACGCTGCCCCTATCCAGGACGCGGGTCGTCGCCGCAGCGATCGGGGTGCGCCGCCATGCGCCTGGTGCTCCTGCCCCATGCGCGCACCGGTGGCGTGCGACTGACTGAGATAGTCCGCCGTCCGGTCCTCGTCCCCGAGCCGGGAGGCGACCACCGCGGCGAAATTGATGTGACTGCCGTACGCCACCAACTGCTCCTTGGTGGCCCGGGAGAAGGTGGGCTCGATGTCCACGGCGGCGCGCTCCGCGAGGTCGAGGGCCTCCGGCAGACGTGCGTCACGAAGGTAGACCCATGACCGTCCGGACATGACGAGCGCCTGGCGGAGATCGTCCCCGGCGTGATCCGCGGCGGTCTGCGCATGTCCGATCGCCGCATACGCCAGGTCCCTGGACCCCATCAGATTCGCCACGTATCCAGCCAGCCGGTATGCATCGGCCAACAGGCCCCACGCCTCGCCCTGCTCGCCGACCGGCTGCTCACGGAGTCGGGCCGACGCTTCGGTGATGAGCGGGCCCGCCAGGGCCCCGGCCGCGACGCAACCGCCCCGCCAGTACTGGTCCCAGCACTGCGCGACGGACCGGGTGAGCGTCTCCATGGCGGGCGTCGCCACCGTGTCGGGAAGGAAACCGGCCGCACTGTCTTGGACAGCCTGTGACAGGGCTCGCATGATCGTGCGATCGTCCCGCTGCATCGTCCGTCTCAGCGCCTGCTGGCCGAGGACGACCGAGGTGTCGACGCCCAGGCTGGCGGCGATCTTCGTAAGGGTTTGCAGGGTCAGGCGCCGGTCCTGCTCGGCGTGCTGAATGGGCGGCAATGACAGACCGGTCATCTCGGCAAGGTCGCTCTGCCGGATATCCCTGCCTCGAAGGATCTTGATTCGCTCGCCGGTGCTGTAGTCACTCCAGTGCGGCATCCTGTACCCCCATTCCTGGCATCCACGGGGAGCGGTACCCCTCAAGTGGGCTACTCCATACGAGCCTTATGGCCACTCCACCCGAACCCCGCCCAGCTCACCCCAGCCCCGCCACCACCCGCTCGACCGTGTCCGCCTCCCCCGCCGTCTTGTCCGGGCGGTGCCGGAGCACCCTCGCGAAGCGCAGGGTCACTCCGGCCGGGTATCGGGGTGAGCGCTGCACCCCGTCGTAGGCGATCTCCACCACCAGCTCCGGGCGGACGCGGACCGTGAAGCCGTCGTCGGCGACGGCGAGTTCGCTCAGGTGGTGGGTCTGCCAGCGCAGCATCTCGTCGGTGAGGCCCTTGAAGGTCTTGCCGAGCATCGTGAACGTGCCGTCGGCGGCGCGCGCCCCGAGGTGGAGGTTGGAGAGCAGGCCGGTGCGGCGGCCGTGGCCCCATTCGGCGGCGAGGACCACCAGGTCGAGGGTGTGGACCGGTTTCACCTTGAGCCAGGCGCGCCCCCGGCGGCCGGCCGCGTAGGGCGCGTCGAGGGCCTTGACCATGACTCCCTCGTGGCCCCTGGCGAGGGTCGCGGCCAGGAACTCCTCGGCGGCGGCGAGCTGGGCGGGGTCGGCCGGGTCGGTGACGACCGTACGGCGGACCCGCATCGGTTCCGGGACCAGCCGGGCGAGTACGGCGTGGCGCTGGGAGCCCGGGAGGTCGAGGGTGTCCATCCCGTCGGCGGTGAGGACGTCGAAGAAGACGGGGGACACGGGCAGGGTGGCGCGGGCCGCCGCGACGTCGGTCCGGGAGCCGACGCGGGAGGCGATCTCCTGGAAGGCGACGGGCCGGCCGTCCCGGTGCAGGGCGATGACCTCGCCGTCGAGGATGAACCGGTCCCCCGCCGCCCGCCGGGCCGCCTCGACGACCTCGGGGAGCCGGTCGGTGATGTCGTCGAGCGAGCGGGTGTGGATCCGGACGGTGTCGCCGTCGCGGTGGACCTGGACGCGGATGCCGTCGAGCTTCTCCTCGACGGCGCACGGCGCGCCCAGGGTTCGGACGGCGTCGGTGACCGAGGCGGCGGTGTGCGCCAGCATCGGGAGCACGGGGTGGCCGACCCGGAGCCGGAAGCTTTCGAGCGCGGCGGGTCCTTCGGCGAGGAGGGCGCGCGCGACACGGGGCAGTGAGCCGTCGAGCATGACGGCCCGGCGCACGGCGTCGGCGGGGGCGGACGCGGCCACCGCCACGGCCTCCAGGGCGATGGCGTCGAGCGCCCCCTGCCGTACCTCTCCGATGAGGAGTCGGGTGAGGAACCGCTGTTCCTCCTCGGTGGCGGCGGCCAGCAGCTCGCGGACGAGGCGGCGGCGGTCGTGCTGGGAGCCGGGGCCCCGGAGCGCGGCGAGCGCGGTGAGCGCCGCGTCGGTCCCGGCGACCGTGAGCGTGGGTGCCCCGGCCGGGGGCGGCGGGTCCTTGAGGGTGCTCCAGCCGACTCCGATACGGCCCTGCGGGACGCGTCCGGCGAGATAGGAGATGACGAGTGCGGCGTGCTCGGGCCGGGTGTCCGCGAACAGGTCGGCGAGCAGGGCCGTCTTCCGTGAGCGCGCGGAGGTGGCGGACACGTCACGGGAGACTTCGGCGAGCCGGGCCAGCAGCATGGGTCCATGGTGCGTCGCCCGGTCGTGGGCCGCACCCGCGGCGACGGTCACCTCCGGTGCCGGGCGAGGTTTTGACTGGCTTATGCATGTATCTTGCCCGTCGTCGGATACGCACCCCCCTCAGGCTCTGGCACCGGCGCGACCGGGGGTGGCGGGGGGCGGTCACGTGCGGGGCACACTTGCGCGAAGTACGGTTGCGCAGGAGAAATCGTCCCAAGTCTGGTGCTGGGAGGGGCGATTCAGCAGGACGCCGGACCCGCACGGGCCGGCGTCGGAGGCAGGGCTCGGACGGGGTGGGTGCCGTGCGCGGCAACAGCGACAGCGACAGCAGGAGAAGCATCAGCAGAGGCGGGGGCGGGGCACCGGGGGCCACCGGTTCCGTACGGCTGACCGACGTACGCACCGCGGCGCCGCGCGAGCCGTGCCGTGCGGCGCGGGATTCCGGGCCGAGATGCGCCCACTGAGAGCCGGTGGCACATGAACGATCCGAGCATGACCCTGCCGGCCCTCATCCTCTTCGGAGCCTTCCTGCTGAAACTGCCCGCGCTCTGGCGGAACCGCCAGGACATCCTGCTGCGCGCCGTCTGCGGGCTGCTCCTCGTCGCCGGGCTGGTCTTCCTGCTCGCCTCCGTCCCGACGATCGCCGCGATCAACCGCATCTCCGGGGTGCCCAATCTCGCCGCCCCCGTGGTCTACAGCGTGCTGTCCGCCTTCAGCGGCGCCTGCGTCGTACTGATCATCATCTGGCGCGGCGGGACCACCGAGCAGACCAGACGCGCAGCCCTGCTCTGTGTGCTCGCCTACGGCGTGGTGATCGTCGCGCTGTATGTGCTCTTCGCGCTGGGGGACGCTCCCGTGGAGCGGTTGCGCGACCTCGACACGTACTACGCGAACACCCCGTTCATCCGCGAGATGATCATTCTCTATTTGCTGGCGCACACGGTCGCGGCGGTGGTGATGACCGCGCTCTGCCGACGCTGGTCCCGCCGGGTCACCGGGGTACTGCGGGCCGGTCTGACCCTCATCGTCGGCGGCTACATCCTGAACCTCTGCTACGACGCGGCCAAGTTCGCGGCCATCGGCGCCCGCTGGGCCGGGCACGACTGGGACCATCTGAGCACCCATGTGGCGCAGCGGCTGGCCTCGGTCTCCGCGCTGCTGATCGGCGCCGGATTCATCCTCCCGTTGGTGGCACAGCGGATCGCCATCGGCTGGCGCACCGCCGTCCGGTACCGGCGACTCCGCTCCCTGGCCCAGGAGTTGGCGGGTCCGACGGGGCAGGGGATGCCGGGCGTGGCGATCGGCACCTGGGCCTCTCTGGAGCTGCGGCTCACCCGGCGCGAGGCCGCCATCCACGACGGAATCATCGGGCTGCGGCCCTATTTCGACGACACGGTGCACCACGACGTCCGGGAGGGCGCGCTCGCGCTGGGGCACCCGCCCGATGAGGCGCTGATCCTCGCCGACACCGCGATGATCGCCGCCGCCGGCCGGGCCCGGGTGGCAGATCCGGGCCGCACCGCTCTTGCCGAAGGCAAGGAGTCCGTGCAACCGTCCACCCGGGCGGATGATCTTGTGCGGATGTCCCTGGCGCTGCGCCGTTCGCCCCTGGTCCACGAAGCGTGCCGTCGCGCGGCGGCCTGTCGGAGAGCGATCCCCCATGAGTGACGCGAGCGAACCGAGCGACCCCCTCAGATCCGCCCGTAACCCCGCACCTCGCCGGGCGGTGGTCGTCGGCGGCGGATTCGCCGGGATGCTGGCCGCCGCCGCGTGCCGGGCCTTCGTCCGGGAGGTGATCGTGGTGGAGCGCGACACGCTCCCCGCGGGTCCCCTCCCCCGCCGGGGGCTGCCCCAGGCGCGTCATGCGCACATGCTGTGGGCGGGTGGGGCCGATGCCGTCGAGTCGCTGGTGCCCGGGGTGACGGGCAGACTCCTCGACGCCGGCGCCCGGCGCATCCCGCTGCCCACCGGGATGGTGTCGCTCTCCCCGGAGGGCTGGTACCGGCGTTGGCCGGAATCGCACTATGTGATGGCGTGCGGCCGGGATCTCCTCGACTGGGCGATACGGGACGCGGTGCTGCGCGACGGACGGGTCCGGGTGCTCCCGGACACGGAGTGGCGCGGGCTGACGGGCGACGCGCGCCGGGTCGACGGCGTACTGGTCCGGTCCGGGCAGGGGCCCGACGAGCGGATCGCGGCCGATCTCGTCATCGACGCCACCGGCCGCTCCTCCCGGGGGCCGCGCCGGCTCGCGGCCCTCGGCGCCCCACCGGTGCGGGAGTTGACCGTGGACGCCGGTGTCACCTACGCCAGCCGGCTCTACCGGGCGCCCGACGGAGCCGAGGACTGCCCGATCATCACCATCCAGGCGGACCCCCGCCAGGGCGGCCCGGGACAGATCGCCACCATCATTCCCATAGAGGACCGACGGTGGCTGGTGAGCCTCTCCGGCACCCGGGGCGGGGAGCCCACGGACGACGAGTCCGCCTATCTGAATTTCGCCAAAGGTGTCCGGCATCCCCTGGTGGGGGAACTCCTCACCCATGCGGAACCGCTGAGCGGGATCACGGTCACCCGCAGCACCGCCAACCGCCGCCGGCTCTACGAGCGGTGCCGGTCAGCGCCGGAGGGTTTCGTGGCCGTCGGCGACGCCGTCGCGGCGCTCAATCCGGTGTACGGGCACGGGATGTCCGTCGCCGCCCTGGGCGCCCTGGCGCTGCGCAGCGAACTCCGGCGCGGCGGGGTGACGGCACCGGGGCTCGCCCGTCGGGCGCGGCGCGCGATCGGCCGGCCGACCGGGGTGGCCTGGGGGCTCGCCACCGGACAGGACGTCTTCTTCCCCGGCTCCAGGGGCCGGGCGCCGAACCCGGTGGATCGCCTGGTCAGCCGCTATGTGAACCGGCTCGTGGCGACGTCCACCGGGTCGTACGGCATGGCGCGGGCGCTCACGGACGTGATGACGCTCCAGTCCGGACTCGACCGGCTGATCCGCCCGGATGTGCTGATCGCAGCCGTACGGGGCCCCCGGCGCCCCCGGCTGTCCGGGCCGCCGCTGACCCCCCGCGAACGCGGTCTCCTCTCCCCCGACGACGACCCGCCGGGCGGCTCGGGGGCGTCGGCGCGCACCACCCCCCGGACGACGGCCTAGCGGCCCACCGCGGCGGCGCGCGCACCGGCGCCGAGCGGGACCGGCCCGGTCCCGGTGCCCACTCCGGACACCCGAAGGGCGTGTCCGGAAACCTCAGGACCTTCACCGGACCTCGCGCCCGGCGCCACCAACCCTCGGTACGGTGTGGTCCCACACTGAGGTGGTCGACCGGGGGGAGTGACATGGGCACCAGGAGCGCCATGCGCGAGCTCCGCGACGGACTGGCGCGCGCCCTCGACGACGCCGGACCCACCGCACCCGACGAGGTGTTCGCCGCGCTCTGCGCCCATCTCACCGAGCGGCGCGGCAGACCCGTCGTGCTCCATCTGGTGGACTTCCCCCCGGGCACCGCCAGCGGGCTCTATCTCGATATGACGGACCGGGACGTCATCTGTGTGCAGGCCGGCACTCAGCCCCTGCACCAACTGATCATCTTCGGTCATGAGGTCTGGCACATGATCGCCGGTCATGGCGGTCTCCCCGAGCCCCTTCCGACGGCGGACCCGGCGACCGGTCCGGCCGCCGCCGCGCGGCTGGCGGCGGACGACGCGGGTCTGGACTCCGCCGTACAGAACGTGGCGGCGCGCACCGACTTCCGGCAGTCCCAGGAGACCGAGGCGGAAACGTTCGGCCTGGAGCTGGGCACCCATCTGCGGCGGTGGCTGGACGGGACTGCGGAGCCCGCGGGGACCAGCGCGGTCGCCCGGCGCATCCAGGCGTCCCTCGGACACCGTCAGGGCTGACCGTGCGCAACAGCGACTACTACCTCCCCGCCGTCGCGCTCGGCATCGCCTTCGTCGCCAAACTGCCCGCCCTGAAACGCGGCTGGCGCGATCCGCTGGTGCGTTCCGTGCACTTCCTGCTGTTCACGGCGGGCGTCTGCTTCTTCTTCGCGGCTCCGCCGACCATCAGTGCGGTCAACCGGATCACCGGGGTCTCGAACCTCTCGGGCCCGCTGGTCTACTGCATCATGTGCGCCTTCAGTTGCGCCTGTCTCGTGCTCATCGTCAACTGGCGGGGCGGGGCCCGCGAGCGGGTCCGGCGCGGTGTGCGGCGGTGGATCCTCGCGTACGGGGCGGCGATCGTCGCGCTGCCGGTGCTCTTCGTGCTGGGGGACGCCCCGGTCGAGCGGCTGCGGGACCTCGACACGTACTACGCGAACACCCCGTTCATCCGGGAAATGATCATCACCTATCTGGCGGCGCACATCGTCTCCGCCCTCGTCACCACCACGATGTGTCTGCGCTGGGCGCGGGCCGTGGGGCAGTGGCTCCGGATCGGTCTGGTGGTGCTGGTCTTCGGCTTCGTCTTCAATCTGCTCTTCGGCGTCTCCAAACTCACGGCCGTCGTGGCCCGCTGGACCGGCCGGGACTGGGACGCGCTGAGCACGACGGTGGCGCCGCCGCTGGCCGCCGCCGGGGGGCTGGTCACCACGGTCGGGTTCCTGTTGCCGCTGGTGGGCCCGCGGCTGAGCGATCTGGGGCGCGCCTGGCTCACCTATGCCCGTCTCGGCACGCTGTGGCGGCGGCTGCGGGTACTGCCGAGGGAGGACGCGCCGCTGCCGATGATCCCCTGGTGGGCGGCGCCCGGACTGCGGCTGACCGTACGGGAGACCGTCATCCACGATGAGTTGCTCCGCCTCCAGCCGTATCTCGACGACCGGGTGCGGCGGCGGGCGTACGACGCGTCGATCGTCGCGCATGCGCCGAGGGAGCACGCGCGGTCCGTGAGCGTGGCGGCGATGGTGCTCGTCGCCGTGGCCGCGCGGCTCGGTGGGGATGCGCCGGGTGACGAGGAGTCGTCCCGGGCGGGGGCGGAAGCGCTGACGGCTGCGCTGAGCCCGGGCCGCGAGCGGCTGGTGCGGCTCTCCCGCACCCTGCGGTCGCCGTTCCTCACCGATGCCGTACGGAGTGAGACACGGGCCGGGAGGGGCACGGGAGGGGTCGGGGACAGGCGGGGCGGCGGACCGAGCGCGGCGCAGGACGGGCAGGGAGCGGCGTACGAGCGGGGGGCGGCACGCGGAACGGACACGGCGCACGGGCGGGACACCGCACGCGACACACGGCAGGGCGACGGAGCGGCGCACCCGACACGCCCGAGGGTGCCCGCCGAGCCGGCGCAGGCGGCACGGTCCGACAGGGTGGTGGAGCCCGGTGCGACACGCCCCGCCACCCCGGCCGGCGCGGCTGCGACACGCGGCGGGACCTCGGCGAACCGGGCGCGGGTCAGGAGCACGGCGGGCGACCCGGAGAATGCGGTCGAGCACACCGCGGACCGGGGCGGCGAGACCCCGGGGGCCGGGAACACCCTTGGCCGCGCCGCGCGTTCCACCCCTGATCCCGGTGGCACCGAACACCCCGACGGTATCGAGCGCCCGGACCGCCCAAACCGCCCGCACAGCACAGCGAGTACGGACCGCACAGAGCACACGGAGAGCACGGAGAGCACGGGCCACTCAGAGAACGCGGAGACCCCCACGCGATGATCCGCCCCACCCCCGCCGACAGACCCGACAGCGTCAAGGCCACCGAGCCCACAGCAGCCACCGAGAACACCGCAGCCACCCAGCCCACCGAGAAGACCGAGAACACCGCCCGGACCGGGCGTCCCCGCCGCCGTGCCGTCGTCATCGGTGGCGGGCTGGCGGGCATGTTGGCCGCGGCGGCCCTGGCCGAGTTCAGTGACGAGGTCACGGTCGTGGAGCGGGACCGCCTGCCGGCCGGGCCCGATCCGCGCACCTCGCTGCCGCAGGCGCGCCATGTGCATCTGCTCTGGTCCGGGGGCGCCCGCGCCTTCGAACAACTGCTGCCCGGCATCACGGCGGAGTGGCTCGCCGCCGGGGCCCGGCGCATCCCGTTGCCGACGGGACTGGTGACCATGACCGCACAGGGCTGGCTCCGGCGCTGGCCCGAGATGCAGCACATGATCGCCTGTAGCCGGGACCTGCTGGACTGGGTGGTCCGTCGGCGGGTGCTCGACCTCCCGGCCGTCACCCTGCTCCAGGGGCACGAGATGCGCGCTCTGGAGGGCACCAGGGCGCGGGTCACCGGGGTGCGGGTGGGCCGACCCGACGGCTCGGAGCGTCTGCTCCCCGCCGACCTGGTCGTCGACGCCAGCGGTCGCGGCTCCCGGGCCGTCGGCTGGCTCGGCGGTCTCGGCGTCACCGGTGTCACGGAGGCCGAGGTCGATTCGGGGCTGGTGTACGCCACCCGGGTCTACCGGGCGCCCGCGGGGGCCGAGAACTTCCCCGTGGTCAATGTCCAGGCCAACGCCGCCGAACCGGTGCCGGGCCGGACGGCGACCATCGTGCCCGTCGAGAACGGCCGCTGGCTGGTGACGCTCTCCGGCACCCGCGGCGGCGAACCCACGGCTGATCCGGCCCGGTTCGAGGAGTTCGCCCTCCGGGAGATGCGGCACCCCGTCGTCGGCGAGCTGATCTCCCTCGCCGCACCGCTGTCGGACACCGTCACGCTCACCCGGAGCACGGTCAACCGCCGCCGCTACTTCGAGAAGGTGCCCGCGTGGCCGGACGGCTTCATCGCGGTCGGTGACTCGGTGGCCACCTACAACCCGCTCTACGCGCACGGTATGAGCGTGGCCGCCCAGGGGCTGGTGGAGCTGCGGAACACCCTGCGGCTGCACCGGATCGGGACCCCGGGGCTCGCCGGCCGCGTCCAGCGCGCCGTGGCCCGTCCGGTCGGTCTCGCCTGGGACCTGGCGACGTCGCAGGACATTCTCTATCCGGGCGCGGTGGGGCGGCGGCCGGGCACCGCATCGACGGTCGCGAACCACTATGTCAACCGACTCGCCCACTCGGCGCTGGGGCGGGCCCGGCTCACGCGGGCATTCCTGGGAGTGCTCACCCTGTCCGAGCCCCCGTCGACATGGCTACATCCGGACACGGTGGTGGCTACGCTGCGCGGACCGGGCAGAGAACTCCTGACGGGGCCCCCGTTGACGGAGGAGGAGTGGAAGGTGGCCTCGGGCGACCCGCGCACCGGCACCGAACCGCACTCCGACACCGGTGCCGGCACCGGGTCTTCATGACGCGGGTCGCATCACCCGGTGATGGTCCTCGCGCATTCGCCCGGGTCCCGGCCGCGTCGTAGCGCGAGAGGAGCTGTACCAGCAGCCGCAGAGGAGCAACTCGATGTTCCCCACTGTCGAACTGACCATCCCGGCCCACCTGATCAGCGACGCCCCCCGGCCGATCCTCGTACCGGTGGGAATGACCTACAGCGCGGCGGACCCACTCGCGGTCCATATGCTCTTCCCCGCCGAGGTGACCCTCCACGGCACCCGGGTCACCTGGACCTTCGCCCGCGCCCTGCTGGACTCCGGGCTGCGCACCCCCTCCGGCACGGGCGATGTACGCGTCTGGCCGGGCGACCGACACCGGACGATGGTCGAACTGCGGTCGCCCGAGGGAGTCGCCCTCCTGCGCTTCACCACCGCCCGGCTGCGCCACTTCCTGCTGCACGCCTACGCGACGGTGCCCGCCGAGCTGGAGTCCCGCGCGATAGACATCGACGGCGGACTGGCGACCCTGCTCCGGGAGTCCCGCCCCTGATCGGCTCCGCACCCCCGGCCCGTACCTGACCAGCTCCGTGATCCCGGCCCGTACCTGACCAGCTCCGGCGTACTACGGTCGGAGCATGACGACTGTGGCATTGGCATCCGATACGGGTACGGGAGTGGGCTCCCTGCTGCGCGGCTGGCGCGACCGCCGCCGGGTCAGCCAACTGGAACTGGCCCTGCGCGCCGACTCGTCGGCCCGCCACATCAGCTTCATCGAGACGGGACGATCCCGCCCGAGCCAGGAGATGATCCTGCGGCTCGCCGACCACCTCGACATCCCCGTGCGGGAACGCAACTCCCTCCTACTGGCGGCAGGTTACGCACCCCGGTACCGCGAGACCGCATTTGACGACCCCTCGATGGGGGCGCTGCGGGAGGGACTTGAGCAGCTACTGCACGGCTTCGAACCGTATCCTGCGCTCATCGTCGACGGTCTGTACAACGTGGTCGCGGCCAATCGCGGTATCGCGATGCTGCTGGACGGCCTGCCCCGACAGGTGCTCGAACCGGCGCCGAACGCGATGCGGATCACCCTCCACCCCGAGGGCCTCGCCCCGCGCATCCGCAATCTCCGGCAGTGGCGGGGTCATCTGCTGGCCCGGCTGGAGAGCCAGCTCGCGCTCGCCCGCTCCGAAGCCCTGCGCGCGCTGTACGAGGAGGTCGCGGCCTATCCGGTGGACGGGGCCGCCGACGACGAGCCCGCCGCCCCGTACCCCTCCTTCGCGCTGCCCATGCGGATCGAACACGACGGCCAGGTGCTGTCCTTCGTGTCGTCCATCTCGACCTTCAACACCCCGACGGATGTGACGGTGGCCGAGCTGGCCATCGAGACACTCCTCCCGGCCGACCCGACCACGGTCGCCTATCTCCGCGCCCGCTGACGGCGCGCGGAAGAGCCCGCCGCCCGGCACCGGTGAGGGTGCCGGGCGGCGGGCCGGGTCGGTTCTCCGGAGGTGGTGCCGGGTCAGCCCAGGCAGCCGGGGACGGCGGGGGCGCTGCCCGCGCAGTTGTTCGGGGCGTTGACGATGAGGGGGGATCCGGAGACGGTCGCGGTGCCGCCCAGCCGGAAGATCGCGCCCGCTGTGACGGTCGCGGTGTTGGCGATGACGGGGCTGTTGGTGACGGTGAGGTTTCCGCCGACCGAAGCGATGGCCCCGCCCCTGGCGCCCTTGTTGGCGGTGAAGGGGCTGTCGCCGACCGTCGCGAGACCTGAGCCGTAGAAACCGCCGCCGTCACCGGTCGCGGTGTTGCTGGAGACCGCGGTGCTCTTGATGGTGGCCGCGGCGGTGCCGCTGTGCACACCGCCACCGCTGCCGGCCGCGGTGTTGCCCGAAACCGTGCTGTTCTTGATGGTGACCACCGTGCCGTTGGCGCTGTACACACCGCCACCGCTGCCGGTGGCCGAATTACCGGACACGATGCTGTTGGCGACGGTCAGCAGGCCGAGGTTGAGCACCCCACCGCCGTGACCGGCCGAACCGGCGCCCGTGGCGGAGCCGTTGGTGATCCGCGTCCCCTTGAGGCTGAGGTTGCCGCTGGCGGCGACCTGGGCGATACGGAAGGCGGCCGCCCCGCCACGGGTGATCTCGCTGCCGTCGCCCTCGAAGCGGATCTCGGTGGTGATGACCGGTAAGCCGGACGGGCCGTGCACCGGGTCGGCGCCGTGGGCCGAGTTCAGGGTGTAGGTGCACTGCGGGGTCAGCGGGATGATTCCGCCGCCCGCCGCGTTGGCGGCGTCGACCGCCGCCACGAGCGCGGCCCCGTCGCACGGCACCACGGACTCGCGCGCCTGCGCGGCCCCGGGGAGGAGAGCGGCGGTGCCCGCGGCCAGGAGCACGGCCGCGGAGACCACAGGGAGAAGGCGGTTGATACGCGTCATGACTATCCTCTGCACTCGACCGATGAAAGCAAGTGGGGGATATTCTGGCCATGCGGCGGGGTGAGCGCCAGAGATCGGCGGCATGAATACCGCTGCCGGCACTGCCAGTTGTCGCAGAAAATCGGCGAGCGGGAAGGTGAGGGAACGCGCGGGAATCGGAAATATCGAAGGACGGAGTGGGGGTTGGCCTTTCCGGCACCCGATTCCGGACCAGTTGATTCCGGATTCGACAGCGCCGGACCCGGAAACTCCGCCCCTCCCCCGACCTCGTGCCATCGTGCTCCCGCCCACCGCCACACCGGGCCCGTACCACCATGGTTTCGACCGTACGCCGCGTGCCGTTCTCGCGGCGCCGCGGCTCCCCCTTCCCCCGTCACGGTATTCCCCCACAAACGGAACGTCAGCCTTCCCGTATCCGTATGTCAGTCCTTGATCAGCGCTACGTCAGTCATTCGTCAGGAATGTGTCAGTGATTCGTCAGTGAGCGGTCAGCGATGTGTCACCGACCCCCACGCCGAACCTTCGGTATTCGACGCGAATTATCACCCGGTGACACCTTTTCCGGGCACCGAACCACTGGTCGAATTCTCCGGCCTCCGCCGCTCAGCGGCTCAAGCGGACGGGCGCTGTCCCGAACCGTCAGACACCACGACCGGCAACGGCGCGCTGCGACGACCACTGAAGGACGCCGAATCCGGCGACGATCAGGGCCTGAAGCGGAATCCAGACGGCGCCCGCGGTCGTCGGGTCGACCCAGAGCGCCAGGGCGACGAGGCTCAGCACCGCCCAGAGGAGATTGGCGTCGATGAGGAGCGTGACGGCGGGGACCGGCGGACTGGGTCGCGAGGCGAGGAGACCGACGGCGACACCGAAGGCCGCGAGGAAGAGACCAATGCCCAGGAGCAGCCCCTCGTCCACCCCGAGGAGCCGCCCGACCGGGCCGGGGACGACGGCGTAGACCACCCCGTTGGCCCCGGTCACCACGGCGTCCAGGGCGAGGATCCGGCGCAGGATCAACTGCGGCTCCGTGGTGCGGGCGATACCGGTGAGCAGTGTGGCGGACATGGCGGATCAGCCTCCATCGAGGTCGTGCGGGGGTTTGGGGCCGGAGCCCGGGCGGAGTGCGCCGCTCGGGTTCCGGTGCGGTAAGACTGCCGGTCGGGGCGGGGGCGGGTCGATTACGCGGCAGGTAATGTCGACGGGCCCGTCCGTCCGCACTCGCCGACATCCGTCCCTGTTCGCCCCACACCATCGCGGGAGTTCCCATGGCAGCCTCACCCGAACCCGGCCGTCCGATCCCGGACTTCACGCTCCCCGGAGGGGTGCTCGTCGGCGATGCCGCCGACGGGGTCTTCGAACGGCGGGACTTCACCCTGAGCGAGCGGCGGGGGCGTCCGCTGGTGCTGGCCTTCTACCCCGGGGACGACACCAGCGTCTGCACCAAGCAGCTCTGCTCGTACTCCAGCGGTCTGGACGTCTTCACGGACGCGGGCGCGGAGGTGTGGGCGATCAGCCCGCAGGGCGTGGACAGCCATGAGGCGTTCGCCCGGAAGCACGGGCTGCGGATGCCGCTACTCGCCGACACCGACCGGGCGGTGGCCCGGTCCTTCGGGATCGCGGCGCCCGGGATCGGGTTGCGGCGGGCGGTGTTCGTCGTCGCCGGGGACGGGACGCTGCACTGGAAGCACGTCGGATTGTTCGGCGCGACCTTCCAGTCGAAGGAGACCCTGGCAGGTCAATTGGCCACGCTCGGCCACTGAACGCCGCGCGCTCCGGGGCCCGCCGCCCACGGCGCGTCCCCCGCGCGCTCCGGCCGCTGTCCCCCCGACGGCGGGGGCCCGGAGCCGGAGCGCGGGGTGGGTCAGGCGCGGGTGGGCCGGGCGCGGGTGCCGTCCGGTTCCGGGCGCCGTTCATCCGGCGCCCCGGACCCGGCGTCCCGGTCGTTCTCGGCGTCCCGGTCGTTCTTGTCCGGACGGCGGCGTTCGGAGGGCGTGTCGGCACGGGCGGCCTCGGCCCGGATCATGGCGTTGAGCACGGCGAAGGGGTCGATCGGCATGGCGATGCACCTCGTACGGGGTAGCGGGAGCTGATGGCCGGGGGATACCAGCGGCTGTCAGCAGCGCAGCACCACCCGGCGCGCGGCGGGCGGCGGCCCCGAGGGCCCCGCGTGGCCCTGGCCGTACGGGGTGGCCGGGGCGATGCCGATCGGTGCCGCGCCCCGCGCGGCGTTCGGCCCGGATGCGCGTGCGGAGGTACGGGCGCGGCCCGAGGCGGGCGCGCTGGTGTCCGTCTCCTCGGACTGGCCGCCGCTCGCAGGATCGAAGGGCGCCGACGCTGGCGCGGGGGTACGGGGCTCCACACCGCCGACGACCTGTGCCCCCGCGCCCTGTGTCGATCCCAGCAGGGCCAGCAGCGCCAGCAGCACGACGGGCGCGCTCCGCCCGACGAGGGTGCGGACGGCGGTGGCGACGGCCGGGGGCTGGGGCATGGGGCGGGACCTCCTGGACATGCGTCCAGTGCCCCGCGACGCCGCCGCCGCGTCCGGTCCGGGCTCAGTTCCGCCCGACCGGGTGACGTCCATTCGGCCGAAGCGCCCCATGGGTGTGCCCCCGGCTGCGGCCCGGGTCGGTCGGGTCGGGTCGGGTCGAGTCAGGTCAGGTCAGGTCAGGTCGAGTCGGGTCGGGTCGGGTCGGGCAATCCCGGAGCAGGTCGGGGCAGGTCGGGTCAGGTCGACGGGGCTCGGGGCGGCGCCGGCCAGTGCCGATGCGATGGCGCCGCCGCGCTCAGGCCGGGTCGGCGGCGTCCGGTGCCGGTGCGGGTGTTGGTGCGGAAGCAGGTGCGATCGGCACCTGGGGCCCCTCGCACTCCCGCAGCCAGCGCCTCAGCACCCGGTGCACCTGCTCCGCGCCGACCAGCTCCGTACCGTAGGCGCCGTGGCCGTGGCCTGCGTCGGAAACGGCAGCAGCACGGTCGAGATCGGTGCCATCGATGCCATCGATGCCGGTCAAGGGGTCGGAGACCTCCATGGGCGAGAGCAGGAACGCCTGCGACTGCTCCCCGCCGAGACCGCCGTGCGAGCCGATCTGTTCCTCGAAGGCGTGCACCCGGCCGGTCTCCGGGTCGTACATCGAGTTGACCATGATGTCGGCGACATGCGGAAAGGAGTCGGTGCGGCGGACGGCGGCCGCCGCACCCTCGCCGAACACCGCGAGCGGCCCGTCGTCGGTCAGTTCCGCGATCGGCACCTCGACCCCGCCGGCGCCGAGCACCACCGAACCGTGCTCCTCGCTGCGGACCAGCAGGAAGCCGATGCCGGGATGGTTGGCGAGCGTGCTCAGCAGGGCGGGGTGGCGGGCCTCGATCTGTTCCCGGCTGAGCCGTCCCGGCACATCGGGGAAGGAGATCAGCGCCAGATTGCCGGAGGCCAGCACGATCGGGTCGGAGCCGGCCGCCGGATCGGCGGCGGGATCGGACTCGCCGTCCTCCAGCCGGCGGTGGAGCGCGCTCCGCAGCGCGTCCCCCGCCGCGTCGCGGGCCTCGGCACCGCACTTGGAGCGCTCCGCCCGCCGCGACACCGGCAGCCCGCAGCCGGCCCGTACGAGATCCTTCAAGCTCAGCCCGTACGCGCCGTCGAAGGTCTCCCCCGGGCTCTGGCCATGGTCGGACAGCAGCACGATCCGGTAGCCGCGCGGCGCGTGTTCGGCGGCCTTGGCGATCAGCGCCAGCGACCGGTCGAGGGACTCCAGCACCTGGACCGCGTCCCTGCTGTGCGGGCCGGAGTGGTGGGCCACCTCGTCGTAGGCGACGAGATCGGCGTAGACCGCGGTGCGCCCCGCGAGCATGTCCCCGATCACCGCTGCGACCACCACATCCCGTTCGACGACCGTCGCGAACGCGCGGATGAAGGGGTAGAGGCCGCCGCGCCCGACGCGCGGAGTGTCGCCCCGCAGCCGCGCGCGGGTCGACTGCCGGATCTCCCGGCAGACCTCGGCGCCGAAGGAGAGCGCGGTGCGCACCGCGTTCGCCGGATCGGAGAAGTAGGCGAAGTAGCCGGCGCGGGAGCGGTTGGCCCGACCGCGCCGGGTGGAGACGGAGAGGACCAGCGCGACCTGTTCGGCGCCGCCGCTGAAGAGATTGCCCCGGCTGGCACCGTCGACGGTGAGCAGACCGGCGTCGCCGGTGTGGGCGACGGCCCGGCGCTGGAGCTCCACGGCGCTGGCGGGCCGGTTGCTGACCATGATCCGACCGGTGTCCTTCTCGTACCAGCGGAAGGCGGGGACGTCGTGGTTCGAGCCGTGCAGGATGCCGAGCTGGCTGGCGCCGGTCTGACTGGACCAGTCGGTGCGCCAGGGGGTCAGTCGGTGCGTCCCGTCGATCCACTCGGCGACGGTCGGCATCACCCCGTCCTTGGCGGCGCGCAGCAGCACCTCATGGCCGACGCCATCGAGCTGGAGGAAGATCATGCCGGGGCAGCAGGCGCCGTCTGCACCGCCACCGGCCGCCTTGCCGGCTCTGCGCCGTCGCCGGGAGGCGAGCCGGGAGAGCCGGCGCCGGTAGGCGTTGTCGTCCCGGACGGCGAGCGCGGTGGAGGTGGCGGACGCGACGGCGGACATCACCGCCGCGACGACCACCGCGGTCTCCGGCGCGGCGTCGCCCCGCCCGTCCGGGATCAGCCGGAGGGCGATCAGCAGCAGTGAGCCGTTGAGGAAGAAGACCAGCAGACCGAGGACGAGCGCGGGCACCAGCAGCAGGGCCCGTACCACCAGCGGCCACACCAGCGCGCTCAGCAGACCGAAGGCTCCCGCGCCCCAGGCGGCGGTCAGCGCGGTGCGGGTGATGCTCTCCCCGTCGGCGGACTGGAGCTGGAAGTCGGGCAGCAGTCCGGCGAGCACCAGCATCGTCAGTGTGGACACCGCCCACACCACGATCACGCTCAGCAGGGCGCTGCCGGCCCTGCGCCATCGGCCATCGGCCACGCCATGTCACCTCGTCTTCGGATCAGGTCTCCAGACTGGCACAGCGGCGGGGATGGTCCCGGCGGGGTCACCGCCCGGCTTCCCGGGTCCGCGTGTCGTGGGGCGGGCCGTCGGGACCGTGGGGGCGTCGCGACCCGACTCCCGGGTCCCGCACGGCCGGCCGTCCCGGACCGTGGGGCGCGGGGCTCAGCAGCCGTCGTAGCCCGCCGTCGGCATGGAGAGCCTGCGGTGGACGTCCGCCTTCATCGACGCGTCGTACACCGGTTCCTCCAGGTCGGCGGTGACCAACAGCACCTCCCGGCGCGCGCACTCAGCGGCGAAGTCCGCCACCGAGGTCAGCGCGCTCGCCAGCACCCGTTCACTGGCGGCGAGGAACAGATCGACCCCGCCCTCGTCGACATCCGTCCAGAGCCCGGGATGATCGGGGCGCAGCCCGTAGAAGACCAGTTGCCGGGTGATGGTGTGGCCCCGGGCGGCGGCCCAGTGCGCGCACATCGTCTGCTGTCCGCGGGTGTCCACCAGAAAGGGTTGGCGGTCGAGTTCTTCGAGGGGGGTGAGGCTCGCGATCGTGGCCACACGTAAGCCGCTCATGGTCGTTCCTTCTGCTCGCGTCGTACGCCGCCGACCCTACTCCGGATCAGGGCCTAGGCTCATACGCGGCGGGGGTCGCGGGAGGCGGTCGACGTCATCCAGGGAGAGGGAGGGTCCGGAGGTGCCGGTGGAGGTCACCTGGTGGGGTCATGCCACCTGCACGGTCGAGGACTCGGGGGCCCGGGTGCTCACCGATCCGCTCTTCGTGCGGCGGCTCGCGCATCTGCGCCGGCGGCGCGGGGAGCTGCCGCCGCCGGAGGCCGCCGTCGCTGACGCGGTCCTCGTCTCCCATCTGCACTCCGACCATCTGCATCTGCCGTCGCTGGCCCGGCTGGCGCCCGGTACCCGGCTGATCGTGCCGCGCGGTGCGAGCCGTTCCGTGCCCGCCCTGGCCCGGCTGGGGCTGCGGATCACGGAGGTGGCCCCGGGTGACGAAGTGGCCGTCGGGCGGCTGACGGTCCGGGCCGTGTTCGCACTGCACGACGGGCGGCGGCTGCCGGTGGGGCCGCACCGCTCGCCCGCGCTCGGCTATGTGATCAGCGGCGAGGCGCGTACGTACTTCGCCGGGGACACGGGGCTCTTCGACTCGATGGCCGAGGAGGTCGGAGAGGTCGATGTGGCGCTGCTGCCGGTGGGCGGCTGGGGCCCCTTCCTCGGGCACGGTCATCTGGACGCGGGCCGCGCGGCGCAGGCGCTGGCCGCGCTCCGGCCCCGGGCCGCGGTGCCGGTGCACTACGGCACGTACTGGCCGATCGGGATGGACGGGGTGCGGCCGCACGAGTTCTACGCGCCGGGTGATGAATTCGTCCGGCAGGCCGCCCGGCTGGCGCCTGAGGTGACCGTGCATCCGCTGGGCCACGGGGAACGGTTCAGGCCGGAGGCCGCCCGGTGAGTTCGCTGCTGTCGGACGTGATCGGTGGCCTGTCGGAGGCGGCGGGCGGATTCCCGCCGGACTCCACCCAGCAGGCCGTCGGCTATCCGTCGCTGTTCCTGCTGGTGGCGCTGGGCGCGCTGGTACCGGTGGTGCCGACGGGCGCGGTGGTGAGTTCGGCGACGGTGGTCGCCTTCCACCAGGGGTCCCCGCTGACGCTGCTGTTCATCTTCCTGATCGCGGCGTTCGCCGCGTTCCTCGGGGATGTGACGCTGTACTGGCTCGGTCAGCGCGGTGTGCGCTCCAAGAACGGTTCCCGCTGGCTGAACTCGCTGCGCGACCACGCAGCGCCGGACCGGCTGGAGCAGGCCAGGGCCAAACTGGAGGACCACGGGATCGCGGTGCTGGTGCTCTCGCGGCTGATCCCGGCCGGGCGGATACCGGTGATGCTGGCCTGTCTGCTGTCCGAGATGCCGTTGCGGACCTTCGTGCGGGGTGATGTCCCGGCCTGTCTGGCGTGGGCGGTGACGTACCAGCTCATCGGGGTGTTGGGCGGTTCGCTGTTCGCCGAGCCGTGGCAGGGCGTGCTGTTGGCGGTGGGGCTCACGGTGCTGATCAGCGGGGCTCCGGCGCTGTGGCGGAGACTGCGGCACCGGCCGCCGGGTTCGCCGGGGTCTTCGGACGCGCCCGGTGGGCGCGCCTGACCACTGCTCCGCCCGGGAGACCCCACGCCTCCGGCCACCGGACCTGGGGGGACCCCGTGGCCAGGTTCTTGCGGGCCCGGGGAGGCCCTGTGCGCCCGACGCGCCGCGGGCGGGCGGCGCTATATGCGCGACACGCCCTGGCGCAGTTCGCCGAGGGCCGTTCCCAGCGCCGCCAGCGCCTCCGCCACCTGGGGCAGTTCCAGCGGATCCGGCGCGTCGAGGGACTCCTCGCGCTGCTCCGGGGTGGCGCCCAGCAGCGGTGCCGTCGCCAGCCGTACCCGTAGCGCGCCCAGCTCGTCCCCGAACCGGTGGCCCCCGGGCACGGGCGTCCCCAGCCGTTCCGTCAGGTACTCCTCCAGCTCCATGGAGTCGCTCACGCCCCGCTCGGCCAGCCCGGCGCGGAGCGGGCCGAGGTCGGCGTAGAGGTGACGGCCGGCCTGCGGCGGGCGGGCGAGCCCCCCGGCGGCGAGCACCGTGTGGTGGACGGCGGCGGCGACCCGGCCGTGCAGTGCCGCCGCCCGTTCCGTACGGCGGGCGACCGGGCCCGGTTCGTCCAGGGCGTACGCGGCGGCGGCCGCGACGGGCTCCGCGACGACGGCGCCGAGCGCGGTCAGCAGGTCGAGCGTCCGGGCCCGGCGGGCCACGCTCTCCCCGGTCGGTGGGAAACGGGCGACGGCCACCGGCCAGGACGACGGCAGCAGGGCGCCGGCCAGATCGCTGACGACGGTGACGTCGTCGGGGCACATCTCGGCCGGGCTGAGCAGCACGGTGTCGTGCGGCCGGTGCAGCGTGTCACGCCAGGTCTCGTCGCTGATGATGTGCAGCCCCTCGCCGACGGCCGCCTCGCACGCCTCCCGCAGGGTTTCCGGCGGCGCGACGGTCGCCGTGGGGTCGTCGGCGACGGAGAGCAGCAGCAGCCGGGGATCACCGCCCTCGGCGCGCACCCGCCGGACGGTCTCCAGCAGGGCGTACGGGTCGGGGACGCCGCCGCACTCAGCCGGGGTGGGCACCCGGTAGGCGGGATGGCCGAGCAGCCTGGCCTGGAGCGCCCAGCCGGCCGGGCAGGGCCGGGGCATCAGCACGTCCCCGCCGTAGGCGCCGATCAGGGCGGAGAGCAGGGGCTGCGGCCCGGAGGCGGCGACGACCTCGTCGGCCCGGCTGGTCAGCCCGCGCCGCCACCAGTAGCCGCAGGCCGCCTCCCGGAGCAGTGGGCCGCCGCCGGGCGGTTCGCCCCGGGCCGAGCGGGCGGCGCCGGCGACGACGTCGGCGAGGTCTTCGAGGACGGGGAGGCCCGGTTCGGGCGCGGCCGGCCCGTGGTGGACGGTCCCCCGGCCGTCGGACGCGGTTCCTCGCATCGCGCCACCTCCCGCTCTCCGGAGCACACCGGCCCCCGCACCCGCCACGAGTACCGGCCCGCGATCCCCCGCGATCCCTTTATACGGAAGTTCCCGCGCCGCCGCCCGGTGCGCCGGGTCAGGCGACGGTGACCGGGTGGCGGACCACGGCGTCGAAGAGGTAGCCCTGGGTGTTGTGGACCGTCCGGGCCGGCTGGGTGTTGCCCGCGAGGTCGGTGGTGCGGGCCAGTAGTTCGGCCGGGCCGGTTTCGCGTGGGCGCCACTCCGCCGTCCAGCGGACCCAGCCGTCCCGCCGGGGGGTGTCGCAGAGCCGGGCGGGGCGCCAGCTCACCCCGCCGTCGGTACTGAACCCGACCTCGCGCACCGGCGCGGCGGCGGACCAGGCGCGGCCGGTCAGCCGGTGGGTCCTGCCCGCCTCCAGAGTGGCGCCGAGGGGCAGTTCCAGCGCGCTCTTGAGGGTCTGCCGGCCGAGGGGCTCGCTGCCGCCCGGCGGATACGCGCTGCCGAAGAGCCGGTAGAAGCGGGTGTTCCACGGCGATGTGAGGGGGGTGTCGCTGACCTCGATGTCGCCGACCCATTTGATGGACGCGATCCCGATCCAGGACGGGACGACGACCCGGACCGGGAAGCCGTGGTCGTACGGGAGGGGCTCGCCGTTCATCTCGTACGCCAGGATCACGTCGTCCAGGGCCTTGGCCACGGGCAGCGGGCGGCGCACCCTGCCGTGGTTCACCCCGTCGCCGATGAATTCGTCGTCCAGGCCGCGCGGCATCACGTCCACGGCGGAGGCGGAGATCCCGGCGCGGTGCAGTACGTCGCGCAGGCGCACCCCGCGCCAGCGGGCGGCGCCGATGGCGCCGAGGGTCCAGGAGGTGCCGCTGACGGGCTCGCGCTGCTGGGAGGCGAAGAAGGAGCGCCCATTGCCCGCGCACTCGATCACGGCGGTCCGGGTGACGGAGGGCAACGAGCGGAGCTGCTCGTAGCTGAACCGGACCGGGAGGCGACCGCGCAGTCCGCTGCCCCAGACGGTCAGGCTCCAGTCGCGTTCGCTGATCCTGGGGGTGGAGGTGTGGTTGCGGACGAAGAAGCGGTCGGCGGGGGTGAGCGGACCGGTGGGGCGCAGCGCGGTGAAGTTGGTCTCGGCGTTGGTGCCCCGGATGGTGAACAGCTCGGGTGGTAGTGGTTTGACGATTCCCGGCGCGGATCTCGGCGCGATTCCCGGGGCGGACGGCGGGGTGGACGCGGGAGCGGTGCCCGGCGCGGATCCGGTGCCGGGGGCGGGGGCGGTGCGGGCGGTCGCTCGGGCCGGTGGGGCGGCGGCGAACGGGATCGCGGTGGCCGCGGGAGCGGCGGCGAGCAGCTTCAGCAGCGTACGGCGACCGGGAGCGGCGGCGGGCGCAGCGGGCATCGGGGCCTCCTGGCGGGGGTGGGTCGTGCGGGCGGGGGCCCCGGGCCGGAGGTCGACGGCGGCGGCGGGGCGCGGCCCGAACGGACGGCCGGGGCACGGCGGTTGCCCCGGGGTCGAGCTTGTCCGCGATCGTAACGGCGGCGCGCGGCGCGCGGGCAGGGCGCGCGGACCTGTTCATCAAGCGGAAATCACACCTGTTCGCCGGGGGTGCGGCGGGGCTCGGCACGCGCTGCTCCGACCACCCGGGAAGCCCGATATATCCGAATGGGCGCCCGGCTGCGTGGCAGCCCTCCGCACGGGGTACCCGCGTCTCATGTCAGCTACGTATGCACACGGGAATCCGCACCGGCGTTCGGCGGTGGCCGGGCTGCTCGGCCGGTGGGACCGGAGCGTCTTCGACGCCGTCGCCACCCATGAGTGGCCCGGCGCCGAGCCGGTGCTGCCACGGCTGAGCCGTAGCGCCAATCACGGCCTGCTCTGGTTCGGTGTGGCCGCCGGGGTCGCCGTGCTCGGGCGGGGCGCCCGGTCGCGGCGGGCCGCGGTGCGTGGTGTGGCGTCGCTGGCGGCGGCGTCCGCCGCGATCAACACCGTGGGCAAGCGGTCGGTGCGCAGGGCGCGTCCGCTGCTCGACGCCGTACCGGTGATACGGCAGCTCAAGCGGCAGCCGTTCACCACGTCCTTCCCGTCGGGGCACGCCGCGTCGGCGGCGGCGTTCGCGACCGGGGTCGCCCTGGAGTCGAAGGGCTGGGGCGCGGTGGTCGCGCCGGTGGCCGCCTCGGTCGCGTTCTCGCGGGTGTACACCGGCGTGCACTATCCGAGCGATGTGCTGGCGGGCGCGGCCCTCGGGGTGATCGCGGCGTTCGCGGTGCGCGGTCTGTCGCCGACGAGATCGCAGTTCCCGGCGCCGACCTTCCCGCGTGCGGAGGCTCCCGAGCTGCCGCACGGGGAGGGTCTGGTGATCGTGGTGAACCAGCGGGCCGGGTCGGCGGACTCGGCGGCGCTGGTGCGGGAGGCGCTGCCGCTGGCGGAGATCGTGGAGTGCGGTCCCGGCGAACTGGGCCCGGCGGCGGAGAAGGCGGCGGAGCGCTGCCTGGCGCTCGGTGTCATCGGTGGCGACGGCACGATCAACCGGGTGGCGGCGGTCGCCGCTGGACGGAAGGTCCCGCTGGCGGTGTTCCCCGGGGGCACGTTCAACCACTTCGCCTACGACCTGGGCATCGAGACGTACCAGGACACCTGCCGGGCCCTCGCCGGCGGCGAGGCGGTCCAGGTGGACCTGGGGCGTTTCACCCCGGGCCCGGCCGACGCCGACGGCCGCCCCGGGCTCTTCCTCAACACCTTCAGCCTGGGGGTCTATCCGGAGCTGGTGAACATTCGGGAGCACTGGTCCCCGCGCATCGGGAGCTGGCCCGCCGGTGTGCTCGCGGCGGTACGGGTGCTGCGGCGGGGCCGCCCGCTGGACGCGGAGGTCGACGGTCGCCGGCATCCGCTGTGGCTGCTGTTCGCCGGGAACGGGATCTACCAGCGGATGGGCCCCACGCCCGGCCACCGCCAGGACCTGGCGGACGGTCTGCTGGACGTCCGGGTGGTGCACGGCGGTCGGTGGCCCGGTCTGCGGCTGGTGGCGGCGGCGCTCGCGGGGCCGCTGAGCCGGTCGCCGGTCCACGCGGCCCGGCAGTTGCACCGGATCCGGATCACCGGCCTGGCGCCCGGTACCCCACTGGCGTACGACGGCGAAGTGGGCGAGGCGCCCCCGGAGCTACTGGTGGAGAAGGAGGCCGGGGCGCTGACGGTCTACCGCCCCCGCGTCCTGCGCTGACCGTGGCACGGCTCCGCCTCATGTCCGTATCTCAAGACGGGGGTCTCACCATGCGGTCCACGACCGTAGGGTGGGCCCATCGTCGACACGGATCTGAGAGGGAGCCCTCCCATGCGCGAGGAGACCGCCGTCTACACGCACGGACACCATGAGTCGGTACTGCGCTCGCACACCTGGCGGACGGTCGCCAACTCCGCCGCGTACCTCGTCGGCGAACTGACGCCCGGCGCGCGGATCCTCGACATCGGCTGCGGCCCGGGGACGATCACCGCCGATCTGGCCGCGCTGGTCCCCGATGGCCGGGTCACCGGCGTGGACCGGGCGCCGGACATCGTCGACCGGGCCAGGGCGCACGCCCGCGAACGCGGCCTCGGCAACACCGACTTCGCCGTGGCCGACGCCAACGCCCTGCACTTCCCCGACGATTCCTTCGACGTCGTCCACGCCCACCAGGTGCTCCAGCATCTGGGCGACCCCGTGCACGCACTCCGCGAAATGCGGCGCGTCTGCCGCCCCGGCGGGGTCGTCGCCGTCCGGGACGCCGACTACGGCGCGTTCACCTGGTTCCCGGAGCGGCCGGTCCTGGACGAATGGCTCCAGTTGTACGAGCGGGTGGCGCGGGCGAACGGCGGCGAACCCGACGCCGGGCGGCGGCTGCTCTCCTGGGCCCGGAGCGCGGGTTTCACCGACATCACCGCCACCACCAGCAACTGGTGCTACGCCACACCGGACGAACGCGCCTGGTGGAGCGGCCTGTGGGCGGAGCGCACGACCGCATCCGGGTACGCACAACTGGCGGTCGACGGCGGGCACGCGACGGCGGAGCGGCTGGCCGGGATCGCGGCGGGCTGGCGGGAGTGGGGCGCCGTTGACGACGCCTGGTTCATAGTGCCCCACGGTGAACTCCTCTGCCGGGTCTGACCCCTTCCGGGCCTGGGCCGACACGGGCAGGGGCAGGGCGGGCAAGAGGACGGCCGGATCGGGTCGGCGGGTCGGGTCGTGGGCGGGGGCGGGGAGCCCGGCCCGACGCCACGACCGCGTACGACGCCCCCGCCCACCTCGCACACCGCCCCCGCCCACCGCCGCAGGCACCTCACACGGTCGGGCTGTCCGCCGCTCGCCGGAACGGATTCCGTCGCCCGCCACGGCCAACTAGGCTCCCCTCCATGGAGATCCTGGGAACCACGCTGCGCATCTGCGTCGACGATCTGGAGGCCGCCACGGCCTTCTACGAGCAGCTCACCGGAAGCACCCCCCTGCGCTTCGAACGCGGCGGTGTCTCCGTCGCCGCAGTGGGCTGCTTCCTGCTGATGAGCGGTCCGGAAGCGGAGTTGGACGTGCTGCGCAAGGTCACGGCGACGATCGCCGTGCAGGACGTGACAGACGCGTACGCCACCCTCTCAGCGGGCGGCGCACAGATCGTCGCGGGCCCGATTCCGACTCCGGCCGGCCGCAATCTGATCGCCGTGCACCCGGACGGGTCGGTCTTCGAGTACGTGGACACCAAGATCACCGTCTGACGGACCCCCCGGCCGACGGACCCCCGGGCCGACGGACCCCGGGCCGGCCGGAGCCCGTGGCTTCAGCCGGTGAGCAGATCCAGGGCCCGGTCCACATCCTCCTCCGAGGTGGAGATGTGGAACGAGCAGCGCAGCCGGCCGGCCCGTACGGCGGCGACGACATCGTGCGCCGCCAGGCGTTCGGCGGTGCCGTCGGGGACCTCCAGCGAGACGATCGCGGAGTCTCCCGGCGCCAGCCCGAGCCCGGCCCGGAACCGGTTGGCCAGGGCGACATTGTGCTCATGGATCAGCGGCACGCCCAAGCCGTCGAGGAATTCCAGGGCCGGCGCCTGCCCCGCCCAGGAGTTCCAGGCGGGCGAGAGATCGTGTCGCCGCGCGTCGGCGGCGAGCCGCAGCGGGGCCCCGTAGATGCTGTCCCAGACGTCCTGGCCCGCGTACCATCCGGCCGCCACCGGAGGCAGTTCGGCCAGGGCCTCGTCGGTCCCGGCGAGAAAGCCCGTGCCCCTGGGGCCGAGCAGCCATTTGTAACCGCCGCAGACCAGCAGGTCGATACGGTCGGCCGGGATCGGCAGCCAGCCGACGGCCTGCGTGGCGTCGACGAGCACGCGGGCACCGTGCACCGCCGCCGCGTCCAGCAGTCGGTCGAGGGGGGCGATGGCGCCGTCGGCCGACTGGACCGCCGAGACCGCCACCAGATCGGTACCGGGCCGCACCTCGTCGACGACCCGCTCCAGCGGGACGGAACGGACGGTCACCCCCCGCTCCTGGGCGACGAGGAACGGAAAGAGCAGCGAGGTGAAGTCGCCGTCCACCACCAGCACTTCGGCGCCCTGCGCCAGCGAGGCCGCGACCACGCCGACCGACTGGGAGACCTGGGAGCCGATCGCCACCCGACTGGCGGGCAGGCCGATCAGCCGGCTGAAGGCGGCCCGGGAACGGGCGATGGCCGCGTCCACTCCGACGATGTCCAGCCGCCCGAGCGCCCGAGCGTGTTCGGCCGCCAGCGCGGCCTCGTGCGCGGCGCGCGGTGGCAGTCCGTAGGAAGCGGTGTTGAGGTAGCAGACCTGGTGCGAGAAGTGGTCCCTGGGTGAGTCCATGGAGGAAGCGTGCGGGAAGACGCGAGCCGGGGCAATCCAAGGCGTTCCGCCCGCCACTCCAAGGAATCCTTATAACGCCGCTCCACGGAATCCCGATAAAGAACCCCAATGACGCGTCGGACCCGGGCCTCCCGCCTCCCCGGCCCCCGAGTGCCGAACGGAAGGGCGTCCGGGGGGCCGAGGCCCACGCCTGCGGGCACGGCAAGGCGTGTTGCGAAGTAACGCCGTCCGCCCGCAGGACCGGGCCTGCGACGTCCGGTGCGTGGGGCCTCCGCAGGCCCACGGGCCGAGGCGTGACGCCTCCCCAAGCCCCACAGGCCGAGGTATGGGGTCTCCCCAAGCCCCACAGGGCCTAGGTCGTGTCTTCAAAGTCCCGTCTGTCTGCCGTGCCCTGGCCCGCACGCCCCCTGGGCCCTGCGGGCCTGGGGGACCCCCCACCCTGCGTTGTCGTCAGTCGCCAATACACCGCATTGACTCTCCCCCAGCCTCCGGCCGGGAGGTGCCCCCATCCTCCGCCTTGGGATCCGTCCCCTCGGCCCCTGCGGGCCTGGGGAGACCCCACGCTTCGGCCCTGTGGGGCCTGGGGAGATCCCATGCACCAGACCCCGCCAGACCCGCCCTCCGGGCGGGCGACGCTACTGTGAAGACACTCCCTAGGGAACGCATCGCAAGGCGGTGGAGGCTCCCCGGTGAAGCCAGGGGGAGATCGTCCTCGTACTGGACCTACTCCGACAACACAGCGAGGGGGCGCCTCCCGCGCCCCCAGGGCGGAGGAGGAGTGCGTGCCGGGGGTCGCGGGCCAGGGGGACTTTCGCGACACACATTAGGACGCGGGGCGCATCCGGTACTCGTACGCCTCCGGCAGCGGATCGTCCGTCAGCTCCGTCCACACCTCGTTGAGGATCTCTGCTCCCTCCCGGAGGTCCGCGACCTCGAACCCCGCGTCGAAGACCGCCCGCGCCTCCTCCCGGTTCCCCTCGGCCAGCAGCAGCCTGGCGTGGATCAGCCGGAACCGGCCGCGCGCCTGGACGGCCGGGCGGAGCCGGGCCCAGACCGAGCGGGCGTCGGCCGCGCGGCCCGCCGTCAGCAGTGCGTCGATGGCCTCCCGGCCCAGGGCGGCGGTGGCCGCCGTCCAGACCTCGCCGTCGTCACGGCGCTCCTGGCAGAGGTCGTCGAACGCCTCCAGATACCGGACGGCGGCCCGCTCGCCATTGCCGCCCTCCTCGTCGGCGACGGCCAGGCAGCGCAGCAGCGGCCAGCGGGACGGCGCGAGCCCGAGGCCGCGCTCCCAGCTCCGTACGGCCTGGGCGAGATCACCGGCGTGCCACTGGGCGATCCCGAGGTGGTACTCGGTGAGCGGGTCGGCGGGCGCGGTCTCCAGCATGTCCCGCCAGTGCGGGGCGACCAGTGACGCCCCCGGCGGGGCGACCCGGCGTGGCTCGGGGAGCACCCCATTGGCCAACAGCTCACGCCAGGGTTCCTGCTCGTCCCCGAGGGTCGATTCGGCGAAGGGGGTGCCGGGCAGGTCGAACCCGGCGCGCAGCACTTCGAGGGCGCCCCAGCCGGAGCCGGTGGCGAGGGTGCGGACCGGTTCGGCGTCGGCGTACGGCAGCCACGCGGCGTAGGCCGCGTCCACCGCCTCCCGGGGCAACGCGGCGGCGAGCCGGGACTCGACCTCGGCGCGGGCCGCGGCCCAGTTGGCGCCGTGCACCGTGCCGGAGTCGGCGGCCAGCGGCCCGTACGACTCCAGCCAGCTGAACGCCTCGCCCGCGTCGAGGCGCACATGCTCCAGTTGGGTACGGGCTATCCCCGCCTGGATCTCGGCGTAGCCGACGGTGTCCGGTTCGGTGAGCCAGCGCTGCCAGCGCCGGCCACCCCGTCCCGATCCCCAGGTGAAGAGCTTGCGCCCGCGCAGCGCGTCGGTGGAGGTCTGGACGAGGCCGCGCCCGTCCGCGTCCAGGGCGGCGATCCACTTCCGGGCGTCCGGGGACACTTCGTAGAAGTAGTCGGCGGGGTAGTCGCCGTGCAGCGGGTAGGTCCGGTCCTCGCCCCGGTAGTCGGGGACTGGGATCCGGTTCAGGGTGCGTTCGTAGCCGTAGTGCCACGCCTCGTCGGCGGGGGCGATGATCCGGGTCCGCTCATGCTCCTCGACGGCGATGTTGGACCACCAGTAGACCGGTACCGTCCGTTCGTGCGGATTGCGGATCCGGACGCCGACGTGCAGGAAGTCGGAGTCGGCGGGCAGCCAGAGATCGACCTGGAACGGCAGGTCCCGCAGCCGTTCCCACTCCCAGAGCCGGACCATCTCGCCGCCGTCGGGGGCGGGCACGATCGCGGCGTGCAGGGGGGCCACGGAGAGCGTGGTGTGGCCGGTGGCGCCGATGTTCCACTCGATGCCACCGGAGTACCAGGCGCCGTTGAGCGCGAAGTCGGCGGGCTGGAAGACGGGGTTGCGGTAGAGGAGTTCCCGGCCGGTGGGCTTGTGGTGGAGCGAGTGGATACGGCCGCCGAGGCCCGGGAGGACGGTGGCGCGGAGCCGTTCGTTCTCGATCACGATCGCGTCGAAGCCGGTGGGGACCCGGTCCCGGCCGTATCCGTCGAGGACTCGTACGGGCAACAGGGTGCGCAGCGGCTCGTAGCCGATCTGCCGTGCCATCTCGCGCGGCAGATCCCTCTTGGCGCGCTCGTCTAGCTCGTCGAAGGAGTGCGTTTCGCCGAGGGGGCGCAGGGCGGGCAACGGATTGGCCGGGCCCACCGGGGCCGCGGGCAGGGTCAGTACGGTACGCCGCACGGTGGTGGCCAAGGCAACCTCACTTCGCTCACGTCCCTCGGGACGGGCCGGCCGGCTCCGGTGCCGCGGCCCGATGACCATGGAACAGTGTCAGCGCCGTGCCGAACAGGGGTTCCGGGCGTCAGTCTTCGGCAAAGTCCCCCGCCTGAGGTGGTGAGACGCCCGCCCGACGAAGCCGCGGAAGGCAGGCGCGGGCCTGGTGGTGCCCCCGGGTACACCGACCGTCAGCCGGTCACCATCTCGCTGGTGATCGCCCAGCGCTCGTGGTCGCGCCAGGCGCCGTCGATGAAGAGGAAGTCGGGCGAGAAGCCCTCCAGCCGGAATCCGGCGCCGCGCACGAGTCCGATCGAGGCCGCGTTCCCCGGCTGGATGTTGGCCTCCAACCGGTGCAGGCCGAGCGGGCCGAAGGCGTGGCGCAGCACCAGGGCGAGGCCCTCGCGCATCAGTCCGCGGCCAGTGGCGTGCGCGAAGGCGCCGTAGCCGATCGCCCCGCAGCGGAAGCCGCCCGCGACGATGTTGTTGATGGTGATGAAGCCGGCGATCCGGTCGGCCCGCTGGTGTTCGCAGAGGAGGAATCCGGTCTTCGCGGGGTCCTCGATGAGCTTCGCCGCGTAGGCGGCGTACTCCTGGGTGGTGAGGGGCGGGAAGAGCCAGGGCCGGTGGTGGGCGACGCTCTGCCGGGCCGCCGCCGTGAACGCGTCGCCGTCGTCGTGAGTGAAGGGGCGGATCGCGATCCGCGGCCCACTGGCGAGCGGCGCGGGGCCGGGCACAGCGGGATCCGGCACAGTGGACTCCGGCACAGTGGACTCCGGCGTGGCGAGGAAAGGCGTGGCGGGGGGAGGCGTGGCGGACTCGGGCATCCGGTGAGGCTATCCGTCGCCCTCGGCGGGGGGCTCAGCGAGGCCGGCGACGGCGGAAGAAGTAGCCTCCGCACAGTGCGCCGACGACGAACATCGCGAGCAGGGCCAGGTAGAGCGGCATGGTGACCTCAGGGATCAGCAGCCGGATCCTGACCTCCCGGGTGTTCTCGAAGATGAAGATCACGGCCAGGACCGTGATCAGCAGGACCACGATCCGCCCGGGCGTGAACCACTCCCGGAGGCCGTCCCGCCCCCCTCTCGACCCATCGTTCGCTCTCATGGCACCAGGATGGACGGCGGTCCCCTCCCGGGTGCGATGGAGCGGGCCGTACGGGTGAGAGCCGGCGCCCCGACGGATACCGACCAACCCCGGATCGACCTCGACCAACCCCGACCAACACCGACAGGCATCGGCCACACCGACACACATTCACCACTCTTGTCTGACAAGCTGGGGATGGATTTCCCAGCCGAGGAGGAGCCATGGCAGTCAGCGGGCAGCAGCGCAGGCCGGTCGTCGTCCTGTACGAGCGGATCGCCGACGCCCTGCGCGACGGCACCTATCCGCCAGGCTCGACCCTGCCGTCGGAGCCCCGTCTCGCGACCGAGCTGGGGGTGAGCAGGCCCGCGCTCCGGGAGGCGCTGCTCCTGCTCCAGGAGGACGGACTCCTCTCCGTACGGCGCGGGGTCGGGCGGACCGTCAACGACAGCCCCCCGCAGCGCGGCTACGAGCGGCTGCGGCCGTTGGAGGAGTTGCTGTCGAACGGTGCGCAGCAGGGGGCGGTTCGGGTCCGTCCCCTGCTGCGCACCGTCGAAGAGCCGACCGACTTCACCACACAGCAGCTACTCGCACCGGCCGGGGCGGAGCTGCGATTCTGGGAGTCAGTGCTGGCCGGAGCGGGTGTGGCGGCGGCGCTCAGCCAGGAGTGGGCGGCGCCCGACGACGTCCTGGAACGGGCCCATCCGGCGTTCGCCGACGCCCTGCGGTCCCCCGGCGCGCCCGGCGGTTCGATGCTCGCGGTACTGGTGGGGGCCTCCGTCGGCGTACCGCTGACCGGCCACGGCGGGGTGACCGCGACCCTGCTGGGGCAGCGGCGCGGGGAGCAGTTGGACCGCGCCCCGGACACCCCGGCGGTCCTGGTCACCCAGGTGGTCCGGGTCGGGGACACCCCGGTCCTGGCGGCCAAGCAGATGCTGCCGACGGGAGCGCCCGCGCTACCCGTGCTCCAGTCGAACTGAGGCCCCCTGCTCGGCACCGTACCGACCCCCGCTGACCTCGCCGGCCGCACGAGACGGGCGTCACGGCACCCCGATCGCGGGTGCCGTACACTCCCGGCGTATGCACTTGTCTGACATCCTCCGCGCGCCCAAGGTCGTCCTTCACGACCACCTCGACGGCGGCCTGCGCCCCGCGACGATCATCGAACTGGCCCGCGATTACGGCTATCGCGACCTCCCCACCGAGGACCCGGCCGCGCTGGCGGTCTGGTTCCGGGACGCGGCGGACTCGGGCTCGCTGGAGCGCTATCTGGAGACCTTCGCGCACACCTGCGCCGTGATGCAGACGGCCGAGGCGCTGGAGCGCATCGCCGCCGAGTGCGCCGAGGACCTGGCTGCCGACGGTGTGGTCTACGCGGAGGTGCGATACGCCCCCGAACAGCATCTGGAGCGCGGGCTGAGCCTCGACGAGGTGGTGGCCGCGGTGAACGCGGGCTTCCGTGCCGGCGAGCGCCGCGCGGGTGGCCGGATCACGGTCCGCGCGCTGCTCACCGGGATGCGGCACACCGACCGCTCCCTGGAGATAGCCGAGCTGACCGTCGCCCACCGCGACGGCGGGGTGGCCGGCTTCGACATCGCGGGCGGCGAGATCGGCAATCCGCCCGCCCGCCACCTGCCCGCCTTCCAGCACCTGAAGCGGCACAACTGCCACTTCACGATCCACGCGGGCGAGGCCGTGGGCGCGGAGTCGATCCATGAGGCGGTGCAGATCTGCGGCGCCGAGCGGATCGGGCACGGGGTGCGCATCACCGACGACATCACCGTCCATGACGACGGCACGGCCACCCTGGGCGGGCTCGCCTCCTACCTCAGGGACAACCGGATCGCCCTGGAGGTCTGCCCGACCTCCAACCTGCAGACCGGCGCGGCCAAGGACTACGCCTCGCACCCCATCGACCTGCTGCGCCGGCTCGGCTTCCGGGTCACCCTCAACACGGACAACCGGCTGGTCTCCGGCACCTCGATGAGCCAGGAGTTCCAGCACCTGGTGACGGCGTTCGGCTACGGCCCGGAGGTCTTCGAGGAGTTCACGGTCGCCGCGCTGGAGTCGGCGTTCCTACCGCTGCCGGAGCGCCGGCGACTGATCGACGAGGTCGTCCGGCCGGGGTACGCGGCGCTGCGCGCCGTCTGACCAGCGACCGGGCGGGCGGGTCGCGGGGGAGGCCCCCCGCTCAGGTGAGGGTGGCCACGGCGTAAGCGGCGGCCTCGGCGATGAGGGCCTGCTGATAAGCGGCGTCCTTGGTGGCCTTGCTGGACATGATCGAGATCATGAGCGGCGCGGATTTCGGCGGCCAGACAACAGCGATGTCGTTGAGGGTGCCGTAGTCACCGGTGCCGGTCTTGTCGGCCACCCGCCACCCCCGCGGCACACCCGCCCGGATGCGCTGGTCCCCGGTGGTGTTGCGCTCCAGCAGGTCACGGAGGAAGTCGCGCTTGTCGGCCGGCAGGGCGGCCCCCAACACGATCTTCCGGTAGTTGGTGCCGAAGGCCCGGGGGGACGTCGTGTCGCGGGGGTCCCCCGGGGTGGCTTCCGTGATCGCCGGTTCGATCCGGTCCATCCGGGTCACCGTGTCGCCGAGGCCCCGCGCGTACGCCGTCAGCCGGCCCGGCCCGCCGAGATCACGGAGCAGGAGGTTCCCCGCCGTGCCGTCGCTCTGACGGACCGCGGCGTCGCACAACTGGCGGATCGTCATTCCCGTGCCCAGCTTGGGCCGGGTGACGGGTGAGTGTTTCATCAGGTCGCCCTCGGTGTATCGGACGACCGTGTCCAGGTACGACATCGGGCGGTGGTGCAGCACTGCCGCCGCCGCGATCCCCTTGAACGTCGAGCAGAATGCGAACCGTTCGTCCGCCCGGTGGGCGATGGTGACCCCGGTGCCGGTGGCGAGGGCGTAGACCCCCAGCCGCGCGCCGAACTCCCGCTCCAGCTCGACCAGGCGGCGGTGGCGGCGCCCCTCCCCCACGGCGGCCGACGGCGCGGCGGCCGACGGCGCGGGGGGCGACGGCGCCGCGGTGGAAGGGGAGGCGGTGGAAGGGGATGCAGCCGATGTCGGCTCCGTGTCCTTCGTGCACCCGGCCAGCAGCACGAGCGCCGCCGTCCCCAGCAGAGTGCGCCGGGTGATGGTCCGTCGCGATGAGGTCATCGTCCTCCGTCCGTCGGTGCTTGGATGGTCCGCGCCAGTCGGAAGCCCAGATCGTCGATGGCGAACGAGGGATGGCTACGGCGGCGCACCGACGCTCCGCACCCCCGCCCGGTCAGCGCAGCGCCGGCACCGTCAGGGTCAGCGTCCCCGCGTCCGCGTCCAGCACCGCCGGAACCCCCAGCGGCATCGTCAGGGTCGTGGCGCAGTGGCCGAACCCCAACTCCTCCACGACCGGGACCCCGAGCCCGCCGAGCCGGTCCAGCAGCACCGCCCGTACCCGGTCGTACGGTCCGCACTCCGCCCAGGAGCCGAGCGCGATGCCGGCGACCCCGTCCAGCCAGCCGCCGCGCAGCAGTTGGGTGAGGATCCGGTCGAGGCGGTAGTCCTCCTCCCCCACGTCCTCCAGCAGCAGCAGCCCGCCGCGGGCGGACGGCCGCGCGTGCGGGGTGCCCAGATCGGCAGCGAGGAGGCTGACGCAGCCACCGAGGGTGACGCCCACGGCCCGGCCGGGGACCATCGCACGGGCCGTCGGCAGCCCGAGGGAGCGCACCGAATCGGGCTCGAAGAGGGTGGCCCGCAGCGACTCCCTGGTGGCCTCGTCCTCGATGAAGGTGGCCGCGCCGGGCATCGGTCCGTGCAGGGTGGCGAGTCCCACCCGGGTGGCGAACGCCTCGTGCAGGGCGGTGACATCGCTGTAGCCGACGAACACCTTCGGCCCGGCCGCCCGGATCGCGGTCCAGTCGACCAGGTCGACCATCCGCTGGGCGCCGTAGCCGCCGCGGGCGCAGATGACGGCGGAGACGGCCGGATCGCACCAGGCGTCGGTCAGGTCCCGCGCACGGTCGTCGTCGGAGGCCGACAGATAGCCGAACCCGGGGTGCCGTCCGCGCACATGCGGCATCACGACGGGATCGAGGTCCCAGCCGCGCAGGATGGCCAGCCCCTCGTCCAACCGGTCGTCGGGTACGGGCCCGCAGGGGGCGACGATCGCGACCCGGGCGCCCGGTCGCAGCCGATGGGGACGGGTCAGCGGAGTGAGGGGCAGCGGCGCGGGGGTCATACCGTCAGCTCCAGCGGCGGGATGTCGGGGCGGGCGACCCCGAAGGTCTGCGCGTAGAGGGAGAGTTCGGTCTCCAGGGCGCGGATCATGGTGTCCGCGCGCCGGAAGCCGTGGCCCTCGCCGGCGAAGGCGATGTACGCGTGCGGAAGGCCGCGCCCGGCGACCCGGGCGAGCAGCCGCTCGCTCTGCGCGGGTGGGCAGATCACGTCGTCCAGCCCCTGGAGCAGCAGGAACGGGGTATCGAGCCGGTCGGTCTGGTGGATCGGAGAGCGGTCGCGGTAGCGGTCGGGGACCTCAGCGAGCGGTCCGATCAGCGACTCCAGGTACTGGGACTCGAAGTCGTGGGTGCCGTCCGTGGCCCAGCCCAGCAGATCCAGTACGGGGAAGATGATGGTGCCGCAGGCGTAGACGTCGGTGGTGGTGAGCGAGGCGGCCGCGGTCCAGCCTCCGGCGCTGCCGCCCCGGATCGCCAGCCGCGCCGGGTCCGCACTGCCCTCGGTGGCGAGCGCCCGCGCGACGGCGGCGCAGTCCTCGACGTCCACGACACCCCACTGTTCGCGCAACCGCTCGCGGTACTCCCGCCCGTATCCGGTGGAGCCCCCGTAGTTGACCTCGGCGACGCCGATGCCGCGCGAGGTGAAGTAGGCGATCTCCAGATCGAGCACGAGCGGGGAGTGTCCGGTGGGGCCGCCGTGCGCCCAGATCACGAACGGCGGCAGCTCGCCGTCGGGCGCGGTCAGGTCGGGGTGGTGCGGCGGATGGATATGGGCGTGCACCTCCCGCCCGCCGGGGGCGGTGAAGACCCGGGACCGGGAGGGCGGGTAGTACGCCGGGTCGACCGCGTCGTGGTGGGCCGAGCCGACGACCCGGGTGTGGCCGGTACGGGTGTCCAGCTCGACGATCTCGTAACCGCTGCGGGGGCCCGCCGCCACCCCGAAGACGCGCTCGCCCTGGACGGCGAGGGTGGGCGCCCACTCCGTCCAGGGGCCGACCGCGTCGACGACCTCACCGGTCGCGGGGTCGAGGATGCCGAGGGTGGTGGTGCCCCTGCCGTGGATCACGGCGATCAGTCCGTCGGCCAGCGGATGGCACCACTGGAGGCCGATCTTCCAGAGCGGTCCGCCGAACTCTTCGTCCCGGCCGGGGCAGAGCGGGACCCCGCGGTCGTCGCCCGTCCCGGGCACCAGCCGCCGGGGTTCCCACCAGCCGTCCAGGTCGGAGAGCAGGATCAGCGAGCCGTCGGGGGCCCAGTCGAGCTGGCAGACCGAGACGTCCGCTCCCCCGGCGATCCGCCGTACCCCGGTGAACGGCCCGTCGCCGGTCACCTCGCCGAGCAGCACTTCGGTGCCGTCCCACGGCATCCGGGGGTGGTCCCAGCCGATCCAGGCGGCGTACCGGCCGTCCGGGGAGAGCCGGGGACCGGTGACGAACCGGTGCCGGTCGTCGGAGAGTTCCCGTACGGCGGAGCGGTCATCGGCCGCCGAACCGTCCAGCGGGACGGCGGCGACCACCCGGCGGACGTCCGTGGGGGAGTCCCCGGTGAACTCCTCCAGCACACACCACACCTCGTGCCGGTCCGTGACGATCCGGAAGTCGGCCCAGCGCAGCCCGTCGCCGGTCGGGGAGAGGGGGGTGAGGGGGTACGGCACGGCGCCGGGGGTGTCCGGCTCGTACCCGTACAGCCGCTGGTCGGGGAAGTGGACGAAGACGACGAACGGCGTGCCGTCGCCGCGGACCGTGCCCGCCCAGGGGTGTCCCCCGTACTCGATGACGCGGCTGCGCACGTTCCAAGGGGCGGGGAGCAGCGACTCCTCGCGGCCGTCGGCGCGGCCCCGGATGAGGGCGCGCCGGCCGCCCTCGGTCGGGCGCGGGGCGGTCCACCACACCTCGTCGCCGACCGTGCCCAGGAAATCGGGCCGGCCGTCGTGCGATGCGGCGAGCGCCGCGTCGATCGGTGACGGCCAGGTGCCGTAGGCGCCCGTGCTGACCATGTACCGCTCCCCCTCGGTGAGCTGAGTGTTCTCGGTGGTCTCGGTGGTCTCGGTGGTCTCGGTGAGCTGGATGGTCCCGGCGAACCAGGTGGTCACGTGGACCGGGTGGTCACGCGGACCGCAGATAGTGGTCGAGGACGTCGACACCGAAGTGCAGCGCCTCGACCGGGACGCGTTCGTCGACGCCGTGGAACATCGCCGCGTAGTCGAAGCCGACGGGCAGCTTCAGCGGTGCGAAGCCGTAGCCGGTGATCCCCAGGCGGGAGAACTGCTTGGCGTCGGTGCCCCCGGCCATGCAGTAGGGCACGACATGGCCCTCCGGGGCGAAGCGCTCGACGGCGGCGCGGAGCTTGGCGAAGGTCGGTGAGTCGACGGGGGCCTGGAGCGGCACCTCGCGGTGGTGGAACTTCCAGTCCACGTCGGGGCCGGTGAGGCGGTCGATCGTCGCCTGGAACTCGTCCTCGGCGCCGGGCATCATCCGGCCGTCGATGAAGGCCGTGGCGTGCCCCGGGATCACATTGACCTTGTAGCCGGCGTCGAGCATGGTCGGGTTGGTGCTGTTGCGGACGGTCGGCTCCACCAGGGCGGCGGCCGGGCCGAGCTTGTTGATCAGCGCGTCCACGTCGAGGTCGGGCGCCTGCGCGTCGATGTCGAGGCCGTGCAGCCTGGCCAGTTCACCGAGGGCGGCGCGGACGGTGGGGGTGAGCCGCACCGGCCAGTCGTGCTCACCGATCCTGGCGACGGCGCCGGCGAGCGCGCTGACCGCGTTGTTCCGGTTGACCTTGGAGCCGTGACCGGCCCGGCCGTGGGCGGTGAGTTCGAGCCAGGCGGTGCCGCGCTCGCCGGCCCCGATCGGGTAGAGCGTCAGCCCGGGTCCGGCGTGGAAGGTGAAGGCACCCGACTCGCTGATGCCCTCCGTACACCCCTCGAAGAGGCCGGGGTGCTCGTCCGCGAGGAATCCGGAGCCGTCGGCGGCGCTGGCCTCCTCGTCGGCGGTGAAGGCGATGACGATATCGCGCCGGGGGCGGACGCCGGCGCGCGCCCAGGCCCGGACGACCGCGAGGATCATCGCGTCCATGTTCTTCATGTCCACGGCGCCCCGGCCCCAGACGACGCCGTCGCGGACCTCACCGGAGAAGGGGTGCGTCGACCAGTCGGCGGCCTCGGCGGGCACGACGTCGAGATGGCCGTGGACCAGCAGGGCTTCGGCGGAGGGGTCGGTGCCCTCGATCCGGGCGACGACATTGGTACGGCCGGGGGTGCGCTCCAGCAGGGTGGGTTCCAGTCCGGCCGCCGCCAGCCGCTCCGCCGCGTACTCGGCGGCGGGCCGCTCCCGGCAGTCCCCGCCGCCCCGGTTGGTCGTGTCGATCCGGATCAGCTCGGAGGTGAAGGTCACCACCTCGTCGAGGGCCACGGCGTCGACGGGGGTCGATCCATCGCGTCCGCCGGGGGGCACCGTACGGCCCCCGGGCGCTGTCACATCAGCCATACTGTTCCTCCACTGCCGCCGAGACGATCGTCGTGACCGCTTTGAAGGTCCGAATGGCCTCGTACATGGTCGTGCTGAGATAGGTGATCCGCCGTTCGCCGCCGCCCCTGCCGACTCCGGGCACGACGGTGGCCGCGGCGGCGAGGTGCTCCGCGTCGAACTCCAGCTCCACGGTGAACGGCCCGCCGTCCACCGGTTCGTACCGGACGGCGAGCGCGGTGGCCTCCCGGGCCGCGGCGCGGATGTCGGCGGCGGTACGGGTGGGGGTCCGGCACACCGCCGCGTACCGCGACACATGGTCCTTGACCGCGACCTTGCGGGCGTCCGGGGCGTACCCGTCGGCGTCGACGCAGGTCAGATCGTCCCCGGTGACCAAGACGACGGGCACGCCGTACTCGGCGACCACATGGGCGTTCAGCAGGCCCTCGCTCGCGCGGGTGCCGTTCAGCCAGACGCCGGTGATGGAGTTGGCCAGGTAGGTGTGGGCGAGGACGCCCTCATCGCCGGCGCCGGTGTGGTAGCCGATGAAGGCGATCCCGTCGACGTCGCCGTGCTGGACGCCTTCGACCATGGAGAGCGCCTTGTGCTTGCCGGTGAGCATCTCCACCCGCTCGTCCAACTGCTCAAGGAGCAGATTGCGCATGGTCCAGTGCGCCTCGTTGATGAGGACGGCGTCGGCGCCGCCGTCGAAGAAGCCCAACGCCGCCGCGTTCACATCGGAGGTGAACAGATGCCGGCAGCGCTCCCACTGGGGTGTGCCCGGCAGTACGTCGGCCGGCCAGGTGACACCGGTGGCGCCTTCCATATCGGCACTGATCAGGATCTTCATAGCTCACTGTAACTCTCCGGGTCGAAGAGTCCAGGGGCCTTTGGTCCCGCTTTCACCGTCCCGCACGGAGGGCGGCTCCGGGCCCTCCGATCCCCTCCCCGGTCGGCGGCGCGTACCACCGGCGCGGTCGGAACGCGCGCTGTCGGCGGTCCGGACACCGGCTGCCGGGGCGGGCTCCGACGCACTCCTTCGGCATGGACGGGTGCCGCTTCTCGGTGCCGTCCCTCCGCTTACCACGGTCACTGCCGTGATGTGCGGCGGACCGCGGCCCGCGCACGATGAACGCGGGAGGTACGACATGGGATTCAGGATCAGCAAGGAGTTCCACTTCTCCGCCAGCCACCGGCTCGGCGGGCTGGCGGCGGAGCATCCGTGCGGCCGGCTGCACGGGCACAACTACGTGGTCGAGCTGGAGCTCTCGGCGGCCGGTGACGGACTGGACGCGATCGGGTTCGTCCGCGACTACGGCGAGCTGGGCGACTTCGGCAAATGGCTCGACAACGATGTCGACCACCGGCACCTCAACGATCTGCTGGTGGGCGTCAACCCCACGGCGGAGAACCTGTCGCGGTGGCTCTTCGAACGCTGGCTGCCGCACTACCCGGAGCTGAGCTCGGTCCGGGTCAGCGAGACGGCCAAGACCTGGGCGGAGTACCGGCCGTGACCGGGCGGACGACGCTCGGCATCGGAGGAGGTGATGCCGCTGTGGGTTCGAAGCTCGTCGTGAACGAGATCTTCGGCCCCACCTGAGGGCCGTCCAGGGAGAAGGACCGTCGGCGGGCCAGCGGTGCGCGTTCCTCCGGCTCGGCGGCTGCAATCTGTCGTGCCGCTGGTGCGACACCCCGTACACCTGGGACTGGACCGGGGTCAGTGACGGTCGGCGGGCCTACAACCCCCGCGATGAACTGCATCCGACGCCCTGGCACGAGGTGTTCGAGCAACTGCGTTCCTACAACGTCCCGCTGATCGTGATCTCCGGCGGGGAGCCGCTCTCCCAGCAGACGCGGCTGGTGCCGCTGATCCGGGCGCTGGTGGCCACCGGCCACCGGGTCGAGATCGAGAGCAACGGGACGATCGTGCCCCGCTCCGAACTCATCGCGACGGGAGTGCGGTTCAACATCTCGCCCAAGCTGGCGCACTCGGGCGACCGGGAGGAACGGCGGATCGTGCCCGAGGCACTGATCGCGCTCGCGGCCGTGCCCGGGACGGTGTTCAAGTACGTCTGCCGGACCCGGGCCGATCTGGACGAGGTCGCGGACCACGTGAACCACTACGGCACCACCCCGGTCTGGGTCATGCCGGAGGGCCAGACGTCCGAGGAGACGAACCGGCATCTGGCGGCGCTCGGTGACGACGTCATCGCCAGGGGCTGGAATCTGACCACCCGATTGCATGTCGCCGTCTGGGGCGACAAGAGAGGCGTATGACGTGACGGAATCAGTGGTCGAAGTTCTGGACGAGGATGCTGCGGGGCTCCCCGACCCCCTGGAGGAGGTGGCCCGCCGACTGCTCGTGGAGATCGGCGAGGACCCGGACCGGGAGGGCCTCAAGGAGACACCGGCCCGGTTCGCGCGCTGGTGGAGGGAGTTCAGCGGCTACGACCCCGGCGAGGTCGGCACGCTCTTCCCGCTCCGCACCCAGGGGCAGATCGTGATGGTCTCCGACATCAATCTGTGGTCGCTGTGCGAACACCATCTGCTGCCGTTCTCCTGCACCGTGACGATCGCCTACCGGCCGCGCGGCGATGTGCTGGGCCTGTCGAAGTTCGCCCGGATCGCGCACCGGCACGCCCACCGGCTCCAGGTGCAGGAGCGCCTGGTCCGGGACATCGCGGACGAGATCACGGCGGTGACCGGCTCGGACGATGTGGCGGTGATCGCCCAGGGCGAGCACCTGTGCATGAGCATGCGCGGCATCCGCACCCCGGCGCTGATGACGTCCTCGGTCTTCAACGGGATATTCAACGAGTACGGGCCGGCCCGTCAGGAGTTGGTGACGACCGTCTTCCCGGGGCGCCGGTGAGCCGGGTCCCGCCACCGGACCGGGTGGCCCGGTCGGGCTCACACCCCTCACACCCCTCACACCCGCCCCACCCATCGCATCCGCCCCACCCATCGCATCCGCCCACGCCCTCCATCGAGGAGTCCCGCATGGCACCCCCTGAGATCCGTACCGGGCTCAGCCTGGACGATGTCCTGCTCGTACCCCGGCGCACCTCGGTGGTGAGCCGCTCGGCGACCCGGCTGACCACCGGGCTCGGAGCCGGTGTCGAACTGCACGTCCCGGTGCTGTCCGCCAACACCCCCTGGTGCACCGGGGCCAGGATGGCGGCGGCGATGGCGCGTCTCGGCGGCCTCGGCGTGGTGCACCGGATGCAGACCGCGCAGACCCAGGCCGCGGAGATCGCCGCCGTCAAGGCCGCCGCCGTGACGGACGGGGCGGCCCCCAGCGGGGAAGGCGCCGACGGGGCGGCGGCCGGCGCCACGCTCGACGCGGCGGGACGGCTGCGGGTCGCCGCCGCCGTCGGCGTCACCGACGACTACCTGGAGCGGGCCGCCCTGCTGGTGGCGGCCGGCGCCGATCTGCTGGTGACCGATGTGGCGCACGGCCACGCCGACTACGTGGTCAAGGCGGTCGCGGAGTTGCGCGCCCGGTTCCCGGACACCGGGCTGATCGCCGGGAACGTCGCCACCGCCGCCGGGACCCGGGACCTGATCGACGCGGGTGCCGACGCCGTGAAGGTGGGCATCGGACCCGGCGGCATCTGCACCACCCGGATCGTCGCGGGCAGCGGGGTGCCCCAGCTCACCGCCGTACTCGACTGCGCGGCGGAGGCGGCCGGCAGCGGCGTCCCGGTGATCGCCGACGGGGGGATCAAGGCCCCCGGCGACATCGTCAAGGCGCTGGCGGCCGGGGCGCACGCGGTGATGCTGGGCAGTGCGCTGGCCGGCGCCGACGAGAGCGAGGCCAGGCTGGTCGAGTACCAGGGCGAACGGGTCAAGGTCAGTACGGGGTTCGTGACCTTCGGGATGCGGCTCACCCTCAAACGGGCGCGCGGCGAGAAGGTCAGCCGCGCCGAGCTGGATGCGTACACCCCGGAGGGCGTCGAGGCGACCTTCACCTACACGGGCACGCTCGCGGCCACCCTCCGGCCGTTCCTCGGCGGACTGCGCTCCGGGATGAGCTACTCCGGCGCGCACACCCTCGCCGAACTGCGCGAGCGGGCCGAGTTCATCCGGGTCACCCCGGCCGGCGCGGCCGAAAGCCGGCCGCACGCGCTGCACCGCGCCGACCAAGTGCCGCTGGACTACTCGGTGGAGACCAGCGGATGACGACTCCCCTGGACAGCGGCAGGTACGGCACGGAGGAAATCCGGTCCCTCTTCACCGACCGGGCCCGCTACGCCCTCTTCATCCGGGTCGAGGGCGCGCTGGCGGAGGCGCAGGGGCGGCACGGTGTGATCCCGCCGGAGGCCGCCCGGCACATCGCCCGGCGGGCCCGGGAGCATGTGCCCGACCTGGCCGCCGTCGCCCGGATCGAGAAGACGAGCCGCCATGAACTCTTCGCCGTGGTACGGGAGTTCAGCGAGCGCTGCGACAGCGCGTACGGGCGGTATGTACACCACGGCGCCACCAGCAGCGATGTCCTGGACACCACGCTGGCCCTCCAGCTCGACGGCGCGGTCGCCGTCCTGCGCACCCGGCTGACCGGTCTGATGGCGGCCCTGCGCGGCCGGATCGAGGGGGACGGGGACCGGGTGATGATCGGCCGCACCCACGGGCAGCACGCCCAGCCCGTCACCCTCGGGTTCAAACTGGCCGTCGTACTGGATCAACTGACCCGCTGTCTGGCCCGGCTGGACGAGCTGCGGGGCCGCGCCGTGATGGGCAAGGTGGCGGGCGCGGTCGGCACCCTCGGGGGGCTGGGGCCGCTCGGCCCCCGGGTGCAGCGCGACGCGCTGGAGCTGCTCGGACTGCCCGCGCCCCAGATCTGCGCACAGGCGGTGGCCCGGGACCGGATCGCGGAGTTCGTCCTCTGGACCGCGCTGACCGCCGCCTGTCTGGAGAACCTGGCCACCGAGATCCGCAATCTTCAGCGGACCGAGATCGGCGAGGTCGCCGAATCGTTCGCGGAGGGTGGTCAGATCGGCAGTTCGGCCATGCCGCACAAGCGCAACCCGGTGCGCTGTGAGCGGATCTGCTCGCTGGCCCGGCTGGTGCGCTCCCTGGTGGGCCCCGCCCTGGAGAACGTGGTGACCTGGCACGAACGGGACCTCGCCAACTCCGCCAACGAGCGGTTCACCCTGCCCGAGGCGAGTGTGCTGCTGGACGAGATGCTGACGTGCGCCACCGACGTGGTCATGGACCTGCGGGTCTTCCCGGAGCGGATGACGGCGAATCTGGCCCTCTCCCGCCATGCCCACCTGAGTGAGGCGGTGCTGCTCGCCCTGGTCGACCGGGGCATGGACCGGCTGGCGGGCTACCGGCTGCTCCAGGAGGCCAGCGCGGTCGCCGCCGCCGACCGCCGCGATCTGCTGGAGGTGCTGGCGGACGACCCCCGGGTCGTCGCGGTGGTCCCGGCGCGGGAACTCGCCGCGCTGGCGGCGCCGGGAGCGGACGTCGGCGCCAGCGCGGAGCTCGCCCGCGAGACGGTCGAACGCGCCGTCGGGGCGCTCCGCCCCGGCACGCCGACGGCGGTGGGAGCGCGGACATGACGAGATCGGCGAGGAGCGGACACGGAATGAACACGGCACGGAAGGAGCGGACATGAGCTGTGTGATCGTGGTCGGCGGCCAGTGGGGCGACGAGGCGAAGGGCAAGATCTCCAGCTATCTGGCACTGCGCGACGACCCGGGCGTCGCGGTCCGGGCGGGCCTCGGACCCGGCGCCGGGCACACCGTCGTCCACTGCGGGCGGACCCTGCGGCTGCGGCAGGTGCCGAGCGCCGTGGTCAACCCCCGGACGCGGTTGCTGCTCGGCGCCGGGGTGCTCGTACGGCCCGAGGTACTCCTGCGGGAGATCAAAGAGACGGGGGTGGCCGACCGGGTCGGGGTGGACTACCGGGCCAGTGTCATCGACCCGGAGCATCTGGCGGCGGAGCAGGCCGACGCCGGACTGCGGGAGAAGGTGCGCAGCACCGGCAGCGGGCACGGTCCGGCGCTCGCCGCGCGGGCCATGCGGTCGGCCCGCCGCGCGGAGGACGTGCCCGAGCTGGCCCCGTATCTGGCCGATGTGGCCGCCGAGGTCAACCGGGCCGTGGACGCCGGTGACGGGGTGCAGGTCGAGGGCACCAACGGGTTCGGTCTCTCGGTGCTGTACGGGAGCTATCCGTACGCCGTCGGCAAGGACTCCACCGCGAGCACGGCCGCCGCCGACGCGGGGCTCGGACCGCTCGCGGTCGACGAGGTGGTGCTGGTCTTCCGGGCGTTCCCGACCCGCGTGGGCGCGGGCCCGTTCCCGACCGAGATGCCGGAGGAGGAGGCGGAGCGGCGGGGCATCGTGGAGTTCGGGACCGTCACCGGTCGGCGGCGGCGGACCGGGACCTTCGATCTGGATCTCGCGCGGGAGGCGGTCCGGATCAACCGCCCCTCCCGTATCGCGCTCACCTTTCTCGACCAGGTGGACCCCGCCGCCTTCGGCGCCCGGAGCGACCGGCTGCCGAAGGAGGCGGATTCGTTCGTACGGCTCATCGAACGGAACCTGGGGCGGCCGGTGGATCTCATCGGCACGGGTCCCGGCAGCGACGACATCATCGACCGGTGGACGGTCCGAGGAGGCACCCGGTGAACACGCTCCCCACCTGGCGGCGACGGAGGCTGCTCACCATCGGCTGGGCCGAGGCGGGCCGGATGCTCGACGGGATCGCCCGGGACGTCCGCGACAGCGGCTTCGCGCCGACCGTCATCGTGGGCATCGCGCGTGGTGGCCTGCCACCCGCCGTCGCACTCTCTAACCTGCTGGATGTGACCGATTTCCGAATCCTCGGCATTCCCCGCAACACCAGTAACTCCCGCTACAGCGAGCGGGGCCCGGCGGTCCTCGACTACGTGGTGCCGGAACGGCCGCTGACCGGCGAGCGGGTGCTGATCGTCGACGACATCATGGGGGACGGCGGCACGATGGCACTGGCCGTCGAGACCGTGCGCGGGCTCGGTGCCGCCGAAGTGCGGTCGGCGGTCGTGGTCCGCAACGTGGGCTCGCGGGGGCGGCCGGACTTCCAGGCCGTGGAGGTGGACGACTGGACCGTCTTCCCGTGGGAGCGACCGCCGGGCGCGGACGAGGCGTCGACCGCCGTCGACGGGCCGCGGTGAGCGCGGGCACCACCGTCGTACTGGACCGCGACGGCACACTGCTCGACTTCTACGAGATGTTCCACCGCTTCGTGGTGGATCTGCACCGTGCGGCACGGGCCGATCCGCCGCCCCGGGAGGAGATCGTCGGATACGCCTACTGGACGTCGATCACCAGCGGCCGGCTGCGGATCGGCGGAGTGCGGGTGCGCGACCGGGTGGACGACGTGGTCCGCCGCTACATGCCGCACGGCACCCTCTACGACGGCGCGGTACCGGCGCTGACCGCGCTGGCCGGTGCGGGGGTGCGGCTCGCGCTGGTCAGTTCGTGGATCGGCACGGAGCAGACCCGGGAACTGCTGCGCGGCTACGGCGTGGCGGAGTGCTTCGGGGAGGTCGTCACCCGGGACGACCTCCCCGGCGACAGCGTGGGGCTGTCCGACGCCGACGCCAAGACCGTGCTCGCGCGCGGGGCGCTGGACCAGGTCGGGCACCGTACGGGCGATCGGCTGTTCGTGGTCGGTGACACCCCGGCCGACGTCCTGCTGGGACGCCGGCTGAACGCCACCGTCATCGGTGTACGGACGGGGAACGGCGCCGCGCTGCCCGCCGCCCCGCCAGAGGGACCCGATCTGATCCTGCCGTCGGTCGCCGGCCTCGCCGGACTGGTCCTCGGCACCGGGAAGGGGGTACGGGCGGTCCCGGTCGACGGGGGGACGGCCGGTGAGGCGGATCGGTGACGGAGGCCCGCGGGGCTGGCGGGGCCGGCAGGACTGACGGAGCTGGCGGGGCCGTGGCCCGGGGGTGGTTTTCACCGGGCCACGGCCCCTTCGGCCCCCCTCTCGTCAGGGGGCCGCGAATCGGGTCACATCGTCCAGATAGTCCGTCGGATCGACGACCCCCGCCACCTGGAACGCCTCGCGCCGCTCGTAGCAGGTCCCACAGGTGCCGCAATGCCGGTCGCCGCCCTTGTAGCAGGACCAACTGTCCGCCAGCGGGGCGCCGAGGCGGGAGCCGTGCCGGGCGATGTCCGCCTTGGACCAGGTGATGAACGGCGCCTCCACGGAAGGGGTGGGGAAGCCCTCGTTGGCCACCTTCACCAACTGCCGCAGGGCCTCATGGAACTCCGGCCGGCAGTCGGGATAGATGAAGTGGTCCCCCGCGTGCATCCCGAGCGCCACCACCCCGGCCCGGTGCGCCACCCCCACCGAGACGGCCACATTGGCCAGCACCGCGTTCCGGTTCGGTACGACGGTGGCGCGCATCGACTGCTCCGCGTAGTGCCCGTCGGGCACCGCCACGCTGTCGTCGGTCAGGGCGGACCCGCCGAGCACCGCGCCGAGCCCACTGAGGTCCACCACATGGTGCGTGGCGCCGTAGTGGTCCGCGATCCACCGCGCCGCGTCGATCTCCTTCCGGTGGCGCTGCCCGTAATCCACGGTCACCGCGACCAGATCGCACCCCAGGGCCGCGTAGTGTGCCATCAGGGTGGTCGAGTCCATCCCCCCGGAGAGCACGACCACGGTCGTGAACGGGTCGGTGCCATCATTCGGCTTCGTGTTGTTGGTGCTCGGCTCCATCGGAAACCTCCGGCTACGGCCACATCATCGGACGCCGCGGACACCCGCCCGGCCGGCGTGTCCGCCCATCGTGCTGGCCGGGGCCCCGGCCGCACATCACGGACCCGTGCCGAAGGCGCCCCGGCCCCGGGCCGAGAGACGGCACCACGGGTTCCGAGACACCGGGTTCGGAGGACTCCCCCCGGCTGCCGTACGGAGCACCACCGGGGGGAGCGGAGCGGCGGCGCCTAGGGCCTCTCTTGACGAGACCCTAGGCGGCGGAGGAGGCGCCCTGGCGGACGATGGGGGCGCCGTCGGTGAGCAGCGCCCACAGCCCGGGGTTGCGGAACACCTCGGGGAAGTCACGGCGGCCGCTGATGCCGAGCTTGCGGTAGGCGCTGGACAGATGCAGTTCCACGGTGCGGCGGGTGATCCTCAGGAGGGTCGCGATGCGTTCGTTCGTCAGCCCCCGCATCGCGTCGATCAGGATCTGTCGCTCGCGCGCGGTGAGCGCCAGCACCCCGCGCAGCGCGAGGCTCTGCGGGGCGCGTTCGTCCGCCGCGGCCAGTTGCTGCCGGCCGCCGTCGACCAGCGGTTGCGCGCCGCACCGGCCGGCCAGTCGGACGGCCTCGGTGAGGGTGACGACCGCTTCGTCCGGCCGGTTGCGCCGGGTGAGCAGCCGGCCCAGATCGCCCAGCGCGTACGCCAGGTCCATCTCTCCGGGCTGGGTCTCCAGCAGCCGGGCCGATTCCCGCAGCAGCCCCTCTCCCTTGGACCCGCCCAGTGCCGAGCCCAGTACCCGCAGGGCCCGGCCGCGTTCCCTGGGGGAGCCGGTGCTGTCGGCGAACCGCAGTTGTTGCCAGGCGAGTCTTCTGGCCTCCTCGACGACGCCCGTCTGATGGAGCAGTCCGACGCCGTACATCCGCCATGCGGCCGACGAGGTCGTTCGGACCCCGGCGGTCTCGTTCCGGTCGCGCAGCTCCGCGAGGTCGGCGGCGGACCCCGGCAGATCGCCGTCGGCCGCCCGCAGCCGGGCGCGGGCGAGCAGCGCATCCCGGTAGCACCAGCCCGGCGGCAGGTCTCCCATGCACCGGTGGCGGCGCAGCACCGTCCGGGCCCGGCTGTTGTCGCCCTGGCTGATCAGTACGTGGGCCAGCAGTCCCGCCGCGATCACGCGGACCGGCTTGCCCAGCCCCGGCCCGTGCCGGACCAGTCCGGCCAGGCAGTCGTCCAGTTGCTGCCGGGCCGTCTCCAGCGCGCCGCCCGCCAGCGCGATCCGCGCCTCCACGGACAGCAGCAGCGCCCGGTGCAGGGGGTGCCCCCACGCGTGCGGCGGTCCCTCGTGCCGGCGCAGTCGGGTGGCGGCCTCGTCGTGGTGCCCGTTCTCCGCCAGCACGCTCAGGGCGTGGACCAGGGCCAGTGGGTGCGGGGAGAGTTCGTCGATGTCCCGGTCGAGCGCCCATCGCGCGCGGCGTACGGCCTCCTCCGGATCGTCGCCGGTGAGGTGCAGACAGAGGGCGCCCACGGCGGTCACGGTGGCGCGCAGCCCCTCCGTACCGCGGGGTTGGTCCGGCAGCGGGCGACCGACTAATTCGTCGAGGGCGTGGACCGTCAGTACGGGTGGGCAGTCGAACAGTTGGGAGAGCAGCCGGTGCAGCGCGGGCCATCCGGCGACATCCGTCCCGACGACGGCCGCCCCGACCGACTCCAGCACCCGGTCCTCGTCCTCGGTGGACTCCGAGCCGTACAGGGCGCAGCCGATCCGGCCGAGGAGTCGGTCCCGGGTGACCGGGTCGGCCGTGGTGGCGAGGGTGGCGACCGCCGCGTCGAGCCCGCGGACCCGGTCGGCCCGGACGCGGATGTCGGCGAGCGCGGGCACCGCCTCGCGGAGTTCGTCGCCGGAGGCGACTTGGACGGCGTGTTCCAGACAGCGCGCGGCGGTGGCGTCGTCGCCGGCGTCCTTGGCGGACCGGGCGGCGCGCAGCAGCACCGCGGTCGGCCAGGAGCCGGCCAACGGCACCGGGGAGGCGATGAGATGGCCGGCGATCCGCTCGACGGGGGCGTGCCGTTCGTGCAGATAGGTGGCGGCGGCCAGGTGGGCCGCGTTGCGTGCCATCAGGGTCATCCCGCCGATCAGGGCATTCCGTACGATCGGGTGCCGCAGCCGGAGGGTGTTGTCGTCGGCCGCGAACCGCATCCGGACGAGCAGGTCGGACGCGGTGAGGGTGTCGCCGAGCGCCAGTCCGCCGAGATGTGCCACCAGCAGTGGGTCGGCGCCCGCGTCACCGCCCGCGACGGCGACGGCCACGGCCTTGGCCAGTTCCCCGGTGCCGGGGGCGATCCGGTCGAGGCGTCCGGTGACCAGCTCGGCGACGGCGGGCAGCACCGCGGCTTCGAGGTCCGCCGGGTGGGTGGCGTCCGTCCCGGTGTGCCGGATCCAACGGGCCAGTTGGAGCAGCATAAAGGGGTTGCCGACGGTGAGCCGGTGCGCCGTCGCCACGGTCGCGGGGTTCGGCGAGACGGGCAGCAGGGCGCGGAGCAGGGGGGCGGTCTCCTGTTCGGACAGCCCTTCGAGGGTCAGCCGCCGTGCGTCCCGGAGGAGTTCGGCCAGCTCGGCAGGGGCGTACGGGGGCTCGCCCCGGCGTGTGGCGGCCACCAGTACCACCGGGAGCTGGGAGCACGCCTTGACCAGATGGCGCAGGAAGACCAGTGAGGTGGGGTCGCCCTGGTCGGCGTCGTCCACGGTGAGGACGAGCGGAGCCGTCCCGGTCAGTCGGGCGACCGCCTCCCGTACGGCGGCGAAGAGGGCGATGCGCGGCCCCTTCGACGCCGTGTCGTCGCCGGCCGGGCGGGCTGCCCGGTGGACCAGGAAGACTTCATGGGCCTCGCGCAGCGCCGGGCCGCGGGCGTCGCCTTCGGGCAGCCGGTCGATGAGCGTCCGCACGACCCAGTCGGTCAGCGCCCAGGGCTCGCAGCGGTGTTGTTCCCGGCAGCGGAGTTCCAGTGCGAGACAGCCGGACCCGTGTGCGGCGGCGGCGAACTCGCGCAGGAGCGCGGTGCGTCCGATCCCGGCCTCGCCCGTCACCACGAGGCGGCGCAGGCCGTTGGTCATGCTGTCGTGGCGAGCCCGGTCGAGTTGGCGCAGTTCGTCGCGCCTGCCGGTGAATTTGGGCGGTGCCTGCGTGTCCTCGCACATCAGCGTGTCCCTTTCGCTCATGGCCCCCGGTCGGAGATCCGACGCGCTGCGCTGGCGAGGCACCCGATGCTTCGATCCGGGGCAGTTCCACTGATGACTATGCGCCTGCCGGGGCCCGGGAGCGGCTCCGTTGTCCCGGCATGTCTCCCACGACAATCCGCGACCCCTCGGCCGTCACCGGTCCGGCAGTCGATCCACATGGTGCACCCGGCCGGGTCGGAGGAGCGTCAACAACCTATGTTCGAGGGGGTGTGGGGCCGGGGGCCACGAGCGGGTTGCGCCAGGGGGCGGGCCGCGCCGACGCGGTTCCGGCGCCATCGGCGGGCGGGGGGCCCGGTGCCGCGCAGGCGTCCGGTTCGGCGGCGTCCGCGGGTGGTGTGGCCTCGATGATGGTGTCCAGCACATCGCGCGCTGCCAGCAGTCCGGCCGCGGTGTCACTCAGCCGATCGCGTTCCCTGTGCAGGTCGGAGAGCATATCCGGGCAGGCCGGCACCAGCAGGCTGCCGTCATCGACCATGCAGGGCATCAGCTCCGCGATCGTGTGGGTGCTCAGACCGGCGGCGAGCAGGGTGCGGATGTGCCGGACGGTCCGTATGTCGTCGTCGTGGTAGTCGCGGTATCCGCTCGGGCGGCGCCGGGGGCGCAACAGCCCCTGTTCCTCGTAGTAGCGCAGCAGCCGCTGGCTGACTCCGGTCCGCTGGGACAGGGTTCCGATACGCACGTGACGTTCCCCACACGGTTTCGACTCGACTCTGACACCGATGTGAGACTCTAGCGTGTCGTTCATGACCACACAGCGATCAACCACCGCGCACAGCCTTCCCGTTACCGTCGTCGGCCTCGGCCCCATGGGTCTGGCACTCGCCGAGTCCTTCCTGAATGCGGGGCATCCCCTCACCGTCTGGAACCGCACTCCGGGGGCGGCGGACAGCCTGGTCGCCCGGGGCGCCCGACGCGCGGCGACCGTCGCGGACGCGGTGTCCGCGAATCCCGTGACCATCGTCTGTCTCAAGGACTATCCGACCCTGTACGAGGTCTTCGACGCCACCGGTGACGCCTTGGCGGGCCGCGCCCTGGTGAATCTCAACTCCGGTACGCCGACGGAGGCGCGCGCGGCGGCCGACTGGGCTGCCGCGCGCGGTGCCGAGTACCTCGACGGGGCGATCATGGTGCCGCCGCCCATCGTCGGGCAGCCCGGCTCCGTCATTCTGTACAGCGGTCCGCCCGACGTGTTCGACCGGCACCGGGCGGCGTTGGCCACCATGGGGGACCCCCGCCACCTCGGCTCCGATCCGGCGCTGGCGGTGCTCCACAACACGGCGCTGCTCGAAATGATGTACGCGACCATGAACGGCTTTCTCCATGCGACGGCCCTGGTGGGGACGGCGGGCGTGTCCGCCGTCGACTTCGCCGATCTCGCCCTGGGCTGGTTCATGCCGACGGTGACCGACTCGGTGCTGGCGCAGCAGGCGCCCGAGCTGGACAAGGGGAACTACCCCGGCGACGTGGGCACGATGGAGATGAATCTCAACGCCCTCGAACACATCACCCGGACCAGCGTGGAGCAGGGCGTCCACTCCGACCAGCCCCGGTTGATGAGGCAGATCGCCGAGCGGGCCGTCGCCGAGGGGTACGGCGGCAACAACTACCTGGCCGTCTTCGAGATCTTCAAGCAGGCGACCCGGGTGCCGTAACGGGCGACCGGGCCGCGCTCCCGCTCCCCCGGCCGCTCAGGCGGCCCGTCCCATGATCAGCCACTTCGACGGCAAGGCGATCCGGGAGCCGTCCGGTTCGTACTCGGTCGTCGTCAGCGGCAGATCGCCGCTCGCGACGACGGTGAGCCCGGCCTCGGTGAAGTACCCGGCCACCGCCGAGTCGGCCACCGTGCAGGGCACGATGCCGTGCCGGAACACCGGCCGCAGCTTGGGCGGCGGGCCGGAGGGGGACGTCGCCAGCAGGGCGATACGGTGCCCGGCCGCCTCCGTCAACTCCACCACGAAGGCCCGGCCGCGCGTGCCCACGAGGGTGGCGACGGAGTCGGCCAGCGCCTGCCGGTCCCCCGGGTCGGTCTGGTGGAGCACTCCCCGCACATACACATTGCAGTCGCCCAGCTCTTCGTGGAGCGCGCCGACCACCAGCGGGTCGACCGCGTCGAGCTGCCGGAACCGGAGGTGACCCGAGGGCCCACCCACCCCGCCCGGCCGCTCCGACCGCCGTTCCGCGAGGTCGATCGCGGCGGCCGACAGATCGACGCCGAGCACGGTGGGGAAGCGGTCGGCGAGGAACCGGGTCTGGGTGCCGATGCCGCAGCCGAGGTCGACCAGGGTCAGCCCGGGGGCGTCCACCAGGGGTTCGTACAGCGCCAGATGCGGTCCAGCGGTGAGCGCCGGCTCGGTGTCCCAGATGGCCTCTCCCGGCTCCCCCGACATCTCCGACCAGAAGCCCTCCCAGGCATCCCGGTATCGACTCGTCACGCTCATGGATGGCTCCCCACCGATCGACCTGATGTCATGTGCGGTCTACCGTGCCCGGCGCGCGGCGACAAGTCCGCGCCGCAACGGCGGCGCGGCCCGGACAGGGCCTAAGGGCGACGGCCCGGCCCGCCAAGCCGGCGCAGCCGCCACCACGGCCCCCGGTCCGTCCTGCTGGGGACCGCGTCAGCGCGGCCGGTTCCCGGGCCCGGGTAACTCCTCGACCCGGCGCGCCACCGGCCCCCCGGAGGCGTGCCGGGATATGCCCCGGCCGGGGGCGACCGGCACCCGGTCGAGCTGCCCGAACTCCAGCACGGGACAGCCGAAATCGAGAACCTGGGAGACGATCCGGGTGGACTCCCGCGCCGTCATGCCGGAGAGCAGTTCCGGCAGCCCCCGGGCGAGGTCGCCGGAGCCCGGGGACTCGGTGTGCGGGCCGAAGCCGGGGGCGAGGTGCCGGACGCGCTTCTCGTCACCCGCGCCGAACTCCGTGGCGTCCGCCGCCAGCACGAGGAGTCGTTCGTCGCCCGGTCCGACCATCGGATACGCCCACCAGAGCACATCGACCCGGTCCCGGCCGGGTTCGGAGAGCCTGGCCCGGCCCGCCGTCGCGTACGAGACACGGCCGCCGGGCGCGATGCCCGACCCGGGGCCGCTGTCGTACGCCTCGTACTCGCCGTCCGGCGCGAGGGCGCCGGTGACGGGGAGCAGATCGGTGGCGGTGCGGCCCACCGCCTCCTGCCGGGTCGGCCCGAACAGCCGCCGGGCGGCGGGCGACCAGTGCGACACCAGTCCGCCGCCGTCCACCACGACCACGGCGAGCGACATCCGGCCGTCCATGGCGTACTGCCGTGGCACTCGCGGCGGAACACCACTCTCCATCGGTGGGAGGCTCCTTCCCCGCCGCCCGGACGCGCGGCTTCCGTCCCACCGTACGGCGCCGCGCGCGCCGGGCGCGGGGCAACGGCCGAATAGGTCGTGCGCCCGCGCGAAACCCCGGCGCCCGTTCGGTTCCGGTACCCCGGACGGTGCTCCCCCGCCGGCCCGTCCACCGCCCGCGACCGGCCGATATCCGGCCGCGGTCACCCCGTACTCCCCCGCCGACGGGTCGTGTTCTCGTGGTGCCGCTGACCGGGGCGCCGAAGACGGGCTCGGGCGGGCCGTGGGCGATCTCCGTGGGCTACGGGGACACCCCCCGGCGGTGGTCTCCGGCAGGGGCCGCGGCGCGGCGGTCACCAGCGTCGGCGCGGGCCGGGCGGTCGGGGCCGGACGGCGGGACGGCGGCCGGTGCGGCCCGCCCGCTCTTCGCCGGAGCCTGCCGAGCGGTGGGGCGGAAGTGGCGCGACCGCCGTGTGCGTCAGCTGTGTCGGGTGCTCATCAGGGGCTTCCCGCGGCCCGTGGTGCTCAGCGGGCGCCACGACACCGCGGGGAAACCACTCGAAGCGGTGAGTGTGGACGGCGGCCTCCGGACCAGGTCCGATTGCCGGTATGCGTCGGACGAGCCGGTACGCCACCGCAGTCCGGGGCGGCATCGGAGCCGGGGTCGGCCCGGAATCAGGTGCGGCCTCGGAGCCGGGGTCGGCCTCGGGGCCGGTGTGCCCCCGGAATCAGGTGGCCTCGGAATCAGGGGCGGCCCGGAATCAGGTGGCCTCGGAATCAGGGGCGGCCTCGGGGGCCGGTGTGCCGTCGCGGCGCCCGGCCCACCTCCGGTGCCCGCCGCGTCGTCGCGGTGGCCGGTGCGGTCCCTGGGCTACCGCTGGTCGGCCTTCTGCTCGGTCTCGGTCGCGAGGTTCTCCAGTACGAGGTCGTGGATGCGGGCCAGCCCCTTGGGGGCGAAGGTCCGCTCGAAGAAGCCGCCGATGCCGGTCGCGCCCTTCCATACGGAGGTGACGACGGCCCGGCAGCTGCCCTCACCGGCCGGGGTGACGGTCCAGGTGGTGACCATCGTGGAGTTGCGGTCCTTCTCAACGAGCTGTCCGTTGGTCGGCTCGGTGACCTCCAGCAGACAGTCGCGCACGCGCTTGCTGGTGGCCTGGAGCCGCCAGTGGACGAGGGTGCCCTCGCCGTCGCCGCCCTCCCGGACCTCGTACTCACTGAACTGCGGCGGCAGCAGCTTCGCGCGGCTGTTCTCGTAGTCGGCCAGCGTGTCGAACACCGTGTCGGCGTCCGCCGCGATGATCCGTTCGGTCGTGGCCTCGACCTGCGCCATTGCTTTCCTCCAGCACTCGGTTGGTGCCGCTAGCCAACCACCTCCTGCTCGGGGGCCACAATCCGGGGCCGGACGGGGGCCGGTCCTGGAAAGGTTGCAACGATCATGCGAACAGGTGTTCTATTCTCGGAAGAGAGGCCGGGACGCGGCCGGGACAGAGACACGAAGGAGGCGACCATGCGCTGGGACCATCTGGCCGAGAACCCCACGGCTGCCGGGGACGCGGCGCTCTTCGGCGCGTCAGCCGTCACCACCAGGACGTTCGACACCCCCGAATTCCGCGGCATCACCTTCCATGAGATCCGCGCGCGTTCGATTCTGAACCGGGTGCCGGGCGCCTCCCGGATGCCGTTCGAATGGACCGTCAATCCCTACCGGGGTTGCTCGCACGCGTGCGTCTACTGTTTCGCCCGCAAGACCCACAGCTATCTGGACCTCGACACCGGCCTCGGCTTCGACTCCCAGATCGTGGTGAAGATCAACGCCCCCGAACTGCTCCGCCGCCAGCTCGCCTCCCCGCGCTGGCAGGGCGCGCATATCGCGATGGGCACGAATGTTGATTGTTATCAGAGGGCGGAAGGACGGTATCGGTTGATGCCGGGCATCATCACGGCCCTGCGCGACCGCGCCAACCCGTTCTCGATCCTCACCAAGGGCACCCTGATCCTGCGCGATCTCGAACTGCTCCGACAGTCCGCGGAGGTGACCGAGGTCGGTGTCTCCGTCTCGGTCGGCTTCGTCGACGACGAGCTGTGGCGCACGGTCGAACCAGGCACCCCGGCGCCCGAACGCCGCCTCGACGTCGTACGGACGCTCACCGACCACGGGATCGGCTGTGGGGTGCTGATGGCCCCGGTCATCCCGTTCCTCGGTGACCGGCCCGATCAACTGCGCGCGACGGTACGGGCCATCGCCGCGTCGGGGGCGACCTCGGTGACACCGCTCGTCCTGCACCTGCGGCCCGGTGCGCGGGAATGGTTCATGGCCTGGCTGACGGAGCACCATCCCCATCTCGTACGGCGCTATGAGCGGCTGTACGCGGGGGGCGCGTACGCGCCCACCTGGTACCAGCGGCGGATCACCCGCCAGGTCCACGAGCTGGCGGCGGAGTTCGGCATCGGCCCCACCGGAGGCGGGATGCCCCGACGCCTCCGGATGCCGGAGCCCACGGACGACGACCCCGAACGCGAGCCGACGGGACCGGACCTGCCGACTCAGTTGACCCTGCTGTGAGCACCGGTCGCCCCCGGTCCCGGGGGCGGCCGGAAATCCGGGGCGGATCCACCCCGGTATGAGCCAGGATGGCCGCATGGATGTGATCAGTTTCCGGATCAGGGACGCGGCGCCCGACGAGTTCCACGCCATCGCCGAGGTCAGGGTGCGCGGCTGGCAGTACGCCTATCAGGGGCTGGTCCCGCAGGCGTACCTCGACGCGCTGAGCGTGCCGGAGGTCGCGGAGCGGCTCCGGGGGTCCATCGCGAGCCGGCGGGCGACCCATGTCGTCGCCGAGGCGGACGGGACGGTCGTCGGCTGGGGCTGCGTCGGTCCGGGCCGGGACCCGGACGCGACGGCCGCGCAGTGCGAGGTGTACGCGCTCTATGTACTGCCGGAGTGGCTGGACCAGGGGGTGGGCCGGGGGCTGATGGCCGAGCTGACGGCCCGCGCGGAGGCGGCCGGCTTCCATGAGATCCGGCTCTGGGTCCTCAAGGAGAACCACCGCGCGCGCCGCTTCTACGCGAAGGCGGGCTTCGTCGCCGACGGTGGCGAGGAGCCGTTCGAGGTGGGCGGCGTCCAGGTCCCCGAGGTGCGGTACGGGCGGGCCCTGGGCGCCCCGCCCCGGCACTGAGCCTGGCCTGACACCGCTCCGACGAGTGAGCGGCCGGGCGGCGCGGTTGGGCCGGCGAGCGAGCCGAAGCCCCGCGCGGATACCGAAAGAGAGGACCTTGCGACGCACCCTCGGCGAGTGAGCGCCCGTGCCACGCGGGTGCCGAAAGGGCTGGCCCGGGCACCCCTGGCGAGTGAGCCGAAGGGGCGCGCGGGGGTCGAAAGGGAGAACGCGCGGAGGTCCCGAGGAACGAGGGATCGAGCACGATCGACCGTCGGCGCACGCTTAAGGCGCCCCGGAGGGGAACCGAGCCTTCGAAAAGAGGAGGGCACGATCGACCGTCGGCGCACGCTCACAGCGCCCCGGAGGCGAACCGAGCCCTCAAGAAGAAGCCCGCGCCCAGCGGCCGGTGATGGTGTCGTACTCGTAGGTGGGCCTGCCCGGCCCGCCGCTGGTTCGGAACGGCCGGCCGTCGTCGTCGATCCGGACGACGCCCGAGCGGTCGCCGCTGCTCCACTTCAGCTCCAGGTACCAGTCGCAGTCACAGCCGGCCGTACGGCCGGTGACGAGGAGCACCTCCGGGTCCCGTACCGAGACCCGGTAGGGGAAGGAGACGGCGGGGATCGGCACACCGGAGTCGCTGCCCGCCACGGAGCGGGCGATCGGGCGCGGGCCGTCCAGGTCGACGTCGAACATCCGCGGGGTGATCGACCCGCCGCAGCCGAGGCTCATCCGGTAGACGTTCCGGGCCTGCGGCGGCCGTTTGGCGGCCACTCGCACCCGTAGCGACTGAAGGACCACGGCCTCGTCGTTCCTGCCCTGGACGGTGATCCGCACCGCGGTCTCGTCGGCGTGCAGGGCTCCGAGCGAACGGCTCCACGACTCGGCGTCGGACTCGGCCGGGGGCGGCGGCACCGCGGAGGGTGCGCGATCGATGAGGTAGGAGTGCTGGCAGCCGTTCTGCCACACATGCTGATCGACGCTCCAGGTGAACGGTGTCCCGCCGCTCCGGTTCCGGGCGGGGACGGAGGGCTTGGGCCGGGCCGGGCCGGCAGGGGGCCGTGCGCTGTGGGTCGGCGTGGACGGGGGTGCGGTGGCCGCGGGCCTCGGCGCGGTCGGCGAGGCGGAGGCCAGGGGGCTGGGCCCGTCGGCGGAGGGTGGGGCGACGGTGCCGTCCCCGGACGGCCGGGCGCCGGCGTACTGCTGCGTGGTGCGCTGTTCGGCGCCGCGTTGGTCACCGGCGGCGGGCAGGGGTGACCAGTCGAACGCCAGCAGGACGAGGGCGACGACGGTCACGACGGCGAGAGCGGCGTAGGCGGCCTGGTGGCGACGGCGGGTGACCGCACGCCCGGTCGGGGCATCACGCACCCGCTCCGCCGGGGGCACGACCTCGGCGGCGGCCACCGAAGCGACACCTTCGACGCTCGACACCCGCCCCAACTCTGGCTCCGACCCCGGCTCCAGCCCCGGCCCTTGCTCCGGCACTGATTCCGGCGCCGGCACCGGCTCGGCGCCCGCGCCCGACTGCCCCGCCGCCCGGTTCGCGGCCGACGCGCCCGCCGCCGCGTCCTCCTGGCGGCGTCGGCGCTCCGCGTCCGCCAGCACCCAGAGGCGGTGCAGCGCGATCAGTTCCTCCCCCTGGCAGCCGCAGAGCCGCGCCAGTCGCTCCACGGGGGCGAACTCCAGCGGGACCGTACGGCCCGAGCAGTACCGGTGCAGGGTGGAGGCGCTGACGCCCACCCGGCGCGCCAGCGCGCCGTAGCTGCGTCCCGATCCGTCCCGAATGCCGCTCAGCCGCCGTGCGAACGCCTCGGTGTCGGAGTCTCGTGTGCTCAACCGCGCCAACTCCCCCGCCGTTCCAGGAGGGCGTTCCACCCCTGTCGAGTATTCCCACGTCAGTGGGGGTGGAATGGTTCCACTGTGCCAGGGGTGCCCATGGCGCTTGCCCCCCGTGCCCCGTGCTGTCGAAGCTGGTGATCGTTCAGCCAACCACTCACAGGGGGAACCGACTCCATGAAGATCTTCCGCACCAGCACCATGACCGCCCGCACCGTGGTCACCGGCGCCGCGACCGCGACCACCGTGCTCGCCGCGACCGTCGCTCTGACGGTCGCCTCCCTCGGAGCGGCCACCGCGGCGACCGCGGCTCCGGCCCCCGTAGCCCCGAAGTTCCTCGCCGCCAAGGAGCTGCCGAAGTCCCTCACCCCGTGGGTGGCGGAGCAGGTGCGGCCGGGCGCGGCCGACGACTTCTGCACCGGCAAGGCCCTTCCGAAGGCGTCCAGCAAGCACCGTGTCTTCCGGACCGAGCTGGACACCGGCGCCGAGCAGACCATCACGGTCGCGGCCACCGAGGCCAAGGCGAAGGAGTTGGTGACCAAGGCCCGCGCCGCGGTCGCCGGTTGCCTCGACAGGCTCCAGCAGCAGTACCCGGGGGTGCGGGGCGAGACCCGCTACCACGGGAAGCTCAAGGTCGAGGAGGGCGCCCATGTCTACAGCATCGACACCGCCGATCCGGGAGTCGGCTCGACGGAGATCGCGCTCTACTCGGTCGGCCGGGACGGCCGGACGGTGACCGTCGTCGGCTGGTCCCAGCTCGGTGACCTCAGCGGTGCACCGCTGAGCGGCTTCAAGAAGACCGCGACGACGTCGGTGGCCAAGCTCTACTGAGCCGCGCGGTCACCGGGGTCGATCCCGGGAGCGTTCTCCGTGCCGCCCGCCAGCCAGCCGGGCGGCACGGTGCGTCAGGGTGTCTTCGTGTCTTCGTGTCCTGGTGTCCTGGTGTCCTGGCGT
>NZ_JBIRRE010000004.1:500297-635314 GCF_044333555.1 Streptomyces sp. NPDC020965
TCCCGGCGTCCCGGCGTCCCGGCGTCCCGGCGTCCCGGCGTCCCGGCGTCCCGGCGTCCCGGCGTCCCGGCGTCCCGGCGTCCCGGCGTCCCGGCGTCCCGGCGGGAGCGTGGCGCCCCCCACCGGCGCGGGCCGGGACCTCGCGCGCACTGCCGGTCCGGAGCAGCGGCTGACCGTCGAAGGGCGTCGACCGCCCACGCCTCAGCCGCCCAGTCGTGCGAGCGCCGCTTCCGCCGCCGCTGAGAGCCGGGGGTGGGCGCGCGCCGCCGTCAGGATGTCGCCCGACCGGCCGTCACCGAGCGCGCCGAGCCCCTCCACACAGGCCAGCGCGAGCCGCCAGTGGGGATCGCCCGGCGCGAGTCTTCGCCGAAGCACGGTGATCAGGGCCGGCACGGACTCCGGAGCGCGCAGCCGGGTGAGCAGCCGGACGGGCACGAGCGCGTAGGCGACCCGCAGTTCGTTGGTGGCGAGCGCCGCCGCGGCCCGTGGTGTACGGGGGTCGCCCAGGAGGGCCAGCGCGTGGGCCGCCGAGACGCAGCGCGCGGGATCGCGGTGGTTGAGCAGCAGCACCAGTGCTTCGAACGCCCTGCGGTCCCCCGCGCAGCCGAGCCGGAAGGCCGCCATCTCCCGGGCCCACAGCGGGCGTTCCCGTTCGATCAGGGCGCCCGCCAATTCCTCCGCGTCCTCCGTGGTCAGCAGCCGCTCGTACGCCACCGTGCCGCCTGACTCACCCCGCAGTCGCCGGGCCAGTGACCGTAACTCGTCGTCCATGACCGTCAGCGTATCGACGGACCGCGCACCTTCGGCGATCCAGATCACATCCCGTTCAGACCCTGGTGCGCTCGTTACTCGCGAGTTAACCTCAAGTGAGCGGGTAACCCCCGTACACAGCTCACGGTGGCCTGGTGACGCAGCCACCGCGAGTGCTGTCGGTTCGGCAATTCTCCCTGGCGCAGCGGTCGGTGCCGCGCCCGGTACGACGTGGCTCCGGGACAGGGCCCGTTGGCCCCGCACCACGAGACCGGTCCGCCGTGCGCCTTCCCGGCCGCGGTCGTCCGCATTCTTCTCGGCCCCTTCGGGAGCCTTTGGACGCGCTCGCCGCCCACGCGCACCCCACCTCGCGGGCGCGCCCCGTACGCACACGTACGCCCCGATCAGCTGTCCCAGCCGTCTCAGTCGTTTCAGTCGTCACTCACCTGGAGTCCCCCGATGGACATCCCACTCCACACCATCGCCGTCATCGGCCTCGGCACCATGGGCACCGGCATCGCCGAGGTCCTCGTCCTTGGCGGACATGAGGTCATCGGCATCGACATCAGCGACCCGGCCGCCCGCCGGGCCGTGACCTCGCTGGCGGACGCCACCGCCCGCGCGGTGGCGCGTGAGCGGATCACCGAGGAGGAGCGCCGGCTGGCCCTGGCCCGCTTCCGTACCCACACCGAACTCCGGGCCGCCGCCGACGCGGATCTCGTGATCGAGGTCGTGCCCGAGTCGTACGAGGTCAAACAGGAGGTCATCCGGGAACTCGATGGTGTCGTCCGCCCCAGCGCCATCCTCGCCACAGGTACCAACGCCCTCTCCGTGACCCGGCTCGCGGCCGAGTCCGCACACCCCGAGCGGGTGCTCGGGCTCCGCTTCTTCAACCCCGCCCCCGCGATGAGGCTGGTCGAGATCGTCTCCTCGGTGCTGACCGCGCCGGCCGCTGTCGCCGCGGTCACCGCCTTCGCCCAGGACCTGGGCAAGGAACCCGTCGAAGCCAGGGACCGGCCCGGCGGCGTCGCGGACGGACTGCTCTTCGGCTATCTCAATCAGGCCGCCGCGATGTACGAGGCCAAGTACGCCTCCCGCGAGGACATCGACGCGGCGATGCGGCTCGGCTGCGGACTCCCGATGGGCCCGCTCGCGCTGCTCGATCTGATCGGGATCGACACCGCCCGCACGGTGCTGGACGCGATGTACGCCGAGTCCCACGACCGGCTGCACGCCCCGGCGCCGATCCTGCGGCAGCTCGGCGAGGCCGGGCTGACCGGTCGCAAGGCGGGCCGGGGCTTCTACACCTATGCGGCACCGGGTGCTCCGGCCCTGGTCGCGGACGCCCTCACCCCCGCTTCCGCCGCGCCGGGGACGGCCGCGCGGGAGACGGCCGCGCCGGAGATACGTTCCGTCGGTGTCGCCGGCTCCGGGACCATGGCGAGCGGGATCGCGGAGGTCTTCGCCAAGGCCGGTTACGACGTGGTGCTCGCCGCCCGCTCCCTGGAGAAGGCGGTGGCGGCGAAGGCCCGTGCCGCGGCTTCCCTGGCCCGTTCCGTCGACCGGGGCCGGCTCACGGCCGCCGCCCGGGACGAGGCCCTGGACCGGATCACCCCGGCCGGTTCGCTCGACTCCTTCGGCGGCGTGGATCTCGCGCTGGAGGCCGTCGCCGAGGACCTGGACGTCAAACGGCAGCTCTTCGCCGCCCTCGACAAGATCTGCAAACCGGGCGCGGTGCTCGCCACCACCACCTCCTCGCTGCCGGTGGTGGCCTGTGCGCGCGCCACCTCGCGCCCCCGGGACGTCATCGGGATGCACTTCTTCAACCCCGCCCCGGCGATGAAGCTGGTCGAGATCGTCCGTACGGTCCTGACCTCGGACGAGGCACACGCCACGGTCAGGGCGGTCACCGCGCGGCTCGGGAAGCACCCGGTCGACTGCGGCGACCGGGCCGGATTCATCGTGAACGCGCTGCTCTTCCCGTACCTCAACAACGCGATCAAGATGGTCGAGGAGCACTACGCGACCCTCGACGACATCGACGCGGCGATGCGGCTGGGCGGCGGCTACCCGATGGGGCCGTTCGAACTCCTCGATGTCGTCGGGCTCGATGTCTCGCTCGCGATCGAGACCGTGCTGCACCGCGAGTTCCGTGATCCGGGACTGGCGCCCGCGGCCCTGCTGGAGCAACTGGTCACCGCGGGCTGTCTCGGCCGCAAGACGGGTCGGGGCTTCCGCGAACATGCCCGGCGCTGACCGCGCGGCCGACTGGGGCGGACTGCTCGACCCCGGCGTGGGGCTCCCGGAACCGACCGGGGCCCCGCGCCGGGGGCACCGTCCCGGGCCGGTCCGGAGCCCGACCCCACCCGGGACGGGCCCCACCCACAGGCGCGCTCTCCTGCGCGAATGCAGTACGTTCGGGTCATGCCCCAGCCCGCCAAGGCCACCCGCCCGAAGACCACCGCCGACGCCCCGGAGAGTGCCGCGGGCAACCGCGCGGCCGCGCAGCGGCTCAAGATGCGCCGCGAGCTGGCGACGGCGGCCATGGAGCTGTTCGCGACCAAGGGGTACGAGGCGACGACCGTGGACGAGATCGCGGCCACCGCCGGAGTGGCGCGGCGGACCTTCTTCCGCCACTTCCGCTCCAAGGAAGAGGCGATCTTCCCGGACCACGACGACACCCTCGTACGCGCCGAGGCCGTGCTCAACGCCGCACCGGCCCATGAGCACCCGCTCGACACCGTCTGCCGGGGCATCAAGGAAGTCATGCGGATGTACGCGGCGGCGCCCGCGGTGTCCGTGGCGCGCTACCGGCTGACCCGCGAGGTGCCGACCCTGCGGGAGCGGGAGATCGCCTCGGTCGCCCGCTACGAACGGCTCTTCACCCGCTATCTGCTGGGGCACTTCGACGAGCGCGACCACCACGAAGGCAACGACGATCCGCTGCTGGCGGAGGTGGCCGCGTCCGCCGTGGTCACCGCGCACAACCATGTGCTGCGCCGATGGCTGCGGGCGGGCGGCGAGGGTGATGTGGAGGGGCGGCTCGACCACGCGTTCGCGATCGTGCGGGAGACCTTCGGTACGGGGATCGGCGCGGGCCGCTCGCTGGGCGGCGAATCGTCCCCGCTCGGCGGTCGGTCCGACGGGCCGACCGTGACCACGCCGGCCCTGGTGGAGGCGCACGACGAGGTGCTGGTGGCGGTGGCCCGTACGGACGCGCCGCTGGACGAGGTGATGCGGACCATCGAGCGGGCGCTGCGGGGGCGCCCGTCCGGGGCCGACCACGGGCCGACGGCACCGGTCGCCTGAAGGGACCGCCCGTCCGAAGGTTCCTGCCGCCTGGAGGGACCGCGGGCCTGAGGAGCCCCACCGCCTGAAGGTACGGGGCCCGACGGGTCCAACCGCTGAAGGATCCAACCGCCCGAAGAGTCAGGCCGCCTGAGGAATCGAACCGCCCGAAGACTCAGGCCCGTCCGAGGAATCCGGCCCGTCCGAGGATCGAGCCCCTGAGGAGTCCGGCACGCCCGAGCCGACCGGAACGCTGACCCGCCCGAGCCGACCGGAGCCCTGCTAGCCCCGGGGCTCCGCACGCGGCTCGCACCCGCGGAGCAGCTCGCGAAACCGGCCGCCGTCAGGCCGCCGCGGCCAGCAGGATCGCCACGAGCGTCAGGTCCGCGATGCCGAGTGCGATACCGGCCTTCGCGATTCCCACACCGTTCCCGGTCACCTGACGGCGGGCCAGGTAGCCGGCCAGAATGGCGAGCGGCCCCAGGATCAGGCTGAAGAGGAAGAGCCCGAGGATTCCACAGACCAGGCTGCCGATCGCCAGTGCCTGACCCCGCGTATGTGAGCGGGTGCCGGTTCCGTAGGTGCCGTCGGAACTGAACATGGCCTTTCTCCCGTCGTCCGTCAGATCACGTGTCGCGCTCTCCCTCCCCGGGTTCCCGCTGCCGGCCGCCTCATCCCTGCGAATGCCCGGCACCTCCGACATCCCGACACCCCGGGCACCCCCCGCCCCCCCGGCGCGGGTCGACACATCCCCCACCGCTCAGATGCGCCGTACGTACGACAGCCGAGAGAAAATCATGGCACTTAGTGTCTTGTCACTTGGCACGGCGTGCCATAGCGTGAAGTCGTCCGGGCGGCCGGCGTGCAGAGATCACTCGTACGCCGGCTGTCCCCGCGAACCATCCGTGTTCGCGAGCCCGGACGCCTGCGTCACAGGCTCCCGACCGCGCCCACCAGCGCTGCCACCAGCACCCCCGCCGAACCGACGGCACACCTCCACAGCACCGCCCCCTCACTCTCCGCGGGGGATCCCCCGGGATTCCCCCGCCGCGCTTCGCCGGAGGCAACACCGTGAAGGAAATCCTGGACGCGATCCAATCGCCGGACAGCACCCCCGCCGACTTCGCCGCGCTGCCCGTCCCCGAGTCCTACCGCGCGGTGACCGTGCACAAGGACGAGGCCGGGATGTTCGACGGACTGGAGTCACGGGAGAAGGACCCCCGCCGATCCCTCCACGTCGAGGACGTGGCCGTGCCCGAACTGGGCCCCGGCGAGGCGCTGATCGCCGTGATGGCCAGCTCCGTCAATTACAACTCCGTCTGGACCTCGATCTTCGAACCGCTCTCCACCTTCGGGTTCCTGGAGCGGTACGCCCGCCAGAGCGAGCTGGCCCGGCGGCACGACCTCCCGTACCACGTCATCGGCTCCGATCTGGCCGGCGTCGTCCTGCGCACCGGCCCCGGGGTCAACGCCTGGCGGCCCGGTGACGAAGTCGTCGCCCACTGCCTCTCCGTCGAACTGGAATCGTCCGACGGGCACAACGACACCATGCTCGATCCGGAGCAGCGGATCTGGGGCTTCGAGACCAACTTCGGCGGACTGGCGGAGATCGCGCTGGTGAAGTCGAATCAGCTGATGCCCAAGCCCGGCCATCTGAGCTGGGAGGAGGCGGCGGCGCCGGGGCTGGTGAACTCGACCGCGTACCGCCAACTCGTCTCGCGGAACGGGGCGGGCATGAAGCAGGGCGACAATGTGCTGATCTGGGGCGCCAGCGGCGGCCTCGGCTCGTACGCCACCCAGCTCGCACTGGCCGGTGGCGCCAACCCGATCTGTGTCGTCTCCAGTCCCCGCAAGGCCGAGATCTGCCGGGCCATGGGCGCCGACGCGGTCATCGACCGCAGCGCGGAGGGCTTCCGGTTCTGGCGGGACGAGCGGACGCAGGACCCCCGGGAGTGGAAGCGGTTCGGCGCCCGGATACGGGAACTGACCGGTGGTGAGGACGTGGACATCGTCTTCGAGCACCCCGGCCGGGACACCTTCGGCGCTTCGGTCTACGTCACCCGCAAGGGCGGCACCATCGTCACCTGCGCCTCCACCTCCGGCTACACCCACGAGTACGACAACCGCTATCTGTGGATGTCGCTGAAGCGGATCATCGGTTCCCACTTCGCCAACTACCGCGAGGCGTGGGAGGCGAACCGGCTGATCGACAAGGGGCTGATCCATCCCACCCTCTCCACGGTGTATCCGCTGGCGGAGACCGGCCAGGCCGCGTACGACGTGCACCGCAACCTCCACCAGGGCAAGGTCGGCGTCCTCGCCCTCGCGCCCCAGGAGGGGCTCGGCGTCCGTGACCCCGACAAACGCGCCCGCCACCTCGACGCCATCAACCGCTTCCGTCCGGCACCGGCGGACCGCCCCGCCACGCACCTGGCCGAGGCCGGTAAATGACCGAACGCCAGAAGGACCGGCCGTGGCTGATGCGCACCTACGCGGGCCATTCGACGGCCGAAGCCTCCAACGAGCTGTACCGGCGCAACCTCGCCAAGGGTCAGACCGGGCTGTCGGTCGCCTTCGACCTGCCGACCCAGACGGGGTACGACCCCGATCACATCCTCGCCCGCGGCGAGGTGGGCCGGGTCGGGGTCCCCGTCTCGCACCTCGGGGACATGCGGCGGCTGTTCCAGGACATCCCGCTGGACCGGATGAACACCTCGATGACGATCAACGCCACCGCGATGTGGCTGCTGGCGCTGTACCAGGTCGTCGCGGAGGAGCAGGGGGTCGACCTGGGGCAGCTCCAGGGCACCACCCAGAACGACATCGTCAAGGAGTACCTGTCGCGCGGGACCCATGTCTTCCCGCCGGTGCCGTCGCTGCGGCTGACGACGGACATGATCACCTACACGGTGAACCACATCCCCAAGTGGAACCCGATCAACATCTGTAGCTACCACCTCCAGGAGGCGGGGGCCACCCCGGTCCAGGAGATCTCGTACGCGATGTCCACCGCCATCGCCGTGCTGGACGCGGTGTTCGCGTCGGGTCAGATCCCGGACGACCGCAGGGGCGATGTGGTCGGCCGGATCTCCTTCTTCGTGAACGCGGGTGTCCGGTTCATCGAGGAGATGTGCAAGATGCGGGCCTTCTCCCGGATCTGGGACCAGGTCACCCGGGAGCGGTACGGCATCGACAACCCCAAGCAGCGCCGCTTCCGCTACGGCGTCCAGGTCAACTCCCTCGGTCTGACCGAGGCCCAGCCGGAGAACAACGTCCAGCGGATCGTGCTGGAGATGCTGGCCGTCACCCTCTCCAAGGACGCGCGCGCCCGCGCCGTACAACTGCCGGCCTGGAACGAGGCGCTCGGGCTCCCCCGGCCCTGGGACCAGCAGTGGTCCCTGCGCATCCAGCAGGTCCTCGCGCACGAGTCGGACCTGCTGGAGTACGAGGACATCTTCGCGGGCTCCCATGTCATCGAGGCCACGGTGGCCGGCCTGGTCAAGGAATCCCTCGCCGAGATGGACCGGATCGAGGAGATGGGCGGCGCGATGGCGGCCGTCGAATCCGGCTACCTCAAATCGCGGCTGGTCTCGTCGCACGCCGAACGGCGGGCCAGGATCGAGGCGGGCGAAGAGAAGATCATCGGGGTCAATATCTTCCAGTCGACGGAGGAGAACCCGCTCACCGCCGACCTCGACACGGCGATCATGACGGTCGACCCGGCGAACGAGGCCCGGGTGGTGGCCAAGCTCCACGAGTGGCGGGCCGACCGCGACGAGATCCGGGCGACCGACGCCCTCACCGCCCTCAAGAAGACGGCGGCCGGGACCGGGAACCTGATGGCCGCCACCGTCGAGTGCGCCCGTGCCGGGGTCACCACCGGCGAGTGGTCCTGGGCGCTGCGCGATGTGTTCGGCGAGTTCCGCGCGCCGACCGGGGTGTCCAGCGCCCCCGTCGCCGTCGCCGCCGAACCGGGCACTCCGCTGGCCGCCGTGCGCGCCAAGGTGTCCCGTACCGCCGCCGAGCTGGGCTGCGGGCGGCTGCGGCTGCTGGTCGGCAAGCCGGGTCTGGACGGGCACTCCAACGGCGCCGAGCAGATCGCGGTGCGGGCCAGGGACGCCGGCTTCGAGGTGGTCTACCAGGGCATCCGGCTCACCCCGGAACAGATCGTCTCCGCCGCGCTCGCGGAGGACGTGCACTGTGTGGGCCTCTCCATCCTCTCCGGCTCGCACGCCGAGCTGGTCCCCGATGTGCTGGAGCGGCTCGGCCGGGCCGGTGCGGCGCCCTCCGGCGCCCCGGGCGAGAGCCCCATCCCGGTGATCGTCGGCGGGATCATCCCGAACGCCGACGCCACCGCGCTCAAGGCGGCGGGGGTGGCCGCCGTCTTCACCCCGAAGGACTTCGGTATCACCGAGATCATCGGCCGTATCGTCGACGAGATCCGCAAAGCGAACAGGCTCGACCCTCTGGAGGTCCCCGTATGACTCCCGCCCCCCGCGCCGCCGACGGGACCGCCGCACGCCCGACGCGTCCGCGCCGCTCGTGCCTGGCGGTCCCGGGTTCCAACCCCCGGTTCTTGGAGAAGGCCCAGGGCCTCCCCGCGGACCAGGTCTTCCTCGATCTGGAGGACGCCTGCGCGCCGCTCGCCAAGCCGGACGCCCGGCACACCATCGTGAAGTTCCTCAACGAGGGCGACTGGACCGGTAAGACCAGGGTCGTCCGGGTCAACGACTGGACCACCGAGTGGACCTACCGCGATGTGGTCACCGTCGTGGAGGGCGCGGGCCAGAACCTGGACTGCGTGATGCTGCCGAAGGTGCAGGACGCCCAGCAGATCGTGGCGCTCGACCTGCTGCTGACCCAGATCGAGAAGACCATGGGCTTCGAGGTGGGCCGGATCGGTATCGAGGCGCAGATCGAGAACGCCCGGGGCCTGGTGAACGTCGACGCCATCGCCGCCGCCTCACCCCGTACCGAGACGATCGTCTTCGGCCCGGCCGACTTCATGGCGTCCATCAACATGCGGACGCTGGTCGTCGGCGAGCAGCCGCCGGGGTACGGCGCGGACGCCTACCACTACATCCTGATGCGCATTCTGATGGCCGCCCGAATGCACGACCTCCAGGCGATCGACGGCCCCTACCTCCAGATCAGGAACGTGGACGGGTTCCGCGAGGTCGCGGGCCGGGCCGCCGCGCTCGGCTACGACGGCAAGTGGGTGCTGCACCCCGGCCAGGTGGACGCCGCCAACGAGGTGTTCTCACCGTCGCAGGAGGACTTCGACCACGCCGAGCTGATTCTGGACGCGTACGACCACCACACCTCCGACGCGGGCGGCCGGAAGGGTTCGGCGATGCTCGGCGACGAGATGATCGACGAGGCCAGCCGGAAGATGGCGCTGGTCATCTCCGGCAAGGGCCGCGCGGCCGGACTGACCCGTACGTCCGTGTTCGAAGCCCCGGAGGCGTGACCGTCATGCAATTCGGCCGCACCTATGAAGAATTCACCGTCGGGGACGTCTACAAGCACTGGCCGGGAAAGACGATCACCGAGTACGACGACCACCTCTTCTGTCTGCTCACGATGAACCACCATCCGCTCCACGTGGACGCCCACTACGCCGAGGGGTCGACCGACTTCGGCAGGAACGTCGTCGTCGGCAACTACGTGTACTCGCTGCTGCTGGGCATGTCCGTGCCGGACGTCTCCGGGAAGGCCATCGCCAATCTGGAGATCGAATCGCTCCGGCACGTCGCCCCGACGTTCCACGGCGACACCCTGTACGGCGAGACGACGGTGCTCGGCAAGACGCCCTCCCGGTCCAAGTCGGACCGCGGGATCGTCGAGGTCGAGACCCGGGGCGTCAAGCAGGACGGGACGCTGGTCTGTGTCTTCCGGCGCAAGGTGATGGTCCCGACCGGGGCGTACGTCGCGGCGCGCGGCGGTGAGCAGCCGGGCCGCCCGGAGCCCGTACCCAGTCCTGTGCCATCCCCCGCACCTCAGCCCGCCCGGTCCTCCCGGTCCTCCCAGCCGACCCGGCCGCCCCTGACGCAGGAGAAGTGACGCCATGAGCCGACTCGCCCAGACGCACGGGCTGACCGACGTCCAGCGGGAGATCCTGGCGACGGTACGGGACTTCGTGGACAAGGAGATCATCCCGGTCGCGACGGAGCTGGAGCACCGCGACGAGTACCCGACGCGGATCGTCGAGGGCCTGACGGAGCTGGGCCTCTTCGGGTTGATGATCCCGGAGGAGTACGGCGGTCTGGGCGAGTCGCTGCTCACCTACGCGCTCTGTGTCGAGGAGATCGCGCGGGGCTGGATGTCGGTCTCCGGGATCATCAACACCCACTTCATCGTCGCGTACATGATCAAGCAGCACGGCACCGGGGAGCAGCGGGAGACCTTCCTGCCCCGGATGGCGCGGGGCGAGGTGCGGGGCGCGTTCTCGATGTCGGAGCCGGCGCTCGGCTCGGACGTGGCGGCGATCACGTCGAAGGCGGTCCGGGACGGGGACGCGTACGTACTGAACGGCCAGAAGATGTGGCTGACGAACGGCGGGACCGCCCAGCTGGTCGCCGTTCTGGTGCGCAGTGACGAAGGACACCCCGAGGGCACCGCCCCCCATAAGTCGATGACGACCTTCCTGGTCGAGAAGGAGCCCGGCTTCGGTGAGGTCCGTCCGGGCCTCACCATCCCCGGGAAGATCGACAAGATGGGCTACAAGGGGGTCGACACCACCGAAATGATCATGGACGGGCTCCGGGTGCCCGCCGATCGGGTGCTCGGCGGGGACACCGGCCGAGGTTTTTACCAAATGATGGACGGTGTCGAGGTCGGCCGGGTCAATGTCGCCGCCCGTGGTTGCGGTGTCGCGCAGCGCGCTTTCGAGCTGGGGGTCTCCTACGCCCAGCAGCGCCACACGTTCGGCAAGCCCATAGCCCAGCACCAGGCCATTCAGTTCAAACTCGCCGAAATGGCTACCAAGGTCGAGGCCGCCCATGCGATGATGGTGAACGCGGCACGCAAAAAGGACTCTGGGGAGCGAAACGACCTGGAGGCAGGGATGGCGAAGTACCTCGCCTCCGAATACTGCAAGGAAGTCGTCGAGGACGCCTTCCGGATCCACGGCGGCTACGGCTTCTCCAAGGAGTACGAGATCGAGCGCCTCTACCGGGAGGCTCCGATGCTGTTGATCGGTGAGGGTACCGCCGAGATCCAGAAAATGATCATTGGTCGTCGCCTGCTGGAGGAGTACAGGTTCCAGGGTTGATTGTCGGTTTTGGGTTGGTTAAACCGCGAAGAAGATCACACCCTGTTATCCGCTTCCGGCCGCCGACTCGGCTTCTGGCTTTCCCAGTTGCGGCCCGCACCCGATAGCATCGACGGAAAGCCGCCGTCCCCGTTGCCAGCGCGGCATCATCCGCAACGAAGGTCATCCATGCCCCACAGCCAAACCTCTGCACCTCGCGGCAGTGTCCGCCTCGCGCGCGGAGCATCGCCGTGGCTTCTGCCGACCGTCGCCACCGCCGCACTCAGCCTTGCCCGCGCCCGCCACTCCCGGCGTGCCGCGGCCATCGCCGTGCCCGCCACCGCACTCGCGGCGGGCATGTTGTGGTTCTTCCGCGACCCCGAGCGCGAGATCACCCAGGGAAGGGTCATCTCGCCCGCCGACGGTGTGGTGCAGAGCATCATGCCGTGGAAGGACGGGCGCACCCGCGTAGCGATCTTCATGAGCCCGCTGAACGTCCATGTCAACCGCGCGCCCCTGGCGGGCACGGTGACCTCCGTGGAGCACATCCCCGGTGGCTTCGTTCCGGCGTTCAACAAGGAGAGCGAGAACAACGAGCGCGTTGTCTGGCACTTCGACACCGAGCTCGGTGATATCGAGATGGTGCAGATCGCAGGTGCCGTCGCCCGCCGTATCGTTCCCTATGTGCCCCAGGGCACGAAGGTGGAGCAGGGCGACCGCATCGGTCTGATCCGCTTCGGCTCGCGCGTCGACATCTACCTCCCGGAAGGTGTCGAGGTCGCGGTCGAGGTCGGACAGACCACGACCGCGGGGGTGACTCGCATTGACCGTGATTGATCCAGAGACTCAGGCCGGCTGGGTCGCCGAGGCAGAGGCGGACGCCGCCGATGACGCGGAGGAGATGCCTCTCTCTCTGCGGTTGTCGATAGCGGACACACTCACTCTCGGCAACGCGACCTGCGGATTCATGGCGGTGTACTTCACCACCACCGGAATCCTCATCCCGCACCTCACCGGCAGCGGGGAGTCCGGCATGGCGCGGCACAGTGCCGCGACCGCCGTGATCCTGATGCTGCTGGCGGCGATCTTCGACCTCTGTGACGGGCTCGTGGCGCGCAAGCTGCGCAGCTCGCCGATGGGCGCGGAGCTGGACAACCTCTCCGACCTCATCAGCTTCGGACTGGCGCCGGCCTACTTCGTCCTGGTCTACGGCATGGTCGCCGCCGACGCCCATCCGCAGGTATCGGCGGTGGCGGCCATCGTGGTGCTGCTGGCGGTGGTCCTCAGGCTGGCCAGATTCTCCTGTGTGACCATGAAGGACGGCATGTTCCAGGGGATGCCGAGCCCGTTCGGAGCGCTCACGGTCGTCTCGATCGTGCTGCTGGAGCTGCCGTTCATCCCGACGCTGATGGCCATCATCGGTACGGCGTGGCTGATGGTGAGCCGGGTCGAGTACCCCAAGCCGCGGGGTGTCCTCGCGGTGGCGATGCTCGGCTGGATCGTCTCCGCGATGGGCCTGCTGGCGGCGTGGGCGTTCGACGCCCCCGGCGGTCAGTTGCTGCTCCAGACCGGCTGTGCGCTCCAGGTGGTGCTGGGGGCGGTCATACCGCTCTTCGCCACGGCGCGGCGGGTGAACACCTTCCGTGACAATCGCCGGGAGGCGCGGGCGGCTCAGCTGCCCTGATCGACGGATTGGACGAGGGCCCGGATGCGACACCGCATCCGGGCCCTCGTCATATCCGGCCCCCCGCCGGCGGCGGGGCGGATCCCCGGCCCTTGACCACTTCTCGCCGCCACCCCTCGCCACACCACCGGACTTCTGAAATCATCGTCGGTCATGTCAGGGGGAACGCTCCACGAGCTGTTCGAGGACAGGGTACGGACCGGACCGGACCGTACCGCCGTGATCACCGACCGCATCCGGCTGAGCTATCGCCTGCTCGACGCGCGGGCCAACCGGGTGGCCCGCCATCTGATCGAAACCGTCCGGTTACCGGCCGGCGGACTCGTCGCGATACGCACCCTGCGCCAGCCCGACGCGCTGGTCGCCGTCCTGGGTGTGCTCAAGGCGGGCGGTTCGTACGCCGTCGTCGGCCCCGACCGGCCCGAGCCGGTGGCCCTCGCCGAGGCGAAGGCCGTCATCTCCCACCGGCGACACCTCGGCCGGGTCGAGGGCGGTGACCGGCCCGTCATCCTGCTCGACGGGGACGCCGCGGGCATCGAGGCCCACTCCACCGATCCGCTCCGCCCGGCCCGCCCCTCCGGAGCCCGGGCCGCCGTCCTCCTCACCGCGGGAACCACCGGACCGCCCCGGCCGGTGGCCACCAGCCACCACCGGCTGGTGGCCGCCTACGCGAGCTGGTCCGAGGTGTTCCGGCTGGTCCCCGACGACCGGGTCCTGGTGACCGCCCCGGCCGACACCACCGACTTCACGGCGGGCTGGATACGGACGCTGTGCTCGGGCGCCACCCTGGTGCTGACCCGGCGCGAGCCGTACACCGTGGCCGACACCGATCCGGCGACCGCGACGGCCCTCATCGATGGCGCCGGGCCCCCACCGGCCCTGCGGCTGCTCGCCGTGGGCGGCGAACGGCTCCGGCTGGACGAACAGGTACGGCTGGAGCGGAGCCTCCCCCCGGGCACCCGGGTGATCCAGGTGTACGGGCCGACCGAGGTCGCCGGCTGCGGCACCTGGTTCGAGACCGGGCAGCTCCCGGGCCCGGTGGACGACCCCGCGCGCCACGCCTATCTCGGAGTGCCCTTCCCCGGGTGCGACGCCCAGATCCGCAAGGGCCGGATCTGGCTGACGCCCCCCGAAGGCGGCGACGCCGTCCTCACCGGGGACCTGGGGCGGCGGGACGGCACCGGACCGCTGGAGTTCCGCGGCCGGGCCGCCCACCGGGTCCGGGTGCAGGGCAGGACCGTGGACACGTACCGGATCGAGGCGGCGCTCACCGCGCACCCCCGGATCCGGGAGAGCGTCGTCGGCCAGGACGGCGGCGCGCTGATCGCCTACGTCCTGCCGGACTCCGGGAGCCCGCCCGGGAAGGAGGGGGTGCGCCGCCATCTCACCGGCGACGTACCGACCGCGGACATCCCCGCTGTCGTGGTGCCGATCAGCACCCTGCCGCGCAATGACGCCGGGAAGGTGGACCGCGGCAAACTGATCCGGCCCCCGGTGCGCCCGACCTCGCTACCGCCCGGCAAGGGGGGCGGCGGCTTCTCCGACCCGGCCGATATGGCCGGGGTCGCCGCGATGGCCTTCCTGCTCGCCACGGTCCTCTCCCTGGTCCTGACGGACAGCATCTGGCCGGGCTCCACAGACCTGTCGATCGTGCCGAACCCCTGGGCGACGCTCTTCCGCGGGCTGTACGTGGTGGAGAGCGTGGCGTTTGGGGTGGGAGTGGCGTTCCTGGTCGGCGGCCGGCCCCTGATGTCGAGCCGGGGGAAGCCGAGAGGGCTGACCAGCGCCGCGCACCTGGCCATCGGCTGGCTGCTCGTCTCCTGGTGGCCGCAGGACAACTTCTACCGGTTGGCCGCCAAACAGGACTGGGAGCGGCAGGCGGCCCTCGTCTACTCCTTCAACGTGCCCCTGATGATCGCGGCGATGGTGGTGGTGCTGTGGGCGGTGTGGGGCGGCTGGTCCACGGGGGCCGAGGACCGGAAGTGATCAGCCGAAGACACCGGTGAGCCGTTGGCAGACGGCGTGCACCAGCGCGTCGGCGGCGTCCAGCCGGTGGACCGTCGCCGCCGCGAGGACGACACCGAGGTACGGATCCGGTTCATAGGCGGCGGTCGGGATCGACGGTAAGAGGACGGTGTCGATCCCGGCGCACTTGGCCATGAGTTCCCGGCACAGCGCCATCGCCTCCGCGTCGGGGAGCCGGGCCCCGAGGGGGACCCGGTCGAGCGTACGGACCAGGTGGTCCCCGCCCCGGGTCTCGTCCAGCCGCTGCTTGACCAGGAACGCGACGGACGGTCCGGTCATCCGCAGATTGGTCTCGGTCGGCGCGAGGACTCCGGCGGGGCCGGTCACGAAGTCCACGTCGTACCAGCCCCGGTAGCCGGTGGCGGCGAGTTCCCGGCCGACGGCGTGGCCGAAGCGGAGCGCGATCGCGGCGGGTCCGGCGGGGACCGCCCCCGGGCCCACGGTCGCCCCCCGATAGGCGGTCCCCCGGATGTCCATGGCCGCGACCCCGACGTCGTGGACCTCGCCCCGGGCGTCCACGAGACCGTCGTACGTCGGACAGCGGCCGTCACCGGCGATGTGCTCCTCAAGCAGCAGCGGCCCGCGCGGGAGTCCGAGCGCGTGCGTACGGCGGGTGAGCACCCGGACGCCCGAACCACCGGCCCCGTGCTCCCCCTTGAGCACCGTGGCCGCACCGGTCCGGGCCCGCACGGCGATGATCCGCGCCGCCGCGCGACGGGTCGCGGGCCACCACTGGTCCGGTACGACGACCCCCGGGTGGTCGGGGGCGAGCCGCCGGAACAGCTCGTGGGACGCCCGTTTGGACTCGTACCGCAGGGCGTCCGGGGGGAGCGGGCGCGCGGCGAGCCGCTGTGCCGTGGAGGTGTGCCCCCAGGGCACGAAGGGGAGCCCGGCCCCGCGCAGCCGCTCGACCAGGGCCGGCCGCTCGAACAGATCCCGCTCGGCCGCCTCGTACACCTCCACCCGGGCCCAGCCGAGCTGTCGCGCCACCAGCTCGATCCAGCCGTCGGGCACGGCGCGGGGCAGCACGACCACGGCGGGGTGCGGGCTCGCGAACGCGGCCAGACAGGAGTAGTGCCCCGCCGCCCGCCGCCCCTCTTCGGTGGTACCGCCGAACTGCTCCTGGAACTCGCCCACATTGCCGAGGTGAACGGCCCGCCTCCCGTCCGTCCACGCCTGCGCCCACCCGGCGCGCACCGGCAGCGGCACCTCGAACCGGGGCTGCGCGCCGACACCGCCGCGCACCGGCCCGGGCCGGGCTCCCAGCTCCCGGTAGAACCCCTCGGCATGGGGATCGGCGTCGAGGGTGAGCCGCCGGAACCCCAGGGCGCGGGCGGTGTCGAGAACATGCGCGTAGAGCGTGCGCCCGACACCGCGCCGGATCGCGGCGGGCTCGACGAAGAGCAGCCCGAGACCGCCGTCCGGTGGCGCGCCGTCGAGGGTGGCCACCCCGAGGAGCCCGGTGTCGTCCTCGGCGACGACCGTGCGGCGCGGGACGATCTCCTTTGCCCGGAGGGCGAGTTGGGGCGCACAGGCGGCGATGTAGGCGGCGTCGTATCCCCAGTGGGCCTTGGAGCGCAGGACGAGGCGGGTCAGCTCATCGGCCTCGTCGGGCCGGGCGTCACGTATCCACACGGGGGTGATCCTAGGGGGCGCTCTTTTGGATCTTGCTGGGCCCGCATGCGCTGGCACCGCACGTCCCCTCGGCCCCTGCGGGCCCGGGGAGGCCCCATGCGCCAGACCCGGTCACCGACCCGGTCTGATCCAAAAGAAAAGACCCTGGGTCGTGTCCTCCGAGTCCCGTCTGTCTGAAGTGCCCGGGGCACGCGCGGCTTCCCGGAGCCGCGCCGCGCGACCGCCCCGGGGGAGGGGGCGGTCCGGTCGCCTCACCCCCTTCGCGGCCCACGGCCCGTCAGTTCGCCGGGCTCGTACTCATCGGGCAGGGCGGCGGCGCGCACCGTGACGGGAGACCCGCCACCGTGGGGTGTCGCCGCCCTGGCTCCGATCAATTGGGCGCGCCGCGCCCGGCTCCGTACCGCTCAGGCCAGCCAGTCCTTCGCGATCCGGCCCGCGAGCCGTTCCAGCAGGGGGCCCGCCTGGGTCATGGAGGTCGCCGGGTCGGGGGCCAGGTCCAGCAGGGAGTAGGCGCGGGCGATGCCCATCCGGGTGAGGGCCTCGGGGGTGAGGGCCAGTCGGCCGCAGACCGCGACCACGTCGACGCCCCGGGCACGGGCCGCCGCCGCGACGCCCGCCGGGGCCTTGCCGTGGAGGGTCTGGTCGTCGAGGGAGCCCTCGCCGGTGATGACCAGCGTCGCGCCGGAGAGCGCGGAGTCGAAGCCGAGTACGTCGAGGACCACCTCGATGCCGGGGCGGACGCGGGCGCCGAGCGCGGCCAGTGCGCCGTAGCCGACGCCTCCGGCGGCGCCCGCGCCGCGTTCTCCGGCGCGGGCGGGGCCGACGACGGTGGCGTAGTGGGTGAGCGCCGCGTCCAGCTCGGCCACCTGCTCCGCGGTCGCCCCCTTCTGCGGCCCGTACACCGCGGCCGCGCCCTCCGGTCCGGTCAGCGGGTTGCCGACATCGCTGGCGAGGATCAGCTCCACGTCCCGGAAGCGGGCGTCGAGTCCGGACAGATCGGCGGTGGCGAGAGCGCGCAGGCCCGCGCCACCGCGGGTGACGGGGGCACCCGACGCGTCCAGGAACCGGGCGCCGAGCGCCGTGAGCATCCCCGCGCCGCCGTCCGTCGTGGCGCTGCCGCCGACGCCGAGGATGATGGTCCGCGCCCCGGCGTCGAGCGCGGCGCGCAGCAGTTCGCCCGAGCCGTGGGTGGTCGCGGTGAGCGGGGCGAAGACCCCGTCCGGGAGGAGTTGGAGGCCCGACGCCTCCGCCATCTCCACCACCGCCGTCCTGTCCCGGAGGCCGTACGTGGCCGTCACTGGCTCGCCGAGCGGCCCGGTCACCCGCACCGCGCGCCGTGCGAACCCGGCCGCCACCGCCGCGGCGACGGTGCCCTCACCGCCGTCCGCGACGGGCAGGGCCAGGACCTCCAGATCGGGCACCACCCGCCGCAGGCCGGCCGTCACCCGCTCGGCGACCTGCACCGCCGTGAGCGAGCCCTTGAACTTGTCAGCCGCGACGAGCACACGCGCGGGCTGGATAACTGCTCCGTCCGTCACTTCGTATCCCTCACTGTCGAAACGGTCGAACAGGCAGTCGCGCCGCGGCCACACTATCGGCCGCTCCACGCCCCGGACCAGGCTCGACAGGGCGCCGTGCGTCACCCGCGACGGCCGCCACACGGCCCGCCCCCGGCGGCTTAGGGTGGCGCTGTGACCATGGACTACGCCACGTACATCGCCTCCCTCCCCCGGGTTCTCGCCGGGGCCGCCACCCTCTTCCGCGACCGGTCGGGGAAAGTCCTGATCGTGGAGCCCAACTACCGCGAGGGCTGGACCCTGCCCGGGGGTACGGTCGAATCGGACGCGGGCGAGACTCCCCGGCAGGCGGCGCGGCGGGAGACGCTGGAGGAGATCGGGCTCGATGTGGCGCCCGGGGCGCTGCTGGCCATCGACTGGGTGCGTGGGCCGGAGCGCCCGCCGATCGCCGCCTATGTGTACGACGGCGGGGTGCTGCCGGAGAGCGCGTTCGCGGCGATCCGGCTCCAGGAGGAGGAACTGCTGTCCTGGCGGCTGGTGGCGCGCGACGAGCTGTGCGGGTATCTGCTGGGGTCGCTCGGGCACCGGATCACCGCGGCGTACGACGCGCTGGACGCGGGTACGGGGCCGGTGGAGCTGGTGGACGGGCTGCCCACCGGGTGAAATTCCGTTCGCGGGGACCGGAGAGGCTGGATAGGCTCCCGGCGGTATGACCCTCGTCTCGATCCTCAGCGGCGCCGGTATCTCCACGGACTCCGGCATTCCCGACTACCGGGGCCCGAACGGCCTGTGGCGGCGGGACCCGGAGGCCGAGAAGCTCGTCACCTACGACTACTACATGAACGATCCGGAGATCCGCCGCCGTTCCTGGCGGATGCGGCGCACCAGCTCGACCTGGGGCGCCGAGCCGAACGCGGCCCATCGCGCCGTCGCCGAGCTGGAACGGCGTCCCGGGGTCGCCCTCCGGGTGATCACCCAGAATGTGGACGGTCTGCACCAGCTCGCGGGGATGCCCGCGCGCAAGGTGCTCGAACTGCACGGCACGGCCCGCGCGGTCGTCTGTACGGGGTGTGACGCACGGTCCTCGATGGCGGCGGCGCTGGCCCGGGTCGACGCGGGTGAGGAGGATCCGCCGTGCCGGGTGTGCGGCGGGATCCTCAAATCGGCGACGGTGATGTTCGGGCAGCCGCTGGACCCGGTGGTGTTGGCGGAGGCGGTGGCCGTGGCGCGGGCGAGCGAGGTGTTCATCGCGGTGGGGACGAGCCTGCGGGTGCAGCCGGCCGCGTCGCTGGCCGGGCTGGCGGCGGAGCACGGGGCCCGGCTGGCGATCGTGAACGCGGAGCCGACGCCGTACGACGAACTCGCGGACACGGTGGTCCGCGAGCCGATCGGCACGGCGCTGCCGGCCCTGCTGGCCGAGCTGTAACGCGCTCCCCCCGCCGGGGAGGCTCAGAACAGCGCCTGGTCCGCCTCGTCCGGGGGCTCAGAACAGCGCCTGGTCCGCCTCGTCCGGGGGCTCAGAACAGCGCCTGGTCCGGGCCGGCGCCCGACTCGAACGCCAGCAGCCGCTGTTTGCGGTCGAGGCCGCCCCCGTACCCGATCAGGCTGCCGGTCGAGCCGATCACCCGGTGGCACGGGACGATGATCGACACCGGGTTCTTGCCGTTGGCGAGGCCGACCGCGCGGGAGGCGTTCGGGTTGCCGAGTTCCTCCGCGAGCTCTCCGTACGTCCGCGTCTCGCCGTACGGGATGGCGAGCAGCCGCTCCCACACGCTCCGCTGGAAGGCCGTGCCCGCCAGGCTCATCGGCACGTCGAACGCGGTGAGTTCGCGGGCGAAGTAGGCGGTCAGTTGCCGGACCGTCTCGGTGAACGGGGTGGTGTCGGGGACGCCGAAGGTCTCCTCGTCCGGGCGGTGGCGCTGGTCGGTCATGTAGAGGCCGCTCAGGACGCCGTCCGTCGCGACGAGCGTCAGCGCGCCGTAGGGGCTGTCGACGACGGTGTACTGCCTGGTCATGGTGGTGGTCCTTATCCCGGGATGTGGTTGATGGGGTGCTCGTCGGTGGCCCAGAGGTACTGGACCGCATAGGCCCGCCAGGGGCGCCAGGCCGCCGCGTGGGCGGTCAGCGCGGCCGGGGTGGCGGGCAGGCCGAGTGCGGCGGCGGCGCGGCGGATGCCGAGGTCGGTCGGGAGGAAGGCGTCGGGGTCGCCGAGCGCGCGCATGGCGATGACCTCGATCGTCCAGGGGCCGAAGCCGGGCAGTGCGCCGAGCCGGGCACGGGCGTCCTCCCAGTCGCTGTCGATGCCGAGGCGCAGGGAGCCGTCGGCGAGCGCGGTGACCAGGGTCGTCAGGGTGGTGCGGCGGCTGCGGGGCAGGGCCAGCGCCTCGGGGTCGAGACCCGCGAGCGCCTCGGGGGTGGGGAAGAGATGGGTGAGGCCGCCCTCGGGGTCCTCGACCGGTGTTCCGTGCGCGGTGACCAGTCGGGCCGCGTGGGTGCGCGCGGCGGCGGTGGAGACCTGCTGGCCCAGGACCGCCCGTACGGCGAATTCGGCGGCGTCGACCGTGCGCGGCACCCGGCGGCCGGGGGCGATGTCGACATGGGGACGCAGGGACGGGTCCGTACGGAGCCGGTCGTCGATCGCGACAGGGTCGGCGTCCAGGTCGAGCAGCCAGCGGCAGCGGCTGATGGCGATGGTGAGATCGCGCGGGTCGGTGAGGGAGAGCCGGCAGGCGATGTGGTCGGGGCGGGGCGAGAGGGCGGCGATGCCGTGGCCGTGCGGGAGGGTGAGGGTGCGCCGGTAGGCGCCGTCCCGCCACTCCTCGACGCCGGGGACGCCGGTCGCGGCGAGATGACCGAAGAGGTTGCTCGGGTTGAGCGGTGCGCGGTACGGCAGGCGCAGGGCGATCACACCGGGGGTCAGTACGGGGGCGCCGGCGCCCCTGGCGGCCCGGCTGCGCAGTTCGCCGGGGGCGAGGGCGAAGACCTCGCGGACGGTGTCGTTGAAAGTGCGGATGGAGGAGAAGCCGGCGGCGAAGGCGATCTCCGCCATCGGCAGGGCGGTCGTCTCGATGAGGAGCCGCGCGGTCTGCGCGCGCTGGGCGCGGGCCAGGGCCAGGGGGCCCGCGCCCAGCTCGGCGAGGAGCTGGCGCTCGATCTGACGGGTGGAGTAGCCGAGGCGGCCGGCGAGGCCGGGGACGCCTTCCCGGTCGACGACTCCGTCGCTGATCAGCCGCATGGCGCGGGCGACGGTGTCGGCGCGCGCGTTCCACTCGGGGGAGCCGGGGCTGGTGTCGGGGCGGCAGCGTTTGCAGGCGCGGAAGCCGGCCTGCTGGCAGGCCGCCGCACTCGGGTAGAAGGTCATGTTCTGGACCTTCGGGGGCACGACCGGGCAGCTCGGGCGGCAGTAGATCCGCGTGGTCAGCACGGCCGTGAAGAACCAGCCGTCGAATCGGGCGTCCTTCGACTGGACGGCGCGTACGCAGCGCTCGGTGTCGGTGTGCATGGTTCAAGCATCGTGCACCGACGGGGTGCGGGCTGGCGAGAAAACGACATCAGCCTTCCGCTGCCAGTAGCCCCCTCTCTCACCCTCCACTCCGCCTGCTCCCGTCAGGACTGTGTGTACGCCTCTCGGATCAGTTGGACCGGGTGCCAGGCGTCCCGCTCCGTGCCGTGGAAGATCTGCTGCCGGCAGGAGACCCCGGTGGCGACGATCACGGTCTCGGCGGACTCGGCCCTGACCGCGGGGAAGAGCCGGTCCTCCCCCACCGTCATCGAGACGTCGTAGTGCTCCGCCTCGAAGCCGAAGGAGCCGGCCATCCCGCAGCAGCCCGCGTCCAGCTCCACCACGTCGGCGCCCGGGATGCGCTTCAGCAGGGCGATGGTGGCCGCGGTGCCCACTTCCGCCTTCTGGTGGCAGTGACCGTGGTAGAGGAGTCGCTTGCCGGCCGGCCAGGCGTCGTCGCGCAGCTTCAGCCGTCCGTCGTCGATGGCCTCCACCAGGAGTTCCTCCACCTGGCGGACGCGTCCGGAGATGTCCTTGACCGCCGTGTCATCGGGCAGCATCGCCCGGTGCTCGTCCCGCAGGGTCATCAGGCAGGAGGGTTCGCAGCCGACGATCGGCGAGTCGGGCGGGGTGGTCTCGCTCAGCAGATGGGCCAGTTTGAACGCCTTGTCGGTGGCGTCGTCCACCATGCCCTTGGAGAGGCTGGACCGGCCGCAGCAGCCCCGGCTCTCCAGTCGCACCTCCCAGCCGGCGTGTTCGAGGAGTTCGATGGCGGCCCGGCCGATCGCGGGCTCGGTGTAGGTGGTGAACGAGTCGGCGAGGTAGGTCAGCGTGCCCTGGCTCGCGGGCCGGACGGCGTTCTTCCGCAGCTCCTTGGAGTGGCCCCGGAACCAGCGGACCAGATTGCCGCGGGTGAAACGGGGCAGCGGCCGTTCCCGGGCGATCCCCGGCCAGCGGCGCAGCAGTCCGCGCAGCGGTCCGATGCGGCCGGGGAGGTTGGAGAGCGGCGCGGTGGCCGAGCCGAGCCGGTTGAGGAAGCGGATCGAACCGAAGATCCGCGACCGGAAGGGGATGCCGTGCTGGTCATGGTGGTGGGAGAGCGCCTCGGCCTTGAGGGTCGCCATGTCCACCCCGAGCGGGCACTCGCTCTTGCACGCCTTGCACATCAGACAGAGGTCGAGGACCTCATGGAGCTTCTCGTCCCCGAGCGCCGCCCGCGGGTCGGGCTCCGACAACGCCTTGACCAGGGCGTTGGCCCGGCCGCGGGTGGAGTCCTGTTCATTGCGGGTGGCCATGTAGGACGGGCACATGGCGCCGGTGCCGCTCTTGCGGCAGAGCCCGATGTTCATACAGCGGTCGGCGGCGGCCCGCATTCCGCCGATCACCTCGAAGTCCAGCCGGGTGCGGAGTTCGGGAGCCGGGGTCAGGGCCACGTCCCGGAGGTTCTCGGTCATGGCGGGCGCGTCCACGATCTTGCCGGGGTTCATCCGGTCGTGGGGGTCGAAGACGCCCTTGACCGCGCGCATCGCCTCGTACAGCTCGTCCCCGAAGATCTCCCGGTTGAACTCGCTGCGGGCCAGTCCGTCACCGTGCTCGCTGGAGTTGACCCCGCCGTACTCGGTGACGAGGTCCTTGATCTCCTCGGCGACGGTCCGCATGGTGGCGACCTGCCCGGGGTCGGTCAGATCGACGAAGGGCCGGATGTGCAGACAGCCGACGGAGCAGTGCCCGTAGAAGCCCGCTTCGAGTCCGTGCCGGTCCAGCACGCCCTTGAAGCGGCGGGTGTATTCGGCGAGGTGGACGGGGTCGACCGCGGTGTCCTCCACGAAGGCGAGCGGGCGGCGGGTGCCCTCTCCCGCGGCCATCAGCAGCCCGAGACTGGACTTGCGGACCTTGAGCAGGGACGACTGTTGGGCCGGGGTGATGGCGCGGAGGGTGTGGTAGCCGTGGTGGTGCCGCTTCCACAGGTCCGTCAGCCGGTTCAGCCGTTCGATGAGGTCGTCCTGGTCGTCGCCGGTGAAGGAGACGAAGAGCAGTGCCTCCGGGTCGCCCTGGAGGATGGTGCCGAGCGAGGCGTACTCGATCTTCTGCCGGGAGAGGTCGAGGATCGTCCGGTCCATGAGTTCGACGGCGGCGGGGTCGCAGGACAGGGCGGTCTCGGTGGCCTCGATGGCCCCGGCGACGGAGGAGAAGTGGCCGACGGCGATGACCGTACGGCTGGGCTTGGGCACCAGATCGACCAGCGCCCGGGTGGCGATGACCAGGGTGCCTTCGGAACCGACGACGAACTTCGCCAGGTCGAAGGGGGTGTCGTCGCGGGCCAGCCGGTCCAGGCGGTAGCCGCAGGCGCGGCGCCAGAACTCGGGGAAGCCGTCGGCGATGGCCTCGGTGTTGGAGCGGACGATCAGGGGGAGGTCCCGGTAGAGCCGGCCCTCCAGGGTCGGCAGATCGGCCCGGCGCTTCCGTTCGGCCTCGTCGACCGGCTCCAGCCGGACCGCGCTGGCGTCGGAGAGGACCACATCGAGCGCGCGGACATGGTCGATGGTCATTCCGTACCGCAGTGATCCGCTGCCGGCCGAGTTGTTGCCGATCATTCCGCCGACGGTGGCCCGGTTGCTGGTGGAGGTGTCCGGGCCGAACATCAGCCCGAAGGGGGCCGCCGCTTGGTTGAGCTGGTCCTGTACGACACCGGTCTCCACCAGCGCCGTACGGCCGTCGGGGTCCAGCTCCAGGATGCGGTTCATATGGCGGGAGAGATCCAGGACGAGCCCGGGGCCGACGGTCTGACCGGCGAGGCTGGTGCCCGCGCCGCGCGGCAGCAGCGGGATCCCGTACTCGATCGCGGCGGCCACGGCGGCCCGGACGTCGTCGGCGTGACGGGGGAAGACGACGCCGCGCGGGGTGATCGCGTACATGCTGGCGTCGCGGGAGAAGAGATGGCGGGTGTAGTCGTCGAAAGCGACCTCGCCGTCGAGATCACGGCGGAGGCGTCGCTCCAGATCGCGGTCGGCCGACCCGCCGACGGCGGGGGCTTCGCTGCTGAACGCTGTCATGGGCGCGGACTCCAAGGGTGCGGGTGTGCTGACGGGGGTGCGGAAATTCCAGCCCGTCCGGCGTTTGAGGACGGACCAGCCCAGACCAAGGGCCGGAAAATTCAGCCCGTCCGGCGTTTGAGGACGGACCCTCCAGCCCTGGAAGCCGGACTCGACAGGGGCCCACGGCCCGGCTGTCGACCCGTCAGGTGCCGGGGTGCCGGGGTGCCGGGGTGCCGGGGTGCCGGATTCAGGCGCGTGCCAGATGTCAGGCGTCCCGCAGCACCTCCAGCGCCGCCCCGAGCCCGCCCGGCTCGACCCGCACCCCGGCGAGATCGAGCCCCATCCGCACCCCCGCGAGGGTGCCCGCGAGGGTGAGATCGTTGAAGTGGCCCAGATGCCCGATGCGGAAGATCCGCCCACTGAGCCGGCCGAGCCCCGCGCCCAGCGACATGTCGAACCGCTCCAGAATGATCTTCCGGACGTGGTCGGCGTCGTGGCCGTCGGGCAGCAGGACCGCGGTGAGCGATCCGGAGTGTTCGCGCTCGTCGGCGCAGAGGACTTCGAGACCCCAGCCGACGACGGCGGCGCGGGTGGCGGCGGAGTGCCGCGTGTGCCGGGCGTACACCTCGGGGAGCCCTTCGGCGTAGAGCATCTCCAGCGCTTCGGAGAGGCCGTAGAGCAGGTTGGTGGCGGGGGTGTAGGGGAAGAAGCCGCGCTTGTTGGCCTCGATGATCGGTGCCCAGTCCCAGAAGGATTTCTTCAGTCGGGCGCTCTTCGACGCGACGAGCGCCTTCTCGCTGACCGCGTTGAAGCTCAGACCGGGCGGCAGCATCAGACCCTTCTGCGATCCGGCGACGGTGACATCGACGCCCCACTCGTCGTGGCGGTAGTCGATGGAGCCGAGCGAGGAGATCGTGTCGACGAGCAGCAGGGCCGGGTGGTCGGCCGCGTCGATGGCCCGGCGGATGTCGGCGATACGGCTGGTGACACCGGTGGAGGTCTCGTTGTGGACCACACAGACCGCCTTGATCACCCGCTTGGTGTCCGCCGCGAGGCGCCGCGCCAGCTCTTCGGGGTCGGCGCCGTGGCGCCAGTCGCCCGGCACGAAGTCGACCTTCAGACCGAGGGCGCCGGCCATCTCCCGCCAGAGCGTGGCGAAGTGCCCGGTCTCGAAGGCCAGCACCCGGTCCCCCGGGCTGAGGGTGTTGACGAGGGCCGCCTCCCAGGCGCCGGTACCGGAGGCGGGGTAGATCACGACCGGGCCCGAGGTGGCGAAGACGGGCTTGATCAGGTCGAGGAGACGGACCGTCAGTGCGGCGAACTCCGGTCCGCGGTGGTCGATGGTCGGCGCGGACATGGCGCGCAGCACCTGGTCGGGGACGTTGGTGGGGCCGGGTATCTGAAGGAAGTGGCGGCCGGTGCGGGACGTCATGGACGGGCTCCTCCGGAGTGTTGTGCCGTGACACGGCACGATGTACCGTAAGATGGCACGGCGGAGCATAGACAGCGCTGAGCGAGGGAGTCAATGGATGCAGAACGTCCTCAATGCGCTGCGCGCGCTCGAAGAGGTCGCGGCACGGCAGCCGATCGGGGTCGCCGACCTCGCCCGCGCCATGGATCTGCCGAAGAGTTCGGTGCAGCGCTCGCTGGTCACGCTGCACGAGGCCGGATGGATCCGCCCCACCGCGCAGGCCCCCACCCGATGGCTGGTCACCACCAAGGCGCTGCATGTGGGTCGGGCGGCCACCGGTGAGCTGGGGCTGCGCGATATCGCGGTGCCGGTGATGGAGGAGTTGCGGCGACGGACGGACGAGACGGTCCATCTCGCGGTGCCCGAGGCCGGCAAGATCGTGCTGATCGAACGGCTGGAGACGAGCAAGGCGGTCCGGATCATCCTGCCGCTCGGCCAGAACCTGCCCCCGCACGCCTCGGCGAACGGCAAGGCGGTGCTCGCGGCGAGCCCCGCCGAGACCGTCGAGCACTATCTCACCGAGGGGCTCGCGCGGTTCACCGACGCCTCGATCACCGACCCGGACCTGCTCCGGGCCGAGCTGGCCGAGATCCGGGCCCGCGGTTACGCCACCAACTCGGGCGAGTGGCGGCCGGACGTCTCGGCGGTCGCCGCCGCGGTGACCCCGCTCGGCGGCTCACCGGTCGCGAGCATCAGCATCAACGTCCCGACCAGCCGGCTGACCGATGAGTCCCGGTCGGCGTACGGAATCGCGGTGTGCGAGGCGGCGCGGACGGTCGGCGAGGCGCTGGGGCGGGCGGGCGGCGCCTGACCTCCCGGCGGACAACCCGGGCTCCCGGCCCGACTTCCCAATCGGCCGACACGTCAATCATGTCGCGACCCTTGACGAGTTCACTCCCCCGAGGCTTCCATACTCCCCATTGCGAAATCCAAATTTCGCATGGCGGAAACAATTGCGCCGAGGGTCGTATCCCTCGCCACGCCGGACAGCAGTGCGCCGTCCACCGCACCGGGCTCTCCGGGGTGGACGGCGCGAGAGTGGTCGGCGCCGGTACGCACGCCTGACTGACCATCGACCGAAGGCGAGGAAGCCTCGTGTCAGATCATGTCATTTCGATCATCGCACTGGTGTTGGTGTTCACCATCGCCACCTTCACAGCCGTCCATATGGGAGCGCTGGCCATCGTCGCCGCCTTCGTCGTCGGCACCGTGTTCGTCGACCAGACGGCGGACGACATCTTCGGTGGATTCCCCGGCGACCTGTTCGTCGTCCTCGTCGGGGTCACCTTTCTCTTCGCCATCGCCAAGAACAACGGAACGGTGGACTGGCTGGTCCACGCGTCAACACGGGCCGTACGCGGCAGGATCGCCCTCATCCCCTGGGTGATGTTCCTGGTCACCGCGGTACTCACGGCTGTCGGGGCGGTCGTCCCGGCAGCCGTGGCCATCATCGCGCCCATCGGCATGGGGTTCGCCGCACGCTATCGGATCAACCCCGTCCTGCTGGGGCTCTTCATCATCAACGGAGCCAGTGCCGGAGGATTCTCGCCGATCAGCGTCTTCGGCAGCATCACCAATGGCGTGGTCGCCCGCAACGACCTGCCGGGCAACCCCACCCTGCTCTTCACCACTTCCTTCGTCTTCAATGTCGCGATCAGCGTCGTCGTCTTCTTTCTCTTCGGCGGACGACAGTTGATCGGGCGGCGCGCCGACGATCTGGGCGGCACCACGACACCCCCGGAGCGAGCGAAGGGCCACGGCGGACGCTCGGGCGGTGGACTCGGCGGCTCCGTACCGTCCCCGTCGGGTGGCGGCGGGGTGGCGGTGCACTCCCCCGGCCGTACGGCCGCATCGACACTCACCGGCCCCGCGCCCGGACCGACGCCCCCGGCTGACGTCGACCCCGCCGACGCACCGCCGCTGCGCCTCAACCGGGTTCGGCTGCTCACCCTGTTGGGACTGCTCAGTCTCGTCGTCGGCGCGCTCTTCTTCGACCTCAACGTCGGTCTGCTGGCGCTCACCGTGACCGTCGTGCTCTCCCTCCTCTCCCCGGAGTCGGCGAAGGGGGCCGTGGACCGCTGCGCCTGGTCCACGGTCCTGCTGGTCTGCGGGATCGTGACCTTCGTCGGCATGATGGAGCGCATCGGTACCATCGACTACCTCGGGACCAGCGTGGCCGACATCGGCGCGCCCTTGCTCGGCGCGCTGCTGATCTGCCTCATCGGCTCGGTGGTCTCCGCGTTCGCCTCGACCACGGGCATCCTCGGCGCGCTCATCCCGCTCGCCGTGCCCTTCCTGCTCGGTGGGGAGATCGGTGCGGTCGGCCTGGTCATCGCCCTGGCGATCTCGGCGTCGGTGGTGGACTCCTCACCCATCTCCACCAGCGGCGCCCTGGTCACCGCCAACGCGCCGGAGGAGCAACGGGACGCGGTCTTCCGGCGACTCATGGTCTGGGGGCTCAGCATGGCCGCCATCGCACCCCCGGTGACCTGGCTGCTCTTCGTCGCACCGGGCTGGCTCTGAACGGTGCCCCCGGAGGTGCCCGCCGCACCCCCCGGCGGCGGGCACCGGATGGGCTAAGCGGCCACCCGGTGCGACAGAGCCGAGTTCAGGCGGCCGCCACCGCATGGAGCGGGTGCGCGTTCAAGTAGCCGCCACCGGGCGGGACAGGACGGGTTCAGGACGCCACGGGCACCCGTCGCGCGGCGCTCAGCGCGAGTGCCACCGGTACGACATCCCCCACCGCCATCTCCACCCGTTCATACACCTCTGGGTTGAGGATCGTGGTGCCGTCGAAGTCGCCCGAGCTGAGATAGATCCCGGCCGGTGCGGTCCACGCCTGGAGGAACGCGAAGAGCGGACGCATCGCGTGGTCGATCACCAGGGCGTGCCGGTCACTGCCCCCGGTGGCCGCCAGCAGTACCGGCTTGGCGGCCAGTCCGTACTGGTCGACCAGGTCGAAGAAGTGCTTGAACAGACCGGTGTAAGAACCCCGGAACACCGGGGTCGCCGCGATCACGAGGTCGGCCTCCGCCACGGCGCGCAGCGCGTCTTCGACCTCGGCGCCGACCTGGTCGCGCTCCGCGACGCCGGCGAAGGCGGGGCCCAGGGTGTGCAGTTCGATGAGTCGCGCGTCGGTCTCGGTGCGCGCCGCCAGGGTCTGGAGCATGAGCTCCACCAGGGCCGTGGTCTTTGACGGGGCCCGGACGCTGCCGACCACCGCCACCACGCGCAGGGGCCCGGTCATGCGGTCACCTCCGTCGCGGCCAGGGCGGCGATCTCCGCGCGGACGACGGGCGCGACCTCGGTACCGAGGAGTTCGATGGCCTTCATCGCCTCCCGCTGGGGCACATTGCCGAAGCCGAGCTGGATCATCATCCGGTCGTGCCCGAAGAGCCGGTACTGCGCCATGATCTTGTCGATGATCTCCTGGGGACTACCGAGGAAGAAGGCGCCCCCGGGGGTGGCCTGGGCCTCATAGGCACGCCGGGGCATCGGGACGCCCTGGCCGCGCTGGTGGTGGTTGGCCATCCAGCCCGCCTGGAAGTACGGGTGCGAGACCTCGATGGCCTCCTCGTGAGTGGCAGCGACGAAGCCCGGCGAGTTGATCGACACCTTCAGCTTCTCGGGCGCGTGCCCCGCCTCGGCCCCGGCCTGCCGGTAGAGGTCCACGAACGGGGCGAACTGACGGTAGCCACCCCCGATGATCGCCAGTGAGAGCGGCAGCCCGAGCCGGCCGGCCCGTACGACCGAGGCAGGGGTACCGCCGACGGCGACCCAGACCGGGAGTTCGCGGTCGGGGCGCGGAGTGATGTCGCCGTCGGTCAACGACGGCCGCAGCGAACCCTGCCAGTTGATCGGGTTCTCCGCGCGCAGCTTGAGCAGCAGGTCGAGCTTCTCGGCGAACAGCCCGGCGTAGTCGTTGAGGTCGTAGCCGAAGACCGGGAACGACTCGATGTACGAGCCACGGCCCGCGATGATCTCCGCCCGGCCGCCGGAGAGCAGATCGAGGGTGGCGAACTGCTGGAACACCCGTACCGGGTCGTCCGAGCTGAGGACGGTGACGGCGCTGGAGAGCTTGATGTCCCGGGTCTGCTCCGCCATCGCGGCGAGCAGGACGGCGGGGGTGGAGACGGCGAAGTCCGTACGGTGGTGCTCGCCGACCGCGAAAATGTCGAGGCCCGCCTCGTCCGCCGCCGTCGCCTGTTCGACCAGCTCCCGCAGCCGGGCGCCCGGGGCGGGTGGCTGCCCGGTGGTCGGGTCCGGCGTGAGCTCACCGAAGTGGTAGATGCCGAGTTCAAAGGCCATGACGGAGCCTCTCCAGAGTTACTGTTCGTTGCGCAAACAACAACATGGCACCGGTATGGCATATTCCCCCGCCGCTGCGGCCGGGTCGGCGGAACGTGCGCGGCTCAGGACCGTCCGGGCGATCTTCGAGGATCAGCCCGCGCCATCCGTCATGAGTTTCCGCAGGTCAGCGCCGTTCAGTGCTGTTCACCGCCGATCGGCCCGGCGCAGCGACCGCCAGACCGCCTTCGCCGCATTGTGGCCCGACATGCCATGGACACCGGGCCCGGGCCAGGCGGCGGACGAGCAGAGGAAGACCGAAGGATGCCGGGTCGTGTAGGGGAAGAGGGAGATCCGGGGCCGGAGCAGCAGTTGGAGCCCGCTGGCCGCGCCGCATGCGATGTCGCCGCCGACGTAGTTGGCGTTACGGGCGGCGAGCTGCGCCGGTCCGGCGATGGCCCGGGCCAGCACCCGGTCACGGAAGCCGGGCGCGAAGCGCTCGATCTGTCGTTCGACGGCATCGGTGAGATCGCCGTCCCAGCCGTTGGGCACATGGCCGTAGGCCCAGAAGACGTGCTTGCCCTCCGGCGCCCGGGAGGGATCGACCAGGCTGGGCTGGGCGGTGATCAGGAAGGGGGTGTCGGGTGCGGTGCCGCCCGCCGCCTGGCTCAGTGCGGTGCCGATCTCCTGACTGGAGGGGCCGATCTGGACCGTGCCCGCGACCTGGGGCTCCTTCGCCGTCCACGGCACCGGCCCGTCCAGGGCGTAATCGATCTTGAAGGCGGCGGCACCGTAACGGTAGTGCTCGTACGCGCGGCCGAGGCCGGCGATCCGGGCGAGCGCGGTGGGCGAGGTGTCGAAGACATACGCGCGCGCCGGGGGGAGGTCGTCGAGCCGCTTGACCTCGAAGCCGGTGTGCACCACCCCGCCGAGCTCCCGTAGGTACGCGGCCAGGGCGTCCGAGATCGACTGCGATCCGCCGCGCGGCAGGGGCCAGCCCTTCTCGTGCGCGGCGAGGGCGAAGAGCAGGCCGACACCGCTGGTGGCGATGCCGCTCAGCGGCGCCATGACATGCCCCACCAGCCCAGCGATCATGGCCCGCGCCCGGTCGTCGCGGAACCGCCGCATCATCCAGTTGTACGGGGGGAGGCCGACGCTCCCGAACCGGGCGAGGCCCACGGGGTCACGCGGCAGGGCCGTCAGCGGCAGGGACATGAAGTCCCGCACCAGGACGTCCCAGGAACCGAGGTAAGGGGCGAGGAGACGGCGGTAGGTGCCCGCGTCGCGCGCGCCGAGTGACGCGGCGGTCTCGGCGACCGAGCGGGAGAGCACCGCCGCCGTGCCGTCGTCGAAGGGGTGCGCCATCGGCAGCTCGGGGTGCAGCCACTCCAGTCCGTACCGGTCGAGCGGCATCTGACCGAAGGCGGGAGAGCCGATACCGAGCGGATGCACGGCGGCACACGGGTCGTGGCGGAAGCCGGGGAGCGTCAACTCCTCGGTCCGCGCGCCGCCACCGATGGTCTCCTTGGCCTCGAAGACCTCGACGGAGAAGCCCCTGCGGGCGAGTTCGACGGCGGCGGTCAGTCCGTTGGGGCCCGCCCCCACGACGACGGCATCGAGCATCGACGGCACCTTGGACTCCTTCGTCAGCCGACGGCCAAGGTCTCCAGGATATTCCCGGCCACCGACACCACGGCCCCGGGGACCGAATCCGACCCCCGCGCGCCGAGGTGATGACTGGGCTAGGTAAGCAAACCCCGGATTCGTTCGGCTGTCGTGGCCGACCGCGCCGCCGTGAACGGCAGGGCGTTGTCACCGGCGATCCGGAACCCGTCCCCCGCCACCGTCGTGTGCGCTCCCCCGGCCTCCGTCACCAGTAGCAGACCGGCCGCGTGGTCCCAGGCCGCCTCCCAGGAGAACGCCACCGCGTCCAACTCACCGCGCGCCACGGCCAGGTACTCCAGGCCCGCCGAACCACACGGCCGGGCGCGCACGCCCTCCGTGTTCAGACCGAGCAGGGCGTGCTTCTGCTCGGGGGTCGTGTAGTCGGGGTGGGACGTGGCCACCCGCAGCTCGGCTCCGGGCGCCGGCTCCCCCGCGAGCAGCCGCTCGCCTTCGAGCCAGGCACCCCGGCCGCGGATCGCCGTCGCCATCTGGTCGTGGACCGGCGCGTAGGTCCAGGACGCCAGCACCTCCCCTTCGAGGGCGAGGGCGACCAGCGTGCAGAAGCCGTCCTCGCCCCGGACGAACTGTCGGGTCCCGTCCACGGGGTCGACGATCCAGACGGGCGCCCGCCCACGCAGCGCCTCGCAGACCGAGGGGTCCGCGTGCACCGCTTCCTCGCCGACCACGACCGACCCGGGCAGCAGCGCGGTGAGGGACGCGGTGAGGTGTTCCTCGGCGAGGCGGTCGGCCGTCGTCACCAGATCGTGCGGGCCGGTCTTCTCGACGATCTCGTGCGCGGCGAGCTGACGGTGCCGGGGCAGGATCTCGGCGGCTGCGGCCTTGCGGATCGCCTCCGCGACGTTGGACAGGTCGCCGGCCAGAAAGTCTTCGATCATATGACCAGCTAAGCACGGGCCGGTGACAGGAGACCGCCGGGTCACTGCCGGGGCCGCGTGCCCCCTGGACGATGGTGGCCACTGGACCCCCCGCGCGGTCGCGCGGAGCCGGGCGCCGGACGCCGTTCCCCATCGCTCGGGAGTACGATTTGCCTGTTCACCGCAGGTATGCGGGCAGGTCGAACCGGAGGCTCCAGGATGCACGGTGAGTACAAGGTCCCGGGCGGCAAGCTCGTGGTCGTCGATCTCGACACGGCGGACGGCGTGCTGCGCGATGTCCGGGTCGCGGGTGATTTCTTCCTGGAGCCGGACGAGGCGATCGAGGCGATCGACGGCGCGCTGGAGGGTGCTCCGGTGGACACGGACGCCTCGGGCCTCGCCGCCCGTATCGATGCGGCCCTGCCGCCGGGCACCGAGATGTTCGGGCTGACCTCCGAGGGCATCGGGGTGGCCGTGCGCCGGGCACTGGCCCACGCCACCGACTGGACCGACTACGACTGGCAGCTCGTCCACGAGGGTCCGCAGTCGCCGGAGCTGCACATGGCGCTGGACGAGGTCATCACCGCCGAGGTGGCGGCCGGTGTCCGGCCGCCGACGCTGCGGGTGTGGGAGTGGGGCGCGCCGGCCGTCGTGATCGGGAGCTTCCAGTCGCTGCGCAATGAGGTGGATCTGGAGGGCGCCGAGCGCCACGGCATCCAGGTGGTCCGCCGGATCAGCGGCGGCGGCGCCATGTTCATCGAACCCGGTAACACCATCACGTACTCCCTCTCGGTCCCTGACGCGCTGGTCTCGGGGCTCTCCTTCACCGACAGCTACGCCTATCTGGACGACTGGGTGCTCGGTGCGCTCGGTGATATGGGTGTCAAGGCGTGGTACCAGCCGCTCAACGACATCGCGACGGACGCCGGGAAGATCGCGGGCGCGGCGCAGAAGCGGATGGTCGGCCAGGGGCGGGGGGCCGTGCTGCACCACGTGACGATGGCGTACGACATCGACGCGGACAAGATGCTCGATGTGCTGCGCATCGGGCGGGAGAAGCTGTCCGACAAGGGCACCAAGAGCGCGAAGAAGCGGGTGGACCCGCTGCGGCGGCAGACGGGGCTGCCCCGGGAGGCGGTCATCGAGCGGATGATCGACTCGTTCCGCGGCCGCTACGGGCTCTCGGACGGCGAGATCACGGACCAGGAGATGGCACGGGCCCGGGAGTTGGCCGAGCGGAAGTTCGGTACGCATGAGTGGACCGCGCGGGTGCCGTAGCGGACGCACCGGACCTGGCCGAGCCGTCCCTGGCCGGTGCGCGTGCCCCCCGGCCGGAGTCGGCCGGGCCGGTGCGTGCCCAAGGCGGAGCGGGTCAGCGGGTCAGCGGGTCAGCGGGTCAGCGGGTCAGCGGGTCAGCGGGTCAGCGGGTCAGCGGGTCAGCGGGTCAGCGGCGGGATGATCTCGGAGCCGTACGCGTCGATCGTCGTCTCCTTGGCGTCGTGCATTGCATAGAGCGCGAACTGGTCGACGCCCACCTCCCGCAGGGCCATGAGCTTCTCGATGTGCGCCGACGCGGGCCCGAGCAGACAGAAGCGGTCCACGATGTCGTCCGGCACGAAGTCCGCCGACGGATTCCCGGCCCGCCCGTGGTGGCTGTAGTCATAACCGTCGCGGGCCTTGATGTACGAGGTGAGGGCCTCCGGTACGGCCGTGGAGTGCTCGCCGTAGCGGCTCACGAGGTCGGCGACGTGGTTGCCGACCATGCCGCCGAACCAACGGCACTGGTTCCGGGCGTGGGTGAGATCGTCGCCCACATAGGCGGGGGCCGCGACACAGATGGTGATCGCGTCCGGGTCGCGTCCGGCGTCCGACGCGGCGGTGCGCACCGCCGTGACCATCGACTCCGTCAGATACGGGTCGGCGAGCTGGAGGATGAACCCGTCCGCCTTCTGCCCGGTCAGAGCCAGGGCCTTCGGCCCGTACGCCGCCATCCACACCGGCAGCTTCCCGTCGTTGATCCAGGGGATCCGCAGCGGCACTCCCCCGACCTCGGCCTCCCGGCCCTCCGCGAGGTCGCGGATGACGTCCATCGCCTCGCCGAGCCGGGCGAGGGTGTTGGGCGCGCGGCCGGCGACCCGCATCGCCGAGTCGCCTCGCCCGATGCCGCAGACCGTGCGGTTGCCGTACATGTCGTTGAGGGTGGCGAAGGTGGAGGCGGTGACCTCCCAGGTCCTGGTGCCGGGGTTGGTCACCATCGGGCCCACGGTGAGCTTCTCCGTGTTGGCCAGGATCTGGCTGTAGATGACGAAGGGCTCCTGCCAGAGCACCGCCGAGTCGAAGGTCCAGCCGTAACGGAAGCCGTTGCGTTCCGCGCGCCGCATCAGTTCGACGACGGCGGAGGCCGGCGGGTCCGTCTGGAGGACGAGTCCGAAGTCCATGAGCCGCTCCACTCCGTGATCCGTGATCCGAGTGATCAAAGGTTCGAGTTCGGGGACGCTCAGCCGAGGTACTGACAGATGCCGCGCGGGGTGTACCGCCCGTGTCCGGCCCGGCCGGTGAAGGTGCCCCGGTCGATGACGACCTCGCCGCGCGAGAGGACGGTCTCCACCCGGCCGGTGACCCGCTTCCCCTCGTACGCCGAGTAGTCCACGTTCATATGGTGGGTCTCGACCGACAGGACCTGTTCGGCGTGCGGGTCGTAGATGACGACGTCGGCGTCCGCGCCCGGGGCGATGGTGCCCTTCTGCGGATAGAGACCGAACATCCGGGCGGGGGTCGCACAGGCGATCTCGATCCAGCGGCGGCGACTGATCCGGCCCTCCACAACACCCTGGTGCAGCAGGTCCATCCGGTGCTCCACACCCGGCATACCGTTGGGGATCTTGGAGAAGTCGCCCCGGCCCAGCTCCTTCTGACCGGTGAAACAGAACGGACAGTGGTCGGTGGAGACCACCTGGAGGTCATTGGTCCGCAGCCCCCGCCAGAGCGCCTCCTGGTGCTCCTTGGGCCGAAGGGGCGTACTGCACACGTACTTCGCGCCCTCGAAGTCCGGCTCGGCGAGGTTGTCGGTGGAGAGGAAGAGGTACTGCGGACAGGTCTCGCCGAAGACCGGCAGCCCGTTGTCGCGGGCGGTGACGAGCTCGGCGAGCGCCTCCGCCGCCGAGACATGGACGACGTAGAGCGGCGCGCCCGCGACCCGCGCGAGCTGGATCGCCCGGTGCGTGGCCTCGGCCTCCAGCAGCGCCCGGCGCACCTCCCCGTGGTAGCGCGGATCGGTCCGGCCCTCGGCGAGCGCCTGCTCCACCAGGACGTCGATGGCGATCCCGTTCTCGGCGTGCATCATGATCAGCCCGCCGTTGGTGGCGGAGCGCTGCATGGCGCGCAGGATCTGGCCGTCGTCGCTGTAGAAGACGCCGGGGTACGCCATGAAGAGCTTGAAGGAGGTGATTCCCTCCTCCACCAGCAGATCCAGTTGCCGCAGCGACGACTCGTTGACATCGGAGAGGATCATGTGGAAGGCGTAGTCGATCACGCAGTTGCCGTCCGCCTTGGCGTACCAGGCGGCGAGCCCCTCGCGCGGGCTCTGGCCGATGCTCTGCACGGCGAAGTCGATGATGGTGGTGGTGCCGCCCCAGGCGGCGGCCCGGGTTCCGGTCTCGAAGGTGTCGGAGGCGAAGGTGCCGCCGAACGGCAGTTCCATATGCGTGTGGGCGTCGACGCCGCCGGGGATGACGTACTTGCCCGTCGCGTCGATGACGTGCCCGGCGGTCCACGACTCGGCGACGGCGGTGTCATGCGCGGCGAGCGCGACGATCCTGCCGTCCTCGATCAGTACGTCCGCGTGGATCTCGTCCGCCGCGGTGACGACCAGACCGCCGCGGATCAGGGTGCGGGTGGTGCTCATCGCTGATGCGCTCCCTTGCGTGTCGGGTATCGGCTTTCCGCCCGTGCTGGCGGGCTCCGCGCTACGGAAGGCTCCGCAGCGCCCGTTCCAGGATCGCCGCGCCCTCCTCCGCCTCCGCGACCGTCAGCGAGAGCGGTGGGGCCACGCGCAGGGCGCTCGTGTTGTGGCCGCCGCCCTTGCCGAGCAGCAGTCCACCCTCCCGGGCGGCCTCCAGCACGGCGGACGCCGCCGCCGGATCGGCCTCGTCGGTGCCCGGCCAGGTCAGTTCGATCCCGATCATCAGCCCCCGGCCGCGTACTTCCCGTACGGCGGGCACTCGCTCGCCGATCGCCCGCAGCCGTTCCAGCAGCAGCCCACCGACGCGGCGGGCATTGCCCTGGAGGTCGTGCTCCAGCAGGTACGTGAGGTTGGCGAGGCCCGCGGCCATGGTGACCGGGGAGCCGCCGAAGGTGGAGATGGAGTTGGCGTCCAGCGAGTTCATGATCTCGGCGGGGGCGACGACGCCGCCGATGGACATGCCGTTGCCGATGCCCTTGGCGAAGGTGAGGATGTCCGGCGGCCCGTTTCCGGCATGGGCCTGCCAGCCCCAGAAGTGGTCGCCGGTGCGGCCCCAGCCGGTCTGCACCTCGTCGGAGATCCAGAGGATGCCGTGCCGGTTCAGGACTTCACGGAACGCGGCGTACAGACCGTCCGGCGGCGAGGTGAAGCCGCCGACGCCCTGGATCGGTTCGGCGATCAGTGCGGCGACATCGCGAGTGTGTCCGAGCAGGTCCTCCAGATCGGCGACGCAGGCCGCGATGTACTCGCCGTCGGAGAGCTCGGCGTACGGGCCGCGGGTGCGGACCCCGCCGTGCACGTACAGCGTCTGGAGCGGCGACAGCGTACTGGGCGACCAGGCCCGGTTGCCGGTGATGGCGACGGTCGAGAAGGACCGGCCGTGGTAGCTGTTGCGCATCGCCAGTATCTGATGGGTGCGGCGGTGGCCGGTCGCCAGCAGCAGGGCGGTGTCATTGGCCTCGGTGCCCGAGGTGGTGAAGAAGACCCGGGCGTCGGGGATGCCGGAGAGGACCGCGACCCGCTCGGCCAGTTCGATCATGGGACGGTTGAGGTAGAGCGTGGACGAGTGGACGATCCGCCCGGCCTGCTCGGCGACGGCCCGGGTGACCTCCGGGAGGGCGTGGGCGGTCATGGTGGTGAGGATGCCGCCGAAGAAGTCGAGATAGCGGTTGCCGTCCGCGTCCCACACATGGCGGCCCTCGCCGTGGGTGAGTTCGATGGGCGACCGGTAGTAGAGCGTCACCCAGTCGGGGACGACGGCCCGGTGCCGGTCGTACAGGGTCACGGTCGCACCAGCCCCTCGTAGGCGTCGGGGCGTCGGTCCCGGTAGAACGCCCACTGCTGCCGCACCGTGTCGATGAGGTCGAAGTCGAGGTCCCGGACGACGAGTTCCTCCGCCGTGTCGCTGGCGACCTCGCCGACGAACTGGCCCCGGGGGTCGACGAAGTAGCTGGTGCCGTAGAAGTCGTTGTCGCCGTACTCCTCCTGGCCGACGCGGTTGATGGCGGCGACGAAGTACTCGTTGGCGACGGCGGCGGCGGGCTGCTCCAACTGCCAGAGGTGGGCGGAGAGGCCCCGCGAGGTGGCCGAGGGGTTGTAGACCAACTGGGCTCCCTGGAGACCGAGTTGGCGCCACCCCTCGGGGAAGTGGCGGTCGTAGCAGATGTAGACGCCGACCCGGCCGACGGCCGTGTCGAAGACGGGCCAGCCCGCGTTGCCCGGCCTGAAGTAGAACTTCTCCCAGAATCCCTTGACCTGGGGGATGTGGTGCTTGCGGTACTTGCCGAGGTAGGAGCCGTCGGCGTCGATCACGGCGGCGGTGTTGTAGTAGAAGCCGGCACCGTCGATCTCGAAGACGGGCACCACGATCACCATGCCGGTCTCCCGGGCGAGATCCCGCATCCGGCCCACGGTGGGCCCGTCCGGGACGGGCTCGGCCCAGCGGTAGTGCTCGGCGTCCTGGACCTGGCAGAAGTAGGGCGCGTTGAAGACTTCCTGGAAGCCGATGACCTTGGCGCCCTGACGGGCCGCCGCGCGCGCGTGTTCCTCGTGTTTGGCGATCATCGATTCGGTGTCGCCGGTCCAGGTCGCCTGGACAAGTGCGGCGCGTACGACAGTGGCCATGGCTGCTCCTTCGACCGGGCGTCAGCGAGCCTCTACGCACGTAGACGCGGTACGTAGAGGGAGAACGTAAGCCCCGCCACAGACCGGTGCAAGACCATCGCCGTGAACCCGCTGAGTCGATCTTGATTCACCCGGGCGGTCGACGCACCCCCCACGAGAGGCGCCCCGCGACGCGCAGGGCGCGGGCGGGGCGGTGCTCGTGGGTGTCGGACGGGGCGGCGGGCCGGGGGGCCGCGCCGCCCCGGATCAGAAGGTCACGGCGATGGCGGTGTGCGGGCGCTTGCCGCGCCGCGCCACCGTGGCCGGCCAGTCCAGCAGCCAGAACTGCCAGGTGTACTTGCGGGCCAGCAGCTTGCGGACGGGGGCCGGGTCGGCCAGGAGTTCGGCCGTGCCCGCCACGCTCGGCGCGCCGGGGGCGACCCTGCCGCGCATATCGCAGACGGTCACCAGCACCCGGCTGTCCTTGCGCAGCCGCTTGACCTTCCAGGAGTCGGTACGGGTCCAGGCGTAGAGCCTGCCGCCGTCCTCGGCGAACCACAGGGGCGTGGCGACACCCGTCCCGTCCTTCCGGAAGGTGGTCAGGCTGATGTACTTGGCGGTGGCGAAATCCTCGGCGGTCACGGGGCGAGACTACGCCGTGCCGTCGGCCGGGTGGGAGGTGTCCGGCCGGGCCACTGCGACCGCCCCACCGGAACCACCCGTCTCACCCGCCCCGGTCACCTGCTCCGCTTCCACTGCCCTGGAAGCCCGGTAGGCCCCGGGCGTCTCACGCACCCCCGTAAGCCCCGGACACCTCAGGGCCCCTCAGCCCCTCCGGCCCCCTCGCGCGCCGCCAGCAGCTCGGGCAGATGTTCGGCCGTCCACGCGCACGCCGCATTCATCGGCTCGATCGCCGACCGGCCGAGCGCGGTGAGCCGGTACTCGACGCGTGGCGGGTTCTCGTCGTACGCGGTGCGGCTCACAAAGCCCTTCCGCTCCATCGCGCGGAGCGTCTCGGTGAGCACCTTCGGAGTGACCGTGTGCAGCGGGATCCGCAGCTCGGAGAAGCGACGCGGCCCCTGCTCCAGACAGCGCAGCACCCTTCCGGACCACTTGTCGCCGAAGCGGAACGGCTGCACCCCCGCCGCACAGTCGGAATGGCCGAACATATCCGCCCGTAGCGGCTCGCGCGTGGTCTCCATGCCGGCCATTCTCCCCGGCCGCTCCCTGAAGGCCGCCCAGTACCTTTGCGGTAACCGGCACCGCCCGTCGTACCGTCCCGGGCATGGACGACATCGTGATTTTCGGAGCGGGTGGACGGGTCGGCAGAGCTGCCGTGGCCGAGGCGGTGGCACGCGGCCACACGGTGACGGCGGTGGTGCGCGACCCGGCGGCGCATCCGCGGCTCGGCGGGGACGGCGTGACGGTCGTACGGGGTGATGTGACCGACCGGGCGTCGGTCGCCGCGGTGGCCGTCGGTGCCCGTGCCGCGATCAACGCGACGGCCCGGCTCGACATGGCGTCCGAGGAATTCTTCGTCGCGGCGGCGCGGGCCCTGGTCGCCGGGCTCACGGAGGCGGGCGTACCGCGCCTGATCGCCGTGGGTATCGCCGCGACGCTGGAGACCTCCCCCGGGGTACGGGTGATGGACGCGCCGGACTTCCCGGCGCCCCACCGGCTCTTCTCGCAGGGGCACGCGGCGGAATGGGAGACGCTGCGGGAGACCGCGGGGCCGCTGGACTGGCTGATGGTCTGCCCGCCGATGGAACTGGGCGCCGATGTGCCGCGTACGGGCCGCTACCGCACGGCGCCGGGGCGGCTCATCGACGGCGGCGGCCGGATCGCGCACGCGGATCTCGCGGTCGCGCTGCTGGACGAGATCGAGCGACCGCGCCACCACCGCATCCAGCTCGCGGTGGCCCACTGACGCCAATGGTCGCTGTCGTCCTCCGACGCCGACCGTCGCTGCTGCCGGCTGGCGCCGGTCAGGCCACGGGCGCCGGGGCGCAGCTCACCAGGAGTTCGTCCATGGAGAGCCCGAGGGCGCCGGCGAGCGCGGCCACGGTGAAGAAGGCGGGCGTCGGGGCCCGGCCCGTCTCGATCTTGCGCAGGGTCTCGGCGGAGAGACCGGCGGCAGCGGCGACCTCCACCATGCTGCGTTCGCCGCGGGCCACGCGGAGCAGCCGGCCGAGTCGTTCGCCGCGTTCACGCTCTTCTGGGGTGAGAGGGGTGCGCACCATGCCGTTATTCTAATCCCGCCAGGACCGGTATGAGAATAACGGCTGGACCGGTATAGTAATTGGCATGGTGGAGATCAAGACCGATATATCGATAGAGGCGATGCGCGAGGCGGGCCGACTCGTGGCCCAGGCGCTCACCGCCGCCCGCGAAGCCGCGTCCGTCGGCGTCAGCCTGCGGGAGCTGGACCGGATCGCCCGTGCGGTCCTCGACGAGGCGGGCGCCGGCTCGCCCTTCCTCGACTACCACCCGGACTGGGCGCCGATCCCGTTCCCCGCCGTCCTGTGCGCCTCCGTCAATGACGCGATCGTGCACGGCATCCCGGACGACTACCGACTCCGGGACGGCGATCTGCTCAGCCTGGACTGCGGCGCGATCCGGAACGGCTGGGCCGGCGACGCGGCCGTCAGCTTCACGGTGGGGCGCGCCCGCCCGGAGGACACCCGACTGATCGACACCGCCGAACGGGCGCTGGAGGCGGGCATCGCGGCGGCTGTCGTCGGCAACCGGATCGGCGATATCGCCCATGCGGTCGGGCGGGTGTGCCGCTCGGCGGGGTACGGCCTCCCGGACGGCTTCGGCGGCCATGGCATCGGCCGCAGCATGCACGAGGACCCGGGCGTCCCCAATGAGGGACGCCCGGGGCGGGGTATGGCGCTGCGCCACGGCATGGTGCTGGCCATCGAGCCGATGGTGATCGCCAGCGGCTCGGACGACCACTACACGGCGCGGGACGGTTGGACCGTCCGGACGGTCGACGGCAGCCGGGCCGCGCACGCGGAGCACACGGTGGCGATCACGGACGACGGGCCCCGCATCCTCACCGCGCTCTGACCGCACGGCGGGTGTGGGCGGGGGTGCCACCGGCGCGTCCGGCCGGTGGCGCCCCCGCCCACGCCCCGCCCGGGCCGGCTCTCCCGCGCCAGCCCGCGCGTCAGTTCTCGTCCAGGAACTTCCGCGCCAGGGAGTCCCCGAGCGCGACCGCCGCGCTATGGCTCTCGATCGGGGTGACCTTGGAGTTCTTGAAGAGGATGTAGGTCACCCCCGACGACACCCCTCCGGTGGACGGGTTCGGGTCGATGCCGAGCGCCTTCGCCATCCCGTAGGACGCCTCACCGATGATCGCCGCGGGCCCGGTGTCGCCGACGACCCCGTACCGGACCTTGCCGTCGTAGACGACGGCGACCACACCGCCGCCCCTGATCCCGTGGTCGGCGTACTTCCAGATGGTGCTGGGGATCGGCACCACCACGTACGGCAGTCTCTCGGCGTTCAGCGGTTTGCCGTCGGACTGGTGGAACGAGGTGTCCGGCAGGAAGGTCCGGTCGGTGGTGGCGTTGCACGCGGTGGTGACCTGGCCGTCGCAGTCGATGTCCATATCGGCCTGCCAGAACACCGCGCCGTTCTTTCCGCAGACCGGGATGGTGGCCGAGCCCCCCGCGTCCTTGCGGTAGCTGCCGTTGGAGATGCGGGAACAGCTCGTCACCTCGGCCAGTAGTTCGTCCGCGCTCACCGTTCCTTCCCTCCCGGAGGCGGCGCCGGGCGCCATGACGCGCTGGGCCGTGGTCGCCGTCGCGGGGAGCGCGGCGGCGGCGAGGAGGGCCGCGCCGGAGAGCGTGGCAAGCACGAGAGTGCGAGGGTTCATGGTGATTTACGCCTTTCTGCATGGAAGAGCGTCTTTACTCCCTTAAGTCCACCTCGCGCTCCTCGACACGCCGCGCCGCGCGGCCCGCTGACAACGACCGTGGCCCGCCCGGCACTTCACGCCGGACGGGCCACGGTCCTACGGGGCCGGACGGAGTACGCCCGTCAACCCCCGGTTCCTCGCCGCTGGGACTACTTCCTGTCGCCGGACGAATCCACTTCGCCGGAAGAGTTCACTTCGCCGGACCACATCTCGTCGCCGGACGACGTCTTGCCCCTGGGCTATTTCTTGTCGCTGGGACGTACGACCATCGCCGAACCCCCGCCCCTGCGGACCTTCTCGGCCGCCGCGAGCCACCGCCCGTCGGCCAGCCGCTCGATGCCGGTCGCCGCGCCGATCTCCGGGTTCTGCCGGAAGGCATGGCCGATCTTCTCCAGTTCGGCCCGGAGCGGGCTGTTCCACAGGCCCGGTTCCAGCTCCGTGGTCGCCTGGTTGCGCTGGCTGGCGCGCGGCGCCGCGATGGCCTCCGCCAGGGACAGACCACGATCCAGCCGGCCCGTCAGGACCTGGAGGACGGTGGTGATGATGGTCGAGCCACCGGGCGAACCCACCGCCAGCACCGGACGTCCGTCGTCGAGCACGATCGTCGGTGTGATGGACGAGCGGGGCCGCTTGACGGGACCCGGCAGGTTCGGGTCGCGGACGGCGGGGTTGGCCGGCGCGAAGGAGAAGTCCGTCAGCTCGTTGTTGAGCAGGAACCCGCGCCCCGGCACGGTCATCCCGCTGCCCCCGGTGGACTCGATCGTCAGGGTGTAAGCAACGATGTTGCCCCATTTGTCGGCGGTCGTCAGATGGGTGGTGTGCTCGCCCTCGTACGTCGTCGGGGCGGCCTTCCCCTTGGTGCGGCAGGGCACGGGGTTGAGCGGGTCCCCCGGTGCCAGCGGGCTGGTGAGCACCGCGTTGTCCTTGATCAGGCAGGCCCGCGAGTCGGCGAACCGCTGCGAGAGCAGTCCCTTGACCGGAACGTCCTCGAACGCCGGGTCGCCCACCCAGCGTCCCCGGTCCGCGAAGGTGATCCGGCTGGCCTCGATGAAGCGGTGCAGATAGCGCTTCTGACTGGCCTTCGACAGATCGGTGCGTTCCAGGATGTTCAGCGCCTCGCCCACGCCGGTGCCGCCCGACGAGGCGGGGGCCATGCCGTAGATGTCCAGGCCCCGGTAGCCGATCTTCGTCGGGGCCCGCCGTACCGTCTCGTACGACCGCAGGTCCCGGGTGGACAGGTCACCGGCCCGTACCTTGCGGTCGACGTCGTCGCCCACCGGCGGTGTGCGGACGGTACGGACGATGTCCTGGGCGATCTCGCCCCGGTAGAGGGCGTCGGTCCCCTCGCGTCCGATCTGCTTGTACGTACGGGCCAGATCCGGGTTCTTGAAGACGGAACCGACGACCGGCAGCCGGCCGTCGGGCAGGAACAGCTCGGCCGAATCGGGGAAGTCCTGGAACCGCTCCCGGTTGGACTCCGTCTGGGCGCGGAAGGTGGCATCGACGGTGAAGCCCTTCCTCGCGAGCCGTTCGGCCGGCGCGAGGAGTTCACCGAGGGGTCTGGTGCCCCAACTGTCGAGCGCCGCCTCCCAGGTCGCGGGGGTGCCGGGGGTGCCGACACCGAGGCCGCTGGTCTGGGCCTCGCTGAACGGGATCGGCTTGCCCTTCTCCAGGAAGAGCCCGGGGCCGGCGGTCCGGGGTGCGGTCTCCCGGCCGTCGATGGTGCGCACCGTACGGGATTTGGCGTCGTAGTGGACGAAGAATCCGCCACCGCCGATGCCCGCCGAGTAGGGCTCGGTCACGCCCAGGGCGGCGGCGGTCGCGACGGCTGCGTCCACGGCGTTGCCGCCGTCGCGCAGCACCTCGATACCGGCCGCCGATGCGTCGGCGTCGACGCTGGCGACCGCGCCACCGTGTCCGACCGCGACCGGCACCTTCCCCGGCACCTTGGCCGGTGCGGCGGGCAGTGGGACATGGGCGGGCGACGGGGCCGCCGCGCCGACCGCGACCATGGCCGCGGCGACGGCCAGCACCGACGCCTTCCGCGCGGTTGAACTACGCATCCGTACCTCCAGTCAACATACGTCCGCGCACTGTAACTTCAGCGCGTCCCCGCCGTCAGGGCCACCTCGGACATCCTGCCGACGACACCGCTACGATGCGCGCCCATGAACGACGACATACGCAACCTCGTCCTCGGCGTGGCGGCGGCGGGCATCAGCGCCGCGCTCGGCTGGGTGGCCCGCACCTACCTCTGGCGGCGTGCGCTGCGCCGCAAACGGGCGTTCTTCGGTCTGCCGCCCGGGTCGGAATCGCTGCTGGTCGTCAACCGTGAGGCGGGTCGGGACGGCTCGGTGCACCGCTTCGACGTCTTCGCCCTGCTGGAGCTCTCGGCCTTGATCCAGGACTGCGGGGCACACGCTCAGATCGTCTGGCACGACACGGCTCAACAGGGCATCGGGGACCGGGCGGAGTTCTGCGTCGGAGGGCCGTTCTCCAACCGCCGGATGGCCGCCCATCTGCACTCCATGCTGCCGGGCTGTCAGATCAACACGGACCCGGAGCGCGGCCCCGACCAGGGCTCCTTCCGGATCGGCGCGGAACGGTACCGGCTGGAGCCAGGGGTGGCCGAATATGCCTTGCTGGCCCGGCTCACGACCGGACGGGACTCCCGTCCGGTCTTCCTCTTCTGCGGCCAGCGCGCCATCACCAACCAGGCGGCCACCCGCTATCTCGCCCGCAACCACCGGCAACTGGCCCGTAAGCACGGCTCCAACTCGTTCTGCCTGCTGCTGAAGGTCGTCAATTCGCGGGCGTACGGTCCCGATGTGGTCGAGGTGGTCGCCGATGTGACCGACGCGGCACGCTCGCCACGGCCCGCGGCGACCGTCTCCCACCGGGCGAATGGCTAGCCCGCTGGACACTCCGCCAGGTCACCGGCCGGCACCGGCACCGGCACCGGCACCGGCACCAAGGAGAGCGGCACCCTCGTCGCCCATCTCTGCGACGGGGGCCCCGCTCGGCCTCGGCAAGCCGGTCAGCGACGCGCCGTACACCTTCCACGACAGGACGCCGGGCCGGCCGTCCGTCGTCGACCTGGAGCTGAACTCCACCGGCGTCGACGTCCCCCCGCCGGGGGGGCCGCCGCCTCGCCGTGGTGGTCGACACCGTCGACCCGCTCTCCATCGGGCACAACCCGTTCGGCGGGGAGCTGACCTTCTCCTCGACAGCGACCGACTCGTCCTACCCTGTCGGTCCCGCTGCGCCAGAAGTGATCACCGGCTGCCCCGCCGCTGGAGTCGGGTCGTGCCCCATGAACTGCTGCCCCGCGCCCTACCCCCTCCGGGGGACGGTGGGGGCGCCTGGCAGCAGCGTCCCTGGTTCGGCCGGGGCGATGTCCGCGGCCTCGGTCTTCGGATTGCGGCGCTGTCTTCTGGCGATCCAGTTGGCGAACCAGGAGAGCAACATGCACATCCCGATGTAGATCGGCGAGATCACCATCACCACGGGGATGAACGGCAAATCGTAGTCGAGGTTCGACGCGATGAGCTTGCCGGCGTGGAGGAATTCCTCGTAGGTGATGAGATAGCCGAGTGAGGTGTCCTTCAGGGCGACCACCAGTTGGCTGATGATCGTGGGCAGCATGGCGCGGACCGCCTGCGGCACCAGGACATGGGTCATGACCTGCGTCTTGCCCATGCCGAGGGCGTAGGCGGCCTCCCGCTGCCCGGGGTCCACGGAGTTGACCCCGGCGCGGAAGACCTCAGCGAGCACCGAGCCGTTGTAGAGGGTGAGCCCGGCCACCAGGGCGGGCAGTGGTTGGACCTTCAGCGCCACGAAGATGAAGAAGATCATCACCAGTACGGGCATCGCCCGGAAGAACTCCACCAGCAGCGTCGACACCCAACGCACCGGCCGGTGTTCGGAGAGCCGGCCGCAGGCGAGGATTCCGCCGAGCACCAGGGAGAGCACCGCGGCGTAGGCGAACGCCTTGAGGGTGTTGCCCAGGCCGCGCAGCAGCAGCTCCTGGATGCCCTGGTACTCGAAGGGCGTCCATTTGGCGGCGGTGAACTGCCCGGTGTCGAAGAGCAGATAGAGGATCCAGCCGAGTACCGCCACGATGGCCAGGGTGGTGATGATCCCGTACAGCCGGTGCCGCTGGCGGGTGCGGGGGCCCGGGATGTCGTAGAGGGCTGTGGAATCGGTCATCGGGCGACTCCATAGTGCTTCTCCAGTACGTGGAACAGCGCACTGATGGTCAGGGTGATGATCAGATAGCCGACGGCGATCCAGACGAAGGTCCAGATGATGTTGTAACCCAGCTCGCTCAGGGTCTTGTACGTCCCCAGCAGCTCGGTGACGCTGAACGCGCCGGCGATGGCGGAGTTCTTGGCCAGCGCGATGATCGTGGAGCCGACCGGGGGGATCACGGTACGGAACGCCTGGGGCAGCACCACCGTGCTCAGCGTCTGGCCGAACGTCATCCCGAGGCTGCGGGCCGCCTCGCCCTGTCCCCGGGGCACGGTGTTGATGCCGGAGCGCAGCGCCTCGCAGATGAAGGCGGAGGTGTAGCAGCCGAGCGCGAGCACGGCGAAGACCTTGAAGGGCAGCACCAGTCCGAACCGGGGCAGTCCCAGCAGGACGGCGAAGAACAGCAGGGTGAGCGGGGTGTTGCGGAGCACGGTCACCCAGACCGTGCCGATCGCCCGGAGGGAGCCGATGGGCGCGACCCGGAAGGAGGCCATCAGGAAGCCGAGCACCAGCGCGAGCAGCGAGGAGTAGACCGTCAGTTCGACGGTGCCGAGGAAGCCCTCGCCGTAGAGGGAGAAGTTGTCGGTCAGTACGTCCATGTCCGCCTCGTCACTCCTCAGCTCGCCGGGTAGCGGTCGATCGGGGGCGGCTGCGGCGCCGGGACGCCGGAGAGGCCGAGGGTCGCGTCGTACGCCTTCTTCCAGTCGCCGTTCTTCTCATTGGCCTCCAGTGCGTCGTCGATGGCGAAGCGCAGGGCGTTGTCGGAGCGCGGCACCCCGATGCCGTACGGCTCCTCGGAGAAGGGTTTGCCGACCACCTTCAGCTCGTCGGGGGCCTTCGCCGCGTAGCCGGTGAGGATGGCGTTGTCGGTGGTGACGGCGTCGACCTGATAGGTGAGGAGGTTGTCGACACAGATCGAGTAGGTGTCGTACCCGACGAGATCGGCCTTCGGGTAGTCCTGCTGGATGCGCTGGTACGGGGTCGAGCCGGAGGCGGAGCAGACGCGTTTGCCCGCGAGGTCCTGGGGCCCCTTGATGTCATCGTCGTCGGCCCGCACCAGCAGGGCCTGGCCGGCGAGGAAGTAGGGGCCGGCGAAGCCGACGAGCTTCTTGCGGTTGTCGTTGATGGTGTAGGTGCCGACGTAGTAGTCGATCTGGCCGTTCTGCAGGGCGGTTTCGCGGTTCGCCGACGCGATCGTCTTGAAGACGATGCCGTCGGGGTCGAGGCCGAGCGAGGCGGAGACCATCCGGGCGATCTCGATGTCGAAGCCCGAGTAGAGGCCGGTGGCGGGGTCCTTCTCGCCGAGATAGGGCTGGTCCTCCTTGGCGCCGACGACGAAGTGGCCGCGTTTCGCCGCCTTGCGCCAGGTCGGCGAATCGTTCAGCCGGAAGCCGGTGGCGACCTGGTAGTGCGGGAGTTCCTCGGGCTGGGGGCCCTTGACGGGCGGGCTGCCCTCCTTGCCGCAGGCCGCCAGGGCGACGGCGGCGAGGGCGAGCGCCAGCGCGGTACCGGCGCGCCGGGTCCGGGGCGCCGACGCCCCGGGTGCGGCCGGACCGGATGACCCGGGTGGTGTCGTACGTGACATCGGTGCCGCCCCCCGTCAGTGCTTGAGGATCTTGGAGAGGAAGTCCTTGGCGCGGTCGCTCTCCGGGTGGGTGAAGAAGTCCTCGGGGGCGCGGTCCTCGATACAGCGGCCGTCGGCCATGAAGACGACCCGGTTCGCGGCGGAGCGGGCGAACCCCATCTCGTGGGTGACGACGACCATGGTCATCCCGTCCCGGGCGAGCTGCTGCATCACCTCCAGGACCTCGTTGATCATCTCGGGGTCGAGGGCCGATGTCGGCTCGTCGAAGAGCATGACCTTGGGTTCCATGGCGAGTGCGCGGGCGATGGCCACCCGCTGCTGCTGGCCTCCGGAGAGCTGGGCGGGGTATTTGTCGGCCTGTGAGGCGAGGCCCACCCGGTCGAGCAGCTCGCGGGAGCGCCGCGCCGCGTCGTCCTTCTTGCGGCCGCGGACCTTGACCGGCGCCAGCGAGACGTTGGCCAGCACGGTCTTATGGGCGAAGAGGTTGAAGGACTGGAAGACCATGCCGACATCGGCGCGGAGCCGGGCCAGGCCCTTGCCCTCCTCGGGCAGCGGCTCGCCATCGATGGTGATCGTGCCCGATTCGATGGTCTCCAGCCGGTTCATCGTCCGGCAGAGGGTCGATTTCCCCGAGCCGGACGGCCCGATGACCACCACCACCTCCCCGCGCCCCACGGAGAGATTGATGTCCTGGAGAACGTGCAACTGTCCGTAGAACTTGTTGACGTCCCGCAGCTCGATCAACGGATCGACGACGGCCATACGCTGCCCTACCCACTCATCGCTGTGTCGCGGTCAGCGCAAACTATCCAGTCCGATAAGGCACTTCACACACGACACGCATAAATGGGGCATAAGCCGTATTTACTAACTCCGGCGCATCCCCGGATCACGCCCCCGGCAGAGAGCGGCGCGGCACGGAGCGGCGCGGCACGGAGCGCCGCGGCACGGCACGGGCGGCGCGAAGCCGTCGGGCGGGCGGGGACGACGGAGCCCGGGGCGGGGGCAGCAGGAAGGGAGCCGGAGGGGTACGGAGGCGGCTGCGCGGCGGCGGCTCAGGCTTCGGCCGCCTCCGCGTAGACCTGGGAGAGTTCCGGCGCGCCGTTGACCGCCCACTCCAGACCGGCGTCCACCACACCGATCTCCCGACCGGAGGGAAGCCTCACCACCGGGTGACCCCCCGGCCAGATGTGCCAGACCGCGCCCGGCACCGTCCGTACGATCACCGTGCCGAGGTAGAGGCCCGCGTCATTGCCCACCCAGGGCAGCTCCTCCGGGTCGTCGCGCCAGCGCGGCGGCAACTGGTCCAGGGCCGCCAGGGACTCCGGGGTGTCGTCCAGTTCGAGCCCGAGGCGCGACGCCCGGACGCGCAACAGCTCGCACTCCGACAGCAGTTCGGCGATGCCCGCCGCGCGCTCCGGATCGGTCTCGGCTGCCGGGTCGGCCGCCTCCTGGTCGGCGTGCCGCTTGAGCCAGTTGTCCAAGAACGGGATGTTCATACCACTCAGCCTCACATCCTGGTGGGCGGACCCACCACACGGCACGCGCCGACACACATCAGATGTCCAGGTCCACGACGACCGGGGCGTGGTCCGACGCGCCCTTCCCCTTGCGCTCCTCGCGGTCGACATAACTGTCCTTGACCGCCGCGGCGAACGGGGCGTTGCCGTAGACGAGATCGATGCGCATCCCACGGTTCTTCGGGAAACCGAGCTGACGGTAGTCCCAGTAGGTGAACGGGTGATCGTACTTCAGCGGGCGCGGCACCACATCGGTCAGGCCCGTCTCCCGCAGCGCCGCCAGCGCCGCCCGCTCGGGCTCGGTGACATGGGTGCTGCCCTCGAAGAGGGAACGGTCCCACACATCGTCGTCGGTCGGTGCGATGTTGTAGTCGCCGAGCACCGCGAACGGACGGCCGCCGGCCGCGTCATCGGCGACTGCCGTCCGCAGCGCGCCGAGCCAGCCCAGCTTGTAGGCGTAGTGATCGTGGGTGATCTCCCGGCCGTTGGGCACGTAGACCGACCAGACGCGGACCGGGCCGCAGGTCGCGGCGATCGACCGGGGCTCCTGCACTCCCCCGTACTCCGGGCCGCCGGGCAGTCCCTTGACCACGTCGGCCAGGCCCACACGGGAGATCAGCGCCACGCCGTTCCACCGGCCGTCGGCGTGGATCGCGGACTCGTAACCGATCTCCCGCAGCTCGGCGGCGGGGAACTGCTCCTCGGTGCACTTGGTCTCCTGGACGCAGAGCACGTCGGTGCCGCTGGCCTCCAGCCAGGCCAGCAGCCGGGGCAGCCGGGCGGTGATCGAGTTGACGTTCCACGTCGCGATACGCATGGGGAGAAGCCTAATGCCGGGGTACGACAGTCACCGATCGGCGCTCTCGCCCGGGGCCAGCCGGAGGTGCTCCGCGCCGCCGAGATTGCCCAGATGCGTGTCGTAGATCGGCCGGGCGAGATCGGTGAGCAGGGCGTCGTGGACATCGATGGCCCGCCGCGGCGCCACCTCGCGCACATAGTCGATGACCTCGGAGATCTTGCTCCACGGCGCCTGCACCGGCAGCAGCAGGGTGTCGACCGGCGCGCCCGGCACGGTGAGGGCGTCGCCCGGGTGGAAGACCGAACCGTCCACGAGGAATCCGACGTTGGTGACGCGGGGCAGGTCCGGATGTATCACCGCGTGCAGTTCGCCGTGGACCTGGACCCCGAAACCGGCCGCCGCGAAGGTGTCACCGTGCCCCACCGTGTGAACCCGGCCCGGGAACGCCGCCGAGATCTGCTCGGCGACGCTCCGCGGGGCCCACACCTCGGCACCGGCGGCCAGGGCGGCGCGCAACCTGCCCTCGTCGTAGTGGTCCGGGTGCTCATGGGTGACGAGGACGGCGTCCGCGCCGACGGCCGCGTCCTCCTCGCTGAATCCACCGGGATCGACGACCAGGACGGCCCCGTCCTTCTCCAGCCGGACGCAGGCGTGCCGCTTCTTGGTGAGCCTCATCCCCCCATCCTGCTACGAGCGGGGCGTGGTCTCCTCCCGGACGACGGCCCGCACCACCTCGAAGGCCGCGTTCACGGCCGGAACGCCGCAGTACACGGCCGTGTGGATCAGGACCTCGCCGATCTCGTCGGGGGTGAGGCCGTTGCGCAGCGCGGCCCGGGTGTGCGTCGCCAGCTCCTCCCGGTGGCCGCCGGCGACCAGCGCGGTCAGCGTGACCACGCTGCGGGTGCGCCGGTCGAGGCCCTCCCTGGACCAGACCTCGCCCCAGGCGTAGCGGGTGACCAGCTCCTGGAAGTCGGTGGTGAATCCGTCGGCGGCGGCCGTCACCCGGTCCATGTGCGCGTCGCCGAGCACCTCGCGGCGGAGCTTCATCCCCGCCTCGTACGGATCGGGTCGCCCCGGCGCTGCGGGCTCGGGCGCCATGGGGGCGATCTCGGCGATCGGGGTCACCGGCGCGGAGATCGCGGGCACCGGCGGGGTCTGCGCGGCCTGGGGGGCCTGGAGGGCCGGTGGGGCGGGTATCGCCGACTGGGTGTCCTGCGCGACACCCGCGAAGTGGCGTACGAGCAGATCGGTGACGGCGGCCGGCTGTTCGACGGGGGCGAGGTGGGAGGCGCCGGGCACCAGCGCGAGCCGGGCGTCCGGGATGCCGGCGACGAGGGTACGGGCCTCGGCCGGTCCGGTGACCTGGTCGTCGGAGCCCACGAGCACCAGTGTGGGCACGCCGACGCTGCCGAGGTCCGCCCGGACGTCGAAGGCCGCGAGCGCCTCGCAGGCGGCGATGTAGCAGCCCGGGTCGGTGGTGCGCACCATCTGGACCGCCCATTCGACGATGGCGGGCTGGGTGGCGGCGAAGCCCTGGGTGAACCAGTGCTCCGGGGCGCTGCGGGCCACCGGTTCGAGGCCGTTCGTCCGGACGATCACGCCGCGCTGCCGGAACTCGTCGGCGGTCCCGAACCGGGGCGAGGCGGCGACCAGCGCCAGCGAGGCCAGCCGGTGCGGATGGCGCAGGGCCAGCTCGACACCGACCGCGCCGGCTATCGAGCAGCCCGCGTAGCCGAAGCGCTGGATGCCCAGCTCGTCCAGGGTGGCCAGCAACCGGTCGGCGAGTTCACCGACCGAGGCGGCGGGGTGGGCCGGGGCGCCGCCGTGGCCCGGCAGGTCGTAGCGGACTATCCGCCACTCGGGGGACAGATCGGCGATCTGCCGGTCCCACATGTGCCAGGTCGTGCCGAGGGAGGGTCCGAGGACGAGTACGGGTGCGTCGTCCGGGCCGTCCACACGGTACTGAAGAGTCTGCGGATCCCGCGCGGCCAGCGGGGTCTCGGGGGGCGTCTGCGTGGGGGGCGTCTGCGTCTCACTCACCCGCTCCACGGTACTGACGACGGGGTGCGCGTGGGCGGGCCCCCCTCGACTTGGTCCGACTTGGTCCCGTCAGGGGTTGACGACCGACACCACATACACCACAGGGCGGTCCGTATCGGTCAGATCGACGGTGATGTCCTGGGTCGGCCGGGGGTGCTTCTGGGAATGGGTGGTCCCGGCCCAGTCGCGCGGCTCGGTGAAGTCCCAGCCGACGGTGCGGGCCTCGCGCGCCCCGATCGTCACCGCGTCGTCCCGCAGGGCGTTCCGGCTGGTGCCGACGCCCTTCAGGAAGCGGTCGAGGCCCTTGGGGGTGGTCCGGAACTGCACGTACAGCCTGCTGGTCTTCCAGTTGCTGGTCTCGAAGTAGGCGACGTCCTTGGACTTGGCCGGAATCGGTACCTCGAAGACCCGGCGCTTCATCTGGGACGGCCAGCTATCGCGCAGCCCGCTGGCGGACGCCTCGGCCGCCTTGTGGCGACCGCTCTCCCGGCTCTGCTCGGCGGAGATCACGAGATAGCCGGCCGGGATGCCGACGAGCAGCACGATGGTGATCGCCGTCAGCCAGCGACGGAAGATCATGTGGCGCCGGCCCTCGGGGGGACGGAAACTCTCGTCCGGGGACGCGGACTGGCGGGGCACGGTCATTGACTGCAGTTCCTGGGAGGGGCTGGGGTTCCTGGGGGGTGTGGTCGGAACTGAAGTCTACGGTTCCGGGGCGGACGCGGGCGGGACGGCCGGGAGGGGGCCCCGCCCCGGGGGTCCCGTACGGGCCGGGTGCGCTGCCGGTGGGGCGACGGCTCCCCCCGGCGGCCAAGGTCCAGGGCGGGGCTACCTCCCGGGCGGGGCCACGGCTCCCGGGCGGGGGCTACGGCTCCTGGGCGGGGCGGGGCGAGGTGGTGTTGCGCAGGGCCTGCGCGTAGCGCTCGTACCGCTCGTGGCGCTCCACCCGGCGCCGATTGGTCCGGCGGAAGCGGCGGGCCACCAGTCGCGCCAGATCAGCGGCGCCGACCATACCGGCCTCCGGCCCCAGCTCGGCCTTGACGATCCTGGCCTCCGGGCGGTAGCCCCGGCCGGTGAGATGGCGGCGGAAGGCGTCCCGGGCCGGGCCGATCAGGAGATCGTCGGCGGCGCTGACGCCACCGCCGATCACGAAGCACGAGGGGTCGAGCGCGGCGGCGAGATTGGCGATACCGACGCCGAGCCACTGCCCGATGTCCTGGAACAGCTCGACGCACATCGCGTCGCCCTCACGGGCCAGCTCGGTGATCAGCGGTCCGGTGATGTCGCCGACGCTGCCGCCGACCCGGTCGATCAGGCCGTGCGCGACCGGGGACTCGGCGGCGGCCAGCTCCCGCGCCTCCCGGACGAGGGCATTGCCCGAGCTGTACTGCTCCCAGCAGCCGCGGTTGCCGCAGGGGCAGCGGTGGCCACCGGGCACGACCTGCATATGGCCGAACTCACCGGCCACCCCGTACTTGCCCCGCTTGACGCGGCCGTCCTCCAGGATCGCGCCGCCGATACCGGTGCCGAGGGTGATCATCACCAGATGGTCCTCACCCCGGCCGGCGCCGAAGCGCCACTCCGCCCAGGCGGCGGTGTTGGCGTCGTTGTCCACCAGCACCGGGACGGCGAGGCGGGCCGAGAGTGCGTCCCGGAGGGGTTCATTGCGCCAGGCGAGATGGGGCGCGAAGAGGACCGTGGAGCGGTCGGCGTCCACCCAGCCCGCCGCGCCGATGCCGACGGCGTGCACATCGTGCCGGTCGGAGAGGTCGAGCACCAGCTCACAGATGGTGTCCTCGACGACCTTGGGGCTCTTGGACTTGTCGGGGGTCTCGGCCCGGATCTTCTCCAGGATGACCCCGTCGGCGTCCACGACACCGGCCATGACCTTCGTACCGCCGATGTCGATACCGACGGTGGGGACACGGGGGGCGGTGAGGTGCGAACGGCGCTCACGGGTGCCGACGGTACGCAGGACGGTGGCGCGGGCGGAGCCGCGGTGCGCGAAGTCGCGGTAGGTGCTCATGTCCCTGCGGGGTCTCGGGGGCGGGGGGGCCTGGGCGCTGGCCGCGTCCGGGGGCCCTTGATTCTGCCATCCATGCCGGGGGGCCGCGCCCGCGCGTGCGCCCCGGGCCCCGGCTCACCCCACACCGACCCGCCCACGGCGCACGCCTCCCGGCCTGACCGTGCCCCACGCCTCAATCTCCGCCGACCCCTCCGGTGGCCTGAATTCTCCAGCCCGTCCGAGGATCGAGGACACGCTCGGACACCGCAGGCACCGAGCGACCTGAGATCCCAGCCCGCCCCACGCCTGAGGACAACCCCAGAGACCGAGCGGGCCGAGAACTCCAGCCCGTCCGGCACTTGAGGACGAGCTCAGACACCGAGCAGGCCGAGAACTCCAGCCCGTCCGGCGCTTGAGGACAACCCCAAACACCGAGCAGGCCGAGAACTCCAGCCCGTCCGGCGCTTGAGGACGAGCTCAGACACCGGGCGCCCCACACACCAGACGCACCCCCACCCGCAGGGCTACTCCGCGCCCCCGAGGCCCTTCGGAGCCGGCGCGCGGTCGAGTTCATGCCGGAGGTCGTCCAGCTCGCTGCCACCCGCCATCTGACGCGTCAGCTCGTCCAGCGACACGGAGTCCTTGGTGTGGCTCGCCGACATCGTCCCCCGCTTCAGGAGGACGAAGCGATCCCCCACGAGGTACGCGTGGTGCGGGTTGTGCGTGATCAGCACCACGCCGAGCCCCGCGTCCCGCGCCGCCGCCACGTACTTCAGCACGACGCCCGACTGCTTGACGCCGAGCGCCGCCGTCGGCTCGTCCAGCACCAGGACCTTCGCCCCGAAGTAGACGGCCCGCGCGATCGCCACGCACTGGCGTTCACCGCCCGACAGGGTGCCGATCGGCTGGTCGACGTCGCGCAGGTCGATCCCCATCCGCAGCAGCTCGGACCGGGTCGTCTCGCGCATCCGCCGGACATCGAGACGGCGCAGCGGACCCTTGCCCTTCGTCGGCTCGGAGCCGAGGAAGAAGTTCCGCCAGACCGGCATCAGCGGGACGACCGCCAGGTCCTGGTAGACCGTGGCGATGCCCCGGTCCAGCGCCGCCCTGGGGTTCGCCAGCCGGGTCTCCTCCCCCTCGATCGAGAAGGTGCCGGCGTCGTGCTGGTGCAGCCCTGAGATGATCTTGATGAGGGTGGATTTGCCGGCGCCGTTGTCGCCGAGCACACAGGTGATCTCCCCGGCGTGGACGACCAGCGAGACGGCCTCCAGCGCACGGATGTTCCCGTAGTACTTACTGACCTCGTCCAGCTCGACCAGAGCAGTCGCTTCTTCCGTCATCGTGTCGCCTCCGCGCGCTTGCGGACCCATGCGTTGAGCAGGGTGGCCAGAAGGAGCATGGCTCCGAGGAAGAACTTGAACCAGTCGGGGTTCCACTCCGCGTAGACGATGCCCTTGCTGGTCATGCCGAAGATGAACGCGCCGACCGCCGAACCGATGGCCGAACCGTAGCCGCCGGTGATCAGACAGCCGCCGATGACGGCCGCGATGATGTAGATCAGCTCATTGCCGACGCCCTCGCCGGACTGCACCACGTCGAACGAGAAGAGCAGATGCTGTCCGGCGATCCAGGCGGCGAACCCGACGCCCAGATAAAGGCCGATCTTCGTCTTGACGACCGGGACGCCGATCGCCCTGGCGGCGTCCATGCCCCCGCCGACGGCGAAGATCCAGTTACCGAACCGGGTCCGCAGCAGGATCCAGGTGGCCAGCGCGATGAGGACGAACCACCACAGGATCGTCACCTTGAGCGTGACATCGCCGATCGTCAGCTCGGAGGCGAAGACCTTCCGCGCCGACTCGAACCCCGCCATGTCACTGATGGACTTGGTGGAGACCGTGCCGCTGATCAGTTTGGTGAAACCGAGATTGAGTCCGGTCAGCATCAGGAACGTGCCGAGCGTGATGATGAAGCTCGGCAGTTTCGTCCGGGTGAGCAGCAGTCCGTTGAAGGCGCCGACCGCCAGCGTGGCCAGCAGGGACACCAGCACGCCGACCCAGACATTGGCCGTGAGCTGGTAGCTGACCATCGAGGAGACCAGCGCGGAGCTGGTGACCAGCACACCGGCCGAGAGGTCGAACTCGCCGCCGATCATCAGCAGCGCGACCGGGACGGCCATGATCCCGATCGTGGACGCCGCGTACAGCACCGTGGAGAAGCTCGTCGCCTGGAGGAACGAATCGGCGACGATCGAGAAGAAGATGAAGACGGCGACGGCGCCGACGACCGAGCCCAGCTCGGGCCGGCCCAGCAGCCGCTTCAGCGGCGAGGTGCGCAGCAGCCGCTCGTCGGACGCGCCGGGCTGCCGGGAGCCGGCCGGTGGGGCACTGACGCTCATCGGGTACCCCGCTCGGTGTAGTCCTCCAGCGCGGCGGCCATGTCCCGGGTGATGATCTGCGGTCCGGTGAGTACGGGCTGCCCGCCGCCAAGGACATCGGCGTTGTAGCGGTACAGCCAGAGCAGGTCGACGGCCTCGTACCCCTGGAGGTAGGGCTGCTGGTCGACGGCGAAGCCGAGCGTCCCCGTCTTGAGCGCGCCCGCGACCTCGGCATTGAGGTCGAAGGTGTCGATCTCTGCCTTGCTCCCGGCGCTCTTCTTCGCCTTGACGGCGGTGGCCGCGAAGGGCGCGCCGAGGGTGACCACGGAGTCGATGGAGCGGTCGGCCTGGAGCTTCGCCTCGATGGACGCCTGCACATCGGGCATGTTCGTGCCGTCCACGTACAGATTCTGCATCGTGCCGTCGAAGGTCTTCTTCGCACCGGCGCAGCGCTGCTCGTGGCCGACGTTGCCCTGCTCGTGCAGGACGCACAGGGCCTTCTTCTTGCCACGCTTGTCCAGCTCGTCGCCGACGGCCTCACCGGCGACGGTCTCGTCCTGGCCGATGTGGGTGAGCGCGCCGTACGCCTTGGACTGCGCGGAGCCCGAGTTCACGGTGATCACCGGGATGCCGGCCGCGACGGCCTTCTTGACCACGGCCTTCATCGCATCCGGCTTGGCGAGCGTGACGATCAGGCCGTCGACCTTCTTGTCGATGGCGGCCTGGACGAGCTGCGCCTGCTGCTGGCCCTCGTCGCTCTTGGAGTAGAGGAAGTTGATGTTGTCCTTGGCGGCGGCCTGCTCGGCGCCGTTCTGGACGATGTCCCAGAAGGTGTCGCCGTCGCCGGAGTGGGTGACCATCGCGAAGGTCCAGCGGGGCGTGTTCACCGCGGCCTTCCCGGCGGCGGCCTCGGCCTTGCGGGCGTCCTCGGCCCGCTTGCCGCCGGTGCTGCTGCATCCCGCCACGGAGACCCCGAGCACCACCGCAAGCAACGCGCCCAGCGCGCGTACCCCTGTCCTTGTCCTTGCCACGACGTGGTGCCCTTCTTGCCGTACTACTTCTCGGTGCGACCGGGGGGCGAATCGACCTGCCCCGGCCGCCCAAGTATGAGTCACGGCAGGTCGGCGGGTCGGCATCGGGTACTCCGGGCAGGTCCGGGGCGCCGTCGCCGGGTGGTCCCGGGTGTCCGGGACCGGGTGCTCCGGTGCGCCCGTCCGACGGTACGGGGTGTCCGACGCCGGGAGGTCGCGCGCGGTCATCGGCGGGTGCCGGCAGTGGTGGACCCGGTGTCGGCGGTGCCGTCCGCCGCGGCCTTCTTGACGGTGTCGCCGGGCGCCCCGGGCCCGGTCGGCGGGACGGCGGTCCCGCCGACCTTGTGGACGACGGCCAGGGCACACGCGGCGAGCAGCGCCGCTGCCGTGCGGTGGGTACGCATGGTGGTTCCGCCTTCTCTCCCGGCCGCCCGGTTGCGGCTGGGAGAGTGTTTACGACGGCCACGGGACCCCGTCAAGACTTTGTCCGAACATTCTTACCCCGGCGGACGCCTGTGCGGGGCGGCCCGATGCGGCCGGCGCGGCGAGTGCGGTCAGGGGCGGACGAGGAGCTGGAACTCGAAGGCGTACCGCGAGGCCCGGTAGAGGTGCGAGCCGTACTCGACGGCGCGTCCCGTGTCATCGAAGGTGGTGCGCGCCATGGTCAGCACCGGCCCGCCCACTGGTTCCCCGAGCAGATCGGCCTCGGTGGCGTCGGCGGCGCGCGCCCCGACCGACTGCCGGGCGCTGTGCAGGGTGATCCCCGCCGCCCGCATCATCCGGTAGAGGCCGGTGGCCTCCAGTCGCGTGGTGTCGCAGTCGAACAGCCCGGTCGGTAGATGGTTGGTCAGCAGGGCCATCGGCTCGCCGTGGGCGTACCGCAACCGCTGGACCAGTCGGACCTCGGTGCCCTCAGCGACCCCGAGGGCGGCGGCGACCCGCGCGTCCGCCGTTGCGACGTCATTGTGGAGGACGACCGTGGCGGGGCGCTGACCGGCCGCCTCCAGATCGTCGTAGAGGCTGCTCAGCTCCAGTGGGCGCTTGACCTGGCTGTGGACGACCTGGGTGCCGACGCCGCGGCGGCGGACCAGCAGGCCCTTGTCGACGAGGGACTGGATGGCCTGGCGCACGGTGGGACGGGACAGCCCGAGCCGCCCTGCCAGCTCTATCTCGTTGCCGAGCAGACTGCCGGGGGTGAGCGCCCCTCTCTCGATGGCCGCCTCAAGCTGCTGGGAGAGCTGGTAATAGAGCGGAACCGGACTGGTGCGGTCCACACTCAGCTGGAGAGACAGGGACGAGGCCGTCACTGGTCTGGGCTGCTTGGGCACGTGGCGAGCGTAGTCGCCGCTCATGGTGGCGGGAAGTCGTGAAGTTCGGTTGTCAGGACAAAGTCTTGACAGGGTGGCGGGGCCGGGTCATTTTTGGGCCATGCGCATCGGACTCATCGGGACGGGACGTATCGGCACCTTTCACGCGGGCGTGCTCAGCCGCCACCGTGAGGTCGGTTCCCTGGTGGTGGCGGACGTCGATCCGGCCCGCGCGGCAGCGGTCGCCGACCGTACGGGGTCCACCGCGGCGCCCAGCGTGCACGAGATCTTCAGCTGGGGCGTGGACGCCGTGGTGATCGCCTCGGCCACCGCATCGCACGCCGAGCTCATCGGCCGGGCGGCCCGCGCGGGACTCCCGGTGTTCTGTGAGAAGCCGATCGCGGTGGATCTGCCGCGGACGCTCGGCGCACTGCGCGAGGTCGATTCGGCCGGCACCCTGCTCCAGCTCGGCTTCATGCGCCGGTTCGACGCGGGGTACACGGCCGCCCGGGAGCTGGTGCGCTCGGGCCGGCTGGGCCGGCTCCACACCGTACGGGCGATCACATCGGACCCGGCGCCGCCGCCCGCCGCGTATCTACCGCTCTCCGGCGGGCTCTACCGGGACTGTCTGGTCCATGACTTCGACATCCTGCGCTGGGTGACCGGACGGGAGGTCGTGGAGGTGTACGCGACCGGCTCGGACGCGGGCGGCGCGATGTTCCGCGAGGCGGGCGACGTGGACACGGCGGCGGCGGTGCTCACCCTGGACGACGGCACGCTGGCGACGGCGACGGCGACGCGCTGCAACGGCGCGGGGTACGACGTCCGGATGGAACTGGCGGGCGAGCTGGACCAGGTCGCGGTCGGCCTGGACGACCGTACGCCGATCGGCTCGACCGAGCCGCAGGGCCCGCCGTCCGCCGATAAGCCGTGGACCGGCTTCCTGGAGCGGTTCGCCCCCGCGTACGAGGCGGAGCTGGACGTCTTCCTCCAGGTGGTGCGGGGGGAGGCGGAGAACCCCTGTGACGGCCGCGAGGCGCTGGCGGCGCTGCGGATCGCGGAGGCGTGCGAACTGTCCCGCCGGGAGCGCCGACCGGTGCGGACGGCGGAGATCGCCACCGACTGATCCGACGGCCGGGGACACCGACCGGGCCGACGACCGGGGACACGGACCGCGGCACCCGCTGCGGGCAGTGCCTCGGCGGCGCGACCCACCGGCCTCACCGGCCCTGCCCCGCGCTCCCCCGGGCCCGCCTACGATTCCCCGGCCCTGCCCCGCGCTCCTCCGGGCCGGCTACGATTCCCCGTCCAGCAGACCGGCGTCATGGGCCAACAGGGCGATCTGCACCCGGTTGTTGAGATCGAGTTTGGCCAGAATGCGGGAGACATGGGTCTTCACCGTCGGGACGCTCATATAGAGCGTCGCGGCGATCTCCGCGTTGGACCGGCCGTGGCCGAGGGCGACCGCGACCTCCCGCTCCCGCTCCGCGAGCGAGGCGATCCGGGCCACCGCCGTACGTCTGCGCGGATCGGCGGCGCGGTCGTGGACCGGATCGGCGACATGGGTCATCAACTGCCGCGTCACGGCCGGCGAGAGCACGGGATCGCCCGCCGCGACCCGACGGACGGCGGCGACGATCTCGGCGGGCGGGGTGTCCTTGAGGACGAACCCCGCCGCACCCGCGCGCAGCGCCCGCAAGACCTGTTCGTCGGCGTGGAAGGTGGTGAGGACGACGATCTCGGGCGCATCCGGTCGGCGGCGCAACTCCTCGGTGGCGGTGAGCCCGTCCACGGTCGGCATCCGGATGTCCATCAACACCACGTCCGGGCGGAACCGGTCCACCAGCGCCGGGACCTCGGAGCCGTCCGCGCCCTCCGCCACGATCTCCAGATCGTCGGCACCACCGAGCATGAAGGAGAGTCCCGCGCGTACGAGGGGATCGTCGTCGACGACGAGCAGCCGGATAGTCATACGGTCCACGGTAGCCAGGCCCGTACATGGAATCCGCCGGCGCCCGTGCGCCCGTGCTGGAGCCTGCCGCCAGCGAGGGTGGCGCGCTCGGTCAGCCCGATCAGGCCCTGGCCGGAGCTGGGCACCTTCGGGACCTCACCGACGGGGGCCGGATTGTCGATCTCGATGGTGACCCCGGCGTCCGGCCCGCCGTGGACGGCGAGGGTGACCCCGGCGCCGGGCGCGTGCTTCCGGGCGTTGGTGAGCCCCTCCTGCGCGATGCGGTAGACCGTACGGCCGAGGATCGCGGGGACATCGGCCGGATCACCGACCCGGTTGTCGAGGGTGACCCGCATACCGGCCGCCCGGGACTCGCTGACCAGCGCGTCCAGCGAGGCCAGGGTCGGCTGGGGCCGGTCGCCGTACTCGCCGTCATCCGGTGCGCGCAGCACCCCGATGATCTGCCGGAGGTCCTGGAGCGCCTCATGGGCGCTGTCCCGGATGACGCCGGCGGCCCGCGCGACCACTTCGGGGGGCGCGTCCGGCCGGAACTCCAGCGCGCCCGCGTGGACGCTGAGCAGGGTCAGCCGGTGGGCGAGCACATCGTGCATCTCGCGGGCGATGGCCTCCCGGGCGAGCCGCTGCGCCTGTTCGGCGCGGAGCTCCGCCTCGGCCTCCGCCCGGTGGGCGCGTTCGCGCAGGACCACGACGAGCTGCCGCCGCGAGCGGACGAGCATCCCCCAGCCGGTCGCCAGCAGGACGAAGACCTCTCCGATGGTGATCGAGCCCAGCACATGGAGGGTGGGGTCGGGGCGGAGGAAGGGCTGGGCGACGGCGACGGCCGCGGAGAGCAGTCCGACGAGGGCGACGGGCCGGAACGGCCGGTGCACGGCGAGGCTGAACAGGCTCACCAGGAACGCCCCGGCGGTCACCGGTGAGATGAGGGTGACGACGGCCAGGGCCGCCGCGAGCTGGACCGGCCAGCGGCGGCGCAGCCAGATCGCGCAGCAAGCGGCGGCACCGATGAGCTGGTCGGCCAGGACGACCGTCTCGGAGTTGTTGAGCTGGTCGCTGGTGTCCGCGGCGGCCAGTCCGATGAAGGCGGCGAAGACGAAGACGAGGGTGTCGACGCCCCAGTCCCGTACGGTCCTGCTGGGCCTTTTCCCTCTGTTACGGATGTTACGGAAGCTGTCACGGAAGCGGGCGGACCGACCGTCAGGGGTACGGGAGCTGGCGGGCCGGCCATCGGGGTCCTCCGCCCCCGTGCCGTCGACCGGGAGGTCCGGGTCGACGGGGTCCGCCATGGCCGAGGGGAGCAGCCAGGGATATTCCGTACGCGTCATGTTCACCAACCTAGGCCGACGTGAGCACCCGGTGGCCCCGCGACCGCCGGGAAGCTACCAAAGTCGCGGTGTCGCAGACTTTCGGTGCGGCGGCGCATCCCGAGGACCGACGCGGGCCGCGCGGGCGTGGGATCAGGATCAGCGGATGAAGAAGATTCTGGAGTCCCTCGGCGGGCTGATGGTGTTTCTGGGCGGGGTCGGGGTGCTCCGCGAGCTGACGGGCTGGTTCGACTTCATGGCTGCCACCCGGCTGCTCACGGAGCACGTGGGCTTCCTGGAGGAGCGCGCGCTCTTCACGAACATCGTGATCACGGTGGTGGGCTTCGCGCTGGTGATGATCGGCGAGAACCTCAGACAGCACCGGTGAGCCACCCCCGCACGACCACGGCCCGTGGGGGCCCGTGGGGCCCTGCCGGTCTAGTAGCTGCCGTACTCGGGACGGCCCGCGCGCTCGTATGTGTGGATCGCCACGCCGGTTCCGGTGGTGCGGCCCGCCGTGTGCCGGTAGGCGGTGGGCACCGCGCCGTCAGCGAACAGCCGCAGCCCCTTGCCGAGCACGACGGGGAAGACCAGCAGGTGGAAGGTATCGATCAGATCGTGCGCCATGAGGGACTGGGCGAGTCGGCCACTGCCGTGGATCTGCACCTCCCCGTCGGTACGCGCCTTGATCGCGGTCACCTCCTGGACGAGATCGCCGCCGATGATCGTGGTGCCCGCCCAGTCGGCGGTCTTCAGGGTGGTCGAGGCGACGTACTTCGGCAGTGAGTTGAGCCGTGAGGCGATCGGATCGGCGGGGTCGCCCTTCTCCGGCCAGTACCCGGCGAAGATGTCGTACGTCCGGCGACCGAGCAGAAAGGCGCCGGCGCGGTCGAACACCTCGGTGACGAACCGGCCGAAGTCCTCGTCCCCGTACGGAACGGACCAGCCGCCCTGGTCGAACCCGCCGCTGGGGTCCTCGTCCGGGCCTCCGGGGGCCTGCATCACGCCGTCCAGCGTGACGAAGCTGGTGATCGAGAGCTGAGCCATGAGAAGTGCCTACTTCCTGGGAGATGCCCGACGGGCAGGGTGCGGTGGTCATCAGTTCCGACCCGGCGCGCGGCCGGAACTCATCGGTGCGCGGCCGGGAGCACGCTTCCTGTCCGGAGCCGCACGTCCCGTCCGGGGCCTCGCGTCCCATCCGGCTACGGCTTCCCGTCCGGCTGGGGCTTCCCCGGCCCGACCCGGCCGTCCGGACCAGGCCACAGGCACGGGTCCCACTCCTGGCTACCGCTTCCTGCATACCACGCCGCCAGCCGCGTTTCCCGGCGACACCTCCCGGCCCCCGCCCCCCAGGCGGGCTGGGGACACACGGCTGGACTCGTTGTCCATTCACCGCCAGATCCGCCGAGCCCGCCCCGATCGAGACCCTCACACCCCCCACGCCCCCCGTGCCACCGTCGGCTTCCGGCCACCCCGCGACACCGGACAATCAATCGCCGTAGAAGCCGCGCTCCACACGCCCCGGCCCGCTAGCGTCATAAACCAGGCCAAGGAGAACGGGGGTTGGCCATGCGCTACGGCGATCACGAACCGCCGGACTGCCCCGGAGGGCACCCCGGCATGTCGACCGGAGCCGGCGCCGATGTCCAGCGCCGGCTCGAAGTGCTGATCCGGGACTTCGGCACCAGCAATCCACCCATGCCCGTCGTCGTGCTGCACGCCGACGACGACGCCGAAGCCGACGACCGCGCGGTCGTCGATCTCGTCCACGAACTGCACACCGGACAGGACGCACACGGCACCCGCTGCGCCGTCGCCCCGGAGCGGCAGGAGGCGACGACGGAGATACGGCGGGCCGCCGGACTCGTGCGCGATCTGGGCGACCCGAAACGGTGGGACGGACGGCGCTCGATCTACCGGCGCTACGCCTTCCCCCGGCTGCGGCTGGTCCGCGCCATCGAGGACGCCGTCAGCGAACTGGGCCCCGACTGGCCCCGGGCCACGCCCGCGGCGGGCACCCGGGACCCCGCCCAGCGACTCCTCGACCAGTTGGCGCAACAGCGCTGGCGCCCGAAGGGCACCGCCCGCTGGAACAGCGGACTGCCCCTCTTCGACATGGCCCACGTCCTCCCGGCGAGTCTGGTCGCCGGGCTCGCCGCGCTGCTCGCGCGCAGTCACTGGTCGGTGGCGCTGGCCGCCGGTGTCGGCTTCCTGCTGCTGCTGGTCCTCCTCGACAATGTGCTGCCCGGCCGGGCGCCGATCTTTCTCTGGCTGCGCCGGGAGAGCCGATGGTTCATGACCACGACCTTCCTGCGGGCGGCTTCGCGCGGCCGACCGACGGATGTCTCCCTGCTGCGCCCGGCGCGCTCCTGGAACGCCATCGCGGCGCGCGCTTACGACGTGGCGGAGACGCTGAAGACCGGCGACGACTTCCAGCTCCAGCTCTACGTACTGGCGCTGCTGGAGGATCTGCGCGACAACCACCGCCGCTGGAGCTGGGATCTGCGCGGCTTCAAACGGCCCCGGCCCCCCGTCCTCTTCCTCCCGTACGCGGGCGCGGAGAACGGCGGCATCGAACTGATCAAAGCGGTCAGCGATGTCCGCAGCCGGCGCAGCGAACTCGATCCGCTGCTCATCATCGCCGCGGTCCGGATCGCCGATATGGGCCGGTTGCAGCGCGGCAGCCGGATCCAGGCCCCCGGCGGGACGCCGTGGATCTGGTATCAGGAGTGGGCGCGGAATCTGCGGGCCGGGCAGTCGCCCAGCCGTGAGCTGGCCGAGCTGCCCTGGGTGCTGAAGGTGCCGCTGCCCGGCCGCAGGCTGGTGGAGCACGCGGACGGGCAGCCGCGCTGTGTGAAGGCCACCACCCGCCGGACCCCCGTCCGGGTGCTGTGGTCCCTGCACTCCCTGGTCCTGGTGCTGGCGCTGCTCGCCGTCGGCGTCGGAATGCGCGCCGACGACCTCAGCGACCGCTATTGCTCGGCCTCGGTGCTGACGGCCAACCGGGACACCCAACGCAGGGACGCATCGGAAGGGGGGACGGAGTGCATAGGGATCGCCACCGGCGATGTGCGGTTCGCCGATTGGCCCGGCGACGGAAAGCCGTCCGACCGGGGCCGGAAACCGGCCTGGACCGTACGCCAGTTGGAGGAGCGCGTCCATACGGAGAACGAGGAGGTGCTGGACAGCGGGGAGAAGTACGTCACCGTGATCTACGCCGGTCCGCTCAGCGCCACCCCCAGCGAAGGGCCGTCGCCGCTGAAGGGCATCGAGGAGTTGGCGGGCGTCTATCTGGCGCAGTCCGTCATCAACGACATCTCCTCGGTGCGGCTCCGCGTCATGCTGGCCAACGGCGGCGCGGACATGCTCCACCAGGTGGCGATGGCCGAGGCCGTCGCCGAGTACGCCGCCCACGACCGGACGGTGGTCGGCGTGGTCGGCATGGGGCGCGATCTCAGCTCCAGCGCCAGGACGACGGAGATCCTGCGGAGGGCGGGACTGCCCGTGGTCTCCGGGACGAACTCCGCCACCTATCTGCCGCGCCAGTTCGCCAACTGGTTCGGGCTGGCCTCGACCGACGAATGGCAGGTCGACCAGTTGGGGCTGATCGCCGCACAGCTCCGGAAGCCGGGCACCGTGCAGCACGCGCTGGTCCTCGCCCGCGACACCGGTGCGAAGGGCGACACCGGCGAGGCGGGCGACGCGGGCGAGACCCGCGACCTCTACACCACGGAGCAGGCGAAGTACGGGCAGCGGATGCTCGGACAGCGCGGCTTCCGCACCCTCCCCCAGCGGAAGTACAGGATCAGAGGGGGGAAGCCCGAATTCCGGCAGCACACGGAGGAGATGTGTCAGGGCGGCAGCGTGCCGTCAGTGATCTACTTCGCCGGGCGGGTCGAGCACATCCCCGCGCTGATGGCGCATCTCGGCACGGAACCGGGCTGCGCGCAGCGGCGGATCTCCATCATCACCGGCGACGATCTGTCCAAGGCCAACTTCGCCGACAACGGACACGGGGTGCCGCCGAAGGTCACGCTCTACCACTCCGCCCTGGCGGAGTTGGAGAAGGCGGCGGTGCTGACGAAGTTCTACCGGGACGCCGAAGAACATCTGCCGGGCATGGCAGGACGGCGGCTCTCCTTCGACACGCCGGCCATAGCGAGTGGCCAGTCGGCCCTGGCGCATGACGCGACCCAGGCGCTGTACTCGGCCGCCACCCGGGGCGGGGCCCAGACCCGGGCCGCGACCTGGGTGAACCTCAGGATGGTGAAGCTCGGGGGCATGGCCACGGGCACGATCGACTTCAAGGACGCCCCGATGTACGCCGACCGGACCGGTCACAGCATCGCCCTCAAGGAGGTCCGGCGCTCACCCGACGGGGCTTCGCGGTCGCGGGTGGTGTGCAGCAGGGTCGCGGGCGACGCCAAACCCCTGACGGTGGGTGAGTGCGCGATCCACCAGCCCGACTGATCCGCCAGCCGGTTGATCCACCAGTCGGTTGATCCGCCGTCCCGGTCGATCCGTCGTCCCGGCTCATGCGCTGATCAACCGGCCCGGCTGGTGTGACGGGCTGCCCCCCCGCCGACGGCGCGGCGGGGGGCCGGACCGGGCGACGAACCGGGTCAGCGGACCGTACGCCCCGACCGCACCCGTACCCTCGCCGTACGAGCAGGTCGTACGGGCCCCACGCCGTACGGTCGCTCGCCGATGGTCACCCGACGGCGGCTCGGGCGAAGTCACCGCACGCACCGCACGCGGGAGAGCGCGGGCCGCACGCGGGAGGGCGCGGGCCTCAGCCGCCCAAGCGCTCGTACCGCGCCCGCAGCCGGCTCTCCCCGTCCGCCGTCAGCCCGCCGAACAGCCGCAGCCGTGAGATCCCGCCGTCCGGATGGATATCGATCCGTGCCTCGCTCGCCACCACGCCCGCGGCCAGCGCGAACCGGTGATTGGTGTCCGGTTGCAGCCGGGTGCGGGGCAGGGTCTCCACCCACTCCCCGGCCGCCCCGTCCCGTACGGACAGCGTCGCCCAACCCGCACTGTTCCCCTTCAGACAGGCCGTGTCGATCTCCACCGCCCGGATCTCCGACCGTTCCACCAGCCGGTACCGGATCCAGTCGTGGCCCTGGTCCCGTCGGCGGCGGGTCTCCCAGCCCTCGTCCATCCGCTGGGAGCTGCCCGGCTGGATGGTGTTGGTCGCCGGGGAGTAGAAGCGGTCGGACGCGTCCACCACTTGCCCGCCGTTCGCCAGGGCGACGACGTCGAAGGTGCCCAGCGCGCCGAGCCAGCCGGGGTCGGGTACGACCTCTCCGTGCACCCGGAGCCGGGCGATGCCCCCGTCGGGATGCTGGTTCACCCGCAGATGGGTGAAGCGTCGTTCGGCGTCGACCGTGAAGCCGTTCGCCGCGTGGCCGCCGATCTCCGTGGGCGGGACGAGTGTCGTCCAGGCCATCCCGTCCGTGAGGAGTTCCTCCGGCGAGGGAGTGCCGGCCGCATGGGTGGCCTCGATCGACACCGCCCGGGGGTGGTTGCCGCGGAAGTGCGCGGTGTCGACGACGATTCCGTACACGATCCCGGGGGCACCGAGCCGGATCAGCGCCCAGTCGTGGTCGTCCCCGGCCGGATGCGGCCGTTCGTCCGACGCACCTCGGCGGCGGCGGGTCTCCCAGCCGTCCATGATCTTGCCCTTGTGGCCGAAGCGCTCCGGGTCGAACACGGCGCGCTCCCGCTTCAGCAGATTCTCGCGCTCAGCGAAGAACTCGTCGTTCGCGGCGATGACACCGGCGCCGAGGCGCCGGTCGGCGAGGTCGGTGTGGTGGGCGAAGGGAAAGTCGGCGGTGCGGTAGTCGGCGTACGGGTCGCCGCCGCCGTACGGGCGCGCGGGGCCGGTGAAGCCGGGCCGGGAGGGGTGCGGCATGTTCAGTCGTCCCTTTCGATCAGTCGGCCGCCGGGGACGCCGTCCACCGCGATCCGACGGCCGCGCAGCCAGGTCGAACGAACCGTGCCGTACAGCGTCCGGCCCGCGTACGCGGTGATCCGGTTGCGGTGGTGGAGCCGGGCCGGGTCGACGGTGAAGGTCTCATCGGGCGCCAGGACGGCGAAGTCCGCGTCGCGCCCGGCCTCGATCGCGCCCTTGCGGTGGAGGCCGGCCAGCCGGGCGGGGGCGGTGGCCATCCAGTGGGCGACCTCCGCCAGGGTCCGCCCGCGTGCACGCGCCTCGGTCCAGACCACCGGGAGGCCGAGTTGGAGGGAGGAGATGCCGCCCCACGCGGTGGCGAAGTCCGGGGTCTTCAGCTCGGTGGCGCAGGGCGAGTGGTCGGAGACGACGGAGTCGATCGTGCCGTCCGCCAGGCCCGCCCAGAGCGCGTCCCGGTTCACCGCCTCGCGTATCGGGGGACAGCACTTGAACTCGGTCCCCCCGCCGGGTATCTCCTCGGCGGTGAGGGTGAGGAAGTGCGGACAGGTCTCGACCGTGATCCGTACGCCGTCGGCCTTCGCCGCCGCGATCATCGGCAGCGCGTCGCCGGACGAGAGATGCAGCACGTGCACCCGGGCGTGCAGCCTTCGGGCCAGCGTGATCAGCCCCGCCACGGCGGCGTTCTCGGCGCCCCGGGGTCGGGAGGCGAGGAAGTCCGCGTAGTCGGGACCGGCCCGCTGGGGGAGCAGTTCGGCCGGGTCCTCCGCGTGCACGATCAGCAGTCCGCCGAAGCCGGCGATCTCCGCCATCGAGCGGGCGAGCTGCTCCCGGTCGAGTTCCGGGAACTCCTCGACACCCGACGGCGACAGGAAGCACTTGAAACCGAGGACTCCGGCGTCGTGCAGCGGTCGCAGCTCCCGGACGTTGTCCGGGACCGCCCCACCCCAGAAGCCGGTGTCGACCTGGACACCGGACCGCGCCGCCTCTTGTTTGGTGCGGAGGTGGGCGACGGTGGTGGTGGGGGGCAGGGAGTTGAGGGGCATATCGACGAGGGTGGTGACGCCACCGGCCGCCGCCGCGCGGGTGGCGGTGCGGAAGCCCTCCCACTCCGTGCGTCCGGGATCGTTCACATGGACATGGGTGTCGACCAAGCCGGGGAGTACGGCGTCGTCGCCGAAGTCCTCGATCCGGGCGCCCGGCGGGGGGTCGTGGTCGTACGGGAGGACCGCGGCGATCTCTCCCCCGGCGACGGCGACCGATGCGGGCCGCGCGCCCTGCGGAGTGATCACGCATGTCGAGCGCAGCACCAGATCCACTCGGTCGCCGACCACCCCTGCCCCTCCCCGGTCGCATGGATTCAACGAACTGTTGAAGGAGTCTTCCCCCGGCCGGCCGGGCTCGTCAAGGCTCCGCCCGGGTCCCCCGCCGCCCGCGGCCGGAGGAAGCCCTTCTGACCGGGGCTGACTCCGGGCCGACGCCCCCGTACCGAAGACAACCGCCCGGTAGGCTGCACACTCGCCCGCCTGCCCGAAAGGACCCGCCAGCGTGCCGACGTCCAGTGCCAGCACCTCCGAGGCCGCCAAGTCCGCGAACAGCGGTGGCGTCCAGTCCTTGGAGCGCGCCTTCGACCTGCTCGAAAGAATGGCCGACGCCGGGGGCGAGGTCGGCCTGAGTGAGCTGTCCGCCAGCAGCGGACTGCCGCTGCCCACCATCCACCGGCTGATGCGCACCCTGGTGGCCTGCGGCTACGTACGTCAGCAACCCAACCGCCGGTATGCGCTCGGCCCCCGGCTGATCCGTCTGGGCGAATCCGCCGCCCGGCTGCTCGGGACCTGGGCGCGCCCCTATCTCGCCCGGCTGGTCGAGGAGACCGGCGAGACGGCGAACATGGCGCTGCTCGACGGCGACGAGATCGTCTATGTGGCCCAGGTGCCGTCCAAGCACTCGATGCGGATGTTCACCGAGGTCGGCCGGCGGGTGCTGCCGCACTCCACCGGGGTGGGCAAGGCACTGCTGGCGAACACACCCGCCGACGAGGTACGGGCTCTGCTGGCGCGGACCGGGATGCCCGCCGCCACCGAGAAGACGATCACCACGCCCGACGGTTTCCTGGCGGCGCTGGAGCAGGTGCGGCTCAGCGGCTACGCGGTGGACGACAACGAGCAGGAGATCGGGGTGCGCTGTCTGGCGGTCCCGGTCCCCAATTCACCGACGGCCGCGGCGATTTCGATCTCGGGTCCGGCCGGGCGGGTGACCGAGGTGGCGACGGAGCGGATCGTCCCGATCCTCCAGGAGGTCGCCCAGCAGCTCTCGACGGCTCTCGCCACGACGGGCGGACACGGCTGACGGGCGGCGGCGCGGCTCCCCGACCCGGGACAGCGGGCCGGGCACCCCGAGCCGGTCGGCTCGGGGTGCCCGGCTCCCGGACGTCGTCAGGAGGTCGCGCCCGCCGCCTCCTCGATCAGATCCGTCACTTCCTTCGGGTGGGACGCCAGCGAAGCGTGGCTCGCGGCGAGTTCGATGGTGTTGCGGGGTGACATCCGCTTCGCCATCCGCCGCTCGTTGTCCGGGTGGATCATGCGGTCGTCGCTCGACACCTGGTACCAGACGGGCTTGTTCCGCCAGGCCGGAGCGGTCACGTTGTCCCCGAACGTCGAGGCGAGCGGGGCCTTCTGGGTGACGGCCATCACCAGCGCTTCGTCGTCGTCCAGGTCCTGACCGAAGCTCCACTGGAATTTGTCCTGCTTGATCCAGAGGAACCCGTCGGAGTCGGGGGCCAGGTTCTCGAACGCGGCGGGCGCCAGCTCCTGGCTGATCTGCCCCGGACTCTCCCCCGCGTCCGGCGCGAAGGCCGCGATGTAGACGAGCCCGGTGACGTTCGGCAGATCGCCCATCTCGGTGATGACCGCACCACCGTAGGAGTGACCGACCAGGACGACCGGCCCGTCGATCTGCTTGACCATCTTCCGGGTGCGTTCGGCGTCCTCGGCCAGCGAGGTCAGGGGGTTCTCCACCGCGTGGAGAGAATCGTAGCCACGGCTCCGGAGTTCGAGGATGACCTTCCCCCAGTGGGCGGCGCCGCCCCAGAATCCGTGAACCAGAACGATTGCGGGCTTGCTGGCCATGGTGACTTCCTCTGAGCGCTCGAAGGTGATTTCGACACTTTCCTCCTCACGCTAAGACGGCTCCGGCGGCCGTGCCACCGCAGCGGGTGCGGGCGCCGTCCCTGGCGGGCGGAGCGCCCCGACAGCCGCGATGAGCCGCAACCGCCTGGACCGCCCCCGCCCCCGCCCCCGCCCCCCAGAGCGCCTCATCTCGGCTGTCGGGGCACCTCGCCGAAGAGATCCACCGCATTGCGCACCTGCATCAGGGCGGGAGCCAGTGCGCTCACCGACCCGATCGCGCCCGCGATGAGCAGTAGCGAGCGCCTCATGCGCGGCACCTCGGGCCGCCCGGCCGCCACCATCCCCGCCAGCACCGAGAGTTCGTCCTCGGCGATGCCCTGATCGGGCAGGTGCCCCGGATGCCCGGCCAGTTCTCGGCGTAACCGGGATACCGCCACCCCGAGCGCCGTCGTCCTCGGGTCCTTCCCGCTCCCTGTCACCGGCGTCTGCCCCACGCTGCGCAACAAAGCACTCCCCCTCACACTCACCCCGGGCCGAATTCAACGACCGTCAGTCGACGCTCAACCACCCTGAGTTGCGGGCAAGTTAACGCCACTGGGTGCCATACGCGCCACTCAGATGACCGAATTCAGGACAATGGCTGTACGACGTCCATCACATGGCGCCAAACGGTCACATTGCGGCCGGGACAGGAAGCCGTATGACGCATTCAACGACAGAACCGATCGTGGCCGGACTCCTCCTGGCCGCCGGGGGTGGGCGCCGGCTGGGCGGCAGGCCCAAGGCACTGCTGAGCCATCACGGGCGGCCCCTGATCGAGCACGCCCTGCGCGCCCTCCACGAGGGCGGCTGCGGCCCGGTGCACATCGTCCTGGGCGCCGCCGCCGATCGGGTCCGGACGGAGGCCGATCTCCCCGGAGCCGTACTGGTGGACAACCCCCACTGGGCGGACGGGATGGGCTCATCGCTGCGCGCGGGGCTGGAGTCGCTGGCCGGGACGGCGGCCGACGCGGCGCTCGTCTGCCTGGTCGACCAGCCGGGGATCGGCGCCCCCGCGGTGGCGCGCATCCGCTCCACCCTCCTCTCCCGATATGACAGGGAGAGCCGGTACGAGCGCCACGGATGGGCCGGGCGGGAAGGCCGGCACGACCGGGAGGGCGACCCCGGCCCGACCGACGGGGTCCCGGCTGCACTGATCGCGGCCTCGTACGACGGGGAGCGCGGGCACCCCGTCCTCCTCGGTGCCGACCACTGGCGGGCCGTGGCGGCGAGCGCGGTGGGCGATCGGGGCGCCCGCGCCTATCTGGCCGGGCACGCATCGGCGCTCACACTCGTCGAGTGCGGAGACATCGCCGAGGGGTACGACATCGACACCCCGGAGGATCTCGTACACCTGGACCGACACCCTCCCCACTGATCGGTGTCTCGACGTCAACACACCTTGTACTTCCACGATGAGGAAACTACTATCCATCGACCAGAAGCATGATCGGAAGCCTCTGAGACCCAGGCACCGCCGCTGAAGGAAGTGACAGCTGATGTCCGCACCAGCGCCGTCCCCGCTGGCCATCGTCGAAGCCGCGCCCCTGCCCCGGCAGGACGAGGTCCTCACCGAGGCGGCCCTCGTCTTCCTCGCCGAACTGCACCGGCGCTTCACACCACGCCGGGACGAGCTGCTCAGCCGCCGCGCCGAGCGACGGGCCGAGATCGCCCGTACCGCCACCCTCGACTTCCCGCCGGAGACCGCCGCGATACGGGCGGACGACTCCTGGCGGGTGGCGCCGGCTCCCCCGGCCCTCGACGACCGTCGAGTGGAGATCACCGGTCCGACCGATCGCAAGATGACGGTCAACGCCCTCAACTCGGGCGCCCGGATCTGGCTGGCCGACTTCGAAGACGCGTCGGCCCCCACCTGGGAGAACGTCATTCTGGGGCAGCTCAATCTGATCGACGCCTACACGCGCCGTATCGACTTCACCGACGAGCGCACCGGGAAGTCCTACGCCCTCGGGCCCGCCGAGGAACTGGCGACGGTCGTGGCCCGCCCGCGCGGCTGGCATCTGACGGAGCGCCATCTCCGTGCCGCCGACGGCAGCGCCGTCCCCGGCGCCCTCGTCGACTTCGGCCTCTACTTCTTCCACAACGCACGCCGGCTGCTCGACCTCGGCAAGGGCCCCTACTTCTACCTCCCGAAGACGGAGTCATATCTGGAGGCCCGCCTCTGGAACGACGTCTTCGTCTTCGCCCAGGAGTATCTGGGCATCCCGCACGGCACCGTCCGCGCCACCGTCCTGATCGAGACGATCACCGCCGCGTACGAGATGGACGAGATCCTCTACGAACTCCGCGACCACGCGTCCGGGCTCAACGCCGGCCGCTGGGACTACCTCTTCTCCATCATCAAGAACTTCCGGGACGCCGGGGCGAAGTTCGTGCTCCCGGACCGCAACGCGGTGACGATGACCGCGCCCTTCATGCGCGCGTACACCGAACTCCTGGTCCGCACCTGCCATCGACGCGGCGCCCACGCCATCGGCGGCATGGCGGCCTTCATCCCCTCCCGGCGTGACCCCGCGGTCAACGAGACCGCCTTCGCGAAGGTCAAGGCGGACAAGGACCGCGAGGCCGGCGACGGTTTCGACGGCTCCTGGGTGGCTCACCCCGATCTGGTGCCCATCGCGATGGCGTCCTTCGACGCGGTCCTCGGCACCCGCCCGCACCAGAAGCACCGGCTGCGGGAAGACGTCACGGTCACGGCCGGCGAACTGATCGCCGTCGACTCACTGGACGCCAGGCCGACATACGACGGGATCCACAACGCCGTACAGGTGGGCATCCGCTACATCGAGGCGTGGCTGCGCGGGCACGGCGCGGTCGCGATCTTCCATCTGATGGAGGACGCGGCCACGGCCGAGATATCCCGCTCCCAGATCTGGCAGTGGATCAACGCGGGGGTGGTCTTCGAGAACGGCGAACGCGCCACTCCGGAACTGGTCCGTTCCCTGGCCACCGACGAACTCGCGGCGATCCGCGCGGAGGTCGGCGACGAGGCGTTCGCGGCCGGTAGTTGGGGGGAGGCGCACGACCTGCTGTTGAAGGTGGCGCTGGACGAGACGTACGAGGACTTCCTGACGCTCCCCGCGTACGAACGACTGACCGGCTGATTCCGGCCGCCGCGCCCCCCGGAACCGTACGGTTCCGGGGGGCGCGGCTATGGTGCGCCGGGCTCAGTCGACCAGCACGACGGTGCGCTGGGCCGAGAAGTCGCCCCACTTGCCGTCCGGGAGCTTGGACCGGATCTTCAGGCTGTAGCGGGTGCCCGCGGGATCGGTGACCTCCATCGCGTAGGTCATCCTCTTCTTCGCCGGCATATTGCTCCAGACGAGGGTGGTGGCGAACTTCCCGTTGACGTACAACTCATGGGTCTCGATCGCACCGTCCGCCTTCGGGGGTGTCCAGCTCAGATCGACAAAGCCCTTACGAGCCTTGGCCGTCAGATCGGTGGGGGCCGTGCTGGCGCCCTCGCCGGCGGCGGCCGGGGTGGTCAGATCGACGGCGGTGCTGTCCGGTGAGGAGTTCTCGGAGGCGTCCCGGGCGCGCACGGTGAAGGTGTAGACGGTGCCGGGGCGCAGTCCGGTGACCCGGGCGGCCGTCTCGGTGCCGGAGACGCTGTGGATACGGGAGTCCTCCTGGTAGATGTCGTAGGAGGTCACGCCGACGTTGTCGGTGGACTTCTGCCAACTGAGGCTGACGGCCTTGCCGCCCTCGACCTTGCCCCGCAGACCGGCCGGGCGGGTGGGCGCCTTCTTGTCGTCAGGGGTCGGCACGGGGGTGGTGACGGTTATCGCGGGGCTGGGCTTGGAGAGATTGCCCTCGGCGTCCCGGGCCCGGACGGTGAAGCTGTACGCGGTCTTGGGGGTGAGCTGCTCGACGTCGATCATGCTCTTGGTGCCGGGCACGGACTTGACCTTGGTGCCCTTCTGGTACACCTCGTAGCCGGTGACCGCCTCATTGTCGGACGCCTGTTTCCACATGACATGTACGGAAGTGGCGCTGCTGGTCTGCACGGTCACTCCGGTGGGAGTGGTGGGGGCCTCGGAGTCCTTGTCCTCTCCGCCGCAGGCGGTGAGGAGGAGTGCGGCCGCGCAGACCAACGCGAGGGATGTGGGGGGACGTTGCACGGTCTAACCTCCGCGAACGGATGGATTGGTCCAGACCTGTATTGCATGTGTGCACGTCGACTTCAAGCCCCCAGAGGTCGAGGGAGCGGAAGACCACCCGTATCCAGTGGTGTTGGGGGGATATCGGAACGGCTATGACCGGGCGATGAGCCGGTGCGCGACGACGGTGACGCCCGCGGCGGCGAGTCCCGTCATCACCGCCTCCGGCCAGGGCTTCCCCGCCGCGCGGGCCAGCCCCCCGAAGACCAGGCCCAGGACGACGGCGAAGAGGAAGACGATCGCCGCGTGCTGACTGATCAGCGGGCCGTCGTCACTCGAACTCTCCGACTGGATCTCCGACTGACCCCCCGATGGATTGCTCATTCTTCTCATTCTCCTCCATTTCCCTATACTTACAGACCGGTGGTGCGCTTGTCGCGGAGGGTCTGGAGCCGATTCCCGGTCTCGTCCACGACCCAGAAGGACCAGCCGTTCCGGTGCGGCGCCACCCCCGGCCGCAGCGCTTGGAGGACGGCCGTCGCGGCACCGCTCGGCGACTTGTAGTGCCCCTGGGCGGGCCCGGAAGAGATCGTCAGGCTCTCCGCCCCCGGGTCATACATCCCCGCGATCCGCTGGCCCGCATAGCGCACATGAACCGGGACCAGCCCGGGGGCCACCTCGGGCCGCGCCTCCGGCGCTCCCGTGCCGCCCTCGCCCTGGAAGTGCCTGAGCAGCCGGAGGATCACCTCCTCCCCATCCACCCCCCACGCCTTCGCCAGCAGCGCCACCTGCGAGCCGGCCTCCTTGCCGAGCCTGATGTCCATCTTCCCCAGCCACCTCTCCTCATCCATTCGAGAGCAGCCGACGATAGCACACCTATTCATACAGTTGCAAGCATTTCTGTAATTTCTGCACGCTGCTCTGTCCGTGGCTCCGTGGGCGTGTTCAGGTCAGTGCCGCGCCCGCCGCCAGGAAGCCGCAGATCAGCACCGCCAGAATCGCCAGCAACGGCCATACGAACCGCAGGTATTTGTCGTAGCCGACCTTCGCCAGTGCCACGCCGCCGATGGTGACCGCCGTGGTGGGGACCCAGAGGTTCATCCAGCCGCTCGCCGACTGCCAGGCCGTCACCACCACGGCGCGGGAGACCCCGGCGAAGTCCGCCAACGGGGCCAGGATGGGCATCGCCAGGGTGGCATGGCCCGAGCTGGAGGGGATCAGAAACGCCAGGGGGAGGTTCACCAGGAAGACGCTGATGGCGAAGAAGCCCGACGACGTGCCCTGCACCACACCCTCGACGGCATGCAGAACCGTGTCCGTCACCTGCGAGTTGTTCATGATCACGGTGACGCCCCGGGCCAGCACGATCACCAGCGCCGGGGAGATGAAGTCCGCGGCCCCCTGGATGATCGTGGCGCTCAGCCGCTGTTCGCCGAAGCGGGCCACCACCCCGACCAGGACCGCCGCGACCAGGAACAGTGCCGCCAGCTCGGGGAAGGACCAGCCGAGTTCGAACCCGTAGGGAATGGCGTCCGCGTCGCCCGTCAGCGCGCTCGACCAGGGCACGACCGAGAAGATCATGAAGGTGAAGACGAGCGTCACCAGGATCAGGACGGTCCGGTGCAGACCGGTCAGCTCCGGGGGGTCGGTGGTCTCCGCCGTGGTGTGGTCGCGGTCCCCGGGGAGGAAGCCCGAGATCGAGCGGGCCGGGTTCTTCCGGACCCGGCCCGCGTAGTGGACGACATAGGCGATGGTCACGGTCGTCAGCACCACCCACATCACCGCCCGCAGCGCGATGCCGTCGCCGAGCGAGATATCGGCCGCGGAGGAGGCGACGCCCGTCGCGAACGGATTGACGGTGGAGCAGAGCACGCCGATACCCGCACCGAGGATGATCGTGCCCGTCGCCACCATCCGGTCGTAGCCGAGGGCGAGCATGAGCGGCACGATCAGACCGTAGAAGCCCAGCGTCTCCTCGGCGAAGCCCTCCACCGTGCCGAGGAGGGCGAAGACCAGCATCACGCCCGCGATCAGCAGTGCGCCCCGGTCACGCAGCCGGTGGGCGAGGCGGGCGATCCCCCGGTCCAGGGCGCCCGTGGCGAAGACGACCGTGATGAAGGCACCGATCGCGAGGACGAAGAGGAAGACACCCGCACTGCCGTACAGCTCACCGGCCAGTTCGGGGCCGACGGTGCCGGTCTTGACGTCCTGGATGCCGTAGAGGCCGTTCACGGGGGCGAGGAAGAGATCGTTGAGCCGGTCGACGAAGCTCTGTCCGCTGTCGACGCGGTGGTACGTGCCCTGTAGGGGCGCGCCGTTGGCGTTGCGCTCGTACTCCCCCGGGGGAATGAGGAAGGCCAGCGCCCACACCGCGACGGTGACGAGCGCCAGGATCGTCAGCGCGCTGGGGAAGGTGAAGCCCTTCTTCGCCGGGGGCCCCTCGGGGGCCCGCTCCGGTGCGGCCGTCGTCATACGGCTCCCCAGGCGGGCGTGGCCCGGAAGGCAGCATCGGCTCCGGCCGGGAGATCGGCTTGGACCGGGAGGTCGGCCCGGGCCGTGGGCGAGCTCCCGGCGGCGGGCTCGCGCGGCAGGACGATCGGGGGGATCCGGGCGAGCCGCTCCAGGTCCGCGCGGAGACCGCCCGTCGCACCGTCGATCCTCGATGCCAAATCCATCGTCGAACCCCTGTCCGCCGTGCGCTGTGCGTGGCTGGAAACAATGGATCACAGGGGGGCGGTGACCGCATGTCGGTCGGCGGAGGCGGGGGCGGGGGACGGCGGGCGGGGGCGGCGGGCACCGTCCCTGCCGGCTGGCCGGCAGGGGGCCCCGGCCCCACCCGAGGGCCGCGCTGGTTCAACCCCGGAGCGGCCCGGATCGAAGCGGCGGCCCGGGACCGAGGGAAGGGCCCGGGATCAGCCCTGCCACCACTCCCGCCGCCGATCCCCCGGATTCAAGGGGGCGGACCGGCTCCAGCCCTGGTTCAACCGCGCAGGATCTCCCGCGCCATCCCCCGCAGCCGCTCGTCCGCCGCGACCGTCTCCCGATCCACACCCGGGATCGCCAGCCGCAGATCACGCTCCGCCAGCGCCGTCAGCCGGGAACGCGTCTCCGGGGTCAGGGCCTCCGAACCCAGCGCGGCCAGTGATGCGAGCGCCGCCTCGGGGTCCGCACTCCGTTCGGCCGAGGTGAGCAGCAGGTCCACCGCCAGGGAGCGGTCGATCGCGCATTCCATGGAGTGCAGGGCCGGGATCGCCGTCGGAACCTGGTCCGGGTCGTCGAGCAGCGCCCGGAGCCCGGGGGCCAGCGGGCTCGCCACGGGGCCGAGCCGGGCCGCCGCGCGGGCCACGTTCCGCAGGGGCCAACTGGTCCACATGCCGTCCGCGGCTTCCGCCAGGACTCCGCGGAGCACCCGTACCGGCTCCTCCGCGTCACCCGTGAGCCGCCAGAGCGCCACCGCTATCTGGATGTCCGTGTTCATCTCGGGGACGGTACGACGCCCGCCCGGCGCGGTCAGGGCGGCCCGCAACCGGGGCACGAGCACCACCCCGGCGGGGCCGAGCTCCCCGGCGGTCCGGGGCACCCCCGCGGACACGTCCCCGAGCAGCGCCTCCGCCACCGCGTCGACCAGCGGACCGGTTTCGCCGGTCAGTCCGTGGAGCGCCTCAGCCGCCGCGTAGCGACACTCGGCGGCTGCCGTGTACGCGTCGGCGTCCGTGTCCGACGGCGGTTCGGACGGGTCGGGCGCCACCGCGGGGCCCGCCGCCCGGCGCAGCAGCGCCGCCGTCGCCTCCCGGCTCTCGTCCGGACAGACGGCCGTGAGCGCGGCCGGGACGAGCGTCGGGAAACGGTCCAGCGCGGCGGTCAGTTCGGGCAGGGCCGCCGCGGCCAGGCCGCCCCAGCCCGTCAGCAGCCCGGTGAGCTGCGACGGCTCGGGGCCGGTGAGTTCGTCGGCGCCGGTGCCGGAGAGCCGGATGCGAATGGCGTTCAGCAGCTCCGGCGCGTAGGGGATCGGTCGGGCGGGCCGGGCGCCCGGCCCGCCCACCGCCGCGGCGAGCGCCCGGGTCCGGTGGCCCAGGTCTCGTGCGAGCAGTGGGGCGGCCTGCTCCGGCGCCACCCTGACCAGCACTTCGAGCGCCCGATCGGCCAGCTCGCCGCCGTCGGTCGCGAGGCGGGCGATGGCGGGCGCGGCCGGGGCGGCATGTGTGCCCAGCAGGTCGAGGATCGGCAGCAGCGAAGCGGTGTGCGGGAACGACGGCTCGGCCAGCAGCGCGAGCAGCGCCGACGCCAGCCGCGCCGGGGCGCTCCGCGAGAGCACGCACGCGTGCTCGGCGGCCCACAGCGCCTCTTCCCGCGCCTCGGGGTCCCGCAGCCGCAGTCCGGCCTCGATCAACTCGTACGCGAAGGCGCGGTCGGCGTCCGTGTCGCGGCGGAGCAGCGCGTCCACGACATAGCGCAGCGGCTCGGTCCGCTCCTGGTCGAAACGGTCCGCCAGATAGGGGTCGGCGGGCAGGAGGGACAGCAGGGTGTCCCGGTGCGCGGGCGACCAGGGCAGGCCGATGTCCACTCCGGCCAGCAGGGCTTCCACGCGTAGTTCGGCGGGCTCGCCGGGGGAGATCGAGGCCAGCACGGTCGGGGCGCTGCCCGCCGCGTCGAGGTGGGCCAGCGCGGCGAGCAACTCGGCCCGCACGCTCGGCTCCCCCTCCCGCGCCCACCGCCGGCGCAGGAAGGGCAGCGCGGCGGCGGCGCCGGAGCGCCCCGCCGCCCACGCGGCGGCCTGGCGCACCGCGCCATCGGCGGAGTCCATCATCGGGAGTATCAGGGGTAGTTCGGCGACGACCGCGGCCCGGCAGGCTCCTGGCTCCGCTATCCCGTACTCGTCCTCGCTCTGGGCCATGCCGCCGAGCAGGAGCAGCAGCTCCACCGTCCGGACCCCGGCCGTCGCCGCGCGCGCGAGGAAGGGCACGGCGGCCACGGTCGCCGAATACACCGTGCCCTGGTGGAGGATGCTGCCCCACAGCTCGTCGAACGCCTCGGCCGCCGCGGGCTCGTCGCCCGCCAGCGCGCGCAGTATGCCCGGCAGGTCTCCCGCCTCACCGTAGGCGTGCTCCAGGTCGGCCCAGCGCACGCTGTCCAGATCGGCGAAAGCCTGTTCAAGATCCATGCTTCCGAGCATGGCACGGGGGTCTGACATCCCGCCTGGGACATCGGGCGGACGGTGAACGGCTTTGGCTTGTCGTTTAACATCCGGCGACGGCAGCCGCGTTCGCTCCTCGGCCTGTTCGGCGGCGTTGATGTGCGAGCTCAACGGCGGGACGTTCAGGGGTGGGTGTTCGCCGAGCGCCGCTGTGCCAAGTGCCAGGCGCGGATCCTCGCGCACAACGAAGCATCACTGGCCCTGCACCGTCGGCTCGGCTTCATCGAGGACGGCCGCCTCCGCGATCATGTGTTCTTCGCCGGCCGGTAGCACGATCTCGTCATGACGAGCATGATCGCTGATGAGTTCGCACCGCTTCACTCGATGGCCGGGCAGCCGGATCGCGGAGCGCGCGCGTCCCGAACGTGATCCGCTTCTTGCCGTTCACTGGCGGGACCAGGTGACGGGCAGCTCCACCGGCCGGGTGAACAGGTAGGTGTCCGGCTCCCAGGCGATGTCCTCGTGTTTGGCCGCCAGTGCCAGCTCCGGCAGGTGTTCGAAGAGGGTCGAGAGCGCCGTCTCCAGATACATGCGGGCGATATTGACGCCCAGGCAGAAATGGGGGCCGGTGCCGAAGGTGAGGGCCGGGTCTTCCTGTGCGCTGCGGTCGAGGCGGAATCGCTCCGGCTGCTTGAAGTGCTCCGGGTCCCAGGTCGCCGCGACCCAGGGGGTGACGACGGCGTCACCGGCCCGGATGAGCACCCCGTGCAGTTCGGTGTCGGTCAGCGCGACCCGGGGCATGGAGGTCATGCCGTTGTGGTGCAGGCGCAGGAGTTCGGCGACCGCCGTGGGCCACAGACTGGGGTCGCGCAGTATTCGGGCGAGTTGGTCGCCGTGCCGCAGCAGGGTGTAGACGCCGGTGGTGACCGGGCCGGTGACCGGCTCGGCGGAGGTGACGAACAGGTACATCACCGTCGCGTGCAACTGCTCCCGGGTGATGGTCCCGCGGTGGTGGGCCTGGATCAGCGCCTCGACCGGGTCGCGCGGTTCGCGTGCGTCGTCGTGGTCGGCCGTCTTGGCGTCGATGACCTCGTCGGCGAAGTCGAGCATCCACCGGGTGGAAGTATCGATCTTGGCGGCCGGTGTCGTGTAGTCGACCTGCGAGCGCAATCGGGGCACGATCTTGCGGCGTTGGCGGGGTGCCACGCGCATGAGGTCGCAGGCCAGTGTCGCGGCGAGCGGGTGCGCGTATGAGCGGTGCAGGTCAGCGGGGTTGGGGCCGTCGTGCACCGTCGTCACCAGATCGGCGGCGGCCAGCGCGACCGCGGGTTTGAGCGCGGTCGCCGCGGCCGGATTGAAGAACGGCTGGACCACGCGCCGCACGACAGTGTGCGTGGGGGGATCGAGGTTGAAGATGCCGCCGGGCACGCTGTTGAAGTCCTCGCCGGCGATGCGCTGCCCACCGGGGCAGGTGAGGTTGCGGGAGAAGCTGCGGCTCGATCCGATCGCGGTGATGTCGGTACGTCGGGTCACGAGCCACGCCTGGTGGCCGGAGGGGAACGCCACCCGGGCCACCGGCCGCTCGCGCCGCAAGAGGTCGAACATCTCCGGGGGCAGGCCGTGCCCCCGGGTGGGGAAGGAGTCGGGCCAGCTCAGTTCATCGGGAATCGTCGTCATCACGGTTGTTCCTCTCGTCTGTGAGCACGGACAGGACGTGGCCGGCCCCGACCGTGAGGCCGGGTACCCGGCCGGCGGCCACCACGTCGTAGACGGGCACCCGGCGGTGGTACACGAACAGTGCGCGGGGTCGTGCGAGCACTCCGGTCGAATCCAGCAGCAGCGGGGACTCGGCGAAGATGTAGCGCGTGTTGTCGTCGATCTGGGCCGGTGTGGGCTCGGAGTCGATGGAGGCGGCCAGGGCCGTACGCGTCATAGCGCGCACCGCCTCACGCATCGGGGCCTGTGTGCGGTATGCGGTCTCGATGCGTGCCCGGACCTCCTGGTAGCGCGGATGGGCGGCGAAGCGGGTCAGCACATGGACGCGAGAGTCCGTATCGGGCACCCCGCAGTCGGCCAGGGTGCGCCGTGCCACGTTGCGCATGTTGTGGATGACGCGCTTGGACCGCTGGACCGCGGGCCGTGGCGCCTTACCCGCGGAGATGTGCCGCAACGCCGACTCGGGTGCTCCCGGAAGGACCACGTGCACATCGCGGAAGGACACCGCGGCGCTGCGGCACAACGCGGTCACGGTCTCCGTGGAGTAGAAGGAGTTGAACGGTGACAGGCCCAGCACCACGGTGCCGTACCGCTCGGACAGGCGGGGACTGTGGAGGTCGAGCCCCTCCACCCGGAACCCGCTGGGCGCTACGGGGTCCCGTGCCGTGGCGCTGTCGCGCGGGGCGTTCCTGTCGGTGCCGGGTGCGTGGGCTGTGGTGACTCGATTCATGGGAGTGACCTCATTTCTCTGCTGGTCGGTCCGACGGGGTCGGGAAGTGCGGAGGGCCGGGAAGTGCGGAGGGCCGGGAAGTACGGAGGGCCGGCTCATTCGGAGCGGGGGCCTCACTCCTCCGGGCCGGGGCGGGGCGGATCGGGCCCGGCCCGGGCGGGGCGGGGCGGCAAACTCCACCGGAAGTGCTCAGTCGCCGAGTTCCGCCCGGGGGCCGGCCTGCGCATCGACGATCAGCGCGTGCGGGCAGCTCAGGTAGTTCGCCCAGAACTCGTCCCCGTACCTGGCGCGGCCCTGCTCGGAGACGGTCGGCCGGATCCACGAGACGCGGTCGAAGCCGGCCGACTCCAGAGCCCGCTCATGCGCCGCCGCGGACCAACGGAAGAAGTCCAGGTCCAGCACGTCAGGTCCGACCCAGGCCCGCATGTGCCCCGGGGTGCCCTCCGCCGGTGCCTGCCGTGCACTCAGGAGCATCCCGTAGCCGCGGTACCACTCCGGATCCGTGCAGAACTCGGGGTTGAGGACCGCGGCCACGAACCGCCCGCCGGTCGGGCGCAACGCCCGCCGCGCCGTGGCACAGAACCCCTCCAACGCCTCTCGGCTGGGGGCGTAGGGCAGCACGTACACGGCCGTGACCAGGTCGAACGCACCGGCGATGCCCGGCAGATCACCCGCGGCCGGGTCGGCAAGGTCCGCGGCCAGATACTCCACGCCCAGCCCCTCGCGCGCCTCGCGCCGGCGTGCGTGGTCCACCATCGCGGCCGACTCGTCCATCCCCGCCACCCGGGCCGCCCCCGCACGGCGCAGCAGACGGGCGTACAGCCCGCTGCCGCACCCCAGGTCGAGGACATCACGCCCCTCGATGTCACCGACCGCGTTCAGGAAGCTGTGCGCCTCGACGTGCTCCCGGAAGGGCATCGCCTCCATGCTCCGCTCGTACGCCGCCACCGTCGTGTCGAACTGGGAATCCATCGCCGTCTCCTCACTGTTGTGTGGCACGCCTCTGTGTCACGTCCATGTGTCACGTCCATGTGTCACGCCCATGTGTCGCGTCCGGCCCCGGGACCCGTGCTCCCGCCCGTGAAGGTCTCGGGGGAGCGGGTGACGCCGGCCCGGTGTGCGCAGGCACGCCGGGTGTCGGACAGGTGCCATCGGGCACGTGGGGGCGTGAGATGTCGTCCGCGGGCCATGGGAACGCTCGCTCCCGAGGCCGGTTCGCCGCCACCCCTGGCGGGGGGGGCGTGACGGACCTCCTCCGTCGACGCCCTCCGCCCGGCCGGTGCTTCCGGCCCGGGGACCGTTCTTCGTGACAGGCGCCTTGCCGCGATACGGCGCGGCAAGCCCACGGGCGGCACCCGAAGCGTGAACGCGTTGAACGCTTGTGCGATCGTGAAAGCAGCCGGACCCGGAAACCCCATCAGTCAGGGGGAGGCCGCCCCTCCCCCGGGCCGGGGGAGGGCGCCGTCATGGGTGCCGGCTAAGGCGTCATCCGACGATGAGGAACAGGCTCACGACGTACGGGAGTCGGCCCGCGCCAAGCGCTGTGCCTCGGTTCGGGTCTCGCGGGCGATGGCGTCCTCGTCCACCGTGGTCAGTCGGTTGTCCTCGACGATCGGCCGGCCGTTGACCAGGGAGAGCGTCACGGGAGCCGCGGCGCCGAGCACCAGCGCGGCCACCGGGTCGGCGATGGAGGCGTGGGCGAGGGTGTCGAGTCTCCAAAGCACCAGATCGGCGAGCTTCCCGGCCTCCAGCGAACCGATCCCATCGGCCCGCCCGAGGACCTGGGCGCCGCCGTAGGTGCCGAGACGCAGTGCCTGCCGTGCGGTGAGAGCGGCCTCGCGACGCGGTCCCAGCCGGTTGACGAGCAGGGCGTTCCGCAGTTCGGTGTGGAGTTCACCGGCCTCGTTGGAGGCGGTCCCGTCGACCCCGAGGCCGACCGGAACGCCCGCCGCCAGCAGATCGGGGACCCGGGCGATACCGGCCCCGAGCCGGGCGTTGGAGGAGGGGCAGTGGGCGACACCCGTGCCCGTACGGGCGAAGGCGGCGATGTCGGCGTCGTCCATGTGGATACAGTGCGCCATCCACACGTCCGGCCCGAGCCAGCCGGTGGACTCCAGGTAGTCGGTCGGCCCCAGGCCGAACAGCTCTCGGCAGAACTGTTCCTCCTCGACGGTCTCCGAACCGTGCGTGTGGAGCCGCACCCCTTTGCGGCGCGCCAGTTCTGCTCCCTGCCGGAGCAGTTGGGTGGAGACGGAGAACGGGGAGCAGGGCGCGACGGCGATCTGTGTCATCGCGTCGAACGACGGGTCGTGGTGCGTGTCGATGGTCTCCTCGGTGGCGGCGAGCGCGCCGTCGAGGGTCTCGACGGCGAAGTCCGGTGGCAGTCCGCCGTCCGATCGCCCCCGGTCCATGGAGCCGCGCGCGAGGGTGAACCGCACGCCCATATCGCCAGCGGCGCCGATGATCGCGCCGCTCAGATCGCCGGATCCGCGCGGATAGACGTAGTGGTGGTCCATCGCGGTGGTGACTCCGCCGCGCGCCATCATGGCGAGGGAGCCCCGGGCCGCGGCGCGCACCATCTGTTCGTCCAGCCGGGCCCAGGTCGGATAGAGCGCCACCAGCCAGTCGAAGAGGTGGTGATCGGTGGCGAGCCCCCGAGTGATCCACTGGTAGAAGTGGTGATGGGTGTTGACCAGTCCGGGGGTGGCGAGATGGCCGGTGCCGTCGATCCGGCGGACCACATCCGCCAGTCCGGCCGGCGCGCGGCCGGGGCCGACCGATTCGATGAGGTGGTCCGCGACGACCACATGGCCGGTGGGGTACTCGGTGTCGTGCGCGTCCACGGTCGCAATGGCGCAGTTCTCGATGACGATGCGCGAAGCCGCCATGGCGAGGACCTCGTTTCAGGGGTACCGGAGTTCGCTGGATTTCAGGGAAGGTGCACCGAACGTCAGAGAAGGGTCAGATCGGCCGGAATTCGTTGATCCGCGCCGTCCCGCAGAACGGTGGCTTCGATCAGTCCGTAGGGCCGGTCGGCGGCGAGGTAGACCTCGTTGTCATTGGTGAGTCCGAACGGCGTGAGATCCACCAGGAAATGATGGTTGTTCGGCAGCGCGAACCGGATCTCCGCTATCTCATCGACGCGTTCGACGACCCGTGCGCCCATGCGGTACAGGGTCTGCTGGAGGGAGAGCGAATAGGTGTCGGCAAATGCCTCGATAAGTGCCGTCCTGGCCTGTTCCCAGACGCTGTCCCACGCGGGCGCGGGCATATCGTCCGCACTCCAGGTGTACCGCCAGCGGGCGCTGACGTCGGTGGCGAGGATACGGTCGTACGCCTCCTGGAGGGTGGTGTACCGGTCCTTCGCATAGCCCCAGAACTCGGAGTCGGTGGAGTTCAGGACCGTGAGGTCCTTGAGACCGGAGATGATCTGCCAGCGCTCTCCGTCGTAGTCGATCTCACTGACCCTGGTCTCCCGCCCCTTGCGGACGAAGGAGTGCTCGCCACCGGTGCCTCCGGAGGTCGCTATCCGATCCCAGGCGTACTCCTCGATACGGATCCGGGCCCGGTGAATCGACTCCTGGGAGGTGACGAAGTGCCGGGCCAGCCGAATGCCGAACTGCTCGGCGGATTCGATTCCGTACTCCTTGGCGAACGCGTACACCGTGTTCTTGGTGGTGTCGGTCGGCAGGACGTTCGTATTGGCACCGGAATGATGGACCTCGGCCATGTCCCCGGAGAGGGCGATGGAGACGTTCAGGTCCTTGATGTGGTGGGTGGCGCCGTCGCGGGTGATCCGGACGACACGGTTCTCCGCTTTCCCGTACTGGTTCTGACCGAGGATCACGGTGGGGGCTGGGCGGCTTTCGGCTGTCATGGGCTCTGCTAACTCCCTCGGTATACGGAGTATCCGAATGGGCTGAGCAGCAGCGGTACGTGGTAGTGCTCACCCGGTACGACGGCGAATGTGATCGACACCTCGGGGAAGAACGCGTCCGGGTCGGGTGCCGTCCCGGCGACCGGACGGTCCCCGGGGTGCAGGTCCGGTGCGAGGTACGCCCCGGTCCCGAAGTCGAGCCGGGCCCGGGTGGTGCCGTCGGGCAGCGCCGGCAGCTCCGCGCACCGCCCGTCCGGGTCGGTCGTGGCGTCGCCCAGCGGCACCCAGGGGGCGTCGGTCCCGGCCCGGGCCGACAGGGAGACGGTGACTCCTCCGGCCGGGCGGCCGATGGCGGTGTCCAGGACGTGCGTGGACACCGAGGTGGTCGGTTCCGTGCTCATGCGCTCACTCCTGTCGGGGTGGTCGGGGCCTCTCCTCGGTGGCCTCGGTGACCCTGGTGGCCCCTGTGAACTCGGTGGCCTGGTTGGTCCGGATGACCTCGGTGACCCCGGTGACGACGGTGGTCTCGGTGGTCTCGGTGGTCTCGGTGGCGAGGAGGCGGGTCAGCCGGATGCGGTTGATCCGGCCCAGCTCGGTACGGACGATCGCGCGCTCCCGTCGAGGCGGGTTCGCGAGCCGGGCCCGTACCGCGTCACGCATCTGCGCACCACTGAGGCCGGTGGCACAGATCAGAAAGACATGACCGAATCTGGCCTGGTAGGCGAGGTTCAGCTCCAGCATCTCGGCCTTGAGCGCGCTGTCAGCCGCGGCCATACCGCGCTGTTCACGGGCGGCTGTCGGGTCCCCGGGCCTCGGCCGGCCGATGGGCGGGTGACCCGCCACCGCCTCGGCCAGATCCTCTTCGGTAAGCCGTGCCACGGCGGCGTCGCTGGTGGCAAGGAGAGCTTCGGCGGTGGGATAGGGGCGCCGAGCGAGGAGTTCACGCCCCCAGGCCGCACTGGCACACACCTCGTGGAGCGCGGCGACGGCGGCACTGTCGGCGGAGCCGTTGAACCGGTCGAGGCCGGTGCCGGGTTCCGTACGGGAAGTGGTGGAGCCGGTGGCGGTGGCGACGCGGGAGGTGCCGGGGACGTCGTACGGGGTACCGGCCGGGTCGGATGGCTTGTCTGAGAGGCTCTCCGGGCTCGAAGTCACGGCGGCCTCCGTGGTGTCGCTCGCGGCGTGTCGAACGCTGTGTGTCGAACGGACCGCGCCGCGAAAGGCTGCGGGTCCGGACGGGCTGCGGGTCGGGACGGGTACGCCTAGCCAACCCGCTGACCAACCCGGCGTCAACAGTTTGTTGAAGAATCCGTGTTACGGGCTGCTGCCCTGCCGACTCGCCTCAGCCGCCGTTCGCCGCGTTCGCCCTGTTCAGATAGTTGTAGACGGTGAACCGGCTGACGCCCAACGCCCCGGCGACCGTCTCCACCCCATGCCGCACGGAGAACGCGCCACGCGCCTCCAAGGCCCGCACGACCTGCTGTTTCGTCTTGCGGTCCAGGGCGGACAACGGCATCCCGTGGCGGCGCTCCAGCGCGGCAAGTATGCGGTCCAGTGACTCGGAGAGCTGCGGAAGCCGTACGGCGATGACGTTCTCCCCCTCCCAGGCGAGCACCACGTCGTCGGGCCCCGCCTGTGCGGGAGCGATGACCTCGGCACCCAGCGCCTCGATCAGCGGCCCGACCGCGTGCGCGAGGGGATGGTCCACGGGCCGGCCCGTCTCCGGTGGGGTCATTCGCCGGCCTCCTCGATCACATTGATCTGGAGGGTGACCCGGGTCGCACCGGCACCCAGGGTGCGGTGCAACAGTGCCTCGACGGCGGCCAGTACGGCGTCCGCACCGCCTTCGGCCGTGTTGCCGAACGGACCGACATCCACGGCGTCCAGCTCGGCGGTTCGTATGACCTCGCGCCCGACCAGCGCATGGGCGGGTGCCTCGTCCAGGTTGAAGGGCTCGGTCGTGAATTCCACTCTCAACCGCACGGTGCCCCCATCACGTCGACTCCGACACGACCCTAGTGGACACCCGGGCGGCGATCGGCGGAGCACGCGCCTCCGATCGTTCGCGGCGGGGATTCAGCGCCTGGCTTCAAGACCTGGATTCACGGCCCGGATCCAGAACCTGGATCCACAGCCCGGATTCACGGCCCGGATTCGCCGCCCGGATTCACAGCCTGAAGGAGGCGGTCACGGGCAGGTGGTCGCTTCCGGTGGCGGGCAGCGTCCGCGCGGAGACCGGCTGGATTCCCCGCGCCAGGATGTGGTCGATGCGGGCCAGAGGGAACGGGGCGGGCCAACTGAAACCGAACCCTTCCCCCGCCACCTCCTGCGCGGATGTCATTCCGCGCAGCAGCGGGTCCAGACCGGGATCGTCCGTCGTGCCGTTGAAGTCCCCGACGACGAGGGTCTTCGCCGAAGAGTCCCGGCCGACGACCTCGGTGAGGAGTCGTGCGGCGGCGTCACGGCGGTCGGTGGTGAAGCCGGATTCCGCGGTGACGCGGACCGATGCCAAATGGGCCACATAGACGGTGACTTCGCCCTTCGGCGTGGTGAGCGTGGCGCGCAGGGCCCGGGGCCACGGCATGATGTTCACCGGTTCGGGCGCGGACATCGGGTACGTGCTCCACAGGCCCACTCCGCCCTGGACCGTGTGGTGTCGGTACCGGGGCGGCAGTGCCCGGTGGAACGCGTCCTTCGCCGTGGCGGCGAGTTCCTGGACCGCGATCACCTGGGCGCCGGTGTCGGCCAACTCGCGGGCGGTGCCCCCGGGGTCGGGGTTGTCCGCGCCGACATTGTGACTGACCACGATCAGCTCCCCGCCCCCACTCCGTTTGTCGGTGAGCGAACCGCCGAACAGGGCGAGCCAGACCAGCGCGGGGAGCAGCGCGGCGGCGACGGCCAGGAGCGAGCGCCGGTACAGCGCGAGGAGGAACAGCGGCGGGATCGCCAGCGCCGACCAGGGCAGGAACGTCTCGATGAGGCTGCCGGAGTTTCTGGCGCCGTTGGGTACGAGGGGGTGGGCGAGCAGGGCCGCCGCATAGAGGGCGCCCGCCGTGGCGATCCAGCCGCCACCGCGCCGGCCGACCCATCGCCGTGCCCCACCGGATGCCCACCGCCCCGTCCGCCATTCCGGGTCCAGGTCCTGGTCCGGAGCGTGGTCGAGGTCCTGGTCCGGGACCAGGTAGTGGTGGTGGTCGTCGTCCGGGCTCGGGTCCGGGGTGTGGTTCGTCCCCTCATCCGAGCGCCACTCCGGGAGCTGTTCCGTGCGGTCGCCGGTCGTGGGGAGCATGTCGCCGGTGGTCATCAGTGGCCACCCCGCCGTGCCGCGGTGACGAGTACCTCCGTGGCATCGAAGGCGGCCCCCAGCCCCTCGGCGGGGGTGGTGTTCGGCCTCTGGTGCAGAACGACCCCGAGGATCAACCCCGCCTTCGCGCCCTGTCCGTCCGTGGCGGCCCACATGAGGGCGCCGCCCGCCGGCGTGCTCGATCCGGTCTTGCCGCCGATGACACCGGAGGTGCCGAGCAGCTTGTTGGTGTTGGCGATGGTGCCCGTGACACCCCCGATGGCAACCTCGCGGGTGGCGACGATCGCTCGGAATGCCTTGTCGCGCATGACCTGCCGGGCCAGCCGGAGCTGGTCGTCGGAGGTGCTCGTGGTGGTGGGTGCGAAGCCGCTCGCGTCGCTGTAGGTGGTGTTCTTCATGCCGAGGTCGGCCGCGGCGCGGTTCATCTTCGCGACGAAGGCGCTCTCGCTGCCCGCGTCCCACCGGGCGAGCAGTCGGGCGACGTTGTTCCCGGAAGGAAGGAGCAGCATCTCCAGGAGCTGACGCTGGCTGAGCTGTCGGCCCGCCTCGACGGGGACGGTCGACTCCACGCCGGAGAAGGACTCGTCCGCCGCCTGCTGGTCGACGGTGATGAGCGGTCCGGTCTCCCCGTCCCGGAGCGGATGGTCCGCGAGGATCACATGCGCGGTCATGACCTTGGTGACACTGGCGATGGGGACGGGTTTCTGCGCACCGCTCGATCCGGACCTGCCGCTTCCCGTGTAGGTCACGCTCGCCTGGCCGCTCTTCGGCCACGGCAGGGACAGGGTGCCGGTCCCCCCGGCGGTGACCGGCGGCGGCTCCCCCGCCGCGGCCCGGTCCCTCTCCGTGCCGATGACCCAGCCGCCCAGGACGGTGAGGAGCAGCGCCGCCACCGTGCCCCAGAGCACGAGTGCGGGCACCCGACGCCGTGGCCGCGGATCAGGGGTCGGGGCGTGGTGGGAATCCGCGTACAAGACTGCCTCCGGAGGACGAGTACGCGGGAATCGCGCACGTCAGCCACTCTGTGAGGCGGGTGTGTCCACACCGTGGAGGCGGGTTGTCGATCACGGCGCGGCCGTGTCTCCGCCGTGTATCGACGTGAATCGACGTGTCGGTGCATATCGGATATCGACGTTCGAACGGCGGTGCGTCGGGCAGGGGTGCGTTGGACGGCGGTGCGTCGGGCAGGGGTGCGTCGGACGGCGGTCCGGTCACTCATCGGGAGGCCGGGGTACACCGGCCTGGTCCCCTTCGGGAAGCCGGAGTACGGCGACCGCGCCGCCGTCGTCCGCGTTGGCGAAGTGGAGCGTCGCCCCGATCACCCGGGCCTGCCCCCCTGCGATGGTCAGCCCCAGACCGTGGCCGTGGCCGCGTTCCGCCGCGCCGGTGCGGAACCGCTGCGGCCCGTCGGCCAGCAGGGCGGCGGGGAAGCCGGGCCCGTGGTCGCGTACGGTCACGGTCGTGCCGTCCACCCGGACCTCGACGGGCTCACGGCCGTGGCGGTGCGCGTTGAGCACCAGGTTGGCGATGATGCGGTCCAGTCGGCGCGGGTCGGTCGAGATCTGCTGGTTGTGGACGATCACCGTCCGGGTCGGCTCCCCGGTCCGGGTCACCGATGCCTCGACGACGCTGCCCACCGGCACGAATCGGGCGTCGGCCGCCTCCGCCCCCGCGTCGAGGCGGGAGATCTCCAGCAGGTCCTCGACCAGTCCGCGCAGGACGCGCACCCGGTTCCGTACGAGATCGGTCGCCTGCCCGTCGGGCAGCAGCTCGGTGGAGGTGACCAGGCCCATCAGCGGTGTCCGCAGTTCATGCGCGACATCGGCGGTGAAGCGCTGTTCGCCGAGCAGTCGTTCCTGGAGGGAGTTGGCCATCGAGTCGACCGCCCCGGCGATGTCGGTGATCTCGTCCCCGCGCCGCCCGTCCGCTCCGGTACGGGCGTCGAGATCGCCGTCCGCGATGACCCGGGCGGTCCGCGCGACGCGGCGGAGCCGGCGGTTGAGCAGTGCGGTGACAGCGAGGGAGAGCGGGACGATCACCAGGAGGGTCGCCGCCGATGCCTTCACGATGGTGCGGTCCAGGGCGGCCAGCCGCGCCTCTTCCGGGTATGTATGTATCTTGACGGCGAACACGCCGCCGTCGTAAGGCTGGGCCGCCCACATCCACGGGCCGGTTCTGCTCTCGGTGTCGAGCCAGACGGACTCCCCGTCCCGCTCAACGCGGTGGAGCAGTTCGGCCGGCATCATCTCCGGGTCCAGCACGGGCTCCCCCCTGGACTCCCGGCCGGTCTCGTAGTCGGCCACGGCGTACTGCAGCTCCAGGTGGGCCCGCCCCGCCGCGTCTCCCTGGAGCTGGTAGGCGGTGGACTGGTGCACGATGACGCCCACGGACACGGCCACGGCGCAGGACGCCGCGACCACCAGGGCGGCGATCTTCCACCGCAGCGATCTCCAGTTGCCCAGGCTCCGCCACGCCGTGGCGAAGGTGGAGCGCGCGGCCGTCACGGGGTGCGCCGCAGTTTGTAGCCGAAGCCGCGGACCGTTTCAACGCGGTCCGCGCCGATCTTCCGGCGGAGCCGCTGCACGCACAGGTCGACCACCCGGCTGTCGCCGTCCCAGCCGTAGTCCCATACGTTGCGCAGCAGCGTCTGCCGGTCCAGGACGATCCCGGGGTTCGCCGCGAACTCCAGCAGCAGCCGAAGCTCCGTGGGGGTGAGCGCGATCCGCTCACCGTCCCGGAACACGTCGAGCCCGCGGGTGTCCACCGTCAGATCGCCGAAGACGAGCCGGTCCCGATCCCGGTCCCGATCCCGATCCGGTGCCGGGGTCGCCCGGTCCGTGCCGGCCGGGTCGGGGGTGAAGGTGGTCCGGCGGAGCAGGGCACGGATGCGGGCCACCAGCACGGGGGTGTCGACGGGTTTCACCACATAGTCGTCGGCGCCGGCTTCGAGCCCGAACACCACGTCCAGCGAATCGCCCCGGGCGGACATCATCAGGATGGGGACCTGGCTGGTCTCCCGCACCTTCCGGCAGAGGCCGATACCGTCCAGCTCCGGCAGCATCACATCGAGCAGCAGCAGGTCGGGGGCGTGCTCCCGGAACATCTCAAGCCCGGTGAGTCCGTCGGCCGCCGACCGCATCCGGTAGCCGTAGCGCCCCAGGGCGATGGAGACGGCGGTACGGATCACCTCGTCGTCCTCGACCAGGACGATCACCGGGGCCCGATCGGGCGGTTCCGCACCGCCCTGGTGGCCGGGCACGCCGTTCTCCTGCGGTTCCGCGATCACTCCGGCGCCTTCCACCTGTACGACGTTCGCCATCGATTCTCCCTGCTGCGGGGCCGGCCGGCCGCCACGGTCGTCCCGGTGCGCCCCGGGGGGTGCCCACTGTGCGACGGGCATCCGTCCGCCGTGCGTCGGTTGTGTATCAACTGGGGCATCCAATCCGTACCGGACCGTCGACCCGGTACGGACCGGACGCCCATCGGGCGGCGGGGCGTGCGGCCGGGGATCAAAGGGACCGAAATCGGGGGGATCGGAATCGGGGCGAGCGGAATCGAGGGGCGGCCTCTTGACAAGTACGAAGCCCTGCCAGCAGGCTTCCGCTAAGCAGAAACTTACTTCCGGTATACGGAAGGGACGCAGTCATCATATGGGCTACACCGACCAGCGCTTCGATGTGAATCTCTCGATCCTCTTCACCGAGCTGCCCCTCCTGGAGCGCCCGGCCGCCGCCGCTGCGGCGGGGTTCCGCGCGGTCGAGCTGTGGTGGCCGTGGATCGCGGCCCCCACTCCGGCGCCGGCCGAACTCACCGACCTCAAGAAGGCGCTCGACGACGCGGGCACCCACCTGGTGGGGCTGAACTTCTACGCCGGCCGGCTGCCGGGCGCCGACCGGGGCGCGCTCTCCCTCCCCGGCGCCGAGTCCGACCGCTTCCGCGCCAATGTCGAGGTGGCCGCGGAGTTCGCGGCGTCGGTGGGCTGTCGGGCGCTCAACGCGCTGTATGGAAACCGCGTCGACGGCGTCGATCCGATGACCCAGGACGCGCTGGCGCTGGAGAATCTGGCGCTGGCGGCGCGGGCCGCCGACCACGCCGGGGCGACCCTGCTCATCGAGACCCTCAATGAGCCGGAGTCACCGCGCTACCCCCTGGTGAGCGCCCCGGCCGCGCTCGACGTCGTCCACCGGGTGAACGAGGCGACCGGCCTCGACAACGCGCGGTTCCTGCTCGACATCTACCACCTGTCGATGAACGGCGAGGACGTCAGCGGGATCATCGCGAAGCACGCGGAGACGACCGGCCACGTCCAGATCGCCGACAACCCCGGCCGCGGCGCTCCCGGCACCGGTTCGCTCCCGCTGGAACGGCTGCTGGACGAGCTGACGGCGGCGGGTTACGAGGGCTGGGTCGGTCTGGAGTACAAACCGGGCGACCGGCCGAGCGCGGCGGCCTTCGACTGGCTCCCGTCCGAGGCGCGCGCGCCCCGCCCGGCGCACTGAACGACCGGAAGCCTGCATCCGGCACCCGGTATCCACCAGGCCCGCGATGCGCCGCCACGGCCCCGGGCGCCGGATCCGATGCACCGCCGAGGGGCCACCCGTACCGCCACCCCTCCCCGTACGCACGCCTCCCGCCACTCCGTACCGACCACCGCCGCCCCCGCACTCCGTACCGACCGCCACCGCCCCGCACCCCGCACCCCGCACCCCGCACCACCATGACGAAAGGCACCTGATGAGCACACTTCCCACAGTCGCGTGGATCGGGCTCGGCATCATGGGCTCCCCCATGGCCGAGAATCTGCTCAAAGCAGGCTATTCCGTCAGTGGATTCACACTGGAGCGGGCCAAATTGGACCGGCTCACGGCGGCCGGCGGCCGGGCCGCCGACTCGATCGCCGACGCGGTCCGGGACGCCGATGTCGTCATCACGATGGTGCCCGCGTCCCCGCAGGTCGAGGCCATCGCCTACGGCCCCGACGGCATTCTGGCGCACGCCCGCCCCGGCACCCTGCTCATCGATATGTCCTCGATCACCCCGCGGACCTCGATCGAGCTGGCCGCGGCCGGGCTGGAGAAGGGGCTACGGGTACTCGACGCGCCCGTCTCCGGCGGTGAGGCGGGCGCCGTCGAGGCCGCACTCTCGATCATGGTCGGTGGCGAACAGGCCGACTTCGACAGCGCGTTGCCCCTGCTGGAGGCAGTCGGCCGGACGATCGTCCGGTGTGGTCCGCACGGCTCCGGCCAGACGGTCAAGGCCGCCAACCAGCTCATCGTGGCCATCAACATCCAGGCGTGCGCGGAGGCCGTCGTCTTCCTGGAGCGGTCCGGGGTCGACCTCCGGGCCGCGCTCGACGTCCTCAACGGCGGTCTGGCCGGCTCCACGGTGCTGACCAGGAAGAAGGACAACTTTCTGAACCGGGACTTCGGCCCCGGCTTCCGCATCGATCTGCACCACAAGGACCTGGGCATCGTCACCGACGCCGCCCGTGCGGTCGGCGCCCCGCTGCCGGTCGGTGCGGTCGTCACCCAACTCGTGGCGTCCCTGCGCGCACAGGGCGACGGCGGGCTCGACCACTCCGCGCTGCTGCGGTCCGTCGAGCGCCTCGCCGGCCGGCAGGTCTGAGCGGCCCCCACTCTCCGGGCGGCGTCCACGCCGACTCTTCCGGTCGCGCCAAGGCGTGGACGCCGTCCGGGGCACCACCCTCACAGGGGTGGGGTACGGAACCTCCGTACCCCACCCCTGTGGCATATCCGGCCGGCCCCGGCCACCGGCCCGCCCTCGTCATCGCCCCCCGCCCCCGGACCCGCGAACCCGACACCGGCAGCCCCCGACCCGGACCCGCGCCCCGCCCCCGGCAGCCTCCACCCCCGGACCCCTGAACCCCATGGGCACGACGCCGACGGCCGCCGTCCCGTACCGGTGGACCCGGTTCGGGACGGCGGCCGTCGTGGGAGAGCGCGGGTCAGACCCTCAGCGGCCTGATGGACGTCGGGGCGTGGCCCGGCTCGCTCGCCACGTCCTCCCACTCGTTGACCGCGTCGATCTGCGCGCCCATGGAGATATGGGTGACCCGCTCCAGGATCGCCTCCACGACCACCGGCACCCGGTACTCGGCCGCCAGTTTCTTCGCCTCATCGAACGCCGGGAGGAGCTGGTCCGGATCGGTGACCCGGATCGCCTTGCAGCCCAGACCCTCGACGACCTTCACATGGTCGACGCCGTAGACCCCCAGCTCCGGGGAGTTGATGTTCTCGAACTCCAGATTGACCTGGAAGTCGATGTCCAACTGGCGCTGGGCCTGCCGGATCAGCCCGAGGTAGGCGTTGTTCACCAGGACGTGGATGTACGGAATCCGGTGCTGCGCGCCGACCGCCAACTCCTCCAGCATGAACTGGAAGTCGTAGTCGCCCGAGAGCGCGACGACCGGGGAATCGGGATCGGCGGTGGCGACGCCGAGCGCGGCGGGGATGGTCCAGCCGAGCGGCCCGGCCTGGCCGCAGTTGATCCAGTGGCGCGGTCGGTAGACGTTCAACATCTGCGCGCCGGCGATCTGCGAGAGGCCGATGGTGGTGACATAGCGCGTCTCGGGACCGAAGGCCCGGTTCATCTCCTCGTACACGCGCTGCGGTTTCATCGGGACCTGGTCGAAGTGGGTACGGCGCTGGAGCGTGGCCCTGCGCTCCTGTGCCGCCGCGGCCCACGCCGTACGGTCGGGGAGCCGGCCGGCCGCCTTCAGCTCCCTGGCGACCTCCACGAAGAGGTCCAGGGCCGCGCCGGCGTCGGACGCGATGCCGTAGTCGGGGGCGAAGATCTTGCCGATCTGGGTGGGCTCGATATCGACGTGGACGAAGGTACGGCCCCGGGTGTAGACCTCCAGGCCACCGGTGTGCCGGTTGGCCCAGCGGTTGCCGATACCGAGGACGAAGTCGGACTCCAGGAAGGTCGCGTTGCCGTACCGGTGCGAGGTCTGGAGGCCGACCATGCCCGCGTTCAGCTCGTGGTCGTCGGGGATGGTGCCCCAGCCCATCAGGGTGGGGACGACCGGGGTCCCGGTCAGTTCGGCGAACTCGACCAGCGACGCGGCGGCATCGGCGTTGACCACCCCGCCCCCGGCCACGATCAACGGGCGCTCGGACGCCAGCAGCAGGGAGAGCGCCTTCTCGATCTGGGCCCGGCTGGCCGTCGGCCGGTAGACGGGCAGCGGGGTGTAGGTCTCCGGGTCGAACTCGATCTCGGTGAGCTGGACGTCGATCGGCAGATCGATCAGTACGGGCCCCGGGCGGCCGGAGCGCATCAGATGGAACGCCTGTTGGAAGACGCCGGGGACCTGCGCGGCCTCCAGGACGGTGGTCGCGGCCTTGGTGACGGGCCGTGCGATGGAGGCGATGTCGACGGCCTGGAAGTCCTCCTTGTGTATGACGGCGGTCGGCGCCTGGCCGGTGATGCAGAGGATCGGGATCGAGTCGCCGATGGCCGAGTAGAGGCCGGTGATCATGTCGGTGCCGGCCGGTCCCGATGTGCCGACGCAGACTCCGATGTTGCCCGGAGCGGCGCGGGTGTAGCCCTCGGCCATGTGTGAGGCGCCCTCGACATGGCGGGCCAGCGTGTGCGCGATGCCGCCGCCTTCCTTCAGCGCCTTGTAGAAGGGGTTGATCGCCGCGCCGGGCACGCCGAACGCCTGGGTGACTCCCTCGCGCTGGAGGATCTCCACCGCCGCTCGGGCAGCCGTCATTCGAGCCATGGGTGCTCCTGCTTCGACCGGGCGGATCGGGCTCCGGACTCCAGAGCAGCAATTCCGCAATGTGGAATATTAGTTCTGCTATATGGAAGCAATGTAGGAGTCGGGTCGGACGGCGTCAAGGGATGACGGACACTCCCTCGCCAACCCCCCGGCCGGTGGTGGACGATGGGGAGCGAATCCACGCCCGAGGGGCCCGAAGGGGATGAGCGATGGCCGAAGCCGTGTCGGTGCGCTGTCCGTCCTGCCTTCGCGAGCACCTGTACGCCGCCCCGGTCTATCCCTGCGCCTGCGGCGCGCCACTGGCTCCGCCGCTGCTCACCGCCCCGCCCGAGCGATTCGTCCGCCGCACCTGGGACGACGACTGGGTGCTGGTCCGCTGCCTCAGGTGCGGCCGACGGGACCACTGGCCCCAGCCGGAACTGGGCTGCCCGTGCGGCACCTTGCTGCGCATACCCGTGCGCTCGGCGGGCGCGGCACCGAGCGGTACCACCGGGCGGGCGGACGAACGCACGGGAAGCGCCACACCGGATGAGGCGGTCGCGGGCGCTGCCCCCGCCGCCGGTCGCCCCCCGGGCACGGGCCACCCGGACCGTAGGGGACACGCTCCGGGCTCCGGGAACCCGCCCGGCGCGGGACTCACACCGGACAGCGGACACACACCGGCCACGGAACACGCGTTGAGTACGGAACACGCCCTGGACAGCGGGATCCCGACGAGTACGGGACAGACACCGGGCGCCGGGGACGCGCCGCCGCTCCGGCAGCCACGCATTCCGCTCCCCCGCACCGCGAGCACCCCGCGCCCCTCGTTCCGCCCCCTCACCATCCGTACGGCCGCGGACGCCATCACCACCGCGCTGCTCTACCTCACCTGGCTCGGCTTCCGCGATGTGGTGCAGCGGGAGATCCACCCGCCGGAGGTACGGCCGCTGGCAGCCGCCGTACCTCCGGACACGTCCGCCGTCAGTCTGCGCGGGCCCGGACTGATCGCCCAGGTCGATCCCTCCACCCGGCAGGTGACCCCGCGCGATATCGAATGCCTCTGGCTGAACGGCCTGAGCGCCTCGGTGCCGACCGTCCACTTCTCCCTCGCCGGATACTCCGACGACGCCAGGGCACGCGCGGCCGAGCTGGGTGTCCCGCTCTTCGTCATGGACCTCACGGGCACGCCCCAGCCGGTGAACCGCCCGGCGGAGGACCTGTTCGCCACCGGCCCGTAGCCCCACCCGGCCCGCAACCACCGAGCCCCAGCCCCAGCCGGCCCTGTGGCCCCGCCCGGCTCGGGGCCCACCCCGCCCGGACCGCGCACGGCCCCCGCGCGATACTTCCCGTATGACTGTGCGACTCGCCACCGCAGCCGAGCTGCCCCGCCTCCAGGACATCGAGCGGGCGGCCGGGGAGCCGTTCCGTGCACTCGGCATGGCGGCGGTCGCCGACGACGAACCGCCGTCGCTCGATCTGCTGGAACGCCACCGCCGTGCGGACCAGGTCTGGGTCTCCGTGGACGGCGCCGGCCAGCCGCTCGCCTATCTGATCCACGAAGAGGTCGACGGAGCCGCGCACATCGAGCAGGTCACGGTGCATCCGGCCGCCGCCCGCCGGCGACTGGGCAGCAGACTGATCGACCAGCTCGCCGTCCGCGCCGCCGCCGATGGGCTCCCGGCGCTCACGCTGACGACGTTCGCGGAGGTCCCGTGGAACGCCCCGTACTACGCCCGACTGGGTTTCCGTACCCTCGCCGACGCCGAACTCACCGAGGGTCTGCGGGAGATCAGACGCCAGGAAGGGAAGATCGGCCTGGACCACTGGCCCCGGGTCTGTATGCGCCGGGAGCTGTGACCGCGACCGGCCGGGGCCCCCGCTCCGGATCCGTTCCCCCCTACTGAGCTCGCTGCCGAGCCCGCCCCCGCTCCGGCCGCCGCTCCCGTACGCACTCGCCCGCTCTCCCGCTCGCCGCCGCCCGGATCAGGACGATCCGTACCGCTCCCGCAGCTCCACCTTCCGCACCTTGCCGCTCACGGTCATCGGAAAGCCGTCCAGGATCTCCAACCGGCGTGGAATCTTGTAGTGCGCAAGCTGTTCGCGGCAGAAGGCGGCGATGTCCTCCAGCGTCGGCGGGTCGGCCGGGTCGCGGGGAATGACGCAGGCGAGGATCTCCTCCCCGTACACCCGGTCCGGGACGCCGACCACCTGGACGTCCAGCACCTTCGGGTGGGCGTACAGGAACTCCTCGATCTCGCGGGGATAGACGTTCTCGCCACCCCTGATGACCATGTCCTTGATCCGTCCGACGATCCGCACATAGCCGTCGTCGCGCATCTCCGCGAGGTCGCCGGTGTGCATCCAGCGGCCGGCGTCGACGGCCTCGGCGGTCCGCTCCGGCTCGCCCCAGTAGCCGAGCATCACCCCGTAGCCACGGGTGCGCAGTTCACCGGGCTCACCCCGGGGCAGCGTCACACCGGTGACCGGGTCCACCACCTTCACCTCGACATGCGGCAGCGCCCGGCCGACCGTGCCGGTGCGCCGCTCCACGTCGTCGTCGCGGCGGGTCTGGGTGGAGACGGGGGAGGTCTCCGTCATTCCGTAGCAGATCGACACCTCCGCCATGTGCATCTCGGCGACGACCCGCTTCATCACCTCCACCGGGCAGGGGGAGCCCGCCATGATGCCGGTGCGGAGCGAGCCGAGGTCGTACGAGGCGAAGTCCGGCAGGCCCAGTTCGGCGATGAACATCGTCGGCACGCCGTAGAGCGAGGTGCAGCGCTCATCCGCGACGGCGCGCAGGGTCGCCACCGGGTCGAACGACGGCGCCGGGATGACCACGCAGGCGCCGTGCGAGGTGGCCGCGAGATTGCCCATCACCATGCCGAAGCAGTGGTAGAAGGGCACGGGTATGCATATCCGGTCGCGTTCGGTGTAGCCGAGCGCCTCGCCCACGAAGTAGCCGTTGTTGAGGATGTTGTGGTGCGAGAGGGTGGCGCCCTTGGGGAAACCCGTGGTGCCGGAGGTGTACTGGATGTTGACCGGATCGTCGCACGACAGCTCCGCCCCGCGCGCCGACAGCTCGCCGCCGGTGACGCCGGCTGCGGCGGCCAGCAACAGCTCCCAGGATTCGTCCCCGAAGTAGTGCACGGACCGCAGCGACGGGCAGTCGGCCCGCACCTCATCGACCATGGCGCGGTAATCGCTGGTCTTGTGGCGCTGGGAGGCACAGAGCACGGATACCCCGGCCTGGTCGAGGACGTAACGCAGTTCATGCGCGCGGTACGCCGGGTTGATGTTGACCAGGATCGCGCCGATCCGGGCGGTGGCGTACTGGGTGAGCACCCACTCCGCCCGGTTGACGGCCCAGACGCCGACCCGGTCGCCCTTGGCGACACCGACGCCCAGGAAGCCCCGGGCGAGCCGGTCGACGGCGGCGCCGAACGCGGCGTAGGTGTAGCGGTCGCCGGAGCCCAGGTCGATCAGTGCCTCCCGGTCCGGGTACGCGGCGACCGCCCGGTCGAGGTTGCGGCCGATGGTGTCGCCGAGCAGCGCCGTGCCCCCGGTGCCGTGTTCGTACGAAAGGCTCATCCCAGCTCTCCCTCGTCGTACTCGGTGCCGGACCCCATCGGAGGCAAGGCCGCGCGCTCGCGCAGCTCGACCCGACGGATCTTGCCGGAGACGGTCTTGGGCAGTTCGGCGAACTCCAGTCGGCGGACGCGTTTGTACGGGGCGAGGACGGAACGGGAGTGCGCGAAGAGGACCTTCGCGGTGTCCGGCCCGGGCTCCCAGCCCGCCGCCAGCACGATGTACGCCTTCGGGACGGCGAGCCGCAGCGGGTCGGGGGCGGGGACGACCGCCGCCTCCGCCACCGCCTCGTGCTCCAGCAGCGCGCTCTCCAGCTCGAACGGCGAGATCTTGTAGTCGGATGCCTTGAAGACATCGTCCGACCTGCCGATATAGGTGATGTATCCGTCGGCGTCGCGGGAGCCGATGTCTCCGGTGCGGTAGTAGCCGTCGGCCGTGCACAGGGCCGTACGCTCCGGATCGCCCTGGTAGCCGGTCATCAGCCCGACCGGCCGGACCGACAGATCGAGCGCGATCTCCCCCTCCGCGGCGCCGGGCGCGCCGGTGACCGGGTCGAGCAGTTCGACGCGGAATCCGGGGCTCGGGCGGCCCATCGAACCGGCCTTCAGCAGTTGGCCCGGAGTGTTGGCGACCTGGACGGCGGTCTCGGTCTGGCCGAAGCCGTCCCGGATGGTGACGCCCCACTCCCGGCGCACGGTCTCGATGACCTCCGGATTGAGCGGCTCGCCCGCCGCGACCACCTCGCGCGGTGGGGTGCGGAGCTGGGTGAGGTCCGCCTGGATCAGCATCCGCCACACCGTGGGCGGGGCGCAGAAGCTGGTCACGCCCACCCGGTCCATCTCCGCCATCAGCCGACCGGCGTCGAACCGGTCGTAGTTGAGGACGAAGACGGTGGCCTCGGCGTTCCAGGGGGCGAAGAGATTGGACCAGGCGTGCTTGGCCCAACCGGGCGAGGAGATGTTGAGGTGCACATCGCCGGGCTGGAGACCGATCCAGTACATCGTCGCGAGATGGCCGATGGGGTACGAGGTGTGGGTGTGCTCGACGAGCTTGGGCCGATCGGTGGTGCCGGAGGTGAAGTAGAGCATCAGGGGGTCGTCGGATCGGGTGACGCCGTCGGGCCGGAAGCGGGCGTCGGCGGTGCCGGTGTCGGCGTACCGGAGCCAGCCGTCGACCGCGTCGCCCACCGCGATCCGGGTGTAGTCGCCGGGGACCTCGGCGAACTTGACCGTGTCCGTCGAACGTACGAGCACATGCGCCGCGCGGCCGCGCTCGACCCGGTCGCGCAGATCGGCGGGTGGCAGCAGCGGTGTCGCGGGGATGACGACGGCGCGCAGCTTCATCGCGGCGAGGGCGATCTCCCACAGCTCGTGCTGATTGCCGAGCATGACGATCATCCGGTCACCAGCGCGAACGCCCTGGTCACGAAGGTAGTTGGCCACCCTGTTCGAACGGGCGGCGAGTTCGGCGAAGGTGAGCCGCAGCTCGGATCCGTCCTCCTCGACGATGTGGAGGGCGGTCCGTTCATTGCCGTCGGCGATCACGTCGAACCAGTCGAGGGCCCAGTTGAACCACTCCGGCCGGGGCCAGACGAACCCGTCGTACGCGCGTTCGTACTCCTCCCGGTGTCGCAGCAAGAAGTCCCGCGCCGACCGGAACTCCTCGTTCGTGCCGCTTGCCGTCATATGCCCTCCTCATTGCCGCCCTCGCTCAGTAGCATCGTGGAGTCAGTGACCTACGTCTCACCACCCCCGTTCGGGGGTGGCCCCCCGCAGGTCGGGAGAGCAGAGGGAGTGCAGCCGTGGCCGAGCCTGGCGAAGCGGTGGAGATGCGGGCGGCGCTGCTGCGGCTCCGGCTGGCGAGCGGGGTGCCCATCGCCTTCGGGGGGCTGCTCCAGGACCCCCAGCGACTGCGGATCGCCCAGCTCAGCGGGGCGCAGACGAGTGCGCTCTTCGGGCTGACGATCTGCACGGGGAACGGACTGGGCGGCAAATCGATCGCGCTCTCCCGACCCTGTGCGGTGACCAACTACCCGGAGGCGCGGCACATCAGCCATGAGTACGACGCGGCCGTCTCGCGGGAAGGGCTGCGCTCGGTGCTCGCCGTGCCGGTGGTCGTGCGACGCAAGGTGCGGGGGGTGCTGTACGGGGCGCTGCGCCGCGCGGTGCCGCTGGGTGACCGCACCTTCGATGCGGCGGTCGCGGCGGCGCGCGATGTCGAACAGGCACTGGTCGTACGGGACGAGGTGCAGGGCCTGCTGACGATCGCGCGGGATCCGGTGACGGGCCCCGGGGCGTGGGAGGAGGTCCGCGAGGTGCACGGCGAGCTGCGGGCGCTCGCCCCCCGGGTGACCGACCCGGTCCTACGGGAGCAACTGCTCGCGGCCTGCGGCCGGCTGGCGGCGGCCGGGGGGGGCGGGGCGCCGGTGCGGGGCGCCCCTGCGGGCGGGGCGGTGGCGCTGGCGCCGCGCGAGGTGGATGTGCTGGCGTGCGTGGCGGCCGGTTCGACCAATGCGGGGGCCGCGGAGCGGCTGGGGCTGCGGCCGGAGACGGTGAAGGGGTATCTGCGCGCGGCGATGCGGAAGTTGGGCGCGCACACCAGGCTGGAGGCGGTGGTGGCGGCGCGGCGGGCGGGGCTGCTGCCGTAGCGCGACCCGCCCCGGGGTGCCGCACCGACCCCACACGGCGAAGCCGCCGCCACTGCCTCCAGCCTGGTGCGCCGCATGCGTCAGCCGGTGATACGGATCTCGACGGGCACGGACTGGGCGCCGCCGAGGCGGCCCTGTCGGCCCTGTCGGCCTTCTCCCGCAGGAGCGCCCAGAGGTACGGGGGCCGCGCGCGGCCGGCCGCGCGTGACCCCCGTACACCAGTCGTCGTACATGCGAGACCGGCCACCCTGACCGAGCCAGGGCCCGCACCCCGCACCCCGCACCCCGCACCCCGCACCCCGCACCCCGCACCCCGCACCCCGCACCCCGCACCCCGCACCCCGCACCCCGCAAGGATCGCGTCAAGGACCTGCCCCGGACGATAAACGACGCGTCAGGAGGGCTCGCTCCCCCTCCGGCCGGGGCATAGCTTCGGATGGTCAGCACCACGCTCGACTCCCCGGTGGAGGACACCATGGAAACGCTCACCCGTGCAGGCGCGGACAGCGCCGACCCCGACGAACCCCGCCCGGCGGGGGTGCTCTACGTGCCGGTTCGGCTCGGCTCCGCCGGAGGGTGTCACCTGCGCTTCATGCGAACCCCGCTGGGTGTGCGAACCGCCGTCGGATTCACCGGCGCCGCGCGGCTGACCGCCGCGCTCGGTGACCGGCAGCCGTGGATCAGGCTCGCCGAACCCGCCCTGCGCACCCTCGCCGAACCGCTCGGCGTGACGACGGTGACGGTGGATCCCCCGGCCAGCTCGGTCACCGCCCCCGTACCCACCGCGGGCGGGTTCCCGGCGCCGGGACAGCCGTGCGCGCGGCGCGGCGTCGAAGGGTAGATCGCGGCGGTGGAGGCGACGGGCGGCGGGCGGGCGGCGATCACGCCCGCCGCCTTTCGGGACTGAAGCGTTCGGCGGGTGGAAAGGCTCGGACGGGCCCGGACGCGCCCGGAGCCGGTTCGGCAGGGCCCCGGTGTGAGTCCGGACCGGCTCGGACGGCCCCCGACAGACAGGCTGGAACAGGCTCATGGACAGGGGAGTACGGATGACGGTTGTATCAGTGGCCCCGGTGTCGACACCCGCCCTCGCCGCTCCGTCGGTGTGGCCGGCATCCGCCGTGCCGACGGCGGACGGGGATGTGACGGTGGGCGGCGTGCCGCTCAGCGAGATCGCCGACCGGCACGGGACCCCCGCCTATGTCCTCGACGAGGGCGAGGTCCGCGCCCGTGCCCGCGCCTGGCGGCGCGCCCTGCCCGATGCCGATGTGGTGTACGCGGCCAAGGCGTTCCTCTCCCGGGCCGTCGTGGACTGGATGGCGCAGGAGGGTCTCGGCCTCGACGTGCGCTCCGCGGGCGAGCTGGAGCTGGCGGCCACCCGCGGCTTCCCCACCGAGCGGATGGTGCTGCACGGCAACGCCAAATCGCCCGGTGACCTGCGGACCGCACTGCGGTTCGGCGTCGGCCGGATCGTCATCGACTCGGACTGCGAGATAGCCCGGATCGCGGCCCAGGTGCCGGGTCCCGAGCCGCAGCAGGTGATGGTGCGGGTGCTGCCCGATGTGATGGCGGGCAGCGCGGCGGGGTGCCGTACCGGCGCGGCGGGTCAGCGGTTCGGTCTCTCCATCGCCAACGGGGACGCGGCGGACGCCGTGGCCCGGATCCTGGGGCAGCCCTGTCTCGAACTGGTCGGCCCGCACATTCATCTGGGGTCGCAGATCGCCTCCCCGGAACCGTACGCGCGGAGCGTACGGCGGGTGATCGCGTTCATGGCGGGGATTCGGGAGCGGTACGGGGTCACCCTGCCCGAACTCGATCTGGGTGGCGGGTTCGCCGTGGCGTATCTGCCGGGCGATCCGGCCCCGTCCCCGGCCGCGTACGGGCGCCGCATCCATGACGAACTGGTGCGGAGCTGCGCGGAGTTCGACTTCCCGCAGCCGCGGCTGACGGTGGAGCCGGGCCGCTCGATCATGGCGACGGCCGGGATCGCCCTCTACCGGGTGCTCTCGGTCAAGCGGACGGCCGGGCGGCTCGTGGTCGCCGTGGACGGCGGGATGAGCGACAACCCCCGGCCCGCGCTGTACGGGGCGCGGTACACGGCCCGGCTGGTGGGCCGCCGGTCGCCGGCACCGGCGCGGGCGACGACGGTCGTCGGCAGGCACGGCGAGGCGCGCGATGTGCTCGCGGAGTCGGTGGAACTACCGGAGGACGTCCGGCCCGGAGACGTCCTGGCGGTACCGGCGTCGGGCGCGTACCACGTGTCGATGGCGTCGGGGTACGACATGACGGGCCGGCCGCCGGTGGTGGCGGTGTCGGAGGGGCGGTCCCGACTGCTGCTGCGGCGAGAGACCTTCGACGACCACCGCGGCCGGGACGTCGGTCTCTGAGCCGCATCCGACCACCGGGGCTCAGGTACGGGCGGTCTCCGGGTCCTGGCCGGGGGACCGCCCGGCCAGGACTCAGTCGAGGAAGGTCTCGAAGCGGATGTCGTACGAGGTGTTCGCGGACATCGCCGTGAGCGTCAGCTCTCCCTCCGCCGCGACCTCGTCCCGCTGCGCCGGGGTCAGTTCGCCGAACGGCTGCACGGTCAGGGCCGTCCGCTCCCCCTCATCGGTCAGCCGCCAGATGCCGGCGAGGAATCCGTCCACCAGGAGGGTGGGATAGGACTGGTTGCCGCGCCAGGTGAGCGCCCGGTGTTCGTCCCGGGCCACGACCCGGCGCCGGTCGGCGTGGGAGAGCAGCAGATTGTCGTACTCAGGGAGGAAGCGGGGCGGGGCGGGGGTGTCCTCGTCGGGCCGGGGGGCGTCGGGGAGGTCGAAGAGTTCGCCGCCCCTGTCGTCCTGGAACACGGCGAGCTGGGGCCGTAGTCGGGCGAAGACCTCCCGCATCCGGGTCAGCCCGGACCACGTCTGCATGTCCTTGACGGAGGCGGGACCGAACGCCGCGAGGTAGCGCAGGACGGCGGCGTCGGCCGTCGCCGCCGCCATCGGTCCCCGGCCGAACCAGTGCTCGGCGGTGGTCAGCGCGACCTGTCCGCTGCCGCCCCAGAGTCCGCGCGGGGTGACCTGCACCAGGGGCAGGACACAGCGGGCGGCCACGGAGAGCGAGAAGGGGTCGGCCTCCGGCCACTGGAGCAGCAGCGCGTCCCGGAGCTGCCGCATGGTCCGCGGTTCCTCCTCGACCAGTTCGCGGGTCGTCCGCCGGAGCCGGTCGAGGTCGACTCCGGCGAGCCCGGCGCGGAACGCCCGCAACTCGCGTTCGGGTCCGCCGCTCTGCATCAGGGGCCGGAGGGTGAGGCAGTCGTCGGCGGTGTGGGTGTGGATGGTGGAGCGCATGGTGACCAGCCGCGCGACCTGGCGGGAGGCCATCAGTCCGGAGAGTTCCGCCGGGTCGAAGGCCGCCAGCCGGGCGGCGAGCGCGAAGTAGGGCGGCTTCACGTTCTGCGCCTGGAGGCCCACGACGTGTTCGACGGCGGCCAGGACCGACAGGGTGGCGCGGGGCGCGCGGCGCAGCAGGAGCTGACGGTCCAGCGTGGCGCGGTTCAGGGCGCGGGCGCCGAGCACAGGAGGTGTCGTTCTGGTGGCCATGGGCACACGATACGGAGAGTCGCGGACAACTTCTGTCCTCTTCCCGGCCCGGTGTGGGGACACTCCTCCGAAGGGGCGCGGTGGCGGGGCGGGATGGGCGTGACACCCGCGACACAGGGTGTTCACAGCGTTCGCCGGCTCGTCGTACCGGGTTCACACGCCCCGGATACGCTGCCCCGGGCGGACCCGCCGCCCTCGGAAAGGTGAGATGAGCGATGCCGCTGTACCCGAAGCGCGACCGGGCTCCCGGGGGCGCGCCACCCCCGGAGGACATACCCGCCGCGCCCTCTCCCGTACCGCGCTCGCCGCTCGCCCAACGCGACCACCGGGACGAGGAGAGTGTGGTCGAGGCGGCGCTCTACCGCGACGGGCGCCGGGTCTCCGTACCCGATTCGCTCGCCGAGACCTATCGCGAGCTGCGCGCGTACCCCGACGGGATGGCGTGGATCGGGCTGCACCGCCCGACGGAGGCGGAGCTGCTCTCGCTGGCGGCGGAGTTCGACCTCCATGAGCTGGCGGTCGAGGATGCGATGGAGGCGCACCAGCGCCCGAAGCTGGAGCGGTACGGCGACACGCTCTTCGTCGTCCTGCGGGCGGCGCGGTACCTCGACGCCCGCGAGCAGGTCGACTTCGGCGAACTGCATGTCTTCATCGGCAAGGACTTCCTGATCACGGTCCGCCACGGCGCGGCCCCCGATCTGTCGGCGGTCCGCCACCGGATGGAGGAGACTCCGGAGCTACTCGCGCTCGGTCCGGAGGCGGTGCTGTACGCGATCCTGGACGCGGTGGTCGACGGGTACGCACCGGTGGTCGCCGGGGTGCAGAACGACATCGACGAGATCGAGACCCAGGTCTTCGGCGGGGACCCCGCGGTACCGCGCCGGATCTATGAGCTGTCCCGCGAGATGGTCGAGTTCCAGCGCGCGACCCGGCCCCTGGTGGGGATGTTGCACGGACTGATGGCGGGGTTCTCCAAGTACGACACGGACGACGAGCTCCAGCGGTACCTGCGGGACGTCGCCGACCATGTGACGCATACGAGCGAGCGGGTCGACGGCTTCCGCCAGGCCCTCGCGGACATCCTGACGGTGAACGCGACGCTGGTGACCCAGCAGCAGAACGCGGAGATGCGGGCGCTGGCGGAGGCGGGGTTCGAGCAGAACGAGGAGGTCAAGAAGATCTCGTCTTGGGCGGCGATCCTCTTCGCGCCGACGCTGGTGGGGACGGTGTACGGGATGAACTTCGAGCGGATGCCGGAACTGGGCTGGGCGTTCGGCTATCCCTTCGCGGTCCTGCTGATGGCCATGGTGTGTACCGGTCTGTACGTGGTGTTCAAGCGGCGGGGCTGGCTCTGAGGAGTGGTGGGGTCGCCCGAGGGTCTCGTCGAGCGTGCTACAGCGCTTTCCTGAGGGCGGTGAGGTGGGCGAAGACAACGACGTTGGCGGAGTAGCCGGTCTTCTTGTCGAAGCGTCCGCCGCAGGTCAGCAGCCGGAGTTCCGGTCGCTTTGCCGGCCCGTAGACCTTGTCGTCCGGGAATTCGCTCTTCTTGTAGGTTCTGACGGCGTCGACGGTGAAGACCGCCGTCTGCCGATCCGCGCGCCGGACCTTCACGGTGTCACCGCGTCGCAGGGCATTGAGGTTGAGGAAGATGGCGACCCCTTTCGTGGTGTCCCGGTGGCCGACGATCAGGGAGGTGCCGACCTCGCCGGGTGAGGGTCCGTCCTGGTACCACCCCGCGACCTTGGGCATGTTCAGCGGCGGCGCGCCGAGGCGGCCTCGGGAGTCCAGTCCGACGCCCATGAGCGGCGCCTCGATCACGATGGCGGGGATGACCAGCTTCACGGCCCGGGAGGGCGACAGCGGTGCGTGGGACGCCGGAATGTTCTCCGGCGTCGCCTGCGGGGCCCTTCGAAACGGCGGCGGCGCGCCGCCCGCAGCGTCGGAGCTGCGGGCGACGGTGGCCGATGGCTCCTGCTCGGACGAGTCCCCGCCCGCCCAGAGGACGCCCGCCACCAGAGACGTGGCCGCGCACAGCGTCATGGTGAGACGACATGCGCGGCTCGGTCCCCGACGCCGCGGCCGGCAGGGTCCGTTATGCCTCGCCACGGGCGCGGCGGCGTGCTGCCCTGCGGGCCAGGAGGAGTCCGGCGATACCGGCCGCACCGACCGCCAGCGCCGCGGTGGTTCCGGCGTGGGAATCGCCGGACGCCGCGACGGTCTCCGTGGTCGGGACGCCGCCGCCGCCCGCGGGGACGGGCCCGGACGGTCGGTGGTGGGCCGCCCGGCCGGGGTTCTTGCCCTCGTCGCAGCGGACCACGAACGTCTTCTGCTTCGTCACACCGCCGGGGACCACCCACTGGAGCTCGTAGGTGCCGTCGGGAAGCCGGTACTCGGCGCTGCGGGCCCGGCCCTGCGACAGCGGGAGGGTCCCGGTCAGGGTGTCTCCTGGAGGCACCGTGGGTGGCCGGGACGTGATGGTCCACGGGATGGCGGGGAGCGTGTCGAAGTTGTCCGCGGCAAGCCTGAACTTGCAGACGGGTCCCCCGCGGTTGCTGTTGCCGTGCAAGGGGCCGGACGACAGGACGGTGAGGTCACCGCTGTCCCCGGGGGCCGCGAACGCGGCGGGAGCGTCGGCCAGGGCGAGACCGCCCACGAGGGCGGCGGCTACCGCGGCGCCCGTGCGGGCGCTGCGGGGGCGGACGAGGGCGGAGATGGGCATGCGGGCTCCTTCAAGCCGGGATGATTGTCGTACTAATCAAGCGACCGTCCTAGAAATGCACGGGATAGCGAAAAGGGAGGCGGGAAACGCCGGTGCGGCGGTGGAAATGCCCTGACTGGCGGATGCAAGAGCCCGCGTCCCCGCGCCCGTATCCGTATCCGTATCCGTATCCGTATCCGTATCCGTAACGGAATCCCCGGGGTATCCGGTCTCCGCGCCGATATCGACGGGCCGGGTGGCGGACGGTGCCATTCGGTTCGAACCTGTGAGAGTAGGCCGAATGCCTGATGCCGTGCCCTCCATGGAGGTGACGGCCCGCTCAGGGACGCCGGGCGTGCGATATCCCCGCCATATCCGCCCGGCGCGCGGGGCCTGCGCCCGAGCGGCGGCAGGAAGGGAGCGGACGAGATGAGTGACATGCAGTTCGGGATCTTCACCATCGGTGACGTCACCACCGATCCGACCACCGGTGCCACGCCCAGCGAGGCGGAGCGCATCCGGGCCACCCTCACCATCGCCGAGAAGGTGGAGGAGGTCGGACTGGACGTCTTCGCCACCGGCGAGCACCACAACCCGCCCTTCGTGCCGTCCTCCCCCACGACGCTGCTCGGCTATATCGCCGCCCGGACCGAGCGGATCATCCTGTCGACCTCCACCACACTGATCACCACCAACGACCCGGTGAAGATCGCGGAGGATTTCAGCGTGCTCCAGCACCTGTCCGACGGGCGGACGGATGTGATGCTGGGGCGCGGGAACACCGGTCCCGTCTATCCCTGGTTCGGACAGGACATCCGCGAGGCCATCCCGCTGACCATCGAGCACTACGGGCTGCTGCGGCGGCTGTGGCGTGAGACGGTCGTCGACTGGGAAGGCAAGCTGCGCTCCCCCCTCCAGGGGTTCACACTCGCCCCGCGCCCCCTCGACGGAGTGCCGCCCTTCGTCTGGCACGGCTCCATCCGCACTCCCGAGATAGCGGAGTTGGCCGCCTACCACGGGGACGGCTTCTTCGCGAACCACATCTTCTGGCCACCCGCCCACACCCAGCGCATGGTGGAGCTGTACCGGCAGCGGTACGAGCACTACGGCCACGGAACGGCGGCGTCCGCCATCGTCGGGCTCGGCGGCCAGGTCTTCGTACGCCACGACAGCCAGCAGGCGGTCCGGGAATTCCGGCCCTACTTCGACAATGCTCCGGTGTACGGGCACGGTCCGTCGCTGGAGGAGTTCTCCTCGCTGACACCACTGACCGTCGGATCACCGCAGCAGGTCATCGAGAAGACGCTGGGTTTCCGCGAGTACGTCGGGGACTACCAGCGCCAGCTCTTCGTGATCGACCATGCGGGACTGCCGCTGAAGACGGTGCTGGAACAGCTCGACCTCCTCGGCGAGGAGGTGGTGCCGGTCCTGCGGAAGGAGTTCGCGATCGGCCGCTCACCCGAGGCCGTGCCCGCGCCCACGCACCAGTCGCTGCTGCGGGCGCGGCGGGAGCACGACGACGGGCAAGCCTCGGGAACACCGGGAGCACCGTGAGGAGGTGGCCGCGATGACCACACTGGTGATCGTCAGCGGTGGACTGCGCGAACCGTCCTCGACGCGGCTGCTCGCCGACCGGCTGGAGGCGGCGGTCCGCGCGGAGTTCGCGGCGGCGGGCGTTCCGCTGGAGTCCTCCTTCGTCGAACTGCGACCGCTCGGCCGGGCGATCATCGACGCGATGCTGAGCGGATTCCCGACGGAGCCCCTGGAGGAGGCGTTCGAGTCGGTGAGCGGCGCGGACGCCCTCATCGTGGTCACACCTGCGTTCAACGCGTCCTTCAGCGGATTGTTCAAGTCCTTCTTCGACGTGCTGCCGCCGGATTCACTCGCGGACATGCCCGTGCTGCTCGGCGCCACCGGTGGGACCGAACGGCATTCCCTGGTCCTGGAGCACGCGCTGCGGCCGATGTTCTCGTATCTGCACGCGATCGTGTCGCCCCGGGGCGTCTACGCCGCCACCGATGACTTCGGAGCCCGTGCCGAGGGGACGGGCCTGAGCAGCCGGATCACCGCCGCGGCGGCGGATTTCACCCGGCTGGCACGCGGCTGCGGGCAGCGGACCCGGCGCGATCCCTTCGCCGAAGAGCTGACGGCGATGGAGCGGCTTCTCGGCGGCAGTGAGTAAGGCTCGGGCGGCCACGACAACACCCCTGGCTGGCAGCGGCGTTGGTAATCTCACGGCCATGGAGCTCCGCACGCTTGAGTACTTCGTCGCGGTGGCGGAGGAGGGGTCGTTCACCAAGGCGGCGGCGCGCTGTCATGTCGTCCAGCCGGCGATCAGCCAGCAGATCCAGGCCCTGGAGAAGGAACTCGGCGAGCCCCTGTTCGAACGGCTGCCCCGGCAGGTGGTCCTCACCTCCGGGGGCGCCGCCCTGCTGCCGCACGCCCGGGCCTGTCTCGCGGCGGCCGCGGCGGCCACCCTGGAGTTCGCCGAGCGCTCCGGACTGCTCAGCGGCTCATTCGCGCTGGGCAGCGTCGGGGGTCTGGACGGTACCCGCATCCCCCGGCTGCTGGGCGAGTACCACCGCCGGTACCCCGGAGTCTCCGTGCGTCTCAGCGGGGCGTCGAGCCCGTCCCTGCTGGCGAAGGTCCGGGACGGAGAGATCGACGCGGCCGTGATCGCGGCGCCGCCGGAGGGGCTGCCCGCCGCCATCGGATCACGCGTACTCCTGGAGGACCGGATCGTCGCAGTCCTCATCGCCGGCAGCAGGGCGGCGAACAGCCCGATGCCCCTCGCCGAGGCCGCCCGGCACCCCGTCATCAGCTACGGCCCCGACAGCGGGGTCCACGCGTTCATCCGCGATGCCTTCGTCGCGCAGGGGCTGCGGCTGGACATCGCCCACGCCACGAACGACGTCGCCCTCCAGGTCGCGTTGGTCACGGAGCGGGTGGGCATCGCCCTGACCTCGCACGCGAGCCCCGTCCTCGGCAGCGACCCGAGGATCGTCGTCGTGCCGCTGGAACCCGCCATCCAGTTGCGGAAGGTGTTCGTCTGGCGCCTGAGTGCCCAGTCGCGCGCGCCGCTGCGGGCCTTCCTCGGCCTGTGGACGGAGCTGCCCGACCGGCCGACCGGCGACGGGAACACGGCATGACCCACCGCGCACAGCGGTGTTCCCGATGCGCACGGCGGTGTTCCCGGTGCGACCACTGATCACGGCGGCATCACTGATCATGACGGCTGCCATCACCGCTCGGTATTGGACGCGCGCGGCCGGTGGCCGGAGGCTGGACGGCGGGCCGTGGGCCCACGGCCGGCTTCCGGGGATCACCGAGGAGGAGATCCTCCTGAACGAGCCGCTTCGGGATGCGTCCCGGGGGGTGCCGCGGCCCCCGGCGCCGTGACCCCCGGTGAAAGGCAGGAACGGACCGATGAGAGTGACCGTCGTGGGCGGCGGCATTGCCGGGTTGACCTGCGCGCTGAGCCTGCACGCCGCCGGCTTCGCACCACAGGTGTACGAAGCGGCGCGCACGGTCGAGGCGGTCGGCGTGGGCATCAACCTGCTGCCGCACGCCGTCCGGGAACTCGCCGAACTCGGCCTGGCCGGTGAGCTGGCCTCCATCGCGCTGCCCCCGCACCGGCTGAGCTACCGCGACCGGGCGGGCGCGGCGGTGTGGGAGGAGCCCCTGGGAATCGCGGCCGGCTACCACTGGCCGCAGCACTCCGTACACCGCGGTCTTCTACAGGTGATGCTGCTGACGGCGGTGCGCGAACGCCTGGGGCCGGACTCGGTCCGCACCGGTCTGCTGTTCCAGCGCTTCGAACAGACGGCGGACGGCGTACGAGCCCACTTCCTGGACCGGACGAGCGGCCTGCCCACGGTGGCCGAAGCCGATGTGCTGGTCGGCGCCGACGGCATCGACTCCGCGGTCCGGGCCCGGTTGTATCCGGGCGAGGGTCCGTCGAACCGGAACGGCGTCCATATGTGGCGCGGGGTCGCCCACCATCCGCACCTCCTCGACGGCCGTACGATCGTGGTGGCCGGGGGCACCCCCGGCGCGAAGTTCGTCGCCTATCCGATCAAGGACGCGGCGGCCGACGGCGGCGACGCCCTGATGAACTGGGTACTGGAGGTACGGCACGGACCGTCCGGCCCGCCTCCGGACGGCGACGGCAACGGCAGCCGTCGGGTCACGACCGCGGAGGCCCGTGCCGGTCTGGCGTCGTGGAACCTGCCGTGGATCGATCTCACGGCGCTGATCGAGCGCACCGCGGCGATCTTCGAATACCCGATGCTCGACCGCGACCCCCTGCCGCGCTGGAGCTTCGGACGGGTCACCCTGCTCGGGGACGCCGCGCACCCGATGTTCCCCATGGGCATGAACGGCGGATCACAGTCGGTCGTCGACACTCGTGTCCTGGCCTGGTGCCTGTCCGGGGAGAGCGACCCCGTGGCCGCGCTCCGCCGCTACGACCGGATGCGCCGACCGACCGTCAACGCGATCGTGCTGGCCAACCGGAATCTGGGACCGGAGGACATCATCGCGCGGGCGGCCCTGCACGGTGGGACGCTGCCCGCCGGCCAGGCCGACAGAATGGCGACCCGCTACCGAGAGCTGGCGCAGGCCACCGTGGACCAGGTCAACACCCATGCGTCATGGACGGTCCCGCACCGTGCCATGGGCTCGTCGGGTTGAGGACCGACCGTACCCACGGCGGTACCCCCCGGCAGGCGGGCCCAGTCTCCGTCGGCCCCCGCGGCGTCAGGAGTTCCACCTCATGCACGCCCCCGGAACTCCCGGGACCCGGTATCAGTAGGCGGGTCTACCGGCGCTCCCTGAGCTGACGGAGGGTCCAGCCCCGACCGCCGGGGTCCAGCGACGCGGTGGTCCGTTTGAAGAGGTACTCCGCCCGTTCGTACGAGAGACGGCCACGGCCCGTCTCCGGGCAGAGGTCGGCATCCCCGGCCCGGCGCGCGGGGCCGGGGCGGCGGTCCGCGCGGAAGAGGGGACCCCGGGTGCGGGTGCCGATCAGATCCGGGAGCAGCAGGGCGGTGCCGGAGCGCCAGGAGATCCAGCCGGTGTCCGTGCGGGCCCGACGGTCGTCCGGGTCCACCTGCTCGACATCGAGGGCGAGTACCGCCGTCACCTTCGCTCCCGATTCATGGAGCAGCCGCCAGAGGACCCGTTCCCGCAGCGGCACCTCGGTACGGTCCCAGAGGGCGCCCAGCAGCTCCGCCGGCATCGGTTCCGGGCGGGGTGCGTTCTCGGCCCGCCGCTCCAGGCCGGCCGCCAGGCCGTCGCGCGCCGCCCAGGCGGTGAAGGAGCGGACGGCGGACCGGTGGCGGTTCCAGGTGGTGGCCGCGCCGTCGCCCCAGGCGGTGGTGGCGACCCGGGTGATGTCGTCGGCGGTGAGGGAGTCCAGGGGCAGCCGGTCACCCAGGCTCCGGCACAGTCGGCGCAGGGTCCCGCCGTACGAGCGGGCGGTGGCCGGATCCAGGCCGTCCCGGGTGAGGAACTCCTCGGCCGCCTCCCCCAGGGTGGGGCCGGAGGGAGCGGTGGCGGCCATGGTGTCGGCGCGGCGCAGCAGGAAGGCGCGTTCGGCGGTGTTACGGGTGAGGGCGGCCGCGCGGTCGAACTCCTGCCGGGCTTCCGGGTGTCGGCCCAGTTCGGCCAGTAGATCGCCCCGGACGCCGGGGAGCAGATGGTAGTCCTGAAGGGCGGGGTCGGTGGTGAGGGTGTCGGCCAGCGCGAGACCGGCCGCCGGGCCGTACGCCCGACCCAGCGCGACCGCGCGATTGAGGCGTACCACCGGTGTCGGGAGCAGCCGTTCCAGGGCCTCGTACAGGGCGGCGATCTGCTGCCAGTCGGTCTCATCGGCGGTACGGGACCGGGCGTGGGTGACGGCGATGGCAGCTTGGAGGAGGTAGGGGCCGGCGGCCCGGGCCTGCTGGGCGTCCCGGGCCCGGAGCATGGCGGTGAAACCGCGGCGGATGAGCAGCGGGTCCCAACGGCCCCGGTTCTGGTCGTGGAGTGGGACGGGTTCTCCGGAGGGGCCGGTGCGGGCGGCCGAGCGGGATTCCTGGATCTCCATCAGCGCGACCAGAGCGTGTGCTTCGGGCTCGTCGGGAGCGAGTTCGGCGAGCAGCCTGCCCAGGCGCAGGGCCTCCAGGGTGAGGCCGGGACGGCGGAGGTCGTCACCGGAGGTGGCGGAGTAGCCCTCGTTGAAGACCAGGTAGACGACGTCGAGGACGGAGCGGAGGCGTTCGGCCAGCTCGGCGCCGTCCGGTAGCTCGAAGGGGACCCGCTCTTCGGCGAGGGTGCGTTTGGCGTCGGCGATCCGGCGGGTGATGACGGTCTCGGTGGTGAGGAAGGCGCGGGCGATCTCCTCGGCGGTCAGACCGCCGAGGAGACGCAGGGTGAGGGCGACCCGGGCCGGGGTGGGCAGCACGGGGTGACAGGAGAGGAACATCAACCGCAGGACATCGTCCTCCTGCGGCTGCTGAGGCCCGGTTGCCGAACCGTCCGTTCCGGCCGGACCGGCTGTTCCGTCCGGCGATTCCGGGTCGAACTCGTACGACTCGTGCTGCTCATGGGCCAGTTGGCGCTGCTTCTGGTCCAGCAGTCGGGCACGGCGGATGTGATCGACGGCCCGGCGCTTGGCGATGGCGGTCAGCCAGGCGCCCGGGTTGTCCGGGACGCCCGACCGGGGCCACTGTTCGAGCGCGGCGACCAGGGCGTCCTGGGCGAGTTCCTCGGCCAGGCCGACGTCCCTGACCAGCCGGGTGAGTGCGGCGACGATCCGGGCGGACTCGCTCTTCCAGACGGCGTCGACCGCGCCGTGGACGTCCCTCATCGGGCCGGTGCGGCGGTCACGGACCGAAGATCCGCTGGAGCACGCTCTCGCCGTCGCCGACGATCCGGCGGAAGCGGCGGGCCAGCTCGATCGCCTCCTCCTTGGAGCGGACCTCGACCAGGGCGAAGCCGACGATGGCCTCCTTCGCCTCGGTGAAGGGGCCGTCGGTGATGGTGATCTCCTCGCCCGAGGAGACCATCCGGGTGCCATCGGGGTCCAGGCCGCCGGTGGCCAGGAGGACGCCGGAGGCGGTGAGTTCCTCGACGAAGCGGCCCATCTCGGCGAACAGCTTCTCGTCGGGGGCGGAGTCGGCGGTGGATGCCTTGGTCATCATCAGGTAGCGCATGGGTCGTTCCCTTCTCGGCGGGGTGGTTACACCCATCCGTCGATCAGCTTATGTGACAGGGAACGGCGGCATTCCCTGTCACATGACCCGATCGATGTGTCGCTGAGAGCAGCACCGGATCCCGTCTCCGGCACCTCTGCGCATCGCCTCCTCGCATCGCATCGCCGCTTCGCCTCTTCGCCTCTTCGGATCGCCGCCTCCCTCCGGGGGGCCACCGCCGCGATCGCCACCCCCCGAGAAAGGGACCGGTCATGACCACCGTTCAGACTCCCGCCAGCACCACCGCCACCGCGCTCTCCACCCGTACGCTGCTGGGCCTCGGCACAGCCGCCGCACCGCTCTGGGCTGTCGTCTCGCTCACCCAGGCCGCGACCCGGGACGGATTCGATCTCACCCGCCACCCGCTGAGCGCCCTCAGCAATGGATCACTCGGCTGGGTTCAGATCAGCAACTTCCTGATCGTCGGGATACTGACCGCCCTGGGTTCGCTGGGACTGCGCCGGGCGCTGCGCGGCACCCCCGGGGGCCGCTGGGCGCCCCGGCTGGTGCTGGTGAGCGGGCTCGGGATGATGGCGGCGGGGGTGCTGGTGATGGACCCGGCGGACGGGTTCCCGGCCGGGACCCCGGAGGGGATGCCGACCGCGCTCTCCTGGCAGAGCTATGGCCATATGGCGGCCGGATCCGTCACCTTCCTCACCCTGATCGCCGCCTGCTATGTGCTCGGCCGCCACTTCGGCCGGGCCGGGGATCGAGGGCGCGCGGCCGCCTCCCGGATCGCCGGGACGGCGCTGCTGCTGGGCAACGGGTGGGCGATGAGCGGGGGCACGGCCGGAACGCTGACCCTGGCGGTGGGGGTGCTCAGCGCGATGCTCTGGGTGTCGGCGGTGGCCCGCCACTACCGCTGAGGACCACCCCGCGGGCCCGGAGCCGTCGGCGGCTCCGGGCCCTGCGCCGTACCGTCGGCGCGTTCGGCGGTCGGCCACCGCCGGCCGAGTGGACCTGCGGTTCCGTGGCTCGACAGCGGACCCGCGGCCCGTCAGCGGATCCGGGGCTCGTCGGCGGATTCCGGTGCCCAGGCGCTCGCAGCGGGGTCGCCTGCCCCGATCGCCTGCGGCCGCCTGATGACCGCAGAGGGGGGAAGACACCTCCCCGTCGATCCCCCTCGCCCCCCTCGAACCAGACGCCTTCCCCGCGGCAGTGGCCGCATCCCGCGCTCATCGGGGTATGAAAATCGGGCGATTCAGTCAATCTTCCCCCGGCTTAGGTCATTCTTTGCCGCTTCATAGCCGTCGGAAGGTTTTCGCTTGACCCTGTGCGAGAGGCGGGCCACCCGTCCCGTCGCAACCCTCACGGGTCCATGCCTGGCCCGCGAGGCCGGTGAGCAACTCCACGACAGAAGGAGTCTCGACATGATCCGTCTTTCCAGGAAGCTTTCCTCAAGATGGTTCGCGGCGGTGGGGGCGACCACGCTGTTCGGCGTGTTGGCGCCCGCGCCCGCGGCGCACGCCGCGCCGCTCTCCTGCGGTCAGACAGTCACGACCAGCGTCGTCCTCACTGCCGATCTGATCAACTGTCCCGGCGACGGTCTGGTCGTCGGCCGTGCCGGAATCACCATCAACCTCAACGGACACACCGTCGACGGCGTCGGTCTGGGTGTCGGGATACGCAACGACGGGTTCGGCAACGCCACCATCACCAACAGCAGTAGCGCCCCCGCCCAGGTACAGCAATTCGATTACGGAGTACGGCTCAACCCCGGCACAGCAGGCAATATCGTCGAGAAGCTCACCATCCACTCCAATGAATTCGCCGGCGTCGAACTCAATGGAGCCCACCTCAACAACCGTATACGCGGCAATGTCATCGACCGACAGGCGCACCGGGGTGTCACGGTCATCGGCGGCTCGGGCAGCAGCGTGATAGCCGACAACACGATATCCAACAATCAGAACCTGGGCGTCTTCGTTCAGAAGTCCGCCAACAACCGCGTCGAGGCAAATCGGATCACCGGCAGTGGCGGCGCCGGTCTGGTCCTGGAGAGCTCCACCGGCAGCACCCTGCTGGCCAACACCATCGGCAGCAGCAGGGACGGCGCGATACTCCTACTGCTCGGCTCGAACGGCAACCTCGTCCAGGGCAACTCCGCCACCCAGAGCGCGGATGCCGGAATGATCGTCTCCGACTCCACCGGAAACCGATTACTGTCCAACAACCTCCACGCCAACGGTGACAGTGGAATCGTCCTCCAGTCGGCCCACTCCAACACGGTCACCGGAAATGACGTCAGCAGGAACACCGGCGGCCTCGAATTGAGTTCCGCCAACAACAACGTGATCCACTCCAACATCGCGAACAACACCACCGGGAACGGGATCAGCCTGGGACTCTCCACCGGTAACAACCTGCAGCTCAACCAGGCCAACCAGAACGGCTCACGGGGCATCTACATCGTCGGCGACGCGACGCCCGGAGCCGGCAACCAACTGGTCCGCAACACCACCAACACCAACCAGGGCGACGGCATCCACGTCTCGAAGTCCGGTCAGACCATCCAGGGCAACATCGCCCGTGACAACAAGAGCTGGGGCGTCTACGCCGACCTGGGCAACATCGACGGCGGCGGGAACCAGGCCAGCAACAACGGCCAGGCCGCTCAGTGCATGCGTGTCGTCTGCACTCCCTGAGATCCGACCTGACACAGCCCGTCCGGCCCGGTCGTTCAGCGAGCCGTGGCGACCAGCCGCCGTAGCGCGGCGTGGGCGGGCGGGCCCCAGGTGGCCTTGCCGCCGGGGCGGCCGTGGACTCCGGCGTCTCCGATGAGGATGCCGCTGAGGGCACGCCCCACCGCCCAGCCGCGGGCGCGGCGCAGGGTGGCGGCGTCTGCTGCCGGCCGGTAGCCGCCGTGGAAGCGGTCGGCGGCGCCGTCCGGCAGCAGGATCCAGGAGGCGGCGAGGTCACAGGCCGGATCGCCCGCGCAGAGGTCTCCGAAGTCGATCACGCCACAGAAGGTGCCGTCCGCCGTGAGGATGTTGGCCGGATGCAGATCGCCGTGGAGCCAGACGGGCGGTCCGGCCCAGTCGGGCGCGGCGGCGGCATCCTCCCAGACCGCGCGGACGGCGTTCGGGTCGGGGATCAGTCCCCGTTCGGTGGCCGAGGTGAGCTGTTCGGTGAAGAACTCGGCTCCGTCGGCCAGCCGTCCCCCGCGGCCACGACCGATGGGCGCACCGGCCGGGGCCGGCCGGTGAAGTGCCGTCAGGAAGGCGGCGAGGGCGTCGGCCGCCTCGGTGGCGCGGGTGACGGGCGCGCGGTCGGCGGGCGTGCCCGGTACCCAGGTGGTGACGATCCAGGGGCGGGGGAACCGCTCGGCGGGTTCGCTGAGGCGCTGCGGTACGGGGACCGGCAGCGGCAGGTCAGGGGCGAGGTCGGGCAGCCAGGCGTACTCCTTGCGCAGCAGCTCGTCCGCGGACTCCGTGGCCCAGGGCAGCCGGACGGCGAGGTCGTCGCCGAGCCGCCAGACCTGGTTGTCCCAACCGAGGGCGCCGAGGCTCAGCGGGCGGTCGGCCAGATCGGGGTGGTGGTCGAGCAGCAGCTCCCGGACCAGTTCCGCGGTGATCTCGATATCGGTGTGGGTCATGCGGAACAACGATAGGTGAACGGGTCCTTGGCCAGGCAATCACCTGAACCGGGGCCGCGGGACGCGTGATTCCGGGGTACGGCGCGGGGAGCGGGGAAAGGCACGAGACAGGCCCGCGGCCGGTTCACCGCCCTCCGTGCGAGAGGTCGATCCGCCCTCCGTGCGAAAGGTTGATCAGTTGTCCGCAGCCCTTGAACCCCGCACCACGGGTGACGGTGAGGACCGTGGCCAGCCACCGCGCCCAGGTGAGTCGCTGATCGAGGACGACGAGTCCGATGACGGCTGCCATGACCGGTTCGAGGCTGACGAGGACACCGAAGGTACCCGGCGGGATGCGCTGGAGCGCCTTGAGTTCCGGGGAGTTGGCCAGGGCGCTGCTCAGCAAGGCCACGGCCAATCCGGCGCATGGCACCCGCCAGTCGAGGAAGGCTCGTGGCTCGGCGGCCACGGCGAAGGGCACGACGAGCAGCGCCGCCCAGAGGCTCGCGGGGCCCAGGATGTTCCGCCCCCGAAGGTGAGTGGCCGCATGGGCGCCGATGAGCATGTGGGCGGCCCAGCAGACGGCGGAGGCGAGGGCGAAGGCGATGCCGGTCGTGGACAGCGTCTCCGCCGGGCGGTAGTTGACCAGGAAGACGCCGCCCGCGGCCAGCAGCGCCCAGGCGGCGTTGAGGGCGCGACGCGCGGTGAGCAGGGAGACCGCCACATCGCCGGTCGGGACTTCACACCGGTCATGGAGCGGGCCGCGGGCCAGTAACCGGTGGACGGCGGCCCGGGAGCCGGTGGGCGGCGGGGATGGGGATACGGGGAGGATGCGCGGGCGGTACGAGGGGGCGCGGGGCGGGCCGGGGTTCGGTTCGGGGTTCGGTTCGGTACGCGTTGTTCCGCCGCGCCCTCGCTCCGTATCGTTGGGCCATGACACCTGAGCTGCCGGAACCCGGCTCCCGAAGTGATACGCGCGCCTCCGACGAGGAGCGTGAGGCGGTGGTGGAACGGTTGAAGGGGGCCGCGGTCGACGGCCGCATCAGCTTCACCGAGTTGGACTCGCGGCTGGAGCGGGCGCTCGGGGCCCTGACCCGGGGGGATCTGGCGCGGGTCACCGCCGATCTGCCGCCCGTGGCCGCGCCCGATCCGGGTCAACCGCTGGTCGTCAAGGGCGGGTACACCGGCGCGACGCGTGCCGGGCGCTGGAAGGTGCCCTCGCGGGTCACGGCGCACGGCGGGGTGGCCGGCGTCCTGCTCGATTTCACCGAGACCGACTGCAACCGGCCGGAGATCGACATAGAGGCGCACGGCGAGACGTCCGGCGTCACGATCGTCATCCCCGATAGCTGGGCCGCCGAGACCGACGATTTGGAAGCCGAATTCGGCGGTCTGCGGGACGAGACCACCCCGGACCGGTTGCCCGGCACACCGTTGATCCGTCTCTCCGGCACCGGCGGCCTGGCGGGCGTCGTGATCCGCCATCCCAACCGGCGGGAACGGCGCAGGCTGGCGCGCGACTCGTCGTGAGTGTGCCGCGCGGCGGGGAGTTCACCCCGGGGGCCGGTCCCACCCGGTCCCGCCCCGCCCCCACCTGTCCCGGCACCAGCACCAGCACCAGCACCAGCACCAACACCGGCACGCGGCACGCGGCACGCGGCAGCCTGACGCGACGTCCGGGCCCGGCACCCGGACGCGGTCGCCGTGGGCACCAGAGCCTGACGCGGTCCCGGTCGCCGCGTACCAGAGCCTGACGCGGTCGCCCGGCCCGGCAGCCTGACGCGGTGACCCGGGGCCCCCGCACGCGGAGGCGGTATCCCCCGGCCGTGCGGGGCGGAAAGCGGTCGCCCGGGGGACCTGCCCCCGGGCGACCGCGACCGCGTCCGCGCGCCTCAGGCCCCCGTCAGGAACTCCACCAGCAGCCGGTTCACCTCGGCGGGCCGTTCCAGATAGCCGAAGTGCCCGGTGTCGGCCACCACTTCCGACCGGGCGCCCGGCACGGCCGCCGCCATCTCCCGGCCCAGATGCGGCGGGGACAGTCGGTCGTCGGCGAACGAGACCACCAGGGTCGGCGCGGTGATCCCGGCGAACGCGGAGACGCTCGGCGGGAACCCGGTGAGCGCCGCGGCGAACTGCGCCCGGACCCCCGCCGACGGCGTCTCGGGCGCCATGGCCAGGACGGCGAGCCAGTCCTCCGCCTCGATCTCGTCCCGCAGACTGGCGGGTGACAGATTCGCCAGCGCGCCCAGCGCCGCCCGCGCCTCCGGAGGCAGCGCGACCGCGTGGTCGTGCAGGGCCATCTGGGCGTGGGCGAACGCCGACAGCGCCGCGTCGGTTCGCCCCCGGGTCGCCAGTAGGGCGAGCCGGTTCACCAGATCCGGCCGGACCAGCGCCAACTGCTGGGCCACCCGGGCACCGAGCGAGGTGCCCACCACATGGGCCGGCCCCTGGGCCACCTTCGCCACCAGTCCGGCCAGATCGTCGGTGAGGTCGTCCAGGGTGAACCCCTCGGGACAGGGCGAGCTGCCGCCCACTCCCCGGGCATCGAAGATGATCACCCGCAGTCCCGCGGCCACCAGCGCCGGCACCTGGTGGGCGCGCCACACCCGGCCGGGCGAGCCCGCCCCCATGACCAGCACGACCGGTTCCCCGGCGCCGAATTCCTCGTACGCGAGGGTGATTCCCCCGAGTTCGACGGTCCCTGTCACGCGCCTGTCCTCTCCTTGCCCACGACCGCCGTGGCGAGCGCGTCGAGCGCGTCCCGCCACAGGCCGGCCAGCTCATGAATGTCCCCCGCGTCGCAGACACCGGGGTCGTACCGCCACTCCGCCTCCACCACCGGTCCATCCGGCCCCGGGTGGACGGCGGACACCAGCTCCAGCGGGTACGGCTGGGCCGCGTCCGGCTCGCTGTCGCGCGGGAAGGCGTCCCGCAGCTCGTCATCGACCACCAGCGTCCACGGCCGGCCGTCACCGGTGCCGACGACCTGGTCCAGCCGGCCCAGATAGCTGAAGAACACTTCGGCCCGTACCGCGACCGCCGCACCGAGCAGACCGTGGTCGAACCCGCCGTGCGGCACCTCGGCCAGCTCCCGCGCCACCTTCGCCAGCAGCGCCAGCGCCGCCGCCCGGTCGTCGCGCGCCCCCTGGGGCGTCAGCCGCCCGTCCGGGCGGGCGTCCAGGACGACGGGGTGGAACACATTGAACCAACCCACGGTCCGCGAGGTGTCGGTGGCGGCGGTGGCGGTGGCGGTGGCGGTGGCGGTGGCGGTGGCGATCAGATCGTCCCGCCGTCCGTGTCCTTCGCGCACCACCGTGAGCCCGCTGTCCGCCGGATGCCCGCGCCGGGCCCGCCAGCCGGCCTCCGCCAGGGCCACCGCCGTGAGCAGCGCGCCCTCGGGGGTGGTGCGCGCGGACCGTAGCAGCGCCCCGGTCGTGGCCGCGTCCACCGTCACCCGGTGCGACACCAGCCGCCCCCGGGTGTGCACCGAGGGGTCGGCGATCCGGCGCGCCAGTCTCGGCGCCCGCTCGTACTCCCGGGCCACCCCTTCCCAGTAGGGCAGTTGGCCGCGCGTCGCGGGACCGGCAGCCCGCGCGGCCAGCGCGCGGGACCACTCCGCCATGGTGGTGCGCTCCGCGAGCAGCGGGCTCCCGGGGGAATCGTGGGCGGCGGCGAAGTCCGCCAGCAGGACGTGCCAGGAGACGATGTCCACCACCGCGTGGTGCACGGCGAGGAAGAGCCGCCGCACCCCGGTCTCCGTCTCCCGCAGGAAGACGCCCACCATCATCGCGCCGGCGGCCGGGTCGAGCCGCTCCCATACGCGCCGCGCGCTCCCCAGGACCGCCTGCGGGGTCAGTCGCGGATGCTCCTCCACCACCAGGACCTCGGGCACGGCGTCGGGCGCGGTCGGGACCAGGGCGAGTCCGCCGTCCGCCTCGTACACGGTACGGGCGGTGAGCTGCGGATGGGCCGCGCGGACCCGCTCCAGGACGCGGGTGACCTCGTCCGTGGTGATGTCCCGCGGCAGGGTGATCAGTTGGGACTGGGCGAACCGCCGGTAGGAACCGAGCCGCCGCATCCACTCCAGCGCCGGAGTGCGTACCCGGGCCGGCCCGGCACCGGCAGTATCGGCGTCAGGATCGGTGTCAACGGCGGCGGCGGTGGCGGTGATCGCGCGGGCAAGTTCGGCCGGGGTGCGGTGGACCGCGATCTGCCGGGGGGTGCAGCTCAGCCCGGCCCGCCGCAGTTCACCCACGAGCGTGATGGTGGCGATGCTGTCCATCCCCCGGTGGAACATATCGTCGTCGACGCCGAGACCCGGCTCGTCCAGCAGGGCGCGCGCCGCCGTGAGGATCGCGCGCTCGGTGTCGTCCGCCGGCGGCCGGGAACCACCGCCGGTGGATCCGTCGCCGGTGGGCCGGGGCAGCGCCCGCAGATCAGCCTTGCCGTTGACCGTGAGGGGGATGGAGTCCAGCTCCACCCACCGGGCGGGCACCATGTAGTGCGGAACGCGCCGTGCCAGGTCCTCCCGGAGCTCCACCGGATCCAGCCGGCCGCCCGCCGACCGCACCTCCTCGGTGGCGACCACATACGCCACCAGGACGCGCCCCCGGGCCTCCGGCCGCGCCAGCACCACGGCGCGGGCGATGTCGGGCCGGGTCTCCAGCGCGGCCACCACCTCGGCCAGTTCGATCCGGTAGCCACGGATCTTCACCTGGTCGTCGGCCCGGCCGAGGAAGACCAGCCGGCCCGCCGCGTTGCGCCGGACCACGTCGCCGGTGCGGTAGAGCCGCTCGCCGGTGACCGGGTCGGGTACGAACCGTTCCGCGGTGAGGGCCGGCCGGGCCTGGTAGCCGCGCGCCACTTGGAGTCCGCCCAGATACAGCTCGCCGCGCACCCCGACCGGTACCGGCCGCAGGTCCGGGCCGAGCACCTGGGCGGTCGACCCGGGCGCCGCGGCGCCGATCTGGGGTTCCTCACCGGCGACGACGAGCGCGTTGACGGCCTCGACGGTGATCTCCGTCGGACCGTAGAAGTTGTGCACCCGGGTGCCCCGGAGTCCGGCCAGCACGTCCCAGGCGCTGCGGGGTATGTCCTCGCCGCCCAGCGCCAGCACGGCCAGCGGGCAGCGGTCGCCCTCGATCAGTCCCGCGTCGGCCAGCCGGCCCAGCATCGACGGCGAGGTGTCCAGCATGTCCACCCCGTGCTCACGGACGCCGCGCACCAGCCGGTACGGATCGCGCTGGTCCTCCTCGTCGAAGAGGACCACGGTGTGGCCGCTGAGCAGGGCGAGCTGGGGCTGCCAGCTCGCGTCGAAGGCGAACGACCAGCCGTGGCCCACCCGGAGCACCCGTCCGGTGTCGCCGACGACAGGTCCGTAGATCTCCTCCCGGTGCGCCGCCAGGAGGGCGAGCAGCCCGCCGTGGGTGGCGATGACGCCCTTCGGCTCGCCCGTGGAGCCGGAGGTGAACACGGTGTGCACCGCCTGGTCGGCGGTGGTGCGGCCGACGGGCCGCACGGTGTCCGGCCCGTCGGCCGCGGGCGCCTCACGGCCCGTCGCGCAGCGCTCGCCGGACCACCAGTCCTGCTCCCCCGGTTCGGCGATGAGCACCCGGGCCCCGGCGAGTCCGACGATGGTGGCGTTCCGGTCCACCGGCGCGGACAGGTCGAGCGGTACGAGGGTGCCCCCGGCCTTCAGCACGGCGAGCAGGGCCACGAAGAAGGCGCGGGTCCGTGGCAGCGCCACCGCGACCCGGGTCTCCGGTCCGACGCCGAGGGCGCGCAGCCGGTGCGCGACGGAGTTGGCCCAGCGGTCCAGCGTCCCGTAGTCGAGCTCCCCCCCGGCGTCGATGACGGCGGTGCGCGACGGATGCCGGTCGACGGCGCGTTCGAAGGCCCGGTGGACGCCGTGGTCGGCCGGCAGGGGGGCCGGGGCCGGCAGCGGGTCGACCCGGCCGGCCGCCGCGCGCAGCTCCGCCGCCTCGTGGGGCAGCAGGATGTCCAGGTCACGGTGGGTGCGCGCGGGGTCGCGGGCGATCTCCCGCATCAGTTGCAGGAAGCGTTCGGCGAGCCGCCCGGCGTCGAGTCCGCCGAGGTGCGCGTCGACATGGTCGACATTGACGTACAGCCGCCCGTCGAGGAGGAACGGGACCACCGTCAGCGGGTAGTGGGTGTAGCTGTCCATGAGGACGGGTGCCATCGTCACCCCCTGCCCGAGGTCGAGGGTGTCCCGCGCCGTTCCCTTCGGCGTGTTGTGGAAGATCATCATGGTGTCGAAGAGGTCGCCCGCCCCGGCCTCCCGCTGGATCTCGCTCAACCCCACGTACCCGTGGGCCCGTTGTTCGGCGGCGTCGCGCTGAACGCGCCGGCACAGCTCGCCGAGCGGCTCGTCGGGTCGGAGCGTGACGCGGGCGGGGACCGTGTTGATGAAGAGCCCGATGGACGATTCGATGCCCCGGACCTCCTCCGGCCGGCCGGAGACCGTCACCCCGAAGGTGGTGTCCTCGCGGCCGGTCAGCCGGTGCAGCAGCACCGCCCAGGCCACCTGGGCGACCGTGTTGACCGTGAGGTTGAGCGACCGTACCCGGGCGAGGAGCGCGTCCAGCTCGGGCCCCTCCAGGGCGCGCATGGTCAGCCGGGGCCGGCCGGCGACGCCGGGGGGCGCCGTGGTGGCGACCACCGTCGGCTCGTCCACCCCGGCGAGCATCTCCCGCCATCTGCGCAGCGATGCCTCCCGGTCCCGCCGTTGCAGCCAGCCGATGTACTCGGGGTACGCGGGTGACGGTGTGACGGGCCCGGGTTCGTCCGCCGTGTAGCGGTCGGCCAGCTCCCGCCAGAGCAGGGGCACAGACCAGCCGTCGAGCACGATGTGGTGGAAGACCACCAGCAGCCGGTGGTGATCGGGGCCGAGCGCGGCGAGGGTGGCGCGCAGCGGGGGGCCCTCGGCCAGGTCGAAGGGCTCGTACTGCGCGGTGTGTGTGTACGCCTGGAACTCCTCGGGGGTCATCGTCACCTCCCGCCAGGGGAAGTCCACGGTCGCCGGGACCAGTTGTACGGGGTGGGGCAGTCCCTCGTCCCAGAACCGGGCGAGCAACTGCGGATGGCGGGCGAGGACCGCGGTGAGGGCGCGGCGCAGCCGTTCCGTGTCCAGCGGTCCGTGGAAGTCGGTGAGTACGGCGATGGCGTAGACGTCCGCGGCGCCGGGGTCCGCGGCGCCGCCGGGGTCGGGCGCGGGCGCGCTGTGGAGCATTCTGTTCAGTGAGTACAGCCCCCGTTGGAGGGGGCCGAGCGCCAGGACCTGGGCGATGTCCTGCTTGGGGCTGGGGGCCACCGGGTGTTCCTCACCTCTCGCTGGTGATCGGTCGTTCCCGCGCGGGCGCGCGTTCTTCATAGATTTCGTAAACGGGGGGCGGAGGGGCCGGCCGCGGTGTGGCCGCGGCCGGCCCGGACGGTCAGTGGGCCGCGGTGTCGGCGGCCATCGCCTCGCGCAGGCTCAGCGGGCGCATATCGGTCCAGTTCTCCTCGATGTACTGGATCACCTCGGCGCGCGATGCCTCGCCGAAGACGGTGCGCCAGCCGGGCGGCACGTCCCGGAAGACGGGCCACAGGGCGTACTGCTCCTCGTCGTTGACGACCGCGTGGAATCGACCGTTCTCGTCGTCGAAGGGGTTCGTGGACATGGTGGGTGCTCCTTGGGGGTGAGTGGTTCCGGAAGGTGGTGTGGATCGGGTCAGTGGGGGGTGAGCCGCCAGGCGTCCGCCTGTTCGCGGCCGGCCACGAAGCGGCGGTAGGTGCCGTCGTGCGCCAGCAGTTCGGTGTGGGTGCCCGACTCGGTCAGCCGCCCCTCTTCGAGGACGATGATGCGGTCGGCGTCGCGGACGGTCTGGAGGCGGTGGGCGACCACGAGGACCGTCCGGTCCCGTGCCAGCCCGGCGATGGCCTGCTGCACCAGCCTCTCGTTCGCCGCGTCGAGGGACGAGGTCACCTCGTCGAGCAGGACGATCGGGGCGTCCTTCAGCAGGGCGCGGGCGATCGACACCCGCTGCCGCTCGCCGCCCGACAGGGTGGAACCGCCCTCGCCGACCCGGGTCCGCCAGCCGTCGGGCAGCCGCTGGACGATCTCGTCCACCCGGGCCAGTTGGGCCACCCGCTCCAGCTCGTCCCGGGTCGCTCCGGGCCGGGCCAGCAGGATGTTGTTCTCGATGGTGTCCTCGAAGAGGTACGGGTCCTGGGAGACCAGGGACAGTTGGCGGATCAGTGCCTCGGTGCCCAGTTCGCGGATGTCCCGGCCGCCCACGAGTACCGTGCCGTCGCCGGGGGCGAGGTCGTAGAACCGGGCGATCAGGGCGAGGACCGTGGACTTGCCCGCCCCGGAGGGCCCCACCAGCGCGGTCAGCGTGCCGGGGGCGGCGCGGAACGACAGCGAGTCGAGCACCCGGTGGTCGGTCTCGTAGCCGAAGGTGACATCGCGGAACTCGAGCGTGGGGGCGCCCGGCTCGGCGGGGTTCACGGGCTCCGGCAGCGGTTCCACGGCCAGCAGCTCCTGGAACCTGCGCATACCGACCGCCGCGATCCGCAGTCCGCCGGCGACCTCGGCCACGGCGGTGAGGGGCTCCACGAACCGGACCGCGAGCACCATGACGGCCAGGAGGACCGCGATGTCCGCGTCGCCGGCGAGGGACAGGTGCACGACCAGGGCCAGGACTGCCGTCAGCACCGTCTGTAGTGCGAGGAACAGGGGCGCGCTGGCGGCCGAGTTGCCGAGCACCATGCGGCGGGCCTGGGCGTCCTGTTCGGTGAAGGCGGCGCCCAGGGGCCCGTCCTCGTCCCCCGTACGGCCGTAGGCGCGCAGCACCGGCTGCTGGGTGGCGTACTCCAGGACGTGTGCCGACGCGCGGTTCGTGCCGGCCTCCCAGTCGGCCTCGACGCGTTCGATGACCCGCAGGTAGAGCCGGTAGGCGAGCAGCGGCAGGGGGGCGCCGACGAGCAGTGCGAGGCCGATCTCCCAGCGTACGGCGAGGGTGACGGCGATGATGGTCGCCGGTGTGACGAAGGCCGTGACGACCGGGGCGATCAGGTGCGCGGGGGCGGTGGCCACGTCGATGGCGGTCTTGGTGACGAGCCGGTTGACGCCGGCGGAGCGGCCGGGGCCGAACCAGCCGAGCGGGATGGTGGTCAGTGTCTCGCCCAGCCGGGTGTGGAGCAGCCGGAGCAGTCTGCTGGACAGTTCGCCCGAGGCGAGGTGGTTGCGGAGGATCAGCAGGTGGTGGGCGACGACGAGGGCGCCGAGGACTCCCGCCCAGGTCCAGGTGCGGTCCCAGTCCTCGGTGAACACGGCGCTGAGCAGGGGAATCAGGGTGCAGCCGGCGAGGGCCTGGAGGACGGCGGCGGCGGTGATCCGTGCGATCAGGGCGCGTAGTTGGCGCCGTCCGGTGTCGTCGAGGAGGGTGTGCAGATCGCGGATCATCGTGGTGCGGGTCCTTCCCGGCGGTCGGCGTGGTCGGCGCGGCTCTCGGCCCCGGGGGTGTTTCCCGAAGGGTCGGCCGGAGGATCGGGCTCCGTGGGACCGGCCGGGGCGGCGGGCTCCGTGGGCTCGCCGTTGTGGGCCGCCCACAGCGCCGGGTAGAGGCCGCCGCCGCACAGCAGTTCGTCATGGGTGCCCCGGGCCGCGATCCGGCCGCCGTCGAGGACGACGATCTGGTCGGCGTGGCGGACGGTGTGCAGCCGGTGCGCCACCACCAGCACCGTCCGGTCGGCGACGAGGGCGTTCAGCGCCTGCTGGATGCCGGCCTCGCTGTCGGGGTCCACGGCGGACGTCGCCTCGTCGAGGATGAGGACGGGGCGGTCGGCGAGGATCGCCCGCGCGATGGCGACGCGCTGGGATTCGCCGCCGGAGAGGGTGGCGTCCGTGCCGATGACCGAGTCCAGCCCCTTGGGCAGCCGTTCGATCACGTCCGCGATGTGCGCCGCGCGGGCCGCCCGCATCACGTCGTCGTCATCGGCGTCGGGCCGGGCGAGCCGGATGTTGTCGCGCAGTGACAGCCGCAGCGGTGTGGTGTCCTGGAAGACGAAGCCGACGTATTCGTACAGATCCGCGAAGGGCAGCCGGCGCAGATCGGTGCCGTCGACGGTGACCCGGCCGGCGACCGGGTCGTGGAAGCGGGCCAGCAGTTTCGCGAGCGTCGACTTGCCGGAGCCGGACGGGCCGACCAGGGCCGTCATCGTGCCCGGCGCGAGGGTCAGATCGATCCCGTGCAGCACGGTGGTGTCGCCGTAGGCGAAGTCCACCGCGTCGAAGTGGATGGTGGAGCCGGTGGCGGGCAGCGCCGGTCCGTGCGGCACCGACGGCAGTTCCGGTTCGGCGAGGATCTGCCGGACCCGGTCGGCCGCGCCCCGGGCGGCGAGCAGCGCGTGGTAGTTGAACCCGACCGCCAGGACGGGCGCGGGAATGGCGAGCCCCAGCACGATGAACGGCAGCAGCTCCAGCGGCCCGTCGAGCCAGCCGGCGCGCAGCAGGGCGGCGCCCGCGACGGTCGTCGTCAGCAGCAGGGTCATCGGGGAGAGGGCGATCTCCATGAAGGTGGCGCCCGCCGAACTCGACCGCATCCAGTCGTGGTGCCTGCTGTCGAAGTCGTCGGCGGCCTCCCGGTAGGCCCGGTGGGCGCTTCCGATGGTGGAGAACGACTTGACCTCGGTGATGCCGTCGACGAAGCCCACGGTCACCGAGCCGAGCCGGCCCAGGGAGCCCGCGTACTCCACCATCTTCTCGGTGGTGCCCCGGGTGGCGATCTTCAGTCCGAGCAGGCCCGCGCAGACGGGCAGCAGGGTGACGACCGTCATCAGCGGATCGGTGAGCAGCAGATAGCCGAGGATGGTGGTGGGGACCACGACGGCCGTGGTCAGTTCGGTGACCGAGTGCGCCACCAGGTGGTGGAGGGCGCCCACGTCGTCCTGGACGGCCTTCTTCACCAGTCCCGAGTTGCGGTCGGTGAACCAGCCCAGCGGCACCCGGCCGAGCCTGCGGACGACCGCCCGGCGCACCGAGGAACCCAGGCGTACGTCGGCCAGGTGGGAGACGGTCGACGCGGCGAGCATCAGGATCAGGCGCAGGGCGAGGGCGCCGGCGGCGATTCCGGCCGCGGTCCACGCGGCCCCCTCGTCCACGGCGCCGCCGCGCACGCCGGGGAGCAGCACCTGGGCCAGCTCCACCAGGCAGATCAGCGGGACGACGCCCGCGAAGGCGGCGACGGCGGCGAGTGCGGCGCTGGCGCCGAGCGGTCCGCGCACCGGCCGCAGCAGCGCGCCCAGGGTGGCGGGGGCGTCGGTGGGTGGCGCGGGAGCGGGTGGCTGTTCCGTCCCCGGTGGGTCCTCCCCGCTCCGGGCGGCGGCGGGCGCGTCGGCCTCGGTGGTCGTCGGGTTCACTGGGGCGCTCCTTGCTCGTGGCCGGCGCCACGGGGTACGGCGGTGGGGGACGGCGGCCGGAACGCGAGGGTGATCAGCGCCAGCGCGAGTACGGAGGTGATGGCGGTGGCGACGGGGAGCCAGCCGGCGCCGAGCCGGGAGACGATGACCCCGCCCAGCGCCCCGCCGATGGCGATGCCGAGGTAGCCGAAGCTGGTGTTGAGGGCCAGGGCCTGGGCAGTGAGGTCGCCAGCGACCTGGTGCAGCCGGGTCTGGACGGCGGGCGAGCTGAGGTAGGCGAGGGCGCCCCAGAGGGCGACCAGCGGCAGGAGGACCGCCAGCGGTACGGGCCGCACCCACCACACCACCGCCAGGGCGAGCACCACGACGGTGAAGGCGCCGAGACCCAGCCGGATGGTGCGGTCGGCGCCGAGCCGGTCGGTGGCGTAGCCGCCGGCGAAGACGCCGACGGTGCCGGCTATCCCGAGCACGGCGAAGACCAGGCCGCGTACCCCGTCGTCGGTGGTGAGCACGCCTTGGAGATAGGGGACGAGGTAGGTCAGCAGCATGACCGAGCCCATGATCGCGAGCGCGCCGCCGGTGAGGGCGAGGGAGATCGGCCGGGCGGACAGCGCACGGACCTGCTGTCGCAGGGGCAGCGGGGCCGACGGTTCGGTCGCGGGCAGGAAGAGGGCGACGAGCAGCAGGCTCACCGCGCCCAGGGCCGCCATCGCGCCGAAGGTGGCCTGCCAGGTGAGGCTGGTGCCGATCCAACTGCCCAGCGGAACCCCGAAGGCGATGGAGCCGGTGACTCCGATCGCCAGGACCGACAGATACCGGCCACGGCGTTCGGGGGGTGCCAGTTCGGCGGTGCTGGCGAAGATCAGCGGGGTGGCCGCGGCGGCGGCCAGTGCGGCGGCGATCCGCAGTCCCACCATCACCGCGTACGAGTCGGTCGCGGTGGCGGCCAGATTGGCGGCGATGAAGACGGCCAGCGAGCCCAGGATCACCGCGCGCCGGGCGACGTGGGAGAGCAGCAGTCCGGCCAGGGGGGTGACCACCGCGATGGTCAGCGAGAACACCGTGACGAGCTGTCCGGCGAGTGCCTCGGAGACCGAGAGCCCCGCCGCCAGCTCGGGAAGTATCCCCGCGATCACATGGTCGTCCGTAAAGAACGTGAATATCGACAGGAACAACGCGACGAGCCACATCGGCGCCGCGGTTCCTTTCCCCTCTGCCACCACTTCTCCTGACCGGTATGGGTTGTGCGGGAATCACGCCGTACGGGAAGCACGCCGTACGGGAATCGCCGACACGGCCGCGGGGGGGGGGGGGGGGGGGGGGGGGGGGGCGGGGCGGGGGGCGGGGGCGGCGCCCGGGGGGGGGGGGGGGGCCGCGGGGGGGGGGGGGGGGGGGGGGGGGGGCCCCCGCCCGCGGCGCGG